>NZ_CP071139.1:5207500-6479305 GCF_017639205.1 Streptomyces nojiriensis | reverse complement strand
GGAGACTCCGATGAAGGAGGAGGCGGCTATGCGGCCGGTGATCTTGTTCCGGCCCGTCGCGATGGCGTCCTCCTCCTCGGCCGGGACCAGGGACACCTTCTCCGGGCGCACCCCGACCAGGAGCTTTCCGCCGGCGCGGGGAGTGGTCGAACATCGGGCGGCGGGCAGCCGGAGGGTGGTACCGGAGGCGGAGACGACGACGTCGGAGCCGGCGGATTCCACCGAGGCCTCGATGAGGTTCGAGGTGCCGAGGAAGTTGGCCACGAAGGTGGTGCCCGGGTTCTCGTACAGCTCGGCGGGGGCGCCCAGCTGCTCGACGCGGCCGCCGTTCATCACGGCGACCGTGTCGGCCATGGTCATGGCCTCCTCCTGGTCGTGCGTGACGTGCACGAAGGTGATGCCGACCTCGGTCTGGATCCGCTTGAGCTCCAGCTGCATCTGGCGGCGCAGCTTGAGGTCGAGGGCGCCGAGCGGCTCGTCGAGGAGGAGCACCTGCGGGTGGTTGATCAGGGCGCGGGCGACGGCGACGCGCTGCTGCTGGCCGCCGGAGAGCTGGTGGGGCTTGCGCTGGGCGAACTGGCCGAGCTGGACCAGCTCCAGCATGTCGTCGACCTGCTTCTTGACCGACTTGATGCCGCGGCGGCGCAGCCCGAAGGCGATGTTCTCGAAGATGCTCAGGTGCGGGAAGAGCGCGTAGCTCTGGAAGACCGTGTTGACCGGGCGCTTGTACGGCTGCAGGTCGGTGACCTCCCGGTCGCCGAGGTGCACCGTGCCGGTGGAGGGCTCCTCCAGGCCGGCGATCATGCGCAGGGTGGTGGTCTTCCCGCAGCCCGAGGCGCCGAGCAGGGCGAAGAAGGAGCCCTGGGGGATGGTGAGATCCAGCGGGTGCACGGCGGTGAAGGTGCCGTAGTGCTTGCTGATCCCGGAGAGGCGGACGTCGCCGCCCGCGGTCTTGTCAGTCATGAATGGTCCCGGGGTTGGGTGGGGCAAGGGGTCGAAGGCTCGGCGGAGCGGGCCGGGCCGGGCCGCCGCCGGAGGGTCCGGCGGTCGGCGCCGCGGTCCGGCGGGACCGGCCCGCCGCAGGGCGTGCGTCAGGCGCCGATGAGCTTGGCGAACTTCTCCTCGTACGCCGTCTCTTCCTCGCTGGTGAGGGAGCGGAAGGCGTGGGCCTTGGCGGCCATCGCCTTGTCCGGGACGATCAGGGGGTTGTCCGCGAGCGCGGGGTCGATCTTGGCCAGCTCGTCCTTGACGCCCTCGACCGGGCAGACGTAGCTGATGTACGCGGCCAGCTGGGCGGCGATCTCGGGCTCGTAGTAGAAGTCGATCAGCTTCTCCGCGTTGGCCTTGTGCCGGGCCTTGGCGGGGACCAGCAGGTTGTCGCTGGAGGTGATGTATCCGGGGGCCGGGATGGCGTACTTGATGTCCGGGTTGCCGGCCTGGAGCTGGATGACGTCGCCTGCCCAGGCGAGGCAGGCGGCCAGGTCGCCCTTGTCCAGGTCGGAGGTGTAGTCGTTGCCGGTGAAGCGGCGGATCTGGTTCTTGTCCACACCCTTCTGGAGCCGTCCGATGGCCTCGTCGAAGTCGGCGGTGGTGAATTTCGCCGGGTCCTTGCCCTGGTCGAGCAGGGTCATGCCGACGCTGTCGCGCATCTCGGTGAGGAAGCCGACGCGGCCCTTGAGGGAGGGGTCGTCGAGCAGCTGGGTGACGGAGTCGACCTTCTTGCCGCCGGTCGCCTTCTCGTTGTAGGCGATGACGGTGTCGATGCCGGTCCAGGGATAGCTGTAGGACCGCCCCGGGTCCCAGTCGGGGGTGCGGAACTGCGGGATCAGGTTGGCGTAGGCGTGCGGGAGGTGCGCGGGGTCCAGCTTCTGCGCCCAGCCGAGGCGGATGATGCGCGCGGCCAGCCAGTCGGTGACCACGATCAGGTCGCGGCCGGTGTCCTGGCCGGCCGCGAGCTGGGGGCGGATCTTGCCGAAGAACTCGACGTTGTCGTTGATGTCCTCGGTGTACTTGACCTTGATGCCGGTCCGCTTCGTGAACTCCTCCAGCGTGGGACGGCTCTTCTCGTCCTCGCTGGTGTCCATGTACTCGGTCCAGTTGGAGAAGTTGATCTCCTTCTCCTGGGCCGAGTGGTCGTCGGAGGCCGCTGCCGCGTCGCCCTCGCGTTTGGCGGGCGGGATCCCGCACGCGGTGAGGGCGGACAGCCCTCCGAGGGTGAGCGCTCCGACTCCGGAGGCGCGCAGCAGCGAGCGGCGGGTGAGGGCCCCGCGCCCACTGGTGAGGCTGCGCCGCATCGCGGCGAGTTGCGCCGCCGAGAGGCGGTCGGGCTCGAACTGCTCCATGCGCTGTGCCCTTTCGGGAGGTGTACCGCTGGTCAGGCGGTGGGCCCACGCGGCGTCGCCGCGGATGGTTACGGACGGTCCCCGAAGATCGTGCGGTGCCAGTCCTTCTCGGCTACCGCGGTGTTGTCGTACATCACGTGCTTGACCTGCGTGTACTCCTCGAAGGAGTAGGCCGACATGTCCTTTCCGAAGCCGCTGGCCTTGTAGCCCCCGTGGGGCATCTCGCTGATGATCGGAATGTGGTCGTTGACCCAGACGCAGCCCGCCTTGATCTCGCGGGTGGCCCGGTTGGCCCGGTAGAGGTCACGGCTCCAGGCGGAGGCCGCGAGTCCGTACGGGGTGTCGTTGGCCAGCGCGATGCCCTCGTCGTCGGTGTCGAAGGGCAGGACGACGAGGACCGGGCCGAAGATCTCGGACTGGACCACCTCGCTGTCCTGGGCGGCGCCGGCGATGAGGGTGGGCCGGTAGTACGCGCCCTCGGCCAGGTCCCCGGCCGGGATCTCGCCGCCGGTGACGACGGTGGCGTAGGCGCGGGCGCGCTCGACGAACCCGGCGACCCGGTCGCGCTGGGCGTGCGAGACGAGCGGTCCCAGGTCGGTGGTGGGCGCGAAGGGGTCGCCGAGGCGGACGCTCTCCATCAGCTCGGCCACCCGGGCGACGAAGGCGTCGTGCAGGGGGCGCTGGACGTAGGCCCGGGTGGCGGCCGTGCAGTCCTGGCCGGTGTTGATGAGGGAGGCGGCGACGGCGCCGTGTGCGGCGGCCTCCAGGTCGGCGTCGTCGAAGACGAGGAAGGGGGCCTTGCCGCCGAGCTCCAGGTGGAGCCGCTTGACGGTGGCGGTGGCGATCTCGGCGACCCGCTTGCCGACGGCGGTGGAGCCGGTGAAGGAGGTCATCACCACGTCGGGGTGGCCCACCAGGTGCTCTCCGGCTTCGCGGCCGGCGCCGGTGACGATGTTGATCACGCCGTCGGGCAGGCCCGCGTCCTTGGCCGCCTGCGCGAACATCAGGGAAGTGAGCGGGGTGAGCTCGGCGGGCTTGAGGACGATGGTGTTGCCCGCGGCGATCGCCGGGAGGATCTTCCAGGCGGCCATCTGGAGCGGATAGTTCCAGGGCGCGATCGAGCCGACGACCCCGATGGCCTCGCGGCGTACGTACGAGGTGTGGTCGCCCGAGTACTCGGCGGCCGCCTGCCCCTGGAGGTGGCGGGCGGCGCCCGCGAAGAAGGCGGTGTTGTCGATGGTCCCCGGTACGTCGAACTCCGTGGACAGCTTGATCGGCTTGCCGCACTGGAGGGACTCGGCGTACGCGAAGTCCTCCGCCTGCTCCGCCAGGACGGCCGCCAGCCGGTGCAGGGCGTCCGAACGCTCGCCGGGGGTGGCGCCGGACCAGCCCGGGAAGGCCCTCTTGGCGGCGGCGACGGCCTCGTCGACGTCCGCGGTGCTCGCGAGCTCGTAGGTCAGGACCTCGTCGCCGGTCGCCGGATCGACCACGGTGTGTGACTGTCCGGAGGTGCCGGACCTCAGTCGCCCGTCGATGTACTGCGCGCCGTCCGCGAAGCGGTCTTTGACCTGGAAGCGGTTGCCCATAACGCTCTCACGCTCTCCGTAGCTACAGTTCGAGCTACAGCTCGAATTGAGTGCCGATCCTGACAGAGGTGACGCCCTCGGCCAAGTGATTCCGTTGTTGCCTTTTGATTACGCGACGGAATCAGTCGACCATGTGTCGAGGCACACCGAAAATCCCGTACGAAGTGTCAGTGGCGACTGCCAGACTCGCGTGCATGGAGATGATGGACGAACTGATCAAGCAGGTCAGCCGCGGTGAGCGGGTGAAGTACCTGCCGTTCTGGGGGCACCGCCCGCAGCCGGACGGCAGGCTCGGTCCGAGCTGCCTGAGCCAGTGGTGGCCCGCTTCCTTCACCGTCGGTGACGTCCGTTATGCGACCGCGGAACACTGGATGATGGCCGGCAAGGCCCGGCTGTTCGAGGACGCCGAGGCGGAGCGCGCCGCGGTGGCGGCGAAGAGCCCGGCGGAGGCGAAGAAGGTCGGGCGGCTCGTACGCGGCTTCGACAACGCGATATGGGAGCGCGAGCGGTTCGCCCTGGTGGTGGAGGGCAGCGTGCACAAGTTCGGCTCCGACCCCGCGCTGCGCGGGTACCTGCTGGGCACCGGGAACCGGGTGCTGGTGGAGGCGAGTCCGATGGACCGAATCTGGGGCATCGGGCTGGCCGCCGACGACGGACGCGCCCTGGACCCGGCGCGCTGGCGCGGACTGAACCTGCTGGGCTTCGCCCTCATGGAGGCCCGCGAGCGGCTGCGCGAGACGGCCGGGTGACCCTGCGGCCCGGGTACCGGATAAATGCGTGGCGGCGGCCCGGACGGGCCGCCTAACGTGAGCAGCGTCCAGGTGCGCAGGCGAGACCTACTTCGACTCATAATCGGGCGGCCGCGGGTTCGAGTCCCGTCACCGGCTTCAGGCCGGTGTAGCTCAGCTGGTAGAGCACCTTGTGGTTTCGCCGACTTCGATCTCTGGACACCTACGTCACGCACCTCCCGGTGCGCAGGCTGCGGCTCCTTCTTCTGCAAAGAAACCAGGCCGCCGCCACCTTGATCTCGGGAGGCCCGCGTGGGGGATGCCCGGTGCGCAGGCGACGGTTACTTCTGGGGACCCGGAGGTCGTGGGTTCGAATCCCACCCGGCTCGTCACCCGCAAGGGAACGGGCCGGTGGAGCAGCCAGGCAGCTCGTCGGGCATAAAGTCCGCCGCCGACTCCCGATCTCGGGCATCCCTCACGCAACGCCTCCCCCGCTTCCATCGAATTCGGGGGGATTCTCATGGCTCGCTTCAACCAGCGCGCGCCCAAGTCGGCGCCCGCCTCGCCCACTTCGCCGGTACGCTCCACCGGCCCCGCCCGCACCGCTCAGGGCGGCCCGGGCCACCTGCGGGACCCGCGCTCCGAGCTGTTCCTGCTCGCCGTAGCCAACTTCGTGACGCAGCGGACCGCCTACGAGGGCGGCCAGGCACGCGACGACCGGTTCGCGGCGCTCGTGCGCACCCTCGCGGTCGAGGATCCCGCCTGGACGGCCGGCCTGCTGGGCTGGCTCCGCGGGGACGCGAACATGCGGACCGCATCGCTCGTCGGCGCCGCCGAGTACGTGAAGGCCCGGCTCGACGCGGGCGCCACCGACGGGCCTTCGAACCGCCGGGTGGTCGACTCCGTGCTGCGGCGCGCGGACGAACCCGGTGAGCTGCTGGCCTACTGGACGGCGGCGTACGGGCGCAACGTGCCCAAGCCCGTCAAGCGCGGGATCGCCGACGCCGTGCGCCGGCTCTACTCCGGCACCTCGCTGCTGAAGTACGACACCGACTCCAAGGCCTACCGCTTCGGCGACGTCCTCAACCTCGTGCACGCCTCCCCCGACCCGGCCAAGCCCTGGCAGGGCGAGCTGTTCCGCTACGCCCTCGACCGCAGTCACAACCCGGAGAGCGCCGAGGTCCCGGCGGGCAACCGGACCCTCGCGGCCCACCGGGCGCTGATGGAGCTGCCGGTACGGGAGCGCCGGGCCCAGGTCGTCGCCCCCGACGGGGCGGAGCGGCTCGCGGCGGCGGGCATGACCTGGGAGTCGCTGGCCGGTTGGCTGCAGGGGCCGATGGACGCGGCCGCCTGGGAGGCGGTCATCCCCTCCATGGGCGCGATGGCGCTGCTGCGCAACCTGCGCAACTTCGACCGGGCCGGGGTCTCGGACGCGGTGGCCGCTCAGGTCGCGGCGAGGATCTCCGACCCGGAGGTCGTCGCGCGGTCCCGGCAGTTCCCCTTCCGCTACCTGGCCGCCTACCAGCACGCGCCCTCGCTGCGCTGGTCGTACCCGCTGGAGCAGGCACTCGGCCACTCGCTGGCCAACGTACCGGCGCTGCCGGGCCGGACCCTGGTCCTCGTCGACCGGTCCGGGTCGATGTGGTCCCCGCTGTCGGACCGCTCCGAGCTCAACCGGGCGGACGCCGCGGCCATTTTCGGAACGGCGCTGGCGCTGCGGGCCGAGCGGGCCGACCTGGTGCAGTTCGGTACGACCAGCGAGGCGGTCCGGTGCGAGCGCGGCGAGTCCGTGCTGAAGGTGCTGGAGCGGTTCGGACAGCGCGGCGGGACCTACACGGCCAAGGCGGTGAAGCAGCACTACGACGGCCACGACCGGGTGTTGATCGTCACCGACGAGCAGGCCGCCTCGTACGGCAACGGCGGCGATCCGACGGCCGAGGTGCCGCCCGCGGTTCCGGTCTACACCTGGAACCTGGCCGGCTACCGGGTGGGGCACGCACCCTCCGGCACCGCGAACCGGCACGCCTTCGGGGGGCTCACCGACGGGGCCTTCCGGATGGTGTCCCTGATCGAGGCCGGCCGAGACGCCGACTGGCCGTGGGCCTCCTGAGGCGGCCCGGTCAGACCTTCTCGCGGACCTGGGAGTTGTCGTAGGGGCTGTCGTAGGGCGAGTCGTCGACGGAGCCCCGCTCCATGAAGCCGGCGAACACGACCGCGATCATCACGGCGCCCAGCAGGATGCCGATCGAGCCCAGGATGATGCCGGCGAGCGCCATCCCGCCGTTGTCCGCCTCGCCGCGGCTCGCCTTGCCGCGGCCCAGCGCGCCGAAGACGACCGCGGCCGCCCCGAGCGCTATCGCGAAGAAGCTGGTGATGCAGCCGACGACCGCGAGGATGCCGAGGACGAGCGCGGTGATACCGAAGCCGTTGCTGCGCTGCACCCCGTAGGGCGGGTACGCGCTCTGGCCCGGGTATCCCTGGTACCCGGGGTACCCCGGGTGGCCGCTCTGCCCGGGGTACCCGGCGTCGCCGGGGTATCCGTAGCCGGGCTGGGCCGGATACCCGTACGCCGCGGACGCGGGCGGACCGGTCATCGGGGGCGGGGTGTGCGTCGGTATCGGCGCCGGGGTCGGGGTCGGCGCGGGCGGGGTGAACTGGTCGCCCGGCATCCCGGCGAGCGTCGGCTGGTCGTGCACGGACGGCGCGCCCGACACGCCCGGCGCCCCCGGCCCGCCCTGCGGCCTGCCCGGCTCCACCGCCGGCCGCTCCAGCGGCGCCCACGGGTCTCGCGGCTCGGGACTGCTGTCGGTCATACGGCGCCCCCCTCTCGTACAGCCATGCTAAGCGCTGCCACCGACAGTCACGGGCGTGCCTACGATGAATCCCGACCTGCCCGCACCCGCGTCCTCCCGGAGGCATCCCCATGACCGACCTGCACCCCTTCATCGCGGGGCTGCCCAAGGCCGAACTCCACGTCCACCACGTCGGCTCGGCATCCCCGCGCATCGTGGCCGAGCTCGCCTCCCGGCACCCCGACTCGAAGGTCCCCACCGATCCCGAGGCCCTCGCCGACTACTTCACCTTCACCGACTTCGCGCACTTCATCGAGGTCTACCTGTCGGTGGTCGACCTGGTCCGCACCCCGGACGACGTGCGCACCCTCACCTTCGAAGTCGCCCGCGACATGGCCCGGCAGAACATCCGCTACGCCGAGCTGACCATCACCCCGTACTCCTCCACCCGCCGCGGCATCGACGAGAAGGCCTTCATGGAGGCCATCGAGGACGCCCGCCGGGCCGCCGAGGCCGAACTCGGCGTCATCCTGCGCTGGTGCTTCGACATCCCCGGCGAGGCCGGCCTGGAGGCCGCCGCCGAGACCGCCCGGCTCGCCGTGGACCACCGTCCCGAGGGGCTGGTCTCCTTCGGCCTCGGCGGCCCCGAGATCGGCGTCCCTCGCCCGCAGTTCAAGCCGTACTTCGACGCCGCCCGCGCCGCCGGTCTGCGCAGCGTCCCGCACGCCGGCGAGACCACCGGTCCGGAGACGATCTGGGACGCCATCCGCGAGCTCGGCGCCGAGCGCATCGGCCACGGCACCAGTGCCACCCAGGACCCGGAGCTGCTCGCGTACCTCGCCGAGCACCGGATCGCGCTGGAGGTCTGCCCGACCTCCAACATCGCGACCCGCGCGGTGACCGACCTCGACCGGCACCCCGTCAAGGAGATGGTCGCGGCGGGCGTGCTCGTCACCATCAACAGCGACGACCCGCCGATGTTCGGCTCCGACCTGAACAACGAGTACGCGGTGGCCGCCCGCCTCCTCGACCTCGACGAGCGCGGGCTCGCCCAGCTCGCCAAGAACGCCGTCGAGGCCTCCTTCCTGGACCCGGCCGGCAAGGCGAAGCTGAACGCGGAGATCGACACGTACACCGCCGAATGGCTCGCGCGCTGACGCGTTCCGGGCAACTGCGCCCCTGAGAATGGGGACATGAGCACTCTGACTGCCGTCGGCCACCGCGGCGATCCCTACCGTGTCCGTGAGAACACCCTGGCGTCGATCCGCTCCGCCTTCGCGCGCGGGGCGGACGCCGTCGAGATCGACGTACGGCTGACCCGGGACGGCGTGCCGGTCCTCCTGCACGACGCGACGCTGCAGCGGCTGTGGGGCCACGACCTACGCCTCGACGAGGTCACGGCCCCGCAGCTGAAGGGGCTGACCCTGGGCGGCGTTCCCACACTCCGCGACGCCCTGACGGCCGCCGGGCCGGGCCGGCTGATGCTCGACCTGCCCGGCGCCACGCCCGAGGCGGTCCGCATCGTCGTGGGCGAGGTCCGCGAGTGCGGGGCGCGCGAGCGGACCTACTACTGCGCGGGCCCGAACACGATGCTGGCCGTGCGGGCCGCCGATCCGGGCGCGGAGATCGCGCTGACCTGGACCTCGCTGTCGCCGCCGCGGCGGACGCTGATCGACGCCGTGGCGCCGCGCTGGCTCAACTACCGCTTCGGACTGGTGAGCCGGGAGCTGGTGGACGCGCTCCACCGGGACGGCCTGCTGGTGTCGGCCTGGACCGCGGACACCAAGCGGACGATGAAGGGCCTGGTCGCGGCGGGGGTCGACGCGATCACCACGAACCGGCTGGACGCGCTGACGTCCGTACGCGCCGGCCTCGGAAGGTGATACGGGCCTTCCGGGAGGGGATCCGCGGCGCCGATCCGCGGTGGCAGGACCTGGGCCTGACCCTGCTCGTGCAGCTGGCCGTCACGATGCCGTTCGTCGTGCCCCGGTCGCCCGACCTCCCGCCCGTGACCTGGCTCTCGTACGCGATGACCACGGCCGCCGTGCTGCCCCTGGTCTGGCGCCGGCGGGCACCCGTGGCGGTACTGGCGGCGATCCTGGCCGTCGGGGGGATCTACAAGGTCGCCGTCGACGGGCCGGGTCAGCCGCTGCCGTACGCGGGCCTCATCGCCTTCTACACGGTCGCCCTGCAGTGCGCCCCGCGGGTCCGTGCAGCCGTGGGGGTGGCCGCCGTGGTGTCGGTCGCCTTGTCGGTGGGCTGGGAGACGGGGACGGCGCGGGAACTGCTGTTCACGCTCTTCGTCTCGGCGGCGGCCTACGCCCTGGGACGGCTCCAGCACACGCGGCAGGCGTACACGGCGGCCGTGGAGGCGCGCGCCGCCGAACTGGAGCGGGCCAACCGGATCGAGGCGGAACAGGCCGCCGCACGTGAACGGGCCAGGATCGCGCGCGAGATGCACGACATCCTCTCGCACGCGGTCAGCATCATGATCGTGCAGGCGGAGGCCGGACCGGTGGCCGTGCGCCGGGCCCCGGAGCGGGCCGAGGCGGCCTTCGAGGCGATCGCGGAGACGGGGCGGGACGCGATGGCGCAGCTGCGCGCGATGCTGGGCGTGCTGCGCACCGACGAAGCCGCGCCCCGGAGTCCGCAGCCGGGGATCTCCGGGCTGGCCGAGCTGGTGGACCGGGTACTGGCCAGCGGGCTGCGCGTGACGTACGAACGGACCGGCGCGGTGCGCGAGCTGTCGGCAGCGCTGGAGGCGACCGTGCACCGGGTGGTGCAGGAAGCCCTGACCAACGTGGTCAAGCACGCCGGGGCCGCCGCGGCGGACGTGACGCTCGTGTACGGGCCGGGGACGCTCACGGTGACGGTCACGGACGACGGCCGGGGGCCCGGTGGCGCCTCGGGCGGGCACGGGCTGATCGGCATCCGCGAGCGGGCGGCGGCCCACGGCGGTACTGCGGAGTCCGGCCCGGGCCCGGACGGGGTCGGGTACTCGGTGCGGGTGTCCCTTGTAACCTCGCCGCTGGAGGTGGGGAATTGACGATCCGTGTGGTGGTGGCCGATGACCAGGAGCTGGTGCGCAGCGGCTTCGCGATGATCCTGGACGTCCAGGAGGACATCGAGGTCGTGGCGGAGGTGGGGGACGGCGCGGCGGCGGTGGAGGCGGTGTCCCGGCTCGCGCCGGACGTGGCGCTGCTGGACATCCGGATGCCGGTGCTGGACGGGATCGAGGCGTGCCGGGCGATTTCGGCCGGGAGCGCGTGCCGCACGGTGATGCTGACGACCTTCGACTCGGACGAGTACGTGTACGAGGCGCTGCACGCGGGGGCGAGCGGGTTCCTGCTGAAGGACGTGCGGCGGGACGACCTGGTGCACGCCGTACGGGTGGTGGCGGCGGGCGAGTCGCTGCTGGCGCCGTCGGTGGCGCGGCGGCTGATCGAGGAGTACACGACGGCGACGGCGCGGCCCTCCCTTCCGGCGGACCGGCTGGAGGTGCTGACGGCGCGGGAACGGGAGACGCTGCTGCACCTGGGGCGGGGCCTGTCCAACGCGGAGATCGCGGGGGCGCTGGTGGTGAGCGAGCACACGGTGAAGTCGCACGTGGGGAACGTGCTGGCGAAGCTGGGGCTGCGGGACCGGATCCAGGCGGTGATCTGCGCCTACGAGACGGGCCTGATCGCGGCGGGTACTCCCTCCGGGGAGTGAGGGGACGGCGTGTCGTCTCCCCCGCACCGGGTAGTTGTCGTACCGCTGAAGACCCCTCTGCTGGGTGATCCGCAACTACCCCTCTGACCTGGAGCATTGAGGTCATCGGGGCAGACGGCGCCGATGACCTCACAGGGGGAGCACACCACCATGAACGCACGTACGCGCACGCTGATCGCAGCCGCTCTGGTCCTGGGCATCGCGTCCGGACCCGTCGTCGCACACGCCGCTTCGGTTCCCGCGCCGGCGGGGGGTACGGCGGGCGTCTCGGCGCCCCTCGTACCGGCCCCGCCGAATGCGGCGGTACTGGAGCGGGTGATCGCCGGTCTGGGGGCGGAGCACAAGGACGCGACTGCCGCGCTGGTCCGCGTCGGGGGTACGAGCGGCAGCTGGCGGGGCGGTTCCGGTGTCGCGGACATCGTCACCGGGCGGGCGGCCGTCGAGCAGGGGAGGTTCCGGGCGGGGTCGGTGACCAAGACCTTCACCGCGGCGGTGGTCCTCCAGCTGGCGGCCGAGGGCCGGGTGGACCTGGACCGGCCGGTCCGGCGGTACCTGCCCGGGACGGTCCCCGACGCCTACGGTGCGGTCACCGTCCGGCAGTTGCTCAACCACACGAGCGGGATACCGGCCGCGGACGGCCCGGGCGACTCGTTCGAGGCGCAGTGGGAGCACCGCTTCGATGTGACCGACCCGCACGACCAGCTGGCCGACGCCCTGGGGAAGGAGCCGGAGTTCGCCCCGGGCTCGGCCCAGCACTACCTGAACATCAACTACACCTTGCTGGGCGTGCTCGTCGAGAAGGTGACGGGCACCTCGTACGAGGAGGCGGTCGGGCGGCGGATCCTGAGGCCGCTCGGTCTGCGCCAGACCTCGTTCCCGTCCCGGACGCAGACGACGATCCCCGGCCCGCACAACCACGGGTACCAGGCGACAGTCGGGGCGGACGGCTCCCGGGAGCTGCGGGACGTGACCGAGTGGAACTCCTCGGACCGCTGGGCGGCGGGGGACATCATCTCGACCACGGCCGATCTGGAGCGGTTCACCAAGGCCCTGTTCGGCGGGCGGGTCGTGCCGGCGGCCCAGCTGGAGGAGATGTTCACGGTGCCCGCGGTGAAGACCTTCGGCAGCGGGAAGGACGCCACGATGACCGCGGGACTGTCCAGGATCGTCCTGCCGGACGGAACGGTGGCGTGGGGCAAGTCCGGTGGCCGGCACGGGTACAACACCGGCATAGGTGCGACGCGGGACCTGTCCCGCACCTTGGTCTACTCGGTCAACTCCACGAACGCCAAGGGCGAGGACATGAACCCGGTGGTGTTGGGCGTCGTGATGGCGGCCTTCGCCCAGTAGGCGTCAAGCGGGCATCGACTCAAGGCGCTTGATCATGCGGTGGAGGACCAGCAGGGGAATCACGCCGAAGACGCCGAACGACATGTCGATGACGCTCCACCAGATGGGGATGCCTCGGATCGGGCCGCATATCAGGGCCAGCGGGATCACTCCGGCGCAGGCGATCATGCCGGCTTCGACGATCCAGATGTTGCGGACCGGGTCGCGGTGGACCCCGTAGAAGAAGACGGCGATGACGAGGTGGGCGAAGGCGAGCCAGTCGGTTCCGTAGAGGAGGAAGGGGTAGTCGGCGTCGGCCCGCTCCAGCCCGTCGCCCACTCGTCGCAGCCACTCGTTGTCGATCAGGGCGTTGGCCCAGCGGAGCTCGCTGACCAGGGGGAAGGCGGTGAGGCCGCTGAGCACGAGGCAGATCAGGAACAGGGTCAACCAGGCACGGATACGCCGCTGCAGGGCGCTTCTCTCGCTCATGGAAGGAAGCCTACGCCCATTTCTGAACACGTTCAGCCAAATTGCTGAACGTGTTCAATACCCCTCACTCGGCGGGGTCAGAGGCCGACGATCGCGTTCCAGCGCTTGGCGAGGGACCGGCGCTCGGCCGAGGAGATGTCCCGGGCCACGACGAGCCGCTTGCGCATGTCGTCGTCCGGGAAGATCAGCGGGTTCTCGGCCAGTTCGGCGGTCTCCTGGTCGTCGGAGGCGGCCAGGACCTCCCGGGCGGCCGGGACGGGGCAGACGTAGTTGACGGAGGCGGCGAGCGAGGCGGCCACCTCGGGCGCGTAGTAGTGGTCGATGAGGGCCTCGGCATTGGCCTTGTGCCGGGCCAGGTTGGGGACGAGCAGGCTTTCGGCCCACAGCTCGGCCCCCTCCTCGGGGACGACGAACTCGATGTCCGGGTTGTCGGCCTGGAGCTGGATGGCGTCACCGGAGTAGGCCTGGCAGGCCAGGACATCGCCCTTGCTGAGATCGGAGGTGTAGTCGTTGCCGGTGAAGCGGCGGATGTGCTTCTTCTTCACCATGTTCTCGACCTGGTCGCACATCCGGTGGAAGTCGGACTCGGTCCAGCGGGTGACGTCCACTCCGTTGCCCTGCATGAGTAGGGCGAAGGACTCGTCGAGGCCGGAGAAGAGGGTGACCTTGCCCGCCAGGTCCGGCTGCCACAGGTCCTTGACCGACTTGATCTCCCGGCCCAGGGCCTTGCGGTTGTAGGCGATACCGGTGATACCCGACTGCCAGGGGACGGTGTGCAGCCGGCCCTCGTCGAAGGCGGGGGAACGCAGTTGCGGGTCGAGGTGCCGGGCCACGTTGGGCTGGGCCGACCGGTCCAGCTTCTGGGCCCAGCCCAGGTGCACGAAGCGGGCGGCCATCCAGTCGCTGACCACGATCAGATCGTGGCCGGTCTCCTGGCGGTTCATCAGCGCCGGGCTGACCTTGCCGAAGAACTCGTCGTTGTCGTTGATCTCCTCGCTGTACCGGACCTCGATGCCGGTCCGCTCCGAGAAGGCCTCCAGGGTCGGGCGGCGCTCCTCGTCCTCCTCGTCGGTGTCGATGTAGAGCGGCCAGTTGGAGAACGTGACGCTGCGGTCCCGCTCGGAGCGGTCCGGGCCCTCGCGCCCTTCCTCGGGAACGTAGGCGGCCGGCACGCCGCAGCCGGCGAGGGCGGCCGCGAGGCCCGCGGCACCGAGGCCGTACAGCGCAGAACGGCGGGAGAAGGCGAGTTCAGGCATGGGCAAAGCCTCGGCGAACGCGAGGGGGCGGGCAATAGACATGTTGTCTACTGCCCGCCCCGTCAACGCTGTGCTGTGATCGATGCGGCCGATCAGCCGTCGAGCGAGGTCATCACGTGCTTGATGCGCGTGTAGTCCTCGAAGCCGTAGGCGGAGAGGTCCTTGCCGTAGCCGGACTTCTTGAAGCCGCCGTGCGGCATCTCGGCGACGAGCGGGATGTGGGTGTTGATCCACACGCAGCCGAAGTCGAGGTTCTTGGACATCCGCATCGCGCGGCCGTGGTCCTTGGTCCACACGGAGGAGGCGAGGGCGAACTCGACGCCGTTCGCGTACTCCAGGGCCTGGCCCTCGCTCGCGAAGGACTGGACGGTGATGACGGGGCCGAAGACCTCGTTCTGGATGATCTCGTCGTCCTGCTTGAGGCCGGAGACCACGGTCGGGGCGTAGAAGTAGCCCTTCTCGCCGACCTGGTGGCCACCCGCCTCGACCTTGGCGTGGGCGGGGAGGCGCTCGATGAAGCCCGCGACCTGCTTGAGCTGGTTCGGGTTGTTCAGCGGGCCGTACAGCACGTCCTCGTCGTCCGGCTGGCCGGTCTTGGTGTCGGCGGCGGCCTTGGCGAGCGCGGCCACGAACTCGTCGTGGATCGACTCGTGCACGAGCACGCGGGTGGCGGCGGTGCAGTCCTGGCCGGCGTTGAAGTAGCCGGCGACCGCGATGTCCTCGACGGCCTTGGCGATGTCGGCGTCCTCGAAGACCACGACCGGGGCCTTGCCGCCCAGCTCCAGGTGGACGCGCTTGACGTCCTTGGAGGCGCTCTCGGCGACCTGCATGCCCGCGCGCACCGAGCCGGTGATGGAGGCCATCGCCGGGGTGGAGTGCTCGACCATGGCCTTGCCGGTCTCGCGGTCACCGCAGATGACGTTGAAGACGCCCTTGGGCAGCACCGAGTCGATGATCTCCGCCATCAGGACGGTGGAGGCCGGGGTGGTGTCCGAGGGCTTGAGCACGACGGTGTTGCCCGCCGCGATGGCCGGGGCGAACTTCCACACGGCCATCATCATCGGGTAGTTCCACGGCGCGACCTGGGCGCAGACACCGACCGGCTCACGGCGGATGATCGAGGTCATCCCCTCCATGTACTCGCCGGCCGAGCGGCCCTCCAGGAGCCGTGCGGCACCCGCGAAGAAGCGGATCTGGTCCACCATCGGGGGCAGCTCCTCGCTGGCCGTGAGGGCCAGCGGCTTGCCGGTGTTCTCCGACTCGGCGGCGACGAGCTCGTCCGCGCGCGCCTCGAAGGCATCCGCGATCTTCAGCAGGGCCTTCTGGCGCTCCGCGGGGGTGGTGTCGCGCCAGCCCGGGAAGGCGGCCGCGGCGGCGGCCATGGCGGCGTCCACATCGGCCTGGCCCGAGAGCGGGGCGGTGGCGTACACCTCGCCGGTGGCCGGGTTGACCACCTCGGTGGTCCGCCCGTCGGCGGCGTCCTTGAACTCCCCGCCGATGTAGTTGCGCAGACGACGCAGTTCGGTGGTCACTACAGCCACACTCCTGATCACATGTCCAACGATTGAGACGAATACCAAGCCTAGCCTCTCGGCAGAGGCTTTCGACAGACCCAGACGCCACCAACTACGAAATCAGTGAGATCTGAGTTCTCAAACAACGGATTTCATCGATTCCGTCTTGCGGAACAGACGACCCTCGTGCACAGTGAGGTCGTGGTCAGTCGAAGCGCAGATTCAAGGAACAGACAACCGTCCCCTTCGGTCGATGCTGTGTCCCTGGCGATCATCGAGCAACTGCAGGAGGACGGTCGCCGTCCCTACGCCTCGATCGGCAAGGCCGTAGGCCTCTCCGAAGCCGCTGTGCGCCAGCGGGTGCAGAAGCTGCTCGACCAGGGCGTCATGCAGATCGTCGCCGTCACCGACCCGCTCACCGTGGGCCTGCGACGCCAGGCCATGGTCGGCATCAACGTCGAGGGCGACCTCGACCCGGTGGCCGATGCGCTGACCGCCATGGCCGAGTGCGAGTACGTGGTCATGACCGCAGGTTCGTTCGACCTGATGGTGGAGATCGTCTGCGAGGACGACGACCACCTGCTCGAAACGATCAACAAGAAGATCCGCACGCTCCCCGGCGTGCGATCAACCGAAAGCTTCGTTTATCTGAAGCTGAAGAAGCAGACCTACATGTGGGGAACTCGATAGCCCGTGAGCCAGGACCTCTCCAAGACCGCATACGACCACCTGTGGATGCACTTCACCCGCATGTCGTCGTACGAGAACGCACCCGTCCCCACCATCGTGCGTGGTGAGGGCACCTACATCTTCGACGACAAGGGCAAGCGCTACCTCGACGGTCTCGCCGGACTGTTCGTGGTCAACGCAGGTCACGGCCGCAAGGAACTGGCCGAGGTCGCCTACAACCAGGCTCAGCAGCTCGCCTTCTTCCCGGTGTGGTCGTACGCCCACCCGAAGGCCGTGGAACTCGCCGAGCGCCTCGCGAACTACGCCCCGGGCGACCTGAACAAGGTCTTCTTCACCACCGGTGGCGGCGAGGCCGTCGAAACCGCCTGGAAGCTCGCCAAGCAGTTCTACAAGCTGCAGGGCAAGCACACGAAGTACAAGGTCATCTCGCGTGCGGTCGCTTACCACGGCACCCCGCAGGGCGCCCTGTCCATCACGGGCCTGCCGGCCCTGAAGGCCCCCTTCGAGCCGCTGGTGCCCGGCGCGCACAAGGTGCCGAACACCAACATCTACCGCGCCCCGATCTACGGCGACGACCCGGAGGCCTTCGGCCGCTGGTGCGCCGACCAGATCGAGCAGGAGATCCTCTTCGAGGGCGCCGACACCGTCGCCGCCGTCTTCCTGGAGCCGGTGCAGAACGCCGGTGGCTGCTTCCCGCCGCCGCCCGGGTACTTCCAGCGCGTCCGCGAGATCTGCGACGAGTACGACGTGCTGCTCGTCTCCGACGAGACGATCTGCGCCTTCGGCCGCCTCGGCACGATGTTCGCCTGTGACAAGTTCGGCTACGTGCCGGACATGATCACCTGCGCCAAGGGCATGACCTCGGGCTACTCCCCGATCGGTGCCTGCATCGTCTCGGACCGCATCGCGGAGCCGTTCTACAAGGGCGAGAACACCTTCCTGCACGGCTACACCTTCGGCGGACACCCGGTGTCCTCGGCGGTGGCGATCGCCAACCTCGACATCTTCGACAAGGAAGGCCTCAATCAGCACGTGCTGAACAACGAGGACGCCTTCCGCACCACGCTGGAGAAGCTGCACGACCTGCCGATCGTCGGCGACGTCCGCGGCAACGGCTACTTCTACGGCATCGAGCTCGTCAAGGACAAGGACACCAAGGAGTCCTTCACGGACGAGGAGACGGAGCGCGTGCTCTACGGCTTCCTCTCCAAGGCGCTCTTCGAGAACGGCCTGTACTGCCGGGCCGACGACCGCGGTGACCCGGTCATCCAGCTCGCGCCGCCGCTGATCGCCGACCAGGGCACCTTCGACGAGATCGAGGGAATCCTGCGCTCGGTGCTCACCGAGGCATGGACCAAGCTGTAACCGGAGCCTGAACCGCCCGCGCCGCAGTAGTCCGACCACACGGCCCGGATCCCCCGTTCGAGTGAGAACGAGGGGGTCCGGGCCGTGTGCTGTCACCATCCAAGACGTTCGTCTCTTTACATCTCACTGTGGCGCCAGTGACTTCGACCGGCTCCGCTTCGTTCCCTCGGACGGAGGTGTACGCCATGGTGTCTCCACCGGACAATGCCCCGCCTGACAATGACGTCCTGTGGGCTCGGTCCCTTCACTACTCCCACGGGGGGTCCCCCCGGACGAAGTCCGGGGGAGGGTCCCCCGCCCTCGTAGAGATCTCCGTCGGGGTCCGCCCGGGCGAGATCCTCGCCCTGACCGGTCCCCGCGGCAGCGGCAAGACCACCCTGCTCCGCTGTCTGTCCGGGCAGCTGCGGCCCCAGCAGGGCGAGGTCTGGTTCAACAGCGTCCCCATGAACACCATGGGCGCCCTCGTCCGTGAACGGCTGCGCCGCGACCGGTTCGGCTGGATCGGCCACGAGCCCCAGCTGCTGCCCGAGCTGAAGGTCTGGGAGAACGCGGCCCTGCCCTTGCTGCTCGCCGGTGCCTCCCACCGCACCGCCCGCATGGCCGCCTGCGAATGGCTGGACCGCCTCGACATCGCCGGCTTCGCCCGCAAGCGCCCCCGCGCCCTGACCCGCGCCGAGTGCCAGCGGGTCGCACTCGCCCGGGCCCTGGTCAACGAGCCCGCGGTGATCTTCGCCGACGAGCCCACGGCCCCCCTGCACCGCACGGAGCGGGACCTGCTGCTCCGGACGCTGACCACCGCGGCCCGCTCCCACGACATCACCGTGCTGGTGGCCACCCACGACGAGGCCACCGCGTCCGTCGCGGACCGCCGGATCGCCCTGCTCGACGGCCGCCTCGCGGGGGCCGCGGCCGCCGCCTCCCCCGTCGCCGACACCACGGAGGACCAGGCCGCGTGCTCGCTCTCCGCCTAGCCCGTGGTTCCCGGCCGCTCGTCCAGCTGCGGCGGCTCCTCGTCGCCGCGGCCTCGGCCGGAACCGGTTTCCTGTTCCTCTATGTACTCGCCGGCGCCGTGGCCCGGCCCGCCGGATCGTTCCCTCGCCTGCTGTGGGCCCTGATCCCGCTGGCCGTCACCGTGCACTTCGCCGTCGTCGTGGCACGGGCCGACCCCGCGACCCAGCCCCGCGAGGGACTCGACGCCGTCGGGCTGGGACCCGTTCGGCTCATGCTGGCCGCCGCGATGTCCACCGCCGTCGCCTGCGCCCTGGGCAGCGCCCTGGCCCTGGCCGCCTTCCTCCACCTGCGCGGGGAGCTGGCAGGGCTGCCGTTCGACGGGACCGGGGCCGAGCTGCTGCACGCCGACCAGCCGCTGCCGGTGGCGGGCGCCCTCACCCTGCTGGCCCTGATCCCGCTGACCGCTTCGGCCGCCACCGCCGTCGCGCTGCGCCCGCGCCCGCCGCTGGCTCCCCAGACCGGACTGCCCTGGGGCATCGCGCTGACCGCCTGCGGGCTCGCGGCCTCGGCCTACGCGGGCCGGGGCGACGCCGGGGCGCTCATCGGCTGGTCGCTGACCGCGGTCGGGCTCGCCCTCGCCGGACCGGGGCTCGCCTACGCCTGCGGGAGCCTGGTCCAGGCCGTGCGCCCGGGAGCACTGCGGCTGCTGGCCGGACGGACCCTCCAGGAGGAGGCCCCCCGGATCGGCCCCCCGCTGGGAGTGCTCTGCTCGGTGGCCACTGGTGCCCTGACCGCGTTCGCCCTGCGCGACCGGGGCGGGCTGCCCGTCCCGCTGGGTCCGCTGACCTGGCCGGCCGTCGTCCTGGTGGCCCTGTGCGCCGCCGCGACCCTCCTCACATCCGTGGTGGAGGCCCGCCGGATCCGGCAGCCCGGACGCACGGCCCTGCTCGACCTGGGTGCCCCCGCCAACGTCCTGCGCAGCGCCGCGAGTCTGCGGGCCACCGCGCTCCTGGCCGTGTGCGTACCGCTCAGCTGGGGTGTGGCGCAGCTGACGTCGCTGGCATTGACCCGCTGACCGGAGCAGCCCTTAGGGTGGGCCGAATGGTCAACCCAGACATCGAGATCGAGACGCTCGCCGAATTCGACCAGGTCGTGGCCCGCGGCTCGCTCAGCGGCTACCGGATCCAGTCGGTCAACCTGCTGGAGCGCACCTTCGCCCTGCTGGCCGCCGACACCTCGGCGGCCGTGTTCCTGGGCTGCGCGATGGAGCCCGACGCGGCGGTGAAGGTCCGCGCCGACGGCGCGCTGGTCTTCCCGCCCGTGCCGGACCTGCCGTTCAACCCGTACCGGGGCCTGCTCTACTCGCCCGAGGAGCTCTTCACCGGGCTGGCCGACGGGTACGAGGACACTCCGGACGCCGAGGCGTACGCCTGGTTCCAGGAGACGAAGTCCGACGGCGACGTCTTCTCCTCGATGCTCCGTTCCGTCCATGACGACGCCATCTCCGACGCCCTCGACGAGCACCTCTGCGGTGTCCGGGTCGTCGGTGTGATGGGCGGCCATGCCATGGCCCGCGGCGGTACGGACTACCGCGGTGCGGCGGAGCTGGGCCGGGCGCTGACCCGGTCCGGGCTGACGGTGGCCACCGGCGGCGGCCCCGGCGCGATGGAGGCCGCCAACCTCGGCGCCTACCTGGCACCGGCTCCGGACGAGGCCCTCGCGGAGGCCCTGGAGATGCTCGCCAAGGCCCCCTCCTTCGCGCCGTCGGTGTCCGACTGGGCGCGCGCGGCCTTCGCCGTGCGCGAGCGCTTCCCGGCCGGCGGGGACTCGGTCGGCATCCCGACCTGGTTCTACGGGCACGAACCGCCGAACGCGTTCGCGGGCCACATCGCGAAGTACTTCGCGAACGCCACCCGTGAGGACGGGCTGCTGGCCCGCTCCAACGCGGGCGTGGTCTTCCTGCCCGGCGCGGCGGGCACCGTCCAGGAGATCTTCGACAACGGGACGCCGAACTACTACGAGTCCCGGGGCGAGCCGGCCCCGATGATCCTGGTCGGCCGCACCCACTGGACCGAGCACCTGCCGGCCTGGCCGCTGCTGCAGGCGCTGGCGCGCGGCCGTGCGATGGAGTCGCGCATCGCGCTCGTCGATTCGGTGGACGAGGTCCCTGACGTCCTCGCTTCGATGAGCTGAGTTCCGGAAGCAACTTCCCGGCCCGTTCCGACGTCTGGCAGAGGTACCGCAAAACCTGCCAGACGTGAACGGAGCCCTTGGTGCTCATAGGCCTGCTGACCGCTGTCGCGGCGTCCATCTGCTACGGCACGGGATCCGTGCTGCAAGCCGTCGGCTCGCGCCGCGCCGCACGCATGTCCCCGGCCGCCGCCGGGGTGACCGCCCACGGCGGCCCCAACCTGTCGTCCACCGCGAAAGCGGCGATGACCTGGGAATTCATCGTCGGCACCATCCTGGACTTCGTGGGCTTCGGACTCGGCGCCCTGGCCGCCCGTCTCCTGCCCCTCTTCCTCTCCCAGACGGTGATCAGCGCCAACCTGGTGATCACGGCCGTGCTGAGCGTGAAGATGCTCGGCATCCGGCTGAGCCGGAAGGAATGGGCCTCGATCGGTGTCGTCTGCACCGCGCTGGTGCTGCTGGCGACGGCCGCGGGCCACGAGGGCGGCCACCACGCGCCGATGTCCACGCACTGGTGGCTGCTGGGGATCACCCTGCTGCTGATGGTGGGCGGCACGGTGGCCGTACGCCTCCTCGGCGGCGGCGCCGCGATCCTGGCGGGCCTGCTGTCGGGCCTCGGCTTCGGCGCGCTCGGCGTCGGCGTCCGGATCCTCGACGGCGTGGACCCGTTCGACCTCGGCACCCTCCTCACCGACCCGGCCCTCTACGCCATCCTGGTGGCGGGCATCGGCGGCATGTACCTGCACACGGTCGCCCTGCAGATCGGCTCGGTGAACGGCGCCACGGCGGCCCTGGTCGTCGGCGAGACCGTGCTGCCCGGCGCGATCGGCGTCCTGTGGCTCGGCGACGCCTCCCGCCCCGGCCTGGCCTGGCTCGCGGCCCTCGGCTTCGTCATGGCCGTCGCCGGAGCGGTGGCCGTCGCCTGGTACGGCAAGCACGAAGGAGCCGACGAGGGCGCCGCCGCCCCGGTGCCGGAGCCGGTCGGCTGACCCACCGGCCGGCCGGGCCCCCTCACCCGGTCGGCCGCCCCCCGGTGGTGGCGCGGCAGTGGCTGCCGCTTGCTGGACCAGGGGAGAGAGTGAGGGGTTCGTGAGTCCCACGACCGATCGGCTCGATACGCCACGCGCGGCCGGGATGGCCGGAGTCGCCTTCGCCCTGCTGCTCGGGGCGGCGATCGTCCTGATGCGGATCGCCGTCCCGTCGGGCAACGCCGCCGACCTGACCGTCGACCAGGACAAGCGCTGGGCGGTCCAAGTGGCACTGGAGATCGTGCCCTTCGCGGGCATCTTCTTCCTCTGGTTCATGGGCGCCCTGCGCGCGCATACGGGCCCGGCCGAGGACCGGTTCGTCGCCACCGTGTTCCTCGGCAGCGGATTCGTCTTCGTGGCCACCCTGTTCGCCTCCGCCGCGGCGGCGGGCACCGTGCTGGCCGAGGGCACGCCCTCCGATTTCGGCCGCCACTTCGCGTACACGCTCCTCGCGACGTACGCCATGAGGATGGCGGCCGTCTTCGTCCTCGCGACCTCGACCATCGGACGGATGCTCGGCGTCTTCCCGCGGCCACTGGCCCTGCTGGGCACCGTCGTCGGCCTGGTCCTGCTCGTGGTCGGTTCCGGAGTGCCCTGGTCCGAGCTCGTGTTCCCGGTCTGGGCGCTGATCCTCAGCCTGTACATCCTGCGCGTCCGACGCGGCACCCCGCGTCGGCCTCCGACCCCCACCGAACCGCCCTGACCTGGGGATCCTTACTCCGGCAGGCGGCCTATGGGCGCCGCGTGCATGCTGGTGGGAAGGGGCGGACCCGGGGGCTCCGGGGGGGTGACGGGGATGGACGGCCAAGGAAAGGCAGAACCGTCATGAGGCTTGTCGTCGACCTCAACCGCTGCCAGGGATACGCCCAGTGCGCATTCCTCGCTCCCGATGTCTTCGCCATGCACGGCGACGAGTCGCTGCTCTACAACCCGGAGGCGGATCCGGCGCAGCGCGAGGACGTCATGCGTGCCGTGGCCGCCTGTCCGGTCCAGGCCATCCTTCTGGAGATCACGGACGAGGACATGGCGAACATGGTGGCCCCGGATGCCGTGGCCGGCGCCGGATCTCCTTCCGGAGGCGCGCGGTGACGAGTACAGGAACGCACGACGGATCCCTGGAGCGCCTCAAGCGCGAGGGCCGCATCGTCGTCGTCGGCGCATCCCTGGCCGGCCTGCGGGCCGCCGAGACCATGCGCGAGAAGGGTTTCGCCGGTTCGCTCACGATGATCGGCGACGAACCGTACGAGCCGTACGACCGGCCCCCGCTGTCCAAGCAGGTCCTGCTGGGCAACGCGGTCGCCGACCACACGGCGCTCCCCCGACGACGGGCTATCGAGGCCGAGTGGCGCCTCGGGGTCCCGGCCACGGGCCTGGACATGGCCGCCCGCCGGGTCGAGCTCGGCAACGGCGACGCGGTCGAGTACGACCGGCTGCTGATCGCCACCGGCGTACGCGCCCGGCCCTGGCCCAACGCGGAGGAAGGCGCCCTCAAGGGTGTCTTCGTGCTGCGCACCCGCGACGACGGCGAAGGGCTGCAACGGGCCCTGGCCGCCGGTCCCCGCCGGGTGCTGGTCATCGGAGCCGGCTTCACCGGGTCCGAGATCGCCTCCGCGTGCCGGGAGCGCGGCCTGGACGTCACCGTCGCCGAGCGCGGCGATGCCCCGCTGGTCGGGGCGCTGGGCGGCGTGATCGGCGCGGTGGCGGCCGAGATGCACCGCGAGAACGGTGTCGACCTGCGTACCGGAGTCATGGTGACCTCCCTTGAGGGCGACCCCTCCGGGCGGGTCCGCGCCGCGCACTTCTCCGACGGGTCCACCGTGGAAGCGGACGTGGTGGTCGTCTCGCTGGGCGCGCAGCGCAACACCGAGTGGCTCTCCGGCTCCGGGCTGGGCGCGGGTCCGCGGGGCATCGCCTGCGACGCCGGCTGCCGGGCCTTCGACATCCGGGGCATCGTCACCGACGACATCTACGTGGCGGGTGACGTGGCACGTTCCCCGCACGCCCTGTTCGGCTACCAGTTCCTGTCGCTGGAGCACTGGGGCAACGCCGTCGCCCAGGCCGACACGGCCGCGCACAACATGCTCAGCGCGAGCGCCGACCGCCGTCCCCACCTCTGGGTTCCGGCGTTCTGGTCCTCCCAGTTCGGCGTGAACATCAAGTCGGTCGGGGTACCGCCGATGGGGACCGAGATCCTCATCACCCAGGGCTCGCTCGCCGAACGCCGGTTCGCGGCCGCGTACGGGTACCAGGGGCGGCTGATCGCGGCCGTCACCTTCGACAACTGCCGGTGGCTGCCGTTCTACGAGCAGCAGATCGAGGCCACCGCGCCGTTCCCGCCGCCGTTCTCCACGGTGGACCGCAGGCCCGAGGGGTCCAAGCCGCTACCGGCCGACTTCCCGGACCCGTCCGTCCCCACCCACGGGCCGACCATCACGCTGAGCGGCTATTCACCGGCGGACCGGAAGATGACCTTCACCCCCGGAAGATGACCTTCACCCCCGCCCCGCGCCACCGGCCGCGCCGCGCCGCGCCCTCCCCCGAGGATCACGAGGACCTGTCATGACCCAAGCCCTGCTGCGGGAGATCATCGACTACGCGAACCGCGCGAATCCGTACCCGCTGTACGAGGAGCTCCGCAAGACCCCGGTGTCCCATGACGGGGACGGCCCGTACGTGGTCAGTACGTACTACGATATCCACAGCCTGTTGCACGACCCCCGGATCAGCTCCGACGCCAAGAACCTGAAGGCGACCGGGGACGATCTGCTGGGCGACCAGTCCGACGAGGAGGGCACGACCCTGCCCCCGTCCTTCCTCAAGCTCGACCCCCCCGACCACGACCGGCTGCGGCGGATGACGAACCGGCCGTTCGGCCCGCCGCACGCCCCCCACCGGGTGCACGACATGCGGGACGAACTCGGCGGCCTCGTCTCCGGGCTCATCGACGGCATCGTGGAGACCGGACAGATGGACCGGATCGACCTCGTCGACCAGTTCGCGTACCCCTTCCCGGTCTCGGTCATCTGCCGGCTGCTCGGCATCCCCCGTGAGGACGAACCCCGCTTCCACGTCTGGGCGGAGACGCTGGCCGCCAGCCTGGACCCCGACCCGGACGCGGACCCCACCCAGCGCGGCAAGGGCTCGATGGACGCCCGCATGGAGCTGGGCATGTACCTGGCCGGGCTGATCGAGGAACGCCGCAAGAACCCCGGCGACGACATGCTGTCCCAGCTCGCGACGGCGGACGGCCCGGACGGCGCGATGACCACCATGGAGGCGCTCAGCACCTCCGCCCTGCTGCTGATCGCGGGCCACGAGACCACGGTCAACCTCATCACCAACGGGATGCTGACGCTGCTGCGCCACCCGGAGGCCCTTGAGCGGTTGCGCAACGACCCCGATCTGGCGATCCCGATCGTCGAGGAACTGCTGCGCTACGAGCCGCCCGTACAGCTGCTGCCCCAGCGGACCACCCTCTCCGACGTCGAGGTCGCCGGAGTCACGATCCCCAAGGGCGCGTCGGTGTGGCTGATGCTGGCCTCCGGGAACCGGGACCCGAAGCGGTTCGAGAACCCGGACCGCTTCGACCCCGACCGCAAGGACATCCAGCACCTCGGCCTCGGCAGTGGCATCCACAGCTGCTTCGGGGCGCCGCTGGCCCGGCAGGAGGCACAGCTGGCGCTGAGCGAGCTGGCCCGCCGGCTGGAGAACCCCCGGCTGCTGGAGGACCCGCCGCAATACCGTCAGAACTCGGTCCTGCGCGGCCCGCGCCACCTGCCGATCGCCTGCGACGGCATCCGTCCCTAACCGGCGTCCTCTTCGGGCAGTACGACCACCTCGGCGGGGGTGAACGTCACCTCGACCCGGTCCCCCACGGCCGGCGCCCCCGCCAGCCCGCACTCGGCCTCCAGCACCGGTCCCGTCTCCGGCCGCAGCACCAGTGCGACGTGCGTGCCGCGGAAGGTGCGGGAGGCCACCTCGCACTTCAGGCCCGCCGCGCAGAGCACGACTCCGGCGGGGCGGATCAGCAGCCGCTGCTCCCCCTCGGGGGATCCGGCCGGTACCGGGACCTTGCCCCACGCGGTGGCGGCCCACGGACCCGAGACCACGGCCGGAACCACGTTCTCGAAGCCGAGGAAGCGCGCCACGAACTCCGACGCGGGCCGCTGCCACACCTCCAGCGGGGTCCCGGCCTGCGCGATCCGGCCGTCCCGCATCACCACCACCCGGTCCGCCAGGGCGAAGGCCTCGCCCTGGTCGTGCGTGACGGCCAGTACGGTCGTGCCGAGCCGGGAGAACAGCCCCCGCAGCTCCACCACGAGCCGCTCCCGCAGCCCCCGGTCCAGCTGCCCCAGCGGTTCGTCGAGCATCAGCAGCCGCGGCGACGGTGCCAGCGCCCGGGCCAGCGCCACCCGCTGCTGCTCACCGCCCGACAGGGAGGCCACCGCCCGGCTCTGGGCGCCGGGGAGCCCGACCAGTTCCAGCAGTTGCGCGACCCGGTCCGCGGACGGGGCCCGTCCGGCTCCCCGCACCCGTAGCCCGAAGGAGACGTTCGCGCCGACGTCGCGGTGCGGGAAGAGCTGGTGGTCCTGGAACATCAGGCCCACGCCCCGCCGGTGCACGGGGACGTCGGCCTGGTCGGCCCCGCCCAGCAGCACCCGGCCGGCGGACACCTGCTGGAGTCCGGCGACGACCCGCAGCAGCGTGGACTTGCCGCTTCCGCTCGGCCCCAGCACGCACACGACCTCGTGCTCGGCGACCGCGAGGTCCACGCCGTCCAGGGCGTACTGGGCCGCGCGCTCACCGAAGCGGACCGACACCCCCTCCAGCTGAAGCAGTGTCATCAGAACTCTCCGGAGGTCTTGTCGGGCCGCAGTCGCTCCAGCAGCAGCAGGGACACCGCGCACACCAGCATCAGAATCGTGCTCAGGGCCATCGCCTGGCCGTAGTTCAGCTCTCCGGCCCGCCCCAGCAGCCGCGCCACGGCCACCGGCAGCGTCGGCCGGTCCGCCCGCGCGATGAACACGGTCGCACCGAACTCCCCCAGCGACACCGCGAAGGCGAACCCGGCCGCGATCAGCAGTGCCCGCCGCACCAGCGGAAGGTCCACCTCCCGCCAGGCCCGCAGCGGCGACGCGCCGAGCACCGCGGCGGCCTCCCGCAGCCGCCCGTCCACCGCGCGCAGCACCGGCAGCATGGTCCGTACGACGAAGGGCACGCCCACCAGGGCCTGCGCGAGCGGCACCAGGATCCACGAGGTCCGCAGATCCAGCGGCGGCTCGTCCAGGGTGATCAGGAAGCCGAAGCCCACGGTCACCGCGGACACCCCGAGCGGGAGCATCAGCAGCGCGTCGAAGCCGCGTACGAAGCGGCCCCCGCGCCGGGTCAGCGCCGCGGCCGCGAGTCCCCCGATGACCAGGGCGATCGCGGTGGCGGCGAGCGCGTACTGCAGGGAGTTCCAGATCGCCTCCAGCGGCGCCACCAGGAAGGTCCCGCCACCGGCGCCCGCGTCCTGCAGTGCCCGGTAGTAGCCGAGGCCGTAGCCGCCGGGGGTGTCGAAGGACCGCTCGACCAGCACGCCCAGCGGCAGCACGATCAGCAGCGCGACGGTCAGCAGCACCCCGCCCAGCAGCGAGCGCTGCGCCCAGCCGCGCGGCCGGTGCGTGGTGCGGCCCGGATCGACCAGCCGCAGCGCGGTCTCGCGCTTGCGCACGGTCCAGGCGTGTACGGCGAGGATCGCGCCGATCGCGGCGAACTGCACCATCGTCAGGACGGCCGCCGTCGGCAGGTCCAGGAGCTGCGCGGTCTGCCGGTAGACCTCCACCTCCAGGGTGGAGTACGCGGGTCCGCCGAGGATCAGCACGACGCCGAAGGAGCTGAAGGTGAACAGGAACACCATCAGCGCGGCGGCGGCCACCGCCGGGGCGAGCGCGGGCAGCGTCACCCGCCGCCAGGCGGTGAACCGCCCGGCGCCCAGCACCCGGGCGGCCTCTTCCTGGCGGGGGTCCAGCTGGGCCCACAGTCCGCCGACCGTGCGGACGACGACCGCGTAGTTGAAGAAGACGTGTGCGAGCAGGATCGCCCAGACGGTGGTGTCGAGCCGGACGCCCACCAGTTCGTCCAGCAGCCCGCCCCGCCCCAGCAGCGCGAGGAAGGCCGTGCCGACCACCACGGTCGGCAGCACGAACGGAACGGTCACCACGGCGCGCAGCAGCTGCTTGCCCGGGAACTCGAAGCGCGCGAAGACGTACGCGGCGGGGAGCGCGATCAGCAGCGTGAGCAGGGTGGAGGCGAACGCCTGCCAGGTGGTGAACCACAGCACGTCGGCGATGTCGGGCCGGGCCAGCACCTCCGCGAACCGGCCGAACTGCCACCCTTCGTCGGTCTTCAGGCCGCGTCCGACGATCGCGGCGACGGGGTAGGCGAAGAACAGCCCGAAGAAGGCGAGGGGGACGGCCATCAGGGCGAGCCGCACGGCGGTCGCCCGCGCCCCCTCGCGGGGGCCGGAGCCCGGCGCGGCGCCCCCCGACGCCACGCCCGGCTCCTTGGTGCCGCTTACTTCACGACGAGCGCGGTCCATGCCTTGACCCACTGCTCACGGTTCTTGGCGATGGTCTCGGGAGCCACGTTCTCCGGCTTCTCGACCACCACACCGTGCTTGGTGAACAGCTCCGGCAGGACGGCGTCCTTCGTCACGGGGTTCACGAACATCTGGAGCGGCATGTCCTCCTGGAACTTCTTGCTGACCAGGAAGTCCACGAGGGCCTTGCCGCCCTCCTCGTTCTTGGCGCCCTTGAGCAGGCCCGCGAACTCGATCTGGCGGAAGCAGGTACCGGTGGAGACGCCCGTGGGGGCCTCGGCCGGCTGCGGCTCGCCGTACAGGACCTCGACCGGCGGGCTGGAGGCGTAGGAGACGACCAGCGGGCGGTCGCCCTTGGCCTTCTTTCCGCCCGCGGAGCCGGAGAAGCGCTCGTTGTAGGCCTGCTCCCAGCCGTCGACGACCTCGACGCCGTTGGCCTTCAGCTTGCTCCAGTAGTCCTTCCAGCCGTCCTCGCCGTACTTGCCGACGGAGGCGAGCAGGAAGCCGAGACCGGGCGAGGAGGTCGCGGCGTTCTCGGTGACCAGCAGGTTCTTGTACTCGGGCTTGATCAGATCGTCCAGCGTCTGCGGCGGGGCGATCTTCTTCTCGGCGAAGTACGCCTTGTCGTAGTTGACGCAGATGTCGCCCGAGTCGATCGGCGTCACCCGGTGCTCCTTGTCGAGCACGTACTCGGGCTTCACCTCGGCCAGGCCCTTGGCCTCGTACGGCGTGAAGATGCCGTTGTCGAGGGCGCGCGAGAGGAGGGTGTTGTCCACGCCGAAGAAGACGTCACCGCGCGGGGAGCCCTTGGTGAGGATCTCCTGGTTCAGCGCCGCGCCCGCGTCCCCGGACTTCAGCACCTTGACCGTGTAGCCGCTCTGCTGCTCGAACTCCTTGAGGACCGCTTCGGTCACGTTGAAGGAGTCGTGGGAGACGAGCGTGACGGTCTTGGACTTCGGGGCGTCGCCCGCCCCCGCGGTCTTGTCCTTGGCGTCGCCGCCGCCGCAGGCGCTGAGCGTGGTGACGCCCAACGCGGCCGCGAGCGCGACGCCCGCCAGCTTCTTGGTGGTGCTCATCGGTGAATTCCTCCTGGGATGTCCAGGAGAAGACGCGGCCCTGCCCGGCGCTGCGAGAGCGGACGCCGGGCAGGGCGCAACAGCAAGAGTGGTGACCGAACTTCCTACCCCGAATGACCGGGGCGAGGTTCAGAGGGTCTGCGGATGACGGATACCGCACTCTCAGCGCTGTGGCGCTCCCCTGTCGGAATATGAAATTGGTTCGGCCACAGGGTACCCCGTGGCCGAATCGCATCGAACAGAAGCGGAATCTAGCGCTCCGAGGCGGCCAGCTGGCCGCACGCGCCGTCGATCTCCTGGCCCCGGGTGTCCCGTACGGTCACGGGCACGCCGTGGCGGGCGATGGCCTCCACGAAGGCCTTCTCGTCCTCGGGCCGCGAGGCGGTCCACTTGGAGCCCGGCGTCGGGTTGAGCGGGATCAGGTTGACGTGCACACGCTTGCCCTTGAGCAGCTTGCCCAGGAGGTCACCGCGCCAGGCCTGGTCGTTGATGTCGCGGATCAGGGCGTACTCGATCGAGATCCGGCGGCCGGACTTCTCCGCGTACTCCCAGGCCGCGCCGAGCACCTCGCGGACGTTCCAGCGGGTGTTCACGGGGACGAGGGTGTCGCGCAGCTCGTCGTCGGGCGCGTGCAGCGAGACGGCCAGACGGCACTTGAAGCCCTCGTCGGCGAAGCGCAGCATGGCCGGGACCAGGCCGACGGTGGAGACGGTGATTCCGCGCTGCGACAGGCCCAGGCCGTCGGGCTCCGGGTCGGTGAGCCGGCGGATGGCGCCGACCACGCGGTTGTAGTTGGCGAGCGGCTCGCCCATGCCCATGAAGACGATGTTCGACAGCCGCGCCGGGCCGCCGGGGACCTCGCCGTCGCGCAGCGCGCGCATGCCGTCGACGATCTGGTGCACGATCTCGGCGGTGGACAGGTTGCGGTCGAGGCCCGCCTGGCCGGTGGCGCAGAACGGACAGTTCATGCCGCAGCCGGCCTGCGAGGAGATGCACATGGTGACCCGGTCGGGGTAGCGCATCAGCACCGACTCGACGAGCGTGCCGTCGTGCAGCTTCCACAGCGTCTTGCGGGTGGTGTCGTCGTCGCACGAGATGTGCCGGATGACGCTCATCAGGTCCGGCAGCAGCTCCTGCTGGAGCTTCTCCCGCGAGCCGGCCGGGATGTCGGTCCACTCGGCCGGGTCGTGCGCGTACCGGGCGAAGTAGTGCTGGGAGAGCTGCTTGGCCCGGAACGGCTTCTCGCCGATCGCGGCGACCGCCTCGCGGCGCTCGGCCGGGGTCAGGTCGGCAAGGTGCCGGGGCGGCTTCTTGGCCCCGCGAGGGGCGACGAAGGTGAGCTCTCCCGGAACGGGGCGGGCCATGGCAGGTACTCCTTGTAAGACGAAAGGCGCGCCGCAGAAGCAGCGCGCCTTCCAAGAGTAACCGCCCGGCGTCCAGCGACGCCTTTTCGCAGGTCAGCCGGTGCCGACGAAGGCCGCCAGCAGCAGCCACACCACGGGGGCCGTCGGAAGCAGGGAGTCCAGCCGGTCCATGATCCCGCCGTGTCCCGGCAGCAGGGTGCCCATGTCCTTGATGCCCAGGTCCCGCTTGATCATCGACTCGCCCAGGTCACCCAGGGTGGCGCTGACCGCGACCGCGAGGCCCAGCAGCAGGCCCTGCCACCAGGAGCCGCCGTCGATCAGGAACTCCATGCACAGCGCGCCGGCCGCCATCGCGAAGGCCACCGCGCCGAACAGTCCCTCGCGGGTCTTGCCGGGGCTGATGCGCGGCGCGAGCTTGGTCTTGCCGAAGCGCCAGCCGACCGCGTAGGCCCCGGTGTCGCTGACCACGGTCAGGAGCAGGAAGGTGATCACGCGCTCGGGACCGTCGTCGGCGGTGAGCAGCATCGCGACGAAGGTGGCCAGGAAGGGCACGTAGAACGCCGCGAAGGCACCCGCCGTGACGTCCTTGAGGTAGTCCTCGGGCGGTTCGGTCATCCGCCACACCAGGACCGCCAGCACGGTCAGGGCCATGGCGACCCAGGCGCCCTCGGCCCCCCGGACGTAGCCGGCGATGACCATGGCGGCACCACCGACCGCGAGCGGGACCAGCGGGGCCTTGATGCCCTTCTGCTCCTGCAGCCGGGAGGTGAGCTCCCACAGGCCGACGACGACCGCGACGACGACGACGCCGACGAACACGGCCTTGACGATCAGCAGCGAGGCGAAGATCACCGCGCCGAGACCCACGCCCACCCCTATGGCGGCACGCAGATCCCGGCCCGCGCGCTTCTTCGGCGGCGGCGAGGCGTCCTGCGGCTGCTGGGCATGCGGAGGCGGGGGGCTGGGCATGGGCTCCTGCGGCGGCGTATCGGCGCGGAAGAGGGGGCCGCTGTCGGCGGCGACCCCCCGATCGCGTGCTTCCCGGTCGTCGAAGTCACGGCCGGCGGCATCGGGCACGATGGGCATGGGCCGAGTGTGCGGGCCCACCTGCGCATCGTATGCGGGACCCGCCGGAACCGGCTCCGGCTGCCAGGAAGAGTCGTTCATCAGACTTCGAGGAGCTCGGCTTCCTTGTGCTTGAGGAGCTCGTCCACCTGCGCGACGTACTTCGCGGTGGTGTCGTCGAGCTCCTTCTCCGCGCGGCGCACCTCGTCCTCGCCGGCCTCCTTGTCCTTGACCAGCTTGTCAAGGGCGTCCTTGGCCTTGCGGCGGACGGCGCGGAGCGAGATCTTCGAGTCCTCGGCCTTGGTGCGCGCGACCTTGATGTACTCCTTGCGGCGGTCCTGCGTCAGCTCGGGGAAGGTCACCCGGATGATGCTGCCGTCGTTGCTCGGGTTGACACCGAGGTCGGAGTCGCGGATGGCCTGCTCGATGTTGCGCAGGGCGCTCTTGTCGAACGGGGTCACGATCGCCATGCGCGGCTCGGGCACCGAGAAGGAGGCGAGCTGGTTGATGGGCGTGATGGCGCCGTAGTACTCCGCCACGATCTTGTTGAACATCGCCGGGTGCGCACGGCCGGTGCGAATCGCGGCGAAGTCTTCCTTGGCGACGACGACGGCCTTTTCCATCTTCTCCTCGGCCTCGAGGAGGATCTCTTCGGTCACCACGTGCTCCTGCATGTCAGATATGGATGGTTCAGGCGGGCGGGCGGACCCGGCGGGCCCGGTCAGGGGCCCGCTCGGTCCGGCTGCGGACTGCTCAGGCCCGGGTTTCCTGGTCGCTCACGAGCGTGCCGATCTTCTCACCCTTGACGGCGCGGGCGATATTGCCCTCGGCGAGGAGCTCGAAAACGAGGATCGGCAGCTTGTTGTCGCGGCAGAGCGTGATCGCGGTGGCGTCGGCGACCTTGAGGTCGCGGGAGAGGACCTCGCTGTACTCCAGCGCGTCGAACTTCACCGCGTCCGGGTTCTTCTTCGGGTCGGAGTCGTAGACCCCGTCGACACCGTTCTTGCCCATGAGCAGGGCCTCGGCGTCGATCTCCAGGGCACGCTGGGCGGCCGTGGTGTCGGTGGAGAAGTAGGGCATGCCCATGCCGGCGCCGAAGATGACGACGCGGCCCTTCTCCAGGTGCCGCACGGCACGCAGCGGGATGTACGGCTCCGCGACCTGGCCCATCGTGATGGCGGTCTGCACGCGGGAGTCGATGCCCTCCTTCTCCAGGAAGTCCTGGAGCGCGAGGCAGTTCATGACGGTACCGAGCATGCCCATGTAGTCGGACCGGGCCCGGTCCATGCCGCGCTGCTGGAGCTCGGCTCCGCGGAAGAAGTTGCCGCCGCCGATCACGACGGCGATCTCCGCGCCGTCGCGGACCACCGCGGCGATCTCACGCGCGATGGCGTGGACGACGTCGGGGTCGACGCCCAGTCCTCCGCCACCGGAGAAGGCCTCGCCCGACAGCTTCAGCATGAAGCGGCGGCCCTTCTCGTCCTGGTCGCTCTTGTCGTCGGATGCGGTGTGGGGGTCCACGCCCTGATTCATGGAGATCTCCTCGTGCACATACGAAGAAGGCCATTGCCGGTGGGTCCTTGCGGTTCCCTCTACGGCAATGGCCTCCTCGTCAGATCTGCGGTCGCCTCGCGCGAGCGCGGACGACTGCCTCAGACCCTACCGGGGTCCGGTGTCCGTCGCGTACGGACGGACTCAGATGCCGACCTTGATGCGCGAGAAGCGCACCAGGGTGACACCGGCCTCGTCCAGAACCTTCTGGACCGACTTCTTGTTGTCCAGGGCGTAGGCCTGGCCGAGCAGCGTGGCGTCCTTGAAGAAGCCGTTGACGCGACCCTCGACGATCTTCGCGATCGCAGCCTCGGGCTTGCCCTCCTGGCGGGTGACCTCTTCGGCGATGCGACGCTCGGACTCGACCTTCTCGGCCGGAACGTCCTCGGCGGACAGCCACTGCGGGGCGAACGCGGCGATGTGCTGCGCGACGCCGCGGGCGACCTCGGCGTTCTCCTTGTCGAGCTCGACCAGGACGCCGATCTGGAACGGCAGGTCGGGCATCGTGCGGTGCATGTACGCGGTCACGTAGCCGCCGGTGAACTGCGCGAAGCGGTCCAGGACGATCTTCTCGCCGAGGTTGGCGTTGGCCTCGTCGACGAAAGCGGTGACGGTCTTGCCGGGCTCGATCTCGGACGCCAGCAGCGCCTCGATGTCGGCCGGGGAGGTGGCGGCCACGTGGGCGGCCAGCTGGTTGGCGACGGCCAGGAACTTCTCGCCCTTGGCGACGAAGTCGGTCTCGCACTTCAGCTCGACGATGACACCGGAGGTGTTGTCGTCGGCGATGAGGGAGACGACCGCGCCGTTCTCGGCAGAACGGCCCTCGCGCTTGGCGACGCCCTTCTGACCCTTGATGCGGAGGGCTTCCTGGGCCTTCTCGACGTCACCGTCGGCGTCCACGAGCGCGTTCTTGCAGTCCAGCATGCCGGCGCCGGTGAGCTCGCGGAGCTTCTTGACGTCAGCGGCGGTGTAGTTCGCCATGAGTCTGTGATTCTCTCTCGAAGTCGTAGATCTACGGGTGAACGGCGGAGGCGCCGCGCTTGTGGCGCGGCTCCCCCGCCGTCATCGTCCGTACTGCGAGTGCCCGGCGGGTGAACGCCGGGCGCCCTCAGTGGGTCAGGCCTGCTCGGCGTCGGCGGCCGGGGCCTCGACAGCCTCGACAGCCTCGGCGGCCGGGGCAGCCTCGGCGGCGTCGGCGGCCGGGGCCTCGTCAGCCTTCTTGTCACCCTCGAGCAGGTCGCGCTCCCACTCGGCGAGCGGCTCGGCGGCGGCCTTCTCGCCCGGCTTCGAGTCGCCGGTCGCAGCGCCGGAGCGGGCGATGAGGCCCTCGGCGACGGCGTCGGCGATCACGCGGGTGAGCAGGGTGACGGAACGGATCGCGTCGTCGTTGCCCGGGATCTTGTAGTCGACCTCGTCGGGGTCGCAGTTGGTGTCGAGGATCGCGACGACCGGGATGTGGAGCTTGCGCGCCTCACCGACGGCGATGTGCTCCTTCTTGGTGTCGACGATCCAGACGGCGCTGGGAACCTTCGACATCTCGCGGATACCACCGAGGGTCTTCTCCAGCTTGGTCTTCTCGCGGGAGAGGACCAGGAGCTCCTTCTTGGTGAGACCCGAGGCGGCGACGTCCTCGAAGTCGATCGCCTCAAGCTCCTTCAGACGCTGAAGGCGCTTGTAGACGGTGGAGAAGTTGGTGAGCATGCCACCCAGCCAGCGCTGGTTGACGTACGGCATACCAACGCGCGTCGCCTGCTCGGCGATGGCCTCCTGGGCCTGCTTCTTGGTACCGACGAACATGATGGAGCCACCGTGCGCGACGGTCTCCTTCACGAACTCGTAGGCGCGGTCGATGTACGACAGCGACTGCAGCAGGTCGATGATGTAGATGCCGTTGCGCTCCGTGAAGATGAAGCGCTTCATCTTCGGGTTCCAACGGCGGGTCTGGTGACCGAAGTGGACGCCGCTTTCCAGCAGCTCCCGCATCGTGACGACGGCCATGGCCATCTCCTTGGTTTCTCGGTTTGGTTCCTGACGCCCCACCGCGCCCTGCCCCCATGAGGGACCGAGAGACGCTGTCACCTGGCTGTTCAGCCTGGCGCCGGGGCGTGCGAAGTCGACCCGGTGACCCGGATCGCCACAAGAAGTGTACGGGACCCGGCGGTATGCCGGGTGACGCCGTTGTCCACAGTGCCCCGGCCGTCCACAGGCCGGGGCGGCGGCCCGGGCGTGCGCGCGACGCTGGGGTCCATGACGACCTTGCTGCTCAGCCTGCTCCTGGCCCTGGCCCAGCCGGCCCTTCCCGGGGTCCGCCCGCTGCCCGCTCCGCTGACGGTGGCCCGCTGGTGGGACCCGCCGCCGACCCCCTACGCGGCCGGTCACCGCGGTGTGGACCTGTCCGCGCCGGTGGGCGCGGAGCTCCGGGCGGTCGCGGCCGGCCGGGTCCACCACGCCGGGCCCGTCGCCGGGCGCGGCGTGCTCTCGCTGGCCCTGCCGAACGGGCTGCGCACCACCTACGAGCCGGTACGGCCGCTGGTCACGGAGGGCGAGCAGGTGGTGGCGGGCCAGGTGGTGGCGGTTCTGACGGAGGGCTCGCACTGCCCGGCTTCGTGCCTGCACTGGGGCCTCCTGGCGGGCGAGACCTACCTCAACCCGCTGACCCTCCTCCCGCGCCCGACCCCCCGCCTGCTGCCGGCCGGACTTCCCGCCGACGGGTGAGGCACGGGGTCTGGGGGCGGAGCCCCGGGGGCTCAGCCCCGGACGCCCCGCAGGGCCATGGCGACGGCGGCCTCCGTCACGACGGCGGGATCCTCCGCCGCGCCGAGCTCGATCCGCCGCACGGCGGCGTCCACGACCCCCTGCAACAGCATCGCGGCCAGCCGCGGCTCGGCGTGTCCCAGGCCGCTCAGCGCCTCGACGATCATCGCCACCAGCCCGCCGTGGGCGGCACGGATCTTCTCCCGCGCGCCCGCGTCCAGCTCGCTGGCCGAGATGGCCACGACCGCCCGGTGCCGCCGGTCCCCCACCAGCCCCAACTGGCTGCGCACGTAGGCCTCGATCTTCGCCTCCGGCGACTGCGCCTGCTCCATCGCCGCTTCGATCTCGGCGGCCCACACGGGGAAGTCCACGGCGCACAGTTCTTCGACCACGGCGGCGCGGGAGCGGAAGTACTCGTACACGGAGGACCGGGCGAGTCCGGTCCGCTCCGCGAGGGCGGGGAAGGTCAGCGCCTCCGTCCCGCCTTCGGACAGCAGGGAACGCGCGGCGTCCAAGAGGGCGCCGCGCTGCATCGACCGGTGCTCGGCCACGGAGGCCGCTCGAATCCTGGGCACGCATCCACTCTACGGAGGTGGCGCAAGCTCACCGCCCCACGTCTGCCAACTTCGCGCGCAACTGCAGGACTGACTTGGTGTGGATCTGGCTGACCCGGCTCTCGGTGACCCCGAGGACGTTGCCGATCTCGGCCAGCGTGAGGCCCTCGTAGTAGTAGAGGGTCACCACGGTCTTCTCCCGCTCGGGCAGCGTGTTGATGGCCCGCGCCAGCAGGCGCCGCAGCTCGCGGTCCTCGGCCACCGCCACCGGGTTGTCGGCGGCGGTGTCCTCCAGGGTGTCCATCAGCGAGAGGCGGTCGCCGCCCTCCCCGCCGACGTGCAGCAGCTCCTCCAGCGCGACCACGTTGGCCAGCGACAACTGGCTGAAGACGGTGTGGAGATCCTCCACACCGATCCCCATCTCCCGGGCGACCTCGCTCTCCGTCGGGGTGCGCCGCAGCTGGGCCTCCAGCGTGGCGTAGGCCCGTTCCACGGCGCGCGCCTTCTGCCGGACCGATCGGGGGATCCAGTCCAGCGCCCGCAGCTCGTCGATCATCGCGCCGCGGATCCGGGTGATCGCGTACGTCTCGAACTTGATCGACCGGTCGATGTCGAACTTCTCGATGGCGTCGATCAGCCCGAAGACCCCGGAGGAGACGAAGTCGGCCTGCTCCACATTGGGCGGCAGGCCCACGCTGACGCGGCCGGCCACGTACTTCACCAGGGGCGAGTAGTGCAGGATCAGCTGCTCCCGCAACCGCTCGTCACCCGATTCCTTGTACGAGCGCCACAGCACCTCCAGGGACGAGGGCGCGGTGGACCGCACGCTGCCGCGGGCAGCGGGGGGCACCGCAGCGCGGTCGGACCCTGAGGTGTGCTGGGGCATGCTTCGCCTTTGCCGGAGCCGGATTCCTTGGGAGCGTAGCGTGACGAGAGTGTCGCGGTGCGCGAAGAGTACGGGATGGCGCGGGGGCCGGGAGGCGCCCGGACTCGCGCGTGCGCCCCGGGACCGGCGCCTGGCGCTCGGTCCCGGTGACCGCCACCGGGAAGACCGCGTCTCTCATCGCTTTCACTCTTTCACCGGAACGCCCCAGGTCAACGACCGCCTCGCCGGGCAGCTCCGGTTTGTGTGCCTCCTCCAGCCGTTTGTCTGCTCAACTGCCAGCCGTCGCCCTGCCGTTCGACGAACCCCAGAGAGTGAAGTTCGTACAGTCTGCCGATGACTTCATCGGCGCCGGTGCCGGAGGCAAGTGCCAGCTCGGCCACGCCCACCGGGCGGCCGGCGGGCAGCGCTTCGAGCACGCGGACGGTGTCCGGGTCCAGCAGGTCCCGGGCGAGCACCGGGCCGCGCCGCTCGGGAGCCAGCTCTCCCATGGCCCCGACCAGCTCCACCACCTCCGCGGCGTCGGTGACGACCACGGCCTCGCCCCGCAGCAGTTCGTGCACCCCGGCGGAGAGCCCGCTGGTGGCGGGCCCGGGGACGCCCATCGTGTGCCGCCCCAGGCGCTGCGCCCGGCGGGCCGTGACCAGGGAGCCGCTGCGGTGCGCGGCCTCCACGACGACCGTGCCCCGGGTGAGGGCGGCGATGACCCGGTTGCGCAGGACGAACCGGCTGGGGGTCGGGTGGCTGCCCGGTGGCAGCTCCCCGAGGATCAGGCCCTGCGCGGCGATCCGGCCGAGCAGCCCGGCGTGTCCGCGCGGATAGGCGACGTCCACCCCGCAGGCCAGCACCGCCACGGTCGCACCGCCCGAGGCGAGGGCTCCCCGGTGGGCGGCGCCGTCGATCCCGAACGCGGCGCCGGACACCACGACCCAGCCCCGCTCGGCCAGTCCGGCGGCCAGGGTCTGGGCCATGTGCGCGCCGTACGGGGTACAGGCGCGGGCCCCGACCACGGAGACCGAACGCAGCGCCCAGGTGCGCAGGTTCGGCCGGCCCCGCAGCCACAGTCCGACGGGCCGCTCGTCGCCCAGGTCGTCGAGCTGGGTCGGCCACTGCGTCGATCCCGGGTGGACGAACCGGCCCCCCGCCTCGGCGGCCTCCGCGAGGTCCCGCTCGGGGTCGGCCAGCGCGGCCCGTCTGCGGTACCCGGCGAGCCGCTCGGGCCCCACCCCGGTCGGCGTGTCGGGCTCCGCCCCGGGGTCGGTCAGCAGCCGCATCAGCCGCACCGCGCCGAACTCCCGCAGCCACCGCCCGCCGTGCGCGTCGCCGGGCTCCAGCACCCGGGTGAGCGCCGCCCGCGCCAGCAGTTCCGCGTCCCCGGAGCCGGTCATGTCCCGGCCCCCGGCAGCGACATCGCCCCGCGGGCGATCCCGGTCCGCAGCTCCAGGGCCACGGCCACGTCCAGCGCCTCGGGCCGGTCGCGCCCCCTCAGGTCGGCCACCGTCCAGGCGACCCGCAGCACCCGGTCCAGGCCGCGCGCGGTGAGCAGTCCCCGTTCCAGATCGCGCTCGGCGGGGGCCAGCGCACCGGGCCCGGCCTGCCACCGGGTGCGCAGTTCCTGCCCGGGCACCTCTGAGTTGAGCCGCCAGGGCGTGTCGGCGAGCCGGGCCGCGGCGCGCTCCAGGGCTTGGCGCACCCGGTCGGCGACCACCGCGGTGGATTCCCCGCGGCCGCCCTGCCCCAGCAGGTCGCAGCGGGTCACCGGTTCGACCTCCACCCTTAAGTCCACCCGGTCGAGCAACGGCCCGGACAGCCGCGCCTGGTAACGGCGGATCACCGAAGGCGGGCATTCACAGCCGGCTCCGTGCAGGGTGTGGCGCCCGCACGGGCACGGGTTGGCGGCGAGCACCATGAGGAACCGGGCGGGCAGCCTTACCACCCCGGCGGCACGGGCGATGACCACGTGCCCCGATTCGAGGGGCTGGCGCAGCGCGTCCAGCGCCCGGCTGTGGAACTCCGCGGCCTCTGCAACTGACGGGGAAGGCACCCGCTAGAAGCGCCTACCCCAAGGCACGAAAGTCCCAGGTCAGCACTTCCCCAGGAGCGTCGCTCATGCTCCACTGGAGAGTGCACCATGTCCGATATAGCCCCTACCTCCCCCCGAGGAGCCTGGAACACAGCCATCTACGCCCGCTTGAGCCGCGACCGACGAGGGCTCAGCGAGAACGTCTCCATCCAGGTCAGCGAGTGCCGCGACTACGCGGACGAGAACACCTGGCCGGTGGTCGGGATCTTCCCCGACAACGACATCAGCGCCTCGAAGTACTCGAAGAAGCCCCGTGAGCATTACGACCTGCTGCTGCGCGCCATCAGGCAGGGCCAGGTCAACATCATCCTGATCACGGAGATGCCTCGGCTGTACCGGCGGCTGGAAGAGCTGCTGGAGCTGATCAAGCTCGCCGAGACGACCAAGCTCCAGCGCATCCAGACGACCGACGGCATCAGCTACAACCTCGACAGCGCCGAAGGCATCCACGCGGCGATCAACGCGGTCAACAACGCCATGCTGGAGGCGGCTCGCCTCTCCAAGCGCATCAAGCGCAAGCAGAGGGCCCGCGCTATAGAGGGGAAGGTCCACGGCGGCGGACGGCCCTTTGGCTATGAACCTGGCGGCCTGGTCATCCGCGAGTCAGAGGCCAGGGTCATCCGGGAGTGCGCCCGGCGCTTCATCGCTGGAGAGTCCATCGGCGACATCACGCGAGACCTCAATAAGAGAGGCGTGCTGACCGCCACCGGCAAGCCATGGCGGATCGAGAACCTCCAGCGCACGTTCATGAAGAAGCGGAACATCGGCGTGCGGGAGTACGAGGGCCAGGAGTATCCGGCGGAGTGGCCGGCCATCCTCACCCGCGAACAGTGGGACCGCATGGAGGCGCAGCGCCTGAGCAAGGAGTGGCGCTGGCCCAAGACTCAGACCGGCGTACGCAAGTACCTGCTCACCGGCTTCATCTACTGCGGCCGGTGTGGTTCCCGGATGTACAGCGGTGGTCGGGGACCGGAGTGCGGCCGACCGTCGCAGCGTCGGTATCGATGCCGACCTCACGACAACTACGGCAACGCCAGTGGGTGCAGCAAGACGTTCCGTATCGCCGAGCCTGTCGAGTTGCTGGTGACCCAGGCCGTCTGGCATGTCTTCGACGATCCGAAGGTCGCCGTGTTCCTCTCCCCGAAGGTAGATGAGGACAAGGTGCGCCACCTGGTGCAGGAGTTTGAGCGGCGCAAGGGCAAGCTCGACCAGCTGGTCACCGACTACGCCACCGACGTACTAAGCCGTGACCAGTTCATCCAGGCCAAAGGCATCGCCGAAGCATCGGTCCAGGAAGCCCGAGAAGCCTTGAGCCACTACCAGAGCGAGACGTCCCTCGCCCACCTGCCAGCAACACAGACGATCCGGGACGCGTGGGAGACATCGGGGTTGGAGTGGCGGCGCAACATCCTGCGCCTGGTGGTCGACCGGGTCATCGTCCACCCCGGCCAACCCGGTACGCAGCGCTGGAATGGCTACCGCTTCGATCCGGAGAAGATAGAGATCAAGTGGAAGTTCTAGCGCCCCTCTCTGGGGGCCTATCCACGGGACCGCCTGGTCGGGGACCGACTTCCGGCGCAGGGGCGAGCTAACAAGCACGATCGCTCGAATGGGTCACAGGAAGGGCAGTTCGTTCACGTCAGCGTGATGCTAGTGGCTCCGGCTAGAGAGGAGCTCGTCGTGACGAACATCATCGCCAAGCATAACTTTCTCGATTCCAAAGACCCACTTCATCAGTTGATGGCAAGCCAAGATTTTCTGGATCTGGGAAGTCTCCTCAAAGTCCTTCGCTGCAATGTCATGATGAATTCTGACCCACCTACCCCTCCGGCAGGCTTTGTCCTGCCGAGCGACAGCGAAGACGACATCAGAGCTCTGAATAATGCCGGCCTGACGGCTTACCCTGCTCGGGACTTCTTTGAGGTTCAACCGCGGCCAGCACCTACGGGGTTTGTCGCAGACCGGTGGCGCGAGATCCGCTACGTGGATGAAGAACTCACTCGTCTGGTTAACTACCCGAACGACCGAAGTGATCAGCCGCGACTGATGGTCTACGGCCTAGGTTCCATGATCAAAGAGCAATGGACGCTCAAGATTGTTAATTTCGAGCTCCAGCCAGCACTTCGGGAGTCTGAGTTCGACTGGCTGGCCGCGGGGCCGTTTATCTACCCCGTTCAATGCAATCCCAAAGACGCCTCCAACGCCTGCGTTAACGCAGATTGCCCAGAGGGATCAGCGTGCCAGGTAGTCGAAGTTGAGGATCGCGATCCGCATTGCTCCAATGTCTGCGTGTGCATGACTCAGGATTGAGCCGTCAGATGCTGACCCCATTTGTCACCCCGTCCGAATTGCCAACAGTGCCAGTTCGGATCGAGGACGTACCTCCAGGGTGGCTAGCCAACCTGGCAAACTGGTCCATCTTCGCGACCGCACTAGCCGCCTTCGCGACGATCTTCGTGCCAATCGTTGTGCGCTGGCTGTCAGGCGCAAAGCTCGACGTCGTGGCGGAACGCGACGATCAGAATGTCTATGTCCGCCTAGCAAACAAGGGCGGCTCGCCGGCCAGCATCCGAAAGGTATTTCTCGGCGTCCTCCGCCCAACCGTAGAGGGGGGCCCAAAGGATCGCCCATTCAACCTGTACCCAAACGTGAAGGCAGAGAACCTCGACCCCTTCGTTCTGGGTCCGGGCGAGTATAAGCTCCTACAGATGACTTGGCCGGGTGAGAACATCCAAGCAACCACCTACGATCACCGAGGAGAAATGGCGCATACACCAGCCGCCGAGACAGACGTACGGGTCATCGTCCGACTCTACATGGGATTCAAGGGGTACCCCGTGAAGCTCGAGCCGCACTTGATGAACCGCTAATCATGAAAATCCGGCGAGGGCTCTGCGCTCTCACCGGAGTATGCTGCGGACACTAAAATACATACGGACACTCTCCGACATGGAGGCGCTCCCCCGACTCATCGTCGAGCATTGTGTACGAGAGCCCGCACCGGGTGCATTCGCGCTGCCAGGCGAAGTAGAGAGCCGAGAGGGCATAGCCAATAACGCGGCCTCGCTCAGATTCGGGGATCTCATGGACGGGCTCAGTGTCATCGGTGTGCCATGCTGTCCAACTATGGCGACAGGGTGGCAATTTTCGGGGCTTTCGGAAGAGGCGAGAAACGCAAGAGACGATTCCCATTTAGACGTCCTCCCGTTTTGAATTTGCGGTGCTACTCCTTGGCGACTTGAATGAATAATGCAACATGCCAATTCATGGGGCGCCTAGAAATTGCCCGAATCGTCTCATTGTCGCGCACTGCGGTCAATAGCCTTTCTTCTGGCCCGAGGCCAAGAATTCGGAGTGCTGGGCAAGCTTTGTCTGCGGCACAGCCGCAGGCTGCCGGTCCGCAGCCGCTATCCAAAGAACAACCGAAGTCGGCAGCAGCGCTCCCTTCAGGCACCCCAGGCCAGTGAGCGATCAGCCAGCCGGCGGCCGTGATGGTGATGCTGGAGCGAGCAACCGGACCCGAGCTCGTCCGACAACTGCTGCCGATGAGTGAAGATCCAGGCGCGTCCACCCGGGGTATCGAGCCCGTTCGGATGGGTCCGAAAGACTAGTCCGCGAACTGGTCAACGACGACGGGAGCAGCCGTGAGCTTGATCATCGGGACCTGGAACGTAGAGAACTTCTGCCGACCGCTGCCAGCGGGCAGCACCCCCAACCCCAACAAGTGCGCCGCCAAGGACCAAGCGACCTACGACGCCAAAGTCGAGGCCTTGGCCGGCGTCATTACCGAGATCGGGCCGGACCTGCTCGGCGTGCAGGAGGTCGGCAGCCAGGAAGCGCTGGACGACCTGGTGGCCAAGCTGCCGGGCACCTGGCACAGCGCCCTGTCGAACCACCCCGACCCCCGCGGCATCCGCGTGGGCGTCATCAGCCGCTTCCCTCTGCTCGACGTCCAGCAGCGCAAGGACTTCCCGGACCACCTCCGCCCCATCCAGGTCGAGGACCAGGGCGACGACGCCCTCACCAGCGAGATGGGGCGCGGCGGTCTGGCCGTACGGGTCGAGCCGTCTCCCGGCCAGAGCCTCCGCGTGGCCGTCTGCCACCTGAAGTCGAAGTTGCTGACCTTCCCGAACAAGCAGCACAGCACCAACGACGAGCACCTGCGCGCCCGCTACGAGGCTTACGCACTTTTCCGCCGCACCGCCGAGGCCGTCACCATGCGTGGCCTGGCCGACGACCTGCTCCAGGGCGACGGCAAGAACCGCGATGTCATCGTGCTGGGCGACTTCAACGACGGGTGGCAGGCCGCCACCACCCAGATCCTGTACGGCCCGCCCGGCTCGCAGATCGGCACGGGCGGCTTCACTCACCCCGACAACCCGGGCGATGCCAACCGCCTGTGGAACCTGGCCCCGCACATCCTGGAGCAGGGAGGCTTCTCCCGCATCTTCGAGGGCCAGCACGAGCTGATCGACCACATCATGATCAGCCACTCGCTGCTGGCCAAGTTCCAGGAGGTCTCCACCGGCAACGAGAAACTGCCGAACGTGGTGGAGGCCCAGCCGGCCGCGGCGCACGACAAGCCGTCCGACCACTCGCCAGTGGTGGCGAAGTTCAACCTGTAAGGGAGCAGCAGCACAGGTCGATAGTGGGGCCGCCCGTGGAGCGGCTTCCCACTTTGACTTATAACCGCCTATGAGTTTATCTCGGCGGCACGCTGGAAGAGCTGAGATACGGCATGCTGGATTGCCTCGACTGCTTGGACGGCCGGCAGGAGTGAGACTTCGCTTGATGTTTGAGGGCCTGGGCCGTGGGCGAGGGTGTTACGCAACTTCCAGGCGGCACTTAGTTGCCCAGTATCAGCTGCCGTGAGAAGACCTCGGCGCTCTGCCTCCTTAACGAGATCCCAGGTGGAATGGCGAAGCAGCTTGCTATTGAGTGTGGCGTCGGATTGACCGTGCTCATCAAGATCTGAGACTTGGAAAAAGCCAAGAAGGCAATCTTCCAAGGTCGCCCAACCCCAGATGACGGCGAATGACGTGAGCTGGGACTCAGCAGCAGGGCGAACCAGCAATCCCCGGATCATATCTAGCGCGCTGGAGACAGGCCCCGGGACATTCTTGCTAATACCCCAGGAGCTCATCTCTTCTGTGAGGGAAACGGCATTCTGGCGTGGAAGTGTCTCAGGAGGTACAGGGCGGTCTGTTGTCGCAGCGTTTAGCAGCGACAGAATCTGAGCATCCAGGCTATATGGAAGAGCAATCAGATGGCTGCACCGCTCTAGGAATTTAATCACAGCCGATAGAAGATCAGACGGGAGTTGCGGGGTGGCATCAAGGATTTCGCTGATGACTCGGACCCCCTTGCCCTCCCGATACCGCTCCGACAACTGCACGACCAGCTCACCAGAAAATGACTCATCGCCGTGGGCGATGCGCCTCAGTACCGACTCCGCCAGCTCGTGTGGGTTGTCGATCTGCCAGGCTTCGTAGAGAGCTGCCTCATATTCCATGAATGACCGATGAAAAAATCCGTAGCTTTCACTGCCGTCAGGTCGAACCTGTAGCGCGGTGAAGATCGCCGTTCGTTGGCTCAAGTAGTCCAGAGTTTCCCGCGCTAGCCGCCAGGCTTCCTCAGAGGTCTCATACTGAGTGCGCAGAAAATCTGACGCGAGAGAGATGAACTGATCGCCAGACAGGTCGCTACGGTTATTTCTAAGCATGTAGTAGGCCACATGAGGCAAGACTTTTTGAGCGGCCTCTTGAAGTCGATTAGTAGCGTCGGTGTGCCGACTCTGGTTGAGAGTCTGACCTTGCCACCATCGACTAAAGAAAGCAGGAATACTGCGAGGAACATCACCATGCTCTTCGTAAAGAGAGCACAGAATGGTCCACGCCAGTGGCGACTTACGCAGATCAGCCACCGATGAACTCTGGCGAATCAGCTCGCGAGATTTTGATTCAGCGTCCTCGCTACCAGCCCCATCTTGATACGCGAACCAGCGCTTGGCGAACTCACGCGCCTCGTCGCCGTTGAAGCCCTCTAGGTTATATCCGTCAAACCTTGCCAGGTTGAAGTGCGCATTTCGGTATGAAGAGGCTCGTGAGGTGATCAGGATCCTGGTAAGAGGAAATTCACTACTGAAGAGCTTGATGATCGACGCAAGGTGATTCTGGCCAGCGGCATCGGGAACATCGTCAAGGGCGTCAAATATCACCAGCAGCGGCTCACGCTGAAGTTTCCGCTCCAGGAGCCCCTGTGGCAGCCGAAGTTGAAACACCGCTTCAAGGTGGTGCTCGATATAGCCGACTACAGATCGCTCGGGTGGGAAGTCGGCTGCAAACTCCCGCACTCGGACTAGAAAAGCCACTGGGAGGTCGGCGTCCTGCGCATGCCGGCAGATGAGTGCCTGGCACAGTGTGGTCTTGCCAGCCCCTGGGCCGCCGAGCAGGACTGCGCGGCGAATCTCGCTGTCGAACTGCTGGACATCAAGCTCGACCCCCTCGCTGAGAGTGCCGCTCTTCAAGGCTCTGCTGACCCGCGGAGTGACGTACAGATCTTCGAAACGAGCGCGACGAACGTGATCGACGTGCATCACGTTGTAGTAGTCAGCCGCCCGTTCTCGATAGCGGGCGATGAAAACCGTCTCCTCCCGCTCGGACTCCGTCGGGGTCGGGGAAGCGCTTGTCGCGGCGATCCAACGCGCGCGAAAGGCTGACTCGTCCCCGCCAAGCTGTTTGACGATGGCCGCTAGGACCGGCCAGGTGAGCACCCGTCGGCCCTGCAAGGCCTCGGCCACGGTGGTGTGGCTCACCCTGCCAGTTCCGCTGGCGATCGTACGCAGGCTTGGCCGACCAGCCGCATCCCTGAGCGCACGAAGCTCGGTTGCAAGCTGCTCGGCTGGTGTGGCGGGCCCTGCCGCACCGTCATCGATCGGCATCCGTTGCCCTTCATCACGTCCATGGCTCAGCAAGTAGAAATCTACCGGCGACGCCGTGTAAGATTTGGTTTACACCTCGACCTTACAGTCGCGCGTTGAGGTGCTGCCGTCGTTTGGCTCGTGATCACCATCACCTCTTCGAGGGGGCACGTACGTGTCAAGTCACCACGCGTATGCGGACAGTGACAAGTGTAAATGCGACCGTGAGGCGCTGGCGGGTGACCAGCGCGGGGACACGGCGCAGGAGAGGGAGCCCGACATGCTTGTTCGGGTCGCCAACCCCCGCCGGGTGGCGAAGAAGGCGGCCGCGCACTACCGAGGTGCCGCGTCCGTGCCGCTGGCTGGGTACATCCCGTTCGGCGGCGTCCACGGCCAGACCCTCTGGGCGCTCGTCGTGGTGATCGCCATCCTCACGGCCGGGGACATCGCTGTGACCCGGCGCACTGCCGGAACCGTCCGCGACGAATAGTCAAGGTCGGGTCACTTGAAAAGAAGGGGCCACGGAGCAGTTGCTCCGTGGCCCCTTCTCGTTACTTCCTCGTCCCCGGCTGACCCGGCTGGCTGGGACGCCCGGAATCTGGCGCCACGGTGTCCGCGCGCTCTAGGCATTAGAGAGAAGCAGAGGGCCCCGGCGCGTTTGCCGGGGCCCTCTGCCTAGGGGATTCAGATGGTCGTTCCACTCGGACGCGGCGTGAGGTGGGAGCCGCGTGACCACCGGGGTCAGGGGCCGCCACAGTGATCGACAGTGCCCGCGCCGGCCAGGTGCTGCCGATCACCGTGTGCTGATCAGTCCGCGTCAGGCTCATGGACCCGGACGGGAACTCCGCGCTCGTCGCGTTCGTAGACCCGGGCCTTGTTCTTGGTGAGCTTGCGTTCGACCTCGTCTTGCAGGTCGATGCCGTTCATCTCGGCGACGGCGGCGACGTACAGGAACACGTCGGCGAGTTCCTCGCCGAAGTCGGGCAGGCCCTTGCGCCATGCGGTGAAGGCTTCGCCGACTTCGGCGGTGAGAAGCCCGAACTCCAGGGGCACGTTGCTGGTGTTGAAGTTCTTGTCGACCTTGTTGTCCCAGGCGACCTTCTGGGCTGAGCGGATGTCCACTGTTCCTCCGGGCACGGGGTGTTGCTCGTGCTGCCGGAGCTTAGCGAGGGGCCTATGTCGCCCACTGGGTGTTCCCCCGGACTCATCCGGACGAGGGCACCTCATCGTCGGCTGCGGCGTGGAGGGTGATGACCGGGACGCGTTCCCCGAGCCGTTGGAAGACGCTGCTGTACCCGGCGAGCAATGCGGCGACCTGCGCGTGCAGCGGAGCTTCGCCGTCGCGGGCCATGAGCCGGGCGCGGATCACTTCGGCGGGGGCCGTCAGGTGGCAGAGGGCGCCGTCGCGGTTGGCGACGGCTTTGGCCAGGTCGTGGGCCTGCGCCCAGGTGATGCGGGAGGTGTCGCGATACAGGGGGCCGTAGACGAGTTCGCTGATGAAGCACCGGTCGAGGATGAGGCGGCCGGGCAGGGCCAGAAGCTCGCGGTAGCGGGCGATGAGGTCGAGGGAGTCCGGAGTTCGGGGCGAGTGGACAACGGTGAAGCCGTGCTCGTCTGCGAGGCGGGCGGCCAGGGTGGACTTGCCCGCGCCGTCACAGCCTTCCAGGACGAGGGTCCGGTAGGCGGCGAGGCCGGGGCTCATGAGGCCAGCCAGTCGGCGAGTGCCTGGGGATCGCCGAGGTGGGCCGTGGTGCCGTACTGGATCATGAGGTTGCGCCAGTTCGGCTCGCGGCCGTGGGCGTGCGTGTAGGTGGGGCGGGGCTGGAAGGCGGCGACCTTGCGGCCCAGGGCGGCTGCCGCGCCGGTGAGGAGGGCGGCGCCGGGCGGGGTCTCCGGGCCGGACACGTCCAGGACGAGGGACTCGGCCCGAAGGGCCATGTCCCAGTCCGAGCGGGCAGCGGCCAGACTGTCGCGGGCGGTGAACCGGGACGGCGTCATGACGGCGGTGGCCTGGACGCGCGCGACCTCGTGGAGGGCCGCCGGGTGCGGTGCGTACGGGGAAGATTCCAGGAACACCGTGCCGGGCCGCACGACGGTACGTACGGGCAGCGGGCGCGGTCCTTGCGAGGTGGTCAGGACGCCGTTGACGGCGGCGGTGGCCGCCAGCTCGACTTGGACAGCGTTGCGGGCGGTGAAGGCGTCGAAGCGGTCCGGGTTGTGCTCGGGCTCCCCGAGGCGGTCGACGCGGATGATGCGGGTGGCGAGGGTCTCCACCAGCGGGTCGGGGAACTCCCACCGGGTGGTCCGTTCCCCGGCCGAGTAGGTCTGGAAGTCGGTGGTCAGGACGACGACGGGGACACCGAGCGCACTGGCGTAGCCGATTTCCATGCACACGCCGTCGTCCAGGCTGGGGCCGTGGAGGACGGCGATCATCCCGGTGAGGCTCCGCAGCCGGTCCTGGTCGAGTTCGAACAGGCGCAGGCCCTTGACGGGGGCGACGAGGGCCTCCTCGTCGGTGTCACAGAACGGCAGGAAGACCGCGTCGTGGCCGGCCTTGTCTGCGAGCTTGCGGGCGACGAGCGCGCCGAGGCTGCGGTCGTGGGCAGCGAAGAGGCGGTGGGCGACGTAGTACACCAAGGGCTCCCTTGTCGGGTCCGGTGGGGTCAGGAATGTGAGGGGCCCGGTACGGGCCGAGGTACTGCCGTGTGCCGGGTTGCGGCGAGGACGGCGGACCGCAGGGCCGCGGCCGGGCTGTCGCCGTGGAGCATGCGGGCCAGGAGGTGCCCGGCGAGGGTGTCGCCAGCGCCGGTCACCTCCACGGGCCGGGCATACGGCGGGGCGCAGGCCGCGAGCGGGCGGCCGTGGTGGAGCCACCGCACGGGGCGGGGGCCGTCGGTGACGACGACGCTCCGCAGGACTCCAGTCACCTGGCCGGCGGAGGTGCCCCGCGTCACCCCGTCGGCCGCGGTGCTCTGCATCACCTGTTCCAGCAGGCGATGTTCGGCGGCGTTGGCGAAGACGAGGTCCGCGTGAGCAAGCCACGGGGCCGCGGCCTGGATCAGGTGGGCGGCGCTGGGCAGGAAGAAGTCGATGCTGAACCGGGCGCCGCACCGGGTGAGCACTTGCAGGACGGCGGGCACGTCCAGCGGTCGGCGGCAGCACACGTGGTAGCGGTCGCGGGGGTGGCGGGCGATGTGGGCGAGGGCGTGCCCGGAGAGGTCCTCGCTGACGCCGTAGTCGGCGGCCACCGCGACGAGGTGGCCGTCCTGGTCGTAGTCGATGGTGAACGCGGCCGACGCTCCGGCCGCGATGCGGAGCGCGGACCAGTCCAGGTCGGCCAGCCGGCCTTGGGCCGGGATGTGCGCGAGGTCCTCGCCGATCACGGCCACCGGGGCGGCTGTGGCCCCGGCGCGGGCGGCGGCAAACGCGACGTGCAGGGCGGCCCCTCCGAGGAGGTCGCCGCCGCGCCGGTCCGGGTAGCGGGTGTGGTCGCGGGAGATGTTGCCGATGACCGCTAACCGGTCCACGCCTGGCTCCTTTCGTGTGGTCAGTGGCGGGTGTGGGAGCAGCCGGTGACGCGGGAGCAGACAGGGCGGCGTCGGCACAGCAGCGGGGAGGGGCCGTTGAGGTAGAGCCGCTTGAAGTAGATGAGGACGAGGTGGACCCACCAGGTCGGGTCGGCGTCTTCGGGGATGGTGACTTGGTGGCCGTGGAGGTCGGCGAGGGCCCGGAAGTCGGCCGGGCGGGCCCGCACGGCGTTCTCCAGGACGTGTCGCATGTGCTCGTGGGCGATCGGCGAGGGCGGCAGGGTCATACCGAGGGCGGGTGCGAGCTTGGTGACCATGCCGGAGTCGACGGGGATGATCCCGCAGTGGTAGCCGCGTGCGTAGAGCACGGCGCACTGGGCGACCTTGTAGGAGGCGCCGTTGACCTCGCTCGCGAAGGACAGGATCAGGGCGTCCCTGTCCGCGGCCTCGGCCGCCGGGTCGATCTCCTCCTTCTCCCACCGGGCGACGAGTTCGGCGAGCGAGCGCAGGTAGGTGATGCGGGCCGTGGGCAGGCCGATCGGTCGTACCAGGTCCGTCAGTTCGTCGTCGCTGCTGTCGGCGAGCGCGTCGAAGCCCGTCTCGTCCGCCTTCGTGATCACGCCCGCGTAGGTGGAGACCATCCGGTAGGAGACGCGAGTGGACCACCCGGCGGCGAGCATCCGCAGCCGCCAGTCGGTGATCTCCAGGGGCCACCACCGGTTGTTGTCGTGGTTTGCCTCAACCTCGGCCCGGATGTCTTCGAGCGAGGCCGCCCGGTTCACCAGGCGGAAGATCCGCCCGTCGTACGGAGATTTCACGGGGTTGCTCCGATCACTAGGCGGGCCGCGTGCAGGGCCATGGCCACATTGGACGACAGCACAGGGATGCCGAGGTCTCGTTCCAGTTCGGGCAGGAGGTTCAATGTGTGCCAGCCAGTGCAGGACAGCACGACCGCGTCGGCTGCCCGGACCAGGCCGGGGGGAAGCTGGTGCAGCATCGTGCGGATCTTGTCCGGCGCCACCTCGGGGTAGCCGTCGGCCAGACCGAGGCAGACCCGGGCGGTGACCTGGATTCCGGCCTCTTCCAGGGCCGCCGCTTCGGCGTCCGTGACCTCCTGCGGGTAGGGGGTGGCCAGGACTACCCGGGAGGCACCGATGGCCATCAAGGTGTCGGTGAGGGCGTCGAAGGCGGTCACTACGCCGGGCGGCAGGGGCGGCCCGCCGGTGAAGCCCGCCGAGGTACAGGCCAGGACCGTCAGGTCCAGGGGCAGGTGCCGCAAGGAGTCCATCGCGTCACCGGCCGCGTCCCGCAGTCCGTGCCAGAAGGAGTCGTCCACGGCCGTCGTGCGGGAGGCGGGGACGAGGCGGGCGTGGTGGAAGACCGTGTGCCGCAGGCCCAGGCGGGGCAGCTCGGTCTCCACCACCTGGTTCGCCCAGGGCAGCAGCATGCCGACCCGCACGGTCCGCTCGGCCTGCCAGTCGTACTGGGAGAGCAGGCCGAGCATGGAGTCAGGCCGCTGTGACAAGGCGCTTCCCGAAGATCATGCGGGGGGCGTGTCCGGTGACCGTGAGGTCCGCCTCCGTGCCGACGGGGGTGGCCGAGGACTCCTCCACGATCTGGATGGAGTAGGAGCCGAGCCGTCGCCACCAGGTCCCGTCGCGGCCGACGAAGTAGGAGTGCAGGCCGGGGATGAGGAGCCCGGTGGGATAGACGCGTTCCTTCATCGGCTGGTCCCAGCCGAAGTCGATGTCGGCCTTCCACGAGGCAAAGTGCTCGGCGGAGGGCAGCGGGCTCAGCGCTCCCATTTTCGCGAGGGGCGTGCCGGGGAAGGCTCGGGCCTGACGGACGTTGGTGCGGTGGCACAGGAGGCCCGCGTCAAGGATGCGGCCGAGCCAGTGCAGGTTGGCGATGTGGGTGGCGTGGCTCTCGCCGGGCAGGCCGTAGATCAGGTTCAAGCCGGGCAGCAGCTTGGGCAGCCCGCCCGGGCCACGGGCGGCGCCCGCCTCGTTCACGTGCTCGACGGCCCGCAGCAGAATCTCCGGCGTGCAGGTGAGGTGGTTCGTGTCGATGACCTTCGTGTCGAAGGACTCGATGCCCATGGGCGCGCAGTTGCCCTCGGTGCAGTATTCGGCGACGAGGTGGGCGATGCGCTTGCCCGAGGGGGAGGCGACGGCGAGCGGGTCGGCGTTGTCGATGTGCAAGACCTCCAGCTCCGGGCACCGCTCCCGGATGCCGGCCAGCAGGGTCTGGATCACCTCGGCGTCCCGGTTCTGGTAGGAGAAGAAGCAGGTCTGCTGCCCGAGGCGGAAGTTGCGGACCCCGGCCGCGTACAGCTGCTCGGTCTCCTCCAGAACGTCCTCCACGTCGCGGAAGGCGACCATCGGCGACTTCTCCGGCTCGTTGCAGAAGTCGCAGAACACCCGGCGGGTGCAGCCCCGGTACAGCTCCAGTTCGGCGATCGGTTTCCACGGCATCTGCTCGATGAGCCCGGCGAAGGAGTCCCGGTCGGCCCGCAGCTGCCCGTACGGGGCTCCGGTGCTGCTGCCGAGGGCGAGGTCCCCGGAAGTGACGGTGTGGGTGTGGACGGCGTCGAAGAGGCCCGCGTACTCGGCGTTGCCCTTGGCGTAGGTCGCCATCGGGCCCAGCAGGTAGCGGCGGCCCCGCACGCAGGCCATCGCGCGGGCGATCTCCTCCAGGCTCGCGTTGACGGCGTGCAGGTGCACCGAGGGCACCTTGTCCCCGGCGATCACGACGACGCTGTCCGCGTCCCGCAGCAGCTGGACGGCCTCGGCGCGGTTCACGGTCGCCGAGTAGGTCAGCGGGTCGCTGAACGGCGCGACGACGGCGGCCTTCCCGCCTGCCAGACACCAGCGGACATCGTCGATCGTCAGGTACTTCACCTCCGACCCGGGCTTCGCCCGCCGTAAGGCCGACCAGGCGGCCCGTACGTAGGTGGAGACGTACGGGGGAACCCCGAGTCCGCTGGGCTCGACGGTGTAGCAGTCCAGCACCACGGAGTGCTTCGACATGGCTTTCCCTTCGTCGCGAATGGATGGGCGCACATGGAGCGAAGGTGAGCGGGAGCACGCGCGCCGGCGAGGTGCTGTGCGGCACCTGCCGGCGGGCGGGCTCCGGGCGGATCAGGCCGCGGGTCTGCTGGCCGTTTCCTGGGCGGAGGCGTACCGGGACAGGTAGTCGGCGCCCTTGGCCAGCAGCCGCAGGCCCGCCGCCGGGTCTTTGCCGCTCTGGGCGGGGAGAAGGGTGCGGGCGTGGCGGACGGTGTCGATCGCCACGTCACGGGCCCGGCCCTCGGGCAAGCTGTGCGCGTATCGGTCGGCCTGGTCCGCGTGGGCCTTGATGTGTTCGCGCAGCCGTCCCCGTACGGCCTCGGCGACGGCCCCGGTGGGCGCGGCGGTGGAGAGCCTCAGCGCTGTGGCCACGTCGGCCGCCACGGTCGTACGGGACATGATCGCTCCTGTTCGTGGACGGTGGTGCGGTGCGGCCGACCGGCGCGGACGCCCCACGTGCGGCGAACCTTCGAGGCAGGATGCGGGCCGAGTCTGGGCCCCGCCCCGATCGGCGTGATGGATATTCAACTCCCGCTGAGCGGAACGCAGTACGGTGTCGGACAGGCCAAGCGGTATATCGGGTATACGGGCAGGTGCTCATGACCAAGCGCACGCCGAACGACAAGCTCTGCGTCCTCGTCGCCGAGTCCGGCTGGACCTACGAGGCACTGGCCAAAGCGGTCCGCGCGGTGGCGGCCGAATGTGGTGTCACCCTGCGGACCAACAAGTCCACCGTCGAGCACTGGATCGCCGGAGCCAGGCCGCAGGCCGACACCGGCCGCTACCTGGCCGTGGCTCTGTCCCGCCGCGTCAACCGCATCCTGACGCCCGCCGACCTCGGGCTGGCCGCCGTCGGCGAGGAGGGGCATGACAGCATCGGACTGACCCTCGGGGCCGACCCGCTCGACTCCTTAATTCCGATGTGGAGGTACGAGTTGGACCGCCGCCGCTTCATCACGACCTCCGCCTACTCGGTGGCTGCTGCCGCCCTGCCGCTCTCCTACGTCAGCGACATCGCCGCCCGCACCGCCGCCGCCCGCACCGGCCAGACCATCGGCATGGCCGAAGTCGCCGCCGTCCGCGACATGATCACCGCGTTCTCCGAGATGGACGAACGCCACGGCGGACAGCACGGCCGCAGCGCGCTGGTCACCTACCTGCGGGACGACGTGGCTCCGCTGTGCCGAGGCCGTTTCCGCAGCGACGAGGTCCGCCGGCACATGCTGTCGGCCGCGAGCCGGGGGGTGCACCTGTTGGGCTGGAAGTCCTACGACGCAGGTCAGCAGGGACTCGCCCAGCGCTACTACCTCCAGTCGTACGCCCTCGCCACGGAGTCCGGCATCACCGGCCACGACGGGTTCGTGATGCGCACGATGGCCATGCAGGGCCTCAAGCTCCACCGGCCCGAGCACTGCCAGGGCCTCGCGGAGACCGGTCTGAACCGGGCGAAGGGCAAGGTCGACGCCCAGACCGAGGCTCTGTTCCGAGTCGTCCACGCCCACACCCTGGCGAAGACCGGGCTCCGGCAGGCGGCCCTCGCCGAAGCCGATCAGGCTCGTGTCCTCCTGGATGCCGCCCCGGGCGACGACGTGCCCTTCTGGGCCCTGGCCTGGGGCCCGCCCGCCGCGTCCGTGTACTCCCGCACCGCCAAGGTCTACGAAACCCTCGGCGACCACCGGGCCGCCGCCGACGAATACGCCCGCGCCGCCGCCACCCGCCCCGTCGGGACATACGCCCGCATCGTCGCCCTGGACCTGGTGGCCGGCGCGGAGATGCTACTGAAGCGCGGCAGCATCGAGCAGGCATGCTCAACCTGGGGCCAAGCAATGGACCACATGGACGGCGTGCGCTCGGTCCGCACCCGCAAAGCCGTCAAGAACATGCGCGGAGACCTCGCCCCGTTCAGGACCCGTGGCCTGCGGTGCGCAGCGGAACTCGATGAACGTGCCATCGACTTCCTCGCCTCCGTCTAGTAGTGCTTGTTAGCTGGTGTCGTAGGGCTGCCATGGTTGTCGTCGGTAGTGGCCGTATAGGGGTGCCGGCGGACCTCAGCCGCCGGCCCGGGGTCGTTGTGGGCGGGGAGTTGCCGACCCGATTCGGCGGGCGTTCACTAGGAATGTCGCAGGACGCGAGCGCGGCTCGTGGGCGCCCTGATCGAGGTGATCCCGGACATGAACCTCACGCGCAGGATCCGGCGGGCACTCCCCGTGAGCAAGAAGCGCCAGAAGAGGGAATGGTTCGAGAACGAGAAGAAGGCCAAGGAGAAGGCCGAGGCGGAGGTCAGGGCCAGGGAGGCCAGGGACGCCGAGGTCGGGGCGAAGACGAGGAGGATCGAGGCGAGGCGGAGGGAGTGCCAGAAGGCCAGGTGGAAGAGGGACTTCACCGGCTGGGCCTTTGTCGCGGCGGGGTTGGCCGGCGGTACATGGGCAGGGTATTTCGGACTCCTCCACCACTACCTGTTGCTCGTGCTGTGCGGGACGTTCTACGGGATCCTGTTCACCCTCATAGGGCTGTACGTCCTGTCCAACAAGATGGTCGAGATCGAGCTCCGGGCGCTGGATGACGAGGTCGAACTACTGGACACCAAGGACAAGGCCCCGGCCGTCAAGTCCTATCGGCTGTTCCAGCAGCACCAGCAGGAACTCAAGAGGTACTACGACCAGTCGCTCTCGCACGCCGCCATCCTGTTCTTCACCGGGATCGCGTGCATGCTCGTCGGGCTCTCCATCGTCGTGGCCACCCTCTACATCCTGATGCGGCCGTCCAAGCTGGAGTTGAGCGGGCAAATCCTCATCGGTGCGCTCGGGGCCATCAGCGCGATCCTCAGCAACTTCATCGCCGCGATCTTCCTGAAGATGTTCAAGACGGCCGCCGAGTCGTTGTCGGCGCAGCACCGGCAGCTCACGGCCATCCATTTCCTGCACTTCGGGAACTTCTTGGCCGAGAAGGTGGGTTCGGAGCAGCTCCGGGACGACACCTTGAGCGAGATGTGCAAGTCCCTCGCTGCGGCCCTGAAAGCGCCGGAGGGCGGGCCCGGCCCCCCGTAGGGCGCGGGCCCGCCCTAGTGCATGGACGCGGGGAAGAACCCCGCCCTGCCGCCACTTGCCGTTCCAGTGAAGTGGTAGGTCACGGCTTCGGAGAGCACCTTGGTGGGAGGGTCGCCGTTTTCCATGATGATGGCCTGGCCGGGGAAGGACAGCATGTCCTTGTAGAACCGGTCCACGACGGTGGAGGTCAGCTCCACATCGTCGATGTCGTCGGGTTCCGGGTCGCGGAAGGTGACCACAGGTGAGTCCAAGACGACGAAGCCGAGATGGTGCAAGTCCCGGTCCATGCAGAAGCGAGCCAGCGCGGTGGTGAACGCCGAGTGCAGGACCGAGCGCATCCCCTTGCCGCGTTCTATCCGCTTGCGGCCGCCCGCACGGATCTCGGCGTAGTACTGGTCGTATTCGGCGTGGTCAGCCGCCGGTACCTGCCAGGCGTTGAGGGTCTGCTGGAGGATGGAGTCGAAGGCTCCCACCGTCGCGGTCGGGATGTGCTGGGTGGGGCGTGTGGTGACAACGGCCCCCTCACCGACCAGGCGGGATTTCTTGTCGTCGAGCTCCGCGATGCGAGTCTGCAGCTCCAGTTCCCGCTCGACGATGGAGCGCTCCTCGACCAGCTCTTCGACATTGGAGCGCAGCGCGGCGATGCCGCCTTCCAGGTCGGCGATGATCTGGTCCCACACGCCGATGTCGGACTGCGCCTCCACCCGGCGGCTGATCAGAGCTGTCTGCTCGCCGTCAAGGTCGGCGATGGTGGGCAGTAGGTCGGCAAGCAGCGCGGTCGTCTTAGCTGCCTCTGCCTGGACGGCGATGTGAAGCTGGGTGGTTTCCTCCACCCGGTGGTTGGCCTGCTGGTGCTCGCGTTCGGCGCCGCAGAACGGGCAAGTGCCGACCTTGAAGTATCCGAGGATGCTGCCGGCTTCGTTGACCATGGCCAGCCGTTCCAGGTCCGAGCGGTACTGGGCCTCCAACAGCTTGAAGCGGCCCAGCAGGTCACTGACCTCGGTCAGCCGCTCATCTAGGGCAGCCAGTTCCCGGGCGGTTTCCATGCGGGAGTCGACCGCTTCGCGGTGGGATTCGTTGACCTGGCGCAGTGGTGCGGACTGCTCGTCCAGCGCGGTGCGGATCCGGATGAGCCGGTCGCGGAGCTGGCGCTCGTTCTCCTGCGTAACGAGCTTGGCCGACAGGTCGAGGACAAGCTGATCCAACAGTTGTACCTGGCCCTTGTGGACACGGCGTTGCCCGGCATTGAGGCCGGTGTCCACGGCTGGGTCGCCTTCTCCGGTGACCAGGAATCGCATGACGGACAGCTCCGCGGTCCGCGTGCTGGCGGTCCCGGTACGTAGCACCGGCGGGACGTCACCGATCATGCGTTTCTCGGTGACGAGGGACAGGTGTAGCAAATCGGACAGCGCGAGGGGGCGGGTGCCGCCAGCTTCATTCTTGCGGATCAGGACCTCGTCCAAGCCGAGCGCGCGCAGAAGATGGATGGAGAGGCTGTTGCGGCTGCGAGCGTTGTGGACCGCTGTGACCGACGCATCCGGCGTGGCCATCACAAGATCACGCAGATCCGCTTGGTAGAGGAAAATGCTGTTGCTGTCAGGGGCTCGCAGCAGCGTCAGCGGGCTGCCATCCGGCATGAGCAGACCCAAAAGGATCTGTGTGTAGCCGTTGCCTTCGGGGACCATCGCCAGGTCGGCGCCGCCCAGCATGTATTCGATCGACTTCACGATGAACGACTTGCCGGTGTCGGAGGTGCCGTAGATGACCGTCAGCTCCCGGCCAAAGACGATCTGCGCCGGGGGGAGGTTGGCTCCGCAGTAGGTGAGATGGGTCAGCTGCAGTTCACTCACGGCGGCCCCCGAATGGCGCGGATGCGGACAGGGAGCCACTGATGAGTTCCGCGGTGGCCTGTCGTACGTCGGTGTCGGGAGCCCAGTGGTGCACGGCCCACTCGGCCCGCTCGCGCAGCCGCCCCACGTAGGGGGCCTCAAGGATGTCGACGAAAGCGGGCCCACGTTCGGTGGCTCGGTACACCAGTCCCGTCTCGTCGGTCTCGACGCTGGCGAGCCCTGCACGGATGAGGACCAGCAGCGCTTGTTCCAGCACGGTGCGCTTCATGCCCAGCTCACCGGAGTGCCCGGGCAAGGAAGGGTGCAGGGAGGGCGGACCGTCGAGGTCTCCGCTGTGGAGGACGGCGTGATCGAGGATGGCCAGCTGCGCCAGGTCGAGCGGCTGGGGGTGGCTCTCCGCCAGCAGCACCAGGGCGCGCACACCAATCTCCAACGGGCTATTGAGCGGGTTCACGCGGTTCCTCCTTCCTCACACCATTCCAGCCGGCCTTCGTTCGCCAAGTGATGGCATACCCCCTTGCGGTCCAGGGGCCTCACATACCGGACGAGAACTGTCTCCGTCAGCGCCACGACGCCAGCCGCTTCCAGGACCGCCTGCAGCCTGTCCCAGCCGAGTTCGAAGCGCTTGTCGCCCACCTCTACCGCAATCGTGTGGACGTCGTCCATGACCGCGTTGAAGTGTCCGTCCGGGTAGGCGTCTCGGGCGAAGCGCCGCAAGGACTCAGCGCTGTAGAACGCCTCGCGTTGCCGACGCATGTGATCGCCGGCCTTGGGGTGCTGCGCGATCAGTTCCAGAGTGTCGGCGTCGGCCTTCCACCGCTCGGCATAGACCCGCACGAGCTGCTGAACGTAGCGGGCCTCCCCGGAGCCATGCTCGTCCGGAGGCAGCATGATGGCGGGGCGTTCGCGCTGTTCGTCCGGGAACCGCGTGACCCACTGCGGGGTGGTCTTGTGCTGCGCGAGCATCCGGTCCATGTCAATGGGCACGAACATCGCAAAGTCCGTCTGTTCGGCCAGCTGGGCCACCTCCTGCCGCTGGTCGTCCGTCAGCCGGGTGATGACCTCATCTCGCGTTTCGGCTAGCCCCTCAAGGAATTTCGCGCGGGTCTGTACCGGTTTTGCCAGCGCCTCACGCAGATTACGGGCGAACGCTGGAGCGACGAAGACGTATTGGGTGGGCAGGACGAAATGTCCAAGCACCACCCCGGCAAACATCTTGCGGATCTCACCTGCGGCTGTAGTCCAGTTCAAGGCGCTCTTGTAGCGCTTGCACTGGTAGTTGTCCCACGGCCCTTCCAAGCCCTGCGTACTGCGGTACGCGGCCACATCGATGCCGTGGTCTCCGGTGCCGCCCTGCCGCTCCACCCGCACGTACGCGGATTGAAGAGCCGGAACCCACTCCTTGACGAACTCCTCGAACTCGTCCGGGTCGTACCCGAAAACGAGCTTCTTGGGGCTCGGCATGTACGGAAACTGCATCCCCGGACCCTTGAGCACCAGCGACGGTTCGGCGAGACCGTTTTGTGGCGTCAGTGTCTGATCCGACACGTTCCCCCCTCGTGCAGCCCGGTCGGTGGCCGTTGCAGCGGCTGCGACTAGGGATATCACTGATCGATCGCTCACAAAAGAGCTACCTTCGAGATACCGACGGTGACGAGCAGTGCCTCAGCTCACGGGCCATAGCGCAGAGCAGCCGGAGCGGCGGGCGGCATCGTCGCCGCCGAGGGCCGTCTCGTGGGCGTGCCGGGTCCGTGCCTATTCGGCGGCGTAGACCTCCGGCATCGGGTGGCTCAGGCCGTGGCGCCACTGGTGTCGTTGGGCGTTGTACTCCGTGTCGGCCTTGATGTCGGAACCGCGGGACTTGGCGCCGCACTCGCAGCGCCAGCGGTAGATCGGCGGGTTGCTGAAGCTGTCGGGTTCGGTGTCCGACCGCTGTGACGCATCCCCAGCTAGGGCGCGCAGAATCTTCCTGAGCACAGTGGGTCTCCCGCTTTCAAGCCGCAGGCCGACGGTCCGCCAACGGTCATTCAGTGGCAGGAACCTAGCGGCCGTCGAAGTTCAGGGGCAAACGGTCGAGGTTCGGTGGCACGGTCCGGGCTGGGCAAGGTGCGCTTGGGTGGACACGCGCTTCATTCTGAAACGATCAGCAAGGCCCGCCTCACGGGCCCTGAAGGCATCCGATGACCTCATCAGCCAGGCCGATCAGAGCAGCGGCTATAAGCCTGCCTGGATCGACTCCTACCACCACGCCCGCCTGTCCGCGGACGCCGCCGAAGTCTTCCGTGACCTGAAGAACCCCAAGGCGTCGCTGGCCTGGAACCAACGGGCCGCCGCGATGCCGTCGGGAGTCTTCACCCGATCGGTCGGGATGCGGCTCGCGATCGTGGGGACCGCCCACCTCCAGGCCTGCGACCTCGACCACGGTCTGAGCTGGGCAACAGCTCCGTCGCTATCCTCGCCCGCGTCCAGTCCTCCCGGGCCAATGACCACGCCCGTGAGTTCAACGTGGCCCTCGGCCGGTGGCGGCGTGAGCCAGCCGTCCAAGTTCATCCACCGCACCCGCACCGAACTCGGCATCGCGGCCTGAGCACGTTTCTCCGTACCTTTCCGGCCGCCAAACGTGCCGACTCACCCGCTGGCGGTGGGCGGCGGCGGGGAAGGAAGGGACCTATACCGCACCCAGCTGATGACGGCGATGCTCGCTGCCCAGGCGACGAGGAGGCACAGGAGCACGGTGAGCAGATAGAGCCAGCGGTTGGTGACCTGGTGCACCTCCCACATGGTGAGTGCCACCTGACATGGCGAGTTATCGATCTTGGCCAGGGGGCACTGGGGCTTGGGCTTCTCCACGTCCCCGGGTGTGGGTGCGGGCAGGGAGCTGTCGGGCTGCTGGCTCGTCGGGGCTCGTTCCAGGAGCTTCGGGTTCCTCTTCAGCCAGTCCTGAAACGTGGCCAGCATGGCTTCGTGGCCGCGCTCGTTCGGGTGCAGGCTGTTGTGGAGCCAATTGGCCGGGTTGAAGCGCTGCACCGGGGGCCCACTGACGGACTTGAAGCCCACGAAATTGACGCCGGCCTCCTTCTTCTTCTTGTCACACAGCTGGAGATGCCGGTCCTCGAACGCCCTCTCCATCTCCTTCAGGTACTCGATGCCCTGCACTTCCTTCCTCGCCTCATCGATCTTCGCGTTGAGATCGGTTGCGAACGTGCGGATGAAGTCACGCTCGCCCTTCGCCAGGGCCACGCCGCTGCAATCGTCGGCCTCGGCGATCGGCTGCGGGTAGGGCACGGCCACGATCGGCACACCGGCGGGCAGAGCCCTTTTGAGGGAGCGGTAGGCCGCCACCAGGGCGTCCTTGACGCTGTCGAGGTTTCCCTCGAACAGAGACCGCTGGGTATTGCACGGGCCCGGTGCGATGCACGCCTGGCCGAGGGTGCCGAAGCCAGCGTCGTTGCCTCCGAGGGAGACGATGACGAGGGCGGGACGGAGCGCGGATCCCAGTTTCGTCAGCTGATCGACCTGGGTGTCCAACACCCCCTCTTGAGCGCTCCCGCCCTGCGCGCCGGCGATGACCTCGGAGGTCCGGGCACCGGAACAGGCGATGAACTGGATGCCGTCGAATCGCTCGTCCTGGTCGGCGATCTTCACCGCGTACGCGGACGGCGCCCGGCGGCAGTGGTCGCCGCGGACGTCGTCGGTGCCCTCGAAGTAACGGCTCGCACCTTCCCCCGACATGTAGGAGTCGCCCACCGCAACCAACACCCTGTTTCCTCCCTGGGCGGGCTCCGGGTCCTCGGGAGGGGCTGCCGAGAGGAGGCAGAGCCCCACGAGTACCAGGGCTACGTCGGCGTGGGTGTTGGAGACGATGGCGAGGAGCAGCAACAGCGCCGAGCCGACCAGGATCGCGGTCATCACCCAGTCGTCGGACGCCAGCCAGACCACGAAGCCGACGACCAGCACGAGGAAGCCCACGGCTGCAAACCGAAGACGCCGGATACGCCGAACGCCCAGATCCGTGCGGCCCGGGCCCTTGGTCCGGCGCCTCAGTTCATGCAGGCCTCGCTCGGACAGGACGTTGAGCGCCAGGGGAAGTGCGACGAAGACCGCCACCCCAAGGACGGCAAGGGCCCCCACGGGCAGGCCGTCCTTGGCCCCGCGCAGCAGGAAGAAGACCACGACCATGGTGACCCCCACGATGCCCAGCAGGATCGCACCCGGTACCAGCAGGGCGTTGCCGCTTTTCTGCCGCCACAGTTCGACCAAGCACCCCAGCCCGAGGAGCAGCATGACCGAGCCGATGAGTGACAGCCCGTCCCATGCCACGCCCGCCCCGTAGAGGACCAGCATGGTCACTCCGGCGGTGCACAGAACGGCTCCGGCAACGATCAGCAACAGCAAGGCCCCGGCCCTGGACTGCTGCACCCGGCGCCGAGCGAGGAAGCAGCCCAGTCCGAGGAGCAGCACGACCACACCGATGAGAGCGCGCCAGTTCCGATCGCCGGGCGTCAGGTAGACGACCAACATCGTCACGCCGGCCGCACACAGAACGGCTCCGGCACCGATCAGCAACCACGAGGCCCACGTCTCGGGCTGCGGCGCCCGGCGCCAGGCGAAGAAGCAGCCCAGACAGAGCAACAGCACAACCGCACCGATGAGGGCGAGCCAGTTCCGGTGCACGTGCGTCAGGTAGACGACCAGCATCGTCACCCCGGCGGTGCACAGGACGGCTCCGGCACCGATCAGCAAACCCGGGGGGCTGGCATCCTCGTTGGTCCCGTTCGCTTGCGCCAATTGCCGCCAGATGAGGAGGACGCTGCACAGAAAGAAGATGGCCACCGTCCAGCCCAGCTGCGCATCCGGTACCCCGCGAGCCGACTGGACGCTCAGCACGATGGCGCCTACGAGAAACAGCAGCCGTGGGCCCCAGCGGATCAGGATGCCGTCATTGCCATCGTCGCTACCGCTACCACCGCTGCCGCCACTCGGTCCACTGTCAACATCCGGCCCGCCACCCTCGTTGGTCATGCGCATCGGCCCCTCTCAGTCCCGGCAATCGGCAACACGGTGCTGTGGTTGAGTCGAGGTTTTCGGTACTCGGATCGTCTGGGTGCGCGCGAAGCTGCCACCGCTCATCCGTACCTGACGTGTCACGCAGCGTAGACAGCCGTCACCTTGTGTCACGAGCGGCTCGCCGATGCACCGCCCCCTGGCACCCGCCAGTGCAGCCAGGCGGCCACTCCGCTACCGGCGACAGAGGGCCGCAGTACGACCCCTGCCGAGCCTTCGTCGTTGAGGCGCCGGTGGATACGGATGATCTGGTATTCGACGCTGGCTGCGGCAACGGAGGTTCAGCAAGCGGCTGCGCCAGGATTGCCCTGCCCTCGCGGTGGTCGGCCTCGGATCATTTTCTCAGCCCTCCGAGTGCACCCCAATACGGCAGATCGATGCTGTCTATATTTCCTCTAGGGCAGTTCGAACATCATCCACTGCCAATAATTCGCGCAGATCAGAGTCTCGACCGATTCGCTCAATCTCGCTTCGACAGTCGGTTCTAAACTTGGATGCCAGCCGGCCCCTTGATCAAACAGGCCGACCTCCCGGTTTCCGGTCGTGGATTAATCCCCCCCTCGGAGCCATCACCCGAGTCTGGCCGCCCATGCTCCGCCAGCAGCAAACCCGTTGCGCTGCCTACGAGTTCAAATGACCTGCGATGACGGCAGGCGGAGCCGCCACTGCACACCACGGCTCAGGGCCATCCAAGTCCTGTGCAGGCGAGTCTAGTTGTGACTTTGACGAGGCTGCGACCACTCAACGTACCTAAGTCAACTCTCTGTTACTGGCCAGTTCGCCTGCACGCTCTGAGGATCACGTGCCAAAGTACACAATGGCTGCCCTATGCGGAGCATGGTGTAGGTGATTAATTTTGTGTAAAATAGTAGGCACGATTTAACGGGGAGCAGAGCCGGTGAAGATTACGACGTTGCGGCTGAATAACTTCCAGTCTTTTGGTTCGAAGCCGACGGCAATCGATCTCGATGACCTGACGTATGTCCTCGGTCCGAACGGCTCAGGTAAGACCGCTGTCCTTGAGGCGCTGTCACGGCTATTCAGCCCCCTGGAGGCTCAGCGCAAGATCCGCCTTGAGGACTTCCATGTGCCCGTCGGCCAACCCGCGGGCGAGTTGCAAGCCGGGGATCCGACGTTGTGGCTGGAGGTGGATGTCGAGTTCCCGGAAGCAGGAGCCGACGGGGAGCATGCATCGGTTTCACCGTACTTCTCGCACATGGCGATCGACAGCGCAGACGGTGTCCCTCGGATCCGCGTCCGGCTAACAGCCTCGCTGGCCCCGGACGGTGTCGTCGACGAGAAGATCGAGTACGTGCTGGAGGCAGATGCGTCGGGGGAACCTACGCGCCAAGCCGACATGCCACGGTATGACCGTAGGCACATTGAGGTGCATTACCTTCCGGCCCGTCGGGACCCCGCCGACCATCTCTCGTTCACGACGGCCTCGCTCATCGGTCGCACCCTTCGAGCCGCTGACTGGAAGACGGAACGCGAGACGCTGAGCGGCCTCACTGCTCAAATCACCGCGTTGCTGGTAGCGAACACCACAGTAGCGAGCCTTGGCCTTCGGCTGACCAAGGAGTGGCACAGTCTCCACCGCGGCGCCTACTTCAAGGATCCCTCGATCGCCTTCGGCCGAGGCGAACTGGAAGGTGTACTGCGGCTGCTCACCGTGACGTTCTCACCCACCCACGATGGTGCACCTCTCCCCTACGAACGGCTAAGCGACGGACAGAAGTCCCTGCTCTACATCTCGCTTGTGCTTGCATGGCAGTCCCTGGCCCGGCGAGTCCTCACCGGCGAGGAGACCTCGCTCGACGCGGACCGCCTGCGCCCGCCCGTGCACACCATCATCGCGCTTGAGGAACCCGAGAACAGCCTTGCGCCGCAGTACCTCGGCCGGATCATCCGCCAACTGCGCGATGCCTGCGCACACGGCGATGTGCAGTCCCTCATCGCCACGCATGCGCCCACCCTCCTGCGCCGTGTCGACCCCCATGCGATCCGCTTCCTGAGACTGAACGCTGCCCGGGAGACGACCGTCCACCGCATCGTCCTGCCCGAGGACGAGAACCTGGCGGCCAAGTACGTGCGGGAGGCGGTGCAGGCCTACCCCGAGCTGTACTTTTCGCGGTTCGTCGTACTCGGCGAGGGCGACAGCGAGCAGGTCGTCCTGCCCCGTGTTCTGGCGGCAGCCGGCATTACAGCGGACGACGCATCCGTGTCGGTGGTCCCCCTGGGAGGCCGGCACGTCAACCACTTCTGGCGCCTGCTCGACGAGCTGCAGATCCCGCACGCGACACTGCTCGACCTCGACGCCGGCCGTCACCAGGGCGGGTGGGGGCGGGTGCGTAACGCACTGAAGCAGATCAACACCGTTCATCCGGACACCTACACAGAAGAGCAGATCAACAAACTCCCCAAGTGGAATGACGACTGCGACTTCCCAACGCTCGTGGGCCCCGATTTCAAGGACGGGCACGGCCCTGTCGAGTCGCTGGAGGGGCGCGGGGTCTTCTTCTCCCACCCGGTCGACCTTGACCTGATGCTGCTGGCGGCCTACCCCGACGCTTTCGGCGTCAGCCCTACCGAACCGGGCACGTCAGCTGAGCCGGAGGAGGCCACCGTCGTGGCGGTGCTCGGCAAGAAGCACGTGCACGAGGAACGCCTCTCTGGCGATGTCCGCGCGCTCTTCGGCAAATACCACGGCATATTCAATCTCGGTAGCAAACCCGCCGCCCACCTGGCCGCTCTCGCCGACTTGAACGATCAGCAGTTGCTGGAGGGCCTCCCAGATGTCCTCGCCCGACTGGTCGAGTACGTCCGCACGAACCTGGCGGAGCTGCCGGAATGATCCACCCCGATCAGTGGCACCCTGTCGACGGCCTCGTCCTCGAACCCAACGCCTTGTCGGCCGTCACCATGTCGGACAGGAACGTGGTCGTCTCCGCGGGGCCAGGGGCCGGGAAGACCGAGCTGCTCGCCCAACGGGCGGACTTCCTGCTGCGCACCGGACAGTGCCCCTACCCGCGCAGGATCCTGGCGGTTTCGTTCAAGGTCGACGCCGCCCGCAACCTGCGAGAGCGCGTTCGCCGTCGCTCTGGTGCGCGGCTCGCGGCCAGATTCGACAGCTTCACCTTCCATGCCTTCGCCAAGCGCCTGATCGACAATTTCCGGCCCGCACTGACCGGAACCAACGCCCTCAACTCGGACTACCGGATCGTCGATCGCGATCGGATCGAGGGCGAGCAGATCACCTTCGGCGATCTCGTGCCCCTGGCGTTGGAGATCATCGAGACCAACGCGTATGCCCGAGGAGGCATCCGCCAGACCTATAGCCACGTCTTCCTCGACGAATTCCAAGACTGCACCGGGCAGCAGTACCGACTGATCAAGGCTGCATTCGGCCAGGCACCGGCCGTCCTGACGGCAGTCGGCGACACCAAGCAGCGAATCATGGCCTGGGCCGGCGCACTGGATGGAGTACTACAAACCTTCGCCAACGACTTCTCGGCCCAGCCGCTGCCTCTCTACCAGAACTTCCGCTCCGCACCCCGCCTGAGACGGATGCAGAACCGAATGATCGCTCAGATGGACTCTGGAGCGGTCAGTCCCGACGAGGAGCTGATCGGAGACGCCGGCGTCATCGAGGTGCTCGGCTTCGACACCGAACACGACGAGGCGCAGGCCCTGGCGGAGATGATCGACGGCTGGCTCCGCGAGGGCACGCCACCGAGCGAGATCGCCATCCTCGTACGCCAGCAGCCGCACCTGGTTGCGGCGGCGCTTGGCAGCGCACTCACGCGCTGCGGCATCGCCTTCCGCAACGAGCAGGTCCGCCAGGACCTCACCGCGGAACCAGTAGCTGCGCTCGTATTTAATTTCATTCGCGTGATCGCCGACGACAGGCAACCCGACGCGTACGCCGAACTCATGAGGATCACCAACCGATCGAGCGCGTCTGACGAGGAGGCATCGCGCTTCGATGGCCAGCTGAAGCGGATGGTCAGCCAAAGCCGATCGATCGTGCGCGGCTCCACGTTCAGGACGGGAGAGCCCGCTGTATGGAGGGCCGTCGTCCACGAGTTCCTGCAACTGGTGTCAACGCCGAAGCTGACCGCGTTGTCAGCCGGGTACCAGCAGGGCACCCGGCTCGACGATCTGATCGAGCAGGCGCTTGATGCTTTCGACCGGGAGCTTGCCGTTGACGGGGACGCCGTACAGGCGCTCCGGCGCCTGTCCGAAGTCGACGCTATCCGGATCTTGACCATCCACAAGTGCAAGGGCCTGGAGTTCGAGAAGGTCGTGGTCCTCGGGGTCGAGGAGCAGCTCTTCTGGGGCCCACCCACGGCGCAGGTGTCGGAGTTCTTCGTCGCGGTATCCCGCGCGAAGCAACATCTGGTGTTGACTCAGACCAAGCACCGCGATCGGCCAGAAGGAGCCACGGGTAGGTGGGACGAGTCGCGTACGCCGCACCAACGGTTCTTGGACTTCGCCCACGAAGACTAGAGCCCGTCCTCAGGCCCGAGCGTTCTAGTCCTCCTCGAGGACTAGAACCGCTACGCCGCCGGCGGTAGCAGCTCGTCCAGCCATACTCCAGAGGGCAGCGAAAGCAAACGTGGACGCCAGTGATTGAAAGATTTCATCTTGCTGAAGCCTTAAAATCTCTTCTCGGCAGTCGGTTCTAAACTTGGCTGCCAGCTGGCCCGCACCCGACCCTCCTTCCAGGCGGGGAAAACTGGAAGGGATCGGCCGCCCTAGAGCTATGCGTCAGGCGTTATCTATTGATATTACCGTTCAAACAGGGTACGAATACTGTTAGCGACGGCCAGCCAAGAGTAACGAGGAGCCCCAGCAGGGGCTTTTTTCGCCTCCCTAGAGCCGGAATCGCCCTGTCCGAATTTATTGTTACCGGAGCCTGCCATCGGCAGGATTTCCTCCAGTAGCCAGGTAGCACGAGGATTGTACTGCGGCTGGAGCTGCACGCCGTCCAGAATGAGCTTGTCGAACAGCTCGGTAATCAACTCGCGTTTGCGGTCGCCGTTCGTGGATTTCGTGAACTCATCGGCTGCCTGCTGTGTCATCTCCACGAAGCTGAAGGCAGTGCCAAGGTATGACGTGTCTTCCGCTCCCAGTGCCTTGAGCTGCCGGGCAACGTCGGCTTGCTGGGCATGAAGCGAGATCGCTTTCAGGTCGTACTCACCGGCATTGATCCGCCCTTCGAGGCGGTCGTCGTACAGGATGGTCAGCTTGGCCTGGATGCGGCCCTCTTCTTGCTTGAGCCCCTCCGCAGCGGCCTCTTGCAGAGAGAGCTGGGACCGTAGGCCGGCCTCAAGCTCGTTCTTGAGCCACGCGGTCAGGCGAGGCTGTGGGGCCTTGAGCCGACTTAAGGCCCCGGCCAGCTGCTCCTCGATCGCCTCTTGCCGGACGAAGCGCCGCCGGCTGCACGACCGCGGCTTGGGGCACTTGCCGTACCAGTGACCTTTGGCAGTCTCCCAGACCAGCAGGCCCTGGCAGGCCGCACACGTGACCAACCCCTGAAACAACGGATGGTGCTTGCGGTAGTGCTGAATCTGCGTGGCGCTGCGAGACAGCGTGCGCTGCACCTGCTCGAACAGATCCACCGAGACAATCGGCTCGTGGCTGCCGGGGTACTGCTTGCCGTTCCACCGGATCACGCCGATGTAGTAGGGGTTGTGCAGCATCCGGAAGACTCGGTCGCCCTTGATCGGCTTGCCGTCGATCAGCAGCCCGCGCTTGGTCATCTCCCGTGCTAAGGACTTCACCGTGAAGCGCTTCGTCTTGGCGAGCTTGAACATCTCAACCACGAGCGGTGCAACAGCCGGCACGACCCTCTGGACCCGCTTACCGCCGTCCAGCACGTTCTCGTAGCCGGGCGGTGGGACCGCCGGAAACCAGCCTTGGCGTAGCTTCTCCAACTGACCCTTGCGCACTTCCTCGCTCAGGTTGTCGGTGTAGTTCTTAGCTACCACCACGTGCATGCCCCAGACGAACTTGTCCTGGGAAGACGAGTTCTTGTGCAGCACGAGCGAGTTCTTGGGGCAGTGCAGTCGGCGCGTGTCGTCGCCCTCCAGCCACTCCTCCACCATGACCGTGTCCTTGAAGTTTCGCAGTAGGCGATCCACCTTCTCGCAGACGAAGTGCAAGACTTGGTGTTTCTTCAGGTAGACCATGGTCTCGTTGAACGTCTTGCGCTGATCGACCTTCGACGCCGTCTCGGAAATATGGAACGGCTTAATAGCTTTCAAACCAGCGCGCTCGCAGTAGTCGCGCAGGAAGCGCTCCTGGGCTTGCAGCGAGTAACCCTCTTGTTCTTGCTCCTTGCTCGACACCCTGACCAGGATGACAGCTCGTTTTAAATTCTTACTCGTAGAACCTCCTTCTCCGACAGTGCCGGATAGTTAATGGGTTCCCCGCCCAGCTATTATGCGACCTTCCTGGGGCCAGTCAAGAGTTATCAACATTGGCGGCTTCATGCTCAGCTATTCGACGTTGCACACCGAGCTTGGTTAGGGCGGTGTAGAACCGTCCGAGCCAATCGGCAATTTCCGTAACCTCCGCCAGATCAAAGTCTTGGCCATAGTCTTCAAGAAGGATGGACTGGAGTTCGTCCAGTCGCTGAGCTTGAGTCCGCGCATTGTTTGACATGACAAAAAACCCTCGATTATTGGATGAGAAAGACCCGAACCAGCAGAAGCCGGTCCGGGCCAGATTTGAGCGTCAAGAGAGTCAGGCGCGCACCACCTCTCGTACCAGCTTGAGCGCCTGGGCCTTCAGCGGCTCCGGCCTGATGAGCGTCCGGTTGAGCTTGGTCTCCCAGGTGCGGGACCGTCGGACGTGGTCCAGGTACTCGCCTGCGGCCTGGACGAGGCCATAAGCGGTGTGAGCGACCGGTGCAGTGGTCGGGGAAGCCAGGATGGTGCGGACGGCCTTGCGGGCCTCCTCGACGTTGTTGGCGACGCGGTCGGTGACGAGGCCGTTGGGCGGCATAGGGATGAACTCCCTCACGAACAGCTCACGCTGCTGGGCGGTGACGGACATGCCGAGCAGTTCAGTGGCCAGCGCCTCGTAGGCACGCATCTCCTGGCGAGCGTCAGTCACAGCCTCTCGGGCTTGGACGACGCGGTTGCGCCAGCCCGGCTTGTGGATGAAGGAGAAGGTGGTGCCGGTGCGGTCGCCTTCGAGTTCGGCGGCGCGGAAGGTGTTGGCGCAGACGATGCGAACCGCGGTAGCTCTGAGCGTGCAGCCGCCCGGTTGGCCGTGTCGGTTGGTGATGGCCAGATACGGCAGCGTCGGGCTGTCGTCGCCCGGCAGGACGATGGGCTCGTCCAGCAGGGCCAGGCACCAGACGGAGCGGCCTTCATCGAGGGAGCCGGCGGTTTCCCACTGGACGTTCGGCTGAGCCAGAACGGCTTCCACGATCTCGCCCATCTCACCGTGGTCAATGACCGCGTACGAGTCCCGGTTGATCCACAACGTGGCGCTGGTGTCAGACCTGGCGATGCGCTGCCAACCCTCGATGGGCCGGTACAGCGGGTTGCCGTGCCCGTCGGTGCTGACCAGCTCGTAGACGGATTCGGTGATCGGGTCCCAGGTCAGGCCGGCGAGGTGCCGGGCTTCGTCCCAGGTCTTGGGGTGCTGGTCCAGGACCAGCCCCTCACGGTGCCAGGGCATCTCCCTGACGGAGAACATCGACTCAACGTTGGCAGACATAGCCGCCTCCCTTGATCAGTTCGGACATGAGGAAGGCAGCCCACGCGACGCGTGGACTGCCTGTTGGGTTGGATGTGAAAGGTGCGATGGCCTGGCCAGGTCAGGTCTCCCTCAGCTCGTTCCAGCAGTAGCCGCAGTTCGGCCCTGGTTCGCCGGTGAACACGGAGATCGGGATCACGTCGGTGTCCTCGTTCTCCCAGCGATGATGTGCCATCACCCGGAGGACGGCATTGATCGCCTGGTCCTCCTCGATGACGTAGGTGTATGGCTCCTCGCCGTCGTAGCGCTCTCGCCCCGCGACGGTCACCGTGTAGGTGGCCATGGCGGCCCTTCCGCCTGCTCGGCGTAGAAGTGCATCAGCGCCCGTTCGATCAGGACATCTGGGTTCAGGCTCTCCGCCGCTGCCAGGTGAAACAGATCGGCCAGCAGGTCGCTGATCTGCGTCTCGATCGGGTCGGTGTGCTCGGCGTCGCCGTCGGGGAACTGGTCCACGTACGCCTCGACTGCGGCCTGCGCCGCCTCCATCTTGATCATTGCGGCTGGGATGCCAGGGAACTGGGCTACACGTCCGAGACGTCGATATCCGAGACCTCGTAAGTGGAGGTCTCACCATCGACGTCGTCCAGGCCCGACAGGTCGGGCTGGAGGTACTTCAGGGCGTCCTCCTCAGCAGCGGCCTTGTCGCCATGATCGACTTCGTAGCTGCCGGAGATCATGTAGCTGACCTTGACGGACGTCGCGTACGGCTCGAGCTCGAACGTGGACAGGAAGCTGTCCAGCCCGTCGCGGCAGATTGAGCCGTTCTCGTGCACCTCGATGGCGTAGTCACGGATCGCGTTCAGCTTGGTGGCGTGGGCCTGACGCTGCTCGGCGTGCGCCTCGATGGCGATGCGCCGGCAGATGGACAGGGCCTCCACGGCCTCACGCAGAGCGGCCTCGCGCACCACCGGGTCGGTGATGGGCTGGATCTCCAGCACCTTGGTGCCGTACGCCATGATGCGCCCGGCGAAGTAGACCTCGATCCAGTCGGGGTCAGCGACCCGGAGGACGACTGCGTTCGAGTCGCCGATCTGGACAGGGGCCGGCAGCAGCGCGGCCAGGTCTTGCGGCTCCATCGTCCGCAGCATTTCGGTGGTGAGGTCAGACATGGCTGACTCCCTTCCGAAGATAAGAACAAGCACTGATTTCAGCGGTGAGGCTCAGTGCCAAGCCCTTCGGGCAGACGCCCGCCCGACCAGCCGGGAAGCCCTCGGCGGCTGGTCGAGTGGACGTCTGCCACCACGGTCACAACGTGCAGTCGCAGACGAAGCAGGTTTCGCCGTCGACCAAGTCTTCGGCGTAGAGGATTTTGGGGAACTCGTACGACGTGTAGCTGTCCTCGTCGTTGCGGTTGATCCCTGCAGTCTTGGCCGCTTCATCGAGCACTTGCTCGGTGGTGAAGCTCTCCGGGCTGTCGATGAGGTAATACGGGGCAGCCAGGTCCTTTGCGCAATCCGGACAAACGGTCTTCTCGCCGTAGTAGTACGCGACGATGTCGGTTGCGCCCATGAGCGCCTCTCGCTTTGCTGATGTGGTCATCTACCGGGATCCTTCTTCATTGGTTGATTCGAGCTGGACGTATTCAGTTGTGCAGACTGACGTGATGGGTGAGGCGAGGGCGGTCAACATGTCGGCCTCCGTGGTGACGACGAACAAGCCGCGGGCCGCTGCCGTCTGCCGGTCGATGACGCGCTGGACCGCCTGGCGACGGGCATCGGTCGGGACGATGAAGATGACACCGGGGAAGATGCCGAAGCGCTGCTGCTCGACGCCGGACAGCTCGAAGCGGCGGTAGGCCTCGCACTTGTCGACGATGTGACGCTGACCTTCGGTGCCCCGGTCGATCTCCACGAACCAGGACAGCTCCAGGCCACCCGTCACCAGGCGCACCACGGCGTCTGGTTTGGCCACCAGGGGCTCATCGCCCAGACCGAGGTAGCGCCGCCAGCTGTCGGGCTCGGCCTGGAACTCTCGCAGCGTCGGGCCGCCGTCGCGGCCCTGCTCAGTCAGACGGACGTACAGCTCCGAGATCGCCAGACGGTGGGCAAGGAAGGCGTCGGACGGCATCCAGCTGCGGCGCTGGCGTTGGCGGGCGGCAGTATCCGCCCCGCTGAGGGACCAGCCAGCCTCGGTCAGGGTGAGCACATACCCCGGTGCCCCAACCTTGCGGTCCCGGGAGCGGTTGGCGTAGCGCTGGATCAGGTTGAACCGGACCAGGCGTTCAGCATGCCGCTGGCCCAGGCGGGCGGTCGTGGTCGGCTTGCATTCACCGAACACGAGACGGCCAAGTTGGGCCGTCGTGGCGACGTGGAGGGTGGCGAGTTCGGCGAGGAACTGGCGCTCACGAGGGGTCAGGGCGACGGCCAGCTGGGCGAGACGGCCACCGGTGAAGGGACGGGTGGGCGGAGGCATAGCGGTAGGGCTCCGTTTAAAAGATGTGTACGGAAAAGGGTAGAGATTCATACACGGGGATGGGTTAAAAGGCGTTCTGAGCAGGGAAAATGGGCAGGCAACTCGTGCCACATGACGACAGGTCTGGTGACAGGCTCACTGGTCGGGCCGGGCTCCGCGAGCGCCGCTGCGGGGCCTGCCGGCTTCGCGTCGGACGGCGATCTCCTGCTCCACTTCGGCCCGGTCTCGGCCGTAGGCAGCTCGGGAGACGGCCCGAGCCTGGTCGCCGAAGCCAGCGGGCTCAGGCGGCGGGTTGGTGGCGATGCTGACGGGCGGGCTCACCTGGCCGTTCGCAACGATGGCGGCCACCGCGGTCCGCGGCTCCAGCGTCAGGAGGTCCTCCGGCTTCACCTGCGGCCCAAGAGCACGAGCCAGGGTGGTGGCGTCATCAGGACCGGGCTGGAGGACGACCTTGGTGCGGGCCTCGCTCAGCAAGGCGGCACGCAGATTCGGCGGTACCTGGGTGATGTGCTGGAGAGCGGCGATGATGCCGAGGAAGTGGCCGCGGGCGCGGGCTAGCATGTCGGTCAGGTCAGCCCCGCTGCGCAGGAAGCGGCCTACCTCATCGATGTAGAGGAACGTCAGCTGACGTTGGTCGCGAGTGACAGCGGCACGGCGCATGGCGGCGTTCCAGACCATGCTGATCAACAGGCCGCCGAGCAGATCGACGGCGTAGGAGCCGGCCAGGCCGGACGGCAAGGCCACGAGCAGGATCTTGCGCTGCTCTATGACCTCTCGCATGGTCCAGGCGGGCTTGGCCTGTCCGAGCATGGCGCGCAGCTGTCGCCGGTCGGTCAGCGGCGAGATCTTGTTGATGACGGCCGAGACGGCTTGCCCGCGCTCACCTTCGCTCCAGCTGTTGAAGCGGGCGAAGAAGGCTCCCACAGTCGGAGCGAAGGCGGGATCGAGTCGGGACAGCAGTGAGGCGCGGAAGACCTCGTCGGTCAGGACGGCGGGCAGTTCCACGAGCGTCATGCCGGGGGTCGCTGCCAACAGAACCAGCACGGCCTTGAGCACTTCCTCCAGACGGGGACCCCAGCTGTCAGCGTTGGCCTTGATCAGTTCCATGACCTGGTCGGCCACCAGCTCGGCGTCGTCCTTGGAGCAGGCCAGCGGGTTGATGCCCACCGGCCGGTCGTCGCTGGCGTCGAGGTAGATCAGGTCGCGGATGCGTGCCTCGGGGATGCGGTCGGCCACGTCACGGGCCAGGTCGCCACCAGGGTCGAGCAAGATGACACCCCGGCCAGCCTGGATGTCCTGGGCAATCTCGCCCAGCAGCAGCGTGGACTTGCCGGACCCGGTCGGGCCGGTGACCAGCTGGTGCATCAGGCCGTCGGTGGCCGACACCGCGATGCTGCGTTGCAGACCGTCGTAGGTGGCGGTCCCGAGGATGCGTCCGTACGACAGCAGGTCGGGCACAGGCGGGAACGATCGGCTGCCGGTTAGGGCCAGGCCCGGCATCGTGGGGCCGGCCAGCGGCCAACCGAGCATCGTGGCGGCCTCACGGGCGTTGACGTAGACCGGGGCCACGGTGTTGCCGGTGGCACCTCGAGCCAGCCAGTCCGCTGCCCGATCGGGCAGCCAGCGTGGCACCAGGGCCGCACCGTTCTGGTCGAGCTGGTGCAGCGAGGCCATGAGCCGGCCGACTAAGAGGTGAGCCCGCGGCCGGTCGCTGGCCGCTGCGCCGACGGTCCCGACGACGGCAAACCACGGTTCGGCCGTCTTGGCTTTGAAGTCAGCGGCGGCCTGCTTGTCCAGAGTCGCGGGCGGTGTGGCCGTTAGCCACCGACTCAGGTTTTGCAGCCAGGGCGGTAGCAGGCCGGAGCCCGAGGTGCGCTGTCTTGCTAGCGGCAGCTGCGGCGTCCGGACGGGATAGACCACCAGCTGGTAGACGAGGGCTTCGTCTCGTGCCAGTGGTTGCAGGGCACTGAGCACGCCGGTGGTGAACGCCTCTGGGGCATCCGTGCGTAACGGCCGGGCGGTCGTGGTCAGGCGGATACGTCGCAGCCACCGGGCCGGGGGCAGGATCGGAATGTCAATCAGGGTGGCGCGCAGGCTGGGCACGATGCCGCGCAGCTGGCGCAGGAGCACGTCCGCCTGATGCTTGGGTAGCCGGAGCCGGTGCTCGATGCGGCCGGGCCATCCGACCGACTCGAACACGACGGTGTCGCGGCCAAAGAGCCACCCGCGAGACGGCCGCAGCCGGGTCAGGGCGTGCAGGAAGGCCGTCACCTGCCCAATGGTCAGGTCACGTGGAAAGGCGAGCCGGTACGTTACTCGGGCCGTGTCTCGGGTTAGCTGGTCGCGAAAGCGCAAGAAGAGAATGATTGCGATGGTGGCGCTGAAGAGCGCGGCACTTGCGACAAGCCTTGTACTGTCGCTCATGGACGGCCTCCAGTGTGCGGAGGCAGCGCATAAGGGACACCTACGGCCGAGACGGGCCAGTGATTGCGTGGTGCTTCACGAAGCATCCACCCCCCTTGGCCACAAAAATCCGCCTATGCGAATTTGGTGGCGGTTATGAGAAGCGCAAGTAGATCCATTGCAACTTCACCAATCAATTATAGCACGGTAGAGCCGAAAAGTCAATTACTTTAAGGTTCTACATCTGGTGCGAGTGGGCTTTTGGGTTGCATTTTTGGCGCGTTGATTCCGCCGCGATCGGACTAATTAGCGACAGCCTTTACGAATGCCCCCAGCCGAGGTGGGATGGCCCAGCGCCGACCCCGCACGGCCCCGCACGGACTGCTGCGGCCTACGCGCCGGCGTACGCATCGGCCTACGTGTCGAGCGGGACCATCATGGCGCTGAGCTGCGACGACGACTGATTCTTCCCCGGATAACCTCCGGTCCTCCTGCTAACTACTCGCCGATCGTCAGCCAGTCGTCGCCTATGCCGTCAAGGTCGTTCGTCCTTCCCTTCCGCTGCTTAGCTCTCGGGTGCGGGCGCTCCACCGTGACGGCGTCTCCTACTGGCCCGTGTCGGTCTCGTAGTTAGCAGGAGGACCGAGTCATCATGAAGCGTTACGTCGATATGGAAACTGGCGAGATCATCGATGCGGTGAGCTTCCAAGCAATGCAGGCACGGCTGGTGATGAAATCCCGGCCACTGCGTGAACTGCATCAGCCTCAGGTCAAGCCGCAAGCCTGGAGCACGTGGGCGATGAAGCTGGTCCGCCACTTCGGAACGCTGCTAGTGCTTTCCGCAGTGCTCGGATTCATCCTCCTGAGCCGCTAACTACGACACATAAATCTAAAGAGGCGCACCTGGGCGGCGGTCTCGGCTGGCGACGGGCACCTGAAGGGTGCAATACCTCAGGGGGCCGCGTGCAGCAGCGCGTAGATGGCGCTGAACAAGATGGCGCCCAACAGCAACAGAAGGCTGAGCAACAGGAACAGGCCCAGGCACGTCAGCCGGAAGTTGCGCCAGGTCTCAAGCGTCAGCCGCGGCGCGGGCGGCTGCTGCGGTGGCGGCGCTGGACGTCGGGGTGGCGTAGGCCGTGGCGGGGCGGGACGTCGGGGTGGCGTAGGCCGTGGCGGGGCGGGACGTCGGGGTGGCGTAGGCCTCGGTGGTGGTGGAGGAGGAGGTGGAGCCGGTTCCACCTCGTTGATGCAGACCGGCACCATGACGATGAGATCGTCGACCATGAGCCGGAGTCGGTCTTGGCGGGTACCCAGCCCATCGTGCGCCGCCATCGGCCGGGCCCGGAGCCGTAGCGTCACCGCTGAGACGTCGCGATACGGCTGCGGCTCGACCACCTGCCAGAAGTCTCCGCGGTCTTTCAGTACCCACGCGTAGCGGATGGTCGATCCGTCGCTGAAGCAGACGGTCACGACCTGGTCGGGTGGTATCTCGCCAACTACGACCGACCCGAAATCCACCACCTGTGGATTGACCACGACGACCCGTGGTGGTGGAGGTGGCTCGGGGCGAGGTCGAGCTGACCCATTCTCGCTGGCCGAGTTGGCGCCGGCGGCTGATTGCCGCCGACTCAGGTCATAGTCCAGCCGCTTGGAGCTGTTGGTCAGGATGTGCAGGGCGTCGTTGAGCCTGGCCGCTTCCTGGTGCGCCAGGTCCTTTTCGTGCTCGGGCCGGCCGTCGGGGTGGATGTGGCGCATCCGCTTGCGCCAGGCGCGCTGGATGGTTGCTCGGTCGGCATCCGGCGGCACGCCAAGCAGGGCGTACAGATCATCGGTTGGTGGTCGCCACACCTGGTACCTCGCAGACCACAGAGTGCTCGTCCAGCCACCTGCTCCAGCTAAGGATTTCGGCGAATAACACAGCAACTGCCACGCTAAGCCAACCATTAGGCGCAAAAGCCCGGCTTGTATCGAATAGAACTGAAATCTTCAGCTTCACCGCCCCAGCAGCGAACTATTCGTGCGGGGGTTCATCCCCATGCCGCCCGATGGCCTGGTGACCGACCGGATGGCCAGAAGCGTTGAGGAGGCCCGTGAGGCCATCCGGGACGTTCTGGCGTCTCCCCGTCGGCCCTAAAACCGCAACAGAGTCGCTATCGGGTCCTCCAGCAGCCCAACGGAGAAGAGCTGGCGAACCTCCGGCCGGCCCTGGACGAGTCGGCTGAGGTACCCGGCACGCTGCTGGCTGGGGGCCAGGAAGACGATGCGCGGGAAGGCTCGCTCGGGCTGGGCAAGACGGTCGTGCTGGTAGTACGCCACGTATTGCGGCATCTTCGTCTCGATCTTCGCGCCGTACTGGTTGGCCCGGTCCACCTCGATGAAGAAGCTGCCCTTGCGTCGCCGGCCATCGGGCAGCACGATCCCGATCTGCGCGAAGGCATCGGGCTTGAGGGTTCGCTGGCCAAAGGTGCGCCAGCAGTACGGTTCGGTCTGGAAGTCGAGCAGCGAGAACAGCCCGGACAGGTCGGCCTCTCGGAACATGACGTACAGCTCGGCGATGGCGAGGAAGTGCGCGATCGTCGGCTCGTACCAGGAGTACGGCTTCCGCGGTCGCGTGCTGATGCCCTGGCTCAGGTGCTGACCAGCAACATCGAGCGCGTAGAGAAACGAGGCAGAGCCACGCTGGGCACCGCCGACCCGCCGCTCTCCAACACGGGCGAGAACACGGTGCTCGGTCAGACGGCGCAACACGGCCTGGCGGTTCCGGGCCCGGCTGGTGTCGGAGCAGTCCGCGAAGAACAGGCGCTCCAACTGGCCGCCGGTCATGATCTTGAAGCGACCGACCTCGTAGATAATGGCCAGGTCTCGGGCCGTGAGCTGCGGCGCCAGCTGGTTAAGGTACCTCATCGTGATGCTCACAGGTCCCAGTCCTCCCAGCCGATCTGCTCCGGCGGAGTCGGCTCGAGGGCGGTCCCGTTTCCGGTCGTACGACCCACCCGCCGTGTCGCCAGCCTCAGCCGCTCGCCGATCTCCGCCTCGACCTCGGCTCGGGGCCGGCCGTAGCGGGAACGGGAAGCGCTCTTGGCGGCCTGTCCTAGCCCGACAGGTGCAGGCGGTGGGTGGGTCCGGCCGGTGACCGGCGGGGTCGCCACGCCATCGACACAGATGCGGGCGATGATTTCGCGCGGGCCAAGGTTGGCCAGGTCGGCCGCGGTCGCCATGCCGCCCAGTTCCTGGCCCAACAGCGACAAGTCCGAAGCCGCCGGCTGGAAGAAGATCTTCGTCCGGGCGTTGTTCATGACGTCCTTGCGCAAGCCATCGGTCAGACGGCTGACGTCCTGGGTGGCCAAGGTGATCGGGAGGCGGTGGCCGCGGGCCTTGGCGAGCATGTCGCCGAAGGAGATCGGCAGGTTGATCAGGTCGCGGAACTCATCGACGTACAGCCCGAAGTTCTCAGCCCGCTCGCTGACCTGGATGACGTTCCACAGGGCGTTCAGGCACAGCGTGCCGACGAGGGTGGCTTCCTCGTGGAGCTGCGCGCTGTTGAGCGGAATGAGCACGATCTTGCGCTGAGCTACGGCCGCCGCCAGGTCGAGGCCGGACTGGACCTGTCCGAACGTCGCCCGCAGCTCGGGGTAGAGGAGCAAGGGACGCAGGCGCCGGGTGATGGGGGCGCCGGTCTCGGACTGCTCACGGCTGCTGAGTCTGTCGAACCACCGCCAGAAGTCCAGCAGCTCAGGGTTACGCAGCTGGCCGGTCAGGGTGTCGCGGAAGGCCTGACCTCGGGGACCTGACAGGAGGGCGAGTGGCACCTCGATCACGGTGTAGCCGCACTCAGCGAGTGTCATGAGGGTATTGCGCAACACGTCATAGGCACGAGGGGTGTGGATCGCCAGGCCGAAGAGCTTGTCGAAGACCAGCATGAGCTGACCGGCCACCCGGTCGGCGCGTTCTCCAGCCAGCACGTTGAAGCCGATGGGCCGCTCAAGGTCGGTGACGTCGAACAGCAAGACGTCGGCCAGGCGCTCACGCGGTATGGCGTCGAGGATGCGTCGGACAGAGTCACCTTTGGGGTCGATGTAGGCCAGACCCGCGCCGGCTCGGATGTCGGCGGTGATCAGGTTCTCGATCAAGGTGCTCTTGCCAGTACCGGTAGGGCCGACGATCAGGGTGTGGGCGGCCCGGTCCTCGGAGGCGATGGCCAGGGGCCGGATGTCACCGGGGAAGTTCGACGTCCCGATGACCAGCCCCTGTCGGGGCAGGGAGTAGCTCGGGGCCAGCCTGCGAGAGTGGCCGAGTGCCAGACCGGCGACCTGGGGCGCTCCGAACGGCCACCCAATGACGGCGGAGAGCTCGGCCGCGTTGAGAGTGGCGGGGTAGGCCAGCAGGCCGGCCCTGGAATGGAGCCGCTTCCGAGCGGTCACTGACCGGACGAACCGCCGCTTCTTCACGGACACGCCGTGCGTGCGCAGGCTGCTGTAGTGGGCCTGGAGCCGGCCAAGGAGAGCCCGTGCGCCGGCGCCACGGGCTGCCATCCGGCCGACCGCCAGGAAGACAGCGTCGGTGTTCTTCTGCTTGAACGCGGTCTCGTCGATGGGCGGCCGGGGCCACATCCGGTTGGGGGGCGTGCCCTGCGGCCGACCCGCGGTAATGATCCACTGCTGGCCGAGGGCTTCGTTGTTCCTCAGGCTCGTAAAGCAGCTGAGCAGGCCGGCTGTGACTGCTGCCGACGACGCGATCCGCAGCGGCGCGTGGGCGGTGGATGTCCCGACCTCTACGACTCGTGACCAAGGCGTCGTGGCCATGAGGTCGTCGATGCCGTCAACCGGCGCGACGGTGGCGCCAGCCAGGTGGGTCTGGAGAAGGTTGTCCATACCCGTCGTGACGTTGCCGGTCAGGCTGATGAAGAACTTGATGCCGCGTACGTCGGCGTAAACCTCAAGAGCGACGGTGCTATCACCGTTGAGCAGTGACGGACGCACGGGGCCGTAGAGGGCCCGGAGGACCGCGAGTACCGCATCGCGGTGGAGATCATGGGGGAAGAACACGAGGTACGTGCGGCGACCGCGATCGGCCGAAGTCTGAAGGTCCAAAGGCTTCTCCTTGTTGTTGAAGATCGAGAATGAAAAGGCGCCGGAGCGCGAACTGCCCCGACGCTGAATAGGTCGATCAGTGGCGGTTGCCGTCCTCCGCGTGGGAGTCGGGGCATCCACATGCCCTTACGGGCGTCTGGCTCATTCGGCGTTCAGAGCGACGGGTCTGCTCCGTCTCCAGGGCCAGATGCACTAGCTCTGCCAGTCGGGCGACGGTTGCCGGGTCGAGCACTTTCTCGGGCAGAGCCTGGGCTGCCCTGCTACGGCGCACCCACTCGGCGATGTCGAAGAGCTCTACCACCGGCTGCTCCTGCGGAACAGCAACAGCACGATCACCCCCAGCCCTCCGCCACCGACCAGGCCGATGACGAGCCACGGCAGCACCGGCGCCAAGGAGACCACCAGTGACCGCGCCACGGCCATGCCGACGATCAAGAGGACCATGCCTGTCGTCCAACGGCTCGGCGGGCTGCTCACTTACGGCCCCTGTCCTGGGGACGTTCCTTGACCTCCTCGAACAGCCACGCGAGCTTGTGCGCCTTCTCGATAGTCTTCGCGGCTTGTTGACGGACCTCGGCCCGACGACGTCGGGCGAGCCGACTAGCCTCGGCCAGTTCGCGGGTCACGTACTGCCGGGCTTCGGCTGCACGGCGGGTTGCGTTGTACGTCGCGTCTCGGACAGCCTCCATCGCGGCGAGTCGCTCGGCCCGGCGCTCGGACCGCTGGCTGGTAGACGAGAAGCCTGGCCAGTCCTGAAGCAGGTGCGCCGAGATGATCAAGCCGACGAAAGTGGTGATCAAGTTCAGAGGGCTGGCGAAGATCCACGAGATGATGTCGCCGAAGACGTTCATGACAGCCTCCGACCGTCGCGCACGTGGTCCTGGATGACGCTGCGCAGCGCTTGCCGACCCTCGTCCAGGATCTCGGCGAGGCCGAGGGCCAGGCCCAGGTCGTCAGGATTGCTCTGCTGGATGCGAGCGATCTCGCGGTGCAGGGCCTCGTACTGCTCAGCCACCTCACCGGTGAGCGTGCGCGTGAACCGGGCCCGCTCCAGGTGGAGCTGGGCGCGACCCGCAGCTCGAATGAGCTCCACTTCCGCTGCCGTCTGGGCATTGATGTGGGCGACGTCGGCGCGGAGCTCCGCCACCCGCAGCTCATGCTTCTCCGCGCGGGTCCGCGGGCGGCGTTCCGGCCGGTTGTTGCCCAGGGGCACGATCGTCATCAGGCCGCACCTCCGGCTTCGATCGCGCGGCGAAGCCAGGCGGCCTCGACCTCGATGTTGTGCAGCAGACGGTTAACGGCCGGATCGCCCTCGGCGATGATCTTCAGGAACCTCACGCGGCGCTCGACACTGTCCACGACGGCCTCGACGGCCCTGTGGGCCCGGTTGCCAGCGCGCTCGCGCATGGTCTTCGCGAAGCGCAGCTGCTCCCTCATTTCCTTCTGGGCCTGGATGGCCGCGTTGTGGACGTCCGCCGCTCGGCGAGTGCCCCACGGGGTGGCAGGCATACGGTGGTCAGGACGGAAGTCGCTCATCGGCGTTCCATCCCGCCGCTGACGATCGCGCGCAGAGCCTGGAGGCCGCACGCCTCGGTCTTAGCCAGTGCTTCTTCCGCGCGCAGTTGATCCAGGCGGCGGGACAACTCCCGATCGGCTCGGCTGAGCGGCGACGGTGCGTTGCGCCTGACCTGCGGCAAACGGTCTCCGTACATGACGAAGCCCTCCTGTCTCTCAGCTTCAAGGAGGTAGCCCAGAGTGGGCGGCCTCACGGAACTTGAGTGAGATAGGAGGGCAAACGATCTTGCGCTCGGCAGACCCGTCGCTGACGGGGACTGACTAACTTAGACGAACCAGGGTGGTGACGTCAAGGGTTCGGGGGTAAGGGAAAACCCCCGTCCCCGGTAAGGGGACAGGGGTTTTGAAGCTCAACGACCGTTGAAGGCAAGGACTGGCCTCGCGGGTAACACTTTCTCAGCGCGGGTCTTGCAGTTCTTCTTGCACAACCGAAGTCGGCTCAAGAAGAGGGGGCGCGAAGCGCTAGTTGATCAAAGCCGGCGAGGCGCACGATGACCTCGGGTCGGAATCAGCTAATGCCTTCGCGAATCACTATCCAGTACATGCACCATGAAACGGTTCGTGCAACTTTTATGCAGACAGGTGCATGGCGTTTACCAACACCACACAATGGACATTAGCACAATTGGCGCATTTCGTCAACTGCGACTTAGATTACCTCACCTGTGGGGACGTCCGAATTAGGCACGGGCGGCCACTTTTGCGGCTGGAGCCATTCCGAATCTGGCTTAGCAATTAGTCGGGCATTCCCATAAGCCCAGTCGAGCTCCAAGACCGTGTATGCCCTGTAGGTCTGACCGTCGCGCTGGATTGGGAGAGCAAAGTCGGCTTGGGTACTGGTCTCCATACAGATGGGTAGCAAGAGTTGCAATACACCTGGCTTGCCTGGGCCAGGCCAATAGTACTGCGGCACCGCTGTCTTGTATGATTGCTCAACGCGAAATTCTGCATGTTTGGCCGCTTCATTGAAAGCGCGCCACCGCTTGGCCTCAATCTCTTCGCCAACTCCCTGGAAACTTGGCGGGAACCGGTGCGCTCGATCAATCAGCGAGTGATCTGTTAGTACCAGCCTAAAGGAGGTGTCATAGATCAGGTCGGCTGGATTCTCGAAGTACGTCGCCCGCTTGGGAAGCTCCGCGAAGTGCTTCAGGTCGGAATCCTCATCGGTAGTGAATCGCTTGAGGTACCAAGGCTCCTTGCCTTTCTGACTCTTTTGAAACAGGCCATAGATTGGCCGGTAGAGCGGGGTTAGGAGTCCGGTGTGGAAGCAGGCCCAGTTGCCGTCAGGACTGCAGGCAATCCGGTTCTGCTCCTTAATCCTCCGAAACGTGAAGTCTACATACCGACTCAAGATAGGCAGAGCTTCATCGGTTTCGGAGTTCGTGTATTCCCATGGCTCAGGTGCCAGCTGGCTAAGACGGAAAAGCCTCTGGTATCTGTACTCGCGGGAAAGGAAGCAAAATCCCTTGAAGCTGCTTATATCTCTCGTTCTAGGCGAGAGCACCTTGCCGACTGGGCTAACAGGCTTCGTGTCGGCATGGGATTCGCCCATTGGCGCACACCTCCCTAGCGGTGTGGTTGCGCCGTGAAATGTCTCTTTAGGAGCGTTTCTCGCACACCTCAACTTTCGACGCTACTCCTGGCTTGGAGGGGCCGCAACCTGAATGCTAGGTGATGTGGATGACGCCGGGGCAACCGTTCTTCGATATCGGCCGCCATGCCGATGTGGTGCATCGCCGCTTCGGCGACGAAGTGGAACACTTTCACTGGCATCTCTGGCACGTGGCCGTACTTCTTCTTCGAACTATTCAGCCAACGCCACGTGGGCCGGGAAGTAGCAGTGGCCGGTCTCGTTGGCGTGACGCTTCTTGCGGCGGAGGAGTTCATCGAGGGCGATGCGACCTTCCAGTACGCAGAACAGGTCACCGCCATCCATCGTGATGAACGAGGTCCGCTTGCCGTACTCCTCGCGGGCGCCGAACGTGAACCCGTTGACGCTGATGAACAGCCCGAGAGCGTTCTTACCCTTGCGTCGCACTTTGGCGTCGAACTTGTCGACGTCCTCGACCTCGACCGGTCCCTTCCACCACTTCGCCTCGATGATGTAGTCATCCGTGTCGAAGGTGAGCGACCCATCGATCTGCTCCGACTTCAGCACGTAGGACAGCCGCGGCTCCAGGTCGAAGAGGTGGAACAGCTCGTTGAGGAAGGGCTCGAAGAGGAGTCCGGCTTTCTGCCGGTTCTCCATCTTGCCCAGCTCCATGAACTGATCCTTGAGCGCTGCGAGCTTCCCGGCGAAGCCTTGCTGGACCTCAATCTGCGCGCGGCGGGCGGCCAGCTCGGCGGCCAGGGCTTCGCGTTCCTCGACGAGACCCTGGTACTTGTCGGTCCAGGTGCCGAGCGCTGCCACCGCTTCCTGCGCTGCCGGCAGCAGGGCATCCGCGTCAGGGTGGCGCTTGAGGCTGAGGAAGCTGTCCATCTGCGCCACTTCGAGCATGATCGTCAAGGTGAGGTCGCGGTACTGCTCCTCGTCGGCCATGAGGCGGTCGACGAACTCCTCGGCGAAAGCACGCTTGTAGCCGTCGAAGTCGAGGCCGACCAGCAACTCCGGGTGCTCTGCCGCGCGAGTCTGGATGAACTTCTTGAGGTCCTTCTTGTACCAGTAGATGGAGGCCAGCGCCTCGATGAGAGCCCCATACGCCCCAGGATGAATGCGCTGCGCCTGCATGGACTGCCCCTCCCACCCCTCAAGGGCAACTACGCCCCGATCAGGTGATTTTACCGATCTGATCGGGGCAGCACAGTCTTTCTGCCAGGCATGGCATGTACGCCGACGTGTCACCCGCGATCTGCGCTACTCCAGCTGGACGAAGGCTCACGTGGCGCGTAGCGGGCTCAACGCTGGTGGGTCTGAGTTCCACCAGCGGGAGGGGGCGTACGCTGGCCTACACGCCCACCTGACGCCCTCTGGTGACGTGTCTGGCCTGAAGGGTGCATAGCCCGTCAGTCGCATCGTCCAGGAAGAGCACGCCGCGATGGGCCAGGGAGACCGCCCCGGGCCGGGGGATCCCGGTCCCGCCGCCCACCAGCGACTGCATGGTCGCCGAATGGTGCGGCGCGCAGTAGGGCGGCCTGGCGACGAGAGGTTCGCCGGGCGGGAGGATTCCCGCGACCGAGTGGACGGCCGTGACCTCCACGGAATCCTGACGGGTGAGCGGCGGCAGGAGCCAGGGCAGCCGCTCGGCGAGCATGGTCTTGCCCGCTCCGGGCGGTCCGCTGAGGAAGAGGTGGTGTCCTCCGGCGGCCGCCACCTCCAGGGCGCGGCGCGCCGTGTGCTGCCCCGCCACGTCCGCGAGGTCGGGGAAGTCGCTGCCGTCCTCCCGGCCGGGCCGGCCCCGGGCGAGGCCCGTGCCCAGTCCCGCCCCCGGGACGAGCAGTCCGGCCAGTATCGGGTCCGGCCTGCCGGGCGGGTCGCAGGGTTCCTCCTCGGGGACCTCCCCGCCGGTCAGGACCGCGATGAGCTGGCGCAGGCTGCGTACGCCGAGGACCGAGACGTCCGGTACGAGCGCGGCCTCGGCCGCGCACTGCTGCGGCACCACCACCTGCCGGTAGCCGGCCTCCGCCGCGGCGAGGACCGCCGGCAGGATCCCGCGGACCGGGCGCACCCGGCCGTCCAGCCCCAGTTCCCCGATCAGGACGAGGTCGGCGATCGCGCCCGGGTCGACCACCTCGGCGGCCCCGAGCACCGCCGCCGCGACGGCCAGGTCGAAGCCGGCGCCGGATTTCGGTACGGAGGCCGGACTCAACCCGACCGTGAGCTTCTTCTGCGGCCAGGCCGCTCCCGAGTTGACCACGGCCGCCCGTACCCGGTCCCGGCTCTCGACCAGGGTCTTGTCCGGCAACCCGACCAGGGTGAAGGCGGCCACGCCGGGCTCCAGGTCGGCCTGTACCTCGACCACCACGCCGTCGACGCCGACCAGGGCCACCGAGCAGGCTCGCGCGAATCCCATCAGGCCACCCCCCTGACGTGTTCCACCAGCGGGGCGCCGCGCCGCGGCAGCAGGACCCCGACGAGGTCGATGCGCACCCCGCCCGGGGGTGGTCCGCCGTGGTCGGCGAGCCAGCGCCCGGCGAGCGTGCGCAAGCGCTCGGCCTTGGCGGGCCGCACGGCGGCCATCGGATGCTCGAACTCGCCCGCCCGGCGGGTCTTGACCTCGCACACGACGAGCGCGTCCCCGTCCCGGGCGACGATGTCGATCTCGCCGCCGCGGCACCGCCAGTTCCGCGCGATCACGGTCATCCCGGCCTCGGTCAGCCGCCGTGCCGCGAGTTCCTCGCCGTACCGCCCCAATGCCTGCTGTGCCACGCCCTTCGCGTTCATCCGGCACCACCTCCGGCACCGACGGTCCCGCGCCCGCGCCCACCGTGTGGATCTTGGTGGACGGCCCGGCCGTTGTGGACAACCGCCTCACCCTTGCGGGTGAGGCGGCCCGGCCGGTGCCGGCCCTCAGCTGCCGGGCAGTTCGAGATCGCTCTTGTTGAGCTCCTCGATGTTCACGTCCTTGAAGGTCAGCACCCGCACCTGCTTCACGAAGCGGGCCGGCCGGTACATGTCCCAGACCCAGGCGTCGGCCATGGAGACCTCGAAGAACACCTCCCCCTGAACCGAATGCACCTGCATCTCGTAGTCGTTCGTGAGGTAGAAACGGCGTTCCGTCTCGATCACATACTTGAACAGCCCGACGACGTCGCGGTACTCCCGATAGAGCTTCAGCTCCATCTCGGTCTCGTACTTTTCGAGGTCCTCGGCACTCATGGCATGTTCCCCTTCAGCCGTGCGTCCCCCTATTGTGCGCCAGGCCCCTGCGCCCCTAAACGATTTCCGGGGCCAGGACCACCGGCTCACCCGGAGGACCGTCGTCGAGCAGCGTACGGAGCAGCTCGGCGAGTCTGGTCGGGTACACCGTCTCATGGGCCGCGAGAAGTTCCTCGGAGGTCCACCACCTGGCTCCGGTGACGCTGCGCCGCTCCAGCTCGGTGAGGCCGCCCATCTCGGTCTCGGTCGTGGTGGTCCGGGCGAGGAAGTACCACTCGTCCTGTTCCCAGCGCCGCCCGTCGAAGGGGAAGGAGCAGTAGCGGTGCCACAGCACCGGCCCCAGCTCCACCTCGGTGATCCCGGTCTCCTCCGCCAGCTCGCGCAGTGCGGCCTGCTCCCGGCTCTCGGTCCCCTCCAGTCCGCCGCCGGGGGTGAACCACCAGTCGTCGCAGGGGTCGGCCGGTTCGAAGCCGTGCAGCAGCAGGATCCGGTCCGCCGGGTCCAGCAGGATCACCCGCGACACCTTCCGGCGGCCGGACCCGGCCGCCGGGTCAGCGGACACCGGCCCGCTCCTGTCGCCGGCCGCGCGCGAGGACCCGTGCGACCGGCCCGTACGCGGCCCCCAGCACCACCAGGGCGGCCCCGGCCAGCACCGTCACCACCTGGAGGCGCAGCGGCCCGGGCTGCGAGATCCCGCCGGGCAGGGCGGCGTACGTGGCCGGCCGCTCCAGCATCGTCACGGAGGGCCAGGCCAGGGCGTCGACGCGGGCGCTGACGGCCGATCGGGGCACGGACCCCTGCCCGGCCTCCTGAAGGTGGGCCCGGGAGTCCAGGGAGGCGGCCCGCCGGTCGCCCAGCAGGAAGAGGTTGCCCTCGGGGACCGCCACCTCGAAGGGGGTCCCGGTGGGCGCGGTCTGTCCGGGCGGCATGGCCAGGCCCGTCTCCGGCTCGGTGGTGTCGGCGTACGGCTCGTCCAGCGGGGTGCCGTTGACCGTCAGCTCGCCGGCCGCGCCGCAGCACTTCACGACGTCGCCGCCGATGCCGACGACCCGCTTGACCATGGGGGAGTCGCTCCACTGGGAATCGGTGAAGATGACCACGTCCCCGCGGCGCACCTCGGCGCCGTCGATGCGCTGCGCCAGCACCCGGTCCCCCGGCCGCACCGTGGGCATCATCGAGTCGGTGGGGACCGTGTAGGGCCGGTAGACGACCGCCCCCCACACGAAGCCGCCCAGGAAGAGCGCAAAGCCGATGGCCACGGCGATCCCCGACAGCACGTTGCCGAGACCGCCGCGGCCATCCTTGCCACTGCGTATTGCTTGTGTTCCGCCCATTGCAGCGCCCCTACGCTTCGGGATCGTCGACCTGGGCGGCACCCTACCCGTCGGTACGGCCGCTGGTCAGCTTCTGCCTGCGCCACATGACGAGCGGGACGGCTCCGACGAGCCCCAGCGCGGCCGGGCCGAGCCCGACCGGGGCCAGCCCGGCGGCCCCGAGGCCGAGCGCGGTGGCCGCGGCCTGGTTGCCGATTCCCGGCTGGTCGAAGGTGTCCGGGACCGGCAGGGTGGCCCAGCGGGTGACCGGCCACGCGACCACCACGGCCCGCCCGACGACCTTGTCCACCGGGACGAAGCCCTTGGTGGAGTCCTGCTGGTGGTAGCGGGAGTCCTCGGAGTTCTGCCGGTGGTCCCCCATGACCCAGATCTTGCCCTTGGGCACGGTGATCGGGCCGAACGGGGCGTCGTCGCAGGGGGTGTTGCCGGGGTAGATGTACGGCTCGTCCAGCTCCTTGCCGTTGACGACGACCGGTCCCCCCTTCTTGCACTCGACCGTGTCCCCGCCCACCGCGATGACCCGCTTGATCAGGTCCTTCTCGGAGGCGTCCGGCATCAGGCCGATCTTGCTGAGCACCTGCTGGAAGATGTTCGGCTCGGGAGTGGGCTGCCCCGACAGCCAGTCCGCGGGGTCGTGGAAGACGACGACCTCGCCGCGCTCCGGCTCGGAGCCGAACCACGGGGTCAGCTTGTCCACCAGGACCCGGTCCCCCATCTGCAGGGTGTTCTGCATCGAGGCCGACGGGATCGAGAACGCCTGCAGCAGGAACGTCTTGATCAGCAGGGCCAGCAGCAGGGCGATGCCGATGAGGAGCGGGAGCTCCTTCCAGAAGGACCGGTGCGCATGCTCCGTGGCATCGCCGTCCTCCCCGGCCTCGCGCTCGACGGCGTCGTCCGGCCGCTCCTCGCCCTCGTCGCGTCCGGACCGTGCGCCTACCGCCACGTCCCCCACATCCACTCCTCACTCGCGATTGCCGCCCGCACCGAATCGGGCACGGGCCCTCCCCTCCCTTAACGAGCGGGAGTTCCCTAAGGCGCGGGAGACCGAGGACACACTATGCGAACGGTGCGCCCCGACGGCGCCGTCGTCGGCCGCGTCCCTCGCGCCGTGCCTGATCGGGCACCATCCGGAAGGTCGCCGGCTGCTCCAGGCGGGCCCAGTGCCCGTAGGGCCAGGCGATCACGACGGCCTGCCCGACCACCCCGCTCTCGGGGATGGTGCCCTGAAACCCCTCGTCGAGGTGGAACCGGGAATCGGACGAGTTCGCGCGGTGATCGCCCATCACGAAGAGCCGGCCCTCCGGCACCTGCACCTCGAACGTGATGTCCGAAGGGGTGTTGCCCGGGTGCACGTACGGCTCATCGAGAGGCGATCCGTTGACGGTGATCCGGCCCTGGTTGTCACAGCATTTGACGGTGTCCCCGCCGACGCCGATGACCCGCTTGATCAGGTCCTGCTCGTCGGCCGAGGGCAGCAGGCCGATGAAGGTCAGTGCCTGCTTGATCTGCTTGACCACGATCGGGTCCTTGGGCGGACGGGCCGCCTCGCCCTTGAGCCAGCCGCCGGGGTCCTTGAACACGACGACGTCGCCGCGCTCGATCTCGGAGCCGAACCAGGGCGTCAGCTTGTCCACCAGGACCCGGTCGCCGATCCTGATCGTCTGCTCCATCGAGCCCGACGGGATGAAGAAGGCCTGCACCAGGAAGGTCTTGAGGAGCAGGGCGATGCACAGCGCCACGACCACCAGCAGCGGCACCTCGCCGGCCCGGCGCGTGCGGCGCCGCCGGCGCACCTTGCGGGCCGTCCGGCGCCGTTCGGCCCGGCCGCCTTCCAGCCGGCCGCCCGTCACCACCGGAGCCGGGGTGGGCTCCGGCTCGGGTTCGGGCTCGAAGTCCCAGTCCCGTCCGCCTTTTTTCGACCGCCCCCGACTACCCATGGCCACCGCCTACGGAATCCCAGCGCGAGAGCGGCCAGCCGATCCAGTCGGCCCGCCCGATCACCTTCTCCACCGGCACCATCCCCCCGCCCGGTTCCCCCAGGTGGTCCCGGGAGTCCCGGGACTGGGAACGATGATCCCCCATGACCCAGAGGGTCCCCAGCGGTACGACGATCCGGAAGGGCACCGCCGAGGGCGCGTCGCCGGGCTGGAGGTACGGCTCCTCCAGCGGCACGCCGTTGACCGCGATCCGCCCGGCGGCGTCGCAGCACACCACGTCGTCACCGCCGACCCCCACGACCCGCTTCACGAAGTCGGTGTCGGACGGCTCGGCCAGCCCGAGCGCCGAGGCCGCGCCGTGCAGCACGGCGGCGACCGGATTGCCGTCGGGGCGTTCCCGTACGAAGGAGCCCGTGCCGTCGAAGACCACCACGTCCCCGCGGCGCGGCTGTTCGCCGAAGCGGTACGCCAGCTTGTTGACCAGCACCCGGTCCCCGACCTGGAGCGTCGGCTCCATGGAACGGCTCGGGATCAGGAAGGGCTGGACCACGAAATTGCTGAACAGCAGCAGGAAGACGGTGCAGACCACACCGAGCACTCCGGCGCGGCGCCAGGTGAGGGGCCGCCCGCCGGCCGTCCGCCCGCTCCGGGAGAACGCAAAACGCGGCCGCTCGTCCCCCTCGACGGGGGAAGAGTGGCCGCGCTGCGTGTGAGGTGCTTCGGTGTCCATCGGGGGCGAGCCTATCCGGCCGCCTCCGAACTCCGGGAGTGACCTCAGCGGTCGCGCTTCTCCTTGATCTTCGCGGCCTTGCCGCGGAGCTCACGGAGGTAGTACAGCTTGGCACGGCGAACGTCACCGCGGGTGACGAGCTCGATCTTCTCGAAGATCGGGGAGTGGACCGGGAAGGTACGCTCCACACCGACGCTGAAGGAGACCTTGCGCACGGTGAAGGTCTCGGAGACGCCGGCGCCCTGGCGGCGGATGACTACGCCCTTGAACTGCTGGATACGGGAGCGGTTGCCCTCGATCACGCGGACGTGCACGTTGATCGTGTCACCCGGGCGGAAGGCCGGGACGTCCGAGCGGAGCGTGGCGGCGTTGACGCCATCGAGCAGGTGAGACATGTTCTTCGTCTGCTTTCTTCGCATGACGCCACAGGTCGCCAGTGCGGGTTTCCGTAGAGAATTCGGGAGCTGCGGGACTCGGCGGACGACGGTCCCCCTGTGGCAGGGGCGCCCGCGAGCACACAGCAGCCGCCTATTCTTCCACGGCCTGGGCCCTGCGCCAAAATCGGCCGTCGGCGGACGGCTGCCAGCCCAGGACGGAGAGGATCTCCCGGTCCTTCTTGTCGAAGCCGGCGGCCTCGCAGCGCTCGATCAGGTCGGGGCGGTTCTGCGCGGTGCGGCGGAAGGCCTCGTCCCGGCGCCACCGGGCGATCTTCCCGTGGTGCCCGCTGAGCAGCACCTCGGGGATGTCCCGGCCGCGCCACACCGGGGGCTTGGTGTAGACGGGCCCTTCCAGCAGGTTCGCCATCTCGCCCGGCGCGAAGGAGTCGTCGCGGTGCGATTCGGCGTTGCCGAGCACCCCGGGCAGCAGCCGGGCCACGGCCTCGGTGACCACCAGTACGGCCGCCTCGCCGCCCGCCAGGACGTAGTCGCCGATGGAGACCTCGTACACCGGCATGCGCGTGGCGTACTCGTCCATGACCCGGCGGTCGATGCCCTCGTACCGGGCCGGCGTGAAGATCAGCCAGGGCCGCTCGGAGAGTTCGACGGCCAGTTCCTGGGTGAAGGGACGGCCGCTGGGGGTGGGGACGACCATGACGGGACCGTGCGCGCCCGCCTCGTAGCCGTCGGCCAGCGCGGAGTCCAGGGCCTCGCCCCACGGCTCGGTCTTCATGACCATGCCGGGACCGCCGCCGTACGGGGTGTCGTCCACCGTGTTGTGCCGGTCGTACGTCCACTCCCGCAGGTCGTGCACGTGTACGTCGAGCTGCCCGCGGGCGCGCGCCTTGCCGACCAGGGAGACGTTCAGCGGCTCCAGGTACTCGGGGAAGATCGTGACGACGTCGAGCCGCATCAGGCGTCGTCCCCGGAGTCCGCGGCGTCCTCGTCCCGGGTCGAGACGATGACGGCGTCACGCTCGTCGATCAGCCCGGGCGGCGGGGTGATGACGCAGCGCTGCTCCTCCAGGTCGATCTCGGCGACGATCTCCTCCACGAAGGGGATCATCACCTCGGAGCCGTCCGGCCGCTCGACGATGAAGAGGTCCTGGGAGGGCAGGTGGGAGATCTCGGTGATCCGGCCGATCTCGGTGCCGTCCGCCAGCACCACGTCCAGGTCCATCAGCTGGTGGTCGTAGTACTCGTCCTCCTCCTCCGGCAGCTCGGAGGGGTCCACCTCGGCGATCAGGAGGATGTTGCGCAGCGCCTCGGCTCCGGTGCGGTCCTTGACGCCCGCGAAGCGGAGCAGGAGCCGCCCGCTGTGCACGCGGCCCGTCTCGATCGTCAGCGGTCCCGCCGTCGCGGGCTCCGTCTTGAGCACGGCCCCGGGACTCAGTCGCAGTTCCGGCTCGTCGGTGCGCACCTCGACGGTGACCTCACCCTTGATGCCGTGGGCGCGGCCGATCCGCGCGACTACCAACTCCACTGTGCTCTTCCCTTACTGCGGCGTGGTTGCTCACATCAATGGTCGCTCCTGCCCGGGGGCAGAAACGGCACGGGCCGGGGCGGGCGACGAACGCCCTCCCCGGCCCGTGCCGGTGAATCAACTGCTCAGCGGACCTGGTCCACGTCGACGAGGTCGACGCGGATCCCCCGGCCGCCGATGGCGCCCACGACGGTACGCAGAGCACGTGCGGTGCGGCCGTTGCGGCCGATCACCTTGCCGAGGTCGTCGGGGTGGACCCGGACCTCGAGCACCTGCCCGCGGCGCAGGTTGCGCGAGGCGACCTGCACTTCGTCGGGGTTGTCCACAATGCCCTTTACGAGGTGCTCAAGAGCCTCCTCGAGCATGCTCAGGCCTCGGTCGACTCGGCGGCGGCCTCAGCCTCGTCCGCCTTCTTGTCGGCCTTCTTCGCCTTCTGCGTGATGGCCTCGCCCTTGCCCTCGCCGATGCCCTCGAGGGCCTTGGCGAACTCGTCGAAGGAGCGACGCTTGCTCTCCTTCGTCGCCGGCTGCAGGAGCGGCGCGGGGGCGGGGAGACCCTTGTGGGCCTGCCAGTCACCGGTCAGCTTCAGGATGGCGAGCACAGCCTCGGTGGGCTGGGCGCCGACGGACAGCCAGTACTGCGCACGCTCGGCGTTGACCTCGATGCGCGACGGGTTGTAGGTCGGGTGGTAGATACCGATCTCTTCGATCGCGCGACCGTCCCGGCGGGTGCGGGCGTCGGCGACGACGATGCGGTAGTGCGGCTGGCGAATCTTGCCGAGGCGCTTGAGCTTGATCTTGACTGCCACTGGAGTGGTGTCTCCTGAACTTGACGTGGTTGGGCACATGAGATGCCACGTGGGGTTGCGGTACTCGGGTGCCCGATGGACGCGTCAGCCGGAGGAGAGAGGGGTCCTATGCGACTGTCGAGTACAGCTAGCCATTGTGCCATACGCCTGCGGCGCGCTCAGCCGGGCGGGTGGGACCGGTGCCCGCCCGGCGGTACGGACCACCCGTGCGCGCGCCGTCGGCGGCCGCCCCGGTGGGGGCGGTGGCCCGGCGCCCGCTTCGCCGTGGGGCGGTGACCCCTGCGGCGACGGGGAAGGCGGTCAGGAGGCCGCCGCGATGGCCACGTCGGGGATGCGGAAGGGCTTCATACAGCCTCCGCACACGATCGGCGCCTGGGCCAGCACGGAGGGGACCACCCGGACGTTGCGCCCGCAGTCGCAGACGGCCTTGACGCGCACACCGCCGCCGGAGGATCCGTGCCGGGCGGCCGGTCCGCGGAAGCTGCGCTTGGTGTCGGCCGCGGTGGCGGCCGTGTGTGCCTTCAGCGCGCGCTGCAGCCGCTCGATGGTGGGACGGTAGCGGCGCTTCGCCTCCGGATTGAGCGTGACCAGTGAGAAGCCGCTGCTCGCGTGCGGCTCCTCGGAGTGGTCCAGCCCCATCTCCTCGGCGATCGCGAGGAATCTGCGGTTGTGGTAGCGGCCGGCGCGCGAGGTGTCGCGAACACCGCGGGCGGCGGCGATGCCGTGGACTGCCTCGTGCAGCAGTCGCTCGAAGGAGAGCTCGGCGCCGCAGGCGGACGAGGACTCTCCGATCAGGGACTCGGGCGCGGCAAGGTCAGGCAGCTCGGGGTGGTACCGCTGAATATCGGCCCACGCCTGCGCCAGCTCTGCGGCGAGAACAGGTGGTGTCGTGCTCACGTCGTAACAACGAGCCGGAGTGCCCGGGTGTTCCGATTCCGGGCCATTCCAAATTTTTTGCACGTACCAGTCAGTTCAGTCTGATGCGTCCTGACGAGGACGGGTGCGCCGATCTCAGGAGGAGTCGGTACGTAACGTCGACCACGTCCTCCCGGTCGGCCGACATGAACCGGCCCCGGCACGCGGCACGAGCCGCACGCCGGGGCACAGGAGCCGGTCGGCCCGGTCAGTACGAGCGCGCGACGATCGCGAGCGTACCGGGGGCGTCGTCCGCCTCCGGGACCGACCCGTCCTCGGCGATCAGGCAGCGCACGGAGACGGCCTGCTCGGCCAGCTTCGCCTCGCCCTCCGGACCGAGGTCCGCCCACGGGATCCGCGCCCAGCCGCCGGCGACGGCGGCCTCGGCGGCCTCCCCGATGGTCGCGACGTCGGACGTGCGGGCCAGCCGGCGCTCGCGGGACTCGCGCAGCAGCTGCGCCTGGTCCTCGTCCAGCACCTTGGGCAGCAGGTCGGCGAGGGCGTCGATCTGCACGGGGGTCTTCCCGCCCGGGATCCGGCGGGCGAGCATCGCGGTGCCGGCCTCCAGGTCGCGGGGACCGATCTCGATGCGGACCGGTACGCCCTTGAGCTCCCAGTCCACGGCGCGGCGGCCGAAGGGGGTGTCGACGCGGTCGTCGACCTGCACCCGCAGGCCGGCGGCCTTCAGCTGGGCACCCAGTTCACGGACCTTGGCCACGGCCTCGTCGCCCTTGATCGCCATGACGACGACCTGGACGTGCGCGAGGCGCGGCGGGACGCGCAGGCCGTTGTCGTCGCCGTGCGACATGATCAGGCCGCCGACCATGCGGGTCGAGACGCCCCACGAGGTCTGCCAGACGAGCTCCTGCTTGCCTTCCTTCGACAGGTACTGGGTGTTGAAGGCCTTGGCGAAGTTGGTGCCGAGCTCGTGGCTCGTGCCCAGCTGCAGGGCCTTGCCGTCGCCCATCATGCCCTCGAGGGTGAGGGTGTTGATGGCGCCGGCGAAGCGCTCCTTGGCGGTCTTGCGGCCGAGCACGACGTCGATGCCGAGCACGTTCGTCATGAAGTCGCCGTAGACGTCCGTGTGGATGCGGGCCGCGTAGTCGCGGGCGTCCTCGTAGGTGGCGTGGGCGGTGTGGCCCTCCTGCCAGAGGAACTCGCTCGTACGGAGGAACACGCGCGGGCGCATCTCCCAGCGGACCACGTTGGCCCACTGGTTGATCAGCAGGGGCAGGTCGCGGTAGCTCTGGACCCACTTGGAGAAGTAGTCGTTGATGATCGTCTCGGACGTGGGCCGGACGACGACCGGCTCTTCCAGCTCCTTGCCGCCGCCGTGCGTGACGACCGCGAGCTCGGGGGCGAAGCCCTCGACGTGCTCGGCTTCCTTCGTCAGGTACGACTGCGGGATGAACAGCGGGAAGTACGCGTTCTGGGCGCCCGCGTCCTTGATGCGCGCGTCCATCTCCTGCTGCATCCGCTCCCACAGGCCGTAGCCGTACGGTCGGATGACCATGGTGCCTCGGACCGGACCGTTGTCGGCCAGCTCGGCCTTGTTGATCAGATCCTGGTACCAGCGGGGGAAATCCTCCGCCTGCGGGGTGAGAACGGGTGCCTTTGCCATGCCGCGAATCGTACGGCGCCCGGCACACGATGCGTGAATCGGGTGCCGCACTCCTCTGGACGCGGGGGCGAATGGGGAGTTCTCTGGCAACGGGGGCAAGGGGGCGACACGGAATCAGGAGCGCTCTTTCGATGACACCGACGCCGACGGCGACGCTCGTCGCCCGGGACTGGGCGGAGATCCAGGAACGGATGCTCGTACCGCTGTACGAGGCGGTCTACGACCGGCTGGAGGTCGGGCCGGGCGACCGGCTGCTCGACCTGGACTGCGGGGCCGGGCTGCCCCTGCTGCTGGCGGCCGGGCGGGGAGCCGTGGCCACGGGCGTGGAGGCGGATCCGGCCCGGCGGGCGCTGGCCCGCGAGCGGCTGCTGGAGGTCCTGGCGGCCCCGCCGCAGCCGCCGGCCCCGCCCCGCCCGTACGACGCCCTGCTCGCCTTCTCCCCGGCCCCCGCGGCCCTGGCGGCGGCCCTGCCGGCGGTCCGCCGCGGCGGGGCGGTGGTACTGGCCGACTGGGGGCCCGCGGAGCGCTGCACGGTGCCCTCGGTCCTCGGTGGCGGGCCCGCGCCGCGGGACCTGGACGCGCTGGTGGAGCGGGCCGGGCTGCGGCCGGACGGCTCCGGGCGGGTGTTCTGCCCGTTCGGGTACGCGGACGTGGACAGCGCGGTGCGCGGACTGCTGTCGACCGGACTCTACGACGGCGCCGACGGCACGGACGGCACGGCGGATCCCGTGCTGGCGGAGAAGGAACTGGCCGAGGCGCTTCACCCGTTCGAGCGGTCCGACGGCGCCGTGTGGCTGCCGAACATCTTCCGGTACGTGATCGCCCGGGTGGACTGACGGCCGCTCCTCAGTCGGTGCCGTGCCCCTTCGTCAGCCGCGCGATGCCCGCGGCGGCGTAGGCGGCCGGTTCGTCCAGGGTCTCGGCCGCGAGGAGGGCCTCCGCCAGGGCGTCCAGCTGCGGCCGGTGATCGCCCAGCAGGCGGCAGGCCTCCAGGTAGCACTCGTCCACGATGCGCCGCATCTCGTGGTCGACCGCGTCGAGGGTGGCGGGGGCGGCGGAGAGTCCGTAGGGGCTCTGCCCGTCGGAGGGGATCGCGGTGAGCCGGCCGATCCGCTCGCTCATGCCCCAGCGGCCGACCATGCCGCGGACGATGTTGGTCACCTGCTCCAGGTCGTTCTCGGCGCCGGTGGTGATGACGTCGTAGACGACGTGCTCGGCCGCCATGCCGCCGAGCGCGCCGATGATGCGGCCGCGCAGGTACGGCTCGGTGTAGGCGTACCGGTCGGCGTCCGGGGTCGAGAGGGTGACGCCCAGCGCGCGTCCGCGGGGCACGATCGTGATCTTGCGGACCGGGTCGGCGCCCGGCTGGAGCATGCCCAGCAGCGCGTGGCCACTCTCGTGGTAGGCGGTGCGGCGGCGCTCCTCCTCCGGCATGATCAGCGACCTCTCGGCGCCGAGCTGGACCTTCTCCAGGGCGTCCGACAGGTCCGCCCGGGTCACCTGCGTCTGTTGGCGTTTGACGGCCAGCAGTGCGGCCTCGTTGGCCAGGTTGGCCAGGTCCGCTCCGGTCATCCCGGGGGTGGTACGGGCCACGTGGGCCAGGTCGACGCCCTCGGCGAGCGGGATGTCCCGGGTGTGGATGCGCAGGATCGCCTCGCGGCCGGACCGGTCGGGCGGGGAGACGACCACCATGCGGTCGAAGCGGCCGGGGCGGGTGAGTGCCGGGTCCAGCACGTCCGCGCGGTTGGTGGCCGCCAGGACGATCACGCCCTCGGATCCGGAGAAGCCGTCCATCTCGGTGAGGATCTGGTTGAGGGTCTGCTCGCGTTCGTCGTGGCCGCCCATGGCACTGCCGCCGCCGCGGGCCCGTCCGATGGTGTCGATCTCGTCGATGAAGATGATGGCGGGGGCCACCTTGCGCGCCTCGGTGAACAGTTCGCGCACCCGGGAGGCACCGACCCCGACGATCATCTCGATGAACTCGGAGGCGGATGCGGAGAAGAAGGGCACCCCGGCCTCACCCGCGACCGCGCGCGCCAGCAGGGTCTTGCCGGTGCCGGGCGGGCCGGAGAGCAGGACCCCGCCGGGCATTCGGGCGCCCATCTTCCGGTACGCCTGCGGGTTCTTGAGGAAGTCGACGACGTCGTTGAGCTCCCCCTCGACCTCGTCGATGCCCGCCACGTCCTCGAAGGTCGTGCGGCGGGCACCCGTCTCCAGCTCGACCGGTTTGGGCGGGGCCTTGCGGCCCAGCGCGCCCATGCCGCCCATCCCGGATCCCATCCGGCGGGCGATGACCACCCACAGGAGGACCAGCAGCAGCATCGGGGCGAGGGAGATCAGCAGGTTGGCGAAGAAGCTGCGCTGCACGACGACCGGGGAGGCCGTGACGGTCACGTTCTGCTTGGTGAGCTCGGCCCACAGCGCGTCGTCGGCGAAGGCCGGACGCTGGGTGACGAATTTGGTGTAGTCGCCCTTGTCTCCGTCGGGAAGCGGCTGCTTCGCCTTGAGCTCGCCCTGGATGGCGTCGCCCTTGGAGTAGATCTTCGAGACGTTGCCCGCGGCGACCTGCTTGCTGAACTCGGTGTACGAGATCGTCGGCTCGTCCCCCTCGTTGAAGAAGGACAGCACGAGGTTGGCCACCAGGTAGACGATCAGGGCCGCGAGGATCAGCCCCCGCCAGCCGCCGGGCAGCCCCTTCTTCTTCGGCGGAGGACTGGGCGGGGCGCCTTCCGAGCGCCAGGGGGTGTCGGCCCTGTCGCGGGGAGGTACGGGGGTGGGGCTGGGCACGGGGCGCCTCCTTCTGCCATCCTCCCGGCCGACCATAAGGGATAAATCAGACCATCGCCCCAGCGGAGAACAGCAGGGCCCCGACCGTGCGGACACGGCCGGGGCCCTCCTCACCCACCTGCGCGGGTGTTACTTCATGAACTTCTTGAACTCGTCCGGAAGGTCGAAGTCCCCGCCGTTCTGGCCGCCCGCGGGAAGGCCGAAGGGGTTGCCGGCGGCTGCGGGCTCGATCGCCTGCGGGCCCTGCTCCCGGCGGGCCGCGGCTGCGGCCTCCTCTTCCTTGCGCTTCATCGGGTTGCCGCTCTTGCGCTTGCCCTTGGCCTGCTTGACCTGCTTCTTCTGCCGGCCGGGGCCGCCGCCCATCCCGGGCATGCCGGGCATGCCCGGCATGCCGCCGCCCTGGGCCATGCGGGACATCATCTTGCGGGCGTCGAAGAACCGCTCGACCAGCGACTTGACGGCGCTGACCTCGGTGCCGGAGCCCTTGGCGATACGGGCACGGCGCGAGCCGTTGATGATCGTCGGGTCGTGGCGCTCGGCCGGGGTCATCGACTTGATGATCGCGGCGGTGCGGTCGACGTCACGCTCGTCGATGTTGTTGATCTGGTCCTTGATCTGACCCATGCCGGGCAGCATGCCGAGCAGCTTGGAGATGGAGCCCATCTTGCGGACCTGCTCCATCTGGGCCAGGAAGTCGTCGAGCGTGAACTCCTTGGGGCCCTTGGCGAGCTTGGCCGCCATCTTCTCGGCCTCGGCCTGCGAGAAGGTCTTCTCGGCCTGCTCGATGAGGGTGAGCATGTCACCCATGTCGAGGATCCGGCCCGCCATGCGGTCGGGGTGGAACGCGTCGAACTCGTCGAGCTTCTCGCCGTTCGAGGCGAACATGATCTGCTTGCCGGTGACGTGCGCGATGGAGAGCGCAGCACCGCCTCGGGCGTCACCGTCGAGCTTGGAGAGCACGACGCCGTCGAAGCCGACACCGTCGCGGAAGGCCTCGGCGGTGTTGACCGCGTCCTGACCGATCATGGCGTCGACGACGAAGAGGATCTCGTCGGGGCTGACGGCGTCGCGGATGTCCGCGGCCTGCTGCATCAGCTCGGCGTCGATGCCGAGGCGGCCGGCGGTGTCGACGATGACGATGTCGTACTGCTTGGTCCGCGCGTACTCGACGGAGTCCTTCGCCACCTGGACCGGGTCGCCGACGCCGTTGCCGGGCTGGGGCGCGTACACGGCCACGCCGGCGCGCTCGGCGACGACGCTCAGCTGGTTGACGGCGTTGGGGCGCTGGAGGTCGCACGCGACCAGCAGCGGGGCGTGGCCCTGTCCCTTCAGCCAGAGGCCGAGCTTTCCGGCGAGGGTGGTCTTACCGGCACCCTGGAGACCGGCCAGCATGATCACGGTGGGGGCGGTCTTGGCGAAGCGCAGCCGCCGGGTCTCGCCGCCGAGGATGGTGACGAGCTCGTCGTTGACGATCTTCAGGACCTGCTGGCCCGGATTCAGGGCCTTGCTGACCTCTTCACCGCGCGCGCGTTCCTTGACGTTCGCGATGAAGGAACGGACGACGGGCAGGGCGACGTCGGCCTCGAGGAGCGCGATACGGATTTCCCGGGCCGCTGCGTCGATGTCAGCCTCGGACAGCCGGCCTTTGCCGCGCAGGCCCTTGAAGGTATTCGCCAAGCGGTCGGAGAGCGTATCGAACACGGTGGTCGCGATTCCTCGGGTCGGGGGCGTTGTGGTCGTCCCCCAGGGTATCCGGCCCGGCCGCCCATCCGGCCCTGCGGTCGGCTTTCTCCCGGGGCTCCGCCCCAGTCCCCGCGCCTCAAACGCCGGCGGGGCTGGAATTTGCTGCGCAAATCCAGCCTGCCCGGCGTTTGAGGGCCGGGGTCCGGGGCGGAGCCCCGGGGAACGGTGGAAGGGCGGGTGGGAGACCGCTCCGCGCAGCGGCCCCCCGCGCTACGACAGGGCCGACGCCACCTGCCCGGCGAGGGCTGTCGCGTTCGCCGGGTCCAGGGGCTTGCCCTCGGGGGTGGTGACGTACAGCGTGTCCACCGCGTTCGCGCCCAGGGTGGAGACGTGCGCGCTGCGGACGCGGACGCCGCAGGACTCCAGTGCCCGGCCGATCCGGTGCAGCAGGCCCACCGCGTCCGGCGCCCGTACCTCCAGGACCGTCGCCAGGGAGGACACGTCCGGGACCACCGTGACCCGGGGCGGCGGCGGGACCACCCCGCGCCGGCGCGGATAGGCCGCCTCGCGGTCGGCGAGCTTCGCCGGGACGTCCAGCGAGCCGTCCAGGGCGCGGACCAGGTCGGTACGGAGCCGGGCGGCCTGCGGCAGGGCGCCGTACTCCGCCGCGACCCGCCAGCGCAGCACCAGGACCTCGCCCAGCCGGTCCGGGAGCTCCATGGAGCGCAGGTCGGCCGCCCGTACGGTGAGCCGGTGCAGGGCCAGGACCCCGGCCACGGCCGGGAGGACCCCCGGCTGGTCGGGGACGGCGACGACGAGGTCCACGCCGACCGCGTCGTCCTCCTGGCGGGCCTGGAGCGCGAGGACCGGCTCCCCGGTGCGCAGGGCCTCGACCGCCAGGCGTTCCTGTTCGGTGGTCGGGATCTCCGGTTCCCCGGCCGCCGGGGCCGTGCCGCGCAGTACGGCGGCGACCCGCGCGACCAGGTCCGCCACGAGCGATCCCCGCCACGCGCTCCACGCCGCCGGCCCCGTGGCCAGGGCGTCCGCCTCGGTCAGGGCGTGCAGTATCTCCAGCGTGCCCACCGAGCCCACGGCTTCGGCGACCGCGCGGACCGTGGCCGGGTCGTCCAGGTCACGCCGGGTGGCGGTGTCGATCAGCAGCAGGTGGTGCCGTACGAGCGACCCGAGCACGGCGACGTCGTGCGGGTCGAAGCCGACGCGGGCGGCGACGTCGCGGGCGATGGTCTCGCCGGCCACCGAGTGGTCTCCCGGCCAGCCCTTGCCGATGTCGTGCAGGAGCGCGGCCATCAGCAGCAGGTCGGGGCGGCCGACCCGGCGGGTGAGGGCGGAGGCCCGCACCGCCGTCTCGATCAGGTGCCGGTCCACCGTCCAGGTGTGGACGGGATTGCGCTGGGGGCGGCAGCGCACCCGCTCCCAGTCCGGGAGCAGCCGGGTGATCAGGCCCTCGGCCTCCAGGGCCTCCCACACGGCCACCGTCGGCTCCCCCGCTCCCAGCAGGGTCAGCAGCTGCTCGCGGGCCTCGGCCGGCCAGGGCACCGGGAGCGGCTTCCCCTGCGCCGCGAGCCTGCGTACGGCGTGCAGGGAGACGGGCAGGCCCGCCTGCGCGGCGGCCGCGGCGAACCGCAGGGCGAGTACGGGATCGCGGTCGGGGCGCGCGGCCAGGGCCAGGACGGCCTCGCCGTCGGACTCCACCACGCCTTCGGCCAGGGGTGCCCGCGCGGCCGCCCGGTCCCCGCGGGCGCCGAGCAGTCCGCGCAGCCTGGGCCGGGCCGCGCGCGCCCGCAGGACGCGCCCGACCTCCCGCCAGGTCACGTCTGCGGCGTAGGCGACGACGCGCGCGGCCTCGTACACCTCGCGCAGCAGTGCGTCCGCGTCGAGGAGTCCGAGCTGGGCCGCGACCTGGTCCTGTTCCTGGAGGGAGAGCCGGTCGGTGGCCCGGCCGGTGACCAGGTGCAGGGCGTCCCGGGCGTCCAGGAGCCGCCGCCGGGCCTCGGCGAGGCCCTCGCGCGGGGCGTCGGCCAGCCAGGACGCGGCGACCGCCCGCAGCGCGGTGGCGTCGCGCAGGCCCCCGCGGGCCTCCTTGAGGTCGGGTTCGAGCAGGAAGCGCAGTTCCCCGGCCCGCTCGGCCCGCTCGCGGCACAGGGAGTGCAGTTCCGGGAGCCTCTTGCCGGCCTGGTTGCGCCAGTCGGCCAGTACGGAGGTCCGCAGGCCGGCGAGGAGTCCGGCGTCACCGGCGACGGTGCGGGCGTCCAGCAGGCCGAGGTGCACCTTGAGGTCCTCGGCGGCGGTGCGGCGGGCCTCGCCGGGGGTCCGTACCGAGTGGTCGAGGGCGAGGCCGAGGTCCCACACCGGGTACCAGAGGCGGTCGGCCAGCGCGCCCAGCGCCCGCGGCTCGGACTTGCCGTCGTGCAGCAGCAGCAGGTCGAGGTCGCTGCGCGGGGAGAGTTCGGCGCGCCCGTAGCCGCCGACGGCCACCAGCGTGGCGCCGCGGACGCCCGTCTCCCGTACGGCGGTCGTGAACAGGGCGTTCAGCCAGTCGTCGGTCAGCCCGGCCAGGGCGGAACGGCGCGAAGGCCCGGACTGCGACTCCTCCTGGAGGAGTCGCAGCCGGGCCGCGGCGTATCCGCTGGGTCCCGAGTCGGCCGTGTGGTCCGTGTTCTCTTCGACGCTCGTCACCCGGGAGCTCCCGTCACCTAGAGCGCGTCAGCGCCGCGCTCGCCGGTGCGGACCCGTACGACCGAGTCCACGGGGACGCTCCACACCTTGCCGTCACCGATCTTTCCGGTGGCCGCCGCGCTCACGATCACCCGGATCAGTTCCTCGGCGTCGGAGTCGTCGACCAGTACCTCGATGCGGATCTTGGGGACGAGGTCGACCTGGTACTCGGCACCGCGGTAGACCTCGGTGTGGCCGCGCTGGCGGCCGTAGCCGCTGGCCTCGGTCACGGTCAGTCCCTGCACTCCGAAGGCCTGGAGGGCTTCCTTGATCTCGTCCAGCTTGTGCGGCTTGACGATCGCGGTGATCAGCTTCATGCGTCAACCTTCTTGCTCGCGGCGGAGGGGGCGGGTGCGGCGGTGGTCCGCGAGGCGGCTCCGCCGCCGGCTCCGCTGAAGTCGTAGGCCGTCTCGGCGTGCTCGACCTGGTCGATGCCGGCGACCTCGTCGTCCTCGGACACCCGCATCCCGATCGTCTTGTCGAGGAGGAGGGCGAGGAGCGCCGATGCCACCAGAGAGTAGGCGAGGACGGCGAAGACTCCGATGGCCTGCTTGCCGAGCTGTTCCAGACCGCCGCCGTAGAAGAGGCCGGCCACGTCGGACTGGACCCCGCCGGTGGCGAAGAGGCCCACCAGCAGGGAGCCGACCACACCGCCGACGAGGTGGACGCCGATCACGTCGAGGGAGTCGTCGTAGCCGAACTTGTACTTCAGGCCGACGGCCATGGCGCAGAGCAGACCGGCGATGACGCCGATGGCGATCGCGCCGAGCGGGCTGACCGCACCGCCGGAGGGGGTGATGGCGACGAGGCCGGCGACCGCGCCGGAGGCGGCGCCCAGGGTGGTGAAGGAGCCGTGGCGCAGCTTCTCGTAGCCGAGCCAGGCGAGCATGGCGGCGGCGGTGGCGACCTGGGTGTTGACGAACATGACCGCGCCGACGCCGTCGTCGTTGCCGAGCCAGGAGCCCGCGTTGAAGCCGAACCAGCCGAACCACAGGAGGCCGGCGCCGAGCATCACGAGGGGGAGGCTGTGCGGGCGCATCGGGTCCTTCTTGAAGCCGACGCGCTTGCCGATGACCAGGATCACGCCGAGGGCGGCGGCGCCGGCGTTGATGTGGACGGCGGTACCGCCCGCGAAGTCGATGACGCCGAGCTCGAAGAGCCAGCCGCCGGCGCCCCAGACCCAGTGGGCGACGGGGAAGTAGACGACGGTGACCCACAGGCCGGTGAACAGGACCCAGGCGCCGAACTTCACGCGGTCGGCCAGCGCACCGCTGATCAGGGCGGGGGTGATCACGGCGAACATCAGCTGGAAGACGGCGAAGACGTAGACCGGGATGGTGTAGCCGTCCCACAGCTCGGTGATCCCGATGCCGCTGAGGCCGACGTAGTCGGAGTTCCAGCCGATGAGGGAGCCGGAGTCGGTGCCGAAGGCGAGGCTGAAGCCGTAGAGGACCCACAGGATCGTGACGATCCCGAGGCTGATGAAGCTCATCATCAGCATGTTGAGGCTGCTCTTGACGCGGACCATGCCTCCGTAGAAGAAGGCGAGTCCCGGGGTCATCAGCATGACCAGGGCGGAGCAGATGAGCATGAACCCGGTGTTCGCGGCAGACAGCGTCGGGGCGTCTGCCGCGAGGGTCGTGATGGCTGATGCCATCGGCGTCTCCTCGTCGTCGGTACGTTCGCGTGCGGGCGATCGTGAAAACCTGAGCGGCGTAAAAGGGGTGTCGGGCCGGGCTGGGGAGGCTGGCCGGTTAATGACCCCGAGATTCGCGCAGGCCGGTTTCCGGCGGCGCCGCTCGGTGTTTCGCGCCCGTGACGAAGAGGGCGGGCGTGTTACGCGTCAATGAACAGGTGGATCACAAAAGCCGGCCGCGGCAGTACCCGGATGTCCTGGCTGGGGGAGCCTGATCGGGCTTCACGGGGTGACTGCCGCGGCCGGGGCCTCGGGGGCGGCCGCGTGGGCCGTCAGACGGCCTCCGCGGCTTCGGGGAGCCGGGAGGCGAGGTGGTCGGTGAGCCGGAGCACCTCGGCGACGTCGCCGTACTCACGGGCGGCGGTGTCCACGGTCTTGCGCAGGCGGGTGTTCACCCGTTCGGACCGCACCTTTCCCGCCACGTCGAGGGCCCGGTCGACGAGGGCCGCGGCCTGCTCGGGCTCGCGCTGGAGCAGGTGGACGGTGGCCATGCCGATGAGGTTGAGGGCGTAGGAGCGCTGGTGCTCCTCGTCCTTCTCGAAGAGCTCGACGGCCCGTTCCATGACGGGCTCGGCGAGGGAGGCGTACATGGGACTGCGCCCGGCCACGTAGGCCAGGTCCCGGTACGAGTGGGAGTTCTCGCCGTTCAGCTCGGCCTCGGAGAAGAAGCGGATCCAGTCGGGTTCGGGCTCGCCCGCGAAGCCGACGTCGGAGAAGGTGTCCTCGGCCATCCGCACGGCCCGCTTGCAGCGGCTGGGCTGGCCCATGTTGGCGTACGCGCGGGCCTCCATCGCATACAGCATGGCCTGGGTGCGCGGGCCGGCGCAGTCGCGGCTGCCGTACTGCGCGAGGTGGATGAGTTCCAGGGCGTCCTCGGGGCGGCCCAGGTGGATCATCTGGCGGCTCATGCTGGAGAGGATGTACGAGCCGAGCGGCTTGTCCCCGCCCTCCTTGGCGGCGTGCAGCGCGAGCACGAAGTACTTCTGCGCGGTGGGGTGCAGGCCGATGTCGTAGCTCATCCAACCGGCCAGTTCGGCCAGTTCGGCGGCGACCTTGAAGAGCCGCTTCATGACCGGCGCCGGATGGTTCTCCTGGAGCAGGTCGGTGACCTCGTGGAGCTGGCCCACGACGGCCTTGCGGCGCAGTCCGCCGCCGCACTGGGCGTCCCACTGGCGGAACATGACGGTGGTGGCGTCGAGGAGGTCGAGTTCCGGTTCGGAGAGCCGGGGCGGGCGGTGGCCGCCGAGGGCCCCCGTCGGCCCCGCCCCGCGCGGTCCCGGGTCGGCGGCCGGTACCGGGACGAGCCAGCGCTGCATGGGCTCGATGAGGGCGGGGCCGGCGGAGAGGGCGAGCGAGGTCCCGAGGAAGCCGCGGCGCGCCAGCATCAGGTCGCTGCGGGAGAACTCGCCGAGCAGTTCGACGGTCTGCGGGCCGGCCCAGGGCAGGTCGACCCCGGAGATGGAGGGGGTCTGGTGGGCGGTGCGCAGGCCGAGCTGCTCGATGGCGACGACGGATCCGAAGCGCTCGGAGAACAGCTCGGACAGGATGCGCGGGACGGGTTCGCGGGGCTGTTCACCGTCGAGCCAGCGGCGCACCCGGGAGGTGTCCGTGCTGATGTGGTGGGCACCCATCTGGCGCGCCCGGCGGTTGACCTGCCGGGCGAGTTCGCCCTTGGACCAGCCGCTGCGGACGAACCACGAGGTCAGCTGTTCGTTGCGCGCAGCAGCATCCTCGATCGTTCCGCTTGCGCCGTTGCCGCTCACTGGAACGCCCCCATCCGCTCAGCATCTTCCACACGAAACCTTGGCCGGGGCGCCGGGCGCCACCACGGACCTTCACAGGTCCTTCACGTATTGCCTCCGGCATACCCACGGATGGGTCGCCTTCGGTTTCGTGTACCGAAAGTAATCCTACGATCACCCCTGGGGCGAGGTCGATTCCAGAAACGCCACCATTCGCCACCCCTTCGAATGAACTAGCCACCGGCCAGGCGCGATTCACTTGACACCGAGGTGAAAGCGGATCGGTTGGACTGGAGTGCGCTCGGGGCGCGCGCGGCGAGGAGTGCGCCGGGCGGCATCGGAGGACACCCCGCGGCGGGGCTGCCGGCAGAGGTCCCGCCGAGGTCGTCGCACCGGCTTCGTAACCACCGGCACGTCCGACCCGTTGGAGGGGGCATGGGCATGGGCTTCACGATCGGCGGCAGCCGCAGCACCAAGGAGTTCCGCTCCGGCACCCGGCGCCGCGGCCGGACCTCGGAGTGCACGGCGGTGGCGGAGTACACCGGGCTGTGGGGCTGGGACGTGGTGCCCGGCGCCCGCGCCGCGGCGCCCGCCCGCGACTGCTCCTGCGGGGACACGACGTGCCCCGAACCCGGGGCGCATCCCCTGGCCTTCGCCCCCACGGTCCCGGCCGGTGCCACCCTGGACGAGGTCACCGAGGCCTGGAGCGAGCACCCGGGGGCCGCCGTACTGCTGCCCGTGGGCCGCGCGTTCGACGTCATCGAGGTCTCCGAGGAGGCCGGGCGGCGCGCCCTGGTGCGGCTGGAGCGGATGGGCCTGCCGCTCGGCCCGGTCATCGCCACCGCCGACGGCCGGGCGCAGTTCTTCGTGGCCCCGGGGGCGGCGGCCGAACTGCCGCAGCTGCTGTACCGGATGGGCTGGGACGACGCCGACCTCGACCTGCGCGCCCTGGGCCACGGCGCCTTCGTGACGGCGCCGCCCTCCGACCGCGCCGGGCTCGGTCAGGTCGGCTGGCTGCGGCCGCCCGCGCTGGACTCCGCCGGCGGCCCGCCCCAGGCCAGGCTGCTGCTGGGGACCCTCGCGTACATCTGCCACCGCCTCCGCCGCTAGGAGCCGTCCTGGCCGCCCCTTCCGGCCGCGCACATGACGGTGCCCCCGCGTTCCGGCGGAACGCGGGGGCACAGGTGTCCGTGCGGGACGGGGTCAGTCGCCGATCAGGGCGTCCACGAACGCCTCCGGCTCGAAGGGCGCAAGGTCGTCCGGCCCCTCGCCGAGGCCGATGAGCTTGACCGGCACGCCCAGTTCGCGCTGGACGGCGACGACGATGCCGCCCTTGGCGGTGCCGTCGAGCTTGGTCAGCACGATGCCGGTGATGTCCACGACCTCGGCGAAGACACGGGCCTGGGTCAGGCCGTTCTGCCCGGTGGTGGCGTCCAGGACCAGCAGGATCTCGTCCAGCGGACCGTGCTTCTCCACGACGCGCTTGACCTTGCCGAGCTCGTCCATCAGGCCGGTCTTGGTGTGCAGGCGGCCTGCCGTGTCGATGAGCACCACGTCGGCGCCCTCGGCGATGCCCTCCTTGACCGCGTCGTAGGCGATCGAGGCCGGGTCGCCACCCTCCGGGCCGCGTACGGTACGGGCGCCGACGCGCTCGCCCCAGGTCTGGAGCTGGTCGGCGGCGGCGGCGCGGAAGGTGTCGGCCGCGCCGAGCACCACGCTGCGGCCGTCGGCGACGAGCACCCGGGCCAGCTTGCCGGTGGTGGTGGTCTTACCGGTGCCGTTGACACCGACGACCATGATCACGCCGGGGGTGTCCTCGCCGCTCTCCGTCTTCACGACGCGGTCGAAGTCGGTGCCGACCAGGGTCAGCAGCTCCTCCTTGAGCAGGGCGCGCAGGTCCGCCGGGGTCCGGGTGCCGAGCACCTTGACCCGCTCGCGGAGCCGGTCCACGAGCTCCTGGGTCGGTACGACACCGACGTCGGCGACGAGGAGGGTCTCCTCGATCTCCTCCCAGGTGTCCTCGTCGAGGTGCTCCCGGGAGAGCAGCGTGAGCAGTCCCTTGCCGAGGGAGTTCTGCGACCGCGCCAGGCGGGCGCGCAGCCGGACCAGGCGCCCGGCGGTGGGCTCGGGAACCTCGATCTCGGGCGCGGCCGGGGCCGCGGGCACGGGTTCGGCGACCGGCGCCTCGACGGGAGCCTCGGCCTCCGGGAGTCCGACCTCCTCGATCGTGCGGCGCGGCTCTTCCGCCGTCTCTACGGCGTCCTCCCCCACCTGCGGCTCGGCAGGCGGGGCAGTGATGGTCGGCGTGCTCGGCGGTGCCGGCGGCGGCAGCTGCTTCTTCTTGCGGCTGCTGACCACGAGCCCGCTGATCACACCGACCGCGACCAGGGCGATGACTACAGCAAGGATGAGGATGTCCATAACCCCACCAGTATCGGCCACGGCCGTCCCGGAGCCGGGAACCTGGGCGTGCGGACCAGGACGTAAGCCGCTGTTTGTGGTTTTAGCAGCAAACCCCTGATGATGGACGACTTGCCCTCATAACCTCCCCAACGGAGCAATCGCATGCCTGCCGAGCCCGCCGACGGCGCAGCCGAAACCGCGATCGAGACCCGCGGTCTGGAACCCGTCCCGGACAGCGAGCGCAGCGGCCGGGTCCGCGAGCTCGTACCCACCTGGGTCGCCGCCAACATCAGCGTGCTGCTGCTGACCATGGGTGCGGGGCTGGTGATCTTCAACAAGCTCAACATCTGGCAGGTGCTCGTCGTCGCGGTCGCCGCGCCGGTCGTCTCGTACGGGATCGTCGGCCTGATATCCATCGCGGGCAAGCGCGGCGGCGCCCCCGGCATGGCCCTCTCGCGGGCGGTGTTCGGGCAGCGCGGCAACCTCTTCCCGGGCGCCTTGATCTGGGTGGCCCGCTGGGGCTGGGAGACCATCAACGCGGTCAGCGGCGCCTACGCCGTACTGACCGTGCTCGACCTGCTGTTCGGGGTCCGCAGCAGCACCCCGCTCATCGTCGTCACCCTGCTGTTCTTCGTGGGGTGCACCTTCGTGGTCTCGGGTCTCGGCATCAACGCGCTGCGCGTCTGCTCCACGTGGTCGACGTACCTCTTCGGCGCGTTCAGCGTGCTCGTCCTCGGGTACCTGGTCTTCACCACCGACTGGTCCGCCGTCTTCGGCAAGCCGGCCGGCTCCAGCGCGATGATGATCGCGGGCATCGGCACGATCGCGGCCGGCGGCATCAGCTGGGTGCCCTCGGGCCCCGACTTCACCCGCTACCTGCCGCGCACCGCCTCCTCCAAGGGCATGGTCGGCGCGACGATCGGCGGCGCCGGCGTGGTCGTGCTCCCGATGGTCCTGATGGGTGCGGTCATGGCCGTCGGCACCCCGGACCTGGCCACGGCCCAGGACCCGGTGTCCTTCATCGGCGAGCTGCTCCCGACCTGGATCGCGGTCCCGTACCTGCTCATCGCGCTCGTCGGCATGCTGCTGATCAACTCGATGTCCATGTACTCGGCCGGGTTCACCGCGCAGACCCTGGGCATCAAGGTCCCGCGCGCCGCGGCCGTCAGCGTCAACGCGGTCATCAGCCTGGTCTTCGGGTTCCTGCTGATGGTGGTCGCCACCAGCTTCTTCGGCTCGTTCATCTCCTTCCTGACCCTGCTGGCCGTGGCGTTCTCCGCCTGGATCGGCGTCTTCGGCGTGGACATGCTGCGCCGCACGGCCTACGACGGCCCCGCGCTGCTGGACACCACGCGGACCAGCGCCTACTGGTACCGGGGAGGCTTCGCCTGGCAGGCGATGACCGCGTGGGCCCTCGCCCTCGTGGTGGGCCTGCTGTTCACCAAGGTGGACTGGTTCGCCGGACCGCTCGCCTCCACGTGGATCGGGGAGAACGGCCTGGGCTGGGCGGCGGGCATCCTCACCTCGGCCGCGCTGTACGCCGTACTGCCGCGCACGGCGCCGGCGGAGCCGGCCGCCGAAGGGGAGCGCGAGCCCGCCGGATACCTGTCCAACTGACGCCACGTCAGCTAACGTCCCCCTTCGCCCGCCCACCCACATCCGGCGAAGGGGGACTTCTCCATGCCCATCACCGTGGCCCGGTTCAATCTCGTCGACCCCGACGGCACCCCCGAGTCCCTCTCCGCCCGCTACAAGGCGGCGCTGGAGATGGCCCGGTACGCGGACGACCGCGGGATCGACACCGTCCAGACGGAGGAGCACCACGGCACCGACAACAACTGGCTGCCCTCCCCCTTCGCCTTCGCGGGCGCCGTCTTCGGCGCGACCCGCCGGATCGCGGTCACCGTCTCGGCGATCATCGGCCCGCTGTACGACCCGCTGAAGGTCGCCGAGGACATCGCCGTCCTCGACCTGCTGAGCGGCGGCCGCCTGGTGACGGTCGCGGGCATCGGCTACCGGCCCGAGGAGTACGAGCAGCACGGCGTGGAGTGGGGCCGGCGCGGCAGGCTCCAGGACGAGCTGCTGGAGACCCTGCTGAAGGCCTGGACCGGCGAGCCCTTCGAATTCCGCGGCCGCACGGTACGGGTCACCCCGACGCCGTTCACCCGGCCGCACCCCCTGCTGCTGGTCGGCGGCAGCTCCGAGGCCGCGGCCCGCCGTGCCGCCCGGCTGGGGCTGCCGTTCTTCCCCAGCGCGCACCTGCCGGAGCTGGCGGCGTACTACACCGCGCGGCTGGCGGAGTACGGCACGGAGGGCTTCTGCATGATGCCGGCGGCCGAGACCCCGCTGCTGCACATCGCCGAGGAGCCGGACCGGGTCTGGGCCGAGCACGGCGAGCGCTTCCTGCACGAGGCGGGCATGTACGCGTCCTGGCAGTCCAAGGACATCCGCAGCGCCGTACGGTCGGCCGCGCGCTCGGTGGCGGAGCTGCGCGCGGAGGGCGTCTACCGGATCCTCACCCCGGACGAGGCGGTCGCGTACGGCCGGGCCGCGGGCGAGGCGGGGAACCTGGTCCTGCACCCGCTGTGCGGCGGGATGCCGCTGGACGAGGGCTGGCGGAGCCTGCACCTGCTCTGCGAACAGGTACTGCCCCGGCTCAAGGACTGAGCCGGGGCAGTATCGAGGAGAAGGGGCGTTGGCGGGGGTGGTTACCCCATCTCCTCCAGCGCCTTGCCCTTGGTCTCCGGCACCCACTTGAGGATGAACGGGATCGAGAGCAGGGCGAAGCCGGTGTAGATCATGTACGCGCCGGACAGGTTCCAGTCCGAGAGCGTCGGGAAGCTGACGGTGATGACCCAGTTGGCGATCCACTGGGCGGCGGCGGCCACGCCGAGGGCGGCGGCCCGGATGCGGCCCGGGAACATCTCGCCGAGCAGCACCCAGACGACCACGCCCCAGGAGAGGGCGAAGAAGAGGACGAAGCAGTTGGCGGCGACCAGGGCCACGATGCCCTGGGCGTGCGGCAGGGAGATGTCGTCGCCGACCCCGGACTTGTACGAGAAGGCCCAGGCGGCCAGGCCCAGCGAGATCGACATGCCGACGGAGCCGATGAGGGCGAGCGGCTTGCGGCCGATCCGGTCGACGAAGATCATCGCGATCACCGTGCCGATGATGTTCACGACCGAGGTCTCGAAGGAGTACAGGAACGAGGCGCTCGGGTCGATGCCGACCGACTGCCACAGCGAGGAGCTGTAGTAGAAGATCACGTTGATGCCGACCAGCTGCTGGAAGAGCGAGAGGCCGATACCGACCCAGACGACGGGCAGGAAGCCGAAGCGGCCGCCGAGCAGGTCCTTGAAGGTGGACTTGTGCTCGGATCGCATCGCGTGCTCGATCTCGGCGACGCGTCCGTCCAGGTCGATCTTCGAACCCTCGACCTCGGTCAGCACCTTCCTGGCCTCGTCGTTGCGGCCGACGGAGATCAGGAAGCGGGGGGACTCCGGGATGACGAAGGACATCAGCCCGTAGAGGGCGGCCGGGACGACCATGACGCCCAGCATCCACTGCCAGGCCTCCAGACCGGCGATGTTGCCGCGCTGGTCCCCGTCGGCGAGGTTCAGGATGGCCCAGTTGACGAGCTGGGAGACGGCGATGCCGATGACGATGGCGGCCTGCTGGAAGGAGGCGAGGCGGCCGCGGTAGGCGGCCGGGGACACCTCGGCGATGTAGGCGGGGCCGATGACGGAGGCCATGCCGATGCCGAAGCCGCCGATCACGCGCCACATGGCGAGGTCCCAGAGGGCGAACGGCAGGGCCGAACCGAGGGCGCTCGCGGTGAAGAGGAGGGCGGCGATCTGCATACAGCGGATTCGGCCGATCCGGTCGGCGATGCGGCCGGCGGTGGCGGCGCCGAACGCGCAGCCGATCAGCGCGGCGGCGATCACCTGGGCGAGCGCCGCGGACCCGACGTCGAACCGTTCCCGGATGGCGACGACGGCGCCGTTGATGACGGAACTGTCGTACCCGAAGAGGAAGCCGCCCATGGCCGCGGCCGCGGCGATGAAGATGACGTGGCCGAGGTGCTCGGGGTGCGACGAGGATCCGCCGCCCGGTGCCGAGGCCCGCGATGTGCTGCTGGTCAAGGTGTGCTCCGTGGGGGTTTTGTCCGTCCTCACAGTGGCGCACAGTTCAAGATCGGGCACCACTCGAAGGCGGGGGACAGCGGAGCGAGCCTATGCGTTCAGCTTCTGAAGTCAATACTTGGCTTGAAGTTCACGTGTCCGGAAGATTGCCGACATTGAATTCACTTCTTGAATCTAGGGGTGTCAGCGGAGCCGCTGGCTGATGACCTTGGAGACACCGTCGCCCTGCATCGAGACGCCGTAGAGCGCGTCCGCGACCTCCATCGTCCGCTTCTGGTGCGTGATGACGATCAGCTGCGAGCTCTCCTGGAGCTCCTCCATGATCCGGATCAGCCGCTGCAGATTGGTGTCGTCGAGCGCGGCCTCGACCTCGTCCATCACGTAGAACGGGCTGGGGCGCGCCTTGAAGATGGACACCAGCAGTGCCACGGCGGTCAGCGAGCGCTCGCCGCCGGAGAGCAGCGACAGCCGCTTGACCTTCTTGCCCGGCGGGCGGGCCTCCACGTCGATGCCGGTGGTCAGCATGTTGTCGGGGTCGGTGAGGATCAGGCGGCCCTCGCCGCCGGGGAACAGGCGCGAGAACACCCCCTCGAACTCCCGGGCCGTATCGCGGTAGGCCTCGGTGAAGACCTGCTCGACCCGCTGGTCGACCTCCTTCACGACTTGAAGGAGGTCGGCTCTCGTCTTACGGAGATCCTCCAGCTGCTCGCTGAGGAACTGGTGGCGCTCCTCCAGCGCGGCGAACTCCTCCAGCGCGAGCGGGTTGACCTTGCCGAGCTGCTGGTAGGCACGCTCGGCGGCCTTGAGCCGTTTCTCCTGCTGGGCCCGGACGAAGGGGCCAGGCCGGTTGCGCGGGTCCTGCGGGTCCTCCGGCAGCACCTCGCCCTCGGCGGCCGGGGACGGGGGGACCGGCTGGTCAGGGCCGTACTCGGCGACCAGCCCGGCCGCCGCCATGCCGAACTCCTCCAGCGACTTGGCCTCCAGCGCCTCGATGCGCAGCCGCTGCTCGGCCCCGAGCACCTCGCCGCGGTGGACCGAGTCGGTGAGCTTGTCCAGCTCCCCCTTCAGCTCCCGGCCGCGGTTGCGCGCCTCGCCGAGCTCCCGCTCGCGCAGGCCTTTCGCCCGTTCGGCCGCCACCCGCTCCTCGTCGGCCCTGCCGAGCGACACCTCCACGTGCGCGAGGAGCTGCCGGGACCCGTCGGCCACCGCCCGGGCCACCTCCGCCTCGTGGCGCAGCCGGGCCCGGCGCCGCTCGGCGCGGGTGCGGGCCTCGCGTTCCGCCCGGGCCGCGCGGTCGAGCGAATCCGCCCGTCCGGCCAGCCCCTTGACCCGCTCCTCGAGGGTCCGCAGCTGCAGCCGGGCCTCCATCTCGGTCTGCCGGGCGTTGGCCCCGTCGGCCGCGAGCCGGTCCCGCCGGGAGCCGTCCGGCTCCTCGTCCACCGGCATCTCCTCGGCGGTCGCGAGCCGCTCCGCGCACTCCTCGACCTCGGCCAGCGCCTGCTCCAGGGCGTCCTGGGCCCTGGCCGCGGCTGCGGCGCTGCGTTCGGCCTCGCCCGCGGCGCCCTTCGCCTGCCCGGCGAGCCGCCCGAGCTGCTGGGCGACCCCGGCCCGGGCCGCTTCCGCGGCACGCCGCCGCTCGGCGAGCTCCTCGACCAGGGCGGCCGCGTCCTGGCGCCGGGTCTGGGCGGCCGCCCGGGCCTCGGCGAGCTCCTCGCACCGCACGCCCAGCCGGGCCAGCTCGCCCGCCGCCTCGTCGACGGCCGCCTGCACCTCGATCAGGCTGGGCGCCCCGGCGGAGCCGCCGTGCGCGAGGTGGGCCCCGAGCACATCGCCGTCGAGGGTCACGGCCACCGCGTCGGGCCGCTCGGCGACCAGTGCCTCGGCCTCGTCGAGGGTGCCGACCACGACGTGGTCCCGCAGCACCCATTCCACGGCCCGCCGCACCTCCGTGTCCCCGCCGACCAGCCCGGCGGCCGGTAGGGGTGTGCCCGCCGGTCCGCCGCCCGCGAGCGGCTCCGGAGCCGGCGCCGCGGCGGACGTCCCCACGCTCGCCGGCAGGTGCGGTGCGGGTACGGGGGCGGGCAGATCTCCGTCCCGGGAGGCGGCCGGGTGGGGGACGGCTCCCCCGGCAGCCGCTCCCCCGGCCACGGCCCCGGGGCCGGCCGAGGCCTGGCCCGGGAGGGCGGGAACCGCGGGGGCGATCAGCAGGGTGGCGCGGCCCGCGTCCGCCTCACGGAGGTGGCGGATCGCCTCGGCCGCCGCCCCCGGGGAGGCCACCGCCAGCGCGTCCGCGGCCGAGCCCAGAGCGGCGGCCACGGCGGCCTCGTAGCCCGGGGTCACCGACAGCCGCTGCGCCGCCGGTCCCAGCAGCCCCGCCAGCCGCTCCCGCGCCGCGAGCAGTGCGCCCGTACCGTCCTTGCGGCGCAGCCCCAGCGCCAGCGCGTCCCGGCGCGCCGAGACGGCCGCCCGCGAGCGCTCCGCCCCGGACAGGTCCTCCCGGGCCGCGGACAGTTCCGCCTCCGCCCGCGCCAGCCTTTCCCGCGCGCTCTCGTGGTCCGTGTCGGCCGACGGATCGTCGAGCCCGCCGACCTCCTCGGCCAGCGCCTCGTACTCCTCCTGCGCGGCGGCGGCCCGGGACTGCGCCGCGTCCCGCGCCGCGACGAGCCGGTCGATCTCGGCCTGCGCCGCTCCCGCGCGGGAGCGGGCCGCGCCGAGCCGCCCGGTCAGCCGGGCCAGTCCCTCGCGCCGGTCGGCGATGGCCCGCGCGGCGTCCCGCAGCCGGCGTTCCTCCTCGGCCAGCGCCCGCTCCAGCTCCGCCCGGTGCTCGGCCGTGTCCTCCAGCGCCCGCGAGGCCGCCTCCAGAGCCGCCGTCAGTTCCGCCTCCTGCTCGCGGATCCGCGCGGCCTCCCGCTCCATGTCCTCGGGATCGCGGCCGCGCCGCTCCTCCTCGGCCGGAGCCGAGGCGCTCTTGACCCGCGCGTCCGCCAAGGAGGCGGTGCCCCGGACGCGTTCGGCGAGCTGCGACAGCTCGTACCAGGTCTGCTGCGCCCGCTGCAGCCGCGGTGCGAGCTCCCGTACCGCCTCCTCCAGCTCGGCCTCGCGCCGCACGGCGCCCGCGAGCTGGGCCTCGGCGGCCTCCTTGCGCTCTTTGAGGGCCGCCTCGTCCGCGATCTCCGCGTCGAGGGCGCGCCGCAGTACGACCAGGTCGTCGGCGAGCAGCCGCAGCCGCGCGTCGCGCAGGTCCGCCTGGATCACGGCCGCCCGCCGGGCGACCGCCGCCTGCCGTCCCAGGGGCTTGAGCTGGCGCCGCAGCTCGTCGCCCAGGTCCTGGACGCGCGCGAGATTGGCCTGCATCGCGTCCAGCTTCCGCAGCGCCTTCTCCTTGCGCTTGCGGTGCTTGAGTACGCCGGCCGCCTCCTCGATGAAGGCGCGGCGGCCCATGGGATCGGCGTGCAGTACGGAGTCCAGCTGGCCCTGTCCGACGATGACGTGCATCTCGCGGCCGATGCCGGAGTCGGAGAGCAGTTCCTGGATGTCGAGCAGGCGGCAGGTGTCACCGTTGATCTGGTACTCGCTGCTGCCGCCGCGGAACATGATGCGGGTGATGGTGACTTCGGCGTAGTCGATGGGCAGCGCGCCGTCGGAGTTGTCGATCGTCAGGGACACCTCCGCCCGTCCGAGCGGCGGACGCCCGGTGGTCCCGGCGAAGATGACGTCTTCCATCTTCCCGCCGCGCAGGGACTTGGCCCCCTGTTCGCCCATGACCCACGACAGCGCGTCCACCACATTGGACTTGCCGGAGCCGTTCGGGCCCACGACACAGGTGATTCCGGGCTCGAAGCGCAGGGTGGTGGCGGACGCGAAGGATTTGAAGCCACGCAGGGTCAGGGACTTGAGGTGCACGCCGCCGGACTCTACCTTTCGCGTTCGGTTTCACCCATGAAAGTGCTGGGCACAACTGACGCCAATAGGATCAGGCCCCCCACCTGGCCCTGTGGTCCGTGGCGCGGCGGTCGGGGGAAGAGGACGGGGGAAGCGGGGACGGAAAGAAAGAAGGGACGCCGGAGCGTCCCTTGCAGATCATGCGGGGCTGGAGTCGAGCGACGAGTGAAGCACGGGTCAGGTGAGCGCAGGCTCCGCCTGGGGTACGTCGATGTCGATGCTGCCGAGCAGCGAGTCTCCGTCGTGCTGAGCGGCGGCCGCGTTCAGCGCGTCATTTTCGGACTGAATCCGTACGAGCTCGGACTCGAGGTCCTGGACGCGCTGCTGAAGCCGTCGCATCTCGGCGAGGAGTCGCGGGTCGGAACCGCCGACGTAACCGAGAAGCGCCTTTGCCATGATGGATGGTCCTCCACACTGAGTGACCGACCGAAGCGGTGTGGGTCGTGAGGGAATCGCACCCGCGGATGTCCGACAGCGACTGACAGTCACTGCGCTTGCTACTGCCAACACTGCCAAACAGCTCAGGTGCGCGGGGCTTCCAGCGTCTCACCAAAAAGTTTGACGGTCAACACGATCACGCCCCGTATCGGCGGGCGCCCCGGTCCCCGCAAGGGGTGTGGAGATCATCCTCATCTTCGAGCGTTCCACGGATCACGCCCGTCGGCAACGCGTCGACGACGAATGCGCAGTTCCGACCATGTGCGGACGATCCGAGATGTGATGAGTGCATGATCAGTCGATCGGTCACCGCATCCCGAATCCGTCGTAGCCACCGCGCGGTGTGCCCCAGATCTCTGTCACTCCGTCCACCCGGCCGGGCGTGTCGGAGGAGCGCAACCAGTCGAGCAGCCGGTGGCAATTCTCACGTTGACCTTCGGCGACCACCTGCACTCGCCCGTCGTCGAGGTTGAGCGCGAAGCCGACGACCCCGCCGATCTCCAGGGCGTTCTCCCTGGTGAACCAGCGGAAGCCCACTCCCTGCACACGGCCGCGCACCCAGGCGGTCAGACGGACATCTTCATTCATGCGTGAACGCTAACCGGGCCGGCACTTTCGGGACACATCGCCCCCAGGCCCCATGGCGTACAGTCGCGCAGCAATGAACTCACCCATTTGGGTGGGTAAGGGATGATCTTGACCCGGCAAGGAAGGCACGCTCCGATGGGCCGTCACCGACTCCCCGCCGCGCCGCACAGCGGCGTCAAGCGCGGCACCGCCCTGCGCACCGGCCTGCTGGGCGTCTCGGTGGCCGTCGCCCTCGGCACCGCGGCCGTCACCACCGGCATGGTGCCGGTCGGCGGCTCCTTCCCCTATGTGGGTGTCAGCGGTACGGATGCCCCCACTCCGGAAGCCAGGGCCAAGGCCTCGACCGGCCCCGACACGGCCCTGCCGCAGCAGAACGGCCTCGCGAACCTGTCCGGCCGCGCCTCCTCCGGCACCGGCGCGGGCACCGCCTCCCCGAAGCCGTCGGCCCCGGCCTCCCCGCCGGCGTCCGCTTCCGCGAGCCCCGCGCCGAGCGGTTCCCCGAGCGCCTCGCCCTCGCCGTCCGCCTCGCCGTCCGCCGCGCCGAGCGACTCCCCCTCCCGGTCGGCGACTCCGGCCCCGTCCACCAAGGCCCCGCGCACCGCCCCGGCGGCTCCGGTCTTGCCCGCCGCGCCGACGGCCCCGGCACCCGCCACGAGCCAGGCCCCGGCCCCGGCGCCCTCGAAGTCGGCCACCCCCGAGCCCCGCCCGGCCCTGGACAGCCACTCCGCGGAGGAGTCCGCCGTCGTCGAACTGGTGAACCAGGAGCGCGCGCTGGCCGGGTGCGGCCCGGTCCGGGCCAATCCGCCGCTCGCGGCGCTGGCCGGGGCCTTCAGCCTGGACATGGCCACCCGTGGCTTCTTCAGCCACGAGGACCCCGAGGGCAACACCCCCTGGGACCGCGCCACCAAGGCCGGCATCGCCGGCCTCGGCGGCGAGAACATAGCCCGTGGCCAGGGTGACGCCGAGGCCGTGATGAAGGCCTGGATGAACAGCCCGGACCACAAGGCGAACATCCTCAACTGTGAGTTCCGCACCCTGGGCGTCGGTGTCCACGTCGCGGCCGGCGGCCCCTGGTGGACCCAGGACTTCGGTTTCTGAGCCGAGCCCGCGAGGGCTCAGACCGCGGCGGCGGCCAGGGCCGCGCGGCCCGCGATGACGATGCGGGTCTGCTCGGCGACCCGGCGGCCCAGGTGCTCGGCGGTCGCGATGTCGGCCTTGTGGACCGCGTCGGCACCCTCGTCGGAGTTGGTCTGCGCGGCGGCGCCGGAGAAGAAGCCGAGCCGGTTCAGGTCGTTCTCGGAGGCCGTGCTGGAGTTCCAGCCCGGCTTCAGGCCCAGGTTGACCCAGCTCATGCCGTGCTGGGCGGCCAGGATCTGGAAGAACTGCAGGGTGTGCAGCTTGTCACCGCTCTTGGACGCGGAGTTCGTGAAGCCGGCCGCGACCTTGTCCTGCCAGGTGTCGCCGAACCAGCGCTTCGAGGAGGCCTCGGCGAAGACGTGGAAGGCGCCGGAGGCGGTGCCCATGTACGTCGGGGACCCGAAGACGATCGCGTCGGAGGCGTCGAGCAGCTCCCACTGGGCGTCGTCGATCTCGTCGACCTTGATCAGGTGAACGGTCGCCCCGGCTTCCACGGCGCCGCTGCGGACCGCCTCGGCGACGACGGCGGTGTGGCCGTAGCCGGAGTGGTAGGCGATCGAGACGACGGGGGTGTGCGTGATTGCGGACAAGGCTGATCTCTCCCTCGGGAAAACTCTCGTCGCGGCACAGGACGTGGTGCGACGAGAGAAAGAGAATCACTAACTTTTAGAAAGCGCAACCCCTGAGTTAGCGCTGCCGGGGAGTACGCTGTCTTCATGGAGACCCCCGCCTGTACCGAAGCCGTCGAGACAGAACAACCGTTCGACGTCTTCGCGCGCGCCTGCCCGTCCCGGGAAACCCTCGAACACGTCACCGGCCGCTGGGGCAGCCTCACCGTGGGCGCTCTGCGCGAAGGCCCGTGCCGCTTCAACGAGCTGCGCCGCCGGGTGGAGGGCGTGAGCGAGAAGATGCTCTCCCAGACCCTGCACGCGCTGGAGCGCGACGGCATCGTGCACCGGGAGGCCCAGCCCACCAATCCGCCGCGCGTCGACTACGAACTGACCCCGCTCGGCGTCGAGGTCGCGGACCGGCTGCTGGCGCTCATCCACTGCCTGGAGGGGAACATGCCGGCGGTGCTGGGTGCCCGGCAGTCCTACGACGCCACGCGCGGCGGCCGCTGACAGCGCGGGCAGAAGTAGCTCGACCGGTTCATCCACGGCCGGCGCCGGATCGGCGTACCGCAGCGCCGGCAGGGTTCGTCCTCGCGCCCGTAGGCGTCGAGCGAACGGTCGAAGTAGCCCGACTCCCCGTTCACGTTGACGTACAGGCTGTCGAAGCTGGTGCCGCCGACCGTGAGGGCGGCGTTCATGACGTCCCGGGCATGGCCGAGGAGTTCCGCGCTCCGGAGGCGCGTGAGGCCCGCGGTCGGGCGCTCGTAGTGCAGCTTGGCGCGCCACAGCGCCTCGTCCGCGTAGATGTTGCCGACCCCGCTGATCAGGGACTGGTCCAGCAGCGCGCGCTTGACGGTGGTCCGCTTGGCGCGCAGCGCGAGGTGGTAGGCGCCCTCGTCGAAGAGCGGGTCCAGGGGGTCGCGCGCGATGTGCGCGATCACGTCCGGCAGCCCGTCGGTGCTGTCGGCGGCGACCTCGTGCAGCGAGAGCCCGCCGAAGGTCCGCTGGTCCACGAAGCGCAGCTCCGTCCCTGCGGCGCCCGCGGCGGAGCCGCTGTCGGAATCAGTGAAGCGCACCCGGATCCGCAGGTGCTTCTCGTCGGGGGCGTCCTGCGGCTGCACCAGCAACTGCCCGCTCATCCCGAGATGTCCGAGCACGGACAGGTCACGGCCCTCCAGCGGCAGCCACAGGTATTTCCCGCGCCGCTGCGGCACCCCGATGGTCTCCCCGCGCAGCCGCGCCGCGAAGTCGGCACCGCCGCCCGGATGGCGCCGGACGGCCCGCGGATGCAGGACCTCGACGGCCTCGACGGTCCGCCCCGCCACCCAGCGCTCCAGCCCCCGCCGCACGACTTCGACTTCGGGCAACTCGGGCACGGGGCACCTCCGATGGGAGTGGATCTGACGCTCGTGGCGAGCGTACCGGGCGCCCGGAAACGGAACCGCCCGCCCCTGCGAGGCAGGGGCGGGCGGGTACATCCCGAAGGAAGGGTCAGGCGTCCGGCGCCGAGTCGGCGGGCGTCGGCACCCCGCCGTTCTCGGTCCCGGCCGAAGCCGGAACCCCGGCCGGACCGGCAGTCGCGGCGGCTGCCGCGGCTGCGGTCCGCTCGTCCGCGGCGGCACGGATTCCGCGCCATGCGGACTCCGCGGCCTGCTGTTCCGCTTCCTTCTTGCTGCGGCCGGTGCCGGTGCCGTACGAGACACCACCGACGCGAGCGGCAGCAGTGAAGGTCTTCTCGTGGTCCGGACCGGTCTCGGAGACCAGGTACTCGGGCACGCCAAGGCCTTCGGCCGCCGTGAGTTCCTGGAGACTGGTCTTCCAGTCCAGGCCGGCCCCGAGGTTCGAGGACTTCTCGATGAGCGGGTCGAAGAGCCGGTGGACCAGCTCCGAGGCCGCGTCGAGGCCCTGATCGAGGTAAACCGCGCCGATCACCGCTTCCAGGGTGTCGGCGAGGATGGAGGCCTTGTCCCGGCCTCCCGTGCCCTCTTCGCCCCGGCCGAGCCGGATGAAGGAGCCGAGTTCGAGGCCGCGTCCGACCTCCGCCAGTGCGCGCGAGTTGACCACCGCGGCCCGAAGCTTGGCCAGCTGGCCTTCGGGGAGATCCGGGTGGGTCGTGTACAGCGTGTCCGTGACCACCAGGCCCAGCACGGAGTCCCCGAGGAACTCCAGGCGTTCGTTGGTGGGCAGACCGCCGTTCTCGTACGCGTACGAGCGGTGGGTCAGCGCACGCACCAGAAGGGCGGACTCGAGTTGATACCCGAGCCGCCCTTCCAGAAGCGTGTGGGACGAGGCCGCGTTGTTACTGTCTGCCTGCTTCTCAGCGTTGGACAGCTCAGACATTGCGCCTCTCACCAGCCGCTCAGACCTCGAGGACCTGGCGCTTGTTGTAGGTGCCGCAGCTCGGGCACGCAATGTGCTGGAGCTTCGGCTCCTGGCAACGCTCGCACGAAACCAGGGTGGGGACCGCAGCCTTCCACTGCGACCGGCGGTGGCGCGTGTTGCTGCGCGACATCTTCCGCTTCGGAACAGCCACGGCTACTTCTCCTGCTTCTCGGCGGCGCCCTGAACTCCGTCAGAGGCAGTGCCGCTCATGTTGTCCTTCTCGCCGTCCTGATCGGTCACGACGAGTCCTTGCAATGCCGCCCAACGGATGTCGACGGCGTCATGGTGGTGGTCCGGGTCGTCGTTCAGGCTGAGCCCGCAATCGGGGCACAGTCCGAGACAGTCCTCCCGGCACACCGGCTGCATGGGCAGTGCAAGCACCACCACATCCCGCAGCACGGGTTCGAGGTCGAACAAACCGTCCTCGAGGAAGAGCGTGTCCTCGTCGTCCTCGGCGTCGTCGGCCGGTTCCGCCTTGGAGCGGCTCCGGTCGTCGGCGTCAGGGTACGAGAACATCTCCTGGAAGTCCGCCTTGAGCTCGCGCTCGACGGACTCCAGACACCTTACGCACTCCCCTACGGCCGACGCACGGGCGGTGCCTGTGACAAGCACCCCTTCCATGACCGACTCCAGGCGGAGGCTGAGCTTCACCGGGGCGCCTTCCGGCACTCCGATGACGCCGACGAGACCGAAGTCCGCCGGTGCCGCGATCTCACGGGACAGCCGCTGCATGACACCAGGACGCCGGCCCAGCTCGTGCGTGTCGAACACGAGGGGGTTGCGGTGGTCGAGGCGGGTATTCAGGGCCGTTCCTGCTTTCACAGATCGCTGAAGATCAAAGATTCCGCCGCACTAGGGCAGCATGGATCGCGGTGCATACGCGCGACCGAACAGCCAGGATACCCGCAGCGGCGCCCAGCGCCCAATCCGGTACTAGCGCCCCTGTTCGTACTGGCGCAGCTGGTCCAGGTTGATCATGCTCGTGTCGAAGAGGCTGGTCTCGTCGAGCGAGGGCTGCTGGGCCTGCGGCTGGTACGCGGCATAGGGATCGGGCTGCTGCGCGTCGTAGTGCGCGGCGTAGGCCGCTCCGGTGGAGCCGCCGCCCGCGGTGGAGTACGGGTCCTGCTGCGGGTAGCCGCCGTACGGATCCTGGTAGGAGTACGCGTCCTGCTGCTGGGCGGCGGGCTGGGCGGGCTGCTGGTAGCCGTACGTGTCGTACACGGGCTCCGCCTGCGCCGGGATCGGCGCCTGGGCGCGCAGCGGCTCCGGCTCCGCCAGGCCCGCCAGGAAGTCCGAGTCGCTCGCCGAGCGGGACTGCTGTCCGCCCACCGCGTCCTGCGCGGCCATGTGCACGCCCAGGTCGTCCGTCGGGACCCGGCCCAGGAGCTTCTGGCGGCCGCGGCCCACGGCCTCCAGGGTCTTGGAGAGCACCGCCTCGAAGGTCGCCAGCTTGGTGTCCACGTAGGCGTCCGCCTGCTGCCGCTGCGTCTCGGGGTCGTGACTGCGCTCGGGCGCATCCATGTCCGGGTAGCCGTGCTCGTCCAGACCCGGGCCGCGGCCCAGGAGCTTCTCGCGGCCCCGGTCCACCGAACCGATGGTCTTGGTCAGCACGACCTCGAAGTTCGCGAGCTTGCTGTCGACGTAGTCGTCGGCCTCGGCCCGGATCTCCTCGGCCTCCCGGCGGGCCTCCTCCAGGATCCGGTCCGCCTCGGCCTGGGAGCGCCGCGCGATCTCGGTGTCGGAGATCAGCGAACCGCGCTGGTTGTGGGCCGCGTCGATGATCCGCTCCGCCTCCCGGCGGGCCTCCTCGACCACCTGCTCCCGGCCGCCGATGAGCTCCTGAGCCTGCGCGAGCGAGCCGGGCAGCGCCTGGCGCACCTCTTCGAGCTGTTCGAGCAGCTCGGCGCGGTTGATCACGCAGGAGGCCGACATGGGCATGGACCGGGCGCCGCCGACGGCCGCGACGATCTCGTCGAGCTTCTTCTGCACGTCCATGGGGGCTCGCACTCTCTCGGCCTCAGGCGGTTCCTGAGACGGACGGGACGACTGTACGGCCACCGGGCGGGCCCCCGACACTGCCTGACGCCCTGTCAGACGGTCAGCGGTTGCGCAGCCGCTCCAGGAGCGCCGCGTGGACGTGCGCCGGCAGCAGGTGGGCGACGTCGCCGCCCCAGGTCGCGACCTCCTTGACCAGCGAGGAGGACAGGAAGCTGTAGGTGGGGATGGTCGGGACGAACAGCGTCTCGACGCCCGACAGGCCCATGTTCATCTGGGCCATCTGGAGCTCGTAGTCGAAGTCGCTGACCGCGCGCAGGCCCTTGACGATGGCCGGGATGTCCCGCTGCTTGCAGAAGTCGACGAGCAGTCCGCGGAAGGCCTCGACCTGGACGTTGCCGTAGTCGGCCGTCGCCTCGCGGATCAGCTCGATCCGCTCGTCGACGGTGAACAGGCCCTGCTTCGACTCGTTGATCCCCACGGCGACGTGCACGACGTCGTACAGCCTGGAGGCTCGTCCGATGATGTCGAGGTGCCCGTTGTGGATGGGGTCGAAGGACCCCGGACAGACGGCGCGGCGCAACTGAACTCCCTCGTTCATGAGTCTTCGCTGGAGAAGCCGGCGCGGCCGTACCAAAGGGTGCCCTCGCCGTACTTGCGCGACCGGAGCGGCTCGAAGCCCTCGGGCCACGGGAAGGCGCCGCTCCTGGTGCTGCGCTCCACGGTGACGAGCGCATCGCCGGTGATCCAGCCATTGGACCGGAGTGTGAGGAGGATCTCCCGCAGGTCCGCGCTGTCCACCGCGTACGGCGGGTCCAGGAAGACGATGTCGTACGGGTCGCCCGCGGCCCGGGCCGCCACGATCTGCTCGGCCTTGCCCGCGCGGAACTCCGCTCCGGGCAGGCCCAGCGTCCGGATGTTGTCCCGGATCGCCTTGGCGGCCTTGGCGTCGGCCTCGACGAGCAGGGTGTGGGCCGCGCCCCGGGAGAGCGATTCCAGGCCGACGGCGCCGGAGCCGCCGTACAGGTCGAGCACCCGGGCGCCTTCGACGCCGTGCAGCGACTCCCAGGTCGAGAAGAGGCCTTCGCGCATCCGGTCCGAGGTCGGCCGGGTGCCGGTGCCGGGGGGCACGGCCAGCCGTCGCCCGCCGGCGCTGCCGGCGATCACGCGGGTCATCTGGGGTCCTTCGGTACGGCGGTAGGGGGGTGCCCCGGCGCTGCCGCGGCACTCCAACGATAGGTCGTGCCGCTCAGCCCTTCTCCAGGTACTGCTCGCGCTCGGTGTCGAGCAGGGCGTCCAGCGCGGTCCGCAGGCCCGGCAGGTGTTCCAGCGCGGGGTCCTCGGCGACGACGCGGGTGGCCTCCTCCCGGGCCTGGGCGATGACCTCCTCGTCCTCGATGACGGCGAGCATGCGCAGCGAGGAGCGGACTCCGGACTGGGCCTGGCCGAGCACATCGCCCTCACGGCGCTGCTCCAGGTCGATCCGGGAGAGCTCGAAGCCGTCGAGGGTGGCGGCGACGGCGGCCAGCCGGGCCCGGGCGGGGCTGGCCTCGTGCATCTCGCTGACCAGCAGGCACAGACCGGGTGCGGAGCCCCGGCCGACGCGGCCGCGCAGCTGGTGGAGCTGGGAGACGCCGAACCGGTCCGCATCCATGATCACCATGACGGTGGAGTTGGGGACGTTCACCCCGACCTCGATGACCGTCGTGGCGACCAGCACCTTGACCTCGCCGGCGGCGAACCGGCGCATGACGTCGTCCTTGTCGGCGGGGTCCATCCGGCCGTGCAGCACCTCGACGGCCAGTCCCGCCAGCGGTCCGCGCGTGAGCTGTTCGGCGATCTCCACGACCGCGAGCGGCGGCCTCTTGTCGCCGTCGTCCTCGGCGGACTTCTTCTTGGGATCGTCCTCCCCGTCCCCGATGCGGGGGCAGACCACATACGCCTGGTGCCCCTTCCCGACCTCCTCTCGGACCCGTTCCCAGGCCCGTGCGAGGAAGTGCGGCTTGTCCTTGGAGGGCACCACGTGCGTCGCGATCGGGGAGCGCCCGGCCGGCAGCTGGTCCAGGACGGAGGTCTCCAGGTCACCGAAGACGGTCATGGCGACCGTGCGCGGGATCGGGGTCGCCGTCATCACCAGCAGGTGCGGGGGCTGCTTCCCCTTGGACCGCAGCGCGTCGCGCTGCTCCACCCCGAAGCGGTGCTGCTCGTCCACGACGACCAGGCCGAGGTCGTGGAACTGCACCTTGTCCTCGATCAGCGCGTGCGTGCCGATCACGATCCCGGCCTCCCCGGTGACCAGGTCGAGCAGGGCCTGGCGGCGCGCGGGCATCCCCATGGAGCCGGTGAGCAGCACCACCTTGGTGCCCCGGTCGGAGCCGCCGAGCATGCCCCCCTCGGCCAGTTCGCCCATCATCTCGGTGATGGAGCGGTGGTGCTGCTGGGCGAGCACCTCGGTGGGCGCGAGCATGGCCGCCTGCCCGCCGCTGTCCACGACGGCGAGCATCGCCCGCAGCGCGACCAGGGTCTTGCCCGAGCCGACCTCTCCCTGGAGGAGGCGGTGCATGGGGTGTTCGGTGGCCAGGTCGTCGAAGATCTCCTTCGAGACGGTCTGCTGGCCCTGGGTGAGGGTGAAGGGCAGTTTCGCGTCGAAGGAGTCGAGCAGGCCGCCGGGGACCGGGCGGCGCGGGACGGCCGGGAGCTGGGAGTCGGCGTGCCGGCGGCGGGCCAGGGCGACCTGGAGGACGAAGGCCTCGTCCCACTTCAGGCGCTGCCGGGCGTCCTCGATGTCGGCCTTGGTGGACGGGCGGTGGATCTTCAGCAGGGCCTCGGTGAGCGGGACCAGCCCGCGGCCCTCGCGCAGGGCGGGCGGCAGCGGGTCCACGGCGTCCTGGGCGCTGGGCAGCACCGCGTCCACGCACTTGGCGATCTTCCAGGACTCCAGCTTGGCGCAGGCCGGGTAGATCGGGATGAGCTGACTGGCGAAGGCGGCCGCGGCGTCCCGGTCGGAGGCCTCCCCGCCGAGCGGCTCGTAGGCCGGGTGGGCGAGCTGGAGCTTGTGGTTGAACTTGGAGACCTTGCCGGCGAACATCGCGCGGCTGCCGGGCAGCAGGTCCTTGTGCGGCTTGTGGACGCCGGCGCCGAAGAAGACCAGCTGGAGGCGGCCGCTGCCGTCGGTGATGGTCACCTCCAGCCGCTTGCCGCGCCCCCCGTTGAAGGTCAGGATCCGGGCGTCGGCGACCTGCGCGACGACGGTCACGTGCTCGTCGATCTGGTCGGCGAGCTCGGCGAGCGAGGTCAGCTCGCCGCGCTCGGCGTACCGCCGGGGGTAGTGGTGGAGCAGGTCCAGGGCCGTGTGCAGGCCGAGCTGCTCGGCCAGCACCTTGGCGGTGGCGGGGCCGAGCGTCTTCTTGAGGTCTTCGTCGAGCGCGGGCACGTGTTCCATTGCACACCATGGCGCTGACAAGCCCGCTATTCCACCCCGACCAGGAGCGGCGCCGAGTACCGGCCGCCCCGGTAGGTGACGGTGTCCACGGCGAGGTGGCCCTGCTGGACGTAGGCCTCCAGGCGCTCGGCGACGGCGTCCGGTACGTCGGGTCCCAGGACCAGGGTGACGAGTTCGCCGCCGGAGCCCAGCATCCGGTCCAGGACGGCCTCGGCGGTCTCGGCCAGGCCGGAGCCGATCACCGCGACGTCCCCGTCGATGAGGCCGAGCACGTCGCCGGCCTGGCAGATGCCGGCCGAGGTGAAGGACTGCCGTTCGGCGACGGCCAGTTCCCCGTACCGGGTGGCGCCGGCCGCCGCCGTCATGGCGACCACGTCCTCGTCGAAGCTGCCCTCCGGGTCGTGCACGGCGAGGGCGGCCAGGCCCTGGACCGCGGAGCGGGTGGGGATCACGGCCACCCGTACGCCCTCGGCGCGGGCCTGTTCGGCCGCCGCGGCCGCGGCGGCGCGCAGTTCGGCGCCGCCCGGCAGCAGCACCACCTCGCGGGCGTGCGCGCGGCGGACGGCGTCGAGCAGTTCGGCGACGGCCGGCGGCTCCCCGGGGCGGACGAGCACGGTGGTCGCTCCCGCCTCCCCGCACAGCCCGGCCAGCCCTTCGCCGGGGACGACGGCGACCACGGCCCGCTGGGCGCGCTCGCCCCGCGCCCGGCGGCGCTCGTCCCCGAAGTGGGTGATCCGTATCCGGTAGGGCCGTCCGGCGACGACTCCGGCCTCCACGGCCGCGCCGGGGTCGTCGACGTGGACGTGGACGTTCCACAGGCCGTCGCCGCCGACCACGACCAGTGAGTCGCCGAGTCCGTCGAGGCGTTCGCGCAGTTCGCCGACGGCCGCCTCGGAGGCCTCCAGCAGGTAGATCACCTCGTACGCGGGCCCGTCCTCCGCCTGCGCGCAGGGGTCCGGCGACTGCGGTACGGGCACCGCGCGGCCGCGTACCGGTTCGGCGGCCGGTTCCTGGCCGGACAGTGCCTGCCACAGGGCGCCGAAGACGACCACCAGCCCGCAGCCCCCGGCGTCGACCACGCCGGCCCGGCCCAGCGCGGCGAGCTGCCCGGGGGTCTCGGCGAGGGCGGCGCGGGCCCCGTCGTAGGCGGCGCGGGCCACCTCGGCCGCGGTCCCGGCGGCGGCTCCGGCGGCCTCGCCGGCCCGGGCGGCGGCGCCGGCGACGGTGAGCATGGTGCCCTCCACCGGGTGCGCGACGGCCGCGTACGCCTCCTCCGCGGCCCGGGTCAGGGCGCGGGCCAGCAGCCCGCCGGGGCCCTGTCCGGCCTGCTGCGCCCGCGCGGCGGGCTCGTCGCCGAGTACGTCGGCCACTCCGCGCAGCAGCTGCGCCAGGATCGTCCCGGAGTTCCCGCGGGCTCCCACCAGGGCTCCGTGCGCCCAGGCCCGTACGGCCTCGGCCAGGGAGGTCGGCGCTGTGCCGTCGGTCACCCCGGGGAAGGCCTCGGCGAGGCCGCGGTCGGCCGATTCGGCCGTGAGGTAGAGGTTGGTGCCGGTGTCCGCGTCGGCGACCGGGTAGACGTTGATCGCGTCGATGTCCTCGCGGGCCCGGCCCAGTGCGGCCAGGGCCAGCGAGCTCCAGGTGCGCACCGCTGCGGCGTCGAGCTCGTCAAGGGGCTGCGGCTGAGGCTCGTGCGCCACCGGGCGTTCCTCCTTGTGCGGGCCAGGGTTCACCGCAGGGTAACGAAGGACCGCCCGGGCGTCGGGACCGCGGGGCGGGGGCAGCGGCGGACATGGTAGTTTTCTTGGACGGACGCAGTCGTTGTATGCTGCTCCGGTTGCCCGGCGAGAGTCGGGCCATTCCCCCGGCAAACCACTTCAGACCTCTGAATCCGGTGCGCCGGTTTCACTGTAATTGCATCTGAAGTCTTGGAGTGACCTGTGGCTGCCAACTGCGACGTTTGCGCCAAGGGGCCGAGCTTCGGCAACAACATCTCCCACTCGCACCGCCGCACCTCGCGTCGCTGGAACCCGAACATCCAGCGCGTCCGTGCCGTGGTCAATGGGACGCCGAAGCGCCTCAACGCCTGCACCTCGTGCATCAAGGCCGGCAAGGTCTCGCGCTGACGCCTCCCGTCGTAGCGCAGCCCTTTCCGGTTGCCAAAAAGGCCGGTTCACCTCTGGTGAACCGGCCTTTTGCCTTGTCCGGGGGCCCGGCCGGAGGGCCGGCCGGGCCGTCGCAGCGGGTTCAGCGCCACTGCCAGGCGTGATCCACCGGGCCGATGCCCCCGCCGAGCGCGAAGCCGGCGGCGATGGCGCCCGTGACGTACTCCTTGGCGGCCGTGACGGCCTCCGGGACGGTCAGTCCCCTGGCCAGGCCCGCCGCGATCGCGCTGGCGAGGGTGCAGCCGGTGCCGTGGGTGTGCCGGTTGTCGTGCCGGGGCGCCCGCAGCCACCGCTCCTCGGTGCCGTCGCTGAGCAGGTCCACCGCCTCGTGGCCGTGCGCCGCGAGGTGCCCGCCCTTGATCAGCGCCCACCGCGGCCCGTGCCCGAGGATCGCGTCGGCGGCCCGCCGCATGTCGTCCTCGGTCTCCACCACCACACCCGTGAGCTGGGCCACCTCGTCCAGGTTGGGGGTGGCCACCGTGGCGCGCGGCAGCAGCTCCTTGCGTACGGCGTCCAGCGCCGAGGCGGCGAGCAGCGCGTCCCCGTGCTTGGAGACCCCGACGGGGTCCACGACGGCCGGGGCCCGGGTGTCCGCGAGCAGCGCGGCCACCGTCTCCACCAGGACGGCGGAGGAGAGCATCCCGGTCTTCACGGCCTGGACCCCGATGTCGTCCACGACGGCCCGGTACTGGGCCGTGACGGCCTCGGCGGGCAGCTCCCAGACCCCGCGTACCCCGAGCGAGTTCTGCGCCGTCACGGCGGTCACCACGCTCATGCCGTGCACCCCGAGCGCCAGCATGGTCTTGAGGTCGGCCTGGATGCCCGCGCCGCCGCCGGAGTCGGATCCGGCGACGGTCAGGCACAGCGGTGGGGCGGTGCTCACGGCGCGCCGTCCTGGGCGGCCGGGTCGGCCCCGAAGTGGTCCCAGCCGCCGGTGCTGGTCCAGGGTGCGCCGTCGACGGTCACCTGGGGCAGCGCGGAGCGGTTGAGCACCTCGCCGATGACCTTCCAGCGGGCGGGGAGCTTCACGTCGGGCGGGAAGGTCGCCACGATCGCGTGGTCCTCTCCCCCGGTGAGCACCCACTGCAGCGGGTCCACGCCGACGGCCTGCCCGATGTCGTGCATCTGGGTCGGGATGTCGACGGCCGCCGAGCGCAGGTCGATCCGTACCTTGCTGGCCTCGGCGATGTGCCCGAGGTCGGCGATCAGGCCGTCGCTGACGTCGGTCATCGCGGTGGCGCCGAGTCCGGCGGCCGCGGGGCCCGCGTGGTACGGCGGCTCGGGGCGCCGGTGCGCCTCGACGAAGGCCCGCGGGGAGCGGAAGCCGCGCGAGAGCACGGCGAAGCCGGCCGCGGACCAGCCGAGCCAGCCGGTGACGGCGACGACGTCGCCGGGCTGGGCGCCGGAGCGCAGGACGGGCTCGTGGTTGCGCAGGTCGCCGAGGGCGGTGATGGCGACGGTGATGACGTCCCCGCGGACGACGTCCCCGCCGACCACGGCCGCGCCGGCGACCTGGCACTCGTCGCGGATCCCGTCCATCAGCTCGGTGGGCCAGGTGACCGGCAGTTCGGCGGGGACGACGAGGCCGAGCAGCAGCGCGGTCGGCACCGCGCCCATGGCGGCGATGTCGGCGAGGTTCTGCGCGGCGGCCTTGCGGCCGACGTCGTAGGCCGTGGACCAGTCACGCCGGAAGTGCCGGCCCTCCAGCAGGATGTCGGTGCTCGCCACGACCCGCCGGTCGGGGGCGGACACCACCGCGGCGTCGTCGCCCGGTCCGAGCCGGACCGCCGGGGTGGTGGTGAGCCGTGAGGTGAGCTCCCTGATCAGCCCGAACTCCCCCAGCTCGCCGACAGTGCCCTTCATCGCTGTGCCCCTTCTTGCCCAGTCCGCTTGCGGTCGCGAGCCGTCTCAGCTCTGGGTACCGTCAACAGATACGTCAACTTCTGCTCTCCGTACGCCCCGCTGTGCGTGGCGCCGGGCCCGCGGGTCTCCCCGCGGCGCACGGCGACGCGGTACCGTGGCGTCCCTTCTTCCCCCGGCCCGTTCAATCGTGTGGGGCCCACCCGAAGGTTAGGGGAAATGATCCTCGTGGCCGCCCTGGAGGTTCCGTGGTACAGGCGTACATCCTTATCCAGACCGAAGTGGGCAAGGCGTCGTTCGTCGCCGAGTCCATCGGCCAGATCCCGGGGGTGATCCAGGCCGAAGACGTGACGGGCCCGTACGACGTGATCGTGCGCGCCCAGGCCGACACCGTGGACGACCTCGGCCGTATGGTCGTCGCCAAGGTCCAGCAGGTGGAGGGGATCACCCGCACCTTGACCTGCCCGGTGGTCCATCTGTAGCCCCCGTCTACTCTTGGCCGGTGATGTCCCTCCACCACCGGCCCCTGCGTGTCCGCGCCCTGTCCGCCCTGCCCGCCTCGATGGCCGTCCTGGCCGCCGCGGCGTGCACTCCGGGCGGATCCGACGAAGCCCGGGTGGACCCACCGCCCACGCCGCCCGCCGCCGTCGCGGGACTCTGTGCGGCACTGCACAAAGAGCTCCCGGAGACGGTGGCCGGCCTGGCGCGGACCAGAACCGAACCGGAGTCCGATCTGACCGCCGCGTGGGGCGGTTCGGCGATCGTACTGCGGTGCGGTATCCCCAAGCCCCCCAAGATGCTCGATCCGAAGCAGGAGGGCGTCCACGTGAACGGAGTGGCCTGGCTGCTGGAGAAGCTCGACGACGGTTCGGGCGGGGGGTTCCGGTTCACCACCGGGCTGCGGCTCGCCTACACCGAGGTCCGGGTCGACAAGGAGCATGCCACGGATGCGGGCATGCTGGTCGGCCTGTCCACGGCGATCACCGCGACCGTGCCCGAGGGCATCGCCTCCTACTGACCACCGCGCTCGGCGTACCGCGTACCGGGTACCGAGCACACCGCCGCCCGCCGACCGCCTTCGAAGGCGGTCGGCGGGCGGTCGGCTTTTGGGACGACTGTCAGCGCAGGCCGGTGGAGCGGCGCAGGGCCGCCTGGATCAGGCTGTCCACCAGCTCCGGGTACTCGATGCCCGTCTTCTGCCACATCAGCGGGTACATGGAGATCGGCGTGAAGCCCGGCATCGTGTTGATCTCGTTGATGACGAAGGTGCCGTCCTCGGTGAGGAAGAAGTCGGCGCGCACCAGGCCCTCGCAGGACGCGGCCTCGAAGGCCTCGATCGCGAGCCGCTGCACCTCGGCGGTCTGCTCCGGGGTGAGCGGGGCGGGCACGATCCCGGAGGCGGAGTCGATGTACTTCGCCTCGAAGTCGTAGAAGTCGTGGCTGGACACCGGCGGGATCTCGGCGGGGACGCTCGCGCGCGGCCCGTCCTCGAACTCCAGGACCCCGCACTCGATCTCGCGGCCGCGCAGCAGCGCCTCCACGATGATCTTCGGGTCGTGGCGCCGGGCCTCCTTGACCGCGGCGTCCAGGCCGGAGGCGTCGTCGACCTTGGTGATGCCGATGGAGGAGCCGGCCCGGGCGGGCTTGATGAACAGCGGCCAGCCGTGCTCGGCGGCGAAGTCCAGGATCTTGCCCGTGGCGGCGTCCCGGTCGGCTTCCCACTCGCGGGGGCGGATGGTCACGTACGGGCCGACGCGCAGCCCGAAGGAGGTGAACACCCGCTTCATGTAGTCCTTGTCCTGGCCGACGGCCGAGGCGAGGACACCGGAGCCGACGTACGGGATGCCGGAGAGCTCCAGGAGGCCCTGGAGCGTGCCGTCCTCGCCGTACGGGCCGTGCAGTACGGGGAAGACGACGTCGACCTCGCCCAGGGCCTTGGGGACGGCGCCCGGTTCGGTGTAGACGACCTGGCGGCTGGCGGGGTCGACCGAGAGCACGACGGCGCCGTCCTCGGACTCCGCGAGCTCCTCGACACTCGGGAGCTTGCGGTCGGCGATGGCCATCCGCTCGGGCTCGTCGGCGGTCAGCGCCCATCGGCCGTCCGAGGTGATGCCGATGGGCAGCACCTCGTACTTGGAGCGGTCGATGGAGCGCATCACGGCGCCCGCCGTGACGACCGAGATGGCGTGTTCCGAGCTGCGGCCGCCGAACACGACGGCCACGCGGGGCTTGCGGCCCTGCTGCTCAGGGGTCTGGGGGAGGTTCTCGCTGCTCATATCGCCACGAGAGTACCCGCTCAAGCGTCCGGAAAGGAGCTAGCGACGTTCCGGTTTGGCGCTGCGGCCCATCAGGTCCTTGAGCGCGACCAGGGTCGGCTTGCCGTGGTGGACGATGTCCACCACCGTGTCGGTGATCGGCATGTCCACCCCGTGGCGGCGGGCCAGATCCGCCACCGACTGGCAGGACTTGACGCCCTCGGCGGTCTGCTTGGTGACCGCGATGGTCTCCTCCAGGGTCATCCCGCGGCCGAGGTTGGTGCCGAAGGTGTGGTTCCGGGAGAGCGGCGAGGAGCAGGTGGCGACCAGGTCGCCGAGGCCCGCGAGGCCGGAGAAGGTGAGCGGGTCGGCGCCCATCGCCACGCCGAGGCGGGTCGCTTCGGCGAGTCCGCGGGTGATGAGCGAGCCCTTGGTGTTGTCGCCCAGGCCCATGCCGTCCGCGATGCCGACGGCGAGGCCGATGACGTTCTTGACGGCGCCGCCGAGCTCGCAGCCGGTGACGTCGGTGCTCGTGTACGGGCGGAAGTACGCGGTGTGGCAGGCGGCCTGGAGGCGCTGGGCCACGCTCTCGTCGACGCAGGCGACGACGGAGGCGGCGGGCTGGCGGGCGGCGATCTCGGCGGCCAGGTTGGGGCCGGTGACCACGGCGATGCGCTCGGCGGGGACCTTGGCCACCTCCTCGATGACCTCGCTCATCCGCTTGGCGGTGCCGAGTTCGATGCCCTTCATCAGGGAGACGAGCACGGTGTCGGGGGCCAGCAGGGGCGTCCACGCGGCGAGGTTCTCGCGCAGGGTCTGGGACGGGACGGCGAGGACGGTGAAGTCCGCGCCGGCCGCGGCCTCGGCCGGGTCGGTGGTGGCCCGCAGGTTCGCGGGCAGTTCGACGCCGGGGAAGTAGTCCGGGTTGGTCCGGCCGGTGTTGATGGCGTCGACCACCTCCTGGCGGCGGCCCCACAGCGTCACCTCGCAGCCGGCGTCGGCGAGGACGATGGCGAAGGCCGTGCCCCAGGAGCCTGTTCCGAAGACGGTCGCCTTCACGGGACGTGTCACTTGTTGCCCTCCCCTGCGGCCTTGCGCCGCTGTTCCGCCCTGGCGTTGCGATGGTCGTACGGCTGCTCGGGCGCGGTCTCGCCGCGCACCTCCTCCAGCAGCGCGGTGATGGCGGCCATGATGACCTCGGTGACCTCCCGGAGGACCTCCGGGGTGGGTTCCCGGTCGTAGAAGGCGGAGAGGTCCACCGGCGGTCCGGCGAGCACCTGGAGGGTCTTGCGCGGGAGGAGCCGGACCTTGTTCTCCTTGGCGTAGGGCGGCATCGCGAGGTTCGCGCCCCACTGGGCCACGGGGATGACGGGCGCCCTGGTGATCAGCGCCACGCGGGCGGCGCCGGTCTTGCCGGCCATCGGCCACATGTCGGGGTCGCGGGTGAGGGTGCCCTCCGGGTAGAAGGCCACGCATTCGCCCCGCTCGATGGCGTCCACGGCGGCCCGGAACGCGTCCAGGGCGTTGGTGGACTCCCGGTAGACGGGGATCTGTCCGCTGCCGCGCAGGATGGACCCCACGACAGGGACTTTGAAGAGGGCGGCCTTGGCGAGCAATCGGGGCACCCGGCCGGTGTTGTACTGGAAGTGCGCGTACGAGAGCGGGTCCAGATACGAGTTGTGATTGACGGCGGTGATAAATCCGCCCTCGGCCGGAATGTGCTCCATTCCCCGCCAGTCCCGCTTGAAGAGCACTACCAGCGGCGGTTTTGCGATGACCGCCGCCAGGCGGTACCAGAAGCCGATTCTGCGGCGGGACACTCGGACACCTTCCTCTAGGACCGGTGCGCGGCTTGGGCACCTCGTCGGCCGGACAAGTGTCACCCCACGCCCGGTCTCTGTCGAGAACACCGTACGCCCCGCTCACCCCGCCGGACTCCCGGGTTGCCCGGGCGGAGGCGACAATGGGCCGACACATGACCCGGCCATGACCCGACCATGGCCGAAGGACGTGCCGGAGCGCACCGGAGGGAAGGGGTCCGTCACGAACGCCGTCTGGAGCCTGGTGGTCCCGCTGAAGCCTCTGGCGGTGGCGAAGAGCCGTCTCGCACGGGCGGTGGGCGCCTCCCGTCCGGGCCTTGCCCTGGCCTTCGCCCAGGACACCGTCGCGGGGGCCCTGGCCTGCGCGGCGGTCGCGGATGTGGTGGTCGTCACGGACGACGCCGCGGCCGGTGCGGAACTGGCGCGGCTCGGGGCGCGGATCGTCCCGGACGTCCCGGCGGCCGGGCTCAACGCGGCCCTGGACCACGGGGCGCGGGCGGCGCGGGCGGGGCGGCCGGGCGCCGCGGTGGCCGCGCTGAACGCCGATCTGCCGGCGCTCCGGCCCCCGGAATTGCAACGCGTGCTCGAAAACGCTTCGGTATTTCCGCGGGCATTTCTGGCGGATGCGGCCGGAATCGGGACGACCTTGCTTTCCGCGGCGCCGGACGTGGAATTGGCCCCCTCCTTCGGGGGGCCGTCACGGTCCAGGCATTCCGCCTCGGGGGCGGTGGAAATCGCCTTGGCGGGCGTCGACAGCGTGCGCCGGGACGTGGACACGGCGGCCGATCTGCGCACCGCGCTCACCCTCGGCGTGGGGCGTCACACCGCCCGATACAGTGCCCGTATGCAGGCGACCGCGTACACGTACGACTCCCAGACCCGCAGCGGCAGTGTGCTGCTCGACGACGGCACTCCGGTGCCCTTCGAGGCCCCGGCCTTCGACGCGGGCGGCCTGCGGCTGCTGCGGCCCGGGCAGCGGGTCCGGATCGAGACGGACGGTACGGGTGCGAGCCTGCGCATCACCCTCGTGACGCTGCAGACGTTCTGATCCCAAGGGCCGGCCGCCCGCGACCCGGACCGGTCGCCGGCGCGCCGAACGCACCGCGGGCCGGCTCCCCCGCACGGGGAAAGCCGGCCCGGCCTGTGTGACGCGTGCCCCTACTTCTTGCGGGCGGTGGTCTTCTTCGCGGTGGCCTTGCGCGTCGCCGTCTTCTTGGCGGGCGCCTTCGTCGCTGCGGTGACCTTCTTGGCCGCCGGCGCGGTCTTCTTCGCCGCGGCGGTGGTCTTCTTCGCGGCGGGCGTGGTCTTCTTTGCCGCGGCGGCGGTGGTCTTCTTCGCGGCCGCGGTGGCCTTCTTGGCCGTGGCGGTGCTCTTCACCGCCGCCTTCTTGGCGGTCGCCGTGGCCTTCTTGGCCACGACCTTCTTTGCGACCGTGGTCTTCGCCGCGGCCTTCTTGGCGGTGGTGGCCTTCTTGGCCGCGGCCTTCTTGACCGTCGCGGAGGCACCACCCGTGAGGCTGCCCTTCGGCGCCTTCTTCACGGACACCTCGCCACCCTTGGGGAGCTTCTTGGTGCCGCTGACCAGGTCTTTGAAGCCCTGGCCGGCACGGAAGCGGGGCACAGAGGTCTTCTTGACCCGGACGCGCTCACCCGTCTGCGGGTTGCGGGCGTAACGGGCCGGACGGTCGACCTTCTCGAACGAGCCGAAGCCCGTGACCGAGACCCGGTCGCCCGCGACGGTAGCGCGGACGATCGCGTCCAGTACCGCGTCGACAGCGTCCGCGGCCTGCTGGCGGCCGCCCAGCTTGTCGGCAATCGCTTCTACGAGCTGCGCCTTGTTCACGTCTTCCCCTTCGGAGACTTCGCCAGAACGAATGTGTTCAAGCTTATTTCGCACGTTAGGCGGATATATACCGCAAATCAAACACGAAACGGGCTAATCACCCTAGTGCCGCAACGCTGTAGGCCGTTACGGAGTTCCTTCGCATCAGTCGCCTTCAGGGAATCGACCCTCGTCGAGGTCCTTCATCAACCTGTCCAGGCGCCTTGCCGCATCGGCGAGATCATGCTTCGCCGCGGCCGTGACGACCAACAGCTTCCGGGACAGCGCCATCCTTACGCCCTCCGGGACTTGCAGTGAGCGCACCCGTGTGTGTGCTTCTTTCAACCGGTCCGCGACGAGTTCGTAGAGCTCGAGTTGACTGTCGCGTTCCATGCACAGATTGTGCCATCTGGGGCGAGTTGTCGCCTCACGGGGCCTCAACAAACGGCTGTGCCCCCCGCCGGAGGGCGGGGGGCACAGTGTTGTCGATGTGATCACCCGAAGGTGAATAAGCGCTGATCAGGCAGGAATCAGGCCTGAATCGTGCGCGGCTTGTAGGTGGGCCGGGCGCTTTCGTACGCGGCGATGTCCGCTTCGTTCTGAAGGGTGAGCGAGATGTCGTCCAGGCCCTCCAGCAGACGCCAGCGCGCGTTGTCGTCGAGTTCGAACTCCGCGACGACGCCTTCCGCCCGCACCTGGCGGTCGACCAGGTCGACCGTGATCTCGGCGGTCGGGTCGGCCTCCGTCAGCTTCCACAGCCGCTCGACGGTCTCCTGCGGGAGGACGACGGTCAGCAGACCGTTCTTCAGCGAGTTCCCGCGGAAGATGTCGGCGAAGCGGGAGGAGATGACCGTCTTGAAGCCGAAGTTCTGCAGGGCCCAGACGGCGTGCTCGCGCGAGGAACCCGTACCGAAGTCGGGGCCGGCGACCAGTACGGTCGCGCCTGCGCGCTCCGGGCGGTTCGTGATGAACTCCGGGTCCTTGCGCCAGGCCTCGAAGAGCCCGTCCTCGAACCCGTCGCGCGTGATCTTCTTCAGCCAGTGGGCCGGGATGATCTGGTCGGTGTCGACGTTGCTGCGGCGCAGCGGGACGGCCCGGCCGGTGTGGGTGGTGAAGGCTTCCATGGTTCAGACTCCGGCGGTCGCGTCGGCGGCGGACAGGTCGGCGGGCGAGGCCAGATGGCCCAGCACCGCGGTGGCGGCGGCCACCTGCGGGGATACCAGGTGGGTGCGCCCGCCCTTGCCCTGCCGGCCCTCGAAGTTGCGGTTGGAGGTGGACGCGGAGCGTTCACCGGGCGCCAGTTGGTCGGGGTTCATGCCCAGGCACATCGAACAGCCCGCGTGCCGCCACTCGGCGCCGGCCTCCTTGAAGACCTTGTCCAGACCCTCTTCCACGGCCTGCAGGGCGACCCGGACCGAGCCCGGGACGACCAGCATCCGTACGCCGTCGGCGACTTTGCGGCCCTCGACGATGCCGGCGACGGCGCGCAGGTCCTCGATGCGGCCGTTGGTGCAGGAACCTACGAAGACGGTGTCGACCTTGATGTCCCGCAGCGGCTGTCCGGCGGTCAACCCCATGTACTCCAGGGCCTTTTCGGCTGCCAGGCGCTCCGAAGCGTCCTCGTACGAAGCCGGGTCGGGGACGTTCGCGGACAGCGGCGCGCCCTGGCCCGGGTTGGTGCCCCAGGTGACGAAGGGGGACAGCGCGGCGCCGTCGATGACGACCTCCGCGTCGAAGACCGCGTCGTCGTCCGTGCGCAGGGTCTTCCAGTACTCGACCGCCGCGTCCCAGTCCTTGCCCGTGGGGGCGTGGTCACGGCCCTGCAGGTAGTCGAAGGTGGTCTGGTCGGGGGCGATCATGCCCGCGCGGGCACCGGCCTCGATCGACATGTTGCAGATGGTCATGCGGGCTTCCATCGACAGCTTCTCGACGGCCTCGCCCCGGTACTCCAGGATGTAGCCCTGGCCGCCGCCGGTGCCGATCTTGGCGATGATCGCCAGGATCAGGTCCTTCGCGGTGACGCCCTCGGCCAGCGCGCCGGTGACGGTGATCGCCATCGTCTTCGGGCGGGCCAGCGGGAGCGTCTGGGTGGCCAGCACGTGCTCGACCTGGCTCGTACCGATACCGAAGGCCAGCGCCCCGAAGGCGCCGTGCGTGGAGGTGTGCGAGTCGCCGCAGACCACGGTGGTGCCGGGCTGGGTCAGTCCCAGCTGCGGTCCCACGACGTGGACGACGCCCTGCTCGACGTCACCCAGCGAGTGCAGGCGCACGCCGAACTCGGCGCAGTTCGCACGCAGCGTCTCCAGCTGGGCGCGGGAGACCGGGTCGGCGATCGGCTTGTCGATGTCGAGGGTGGGGGTGTTGTGGTCCTCGGTCGCGATGGTGAGGTCGAGGCGTCGGACCTTGCGGCCGGCCTGGCGCAGTCCTTCGAAGGCCTGCGGGCTGGTCACCTCGTGCAGCAGGTGCAGATCGATGAAGAGGAGGTCGGGCTCGCCTTCGGCGCGCCGGACGACATGGTCGTCCCAGACCTTCTCCGCGAGTGTCCTACCCATCGCTTTCCCTCCGGCCGGCCGGTTGTGCCGGCGCTTCATAGAGATCTTGTGCGCCGTGCCGTCCGTACCCCACGTCCCGGACGACGGCTCGGACCCAGTGGTTCGTGGACCCGCACATACAGACTCGCTGGTTCTTGGAAAAATTGAACTTGCGTTTCACAGTGTGAGACGCGAATATCGTTTCATGGACAACTCTAGCGGCGTCGGCGTTCTCGACAAGGCAGCTCTGGTATTGAGCGCACTGGAGTCCGGTCCGGCCACCCTCGCCGGGCTGGTCGCGGCGACAGGGCTCGCACGACCCACGGCACATCGCCTTGCCGTGGCACTGGAACACCACCGGATGGTGGCGAGGGACATGCAGGGCCGGTTCATCCTCGGACCGCGGCTGGCGGAGCTCGCCGCCGCGGCCGGCGAGGACCGCCTGCTGGCCACGGCGGGACCGGTACTCACCCACCTCCGTGACGTGACGGGAGAGAGCGCGCAGCTCTACCGCCGTCAGGGAGACATGCGCATCTGCGTGGCGGCCGCGGAGCGGCTCTCGGGTCTTCGGGACACCGTTCCGGTGGGCTCGACGCTCCCGATGAAGGCCGGTTCGGCCGCGCAGATCCTGATGGCCTGGGAGGAGCCCGAGCGGCTCCACCGCGGCCTTCAGGGCGCGCGCTTCACGGCGACGGCCCTCTCGGGCGTACGGCGTCGCGGCTGGGCGCAGTCGATCGGCGAGCGGGAGCCCGGTGTGGCGTCCGTCTCGGCGCCGGTGCGCGGGCCGTCGAACCGCGTGGTGGCCTCCGTCTCGGTCTCCGGACCGATCGAGCGACTGACCCGCCACCCGGGCCGGATGCACGCCCAGGCCGTCATCGACGCGGCCGCACGGCTCACCGAGGCCCTGCGCCGCTCCGGCTGAGCCCTCCCCCGGCCCACGGGGCCACTCCCCCGCCCACCCTCCGGGCCCGGGGGCGCGTACGACGCCGCACACGTCCTAACACGCGCCTTCGGGCCCGTACTTACCTGCGCGCCGACATACGAAAGAGGCCCTCCGCGATGAACGCGGAGGGCCTCTTCCATGCGTACCCCCGACCGGATTCGAACCGGCGCTACCGCCTTGAGAGGGCGGCGTGCTAGGCCGCTACACAACGGGGGCTAGCTGGTGCTGCTGTTACTGCGCTGGGCTACCAGGACTCGAACCTAGAATAAGGGAACCAGAAACCCTCGTGTTGCCAATTACACTATAGCCCAAAGTGGTCTAGACCAGACCAACAGTACCCCCGACCGGATTCGAACCGGCGCTACCGCCTTGAGAGGGCGGCGTGCTAGGCCGCTACACAACGGGGGCCCTAGCGATCCTGCATCAAGACGTCCGGGTGCGACCCTGGAGATCTCGCGGGAAGGATCTGTACCCCCGACCGGATTCGAACCGGCGCTACCGCCTTGAGAGGGCGGCGTGCTAGGCCGCTACACAACGGGGGCAAAGCACTGCGTTACTGCTGCACTGCGCTGGGGTACCAGGACTCGAACCTAGAATAAGGGAACCAGAAACCCTCGTGTTGCCAATTACACTATACCCCACCAAAAGTCAACCCCTTACCGGGGCTTTTCTTCGGGTGGCGCCTCCGTCCGGCCTTTCGGCCCGCTCCGGCGGCGCAGAAAGAACATTACCGGATGCCTGACCGTGCTCCAAAACGGGTATCCCGTGCCAGCAGCTGCGGGAGCTGGTCGAGGTCCTCGATGCGGTGCGCGCCGTCGGGCCCGGGGCCCCGGCCGCCGTCGCGGTCGATCCAGACGGCCGTCAATCCGGCGTCACGCGCTCCCCGCGCGTCGATCTCCGGCTGGTCCCCCACGTACGCCACCTCGGCGGGCGGCAGCCCGAGCGCCTCGCACGCGGCCAGGAAGGCCCCCGCCTCGGGCTTGCTGACCCCGAGTTCGACGGCGCAGACCAGCACCTCGAAGCGGTCGCGCAGTCCGAGGTCGCGGAGCTTCGGGTCCTGGTTGGCGGTGGAGGAGTTGGAGAGCACCCCGTGCCGGTAGTCGGCCGCGAGGGCGTCCAGGGCGGGCACCACGTCGGGGAAGACGGTCCAGGCGGCCTTGTAGTGCTCCACGTACTGGTCGAACCAGGCGTCGGCCTCGCCTGCGGTCATCCCGGGCTCTTCCAGGAACTCGCGTACCCGCTCCTGCCGCTGCCCCTGGAAGGTGCCCTCGCCGGCCGCGAAGCGCGCCCAGTGCCGGTCGGTGATCTCCCGCCACAGCGCGAGCGCCTGCGCGGGGGTCCCGTACCGGCCCGCCAGGCCCGTGACTTCCACCTGCCGCGCCAGCCCGGCGGCGTCGGCACCCGTGTAGTCGAAGAGGGTGTCGTCGATGTCCCACAGCACGGCGCGGATCGGCATGCGCCCGAGCCTATGCCGAAGCGCCCTCCTGCGGGGGCGGGACGAAGAAGTCCGTGCGGAACCAGGTGGCCGGCCGGCAGCGGCCCGTGTGGCGGGCGGGACGCCGCAGGGGGCGGCGCCCGGAGGTCCGGGCGCCGCCCCCTGCGGGACGGACGGGTGCTGCCGGCCTAGGCGGCGAGCTTGGCCAGTGCCGCGTCGATACGGGCCAGCGAGCGCTCCTTGCCCAGGATCTCCAGGGACTCGAAGAGCGGCAGGCCGACCGTGCGGCCGGTCACGGCCACGCGGACCGGGGCCTGGGCCTTGCCGAGCTTGAGGCCGTGGGCCTCACCGGCGGTCAGGACGGCCTGCTTGAGGGACTCGGGGTCGGCCCAGTCCGCCGACTCCAGGCCCGCGCGCACCGTGGTGAGCAGCGCGGCCGGCTCCCCCTTCATCGCCTTGTCCCACGAGGCCTGGTCCTCCACCGGCTCCTTCAGGAACAGGAAGTCGACGTTGGCCGTGATGTCCGACAGGACGGTCACCCGGGTCTGGGCGTGCGGGGCGATCCGCGCCCAGGCCTCGGCGTCGAAGTCCTCGGGGGCCCAGTTGGCGTGCGGGGCCTGCAGCCACGGGGCGCAGGCGTCCGCAAAGGCCTTCGGGTCCAGCAGGCGGATGTGGTCGCCGTTGATCGACTCGGCCTTCTTCAGGTCGAAGCGGGCCGGGTTGGCGTTCACGCCGTCGATGTCGAACTTCGACACCATCTCCTCGATCGAGAAGACGTCCTGGTCCTTGGAGAAGGACCAGCCGAGGAGCGAGAGGTAGTTCAGCAGGCCCTCGGGGAGGAAGCCGCGCTCGCGGTACAGGTTGAGCGAGGCCTCGGGGTCGCGCTTGGAAAGCTTCTTGTTGCCCTCGCCCATCACGTACGGCAGGTGGCCGAAGGCGGGGGTGCTCTTGGCGACGCCCAGCTCGATCAGTGCGGCGTAGAGGGCGATCTGGCGGGGGGTCGAGGACAGCAGGTCCTCGCCTCGCAGGACGTGCGTGATCTCCATCAGCGCGTCGTCGACCGGGTTGACCAGCGTGTACAGCGGGGCACCGTTGGCCCGGACGATGCCGAAGTCCGGCACGTTCTCCGGGGTGAAGGTCAGCTCGCCGCGGACGAGGTCGGTGAAGGTGATCGGCGCGTCGGGCATCCGGAAGCGGACGATCGCCGGGCGGTGCTCGCCCTGGTACGCCTCGACCTGCACGGGGGTGAGCTCGCGGCAGTGGCCGTCGTACCCGGAGGGCTTGCCGGCGGCGCGGGCGGCCGCGCGGCGGGCGTCGAGCTCCTCGGTGGAGCAGTAGCAGTGGTACGCGTAGCCGCCGTCGAGCAGCTTCTTCGCGACGTCCGCGTAGATGTCCATGCGCTCGGACTGGCGGTACGGGGCGTGCGGCCCGCCGACCTCGGGGCCCTCGTCCCAGGTGAAGCCGAGCCAGCGCAGCGAGGCGAGCAGCTGGTCGTAGGACTCCTCGGAGTCACGGGCCGCGTCGGTGTCCTCGATGCGGAAGACGAACGTGCCGCCGTGGTGGCGGGCGAACGCCCAGTTGAAGAGTGCGGTCCGGACCAGGCCCACGTGGGGGTTGCCGGTCGGGGAGGGACAGAAACGTACGCGGACAGGTCCGTTAACCACGCTTGATCACCTTGTTGGTGAGAGTGCCGATGCCTTCGATGGTGACGGCGACCTCGTCGCCGACGTTGAGGGGGCCGACTCCGGCCGGGGTCCCCGTGAGGATGACGTCGCCGGGCAGCAGGGTCATGGCCTCGGAGATGTGGACGATCAGGTCCTCGATGGAGCGGACCATGTCACTGGTGCGGCCGAGCTGGCGCTGTTCGCCGTTGACCGTGCACTGGATGGTCAGGTCGCTCGGGTCCAGGTCGGTCTCGATCCAGGGGCCGAGGGGGCAGGCACTGTCGAAGCCCTTGGCCCGGGCCCACTGCTTCTCCCGCTGCTGGACGTCGCGCGCGGTGACGTCGTTGGCGCAGGTGTAGCCGAGGATGACGTCCTTGACGCGCTCCTTCGGGACCTCGCGGCACATACGGCCGATGACCACGGCGAGCTCAGCCTCGTGGTGGAGGTCCTGGGAGAAGGAGGGGTACGTGATCGGGTCGCCCGGGCCGACCACCGAGGTGGAGGGCTTGAAGAAGGTGATCGGGGCGTCGGGACGGCCTTGATCGTCAAAGATGGCGTTGCCGAGCTCCGCCGCGTGCTCCGCGTAGTTGCGGCCGATGGCCACGACCTTGTTCGGGAGCACGGGCGGCAGCAGTCGGACCTTGCTCATCGGGACCTTCGTGCCCGAGAGCTCGAAGTCCGCGAAGGGGATGCCCTTGATGATGTCGAGCACGAGCGTGGAGTCGTCGCCGGGGGCGCCGTCGCCCTCGACCGCGCCGAACGCGACGTTGCCGTCGATCGAGAACCTGGCGATGCGCACCTGTTGCGTCTGCCCCTCTGTATTTCCGCTGGCTGGAGTCTGCGGACCCCAGGCTAACGCGGCGGGCAGCGGCGCTTCACGTTCCTTTGCGGGGTGGCTACTCCGCGGCGGCGGCGACCGGCACGTTCATCAGGACGGTGCGGCGCGGGTTCGCGGTCTGCGTCGGCAGCTCGACGGCGTGCTCCGGGGTGGCCGGGGCCGCCTGCAGGTCCTCGGCGTCCTTGAGGTGCGCGAGGGTCGTGCGGCGGGGGTTGGCTATGTTGCGGAACATCGTCGTCGTCTTCATCGGAGTTCGGGGTCCTCGGTTCGATCTGTGAGTGTCGGCTGTCGCATGCACCAACCCTGGCGCCAACCCTTTAAGGGGCAAGGCTAAACATCTGAATCCCCCGGCGAACCGGGAAGTAATGGCCACGGCTGTGTGAGTTTGCTCACCCTTGACCCGACATTACCGGCATAATGGACAGTCAATTCCAACCCCCGAAACGGACATTGCGCCACTGAATGCTGCATTCCGCTCCTGATCATCTCGACTGGGACACCTTGACAGCCGCGTTGTTTGGATGGCGTAAGTCCGATTTCTACCGAATGCAGTCGCACATCGCGTAGCCCATCTGTCACAAGCCGTAACCGACTCTCCGGGCCGACACTCGCACCTTGTTGGAGATCCGCCACTGTGCTGGAATTCGCGGGACCGCCGCGGGAATGAGCCGGCGCGCAGGTGGCGCGACACCGCGCCGAGCGCGGTGGCAAGGAGAGGAAGACGCGCCGGTCACCGACGACCACCATGGGGCGGCAAGTGCCCCACGACTCGACACCGTCCCACCGGTCGCCCGGCGGGACGCCTGGTCCAGAGGTTGCGACGCTAGTGCAGGGACGATTCAAGAGGGATGGCAGCGCTGCGGCGGAGCAGGAGCCGCGCGGCGGGACCGACCGTGGCTCCTCGCCCCAGCACGCCCAGAACCGCGGGCCGGCTGTCGAAGGCGCAGGCCCCGACACCTCCGCCGCGGTGAAGGCGAAGGGCCGTGGGAAGTCCGTGAAGGCCAGGGTCAAGGCGAAAGCCGGACCCGCCGTGCCTGCCGGACCGGCTGAGCAGGACGAGGCGATACCGAAGGCCCCCAACGGGCCCGGTTCTCGTCTCGCCATGCAGAACTGGCGCATCAGCACGCGACTCGTGTCGCTGCTGACCCTGCCGGTCGTCGCCGCCACCACGCTCGGTGGTTTCCGTATCAACGACTCGCTCAACGACATCGCGCAGCTGGAGCACATGCAGCTGCTGACGACGATGACGCGACAGGCCACCAACCTGGCCGCCATGCTCCAGGAGGAGCGCGACCTCTCCGCGGGTCCGCTGTCCCTCTCCAAGGGCAAGACCACCAGCAGTGTCGACGTGGTCCGGCAGCAGACCGACACCGCCGCCAAGGCCTTCGCCGCGGCGACCGACAAGGTCGACAGCACGGGCGAGAAGGACGACACGCTCCGCTCGATCCGCAACAACGTCCTGCAGATCGGCCGCCAGCTCACCAACATCGAGACGATCCGCAGCCGGGCGTACGTCAACGGCGCCCAGCAGACCGTCAGTGAGTACAACGCGGTCATCGTCTCGCTGCTCTCGCTCTCCCAGGACATGGCGCAGGCCACGTCCAACCCGGAGATGATCAAGCGTACCCGTGCCCTGGCCGCGTTCTCCGCCGCCAAGGAGTACGCCTCCATCCAGCGCGCGATCATCGCCGCCTCGCTCCCCGACACCAATGAGCGCCAGGGTGAGCTGAAGGAGAACGACCGGCTCTACGCCCTCTCCGCCCAGAAGGGCGAGCAGCAGGCGAAGACGACCTTCGGACTCGTCTACCAGGGCCGGACCGAGGAGCTCCTCGCCGGTCTGGGCGACAGCAACTCCGAGATCTCCACCGCCGACGGCTACTCCCGCCGCGTCCTGGCCAGCCAGGACGCGTTCCTCCGGGAGAAGAACCGCTCCTGGCTCGACTGGTACGACGCCGACGGCACCAAGCTCCAGGCCATGAAGGTCATCGAGCTGACCCTGCTCGAGGAGATGGAGCAGAAGGCCCGTGAGCTGAAGAACGAGGCCCAGCAGGACGCCATCATCAACGGTGCCCTGATCCTCCTCGTCCTCGGTGTCTCCCTCGTCGGCGCCTTCGTCATGGCCCGCTCGATGATCCGCTCCCTGCGCCGTCTGCAGGACACCGCGACGCGCGTCGCGCAGGACCGGCTGCCCGAGCTCGTCAAGCAGCTGTCCGAGTCCGACCCGCAGGACGTGGACACGTCCGTGGAGTCGGTCGGTGTGCACACCCGCGACGAGATCGGCCAGGTGGCCGCGGCATTCGACGACGTGCACCGCGAGGCCGTCCGACTCGCTGCCGAGCAGGCCCTCCTGCGAGGCAACGTCAACGCGATGTTCACCAACCTCTCGCGCCGCTCGCAGGGCCTCATCCAGCGTCAGCTCTCGCTCATCTCCGAACTGGAGTCGCGCGAGGCCGACCCGGACCAGCTGTCCTCGCTCTTCAAGCTCGACCACCTCGCGACCCGCATGCGCCGTAACGGCGAAAACCTCCTCGTCCTCGCGGGCGAGGAGCCGGGCCGCCGGTGGACCCGCCCCGTCCCGCTGGTCGACGTGCTCCGTGCCGCCGCCTCCGAGGTGGAGCAGTACGAGCGCGTCGAGCTGGCCTCGGTGCCCGGCACCGATGTCGCCGGCCGCGTGGTCAACGACCTCGTGCACGTCCTCGCCGAGCTGCTGGAGAACGCCACCTCGTTCTCCTCCCCGCAGACCAAGGTCAAGGTCACCGGTCACGCGCTGCCCGACGGCCGCGTGCTCGTCGAGATCCACGACACCGGTATCGGCCTCTCCCCCGAGGACCTCGCCGCGATCAACGAGCGACTCGCGTCGCCGCCGACCGTGGACGTCTCCGTCTCCCGCCGCATGGGTCTGTTCGTGGTCGGCCGCCTGTCCCTGCGACACGGCATCCGCATCCAGCTGCGCCCCTCCGACTCGGGCGGTACGACGGCCCTCGTCATGCTGCCGGTGGACGTCGCCCAGGGCGGCAAGAAGCCGGCTCCGATGCCGGGCCAGGGTGGCCCCGGCGGTGCTCCGGGTGCTCCCGGTGCGCAGGGTGCCGTGGGTGGCCCGGCCGCACGTCCGTCCGTGGGCTCGGGCCCGCAGCGCGGTCAGGTCGCCGGTGGCGGCCAGCGCGCCGCTCTGCCGGGCCGCGACGGCGCCGCCGGCCAGCGTCCGCAGGGCGGTCGCCCGCAGCAGGGTGGTCCCGGTGCTCCCGGTGGCCGTCCGCAGCAGGGTCCGACCACCGCGGGCCAGGGCCAGGGCGCCTTCGGTTCCGGTGCGCCGCTGCCGGCCCGCGGCCCGGTCCCCAGTCCCGGATTCGGTGGTGGCCCGCAGGCCCGTCCGGCCTCCGGTCCGACCGGCTACCCGCAGGGCAACGGCTTCGAGCGACCCCAGCAGCCCCAGCCGCAGCAGGCGCAGCAGCAGCCCCAGCAGCCGGCCGCTCCCGCGGCACCGGCTTCGAACGGCCCCCGGCCGCAGCTGCCGCCGCGCGGTGGCGCTCCCCGTGCGGAGCTCCCCGGGCCGCAGACCACCAGCTGGGGCAGCGACCAGGCGCGCGGTCACGACGAGCTCTCGGGCCCCGGCTCGACCGCCGAGTTCGCCCGCCCGGACTTCAACGCCCCGATGCCCCAGGCGGACGGCGGCAACAGCACGACCGGACAGTTCGAGCGTCCGGACGTGCGGGGCCCCATGAACCCGTCCACCACCGGACAGTTCGAGCGCCCGGGCTACCAGCCCCAGCGTCCGGGCGGCCCCGGTGTCGGCGGCTACGCCCCGCAGCAGCCCCAGGCCCAGGCTCCGCAGGCCGGCAACGGGTACGCACCCGTACCGCCCGCGCGGCCCGAGACCCCGCGGCTGCCGCAGGCCCACCGGCCGGAGGCGCTGCCCCCGGCCCAGAGCCCCGGCGAGGCCCGCAGCCCGATCTTCGACACCCTGGAGTCGAACTGGTTCCGCGAGGAGGGGCAGCAGCCCCCCGCGCAGGGACCGGGCGCGGCGATCCCCCAGCAGGGCCAGCAGTCGCAGCAGTCCGCTCCGGCGCCGCAGCAGCAGCCGCTGCCGCAGCGCGGCCAGGAGCAGGCGGCCGAGTCCGCGGCCACGGCGACCGGCGCCATGCCGACCGTCAGCTGGAAGTCCTCGCCGAACGACGAGCTGATGCGGCAGGCGGAGCGCGTGCGCCAGCCCGCCGCCGGCGGCATCACGACCTCGGGGCTGCCCCGCCGGGTCCCGCGGGCGAACCTCGTGGCCGGCACCGCGCAGCAGCAGGCCGAGGCGCAGTCGGGTCCGCAGGTCTCGCGGGCGCCGGACGACGTCCGTGGCCGTCTGACCAACCTCCGACGCGGTATCCAGCAGGGCCGTCAGGCCGGCAACAACGGACCGGCGACCGGCAGTTACCACATCGACCCCACTTACCAGCAGGAGCGTTAGTTGAGTTCGATGAGCCAGGCGGCACAGAACCTGAACTGGTTGATCACCAACTTCGTGGACAACACCCCTGGGGTGTCGCACACGGTGGTGGTCTCCGCCGACGGACTCCTTCTGGCGATGTCCGAAGGATTCCCCCGCGACCGCGCCGATCAGCTGGCGGCCGTGGCCTCCGGACTGACCTCGCTGACCGCCGGTGCCTCCCGTATCTTCGAGGGTGGCGCCGTCAACCAGACCGTGGTCGAGATGGACCGGGGATTCCTCTTCCTCATGTCCGTCTCGGACGGATCCTCGCTGGCCGTACTGGCGCACCCCGAGTGCGACATCGGCCTCGTGGGCTACGAGATGGCTCTTCTGGTGGATCGCGCGGGCAGTGTCCTCACTCCGGACCTGCGTGCCGAACTGCAGGGAAGTCTGCTCGGCTGACTTCCCACTCTCCCGGCCGGACGGTACTACCGGCCGGGAGATCGGGGCCCCGCCCCGGAATCCAGTACTCCCGCCAGGCCGTCATCCCGTCCCCCCACCGGCCGCCCCGTAAGACGGCACGCTGACCACTGCTGTCCAGCCCGGAGGATCAATGACCCCGCCCCCCGCCTACTCCGATTCGTACGGAGACTCGTACTCGGAAGGCGATCAGCCGCTGGTGCGTCCGTACGCGATGACCGGCGGCCGGACCCGGCCCCGCTACCAGCTCGCCATCGAGGCGCTGGTCAGCACCACCGCCGATCCGATGCACCTGTCCGGCCTGCTCCCGGAGCACCAGCGCATCTGCACGCTGTGCCGCGAGGTCAAGTCGGTCGCCGAGGTCTCCGCACTGCTGTCGATGCCGCTCGGTGTCGCCCGGATCCTCGTCGCCGACCTGGCGGAGGCCGGAATGGTGGCCATCCACCAGCCGGGCAATGGAGAGGCCGGCGGCACGCCGGATGTAACGCTGCTCGAAAGGGTGCTCAGTGGCCTTCGGAACATCTAGCGGAGCGGCTCCCCGCTCCACCACCTCCGCGAAGATCGTGGTGGCGGGCGGCTTCGGCGTGGGCAAGACCACGTTCGTCGGAGCCGTGTCGGAGATCAACCCGCTGCGCACCGAAGCCGTGATGACCAGCGCCTCGGCCGGGATCGACGACCTCACCCACACCGGTGACAAGACGACGACCACGGTCGCCATGGACTTCGGCCGCATCACGCTGGACCAGGACCTGATCCTGTACCTCTTCGGTACCCCGGGCCAGGACCGCTTCTGGTTCATGTGGGACGACCTCGTCCGCGGCGCCATCGGTGCGATCGTGCTCGTGGACACCCGCCGTCTCGCCGACTGCTTCCCCGCGGTCGACTACTTCGAGAACAGCGGCCTGCCGTTCGTCGTGGCCCTCAACGGCTTCGAGGGGCACCAGCCCTACACGCCGGAGGAGGTCCGCGAGGCGCTGCAGATCGGCCCCGGTGCTCCGATCATCACCACCGACGCCCGCCACCGCGCGGACGCCAAGAGCGCGCTCATCACGCTCGTCGAGCACGCGCTGATGGCGCGGCTCAAGTAACACGGTTTCAGTTGTCGCGCGGGAGGGGCGGGCTGTGTCCTACGACACGGCCCGCCCCTGTCGTTCATAACGTTTCGACAGAGAATTGCAGCCACTTGGCAACGGGGTGCGGTCGCCTGGTACCACTACGCGCACAACTGCCCCCGTTTTTGCCGCAGGACGCTCTTTATGTCCGGTTTATGTAGGGCATAAGCTTCTGGGTGTGGCCGGTTTCAACTGTTTGGAACACGGCCGTTAACCGTGCTGGAATTCAACGAACTAGCTAGTAGCACCGCCGAGAGGTTGTTGGTCGAGTGAGGCGAAGCATCGCAAGCCCCGCGGATGAACCCGCGCGCGGCAACTTCACCCCGCCGCCGCGAGCGGCCGCGTCGCCCGTCGACGTGCCCGTGGACCCGCCCGCGAGCAGCGGGAGCAGCAGCAGGTTCTCGCCCCGCAACTGGCGTGTGCCGACCCGTCTGAACGCCATCCTGCTCGTGCCGGCCCTCGTGGGCCTGGTCATGGGCGGCTTCCAGGTGAAGGGCTCGATCGACACCTGGAACGAGGCCAAGGACGCCGAGAAGATAGCCACGGTCGTCCAGGCGGCCTCGGGCTACAGCCAGGCACTGCTCAACGAGCGTGACCTGACCGCCGAGCCCCTCCTGAACGGCCAGACGAAGGACCCGAAGGTTCTCAAGGCCTACGCGGACACCACCGCGGCCAAGGAGAGGTTCGACAAGGCCGTCAAGGACATGCCGAAGAACCTCGGCCTGGAGCGGCGCCTGGACCTCTTCCGCGCGGAGGAGCCCAAGCTGGACGCCGTACGCGAGAAGGCGTACGTGGCGGCGCTGGAGAGCCCGAAGAAGGATCTGCCCAGGACGGCCGGCCCCATCCCGACCGAAGAGGGCTATGTGCTGGTCCAGCACTACCTCATGCAGTTCGCCAACGAGCTCGGCCTCGGCACCGGCAACGTGACCTCGTACGGCCGCATGGTCTACGCGATCCAGCTGGCCAAGGCGGCGAACTCGCTGCAGCGCGCCGTCGGTACGCACCTGCTGGTGCGCCCGAGCAACGACGAGAACACCCGCAAGGCCCAGCTCGTCGCCTTCTCCTCCTACGCCTACCTCGAAGAGATCGCCATCGGCGAGTACGTCGCGGCGGGTACCGAGGACGACGTGAACCGCCTCAAGGCGGTCATGGCCAAGAAGTCCGAAGAGGGCCAGGCCAAGATCGCCGACGCGAAGCACCAGGCCGAGCAGGCCGGTGTCCGCTTCCAGCCGCCGCCCACGGTCAACAACTCGCCGCTCCTCGGCATGACCGAGGCGATCGCCAACAGCGAGAGCAAGAAGAAGCTTTCCGAGACCGGCGCGACCCCCGCCTTCTGGCAGGCCGCCGCCACCGCGAAGTTCGACGGGTACGACGAGGTCGAGAAGGAACTCCTCGACAAGGCCGTCAAGGACGCCGTCGCGGTCTCCGACGACGCCCGCACCGACGCGATCGTCAACGGCGCCATCGTCGTCGTGGCCCTGCTCGCCGCCTTCATCCTCGCCGGCATGATGGCCCGCCAGATGGGCCGCGCGATGGCCCGCCTGCGCACCGCCGCCTTCGACATCGCCGAGCAGCGCCTGCCGATGCTCGTCGACCAGCTCTCGCGCACCGATCCCGGCAAGGTGGACACCCGTGTCCTCCCGATCCCCATCGACTCCCAGGACGAGATCGGCGAGGTCGCCCGCGCCTTCGACCAGGTCCACCGGGAAGCGGTACGGCTCGCGGCCGAGCAGGCGCTCCTGCGAGGGAACGTCAACGCGATCTTCACCAACCTCTCCATGCGCAACCAGTCGCTGATCGAGGGCCAGCTGACCCTCATCACCGACCTGGAGAACAACGAGGCGGACCCGGACCAGCTGGAGAACCTCTTCCGCCTGGACCACCTGGCCACCCGTATGCGCCGCAACGGCGAGAACCTCCTCATCCTCGCGGGCGAGGAGCCGGGCCGCCGCTGGGACCAGCCGGTCCCGCTGGTCGACGTGCTGCGCGCCGCCTCCTCCGAGGTGGAGCAGTACGAGCGCATCGAGCTCTCCGGCGTCTCGGAGGCCGAGATCCACGGCCAGGCCGTGACCGACCTCGTGCACCTGCTCGCCGAGCTCCTGGAGAACGCCACCACGTTCTCCTCCCCGCAGACCAAGGTCCGCGTCAACGCCACGCGTCTGCCCGACGGCCGCGTGATGGTCGAGATCCACGACAAGGGCATCGGCCTCACCGCCGAGGACTTCGCGGACATCAACCACAAGCTGGCCAACCCGCCGACCGTGGACGCCGCGATCTCGCAGCGCATGGGTCTGTTCGTGGTCGGCCGGCTGGCGGACCGCCACAGCATCCGCGTCCAGCTGCGCCCCTCGGGCGAGGCCGCCGGCACCACCTCGCTGGTCATGCTCCCCGACGCCATCACCCACGGTGGCGGTGGCGAGGGCATCCCGGACGACGACTTCACGGTCTCGCAGATCATCCCGGAGCAGCAGGCCCAGCAGGCCGCCCCGCTGCGCACGGCCGCCGAGCTCGGCTTCGACGACTCGCGGTACGACCAGCAGAGCCCTGACGGCCCCCCTGCCGACCCGGTCGGCCGGTCCCTGGGCCAGCAGGAGCGCCGGGCCGCGCTGGCGGCCCAGGTGGGTTACCCGCAGGAACAGCAGCAGTACCCCGCCCAGGACTATCCGGAACCTCAGCCGGAGCACGGGTACCAGGAGTACCAGGGCTACGAGCAGCAGTCCGAGCAGGCCTACGACACCTCCTACGAGGCACAGCAGGCGCAGCAGGGCTACGAGGCGTACCCGCAGCAGGACTACGGCTATACGGAAGACGGTTACCCGGACCAGCAGCCGGCCACCCAGGGCTACGACAATGGTTTCGAAGCCGGGCAGGCGCAGGCCGAATGGCCCGAACAGAACACGTATCCGGCTGCCTACCAGCAGGATTACGGGACTGAATCGGAATCCCAGGCCGTCCCCGAACCGGCTCCGGAGCGCGTAGGCTTCGACCGTCCGGGTGCCGCTGCCGACACCGGTCACGCGATGACCGGAGCGGGCCTGCCGCGACGCGGCAGCCAGCAGCAGTGGCCGTCCGGGAAGCAGGAAGCGGAGTCCACCGGATCCCTCTTCGAACAGCGGTCGCCGCGTCAGCAGCAGCCCGCCGTGACGGAGCAGGCGCCGGAGGAAACTGAAGGCACCGCCGCCTGGCGTTCGCGCAACGACGAACGCTGGCAGCAGGCCGGAAAGCTCCGTGAGCCGAAGGCGGGCGGGATCACCCCGTCCGGTCTCCCTCGGCGAGTGCCCAAGGCCAACCTGGTCGAGGGCGCAGCGGAGACGACCCCGCAGGGCGGCCCCCAGGTCTCCCGCGCTCCGGAGGACGTCCGCGGCAGGTTGAGCAACCTGCGGCGCGGTGTCCAGCAAGGACGCAGCGCGGGTTCTGAGCAGTCAAGTAACAGCTATGACCAGGAGCGTTAGTGTGAGCCCGATGAGCCAGGCGGCACAGAACCTGAACTGGTTGATCACCAACTTCGTGGACAACACCCCTGGGGTGTCGCACACGGTGGTGGTCTCCGCCGACGGCCTTCTTCTGGCGATGTCCGACGGATTTCCGCGCGACCGCGCCGATCAGCTGGCGGCCGTGGCCTCCGGACTGACCTCGCTGACCGCCGGTGCCTCTCGCATCTTCGAGGGTGGCGCCGTCAACCAGACCGTGGTCGAGATGGACCGGGGATTCCTCTTCCTCATGTCCGTCTCCGACGGATCGTCCCTCGCGGTGCTCGCGCACCCGGAGTGCGACATCGGCCTCGTGGGCTACGAGATGGCTCTTCTGGTGGATCGCGCGGGCAGTGTCCTCACTCCGGATCTGCGTGCCGAGCTGCAAGGAAGTCTTCTCAACTAGCAGACAGGCAGTGCGTTTCGCGCCATCGCACCATAGGGTGCGGTGGCGCGGTTCCACAGGGAGTACTGCGTTCTTGGAGTCGGAGGAGGAAACGTGACAACACCCGGAGGACATCCTTATGGCGGCGCGCAGCAGCCGCAGGGTGGGCACGACCAGAACCGCTTCAACTTTCCCTCGGCACCGAGCCGGCCCGTGCCGGAGCAGAATCCCTACCAGCAGCAGCAGTACGGACAGCCCCAGATGCCTCCGCAGCAGCCGCCGCGCGCCGCGCGCCAGCCTGCTCCGAAGGCTCACAACCCACTGGTGCGTCCGTACGCGATGACCGGCGGCCGTACTCGGCCGCGCTACCAGCTCGCCATCGAGGCGCTGGTCAGTACCACGGCGGATCCCGCGCGTCTGCAAGGGCAGTTGCCCGAGCACCAGCGCATCTGCCGCCTGTGCCAGGAGATCAAATCCGTAGCGGAGATCTCGGCACTTCTCTCCATTCCTCTTGGTGTCGCCCGCATCCTCGTCGCCGACCTGGCGGAGGCGGGCCTTGTCGCCATTCACCAGCCCGGCGGCGACGAGTCTGCCGGTGGCCAGCCAGACGTGACACTGCTCGAAAGGGTGCTCAGTGGACTTCGCAAGCTCTAACGGCGGAGCGGCTCCCCGCTCCACCACCTCCGCGAAGATCGTGGTGGCGGGCGGCTTCGGCGTGGGCAAGACCACGTTCGTCGGCGCGGTCTCCGAGATCAACCCGCTGCGCACCGAAGCCGTGATGACCAGCGCCTCGGCCGGGATCGACGACCTCACCCACACCGGTGACAAGACGACGACCACGGTCGCCATGGACTTCGGCCGCATCACGCTCGACCAGGACCTGATCCTGTACCTCTTCGGTACCCCGGGCCAGGACCGCTTCTGGTTCATGTGGGACGACCTCGTCCGCGGCGCCATCGGCGCCGTCGTGCTCGTGGACACCCGCCGTCTCGCCGACTGCTTCCCCGCCGTCGACTACTTCGAGAACAGCGGCCTGCCGTTCGTCATCGCCCTCAACGGCTTCGACGGACACCAGCCCTACACGCCGGAGGAAGTCCGCGAGGCCCTGCAGATCGGCCCGGACGCCCCGATCATCACCACCGACGCCCGCCACCGCGCGGACGCCAAGAGCGCGCTCATCACGCTCGTCGAGCACGCGCTGATGGCGCGCCTGCGGTAGCAGCCCCGCCGCACCCGACAGGCCCCTGTGTCACACGACGCGGGGGCCTTCGCCATGGGCGGGGTCCCGGGGACGGCTTCTCGGCCTCCCGCGCGCCTCAGGGGCCCCGTGCGGCCGCCGTCCTGGGCGGTGGTACGAGGAAGGCCCCGCACCCTGATGGGTGCGGGGCCTTCTGGGCTCGGGAACTCAGCCCTGCCAGCTGTGCGGGGCGCGGAAGCCGGGCGTGCGCTCCAGGCGGCGCCAGCCGGCCTGGCCGGGCACGCGCGCCGGGGTCTCCTCGGGCGTGGCTGCGGCGCGGGCGAGCAGGATCGCAGTGATCGCGGCCAGCTCCTCGGGCCGGGCGTTGCCCTTTTCGACGCGCAGCAGGGTGTCAGTGGCGGTGGTCATGTGGTGGCAGGTCTCCTTCGCGGTTACTGCGGCGGGTTGCCGTGCTTGCGGGACGGCAGATCGGCGTGCTTGTTGCGGAGCATCGCGAGGGCGCTGACGAGCACCTCGCGGGTCTCGGCGGGGTCGATGACGTCGTCGACGAGGCCGCGCTCGGCCGCGTAGTACGGGTGCATCAGTTCGGCCTTGTACTCCTTGACCATGCGGACGCGCATGGCCTCGGGGTCCTCGGCGTCCGCGATCTGCTTGCGGAAGATGACGTTGGCCGCGCCCTCGGCGCCCATCACGGCGATCTCGTTGGTCGGCCAGGCGTAGGTGATGTCGGCACCGATGGACTGGGAGTCCATGACGATGTACGCGCCGCCGTAGGCCTTGCGCAGGATCAGCGAGATCCGCGGGACGGTGGCGTTGCAGTACGCGTACAGCAGCTTGGCGCCGTGGCGGATGATGCCGCCGTGCTCCTGGTCGACGCCCGGCAGGAAGCCGGGGACGTCCAGCAGGGTGATGATCGGGATGTTGAAGGCGTCGCACATCTGGACGAAGCGCGCGGCCTTCTCGGAGGCCTCGATGTCCAGGACACCGGCGAGGTGGCCGGGCTGGTTGGCGACGATGCCGACGACCTGGCCGTTCAGCCGGGCCAGGGCGCAGATGATGTTGCGGGCCCACCGCTCGTGGATCTCCAGGACGTCGCCGTCGTCGACGAGCTCCTCGATGACCTTGAGCATGTCGTACGGGCGGTTGCCGTCCGCGGGGACCAGGTCCAGCAGGACTTCGCTGCGGCGGTCCGCGGGGTCGCTCGTCTCGTGGACGGGCGGGTTCTCGCGGTTGTTGGAGGGCAGCATCGAGATGAGGTACCGGACCTCGGAGATGCAGGTCTCCTCGTCGTCGTACGCGAAGTGCGCGACGCCGGAGGTCTCGGCGTGCACGTCGGCGCCGCCGAGGCCGTTCTGGGTGATCTCCTCGCCGGTCACCGCGCGGACCACGTCCGGGCCGGTGATGAACATCTGCGAGGTCTCCCGGACCATGAACACGAAGTCCGTGAGGGCCGGGGAGTAGGCGGCGCCACCGGCGCAGGGGCCCAGCATGACCGAGATCTGCGGGATGACGCCCGAGGCCTTGGTGTTGCGCTGGAAGATGCCGCCGTAGCCGGCCAGCGCCGAGACGCCCTCCTGGATACGGGCGCCGGCGCCGTCGTTCAGGGAGACCAGCGGGGCACCGGCCGCGATGGCCATGTCCATGATCTTGTGGATCTTCGTGGCGTGGGCCTCGCCCAGGGCGCCGCCGAAGATGCGGAAGTCGTGCGCGTAGACGAAGACCGTGCGGCCCTCGACCGTGCCCCAGCCGGTGATGACACCGTCGGTGTAGGGCTTCTTGTTCTCCAGGCCGAACCCGGTCGCCCGGTGGCGGCGGAGCTGCTCGACCTCCCGGAAGGAACCTTCGTCGAGCAGCAGCGCGATGCGCTCACGGGCGGTCAGCTTGCCCTTGGCGTGCTGGGTCTCGGTCGCGCGGTCGCTGGGGCCGCGCCTCGCCTGCTCGCGCAGGGAGTGCAGCTCGGCCACGCGCCCACGGGCGTCCGTCGGCTCGCTCGGGGTCTGGTCCACAACGGTCATGTACCGACCTTACGAAGATCGCGATGAAAAACCTCCGTTCATTCCTCACAGTCTCGGAAGACTTCCGCTGTCCGGCCCGCACAGTACGCCCAGTGGATGTAGGGACTCCGCCAGACGAGGCGCTCGCCCGTTGTGGGACCTTCACAAAATGACCTGACACCCCGCCTAGATGTTGAAATTTGAACGGAATAGGTCTAGCGTCGTTCCCGTTGAAGTCGTTGAAGATTCAACAGATTCTTCAGACCGAGCAGTACACCACCGAGGAGCAAGTCATGGGTCTCTTCACCCGCCGCAGCCAGAACGTGAACGTCCGGGACGGCGCCGTCGCCACCCTGGAAGTGGACCCGGCGCTCGCCGCGCTCACCGGGGACTACGTCATCGACCCCGCCCACAGCAGCATCGGCTTCACCGTCCGCCACGCCATGGTCACCAACGTCCGCGGAGCCTTCACCGAGCACGAGGGGAGCCTGCACCTGGACGGCGCCGACCCGTCCCGCTCCACCGCCTCCATCGACGTGAAGATCGCCTCCGTCGACACCGGCATCGCCGACCGCGACGGCCACCTGCGCAGCGGGGACTTCTTCGACGCCGAGGCCTTCCCGCTGATGACCTTCCGCTCCACCGAGGCGCGTCAGCTCGGCGGGGACACCTACCGCATCACCGGTGAGCTGACCATCAAGGACGTCACCCGCCCGCTCTCCATCGACCTGGAGTTCAACGGCTCGGCCACCGACCCGTACGGCAACGAGCGCGTCGGCTTCGAGGGATCCACCGAGATCCTGCGCTCCGACTGGGGCCTGACGTGGAACGCCGCCCTGGAGGCCGGCGGTGTGATGGTCAGCGACAAGGTGAAGCTGACCTTCGACATCTCGGCCATCAAGCAGGCCTGACGGACGGGCTCCCCGGACTCCCGGAACCGGGGGCGGCCCCCTAGAAGCCGCCCCCGCCGTCGAAGCCGCCGCCCCCGTCGAACCCTCCGCCGCCGAAGTCCCCGCCGCCGAAGTCGGACGGGTCGAAGCCGGCCCCGGAGACGTCCCCGCCCTCGAAGCCGCTGCCCATGCCGCCGCCGAAGTCCGAGGCGTAGGCGGGGCTGGACATCATCGAACCGAGCATCGTGCCCACCAGCAGGCCGGGCAGGATGCCGCCGCCGAAGTACCCGCCGGCCCAGGGACCGTACGCCGGGCCGGCGTCGTAGTACGGCCGCGGCCCGCGCTCGGTATCGACCGTGCGGACCGCCGGGTCCAGGCCGTCGCGCAGCCGTACGGCGTCCGCCGTGCAGACCGGCACGGTACGAGCCGCCCCGCCGGCCGGAGCCCAGGCGGCGTCCTCGGTGCTCGGCCCGTGGCGCGGGTCGAAGAAGCAGGGCGAGCGGCGTTCGGGAAGCGGCCTGCCCTGCCGGCGCGCGTCGAGGGTGGCCAACGCGAAGCGGCCGTCCTCCAGCGCCTGGGTGACGCCCTTGACCTCGTCGGGCCGCTGGACCGAGGCCATGATCTGCTTGGCCTTCTCGTACGAGTCGAGCCCCTGCTCGTAGTCCCCCCGCATGGCGTCGTCGGCGCCGGGCTCGCCGGGGTGGAAGTCGAGCCGTTCGAGCTCCTCACCGAAGGCCGTGATGTCCTCGTCGACGACCACGCTCAGCCGGGCGATGGCCTCGCGCCGGGCCTCCTCCTTCTTCTTCCGGTTGCGGCGGACCAGCGCGTACGCACCGCCGCCGCCCACCACGGCCACCGCGCCGAGGGCGATCAGTCCGCCGACCGGGGCGCTCCGGTCGGCTCCGGTCGTGCCCCAGGAGGCGGGGGCGCTGCCCCCGACCTGGGTCAGGGCCTGGTCCACGAAGTTGTTGAGCTGCGTGTTCGCGTTCACCGGTGCGCCGGTCTTCACGGCCTCGGTGAGGTTGCGTACGGCGTTGCGCGGCATGACCGCCTTGTCGGCGCCGGCGTCGAAGCCGTCACCGAGCCGGATCGCGTAGAGCCCGGTGATCCCGGTCTCGGCCCGGACCGCGCCGAGCACCTTGTCGGCGGGGAACTCGGCGGTGGCCGGCAGCACGGCCACGAACACCGGCTTCCCGGCGTCCTTGATCTTCTTCGCGAGCGCGTCCGCCTGGACCGTGGACAACTGCGCCTCGGCCCCGGGGGCGACGTAGACCGGGCCCTTCTCGAGGGCCTCCCCCACGGCGGCGACCCCCTCGGCCGCCGAAGCCGGCGGCGCGGCGACGAGGGCGGTCGTCGCCAGCGCCAGCAGCAGACCGGAGAGCAGCGGTCCGAAGCGCACGGATATCAGCCTGGTCCTCATATCCATGACGCTACCGGAACCGATACTTTCCCGTGTGAGCTGGACATAAGGGCCTTGCCGGGCGGGAGTCCGGCGGGCTACTCGGCGGGTTCGACGCCCGCGTGCAGCAGGCCGTAGGTGAACGCGTCCTCCAGGGCCTGCCAGGACGCCGCGATCACGTTCGGGGCCACGCCGACCGTGGACCACTCGCGTTCGCCGTCCGTCGTGGCGACCAGCACGCGGGTCGTGGACTCCGTGCCGTGCGTGCCCTCCAGGATGCGGACCTTGTAGTCGACGAGCTCGAACTTGGCGAGCTGCGGGTAGAACCGCTCCAGCGCCACCCGCAGCGCGCGGTCCAGCGCGTTGACCGGGCCGTTGCCCTCCGCCGTGGCGACGATCCGCTCGCCCTTGGCCCACAGCTTGACCGTGGCCTCGTTGGCGTGGGTGCCGTCCGGGCGGTCCTCGATGATGGCCCGCCACGACTCGATGCGGAAGTACTTGCGGGCGCGGCCCTCGGCCTCGGCGCGCAGCAGCAGCTCGAAGGAGGCGTCGGCCGCCTCGTAGGTGTAGCCCTGAAGCTCGCGCGCCTTGACCCGCTCCACGACCCGGGAGATCAGCGCGCGGTCCCCGCCGAGGTCGACGCCGAGCTCCTTGCCCTTGAGCTCGATGGAGGCGCGGCCGGCCATGTCGGAGACCAGCATCCGCATGGTGTTGCCGACGCGCTCGGGGTCGATGTGCTGGTAGAGGTCCGGGTCGACCTTGATGGCCGAGGCGTGCAGGCCCGCCTTGTGCGCGAAGGCGGAGACGCCGACGTAGGGCTGGTGCGTGGAGGGGGTGAGGTTCACGACCTCGGCGATCGCGTGCGAGATCCGGGTCATCTCGGCGAGCGCCCCGTCGGGAAGCACCTTGCGCCCGTACTTGATCTCCAGGGCGGCGACGACGGGGAAGAGGTTGGCGTTGCCGACCCGCTCGCCGTACCCGTTCGCCGTGCACTGGACGTGGGTGGCGCCCGCGTCCACCGCGGCCAGGGTGTTGGCGACGGCGCAGCCGGTGTCGTCCTGGGCGTGGATGCCCAGGCGGGCGCCGGTGTCGGCGAGGACGGTGGCGACGGTGGCGGTCACCTGGGCGGGCAGCATGCCGCCGTTGGTGTCGCAGAGGATGACCACGTCGGCGCCGGCCTCGTGGGCGGTGCGTACGACGGACTTGGCGTACTCCGGGTTGGCCCGGTAGCCGTCGAAGAAGTGCTCGCAGTCGACGAAGACGCGGCGGCCCTGGGCGACCAGGTGGGAGACGGTGTCGCGGACCATCTCCAGGTTCTCGTCGAGGGTGGTGCGCAGGGCGAGCTCGACGTGCCGGTCGTGGGACTTGGCGACGAGCGTGATGACCGGGGCGCCGGATTCCAACAGGGCCCGCACCTGCGGGTCCTGGGCGGCCGCTCCGCCCGCGCGCCGGGTCGCGCCGAAGGCGACCAGCTGGGCGTTCTTGAAAGTGATCTCCGCGCGGGCACGGGAGAAGAACTCGGTGTCACGGGGGTTGGCGCCGGGCCAGCCGCCCTCGATGAAGCCCACTCCGAAGTCGTCCAGATGCCGGGCGATCGTCAGCTTGTCGGCGACGGTGAGGTTGATGCCCTCGCGCTGGGCGCCGTCGCGCAGGGTGGTGTCGAAGACGTGGAAGCCGTCGTCCAGGCCTTCTGACAGCACAGTTGCCGCCTCTGGTGTCGTCGTCATGCTGATCTGACTCCTGTCGGATGAGTGGTTCCGGATATGCCCGGCATCCACTGCCCCCATCATCGCGCGCGGTCCGGTCCCGGCAGGGATGGTCCGGGAAACGAAAAAACCCCTCGCGGGTAGCGAGAGGTCTGCGCGCGGGTCCGAGGCACGGTGGCCGCTTCCGCGAAGTTCTTCCACGGTTCAGCGGCCACTGGGGACCGGCGCGCTGCTGGCGATAATCATGAGCTGAGCAGGCACGCTGGCAGTGTGCCACAACGCCCGCCGCGGATGGACAGGCATCTCAGCATGCGGGCATCCCACGCGCGGGCGGCCCACCGCTGAAACGCCCGGGGCTCGGATCAGGGCCGGCCCGTCGCGACGACCGGCCGTGTGGTCCCGCTGCTCCGGACGGCCCACGCCTGCGGCACGGCCCCCGGCCCTGGCGCCCGTCCTGTGCTCGGGTGGCGCCGTGCGGACCGGCTGTTCCCGTCGTGCCGCTGTGTGTCCCACTGCGCCGAGCGGCCACGCGCAGCCGGCCTTCCCTTCGGAGGAGAACGCGATGAACCCCCTACGCACACGGTGCGCGGTGGCACTGGGCACGCTGCTCGCTTCGGTGGCCATCGGCTCCCTCGCGCCCCCGTCCGCTGCGTCGCAGCCGCGCGAACTGGTGGTTCCCTCGGCCGCCTACCCGACCGTCCAGTCCGCGGTCGACGCCGCGCACCCCCGCGATCGCATCGCGCTGCGCCCCGGCGTCTACCGGGAGCAGGTGGTGATCGGCAAGGACCTCACCATCACGGGGGCTGGGGCCGGGAAGACGACCATCCTGGCTCCCGAGCACCTGGTGACGGGCTCCGACGGCCTCAACTCGATCGTCTCCCTCGGCAACGCGGCGTCCGTGACGATCTCACGGCTCGCGGTGAGCGGGCCGGGGTCCGGCACCTGCGACGCAGGTGCCCTCGGAGCGGGCATCCGGGTCCTGGGCGGAGCGCATCTGGAGCTGAGCCACGCGGCGGTGTCCCATATCAAGGACACCCCCATGGCCCCGTGCTTCCGGAGCGCCAATTCCATCCTCATCGGGGACTTTCCCACCGGTGCCGGGTCGGCGACCATCCAGGATTCCGAGATCACCGACTATCAGGGCTCCGGCGTCGTCGTCCTCGGCGCGGACTCGCGGGCCACGCTGCTCCGCAACGTCGTCACCGGCCAGAAGACCATCTCCACCGACGGGATCGAGTTCGTCGAGGCGACCGGCAGGGTCGAGAAGAACACGGTGAGCGACAACGCGTGCCGCGAGCCGGATCCGGAGTGCGGCCCCGATTTCTTCACCGAGTTCCAGCACGCCGGCATCCTGGCCAACACGGGGGTCGTGGTCACCAAGAACCGGCTCGTCGGCAACCAGCTCGGCATCTACGGGTTCGGCACGATGGAGACCAGCCACAACACCCTGGTCGACAACACGTACTTCGGGCTGGCCCTCCAGGACGGAACGTTCACCGCGGTGAGGGACACCGTCCGGGGCGGCGGGGGCGGGGTCGCGGTCATCGCCTCGGCCGTCGACACCACCGCACGGCTGGACCAGGTGCGGATCACGAAGGTCTCGGGAGACCGGATCCGGAAGTTCGAGTGCTGCGGGTTCACGGCGACGGTGACCACCCGGCGCTGAGCCGGGCCCAGGCCCGGAAGAGACGGCCTAGGTGTGTTGTTCGGACAGGTTGGTGCCGCGGCTGGCGGGTGTTTGGCCTGCGATGCCGGTGTGGGGTCGGTGGTAGTTGTACCAGTGCAGCCAGTCGGTAAACGCTTCCATGCGCTCATGGTCTGAGGTGTAGGGCTGCCGGTAGGCCCATTCGTCGAGCAGGGTGCGGTGGAAGCGTTCGACCTTGCCGTTGGTCTGTGGACGCCAGGGCCGAGTCCGCCTGGGGCTGATCCCCAGGTCACGACAAGTATCGCGCCAGGTGTTCTTGCTGTAGGCCCAGGCGTTGTCGGTCAGGACCCGCTCGACGGTGATGCCCAGGGAGGCGAACCAGGCGGTCGCCCGCTGCAGGAACGCGGCGCAGGTGGGGGCGGTCTCGTCGGGCAGGTCTTCTGTGTAGGCGAGGCGGGTGTGGTCGTCGAGCGCGGTGTGTAGGTAGGCCCAGCCGGTACCGGTCTTGTTGCGGCGTCCTTCGGCTCTGCCGAGGGTCTTGTGGCCGCCGCCGTCGGGGATCCGGCCGAGTTTCTTGACGTCGATGTGGACGAGTTCGCCGGGGCGGGCGCGTTCGTAGCGGCGGATGGGTTCGCCGGTGGCCCGGTCGAGTGCGGCCAGTGGTGGCTGGCCGTGACGGATCAGGATGCGGTGGGCGGTCGAGGGTGTGATGCCGCAGCGCGCGGCGAGCCGTAGCGGCCCGATCCGGTGTTCACGCCGCAGACGCAGTACCTGGTCTTCCACCTCGGCCGGTGTTCGGCGCGGCTGGTGGTGCGGTCGGCTGGAGCGGTCACTCATTCCGGCGATGCCCAGCTGCCGGTAGCGGGTGGCCCAGCGGGCGGCGGTGGTGTGGCTGACCTGGAAACGTTCCGCTGCCCGCCGCAGCGGCCAGCCGTCGTCCACGACACAGCGGGCCAGGCGCAGTCGCCCGGTCTCGGTCAGCGGGGCGTTACGGTGGGGCACGAGGGCCTCCTCGGATCGGTGCAGATGTCGCAATCCACACCGAACCCGGAGGCCCTCACCCATTTCAAGTACCCAGCACGCGTGTCACCAACGTCCCGGGACAACACACCTAGGCCGTCTCTTTCGGATCTTGTCGGCCGAGCCCGCGGCGTCCGGTGCCGTAGATGGCAAGGCGGAGGGGCGCCCGTGTACTGGACGTACTCGGGTGCCCCGACAACGCGGCCAGGTGCGGTGCCGGGCGTCGCGGGCCCGGCAAGATCCGGAAGAGACGGCCTAGGAGCGTGGGGAGAGGGTCTCCGTCAGGAACTCCCTCACGTGGGTGAGGATCGCCGGGCGGTCCAGGGTCGGCAGGCCCACCGCCAGCTGGATGCTGAATCCGTCGAGCAGGGCCCGGATCCGGGTCGCCGCGCGGTCGGCGTCCACCGGGCGGAACTCCCCGCGCGAGATGCCCTCGGCGAGCAGCGCGACCAGGTCGCGGTGCCAGGCGCCCTCGATGGCCGCCTGCCGGTCGCGCTCCTGGGGGCCGGCGTTCTGGGAGCGGTTCCAGACCTCCAGCCAGAGCGTCCAGTGCGGGTCGCGGGCGCGCGTGGGCACGTACAGGTCCACGTACGCCTGCAGGCGCTCGCTCACCGGACCGCGGCGGGCGAGCAGGGCCCGCCGCTCGCCGCCCAGCTCCGCCTCGCTCCACTCCAGGGTCTGCAGCAGGAGCTCGTCCTTGCTGCGGAAGTAGTAGAGGAGGTGGCCGCTGCTCATGCCGACCTCGCGGCCCAGTCCGGCCATGGTCAGGCCTTCCAGGCCGCGCTCGGCGATCGTGGCCATGGCGGCGACGAGTACGTCCTCGCGCGGCGGCGCGTTCTTCCGCGCCGCGCGTACCGGTACTCCACCCGCCACCATGGACCCACTCCTTGTCGGTCGGCTGCCGGTCGTCTGCGGATCAGACCTTCGGCTGCTGCTGGGTGATGCAGTGGATACCGCCACCCCCGGCGAAAATCGTACGTGCGTCAACGAGGGTCACGGTCCGCTCGGGGAACAGTCCGCGGAAGATCTCGGCGGCCTCCTCGTCTCGCGGGTCGTCGAACGCGCACAGCACGACACCGCCGTTGCACAGATAGTGGTTGATGTACGAGTAGTCCACCCACTCCCCGTCCTCCTCCAGCACGGTCGGCGCCGGGATCTCCACGACCTCCAGCCGCCGGCCGCGGGCGTCGGTGGACGCGCGCAGGACGGCGGCGATGGTCTTGCAGCGCTCGTGGTCCGGGTGGGCCGGGTCGGGCTGGGTGTGGACCATGACGACGCCGGGGCGGGCGAAGGCGGCGACGATGTCGACGTGGCCCTGGGTGCCGTAGGTGCCGTAGTCGCCGGCCAGGCCGTACGGCAGCCAGATCGCCTTGGTGGTGCCGAGGTGGGCGTGGATCTCGGCCTCCACCTGCTGGCGGGTCCAGCCGGGGTTGCGGCCCTCGCCCAGCTGAACGGTGTCGGTGAGCAGCACGGTGCCCTCGCCGTCGACGTGGATGGCGCCGCCCTCGTTGACGAGCTCGGTGCTGTACGTGCGGGTGCCGGCGACGTCCGAGACGTGCCGGGCGATCTTCGAGTCGTGGTCCCAGCGGGCCCACTCCTGGGCGCCCCAGCCGTTGAAGGTCCAGTCGACGGCGGCGAGCTGGCCGGCGTCGTTGGTGACGAAGGTCGGGCCGATGTCGCGCATCCAGGCGTCGTCGAGCTCCTGCTCGACCAGCTGTACGTCGTCGCCGACGATCGCCCGGGCGCTGTCGGCGTCGCCGGGCGAGACCACGAGGGTCACCGGCTCGTACGCGCGGACCGCGCGGGCGACGGCGCCCCAGGCGGCGCGGGCGTCGGCGAGCTCCTGCGCGTTGGTGAAGGTCGGGTTGGGGCTGGGCCAGGCCATCCAGGTGCGCTCGTGGGGCGTCCACTCGGCGGGCATCCGGAATCCGGCGTCGGCCGGCTTGGCGGGCTGATGGGCGGTCATGGCAGGCAGGTCCTTACGGGCTGTGCTGACTTACAGGAAGTACAGGCGGTTGAGGGAGACCGATTCGGCGGCTTCGGAGCGCAGCGGTTCCCCGTCGAGGGAGACCAGTCCGCTGCGCGCGTCCACATCGACCGCGCCCACCCGGGAGTTGAGCAGGAGGTCCTTGGGGCCGATCCCCCGGGTACCGCGGACGGCGACGCGGCGGCGCCGGGTCGGCATCTCGTCACTGCCGAGGGCCGCGGCCGCGGCGGAGACGAAGGCGACGGAGATGTCGGCGGCCGTGGCTCCGTGCGCGCCGAACTGCGGTCCGAGGACCAGCGGTTCGCAGGTGTCGGTGGCGGCGTTCGGGTCGCCGGTGACGCCGTAGGCGGGGAAGCCGGCCTTCAGTACGAGCTGGGGCTTGGCGCCGAAGAACTGCGGGCGCCAGAGCACGATGTCGGCGAGTTTGCCGACTTCGATGGAGCCGATCTCGTGGGCGAGTCCGTGGGCGATGGCCGGGTTGATGGTGAGTTTGGCGATGTAGCGCAGGACGCGGGCGTTGTCGTCGCCCTCGCCGTCGCCGTCCATCGGGCCGAGCTCGCCCTTCATCTTGGCGGCCATCGCGAAGGTGCGGCGGATCGTCTCGCCCGCCCGGCCCATGCCCTGCGCGTCGGAGGACGTGATGCCGATGGCCCCGAGGTCGTGGAGTACGTCCTCGGCACCCATCGTCCCGGCGCGGATGCGGTCGCGGGCCATGGCGGCGTCGCCGGGCAGGTCGGGCTTGAGGTCGTGGACGGAGACGATCATGCCGTAGTGCTCGGCGACCGCGTCCCGGCCGAACGGCAGCGTGGGATTGGTCGAGGAACCGATGACGTTCGGGACGCCCGCCATCTTCAGGACGTTGGGAACGTGCCCGCCGCCGCAGCCCTCGATGTGGAAGGCGTGGATGGTCCGCCCCTCCAGCACCCGCAGGGTGTCCTCGACCGACAGGCACTCGTTCAGACCGTCACTGTGCAGGGCCACCTGCACGTCGTGCTCCTCGGCCACCCGCAGCGCCGTATCCAGGGCCCGGGTGTGCGCGCCCATGTCCTCGTGGACCTTGAAGCCGGACGCGCCGCCCTCGGCGAGCGCTTCGACCAGCGGGGCGGGGTCCGAGGAGGAGCCGCGGGCGAGGAATCCGATGTTGACCGGCCAGGCGTCGAAGGCGTTGAAGGCGTGCTTCAGCGCCCACGGGGAGTTGACACCGACGCCCCAGACGGGGCCGAACTCCTGGCCGATGATCGTGGTGACACCCGCGGCGAGCGAGGCTTCCATGATCCGCGGGGAGAGCAGGTGGACGTGGGTGTCGACGGCTCCGGCGGTCGCGATCAGGCCCTCGCCGGACACGATCGTCGTGCCGGTGCCGACGACCACGTCGACGCCGTCGAGGGTGTCGGGGTTGCCGGCCCGGCCGATCGCGTGGATCCGGCCCTCGCGGATACCGATCGACACCTTGCGGATCCCGAGCACGGCGTCGATGACCAGCACGTTGCTGATCACCACATCGCAGGTCTCACGCACCGCGGCGGCCTTCAGGTGCAGCCCGTCACGGGCCGTCTTCCCGAAACCCGCCAGGAACTCATCCCCCGGCCTCTGCGCGTCGCGCTCGACGCGGACGGTCAACCCCGAGTCACCGAGGCGCACCCGGTCCCCGGCGCGGGGGCCGAAGACGGACGCGTACTCGTGCGGGTCGATGTGCCGGCTGCCCGGCGCACAGTGATCGCTGTGCGGGATCTTCTTGCTCACGCCCGGTCTCCGTCCTCGTGTTCGGCGGTGACGCCGAGGTAGCCGCAGGCCGCCGCGCGGCGCAGGGCCTCGTCCTTGGCTCCGGGTGCGTCCAGGGGCCCGTCGACCAGGCCCGCGAAGCCGATCGCGATCCGGTCCCCGCCGATGGGGACGAGGCCGACCCCGCCCTCGCCGTGGGGGTCGAACCGGACGGACGAGCCCGCCGGCACGCACAGCCGCATCCCGTAGGCCGCGGCGCGGTCGAAGTCGAGCCGCGGATTCGCCTCGAAGAAGTGGAAGTGCGAGGTCACACTCACCGGCACGGCGGCGGTGTTGCGGACGTGCAGGTACAGGACCGGCTCCGGCTGGGGGGCGCCGGGGCCGGGGACGACCGCGCCCGGGGCGTCGTCGCCGAGCGGGACCGCGCCCTGGATGGGGGACGAGACCACCGCGAGGCGGGATCCGTCGTCGAAGACGGCCTCCACGTGCACCTCGGCGACCACGTCGGCGACGCCCGGCAGGACATCGCCCGGGCCCAGCACGCTGCGGGCCTCCTCGATGGCCTCCGCGAGCCGCTTGCCGTCGCGCGCCGCCTCGCAGACCGTGTCCGCGATCAGCGCGGTGGCCTCCGGGACATTCAGTTTCAGGCCACGAGCCCGCCGGGCCCGGGCCAGCTCCGCAGCGCTGCGGAGCAGCAGCCGGTCGCGCTCCGTAGGGGTCAGCCGCACGCCGATCCACCACCTCTTGAGTCGATGGGTTAGAGCATCACTCTAACTCTTCATTTGTTCGGAGGGAATCATTGACCTGAAGGCAAGCCTTGAGTCACATTGAGTGTCGCTCAAACCAAGCGCAACCACCCCCCGCCCTGCCAAGGGAGTCCCCCCATGCCCATCGAACAGCGCGGAGTCGACACCATCCCCGAGGACGAGCGGACGAGCGGTCCCCGTGACCTGATCTCGATCCTTCTCGGCTCCAACCTCTGCCTCGGTGTGATCGTCTTCGGCTGGCTGCCCCCGTCCTTCGGACTGGGCCTGTGGCCCTCGGTCACCGCCATCGTGACCGGCACGCTCGTCGGCATCGCCTTCACCGCGCCGCTGGCGCTCGTCTCCCTGCGCACCGCGACCAATCTCTCGACCTCCAGCGGCGCGCAGTTCGGCGTCCGCGGCCGGCTCGTGGGCTCGGTGGTGGGCCTGCTGCTCTCACTCGGCTACACCGCGCTGACCCTGTGGATCGGCGGCGACGTGATGGTGGGCGTCCTCTCGCGGCTCACCGGGCTGCCGGACACCGGCGCCACGCGCGGCCTGATGTACGGCGTACTGGCCGCGTGTACCGTCGTCGCCGCCGTCTTCGGCTACCGGCTGCTGCTGCGCATGAGCAAGATCCTGGCCATCGGCATGGTGGTGCTGCTGGCCATCGGCGTCTTCGCCTACTCCGGGGACTTCACCACCGCGGCCCCGCCGGACACGGCGTACCTGCTCGGCTCCTTCTGGCCGACCTGGATCCTCGCCGCCGTCGCCGCCGGGCTCAGCGGCCCGGTCGCCTTCATCACCCTGCTCGGCGACTACACCCGTTACATCTCCCCGCGGCGGCACAGCTCCCGCAAGGTGCTGTGGGCCACCGGGTTCGGACTGCTCTTCGGCCTCCTGATCCCGCAGCTCTTCGGCACCTACACGGCACTCGCCGCCCGGGCCGGAGCCGAGTACGCCGGCCCGCTGGTGGCGGCCTCGCCCTTCTGGTACCTGATCCCGCTGCTCGCCGCCGCCGCGGCCGGCTCGGTCGGCAACGCCGGGCTGATGCTCTACTCGATGGGCCTCGACCTCGACGCCATCGTGCCCAGGGCCACCCGGACCACGGCCACCCTGGTCGCCGCGGCGGTCTCCACGGCCTTCGTCTTCATCGGCTCCTTCGAGTGGGACGTGCAGTCCGCGATGACCTCGTTCGTGCTGGTGCTGACCGCGATCGGCACCCCGTGGGCCGTGATCACCCTCATCGGGTACGTGCGCTGCCGCGGACGCTACGACGCCGACGCGCTCCAGGTCTTCAACCGCCGCTCGGTGGGCGGGATCTACTGGTACCGCTCCGGCTGGAACGTCGCCGCCACCGCCTCGTGGGCGATCGGCGCGGGCATCGGCCTGCTCGCCGTGACCACCCCCTTCTACGAGGGCCCGCTGCTCTCGCTCACCGGCGGCGTGGACTGCTCCTTCGTCCTGTCCGGCCTGACGGGCGGGCTCGTGTACACCGCCCTCACCGCCCGCCGCTCCCCCGCCCCGGCTCCGGCTCCGGCTCCGGCGGCCACCGCCGCCGAGGAGCCGGCGAACGCCTGAGGTCCGCCCGTACGGGCGCAGGCCCGCGCCCCGGAGGTTCCGGGACGCGGGCCTGCGCATGTGGGGCGCACCGGTCAGGACCAGCGCTGCCGTCACTTCCGGTCAGCACCATTGCGAAGGTGCCCCTGGGCGGTCATCGGGTATTTCCCGGTGGCCGCGTTGCGCCAGGACACATTGCCGTCGGCGAATGCGTTCGCCGCCGCTCCGAGAGCCGGAGCCGGAACCATCAGGGCAAGAGAAACGGGCCGTACGACACGCCTGCCGATCTTTATTTCTTTCCCCTTTGCCTCGGGCCGGGCTCTTTCGGTCAAAGGCCGGCCAGGCCACCGGTCGCCCCCGTGTCGGTCACAGGAATTCAATCGGGCAATCGACAGGAACAACACCGATGCGGACATGGGGCAGTTATCGTGCCCGATCCTCCGGTGCCCGGCCGCGCACCCTGACCACGGCCGCCCGGGCGCCGCGTGCCACACTGGGAACACCTACCGTCTGCGCACGTGCCTCGACCGGGCCGCGAACAAGGAGGCCCTGGTGGTCCTGGCATCGACTACGTCGGTGGTGACGAGCGGCACCCTGGTCGCCGCCGTGCCGGTGGCCCTCCTGGCCGGCATCATCTCGTTCTTCTCGCCCTGCGTGCTGCCGCTCGTCCCGGGATACCTCGGCTACGTCACGGGCCTTTCCGCCTCCACACTGAGCCCCGAGGCGCGTGAGGAAAAGCGTGGCCGGATGCTTCTGGGCGCACTCCTCTTCGTGCTCGGATTCTCGGCCCCATTCGTCACCCAGGGCGCCTTCTTCGGATACTTCGGCAGCACCCTTTCCGCATACAAGGACACGCTCGACATCGTTCTGGGAAGCCTGACGATCCTCTTCGGGCTCGCCTTCATGGGATTCCTCCCCGGTTTCACGCAGCGCGACTTCCGGATCCACCGGAAGCCCGGAGCCGGACTGCTCGGCGCACCGGTTCTCGGCTTCACGTTCGGGCTCGGGTGGTCGCCGTGCATGGGCCCGACCCTCGGAGCTGTGATGAGCCTGTCCATGGGGCAGGAGAGCCCGGGCCGGGGCGCGCTGCTCGTGTCCTTCTTCTGCCTGGGGCTGGGCGTTCCCTTCATCCTCGCGGCCGTCGCTTTCCGCCGGTCGATGAAGGCGTTCGGATGGGTCAAGAAGCACTACTCGCTGGTGCTCAAGATCGGCGGCGGATTCCTGATCGCGGTCGGAGTACTGCTCGTCACCGGGCTCTGGAGCGACTTCGTCTACCAGCTGCAGATCTGGCTGCCCGCGTCCAACGCGGTCGGGATCTGAGCGGGGCGACGACTCCGGCGGGTCGGGGGACAGCCCCCGTACGCCCGTTCACCTGAAAAAGCGCCTCCGACGGGGCGGGAACGAGGACCTGGACAGTCCCCGTTCCCGCTCGCCGGAGGCGCTTCCCGTTTTCCGGGCCACCTGCGGGGGCGGCCCGCCGGGCGGACTAGCCCAGCGGGTGCATCCAGCCGTGGGTGTCGGCGCTGTGGCCGGTCTGGAGTTCCAGCAGCGCCTTGCGCAGACGCATGGTGACCTGGCCCGGCTCACCGTCGCCCTGGGTCCAGTTGGCGCGCTCGGACTTGACCGAGCCGACCGGGGTGATGACGGCGGCGGTGCCGCAGGCGAACACCTCGGTGAGGGTGCCGTTGGCGTTGTCGCGCTGCCAGTCCTCGGTGGTCAGGCGGCCCTCCTCGGCGGTGTAGCCGAGGTCGCGGGCGATGGTGAGGAGGGAGTCGCGGGTGATGCCGGGGAGGAGCGAGCCGGTGAGCTCCGGGGTGACGATGCGGTCGCCGTACACGAAGTACAGGTTCATCCCGCCCATCTCCTCGATCCAGCGGTGCTCGACGGCGTCGAGCCAGACCACCTGGTCGCAGCCGTGCGAGGCCGCCTGGGCCTGCGCGACCAGCGAGGCCGCGTAGTTGCCGCCGGTCTTCGCGGCGCCGGTGCCGCCCTTGACCGCGCGGACGTAGTCCTCGGAGAGCCAGACGGAGACGGGCTTGACGCCACCGGGGAAGTAGGCGCCGGCGGGCGAGGCGATGACGATGAAGAGGAACTCGTTCGCCGGGCGGACGCCGAGGCCGACCTCGGAGGCGAACATGAACGGGCGCAGGTACAGGGAGGCCTCGCCGGAGTCCGGCACCCAGGCGCGGTCCTGCTTGATCAGCGCGTCGCAGGCCTCGATGAAGAGCTCGGTCGGCAGCTCCGGCATGGCCATGCGGCGCGCGGAGGACTGGAAGCGCGCGGCGTTGGCCTCGGGGCGGAAGGTGGCCACGGTGCCGTCGGGCTGGCGGTAGGCCTTGAGGCCCTCGAAGATCGTCTGCGCGTAGTGCAGCGTCATGTTCGCCGGGTCGATCGCGAGCGGCGCGTACGGGACCAGCTCGGCATCGTGCCAGCCGCGACCCTCGGTCCACTTGATCGTCACCATGTGGTCGGTGAAGTGGCGGCCGAAGCCGGGGCTGGCCAGGATCGCCTCGCGCTCCGCATCGGACAGCGGGTTCGAGGAGGGCTTGAGCTCGATCGTGGGCGTCGTCATGAGTGCTTGTCCTTCACCGGTTGTGTATGGCGGACCGCGCTCACGGCGTACTAGGACGTCCGAGCTTCCCCGCATTCCGCGGCCTCGCGTTCGATTATCGCGCGCGGGCAGGCTTCGGAGAAGCGGGGAAAGCGGCCCAGGGGAGATGGTGGCACCCGGGGCCGCACAGGAGAAGCCGCCGGGTCCCATTGTGACCCGGCGGCTTCCTGAGGTGGAGCTACCGGGTCAGCCGGCTACCCGAGCGGCGAGGGCGTCGCCGATCGCGTCGGTGGAGCGGAAGGTTCCGTCGCGCTCCGCCAGGTCGGCGGAGACCGCGTCCTCGATGCGGACGGCCTGGGCCTCGTAGCCGAGGTGACGCAGCAGGAGGGCGACGGAGAGGATCGTCGCGGTCGGGTCGGCCTTGCCGGTGCCGGCGATGTCCGGGGCAGAGCCGTGGACGGGCTCGAACATGGACGGGAAGGCGCCGGTCGGGTTGATGTTCCCGGAGGCGGCGAGGCCGATTCCGCCGGTCACGGCGGCGGCCAGGTCGGTGAGGATGTCACCGAAGAGGTTGTCCGTGACGATGACGTCGAAGCGCTCCGGCTGGGTGACGAAGAAGATCGTCGCGGCGTCGACGTGCAGGTAGTCGGTGGTGACCTCGGGGTATTCCTGGCCGACCTTGTCGAAGATGTTCTTCCACATGTGGCCCGCGTACACGAGGACGTTGTTCTTGTGGACCAGCGTCAGCTTCTTGCGGGGGCGGGCGTTCGCCCGCTCGTACGCGTCACGGACGACGCGCTCAACGCCGTACGCGGTGTTGATGCTGACCTCGGTGGCCACCTCGGCGGGGGTGCCGGTGCGCAGGCTGCCGCCGTTGCCGGTGTACGGGCCCTCGGTGCCCTCGCGGACCACGACGAAGTCGATCTCCGGGCGGCCGGCCAGCGGGGTGGCCGTGTTCGGGAACAGCTTCGACGGACGCAGGTTGATGAAGTGGTCGAAGGCGAAGCGGAGCTTCAGCAGCAGGCCGCGCTCCAGCACGCCGGACGGGACCGAGGGGTCGCCGATGGCACCCAGCAGGATCGCGTCGTGGTGCTTGAGGGCTTCGAGCTCCGCGTCCGGGAGGGTCTCACCGGTGCGGTGCCAGCGCTGGGCGCCGAGATCGTATTGCTTGCTCTCCAGCTTCACATCCTGGGGCAGGACCGCGGTAAGGACCTTGAGTCCCTGAGCCACGACTTCCTGGCCGATGCCATCACCGGGGATCACTGCGAGATTGATGCTGGTCGACATGACGGAACCGTACTCCGTGTCCCAGCCCTCAGACATTCCGCGTCCACCATGTGGACGCATATGGACGCAGAATGTCTTGGGCGTCGCAGGTCAGTGACCGGTCGACCCGCCGTTGTCACGGCGGTCGAGGGCGCGCTGGAGAGCGGCGGCGGCGTTCTTGCGGTCGTCGGCCGAGGCGGAGGTGTGGCGGACGCGGCGGGTGGCGGTGGAAGCGGTCATGGTGATCGACTCCTTGAGATCACGGCGTGGCGGGGCCACGGATGAGGGGTTCCTTCAAGGCGCCGGAAGAGGCGGGGAGCGGTGCGCCGCAGGGGTTGCCTGCCAGGGGCGCGCGCTCTCGACCGCCATTCGCCTGATCGGCGAGACGTTCGGCTTCTACAAAGCTAGGCCAGGTCCCGTTGTATGTCTCGGCAATTACTCGGGCTTCCTACTATCTGAGACGCCCAACCCCCCGGAAAGCCTCGTCCGGAGGGTCCGTTTCAGCCCTTCTCGGAACGAAGTTCCCTGATCAGAGCCCTTACCGCGAGAGTTGAGGCCGATTCCGCCGTAGTGACGTATCCCACCTGTCTCACCGGTCCCCCAGGGCCCAGATCGGTGATGTCCACCGCCTCGGTCGCCTCCCGCAGGGACAGCTCGGGCATGATCGCCATGCCGAGCCCGCGGCCGACCATGGTCAGCACCATCGCGTCGTCCTCCGCCTTGACCGTCGCCCGCGGGATCCAGTCCTGGGCGCGCCACCAGGAGCGGGTGTAGGAACCGCAGTTCTCGTCCCAGTCCATCAGCGGCAGGCCCTTCGGGTCCGGGTGCCCGGCCGGGTGGACCAGCCGGTACGCCTCCTGCGCCAGCAGCCCGGTCAGCAGGCCGGGAGCCACCTCCTGCGAGCCGCCCAGCGTGGCGATGCCCAGGTCGGCGCGGCCCGCCGCCACTTCCCCGGCCGCTCCGGCGCCGATCTCGCGCACGACGCGGACCTCGGGGCGGATGCCCGGGTGCCGGGCCGTGAGCCGCTCCAGCGCGGGCGGCAGCAGGTGCAGGGCCGCACTGCGGAACGCCGCGATCCGCAGCACCCCCTCCACCGCGCCGCGGCCCGCGCCCCGGACCTCCGCGCCGAGGACCTCGTACATCCGCAGGATCCGGCGGGCGAGGGCGACGGCCCGCTCCCCCGCCGGGGTGGGGGTGGCCCCGGCGCGGCCGCGCTCGAAGAGCACCCCGCCGACCTTGGCCTCGCTGCCGCGCACGGAGTGGGAGACGGCCGACTGGGTGAGGCCGAGCGCGGCCGCGGCGGCGGAGAAGCCGCCCCGGTCGCAGACGGCGACCAGGATCCGCAGTTCCTGGGGCAGCAGGTCGGCAGTGCTTCCCGCCATGGGGGCTTCCACCTCGTTCTATGAGCGGTGTTCATGGATGTGCGCGTTCCATGAACGCAACCCCCTGCCCGGGCCGGCCATTCCTTCCTAGCGTCGGGCCCATGACCACGAACACCGCTTGCGCCGTCCACCAGATCGCCCGCCCCACCGGCTTCCCCACCGCCGGGGACTTCACCTACGCCGCCTTCCCGGTCCCGGATCCGGCGCCCGGCACCGCGCTCGTCGAGAACCTCCTGCTCTCCGTGGACCCGTACCACCGGGGCATGATGGACGGCGGCGAGGGCGGCTTCGAGCTGAACACCCCGCTGGAGGGCCGCTCGGTGGGCCGGGTGCTCGCCTCCCGCGACCCGGGGCTGCGCGAGGGCGACCTGGTCTTCCACCGCGCGGGCTGGCGGACCCACGCCCTGGTCACCCTCGGCGTGGACGGGACGCGGACCCTGCGGGGCCACGACGGCGTCCCGCTGGAGGCCTACCTCTCCGTCCTGGGCGGCACCGGCCTGACCGCGTACGCGGCCCTCACCCGGACGGCGGCACTGCGCAGCGGCGAGGACCTCTTCGTCTCCGCCGCCGCGGGCGGGGTCGGTACGGCCACCGGCCACATCGCCCGGCTGCTGGGCGCCCGGCGGATCATCGGCAGCGCGGGCTCGGCGGCCAAGGTCCGCCACCTCACCGGCGCGCTCGGCTTCGACGCGGCCTTCGACTACCACGACGGGCCGGTCGGCGAGCAGCTCGCGCAGGCCGCCCCGGACGGTATCGACGTCTACGTGGACAACGTCGGCGGGGACCACCTGGAGGGGGCGATCGACGCGCTGCGCGAGTACGGGCGGATCGCCTGGGTGGGCGCGATCTCGATGTACAACGGGGACCGTTCGCCGGCCGCGCCCCGCAACCTCTTCGAGGTCGTACACAAGTCCCTCCGCCTGGAAGGTGTATTGGTTCGCAATCACACCAATCTGCAGGATGAGTTGGAGGACTTCCTCGTCCCGCATCTGCGCAGCGGCCGGATCGGCACCGACACCACCGTTGTCCAGGGCTTTGACCGGACGGTTGAGGCCTTCCTGGGCATGCTCCACGGGGACAACACGGGCAAGATGCTGGTCCGGGCCGACGGCTGATTCCAGCCACCCTTATGTTCACCGATTTCTTACCGCATGGATGTAGACCTTTGATCCCGGCGCCGCCACTCTTGCCGTCGATGTGCCGACGGGGCACTTGAGTTGGAGGCGAGAGGCCAGTGACACCGATCAGCCGCAGAGGTTTCGTGGGAATCGGCGCCGGGCTCGTGGCGGGCGCCACCCTGCCCGCGGTCACACCGACGACGGCGGCCGCGGCCGCCGCGACCGGCACCATCACCGATGTGAAGCACGTGGTGATCCTGATGCAGGAGAACCGCAGCTTCGACCACTACTTCGGCAGGCTGAAGGGCGTCCGCGGGTTCGGCGACCGCGCCGCCGGCAACATCCCGGGCGGCTGGGGCATGTTCAACCAGCCCAACTGGGGCGGCCGCCAGTACCCGTGGAAGCTGTCCGCCACCCCGCCGGCGGGCGGCGCGGACAGCGAGACCCTGGCCCAGTGCACCGGCGACCTCCCGCACAGCTGGACCTCGCAGCACGCCGCCTGGAACAAGGGCCGGATGGACAACTGGGTCACGGGCGTCGGCAACGTCCGCACCCTCGGCCACCTCGACCGGGGGGACATCCCCTTCCACTACGGCCTCGCCGACAACTACACGATCTGCGACGCCTACTTCTGCTCCGCCCTCAGCGCGACCGGCCCGAACCGCACCTTCCTGTGGAGCGGCAAGGTCGACGCCACCAGCAAGGACGGCGGCGACGAGTCCGGGCTGACCTGGGAGACGTACGCGGAGGCCCTCCAGCGGGCCGGCATGAGCTGGAAGGTCTACCAGAACGCCCAGGACAACTACGGGGACAACGGGCTCGCCTACTTCAAGCGGTTCACGGACGCCGGCCCCGGCGATCCGCTGTGGGACCGGGGCATGGGCTCGGTTCCCAAGGTCACCGGCTCCACCCCGGACGACATCGCGGCCGCGATACGCGCCGATGTCGTGGCGGGCACCCTCCCCCAGGTGTCCTGGGTCGTGGCCAGTGAGGCCTTCTCGGAGCACCCCTACGCCCCGCCCGGCGACGGCGCCCACTTCGTGGACCTGGTCTACCGCGCCCTGGCCGCCGACCCCGAGGTGTTCGACTCCACGGTCCTCTTCCTCAACTACGACGAGAACGACGGATTCTTCGACCACGTCCCGCCGCCGGTCGCCCCGCCCGGCACCCCCGGCGAGTACATCGACGGCCTCCCCATCGGCCTCGGCTTCCGCGTCCCGATGATCGTGATGTCCCCCTGGACCCGCGGCGGCTGGGTGAGCTCGGAGGTCTTCGACCACACCTCGGTGCTGCGGTTCATGGAGCAGTGGACGACCGCCCTCGGCACCCCCGCCACCTGCCCGAACATCAGCGCCTGGCGCCGCAAGGTGGTCGGCGACCTGACCGGTGTCTTCGACTTCAAGCGCCCTGTCTACGGGGTCCCCGCGGGCCTCCCGTCCACCGCCAAGGTGATCGGCCAGGCGACCTGCGCCCCGCTCCCCAACCCGGCGCCGCAGGACAACGCCCTCCCGGCGCAGGAGCCCGGCACCCGCCCGGCGCGGGCCCTGCCGTACCAGGTGAACGGCAACCTCGACCGCTTCGAGTTCGGGCCGGCCGGCCAGATCACGGCCTGGTTCTCGATGACCAACCAGGGTGCCGAGGCGAAGCGGGCGGCGCACTTCTCGATCCACCCGCACCAGCACCGGGACACGACGGCCTGGCAGTACACCGTCGACCCGGGCGGCACCGGCGGCGACTACTTCCACATCGGCCTCGGCAACGGCTCGGGCAAGTACGACATCTCGATGCACGGCCCGAACCGCTTCCTGCGCCGCTTCATCGGCGACGCGTCGAAGCCGGGCAAGGACATCGAGGTGGCGGCCCGGTTCGCGGTCGAGCCCGGCACCGGCAAGCCGGCGGTCTACTTCAAGATGAAGAACTCCTCCGGCTCGCCCGTCACCTTCACGATCCGCGCGAACGCCTACCGCACGGACGGCCCGTGGACCTACACGGTCCCGGCGAACTCCTCGCGCGAGGACTTCTTCAACGCCGTGGCCTACAGCAAGGGCTGGTACGACTTCACGATCCTCGCCGACTCCGACGGCACCTGGTCGCGCCGCTACACGGGCCACATCGAAACGGGCTCGGCCAGCATCACGGGGTCGTAGCCGACCGGGGGCGCCCCCTACAGGACGTCCCCGTCCCGCCAGTCGAAGTCGAGCCGCCCGGCGGGGTCCGGCCGGACCCCGCCGGGCGGCGTCCACACGTAGGTGGAACCCTCCTCCTCGGGCAGCCGCACCGGCCCGTCCGGCGAGAGGGCCCCCACCCGGCCCGGCCACACCGACCAGCCACGGGCGAGGTAGAGTCCGGCCCCTTCCTCGGACGCGGACAAGGCACCCAGCACGTAGGCCCCCGCCACGCACTGCTCCAGCTGTGCCATCACCTGCCCGCCGAGGCCCCGGCGCCTCAGGCCGGCCCGTACGGCCACGGCCTCCACGTATCCGGTGCGCAGGGCCCGTCCCCGGTGCAGGACCCGCCGCTGCACGACGCTGCCGTGCGCGACGAGCCGGCCGGCCGCGCCGATCAGGACGTGCATCCCGCCGAGCGCGTGCTCGAAGTCCTCGTCGGCGAAGTCCCCTTCGAAGGCCTCGTCGAGCAGGTCCCGGATCTCCCGCAGCTCGGCGGCGGTCAGCTGCGAGGTGTGCGCGGTCCGCGTGTCCATCACTGCTCCAGCCGTCCGGTCATCCCGCGACCGTACCAAGGACCGCATTGCGGACGCCGAACCGCGTACACCGGCCGCCATCGGCCGAAGCGGCACTAGCGGTCTGGACCAATGTCTCGGCAGACTCGCCCCATGTCGCCCGATACCCAGCAGTGGACCCCCACGCACGGCCAGCCGTACCGTCCCGCCGCATACCGGCCCGAGCGGATGCCGCAGCCGGAATCGATCGCGCGCGCCGCCGAGTTGCGGGCCCGGATGGACGAGCGGCGGACCGTACGCCACTTCTCCCCCGATCCGGTGCCCGCGCAGGTGGTCCGGGACGCCATCGCCTGCGCCGCGACCGCCCCCTCCGGGGCGCACCAGCAGCCGTGGACCTTCGTCCTGGTCAAGGACCCGGCCGTCCGGCAGCAGATCCGCGCGGCCGCCGAGCAGGAGGAGCAGCTTTCCTACGACGGCCGGCTGGGCGACGAATGGCTCGCCGCCCTGCGTCCCATCGGCACGGACGCCGTGAAGACCCACCTCACGGACGCCCCGGCGCTGATCGTGGTCTTCCAGCAGCGCTACTGGCTGGGCCCGGACGGCACGAAGCGCAAGCACTACTACGTCGACGAGTCGGTCGGCATCGCGGTCGGCATGCTCCTGTCCGCGCTCCACCTGTCCGGCCTGGCGGCGCTGATCCACACCCCCAGTCCCATGCGCTTCCTCAGCCATGTCCTGGACCGCCCGGAGAACGAGAAGGCCTTCGCCGTCATCCCGGTGGGCTACCCGGCGGACGACTGCGAGGTCCCGGACCTCCTGCGCAAGTCCCTGGACCAGGTCATCGTGGAGGTGTGACGGCCTCCCCGGCGGCGGGCGGCTCCGGGGCGGGCCCGGACTGCCCGCCGCCCAGCGCTTCCGCGAGCCGCATCCCGATCCGCACCCGGTCCTCGGACGTACCGGCGTCCATGGCGGCGCGCACCTGCCGCAGGATCAGCCAGTCCCGCACCACCTTGGCCACGCCGAGCACGGCCGCCGTCACGATCGCCGCGGTCAGCATCACGCGTACCTCCGCGCCGAGGCCTCCGGGGCGTAGCAGGGCCCGCGCCGCAGGGTGACGAAGGCTCCGCCCATGGCGATCTCGCCGGGGAACCACGCCTGGTCCCGCAGCCGCTCGGGGACCTGGCCCGGCCGCTGCGCCAGACCGCTCCGGCGCAGCCTCCGTTCGAGTTCGTCCCTTTCCACGGCGCAGCACCACTCGACGACCAGGTCCCCGCCGCCGTGGGTGTACACGTTCGCCGATCCGTGGGCGGCACCGGCCGCGCCCAGCAGTCGTGGCCGCCGCAGGAGCCTGCTGTTCAGCCAGTCCTGGGCCGCGGCCGAGCCGGGATGGGCCCCCGCCCCGGCGCGCCCCCTCAGCTCCGCCGCCTCGGCGGGGTGCAGGCGGTGGCGGTTGCGCCGCCACAGCTGCGTCAGCCCCACGCCGTGCTCCGGCAGCACCGGGCGCCAGTCCGGGTCGGGGTGCACCAGATGGACGGCGGCCCGGCCCGGCAGGTGGATCAGTGCCCAGCTGCGCCCCGTCGGGACGATGCGCAGGCCCGGTACTCCGCGGACTCCGCCGTAGTGCTGGTCGATGCGCGGCAGCACAGTGGCGAGGACCGGGTCGGCCATGGCCGGGTGCAGCTCGAGAGCCAGGGCGCCCCGGGCGGGCCGGGCGGAGGTGAAGCCGAAGAGCGCCCCGTCGCGGAGGTCGCCCTCCCGGAGCCCGTCGGCCAGCTCTGCCACCAGAAGGGACTCAAGGAGGCGCTGCCCGTCGTCCTCGGCGTCCGGGACCGGTTGGCGGTAGTCGATCAGCCCCGCTTCGGCCCAGCCGAGGCAAGTGCGGTGCGGCAGTCCGGTGGCCGCGCGGCAGATGGTCGCGGCACGGTGGTGGTTGTCTGTACGCCTGGACATACGTCTCCCCGGGCGCCGGTCCCGGTACGGGCGCATAGAGGTTGCGTATCTCCCAGCAGTCTGTCCCACCCCGTACGGGAACTCGGTAGAGCCCTTGGCTCCCCCGGGTCACCGGGCCCGGGTAGCGGAGCTGGTCGCCGTACACGACAACTGCAGCCAGGCTAGCAGCAGTTGTCCGGCGGGGAAATGGAAACCGCCCCCGCTCCGGACTTGGGGGTGCCGGAGCGGGGGCGGGGTCACTGGGGCCGGGATCAGCCCATGTGGGGGTACGCGTACTCGGTCGGCGCGACCAGCGTCTCCTTGATGGAGCGGGTCGAGGTCCAGCGCTGCAGGTTGCTCGCGGCGCCCGCCTTGTCGTTCGTACCCGAGGCGCGGCCACCACCGAAGGGCTGCTGGCCGACGACGGCGCCGGTGGACTTGTCGTTGATGTAGAAGTTGCCCGCCGCGAAGCGGAGCTTCTCCATCGCGTCCGCGGCCGCGTACCGGTCCGCCGCGATGATCGAGCCGGTCAGGGCGTACGCCGAGACGGACTCCATCTGCGCGAGCATCGCGTCGAAGTCGGCGTCCTCGTAGACGTGGACCGCCAGGATCGGGCCGAAGTACTCGGTCGTGAAGACCTCGTTCTCCGGGTCGGTGCACGCGATGACGGTCGGGCGGACGAAGTAGCCCTCCGAGTCGTCGTACGTGCCGCCGGCGATGATCTCGCAGGTCGGGTCGGCGATGGCGCGGTCGATCGCGGCCTTGTTCTTCGCGAAGGAACGCTCGTCGATGACGGCGCCGATGAAGTTGGTCAGGTCGCGGACGTCACCCATGGTGATGCCGTCGACCTCGGCCGCGAAGGCCTCCTTGAACCCGTCGTTCCAGATCGAGGCCGGGACGTAGGCGCGCGAGGACGCCGAGCACTTCTGGCCCTGGAACTCGAAGGAACCGCGGGTCAGGGCGGTCTTCAGGACGGCGCGGTCCGCGGACGGGTGCGCGACGACGAAGTCCTTGCCACCGGTCTCGCCGACCAGGCGCGGGTAGGACTTGTACTTCTCGATGTTGTTGCCGACCGTCTTCCACAGGTACTGGAAGGTCTTGGTCGAGCCGGTGAAGTGGATGCCGGCCAGCTCGGGGTGGTTCAGGGCCACCTCCGACACCGCGATGCCGTCGCCGGTCACCAGGTTGATGACGCCCTTGGGCAGGCCGGCCTCCTCCAGGAGCTCCATGAGGAGGATCGCGGAGTGGGTCTGCGTCGGGGACGGCTTCCACAGGACCACGTTGCCCATGAGGGCCGGGGCGGTCGGCAGGTTGCCGGCGATGGCCGTGAAGTTGAACGGCGTGATCGCGTAGACGAAGCCCTCGAGCGGACGGTGGTCGCTGCGGTTCCACACGCCGGCGGAGTTCGCGACCGGCTGCTCGGCCAGGATCTGGCGGGCGAAGTGGACGTTGAAGCGCCAGAAGTCGACGAGCTCGCACGGGGTGTCGATCTCGGCCTGCTGCGCGGTCTTCGACTGGCCCAGCATGGTGGAGGCGGCGAGCTTCTCGCGCCACGGACCGGACAGCAGCTCGGCGGCGCGCAGGATGATCGCGGCACGGTCGTCGAAGGACATCGAACGCCAGGCCGGGGCGGCGGCGAGGGCGGCGTCGATCGCCTCCTGCGCGTCGGCCTCGGTGGCGTTGGCGTAGGTGCCGAGCACCGACTTGTGGTCGTGCGGCTGGACCACGTCGAAGCGCTCGCCGCCACCCATCCGCTTGACGCCGTTGATCGTCATCGGGAGGTCGATCGGGTTCTCGGACAGCTGCTTGAGCTGCGCTTCGAGCCGCGTGCGCTCCGGGGTGCCGGGGGCGTACGAGTGGACCGGCTCGTTGACCGGCGCGGGGACCTGGGTCACAGCATCCATGGGGCTGGTAACTCCTTGAGCTAGTGGGGTGCCTAGTTCTTGGTGATCATCGAGCGGACGAAGAAGAGGAGGTTGGCCGGCTTCTCCGCGAGGCGGCGCATGAAGTAGCCGTACCAGTCCGTCCCGTACGCGGTGTAGACGCGCATCCGGTGGCCCTCGGCGGCGAGCCGCAGGTGCTCCTCGCTGCGGATGCCGTACAGCATCTGGAACTCGTACTCGTCCAGCTTGCGCCCGGCCTTGCGGGCGAGCTCCTGGCCGATGGCGATGAGGCGCGGGTCGTGCGACCCGATCATCGGGTAGCCCTCGCCGTCCATGAGGATCTTCAGGATCCGGACGTACGCCTTGTCGATCTCCGCCTTGTCCAGGTACGCGACCTCGGCGGGCTCCTTGTAGGCGCCCTTCACGATGCGGACGCGGCTGCCGGCGGCGGCCAGGCGGCGGGCGTCGGCCTCCGTGCGGAAGAGGTACGCCTGGATCACGCAGCCGGTCTGCGGGAAGTCCCGGCGCAGCTCCTCGTGGATGGCGAACATCGAGTCGAGGGTGGTGTGGTCCTCGGCGTCGAGCGTCACGGTGGTACCGATGGCGGCCGCGGCCTCGACGACCGGGCGGACGTTGGCGAGCGCCAGCTCGTGGCCGCCCTCCAGGGCCTGGCCGAACATCGACAGCTTGACGGACATCTCGGCCTTCTCGCCGAGACCGAGCTCCGCGAGGCGCTCGATGAGCAGGAGGTAGGCGTCCCGGGCCGCGTAGGACTGCTCGACCTCGGTGATGTCCTCGCCGACGACGTCGAGGGTGACCTCCAGGCCGTTGCGCGTGAGCTCCTCGACGATCGGGATGACCTGATCGACGGTCTCGCCGGGGATGAACCGGTTCACCACGGGCTTGGTCACCGGGGCGGCAGAGACGATACGACGCATCTTGTCGCTGCGCGAAGCGGCGAGGATCACGGGACCCAGCACGGGGGCACCTCCAGCGGGTGGCAGAAGAAAAGCGCAAGTAAAACCACCGTGAAACCTAAGGATCGCTTCGATCCTCTGCCATCGACAGCTGTCACGCATCCGTGTCCCGGATCTCATACATCTGTCTGAAGGGTCCGCGCCGAGGTGGGAGAATGTGCGCGTGAAGGGCGATTACCAGGACCTGGTGGACGAGATCTCCGCGCTGCTCGGCGCCCCGGCGACCCTGGAGAACCGGGACTTCCGGCTGATCGCCTTCGGCGCCCACGACAGCGACGACGACCTGGCGATGGACCCGGTACGGACCCGCTCGATCCTGACCCGGCAGTCCACGGCGGACGTCCGGTCCTGGTTCGAGGGCTTCGGCATCGCCCGCGCCACCGGGCCGGTCCGGATCCCGGCGGCGCCGGACGCGGGGGTCTTCCGGGGGCGGATCTGCCTGCCGGTGCGGTACCGGGGCATCGTGCAGGGCTACGTATGGCTGCTGGACCAGGAGCCCGGCAAGCCCGGGCCGGGGCCGGCGGCGCTGGACGCGGCCATGGAGGTGGCCCAGCGCATCGGGGTGCTGCTCGCCGAGGAGGCGCGGGCCGGGGCCGACCTGTCGCGGGAGTTCCTGGCGGTGCTCACGGCCGGCCCGGGCTGGCAGCAGGACATGGCGGTGGCCGCACTGCGGGCCGCCCTCGGGCCGGGCGGGGACGGACTGCACGCGGCGGTCTGCGTGGCGCCGTGGCCCGGGGAGGCTCCGGCGTCGGTACCGGGCGCGGCGGCGGTGTGCGTCGTACCGCGGCGGCGCGGGGGCGAGCCGGGCGGCGCCGGCGGGCCCGGGGCGGCGGCGGGGCCGGGAGCCGGGCCGGAGCCCGCGGGCGATCCGGCTCTGGCGGTACTGCTGCGGCTGCGCTCGACGGACGCGCTCGCTCCGGCCCTGGCGGCGGTGGCCCGGCTGCTGCCGCGCGCGGCGGAGGCGACGGAGCCGGGCGGGAAGGGCACGGACGGAAAGGCCGCGGGCGCAAAGGCCGCGGGCGCAAAGGCCGCGGGCGCAAAGGCCGCGAGTGGGAAGGGCACGGGCGGGAAGGGCACGGGCGGGAGCGCCGGAGCCACCACCACGGCCGTCGCCCGCGGGGTGACCGCCGGCGTCGCCGACCCCGTACGGGGCCTCGCGGACCTGCCGGCCGCCTGGGAGCAGGCCGTCGCCGCGGCCCGGGCGGCCGCGGCCCAGCCCCGCTTCGGCCCGGTCGCCCAGTGGTCGGCGATCGGCCCGTACCGGCTGCTGGCGACGCTCGCCGCCGATCCGGTGGACGACCCCGCGGCCCGCACCCTGCTGACCCCGGCCAACCGCGAACTCGCCCGCACCGCCGAGGTCTTCCTGGACTGCGCGGGCCAGGCGGGCCGCGCGGCGGCCGCCCTGGGCATCCACCGCCAGACCCTCTACTACCGCCTGGCCCGGGTGGAGCAGCTGACCGGCCTCGACCTGGACGAGGGCGAGGACCGCCTGCTGCTCCACATGGCCCTCAAGGCCTCCCGCATGGCGTAGGCCGAGTCCGGCCCGGGCGGTGCGACCTGCGGTGGTGCCGGCTCCGGTCAGCCCTGGGTCCGGGTCATCTCCTCGGCCGCCCGGCGCATGCCCTCGGTGAACTCCTCGGCGGTTGCGGCCGATTCCGGGTCGAAAAGCCACTGGATCATCAGGCCGTTCAGCAGGGCCTGGTAGAAGCCGCCCAGCGTCCGCACGTCCCGCTCGTCGAGCTGGTCCTCCGGGGTCCCGGTGAGCATCGAGATCAGCCCCCGGCGCCCCTCGGCCTGCGAGGCCGCGAGCATGGACCTCAACTCCGGCCGCTGGTCCCGGCCGAGCGCCACCTCCAGGCTGGCCGCCCAGATCGGGCCCGACTTCTCGTGCTGCTCCAGCACGCCTTCCCACAGGGCGCGGAAGCGCTCCAGCGATCCGTCCTCGCCGTCGAGTCCGTTCTGGAATACCGCACCCCACTCCTCCATCAGGCCGATGAAGGCCTGGGCGAGGAGGGCGTCCTTCGAGCCGTAGTGGTAGCCGATGGAGGCCAGGTTGGTCCCCGAGGCGCTGACGATGTCGCGCGCGGTCGTGCGCACGAACCCCTTCTCGACCAGGCACTTCTTGGCACCTTCGAGCAGATCTTCGCGATGTCCCATGGCCACACGGTAGCAAGACAAACGTCCTAGACAACAGTTCTATACAGTCGTCATAGACAAGCGTTTAAGACGTATGTATATTCCTGCTCATGACAACTCCCGCTGCCACAGCGCGACGTGCCGGCCGCCGCGAATGGACCGCCTTCACCGTCCTTCTGCTGCCCCTGCTCCTGGTCTCGATGGACGTCTCCGTCCTCTACTTCGCCATCCCGGCCATCACCGACCAGCTCGACCCGAGCTCCACGCAGCAGCTCTGGATCTTCGACAGCTACGCCTTCGCCCTCTCCGGCCTGCTGATCACGATGGGCTCGCTCGGCGACCGGATCGGCCGCCGCAAACTGCTGTTGATCGGCGCGACCGCCTTCGGCCTCGCCTCGATCGGGGCCGGCTGCGCCACCAGCGCCGAGATGCTCATCGCGGCCCGCGTCCTGCTCGGCATCGGCGGCGCGACCCTGATGCCGTCCACCCTGGCCCTCGTACGGAACCTCTTCCAGGACGACAAGCAGCGCGGGCAGGCCATCGCCATCTGGTCCGGGGCCATGACCGGCGGCATCGCCCTCGGCTCGGTGCTCAGCGGGGTGATGCTGAACCACTTCTACTGGGGCTCCGTCTTCCTCATCAACGTGCCCGCCATGCTGCTCCTGCTGCTCCTGGTCCCGGCCCTGGTACCGGAGTTCAAGGACCCGGCCCCCGGCCGCTTCGACCTGCTGAGCGTCCCGCTCTCCATGGCCGCCGTGCTGCCGGTCGTCTACGGGCTCAAGGAGATCGCCGCCGAGGGCTGCGAACCCCTCTACCTGGGCTGCCTCGCCGTCGGCCTGGCCTTCGGATACGTCTTCGTCCGCCGCCAGCGCACCCGTGACGACGCCATGGTGAGCCGGGCCCTGTTCCGGGCCCGCGGTTTCGGGGCGGGCATCGGCCTGAACACCGTCGCCGCCTTCGCCATGATGGGTTCGGCCTACTTCACCACCCAGTACCTCCAGTCGGTACTCGGGATGGGCACCCTGGAGGCCGCCCTGTGGAGCCTGGCCCCCTCGGTCCTCGTCGTCGCCGCGGCCCCGGTCGGCGCGGCCCTGGCCCGGAAGGTGGACCGGGCCTACGTCCTCGCCGGCGGGTTCGCCCTCGCCGCCGCCGGCTTCGTCCTCGTCAGCCTGGTGGGCACCGACTCCCTGTGGCTGATCCTCACCGGCGCCGGGGTGCTGGCCGCGGGCATCGTCACCGTGCTGTCCCTGGTGTCCGACATGGCGCTGGCCTCGGCCCCCGCCGAGAAGGCCGGTTCCGCCGCCTCCCTGCTGGAGACCGGGACGGAGTTCGGCGGCGCCCTGGGCATGGCGGTCCTCGGCAGCCTGGGCACCGCGGTCTACCGCGCCGACCTGGCCGGTGCCGAGCCCGCGGTGCGGGAGACCCTGGGCGGGGCCGTCGCCACCGCCCACCACATCGGCGGCCCCGCCGGGGAGCAGGTGCTGGCGCTGGCCCGGGAGGCCTTCGTCCACGGAATGCAGTACGCGGCCTGGGGCGGTACGGCGCTGCTGCTCGGGGCGGCCGTGCTCGCCGCGGCTCTGATGCGCGGGATCGAAGCGCCCGCCCCGCCCGCGGCGGAGCCCGCGACGGGTCCCGAAGTCCGCGCCCACGAGGCGACGTACCACTGAACCGCCCGACGCGGCACGCGGCCGACGGAACGCGGAAGGGCCCGGGGGTCTCTTGAGTTCTAGTGGTCGTCGCAACACCCCGGCTCAGGGGATGCGACGGACTTCGAGGTTCGGGCGGATCGACGGCCGCAGGGACGCGCGAAGTTGAGCCGCGAGCGGGAGACATACCTTCTGCTCGTGGATCAGGGAACTTCTCACCTGGACGCCTGCGGGATCGTTGGCATCAACGACCGGACAGGCAGGCGATGGCGTAACGGCCGGCAGACGTCCGGGAAGAACAAGGCGGCACCGCCTCTCGTGGAAACGGGGCCGTGGCGGTACACCGAGGCCCCAGAGCCGGCGGCCGCCCAGGAGCCCGAGGACGACGCTCCTTCGCGCTACCTGCGCGAGGCGGACCGGATCCACATAGCCGACCGCCTCCGGGAGGAGGCGTCAGTCCGCACGATCGCTGCCGAGCTGGGACGCAGCCCGTCCACCATCAGCCGGGAGATCCGCCGCAACCGCACGGTCCTGCCCAGCAGCCAGTGGTACTACCGACCGCATGCGGCCCACCGGCGAGCAATTCGGCGACGGCCTCGGCCGAAGGTCGGCAAGATCGGCCAGAACCCGGAGCTCCGTGACTTCGTCCGGCATCACCTGACCCTGCGCTGGAGTCCCGAGCAGAGATGGCCACCCACCACGCCTTCAGTGTCGCCACGGACGTGCCGGTCTAGTTCTGCGATCCCGGCAGCCCCTGGCAGCGAGGCTCGAACGAGAACACCAACGGCCTCCTGCGGCAGTACTTCCCTAAGGGCAGCAGCCTGTCCTGCCACACCCGGGACCACCTCGACGCAGTCGCTGCCGAACTCGACAGCCGCCCACGCAAGACGCTCGGCTGGGAAACCCCAGCCGAGCGCCTGTCCAAACTGCTCGCCACCACACGTCGGTGATCACGTGTGGCAACGACCCCTGGGATTCGCCTATGAGCTGGGCCTTCGCCGTGGAGCGGGTGACGGGAATCGAACCCGCGCTCTGAGCTTGGGAATCACCGGGCCGACACGGAGGGGGTTGACGCTGACCAGCGCAAACGGCCTCTGGTGATTAATCGCGAGGCGTCGCGCTTGACTGCTCTTGACTGCTGGGATCCGCTCTTTCTGGCACGGATGTGGCACGGGCTTCCATCCGCTCTGACGGGTCGCGTCACCGACCCCGCACCCGACAACACTGTCACCCGAATGGCGTAACACGACGTGCCACCCACATGGATGAAGATCAAGCTGGCTAGTGCCCCAACCGAGGCAATCTGTGAAAGGCGAACCAAATGCGCATTCGACGAATCCTCGCCGCGGTCTTCGCCACGGCAGCCCTGGCCGGACTCGGCCTCACAGGCGCCGCCACCGCCACCGCCGCCACCGTCGGCAGCGTCACCCCGACCAGCGTCACCCCGGGTGAGTGCACGGACAACGGCGGAACGATCGATCGGTCGACGCCCGTGCTCCCGACCTGCAGGGGCGGTATGTACGACGGGCAGACGGTCGACTAAACCCCACTAGGCCCGTTGCGAAAGTGGATCGTCGCCCCGCAGCCACGCGTTGCGGGGCGACTCCCTCGCGAGCGTTCTCCCTCGGCTGACGGCTTCAACGTACCTGGGAGGCGTGACGATCGCACACGGGCCAGATGAGGTCGGCGGGAGCGGCTTTGGCTGGAGCTGCCATGGGGCGAGAGATTGGGGCCCGTACGCTGGTCGCGAATCGGGCAGTCTCTAGGGCAGCAGCCTGTCCGGCCACACCCGGGACCACCTCGACGCAGTCGCTGCCGAACTCAACAGCCGCCCACGCAAGACGCTCGGCTGGGAAACCCCAGCCGAGCGCCTGTCCAAACTGCTCGCCACCACACGTCGGTGATCACGTGTGGCAACGACCCCTGGAATTCGCCTCTCCCCCGGGCCCTTCCTTCACGTCGTCACCCTGACGGGCTCAGGCGAGGCTGACCGTGCGCGCCGAGACGGCGCCGATCTCGGTGGCGATGTCCGCGAGGACGTCCCCCGGAACCGCGGCGTCGACGGTGAGGACGGCGAGCGCCTCACCGTGCTCCTCGGCCCGGGCGACCTGCATGCCCGCGATGTTCAGACCGCCCTCGCCGAGGACGCGGCCGACGGCGCCGACCACACCGGGGCGGTCGGTGTAGCGCAGCACGACCATGTGGTCGGCGAGTGCCAGGTCGACGTCGTACTCGCCGATGCCGACGATCTTCTGAAGGTGCTTCGGGCCCGCGAGCGTGCCGGAGACCGAGACCTCCTGACCGTCCGACAGGGTGCCGCGCACGGTCACCACGTTGCGGTGGTCCGGGGACTCCGAGCTGGTGGTCAGGCGGACCTCGACGCCGCGCTCCTGCGCGAACAGCGGGGCGTTGACGTAGGAGACCGTCTCGTCGACGACGTCCTCGAAGACACCCTTGAGGGCGGAGAGTTCCAGCACCTTGACGTCGTGCTGGGTGATCTCGCCGCAGACCTCGACGTCGAGGCGGACCGCGACCTCGCCCGCGAGGGCGGTGAAGATGCGGCCGAGCTTCTCGGCGAGCGGCAGGCCCGGACGGACGTCCTCGGCGATGACGCCGCCCTGGACGTTGACCGCGTCCGGTACGAGCTCGCCGGCGAGCGCGAGGCGCACCGACTTGGCGACCGAGACACCGGCCTTCTCCTGGGCCTCGTCCGTGGACGCGCCGAGGTGCGGGGTGCAGACGACCTGGTCGAGCTCGAACAGCGGGGAGTCCGTGCAGGGCTCCTTCGCGTACACGTCGAGGCCGGCGCCGGCGACGCGGCCCTCCTTGATGGCCGTGTACAGCGCGGCCTCGTCGACGATCCCGCCCCGGGCGGCGTTGACGATGCGGACCGACGGCTTCACCTTGTTCAGGGCCTCGTCCCCGATGAGACCGAGGGTCTCGGGGGTCTTGGGCAGGTGCACGGTGATGAAGTCGGCGACCTCCAGAAGCTCGTCCAGCGCCAGCATCTTGACGCCCATCTGGGCGGCGCGCGCGGGCTGCACGTACGGGTCGTACGCGACGATCTTCATACCGAAGGCCGACATGCGCTGGGCGACCAGCACGCCGATGCGGCCGAGGCCGACGACGCCGAGGGTCTTCTCGCTGAGCTCGACACCCGTGTACTTGTTCCGCTTCCACTCGCCGTTCTTCAGGGCGGTGTTGGCCTGCGGAATGTTGCGGGCGGTGGCGACGAGCAGGCCGCAGGCGAGCTCGGCCGCGGTCACGATGTTCGAGGTCGGCGCGTTGACGACCATCACGCCGGCCTTGGTGGCGGCGGAGACGTCCACGTTGTCCAGACCGACACCGGCACGCGCGACGACCCGCAGCTTCTTGGCCACGGCGATGGCCTCGGCGTCGACCTTGGTGGCGGAGCGGACGAGGATCGCGTCCACGTCGACGATCGCGGGCAGCAGCTCGGCGCGGTCCGCGCCGTTGCAGTGCCGGATCTCGAAGTCCGGGCCCAGCGCCTCGACGGTGGCGGGCGACAGCTCTTCGGCGATGAGTACGACAGGTTTCGAGCTCACGTGGGTCCTCACAAGTCCAGTGCGGACGGCCGTCCCGACGGCCGCAGGCGGTGGAGGGGGTAGCCGCGTGGAAGACGCACGACACTGTGGGCCTGACGCGTATGTGTTGAGCAGTGTAGTGGCGCTGACGGGCCGGATTTCCGCCTGTACGGAAGGATCACCCGTCCGTGGTTGGCCGGGGTGGACAAGGCGCGCCCGCGAGGGCCGGATTCCCGGCATCCCGGACCCCCCGGATCCCCTGCATCCCGGCCGTCCGGACGGCCGGGTTCCTGCGCCGGTGCACGGCGGGGCCGGGACTTCACGCGTCCCGGCCCCACCGCCACGAGATCAGCTCTCGTCGCTGTCGACCCAGCTCATCAGCTTGCGCAGCTTCTTGCCGGTGGTCTCCAGCAGGTGCTCCTCGTCGGCCTTCTTGTACTCGTTGTACTTCGGCAGACCGGCCTTGTACTCGGCCATCCAGGTGTTGGCGAACTCGCCGCTCTGGATCTCCGCGAGGACCTTCTTCATCTCGGCCTTGGTGGCGTCGGTGATGACGCGCGGGCCGGTGATGTAGTCGCCCCACTCGGCGGTCTCGGAGACCGACCAGCGCATCTTCTCCAGGCCGCCCTCGTACATGAGGTCCACGATGAGCTTCAGCTCGTGCAGGCACTCGAAGTACGCGATCTCCGGCTGGTAGCCGGCCTCGGTCAGGGTCTCGAAACCGGCCTTGACCAGGGCGGAGGCGCCACCGCAGAGGACGGCCTGCTCACCGAACAGGTCGGTCTCGGTCTCCTCGGTGAAGGTGGTCTTGATGACGCCGGCGCGGGTGCCGCCGATGCCGGCCGCGTACGAGAGCGCGAGCGCGAAGGCGGAACCGGTGAAGTCCTGCTCGACGGCGGCGATGCACGGAACGCCGCGGCCCTCCTCGTACTGACGGCGGACCAGGTGGCCCGGGCCCTTGGGGGCGACGAGCGCGACGTCCACGTTGGCCGGGGGCTCGATGAAGCCGTACCGGACGTTGAAGCCGTGGCCGAAGAAGAGCGCGTCGCCCTCCTTGAGGTGCTCCTTGATGGACTCCTCGTAGATCTCGGCCTGCAGCGGGTCCGGGGTGAGGATCATGATGACGTTCGCCCAGGCGGCGGCCTCGGCCACGGGGACGACCTTCAGACCCTGCTCCTCGGCCTTGGCCTTGGACTTCGAGCCCTCCTTCAGACCGACGACGACGTCGACGCCGGAGTCACGGAGCGACAGCGCGTGGGCGTGGCCCTGGCTGCCGTAACCGATGACCGCGACCTTGCGGCCCTGGATGATGGACAGGTCGGCGTCGTTCTCGTAGAACAGCTCGGCCACTGGGATATCTCCTTGGTGCGCTGGTGTTGCTCCCACCGTACGGCGGGGAACGGAATCTGAGTTTCTTGGTCTCGCTATGCGAGCAGAGCGTGTCCGACCCGGCTCGCGTGTCCGCGGTGCCGGGCCGGGCGGTCAGGCGCTGCGGTCGAGCGCGCGCAGACTGCGGTCCGTGATGGACCGGCCGCCACGCCCTATGGCGATCGTGCCGGACTGGACGAGCTCCTTGATGCCGAAGGGCTCCAGCATCTTGAGCATCGCGCCGAGCTTGTCGGAGCCGCCGGTGGCCTCGATGGTGACGGCCTCCGGGGAGACGTCGACCGTCTTGGCGCGGAAGAGCTGGACGATCTCGACGATCTGTGAACGGGTCTCGTTGTCGGCGCGGACCTTCACCAGGACGAGCTCACGCTCGATGGCGTTGTGGGACTCCAGCTCGACGATCTTGAGCACGTTGACCAGCTTGTTCAGCTGCTTGGTCACCTGCTCCAGCGGGAGGTCCTCGACGTTGACGACGATGGTGATGCGGGAGATGTCGGGATGCTCGGTGACGCCGACCGCGAGGGAGTCGATGTTGAACCCGCGGCGGGAGAACAGGGCGGCGATCCGGGCGAGGATGCCGGGCGTGTTCTCGACCAGGACGGAGAGCGTGTGCTTGGACATGTGGGGCGTTCTCTCTCTCGGGCTCTCTCGGCTCAGTCGTCTTCGTTGTCGCCGAAGTCGGGACGGACGCCCCGGGCTGCCATGACCTCGTCGTTGGAGGTGCCGGCGGCGACCATCGGCCACACCATGGCGTCCTCGTGGACGATGAAGTCGATCACGACGGTACGGTCGTTGATCGCGTTGGCCTCGGCGATGACCTTGTCCAGATCGGCCGGGTCCTCGCAGCGCAGCGCCACGCAGCCCATGGCCTCCGACAGCTTGACGAAGTCCGGGACGCGCGTGCCCTTGCGGGGCGCGATGGACTCGCCGAGCTGGGAGCCGACCGTGTCGTGACCGGTCTCGTCGGCGTGCAGAACGGTGTTGGAGTACCGCTGGTTGTAGAACAGGGTCTGCCACTGGCGGACCATGCCCAGCGCGCCGTTGTTGATGATCGCGACCTTGATCGGGATGTTGTTCAGGGCGCAGGTGACCAGTTCCTGATTGGTCATCTGGAAGCAGCCGTCACCGTCGATCGCCCAGACCGTGCGCTCGGGCATGCCGACCTTGGCGCCCATCGCGGCCGGGACCGCGTAGCCCATGGTTCCGGCGCCGCCGGAGTTCAGCCAGGTGCGCGGCTCCTCGTACTTGACGAAGTGCGAGGCCCACATCTGGTGCTGGCCGACGCCCGCCGCGAAGATCGTGCTCTTCGGCGCGAGCGCGCCGATCCGCTCGATGACCTGCTGCGGGGAGAGGCTGCCGTCGGCGGGCAGGTCGTAGCCCAGCGGGTAGGTGTCGCGCCAGCGGTTGAGGTCGTTCCACCAGGCGGTGTAGTCGCCGGCGTTGCCCTCGGTGTGCTCGGCCTGGACGGCCTGGATCAGGTCGGCGATGACCTCGCGGGCGTCCCCGACGATCGGGACGTCGACCGCGCGGTTCTTGCCGATCTCGGCGGGGTCGATGTCCGCGTGGATGATCTTGGCGAAGGGGGCGAAGCTGTCCAGTTTGCCGGTGACGCGGTCGTCGAAGCGGGTGCCGAGGGCGATCAGCAGGTCCGACTTCTGCAGCGCGGTGACGCCGGTGACGCTGCCGTGCATGCCCGGCATGCCGACGTGCAGCGGGTGGCTGTCGGGGAAGGAGCCCAGCGCCATCAGGGTGGTGCAGACGGGGACGCCGGTCAGCTCGGCGAGGACCTTCAGCTCGGCGGTCGCGCCGGACTTCATGACGCCGCCGCCGACGTACAGGACCGGGCGCTTGGCCTGGCAGATGAGCTTGGCGGCCTCGCGGATCTGCTTGGCGTGCGGCTTGGTGACCGGCCGGTAACCGGGGAGGTCCTGGGTGGGCGGCCACGAGAAGGTGGTCTTCGCCTGCAGGGCGTCCTTGGCGATGTCGACCAGGACGGGGCCCGGACGCCCGGTGGCCGCGATGTGGAACGCCTCGGCGATGGTCCGCGGGATGTCCTCGGCCTTGGTGACCAGGAAGTTGTGCTTGGTGATCGGCATCGTGATGCCGACGATGTCCGCCTCCTGGAAGGCGTCGGTGCCGATCGCCTTGGAGGAGACCTGACCGGTGATCGCGACGAGCGGGACGGAGTCCATGTGCGCGTCGGCGATCGGGGTGACGAGGTTCGTGGCGCCCGGTCCGGACGTGGCCATACAGACGCCGACCTTGCCGGTGGCCTGCGCGTAGCCGGTGGCGGCGTGGCCGGCCCCCTGCTCGTGACGGACCAGGATGTGACGGACCTTCTTGGAGTCCATCATCGGGTCGTACGCGGGGAGGATGGCGCCGCCCGGAATACCGAAGACGGTGTCGCACCCCACCTCTTCGAGAGAGCGGATGAGGGACTGCGCACCCGTGACGTGCTCAACTGCGGCGGACTGCTGTCCGCCGGAACGGGGCCGCGGCTGCGGATGGTGGGCCCCGGTGGCCTGCTCGGTCATCGGCATTCTCTTCTCGAAGCTGAGGGTTTTACGCGGATTCGACTCTGTGCCAGTGCAACAAAAAACCCCTCGTGCCAGGAGGCAAGCGAGGGGAGCGCGTCGGGGGTGTTGAGCGGGGACATACAGGCCCCAGCTTCAGCCGACGCGCTTTCCAAGTACGAGAATTCGGGTGCGCATGGCATTGACCCTCCCTCTGGCGGGAGGGTGATGTCAAGTAGGTGGGACGGGCGTCTCATTATGTGAGCCTCTACGAAGGGCCATCGAGCCCCCGGGGGAACCGCCGGCCAGTGCTGGTTGGGCCACTCCGCCCGGTACTGGGAACGTACCGCGCACCAGCGCGCGGCGCAGCCTGTACTCGTCGAGCGGGCCGGAAAAGGCCATTCCCTGGCCGTGCGTGCACCCCATCGCGCGCAGCGCCAGGACCTGCTCGGGCAGATCCACCCCGTCCGCCACCGACCGCATGCCCAGGTCGTTTGCGATACGCAAGAGACCGGCAGTGATCTTGTTCAGCCGGGCGGACTCGACCACCCCCTCCACCAGGCCCCGGTCCAGCTTGAGCATGTCCACGGGGAGGCGGCGCAGGGCGCTGATGGCCGCGTAGCCGCTGCCGAAGCCGTCCAGGGAGATACCCACCCCGAGCCGGTGCAGGGAGCTCAGGCGGCGCTCCAGGTCATCGAAGGGCACTCTGGGGTCGGATACGGCGAGCTCCAGCACCAGGGCCCCGGACGGCAGCCCGTGCCGGGTCAGCAGGGCCTCCACGGAGCCGAGGGGCATGGACCGGTCCAGGAGCCGCTGGGCGGTCATCCGCACGGCCACGGGTACGCCGTGCCCGGCCCGGTGCCGGTCGGCGGCCTGCTCCACGGCCTCCTCCAGCAGCCATCGCCCGAGCTCGGCGGTGCGCGAGGCGTCATGGCCGGCGGCGCCGGGGACGCCCGTCCCACCGGCGCCGCCCTCGCTGTACTCGGCGACCCGGAGGAACTCCGCCGGGGTGAAGAGGATCCCCTGGGCGGAGCGCCAGCGGGCCTGCGCGGCGACGGCCGACACCTCACCGGTGGCCAGTGAGACGACGGGCTGGTGCAGCAGGGCGAACTCGCCCTCGTGCAGTGCCGTCCGCAGCCGGCCCGCCAGTTCGGCCTTGCGTACGACTTCGGCCTGCATCTGGGGGGCGTACAGCTCGACGCGGTCCTTGCCGCCGGCCTTGGCCCGGTACATCGCGAGATCCGCGTTGCGCATCAGGTCCGAAGGGGTGATGCCGGGGTCGGCGAAGGCCGCTCCGATGCTCGCGGCGACCCGGACCTCGCTGCCGCCGATCCGGTACGGCTGGGAGAGGGTGGTGCGCAGCCGGTCGGCGATCTCGCGCACCTGGTACTCGCGGGCGCCGGGATCGCGGTTGCCGTCGCCCAGGATCAGCGCGGCGAACTCGTCGCCGCCGAGGCGGGCCGCGGTGTCCCCGGCCCGGACCGAGTCCTGGAGCCTGCGCGCGGCTTCGACGAGCAGCTCGTCGCCGGCCTGGTGGCCGATGGTGTCGTTGACCGCTTTGAAGCCGTCGAGGTCGATGAAGAGCACGGCGGTGCTGTGGTCGCCCGCGCGCCGGCCGGTCAGCGCCTGGCGCACGCGCCGGGTGAACAGGGCCCGGTTGGGCAGGTCGGTCAGCGGATCGTGTTCGGCGCTGTGCTGGAGCTGGGCCTGGAGCCGGACCCGCTCGGTGACGTCCCGGCTGTTGAGGATGAGGCCGCCCTGGTGGCGGTTGACGGTGGACTCCACGTTGAGCCACTCGCCGCCGCCCGATTTGAAGCGGCACTCGATGCGGGTGGTGGGCTCCTCGGTCGGCGGTGCGGCGAGGAAGCGGCGTACCTCGTGGACCACCCGGCCGAGGTCGTCGGGGTGGATCAGGGTGGCGAGCTCGGTGCCGACCAGCTCCTCCGCCTCGCGGCCGTAGACCCCGGCGGCCGCGGGGCTGACGTAGCGCAGGGTTCCGGTGGGGGCGGCGATCATGATCACGTCGCTGGAGCCCTGCACCAGGGAGCGGAAGTGGTTCTCCTTCTGGGCCAGTTCCTGGGTCAGCGCGATGTTGTCGAGGAGCATGATGCCCTGCCGGATGACGAGGGCGAGCACGACGGTGCAGCCGGTGAAGACGACCATCCGGTCCACCTTCCGGCCGTCCACGACGTTGTACAGGATGCCGAGGGTGCACACGGCGGCCGCGAGGTACGGGGTGAGGGCGGGCAGCGAGCCGGTGATCGGGCGGCTGTGCGCCCGGTCCGCGCGCGGGCGCCCGGCCGGCTCCGGGTCCGGGTGGAGGCGCCGGGCGCCCCAGGGCGCGTACGCGAGGAGCAGCGAGCCCGCGAACCAGCCCGCGTCGAGCAGCTGTCCGGACTGGTACTCGGCGCTCAGCAGGGGCGAGGTGAACAGGGCGTCGCTGAGCACGGTCAGGGCCAGCGCCGCGATGGCGGTGTTGACGGCGGAGCGGTTGGTCTCGCTGCGCCGGAAGTGCAGGACCAGGACCATCGAGACGAGCGCGATGTCCAGGAGCGGGTAGGCGAGGGAGAGCGCGGCGCGCGGGACGCTGCCGGGGGCGCCGGACTGGGCGGTCCGCGCCGCGTGGGCGAGGGCCAGGCTCCAGGAGAGCGTGAGCAGGGAGCCGCCGATGAGCCAGGAGTCGAGTCCGAGGCACACCCAGCCGGCACGGGTGACCGGGCGTTTGGCGAGGACGAGCAGGCCCACGATGGCGGGCGGGGCGAAGCAGAGGAAGGCGAAGTCGGCGAGCGAGGGTTTCGGCACTTCCTCGCCCAGGACCACCTCGTACCAGCCCCAGACCGCGTTGCCGCAGGCGCCCATGAGGGAGGAGAAGGCGAAGAGCAGCCAGGCGGGGCGTTCGCGGCTGTCGATCGCCCTCGCGTAGGTGTAGCAGGAGACCGCGGCGAGTAAGCCGGCCGCGCTGAGCCCGAAGTCCCCCATGATCTCGGCGACTTCCTCCGAGCCCCAGTTGAGGGCGGCACCGACGGCGTACCCGCCGCTGACCACCGCGAGGAGCAGCTGCATCGCCAGACCCTTGCCTCCGCCTGAGACGGACGGCCGGTTCAGGAGTGCCGCCCCCGGGGGACTCACCGGTCCCCCTCGCCGGCTGGTTCCGGTGCAGCCCAGTCTCGGCAGCGTCGCCTCCGGCGGCTGTGCCGCGTCGGATCCTTCGTCCATTGGCCGTACATCGCCCGTCGCCCCCCAAAGTGTCCGATCACTCCCCAGCGCCAGACGTTCGTGGCGCAGCCCCTTCTTCCGGACGATACACCACTTTCGTCACTCAGGGACAGGGTCTCTCTACTCTCAGTTACCGATCGGGGAGTTGCGCCCACGCAGCGCATTCGAGTGACTGCGGAGCGTGCACATCATGCGTCACTCGGTGATCAGCACCGTGTGCTCCACGGGCTCGCCGGCGGCGAACCGGGTGAGCTGGCGGGCCAGCAGGCGCTTGGCCCTCGGCTCGAACGCCGAGCTGCTGCCCCCGACATGAGGGGTGATCAGGACATTCGGAGCATGCCAGAGCGGGTGGCCCGCGGGCAGCGGTTCCGGGTCGGTGACGTCGAGCGCCGCGCACAGGCGGCCCGACTCCACCTCCGCCAGCAGGGACTTGGTGTCGACGACGGGGCCGCGCGACACGTTCACCAGCAGGGCGCCGTCCTTCATCCGGCTGAGGAAGTCGGCGCCGACCAGGCCCCGGGTGGCGTCGGTCAGCGGTGTCACGAGGATCACCACGTCGGCCCGGGGCAGCAGCCCGGGCAGGTCCGCGAGGGTGTGCACGGGCCCGCGTGCGGTGGTCCGGGCCGTCCGCGCCACCCGTGCGACCGGGCCGCATTCGAAGGCCGTGAGCCGGTCCTCGATCGCGGAGCCGATCGATCCGTAGCCGATGATCAGAACCGACTTGTCGGCGAGGGCGTCGTAGAACCCGGAACGCCATTCCTCGCGGTCCTGGCCGCGGACCATGCCGGGGATGCCGCGCAGGGAGGCGAGGGTCAGCGCGAGGGCGAGTTCGGCGGTGCTGGCCGTGTGGACCCCCGCGGCGTTGCACAGCCGTACGCCGGGGCGCAGGTCGCCGAGGCGGCCCAGCACGTCGTCGATGCCGGCGGTCAGGGTCTGGACGACCTGGACCGCGGGCATCGCCGCCAGCGGGCGCACGGTGACCTCGGGGGACTTCATGTAGGGCGTCACGTAGAAGACGCAGTCGGCCGGGTCGGCCGGGAAGGCGTCCTCGCCGTCCCAGAGGCGGTACCGGAAGGAGTCGGGGAGGCCCTCGATCTCCTCGGCGGGGAACGGGAGCCAGACATCCGGGGTCATTGCAGTCATGATCACGAGGCTATGCCAAGGCATCCGGATCAAGCCGTTACTTTGAGGGCCGGAGCCGGAGGGGGACGCAGGGGTGGAGCGCAGGGCGATCGGGGCGGGGGCGCTGACGGTGGGCGCCGTCGGCCTCGGCTGTATGCCGATGAGCTGGGCGTACGCGCCTTCGCGGCGGCGGGGGCAGGAGTCGCTGGCCGCCGTGCACACCGCGCTGGACCTGGGGTCGAACCTGCTGGACACGGCCGACGTGTACGGGCCGTTCACCAATGAGCTGCTGCTCGGGCGGGTGCTGCGGGAGCGGCGGTCCGAGGCGTTCGTCTCGGCCAAGGTGGGACTGCGGGCGGGTGACCAGCACGTGGTCGCCGACGGGCGGCCCGGCTATCTGCGGCGGGCCTGCGACGCCTCGCTGAGGCGGCTGCGGACCGATGTCATAGACCTCTACCAGCTGCACCGGGTGGATCCGGACGTGCCCGTGGAGGAGACCTGGGGGGCCATGGCCGAGCTGGTGGGCGCGGGGAAGGTGCGGGCGCTCGGGTACTGCGCGCTGGGCGCCGGGGCCGGTCCCGGGGCCGGGCGCAGCGGGGACCGGGGGTACCGCACGACCCTGCGGCACCTGGAGCGGCTGCAGCAGGTGTTCCCGGTGAGCGCGGTGCAGGCGGAGCTGTCGGTGTGGTCGCCGCAGGCGGCGTGGCAGCTGCTGCCGTGGTGCGCGGCGCGCGGGGTGGGGTTCCTGGCGGCGATGCCGCTGGGCAGCGGGTTCCTCACGGGGACCCTCACGCCGGGTGAGGGGTTCGAGCCGCAGGACGTGCGGGCCCGGCACCCGCGGTTCACGGCGGAGGCGATGGCGTCGAACCAGGTGCTGCTGGCGGGGCTGCGGCGGGTGGCCCGGCGGCACGGCCCCGAGGTCACGGTCGCGCAGGTGGCCCTGGCGTGGGTGCTGGCGCAGGGGCCGCAGGTGGTGCCGGTGCCGGGGGCCGACCGGGCGCCGTGGGCGGCGGAGAACGCGCGGGCGGCGGAGGTCCGGCTCTCGGCCGGGGACCTGGCCGAGATCGCCGCCCTTCCGGTCGAGGTGGGAGCCTGGGACTGATCCGGCACCGGCGCGGGCCGGGGCCGGTCGGAGGGCGGCCGGACAACCACTCGATCGAGTGTACGAGTGGTGGAACTTCGGGAACTGCCGGAGCTGTTGAGACGGGTGAAGGGCAGGATCGGAGGACCGGAAGGGAGCAGGGCCATGCGATACGGAAGTTCTCCCGGGCAGGCGGGGTCCGAGGGTGCGGGCGGGCGGGGCCGGGGTGTGCTGGCGGCGCTCGCGCTGGCCGGCTGCGGCGCCCTGCTGGCGGCGGGGTGCTCGCCGCAGGGCGCACCGGGTGCGGGGCCGGGCGGCTCCCCACCGGGCACGGCCGCGGCGGGCTCCGGGTCGCCGGGGCCGTCGGGGAGACCGCCATCCGTGCCGCCGGAGGCCGCCGGCCCGCCGGCGAAGGGGACCGTGACGGTGACCGGCGAGGTGGCCAAGGGGCTGGAGTCGCCGTGGGGGGTGGCCCCGCTGCCGGGCGGGGACCTGCTCGTCGCCTCGCGGGACAAGGGGACGATCAGCAGGGTCGCTGCGGGTTCGGGCGCGGTGACCCGGATCGGCGAGGTGCCGGGGGTGGCTCCGGGCGGTGAGGGCGGGCTCCTGGGCCTCGCGCTGTCACCCGCCTTCGCGTCGGACCGGCTGGTGTACGTGTACTTCACGACCGAGTCCGACAACCGCATCGCCCGGCTTCGGTACGACGAACAAAGACCTGCCGGACAGCAACTGGGCGCTCCGGACACGGTGTTCCGGGGGATTCCCAAGGGCCTCATCCACAACGGCGGCCGGATCGCCTTCGGCCCGGACAAGATGCTCTACGCGGGGACGGGTGAGACCGGTGACACCGGGCTCGCGCAGGACAAGAAGTCGCTGGGCGGCAAGATCCTGCGGATGACCCCGGACGGGGATCCGGTGCACGGCAATCCGGAGGCGGATTCCGTCGTCTACTCCTACGGGCACCGCAATGTGCAGGGGCTCGCCTGGGACAAGGACAAACGGCTGTGGGCGGCCGAGTTCGGCCAGAACACCTGGGACGAGCTGAATCTGATCGAGCCCGGCGCCAATTACGGCTGGCCCGAGGCCGAGGGGAAGGCGGGGAAGCCCGGCTTCCGGGATCCGGTGGCCGTGTGGAAGACCGACGAGGCCTCGCCGAGCGGGATCGCGTGGGCGGAGGGTTCGGTGTGGATGGCCGGGCTGAAGGGCAAGCGGCTGTGGCGGATCCCGCTGGCCGGGACGCAGCTGGTGGCGGAGCCCGAGCCCTTCCTCGAGGGCGAGTACGGGCGGCTGCGGACGGTGGTGCCTCTCGGCGGGGACCGCTTGCTGCTGGTCACGAGCGAGACGGACGGACGCGGGTCCCCGGAAGCGGGCGACGACAGGATCCTGACCCTGACGGTGCGGTGACCAGCACGTCCCCGGCAGGGGGCGAAGAGGGCGGTGGGCGTGGTGTTCAACATGATCGAGGAGCTGTTCAACCCGGGACGCAAGCACACGAACGAGGAGAAGAAGCGCCTGGAGCTGTCCCGGGCCGACGTCAATGACAACGATCCGGGACGGGGTCCCATAGACCTCGACTCCGGCAGGGTGCTCATACGCCTGGACGAGCAGCCTCCGGACGGGGACTGACCGGGGTCGGCGGGGCGAAGAGACGCAGCCGGTGGGCGAGGGCGGCCGCCTCGCCGCGGCCGGTGACGCCCAGCTTCGCCAGAATGTTCGAGACGTGCACGCTCGCCGTCTTCGGTGAGATGAAGAGCTCCTCGGCGATCTTCCGGTTGGTGCTGCCGGCCGCCACCAGGCGCAGCACGTCCCGCTCGCGGCTGGTCAGCCCGAGCGCCTCGACCGGGTCGGTCTCCAAGGCCGGCGGGGCGGCGGCGCTGTCGGTGCCGGTCAGCGGGAGGCGGGCGCGCCGGGCCAGCAGGGCCAGGTCCTCGCGCAGGGTGCGTGCGCCGATCCGCTCGGCAGTGGCATAGGCCTCGCGGAGCAGGGCGGCGGCGGGCTCCCGGTCACCGGCGGCCAGCAGGGCCTCCGCGAGCCGGTGGCAGGCCCTGGCCAGCAGGTACGGGCGCTCCAGCGGGCGGACGGCCTGCTCGACGGCGGTCCAGTCGGCGAGGGTGTCCCGGGCCTCGGCCCGGCGCAGTTCGGCCCGGACGTACTCGGCGTGGGCGGTCCACACCGGGACCGGGGTGGCGAGGGGGCGGGCAGCGGTGCGCAGCACGTCCAGGGCCGCGTCCCGGCCGGCCTCGGCGGCCGGGAGTCCCCGGGCGTCCGCCTCCGCGGTGGCGGCGGCGAGCAGCAGCGGCCAGGCGTAGCGGTGCTGCCCGAGCGGGAACCCGTAGGCGGCGGCAGCGGAGGTCTCGGCGCGGACGTCGGCGATCCGGCCCTCCGCCGCGGCCAGGCCGATCGCGAGGCGGTAGAGCGGGATCCGGTGCTGGGGCTGGGGCCGGGTCTCGTGGCTGCCGAAGTGGACGTGGGCGGCAGCCAGCTGGTGGGCGGCCTCGGTCAACTCGCCCCGGCCCAGGGCCAGGTAGGCCAGCCGAGCGGAGGCACAGCCGCGGGGGGCCGCGCTCTGGCCGACGAGCAGGGTGCGCCGGGCCGCCTCGGCGGCCTCCTCCCAGCGGCCGAGGCTGTAGAGGCTCTCGGCCTTGTTCCCGCAGACCCAGGCCTCGCTGTCCATCAGCCGGGATCTGCGGACCAGTTCGACCCCTTGTTCGGCCAGTTCCACGGCTTCGCGGGACCGGCCCAGGCTTTCCAACTGAGAGGTGAGATTGATATGCGCACGCCCTGCCAGCATGGTGAGCCCGAGTTCCGTGGCCCGCTCCCGGACCGCGTGCATCTCGGCGAGACCGCCCGGAGCGTCGCCGGAGTCGGTGAGCAGAGCGCCGACCGTGATCCGGGCGTTGAGCTCGGTCTCCTCGGCGCCGACCATCCGTGCGTATTCGACGGCGCGTTCGGCGGCGGCGAGGTTGCCGGGGCCCGGCTTGTGGAGCATGCCCCAGCTCGCGGCCCGGACCAGGACCTCGGCGTGCACCTGGGACGGGGGCAGCCCCCGGACGAGGTCCTGCGCCTTGGCTATCTCCTCCCAGCCGTCGCCGCGCCCGAGGCCGGCGATCAGCCGGGAGCGCTCGGTCCAGAACCAGGCGGCCCTCAGCGGATCTCGGTCGTCCTCCAGCAGGCGCAGCGCCGTCTTCGTGATCTTCAGGGCGCGGTCGCGCTCGCCGCCGTAGCGCGCCGCCACGGTGGCCTCGGCCAGCAGGTCGAGCCGCTGGAGCGCGGTGGTGGCCGGGTCGCAGCCGCACGGAGGGTACACCTCGGTGTAGTCCGCCGGGCGGAGCGCCTCGCGGACGCCCTCCGGGGCGCTGTCCCACAGGTCCATGGCCCGCTCCAGCAGGCGCAGTTGCTCCGAGTAGGCGTGCCGGCGGCGGGCCGCCACGGAGGCGGCGAGTACGGCGGGCAGCGCCTTGGCGGGGTCGTTCGCGTGGTACCAGTAGCTGGCCAGCCGGATGACCCGCTCCTCGGCCCGGACCAGTGTCCCGTCGGCCTCCATGGCCTCGGCGTAGCGGCGGTTGACGCGGGCCCGCTCCCCCGGCAGCAGGTCGTCGCTGACGGCCTCGCGGACCAGGGAGTGCCGGAAGCGGTAGCCGTCGCCGTCGGGGGTGGCGAGCAGGATGTTGGCCCCGACGGCGGCGCGCAGCGCCTCGATCAGCTCGTCCTCGGTGAGCCCGGCGACGGCGCGCAGCAGCGGGTACTCCACGGTGGAGCCGCCCTCGGCGACGATGCGCACCAGCCCCTGGGTCTCGTCGGGGAGCACCTCGACCCGGACGAGGAGCAGGTCGCGCAGGGATTCGGTGAGGCCGGTGCGGCAGCCGCTCTCCTTGGAGGCAACGAGTTCCTCGACGAAGAAGGCGTTGCCGTCCGACCGGTCGAAGACGGAGTCCACGAAGTCCTCGTCGGGCTGCGCGGCGAGGATGCCGACGAGCTGGCGGCGTACCTCGGCCCGGTTGAAGCGGGACAGCTCGATGCGCTGGACGGTGCGCAGCCGGTCGAGCTCGGCGAGGAGCGGGCGCAGCGGGTGACGCCGGTGCACGTCGTCCGCGCGGTAGGTGGCGACGATGACGAGCCGGCCGCTGACGAGGGTGCGGAAGAGATAGGAGAGCAGATGCCGGGTGGAGGTGTCCGCCCAGTGCAGGTCCTCCAGGACGAGGACGACGGTGCGGTCGGCGGCGAGGCGCTCCAGCATCCGGGCCGTCAGTTCGAAGAGCCGGGCGGTGCTCTCCTCGTCGTGCGGGCCGCGCGGGGTGTCGCCGAGTTCGGGCAGGATGCGGGCGAGTTCGTCCTCCTGGCCTGCGGCGGCGGAGGCCAGTTCTCCGGGCAGCAGCCGGTGCAGGGTGCGCAGGGCCGTCGAGAACGGGGCGAAGGGAAGGCCCTCCGCCCCGATCTCCACACAGCCTCCGACGGCGACGACGGCGCCGCGGCGGTCCGCCTCGCAGAGGAACTCCTCGGTGAGCCGGGTCTTGCCGACTCCGGCCTCTCCCCCGATGAGCATCGCCTGCGGTTCCTGCCCGGCGGCCCGGGTCAATGCGTCGGTGAGTACGGCCAGTTCATCGGCTCGGCCGACGAACACCGGGCTGACAGATCTGGTCTCCACGCCGCCGAGCATCGCACAGACGTCCTGTCCGGCGGCACTCACCACCGCTGCGCTTCTCATCACGTGTCAGTTCACGCGGTGCGCGGCGCGGAGCGGACAGAGCGGGTGAACCGGCTCCGGAGCGTTCTCACCCGCCTCCGGTGTTCCTGGTCCGGCGAGGAGGCGCGGTGCGCCCGCCCCGCCGCCCGGGCCGTGCGGTACTCGGCCGCCTCACGGATGAGGTCGGCGCTGCGGACGGCGTTGGCGATCTCGTACTCGAACATCTCTGCTCCCTGGTCGCGTTGCTCGGGCACCTCGTTCGGTGTGATCCAAGATTCGCGCCCCAGGGGGTACCGGCACATCGGTCGCATGCCGCATCTGCCGGGGGCAGGGGGCCTTAGTCCGGGGCCGGGGAGCCCCGGGCCGGTCCCTGCGGACCTAAGGCAGTGCCTAGGCGCCGGCTCCGGCCGCCTTGGGAATGGCGAGGAGGAGGTCGAAGTACATGAGGACGAAGAGCAGTACGCCGAGGGCGCCCAGCCCGATGCCCGCCCAGGAGACGGACCGTACCCAGGTGGGGAGGGTGCGCTCGGGGCTGCTGAAGGCGGGGAGGGCCAGCACGAAGGTGGCGATGATCAGGGCGAGGGCGGAGAAGATGCCGTTCACCATCGCGGTGCTGTGCCACGGGTCGACGAACTGGGCGGCGATCTGCGCATTGGCGTCGGCGGCCTGGGTCAGCTCCAGCCGGGCGGCGACGCTCGCACGCTCGGACACGATGCCCGCGACCCAGCTGCCGCTGAGGGCGACGACGCCGAGACCCGCGGCGACGACCGCGAAGGCGGCGGATCCGACCTGGCTCGGCTCCCGGTCCTCGGCCTGGTCGTCGGCGAACGCCTCGTCGTCCAGGTCCGACTCGGTGACCTCGTCGGTGACCGCGGAGTCGGCCTCGGCCTCGGCCGCCTGGGGGGTCTCGGCCTTTTCGAGGTCGGCCGGGGTGGTGTCCGCCTCGGCGGCGTTCGGGGCGGGGGTCTTCGTGGTGTCCATGCGGGGCACCGTAGGCGCCCTGTCTGAGAGTTTTCTGAGAATCGGCGGGTTCCGGGCGGCGCGGGCCCGGCGGTCGGCGGAGCCCGTGACGGGGCGCCCCCGGACCGGGCCCGGGGCGGACTCAGGCGGACCGGGTCGCGGCCCATTCGCGGGAGAGGATCGACCAGACCTCGGTGTCCTGACGGACTCCGCGGTGGAGGTAGTTCTCCCGCATGACGCCTTCGCGGGTCATCCCGAGGCGCGCGGCCACGGCGAGGCTCTTCTTGTTGCCGGAGGCCGCGTGCCACTCGACGCGGTGCATGCCGCGCTCGCCGAAGGCGTAGTCGATCAGGACCTGGCAGGCCTTGGTGACCAGGCCCCGGCCGGCCGCGTCGGGCTCCAGCCAGCACCCGATCTCGCAGTTGCCGTAGTGCGCCTCGAACGTCGGGAAGAGGACCCCGCCCACCAGGGTGCCGTCGAGCCGGATGCCGAAGAACCGGGCGCCGTCCTCCCCCGCCGTCGCCGCGTACTTGGCGAGCAGGGCCCGGGCGGAGTCGAGGTCGGTGGCCCGGTCCGGGAAGCCGACGTACTGCCCGATGAATTCGCGTCCGCGCTCGATGTGCTCGAAGAACTCCTGGGCGTGCCGGGCCTCCAGCGGGAACATCCGGGCGTCTTCGGCGAGGTCTATCGAGAACATGCTGGGGCTTCCTTGGGTCTCAGGCGGCGGGTGGCCGGATCACCGGGCGGTGGTGGCGGGCTCGGCGCCGTCCTCGCTCGTGGCAAGGTCCGCAGCGGGCCGCTGCTTCGGAAGTCTCGCATGCGGGCGGTGTTCGGGGGGCTCGATGCTGATCCGGGGCAGGCGCCGGTCGAGCCACGCGGGCAGCCACCAGTTGGCCCCGCCGAGCAGGTGCATCAGGGCCGGGACGAGGAGGGTGCGCAGCACGAAGGCGTCGAGGGCCACGGCCGCGGCGAGGGCGATGCCGAACATCGCGATGATCCGGTCGCCGCTGAGGACGAAGGCCAGGAAGACGGAGATCATGATGACGGCCGCCGAGTTGATGACCCGGCTGGTCTCGGCGAGGCCCACGCGCACGGCCCGCCGGTTGTCACCGGTCTCCAGCCACTCCTCGTACATCCGGCTGACGAGGAAGACCTGATAGTCCATCGACAGCCCGAAGAGGACGGACACCATGATCACGGGCAGGAAGGGCTCGATGGGGCCGGCACTGCCCAGGCCCAGCAGCTCGCTGCCCCAGCCCCATTGGAAGATCGCGACCACGACGCCGAAGGAGGAGGCGACGGCCGCGACGTTCATGGCCGCCGCCTTGAGCGGGATGCCGATGGACCGGAAGGCCAGCAGCAGGAGCACGCAGCCGAGGGCGATGACCACGCCGACGAAGAGCGGCAGCTTCCCGATGATGACCTCGGCGAAGTCGTCGTAGGCGGCCGTCACACCGCCGACGTGGACCTCCATGGAGTTCCCGTGCCCGGCGGCCGGGATGACGTCCCGGCGGAGTCTGTCGACGAGGTCGCTCGTGGCCCGGGACTGGGGGGCGGAATCCGGTACGACGGTCAGGACGGCGGTGTCGCCGCTGCGGTTGAGGACGGCGGGGCCGGTGGAGGCGACGCCTTCGGTCGTGCGCAGTGCCTGCGCCAGCTGGTCCACGGCGAGGCGGTCGCCCGCGCCGTCGAGCCGGGCCACGACGGTGAGCGGGCCGTTGGTACCGGGGCCGAAGCCCTCCGCCAGCAGGTCGTAGGCCTGCCGGGTGGTGGAGGTGGCCGGGTTGTTGCCCTGGTCGGACGTGCCCAGGTGGAGGGAGAGGGTGGGCAGGGCCAGCACCAGCATGACCGCGGTGGCGACGGCACCCAGCAGCTTGGGGTGCCGCTCGACGAAGACGGACCAGCGGGCGGCGAAGCCGGAGGTCTGCTCGGGACGCGGCCCCTCGGCGGCGAGCTTGCGGCGCTCGCGGCGCGAGAGGGCGCGCATGCCTATGTACGAGAGGAGGGCGGGCAGCAGGGTGACCGAGGCGGCGACCGTGAGGACCACCGTCACGGAGGCCGCTATCGCGACGCCGTTCAGGAAGTTCAGCCGCAGCACCAACATGCCGAGCAGTGCGATGCAGACGGTGGCACCGGCGAAGACGACGGCCCGGCCGGTGGTGGCGACGGCGTTCGCCGCGGCCTCCTCGACCGTGCTGCCCCGCGCCAGGCCCTTGCGGTGCCGGGTGACGATGAACAGCGCGTAGTCGATGCCCACGCCGAGGCCGATGAGGGTGCCGAGCATCGGGGCGAAGTCGGCGACCGGCATCGCGTGGCCGAGCAGCGTGATGCCGAAATAGGCGGTGCCCACGCTGACCAGGGCGGTCGCGATGGGCAGCAGGCTCGCGGCGAGCGAGCCGAAGGCCAGGAAGAGGACCAGGGCCGCGACGACGACGCCGATGACCTCGGCGAGGTGCGCGGTGGGGGCCTCGGTGAGCTGGATGGCGCGGCCGCCGAGTTCGACCTGGAGACCGCCGGCCTCGGTGGTGGGGTTCTTCGCCGCGTCGACGACCGCCCTGGCCTGGGCCTTGGGTACGGAGTCGGCCTGCTGGTCGAAGGTCACCACCGCGTAGGCGGTGCGCCCGTCGGGGCTGATCCGGGCGGCGCTCTCGGGGGCGGGACCGTAGGGTCCGGCGACCGATCCGACGCCGGGGAGCCCGGCGACGGCCTCCAGGGCCCGGGTCATGCGCTGCTCGATGTCCGGGGTGCGCACGCTCTGCCGGTCCGGGGCCCGCCACACGATGGTGTCGGTGTCGCCGCCCTGGCCGTGGAAGGCCTCGCGCAGGAGGGCGTTCGCCCTGCCGGACTCGGTGCCGGGGACCTCGTAGTCGTTGGAGAACGCCGACCCGGCGGTCACTGCGGCCGCCGCGATCCCGCCGAACGCGAGCAGCCAGATCAGGACGGCGAGGAGGCGGTGGCGCATGCACCAGCGTGCGATTACAGCCAACGGACGTGCTCCCTGGTGGTTCGGATCTTTACCGGGAGGCAGCCCGTCGCAAAGAACGCATGAACGCGTGAAGGCCCGGCCAAGGGGCCCGGGGGATCACCCTGGGAAGGCTCGGCGTCGAGGGTCTACACCCTCCACGATCTCAGCGTTTCGTGATCGTTGGCCCGTTTCGTGTGCATCGTCACAGCGCCGGGACTACACCCCTGCCTCCAGCTCGGTTTCGGGCTCGTCCACCCGGTAGCCCGGGATCGAGGGCCACCGGACGGTGAGGACGACGGCGTCCTCCTCCGCGTACCAGGAGTGGTCGACGCCGCGCCCCCAGAGGACGTAGTCCCCCTGCTCGGCGAGGACGACGGTGCGCCCCGGGAACTCCAGCCGGAAGCGTCCGCTGATCAGCACCAGCAGTGCGGTGCGCTTCTCGGCGGTCGCCCACCGCTCCCGTTCGTCGCCCTTCGGGTGGACACCCCATTTGATCTCGACGTCCTCGCTGTGGCGGGGATCGGAGATGTCCTTGAAGTGGCCGAGGAGCCAGCCGCGGTCGGCGGCGGCGTCGGGGGTGGCCTTACCGGTGTAGATGGCGGAGTCGTGGTTCACGGGGTGAGGCTAATGCAGTTGTGGCGCCCGCCCGACACTGGTGAGCTGGGACTATGACGATCGATCTTGATGAACTGATGAAGGTGCGCGCCCGCTTCGACGCCGAGGTGCGCGAAGGCACACTGCCGGACGCCCCGCGGGCGAACGTGGAGCGGGCGGGTGCTGTCGTACGGCACGTCGCGCCCGGGCTCGGGTGGAACGGCGTGCTCTGGTCGGACCTGGACGCGGGGACGGCGGACGCGGAGATCGCGGCGCAGGTGGCGTTCTTCGCGGGGCGCGGCTGTCCGGAGTTCGAGTGGAAGCTGTACGACTACGACCGGCCCGCCGACCTCGGGGACCGGCTGCGGGCGGCGGGCTTCGTGCCCGAGCCGCCCGAGACCCTGATGGTGGGCCTGGTGTCCGAACTCGCGAAGCTGCCGGTGGACCCGCCGGAGGGGATCACCCTGCGGGTGGTGACGGACGAGGAGGGCGTCGACCTGATGATGCGGGTCCACGCCGGAGCCTTCGGGCGGGAACGGCCCCAGATCCGGGAACAGCTGCTCAGCAGCCTGCGCGAGGAACCCGAGACGATCGCCGCGGTGCTCGCGATGGCGGGCGACATCCCCGTGAGCGCGGCCCGCATGGAGATGCAGCCGGGCCTGGCCTTCGCGGGCCTCTGGGGCGGCGGCACGATCCCCGAGTGGCGCGGCCGCGGCATCTACCGCCTGCTGGTCGCCCACCGCGCCCGCCTGGCGGCGGAGCTCGGCATCACCTACCTGCAGGTGGACGCGACGGACGACAGCCGTCCGATCCTGGAGCGGCTGGGCTTCGGGGTCCTGGGCGTGACGGTGCCCTACATCTGGACCGACGGCGCCTCCTAGGCCGCCTCTTCCGGATCTTGTCGGCCGAGCCCGCGGCGTCCGGTGCCATGGGGCCTCCCGGGCCGGCCAGGGCCGAGGGGAAGCATGGCAAGGCGGAGGGGCGCCCGTGTACCGGACGTACTCGGGCGCCCCGACAACGCGGCCAGGTGCGGTGCCGGGCGTCGCGGGCCCGGCAAGATCCGGAAGAGACGGCCCAGTCCGGGGCGGGACGGGCTCTATGCCGGCCCGGGAGCAGCGGGCAAGATCAATGCCATGGAACGCATCAGCCCGCCCCTGACCGGGGACGAACGCGAGACCCTCCGGACCTTCCTCGACTACCACCGGGCCACCCTCGCCTGGAAGTGCGAGGACCTCACCGACGAGCAGCTGCGGCGCGCCTCGATGCCCCCGTCCACCCTGTCCCTGCTGGGGCTGGTCCGGCACATGGCCGAGGTCGAAAGGCACTGGTTCCGCCGCGTCCTCGGCGGCGAGGACCTTCCGCACCTGTGGTCGGACACCCACGACTTCCAGGCCGCCTACGACGCCTCCGGATCCAGCCGCGCGGAGGCGTTCAACGCATGGCAGGAGGAGATCGCGCACGCCCGCCGGATCGAGGCCGCGGCCGCGTCCCTGGACGTGACGGCGTACGTGCCGAGCTGGGAGGAGGAGGCCTCGCTGCGTCTGGTGATGCTCCACCTCATCCACGAGTACGCCCGCCACAACGGCCACGCCGACTTCCTCCGCGAGGGGATCGACGGCACCACCGGCGCCTGACCGGGGGAACGGCTTCTGCGGGTGCGTGCGCCAGGGGGCTGCTCTAGCGTCGGACACAGGAGGGGATTCCCTGCCGAGCCGGTCCGGGCCGGGGACCCGGACCGCTGCGGCCCGAACCCGGCCGCGTGCGCTCGGCGCTGTTCCCGCGCGGACCGGCACCTTTCGGGTATCGGCCGCGCGACGACCCTGGAGAGCAGGTGCGTCCCATGCGCACGTCGACCCGTATCGCAGGTGTCCTCAGCGGCCTGACCCTCGTACTCGGTGGCGCGGCCTTCGCGGCCCCCGCCGCCCACGCCGACGTCTCGGCCTGCATCAACCAGGTCGAGCGGGAGCTGCAGGGCGGCGAGGCCCCGGAGTCCGTCCGCACGGCGTGTTCCGCCGGGTACACCGGTGAGCAGGAGCAGTGCGTGAGCGGGCTGACCAAGGGCGGTGTGACCAACGGGACCGCGGTGAGCGCCTGCAAGGCGTCCGCCATGTAGCCCGACGGTCGCAGGCCGCCTCAGGCCTCAGGTCTCAGGCCCCCGGCCGCCAGTAGCCGAGGGCGTTCACCCGGTGCTTGGGCAGCGCGAGTTCCTTGCGCAGGTAGGCCGTCAGGGCGCGCGTCGTGACCGTGTCGCAGGCCAGCCAGACGTACGCCGCCTCCGGGTCCCCGGCCAGCCCGGGCAGCTCGGCGCGCACCCGGTCGGCCAGGTCCGTACCGTTGCGCCGCACCCGGCGGATGTCGTGCCGGCCCGGCTCCACCCGCATCGGCAGCCGCTCGTCCGAGTCGTGCTGCGTCTCGAACCAGATGGTCGCCGGAGTCTCGGGGTACGTGTCCAGCAGCGAGTTGATCGCCGGGAGGGACGCGGAGTCCCCGATGACGAGCAGCCGCTCCGGGGCCGGCGCCGGGGCCGTGAATCCGGTGCCCTGGACGGTGGCCTCGACCGTGTCGCCCGGCTCGGCGCCGCGCGCCCAGGCACTGGCGACCCCGTCGTGCAGGGCGAACTCGAAGCTGAAGGTGCCCGCTTGCGGATCCGGGTCCACCAGCGTGTACGCCCGCTGGTGCGGCTTGCCCGCGCCCTGGAACCAGACGCGTACCCACATCGTCGGGTGCAGCGATTCACCGGCGGCCGCGAGCAGCCCGCCGTCCGTGAAGCTCACGCGGCGGTAGTTCTCCGTAAGGTCTTCCGCTCCGGTGACCGTGAACGTGAAGTCCTTGCCCCGCATGAGCTTGAGGACCACGCCCTCCCAGCCCTTGCCGACAGCCATGTCCAACCCCTCCCCTGACACCCCTATAGTTAGGTCAGCCTAACCTAAACGCACGTCGGGGAAGAGTGTGAGCAGCGTGAGCAGTGCCAGCAGCGAGAGCGGCGACGCCCGGCCGTACGGAGCGGACCGCGGCGGGCCCCCCGTGGAGACCCCGGAATCCTACGGGGTCTTCCGCGACCGGTGGGGCATCCCCCACCTGCGCGCATCCGACGAACTCCGGCTCGTCCACGCACAGGGCCGCGTCACCGCCTTCGACCGCGCCTGGCAGCTGGAGGTCGAACGGCACCGTTCCGAGGGCTCCAGCGCCTCCTTCCTCGGCGCGGACGCCGTCACCTGGGACCGCTTCGCCCGCCAGTCCCGGCTGGCCGACACGGCCCGCCGCTGCTTCGAGGCCATGGAGGCCGGCGACCCCGCCACCGCCGCCTGGGTGCGCGCGTACGTGGACGGCGTCAACGACGGGCTCGCCGCCGGCGCCGCCCGTGACGAACGCTTCGCACGCACGGGTCTGACCCCCACCCCGTGGGAACCGTGGGTCCCGCTGGCCATCTGGATCGCCACGCACATCCTGTTCGCCGGTTTCGCCACCAAGCTGTGGCGCGAGCGCGTGGCCCGCGCCCTCGGCGACGAGGCCGTCACCCTCTTCGCCACCGACGGCCCCGGCACGGCCGGCAGCAACGGCTGGCTGGTGCCGGGCGACCGCACCACCACCGGCTCGGCGATCATCGCGGGCGACCCGCACCGATTCATCGAGGACCCGGGCGTCTACCAGCAGATACGTCTCTCCTGCCCCGAATACGACGTACTGGGCCTGGCCGTCCCCGGCGTCCCCGGCCTCGGCCACTTCGGGCACACCGGCACCGCCGCCTGGGCGATCACCAATGCGATGTCCGACTACCAGGACCTGTACGTCGAGCAGTTGCGCCGCGGTGACGACGGCGCCACCTGGGCCCTCGGCGCGGACGGCGCCTGGGAGCCCGTCTCCCGCCACACCGAGACCATCGCCGTGGCCGACGGCGACGACGTCGAGGTGGAGATCCTGGAGACCCCCCGCGGCCCCGTGATCATCCACGCGGACGGCGACCTCGGCGCCGACCCCGACGCCGGGGCGCACGCCGACGGCAGCGCCCAGACCCTCTCCCTGCGCTACCCGCCGCGGGTCCGCCTGGACCTCGGCTTCGCCGCCCTCCCCGCGCTGCTGCGCGCCCGCACCGTCGCCGACATCGACCGTGCCTTCGACGGCTGGGCCGAGCCGGTCAACGTCGTCCACGCCGCCGACTCCGCGGGCGGGCTGCTGCACCGCGTCGCGGGCGCCGTACCGCTGCGCCACCACACCAACCGGCTGCGGCCCGTGCCCGCCTGGGACCCGCAGCACGCCTGGCGGGGCTGGGCCCCCACGCCCGCGGAACCGGTGCAGGGCTTCGCCGTGATGGCGAACGCGCGCGGGATCGCCTCCCCGCTCGGCGTGGAGTTCGCGCCCCCGCACCGCGCCGACCGCATCCGCGAACTGCTCAGCGGGTCCGCGGACTGGTCCCCGAAGGCGATGGCCGACGTACACCGGGACACGCACCTGGCCTCGGCCGCGCCCCTGCTCGCGCTGCTGCCCGGCTTCGAGGACCTGACGCCGGCGGCGCAGGCCCTGCGGACCCGGCTGCTGGCCTGGGACCGGCACATGGCGGCGGACAGCACCGACGCCACCGTCTTCTCGGCCTTCCGCGGCGCGACCGTACGCCGCTTCGCCGCCGACCCCGTCTTCGAGGACCTGTGGGGGGCGCCCACCGGCCCGGCGGTCTTCCACCCGTGGCTGTACCTGGTCCCGCGGATCGGCTACGCCCTCGAAGGCCTGCTCACCACCTCCCTCGTCCCCGGCCTCGACCGTGCGGCGCACGTCCGGGCCGCCCTGGAGGAGACGGCCGCGGCCGACACCCCCGACACCCCCTGGTCGCAGGTGCACCGCCTCACCCCCTGGCAGGCCGTGCCCGACCCGGAGCCGGCGGAGTGGCCCGGCCTCGGCGGCGACCACGACTGCGTGAACGCCACCTCCACCGTCCCCGGTTTCACCGACCTCACCGCCCGGGCGTCGGCGGCCCGTTACGTCTGGGACCTCGCCCGCCGCGAGGACAGCCTCTGGGCGGTCCCGCTGGGTGCGGACGGCGTCACCGGCTCGCCCCACCACCGCGACCAGCTGCCCCTGTGGGCACAGTGCGAACTCGTCCCCGTCGTCACCGACTGGGCCCGGCTCACCAAGGAATCGATATGACCTCCGCCATCTCCGTCGGACAGCCCGTGTTCACCCAGGTCGTCGAGGGCTTCGGCACCGTCACCATCACCCCCGTCGACCCGGCGGCCGACTCCGCGCTGATCCACAGCTGGGTCACGCAGGAGCGGGCCCGCTTCTGGGGCATGGGCGAGGCCAGCCGCGAACTGGTCCAGGAGATCTACGAGGACGTCGACCGCCGCACCACACACCACGCCTTCATGGTGAGCCGCGACGGCGAGCAGGTCGCCCTGTTCCAGACGTACGACTGCGCCGAGGACCGGGTCAGCGAGTGCTACGAGGTCCAGCCCGGGGACGTCGGCGTGCACCTGCTGATCGGCCCGACCACGGGCGCGGCCGAGCGCGGCTTCACCGGCTCGCTGATGACCGTCTTCATCGCGTTCGTGTTCTCCGACGCCGCCGCGCGGCGCGTGGTCGTCGAACCCGACGCCCGCAACGCCAAGGCCATCTCCCTCATGGAGCGCACCGGTTTCGTGCTCGGACCGCAGGTCGTGCTCCCGGAGATCGACCTGCCCGAGGTCTACCTCCCGGCCAAGCCGGCGCAGCTGGCCTTCCTCGCCGCTCCGGGGGCCGCGCCGGCGGCAGGCTGACCGGAACCGCCCCTTCGACCGGGCGCCCGGCGAACGGCAGCCGTCCATCGGGCGGATGCGGGAGCCGGGCGCCCGACGGCGTGTCCGGGCACCGGCGTTCGCCACCGGTCGCCACCGGCCGCCGAAGGCCTGTCGAGTGGTGGAAGGGTGAACCGGGTGGGGATTCCCGATTCCGATTGACCCGCGCGCCTCCCCGCTGGAAGCTGATGGCCTCTCAAAGCGCCTTGAGGTGGGGGACATTGACCAGTCAGAACCTGCACATCGGTCCGGACGCGGCAGCCGACCGGTACCGTCTGCTCCGCTCGATCGGGCGCGGCGGGGAGGCCGTGCTCTATCTCGCCGAGATCGAACTCGCCGGCGGATCCGAACCCGTGGTCGTCAAAGTGCTCGACTCCAAGACGACCATCACGCCGGACGTCTTCGACCGGATCAGCCAGAAGTGGAACGAGCAGGCCGAGCTGCTGCGGTTCGTCCACCGGCCCGGTGTCGTGGGAGTGCGCGAGCACTTCGAGGGGCCGCCGATCCACCGGCCCGGGGAGTCCTCGGCCCTGACCGGGCGGGCGCTCGTCCTGGTCATGAACCACGTCGACGGGCTCGACCTGCGGGACTGGCGGGCCGAGCGGACGCTGGCCACCGCCGCCGAGCGGCGCGAGGTGATGCGCACGCTGGAGCAGCTGGCCGACGTCCTGGACTGGCTGCACTCGGGGAAGGCCACCCCGTCCGGGCGCCAGGTCGTCCACGGTGACCTCTCCCCCGGCAATGTGATGGTCGACGCGCACGGGCAGGCCACCCTGGTGGACTTCGGCCTCAGCAAGCTGACCGCCGACCACCAGACGGCCGAGGTGTGGTTCACCCCGGGCTACGCGGCGCCCGAGGTCTTCGACGGCAAGCGGACGCCGGGCACGGACCGGTACGCCTTCGGGGCGATCGCGTACTTCCTGCTGAGCGGGGAGTCCCCGCCCGCCACACCGGAGCAGCTGACGCAGGCGCTGACCGCGCTGCCGCAGATCGCCGTGCTGGACGCCGAGCAGCGGGCGCGGATCACCGCGATCTACTCGGCCGACCCGGGGAAGCGGCCGGTGAACCTGGCCGGCTGGATGAAGGACATCCGCCACGCGGTGGTGTCCACGACCACCGCGACCTCGCAGCGGGCCGCCCAGGAGGCTCCGCCCAGGCCGGCCGCGCCGCCACCGCCGGCGGTCCCGCCGCAGCCCGTCACCGCGCCGCCGGTGGCGCCGCCGCCCGCGTACGCCCCGACGGCGCAGCCCGTGCAGCCGGAGCCGGCCACGGCCCCGACCCCGGGACCCGCGCCCGCCCAGGTCCCCGTCCCCGTCCCGCATCCGGAGCCTGTGCCGGTGCCGGTGCCGCCGGTGCAGGCCCAGGTACCCGCCGGGTACGGGCCCGCGTACAACCTGACCCCGGCCCCGGCCCCCGCCCCCGAGCCGCCGCGTCCCGCCAAGAAGCGGCGGACCGGGCTGATCCTCGGCTCGGTGGCCGCGGTGCTGGTGCTGGCCTCCCTCGCCGTCGTCGGCGTACAGCTCCTGGGCGGCAAGGACAAGGAGAAGGAGAACGCCGCGGGGGGCGAGAAGCCCGGCGGGACGAGCGCGCCGCAGGCGCCGGCGTCGGCTTCCGCGCCGTCGGCGCGGGCGACCGGGTCCGCCGACCCCACGCCCGCCGAGGCCTCTCCCGGGGAGTCCGCCACCGCGGAGGCCTCGTCGAGCCCCGGGACACCCGGTTCGGTGAAGGACAGCAACGTGGCCGATCTGACCGTACTGTCCTCGGTCGGAGCGGTACGGCACTTCGAAGTGGGCTCGGCCAAGCTGAACACGAAGGAGTACGGAGCCGCCCTCCTCGGCAGCTGCTACTACGGTGCGACGATCGAGTACGACGTGAACCGCGCCTGGTCCACGCTGGAGTTCACCGTGGGCGTCGACGACGGCTCGACCATGGAACAGGCCCGGGTGACCGTCTCCGTGGACGACAAGCCCGCCCTCTTCTCCGAGGCCGTCCACCTGGGCAAGCCGGTCACCAAGTCCCTGGACATCAAGGGGGCCCTGCGCCTGCGCCTGAAGGTGGAGGAGGGCTGCCGCAACAGCGGCAACGCCGTCATCGCCGCCCCGGTCCTCAAGCGCTGACGGCAGCGGGCTCCGACAGGAACCCGCTGCCCGGCGCGACCCGTCCGGCCGGGCGCCCGGCGAACGGAAGTTGCCCGGTGGGCAGTTCCGCGACCGGGCGCCCGGCAAGGCGGCCGCCGGCTCCCGCTCCCCCCGGCGGCGCCGAGGCCGCGGCGCCTCAGCCCACGCCGAGGTCGGCGCGCATGGCCGCCCGCATCTCGCGGAGCGGGTCCCAGATCCCCTGCTGTGCCTCCACCGCCGACTCCATCGACTCCCCCGCCTCCGGAGTACCCCGCTCCAGGCGCTTCACCTGCCCGTAGACGGCGGTCAGGGCGTGGTGGACCACCGTCGCAGGCGCGAGGACCGGGTCGGGGGCAATCATCTGCGCCTCTGAGTAGCGGTCGCGGAAGGCGTCCTTCGCGGCGTCGAGCGCGCCCCGGTCGGCGTCCTCGACCCCGCGTTCCCGCATGGTGTGCAGATGCCGGTTGAGGGCGGTGGTGAACTGCCGGGCGTCCCGGTTGAGGTCCGCGTAACACGTGCGCCGCAGCGTCCGGTTCTCGCGTTTCTCGTCGTGGGCGCGCACGAGCTCGATCTCACGGCGCTTCGTGCGCTCCGCACCCCGCTGGGTGAGCAGCGCGCCGCCCAGCGTGCCCGCGACGCCCGCCACCGCGATGACCATCGAACCGATCTCCACCGGCGCATCCCCCGACTCCACCGACCGCGTGCCCGTCGTACGCGGTCACCCCGCACCCAGTCTGAACGACGGCGGCCCCGCACCGGGAGAGCCGGTGCGGGGCCGCCGTCGTGCGTGACGGGGACTACTCGGAGACGCCCAGGCGCTCCAGGATGAGCTCCTTGACCCGCGCCGCGTCGGCCTGGCCGCGGGTGGTCTTCATGACCGCTCCGACCAGGGCGCCGACAGCGGCGATCTTGCCGCCGCGGATCTTGTCCGCGATGGCCGCGTTGCCCGCGATGGCCTCGTCCACGGCCGCGCCGAGCGCGCCCTCGTCCGAGACGACCTTCAGGCCGCGCTTCTCGACGACCTCGTCCGGGGTGCCCTCACCGGCGAGGACGCCTTCGAGGACCTTGCGGGCCAGCTTGTCGTTGAGCGAGCCGTCGGCGACCAGGGCCGCGACCCGGGCCACCTGGGCCGGGGTGATCGGCAGCTCGTCGACGACGACGCCCTGCTCGTTGGCGTTGCGGGCCAGCTCGCCCATCCACCACTTGCGCGCGGCGGCCGAGTCGGCACCGGCCTCGATCGTGGCGACGATGGAGTCCACCGCGCCCGCGTTGAGGATCGACTGCATGTCGTGCTCGCTGACGTCCCACTCCTCGCGGAGCCGGTTGCGGCGCACGCGCGGCATCTCGGGCAGACCGGCGCGCAGCTCCTCGACCCAGTCGCGGGCCGGGGCGACGGGGACCAGGTCGGGCTCCGGGAAGTACCGGTAGTCCTCGGCGTTGTCCTTGATGCGGCCGGCCGTGGTGGAGCCGTCCTCCTCGTGGAAGTGCCGGGTCTCCTGCACGATCGAGCCGCCCGACGAGAGCACCGCCGCGTGGCGCTGGATCTCGAAGCGGGCCGCGCGCTCGACGGAACGCAGGGAGTTGACGTTCTTGGTCTCCGAGCGGGTACCGAACTCGGACTCGGGGGTCGGGCGCAGCGACAGGTTCACGTCGCAGCGCATCTGGCCCTTGTCCATGCGGGCCTCGGAGACGCCGAGTGCCTTGATGACCTCGCGCAGCTCGGCGACGTACGCCTTGGCGACCTCGGGGGCCCGCTCGCCCGCGCCCTCGATGGGCTTGGTGACGATCTCGATGAGCGGGATGCCGGCGCGGTTGTAGTCCAGCAGGGAGTGGGACGCGCCGTGGATACGGCCGGTGGCGCCGCCGACGTGCAGCGACTTACCGGTGTCCTCCTCCATGTGGGCGCGCTCGATCTCCACACGGAAGATCTCGCCGTCCTCCAGCTGGACGTCCAGGAAGCCGTTGAAGGCGATGGGCTCGTCGTACTGGGAGGTCTGGAAGTTCTTCGGCATGTCCGGATAGAAGTAGTTCTTCCGGGCGAAGCGGCACCACTCGGCGATCTCGCAGTTCAGCGCGAGGCCGATCTTGATGGCCGACTCGACGCCGATCGCGTTGACGACCGGCAGGGAGCCGGGCAGACCGAGGCAGGTCGGGCAGGTCTGCGAGTTGGGCTCCGCGCCCAGCTCGGTGGAGCAGCCGCAGAACATCTTGGTCTTGGTGCCGAGCTCGACATGGACCTCGAGGCCCATGACGGGGTCGTACGAGGCGAGAGCGTCCTCGTACGAGAGCAGTTCGGTGAAGGTGGTCACGGTGAAACTTTCCCTCTCAGCCCAGCAGGACGTCGTCGTCGCCCAGGCGCTTCAGCTCGCGGTACAGGATCGCGAGGCCGGTGACGATGGCGGCGGCGGACACGGCGGCGTCGACCAGCTTCAGCACGTCGTGCTCGCTGCGGGCCTTCTTGACCTGCTTGATCACGCTGATCGCGCCGAAGGCGGTGGTGCCGATCGACAGGTAGGTGCCGGTCTTGGACTTCTTGAAGCCCTTGGCCTTGGTCAGTGCACTGGTGCTCACAGGGACGGTGCCTCCTCAAGCAGCGGGTGACCCCAGCGTGCGACGAAGGCCGCCTCGACGGCGGCACCGACCTTGTAGAGCCGGTCGTCCTTCATCGCCGGGGCGATGATCTGGAGCCCGACCGGGAGACCGTCCTCCGGTGCCAGGCCGCAGGGGAGCGACATGGCGGAGTTGCCGGCCAGGTTGGTCGGGATGGTGCACAGGTCCGCGAGGTACATGGCCAGCGGGTCGTCGGTGCGCTCGCCGATGGGGAAGGCGGTGGTCGGGGTCGTCGGGGAGACGATCACGTCGACCTGCTCGAAGGACTTCTCGAAGTCCTGCGTGATGAGCGTGCGGACCTTCTGGGCGGAGCCGTAGTACGCGTCGTAGTAGCCGGAGCTGAGCGCGTACGTGCCGAGGATGATGCGGCGCTTGACCTCGTCGCCGAAGCCGGCTTCGCGGGTCAGGGCGGTGACGTCCTCGGCGGACTTCGTGCCGTCGTCGCCGACGCGCAGGCCGTAGCGCATGGCGTCGAAGCGGGCCAGGTTGGAGGAGCACTCGGACGGCGCGATCAGGTAGTACGCGGCCATCGCGAGGTCGAAGGAGGGGCAGTCCAGCTCGACGATCTCGGCGCCGAGCTCCTTGAGGAGCTCCACCGACTCGTTGAAGCGCTGGACGACACCGGCCTGGTAGCCCTCACCGGCGAACTGCTTGACCACACCGACGCGCATGCCGGCGACGGAGCCGTTGCGGGCGGCCTCGACGACCGGCGGGACCGGGGCGTCGATGGAGGTGGAGTCGAGCGGGTCGTGCCCGGCGATCACCTCGTGCAGCAGCGCCGCGTCCAGGACCGTACGGGCGCAGGGCCCGCCCTGGTCGAGGGAGGAGGAGAAGGCGACCATGCCGTAGCGGGAGACACCGCCGTACGTGGGCTTCACGCCGACCGTGCCCGTGACGGCGGCGGGCTGGCGGATGGAGCCGCCGGTGTCCGTGCCGATCGCGAGCGGGGCCTGGAAGGCGGCGAGGGCCGCCGCGGAGCCGCCGCCGGAGCCGCCGGGGATCCGGGTGAGGTCCCAGGGGTTGCCGGTGGGGCCGTAGGCGCTGTTCTCGGTGGAGGACCCCATGGCGAACTCGTCCATGTTGGTCTTGCCGAGGATGACGACGTCGGCTTCCTTCAGCTTGCGCGTCAGGGTGGCGTCGTAGGGCGGGATCCAGCCTTCGAGGATCTTCGAACCGACGGTCGTCGGGACCCCGACGGTGGTGAAGATGTCCTTGAGGGCGAGGGGTACGCCGGCCAGCGGGCCGAGCTTCTCGCCGGCCTCGCGCTTGGCGTCGACGGCGCGGGCCTGGGCGAGCGCGCCCTCCCGGTCCACGTGCAGGAAGGCGTTGACCTTCTCGTCGGTGGCGTCGATGCGGGCCAGGTGGGCCTCGGTCACCTCGACGGCCGTGAGCTCGCCGGAGGCGATCTTCTCGGCGGTCTCGGCGGCCGTGAGCTTGATGATGTCGACCATGATTGTTAGTCCTCCCCCAGGATCTGCGGCACCTTGAAACGCTGCTGCTCCTGGGCGGGAGCACCGGAGAGCGCCTGCTCGGGGGTGAGCGACGGACGGACCTCGTCCGCGCGCATGACGTTGGTCAGCGGCAGCGGGTGGGAGGTCGGCGGGACGTCTTGGTCGGCGACCTCGGAAACGCGGGCGACCGCGCCGATGATGTCGCCGAGCTGTCCGGCGAAGTGATCCAGCTCGTTGCTGGACAGCTCAAGGCGCGCCAGCCGAGCGAGGTGGACGACCTCCTCGCGCGTAATGCCAGGCATGCAGCGATCCTCTGGGGGTGGGTGGATGTGTAGTTTCGGTCCCAATCCTATGGGGCCGGGCCCCCGCCCAGCGAAACGGTTTGCACCGACGCCTGGGCCGGGCCGCTGCGCGGAGCCCCCGGGCGCTGCCCGGACCCGCGCCTCAATCGCCGGCGGGGCTGGATGGTGCCGGCGTCGGCCGCATCCAGCCCCGCCGGCGTTTGAGGCGCGGGGGTCCGTCGGCCCGGCCCCCGGCAGCGGCGCCGCTGCCGGGGGCCGGGCCGACCGCGGTCAGACCGCGTCGGCCTCCGCGGCGGCGAGCTCCGCCGTGATGTCCGCCGGGCGGCGCCAGCCGCGCTCGCCGCGGGCCAGCAGCCAGGCGGTGGCCTCCTGCGGCGGCATGGCGGCGGCGACCAGCCAGCCCTGGACGGCGTCGCAGCCCAGGTCCCGCAGCCGCTCCCAGGTCTCGTCGTCCTCCACGCCCTCCGCCACGACCAGCAGGCCCAGCGAGTGCGCGAGGTCCACCGTGCAGCGGACGATCTCCGCGTCCTGCGCGTCGACCGCCAGCCGGCCGACGAACGACCGGTCGATCTTCAGCTCGCTGACCGGCAGGCGGCGCAGGTGGACGAGCGAGGAGTAGCCGGTGCCGAAGTCGTCCAGGGACATCTTCACGCCGTGACCGGTGAGTCCGGCCATGGTGTCGGCCGCCCGCTGGGGGTCCTCCAGCAGGACGTGTTCCGTTATCTCCAGCTGCAGCCCGCTCGCCGGGACCCCGTGGCGGGCCAGCCGCGCGGCGACCGCGCCCGCGAAGCCCGGGGTGTGGACGTCGCGCGGCGACACGTTGACCGCCACCGGGACCTTGAGGCCCTGGGCCCGCCACCGCGCCACCTGGGCGAGGGCCGTCTCCAGTACGTACTCCGTCAGGTGCGGCATCAGCCCGGAGGTCTCGGCGATCGCGATGAACTCGTCCGGGGACACCCTGCCGCGTTCCGGGTGCACCCAGCGCACCAGGGCTTCGAGCCCGGCGACCTGGCCGTCGAAACGGACCTTCGGCTGGTAGTGGAGTTCCACTTCCCCGGCGTCGAGGGCCCTGCGGAGGTCGCCGAGCAGGCCCAGGCGGTCGGGCGTGTTGCTGTCCCGCTTGGACTCGTACACCTCGACGCCCGTGCGGTCGCGCTTCGCCTGGTACATCGCCACGTCCGCGCGCCGCAGCAGCCCCTCCGCGTCGAGCGCGTGGTCGGGGAAGACGGCGAGGCCCGCGCTGGCCTCCAGGACGAGCGTGAGGCCGTCCAGGTCGAGGGGGGAGCTGAGCTCCGCGACCAGGTGGCGGGCGATGCGCTGGGCGCTGGTGGTGGAGTCGGCGAAGGGGAGCAGGACGGCGAACTCGTCGCCGCCGAGCCGGGCCGCCTCGGCGTCCTCGGGCAGCGCCTGGCGCAGCCGTTCGGCGATCTGGAGCAGCAGCCGGTCCCCCGCCAGGTGCCCCAGGGTGTCGTTGACCGCCCGGAAGCGGTCCAGGTCGATGAGCACGAGGGCGGCCCGGGTCCCGGAGCGTTCCGCCTCGTCCAGGGCGGACCAGGCCCGCTCCAGCAGCCACTGCCGGTTGGGCAGCCCGGTCAGCGGGTCCCGCAGCTGCTCCTCTGCGCGGGCCCGGGCGATCCACAGGGTGGAGTCCAGGGCGATCAGCGGTACGGCGAACAGCGGCAGCAGGACCGGCCTGCTGACGGCGACGACGCAGATCAGGGGGGCGATGCCGAGCAGCGCCACGGCTACTAAGGCCTGCCGGAGCAGGGCCGTGCGGGCAACGGTGGGCAGGCCGTCGCCGCGCGGCGCCAGGGCGATCCAGAGCAGGAACCGGGTGGCGAGCAGGTAGGCGACGGCGACGAAGACGACCTCGGGGACCGCCTCCAGCCCCCAGGAGGCCGGGAGCCAGGGGGTCTCGACGGAGGGCACCTCGCCGAAGGCGGCGAGTACGAGGGCCCCGGCGCCGATGCCGAGGATGTCCACGGAGCCGTGCAGCAGCCCCTGCCGCCAGCGGTGCCGGCGCGCGGCCCCGACCAGGGAGACCACGGCCAGCGAGACCAGTCCGGCGGGCACCCATCCGTAGAGGATGAGGACGCCGAGGGTGAGCGCGGCGCCCGATCCGGTGCCGCCCCACCAGCGGTCGCGGCCGAGGGCGACGAGGTGGCCGACGATGATGCCGGTGAGGAGGGCCAGGGCCCAGCCGACCGGCCCGCCGGGGAACAGCGCATGACGACCGCTCAGCGCGGAGACGATGCCGACGGTGAGCACCGTGACGGCGAGGCCCACGACGATGAAGGGCAGCACACCGCGCCGCTCCTGCCCGCCCGCGTGGGTGGGGACCGGTCGGGTCTCCGGTGTCCTGGCACCCAGGACACCGGGCCTGCCCGCCCTGCCCGCCCGCATGGACGGGAGCTCCCCGCCGAATTCAGGTGACGGGTCGGCGCTTTCGGTGGGTTTCATGCCCGTACCTCTCACAGCCGGCGATGCCGATGTCACGCGATGGCCCCGATGTCATGCCACCACGGCCGAAATCGCATCCTGCAGCCGTGCACGACAGGCGCACCCCTCAACAGTAGGACGCGCGAGGCTCCCAGGGGCAGCGGTCGGCAGTGGTTGCCCGAATGCGACCCAGCCATCCTCATCAGTACGGTATCCGCCGAACGGGTGAGTTTGGACCGGGGCCCCCTGTCACCCGTCCGATGATCCGACAGCTCACCGCCCTGCGACCAGCCTTGTACCGGCCGTTTACCACCGTTCGCCGCGCCTGGCGTGCGCCCGCCCGTACGGCCGCACGCCACGCATCCGTTCGCCTTCGCTACTCCCCCTCGGCGATTCCCCTGCCGGTACTACTGCGCTTCGCCCTCGCCGTCGACCGGGAGCGCGACCTCCCGCGCCGCGTCCGGCCCCTGCTCCAGCAGAACGGCGAACCCGGCGTCGTCGAGGACGGCGAGCTTCAACTGCACGGCCTTGTCGTACTTCGAGCCGGGGTTGTCCCCGACCACGACGAAGGAGGTCTTCTTCGACACGGACCCGGTGACCTTGGCGCCGCGGCTCTGCAGGGCCTCCTTCGCGCCGTCCCTCGTGTGGCTCTGCAAAGTGCCGGTGACGACGACGGTCAGCCCCTCCAGCGGCCGCGGCCCCTCCTCCTCGGCGGAACCTTCCTCCTCCATCCGGACGCCGGCCTCCCGCCACTTGCGCAGGATCTCCTGGTGCCAGTCGACGGCGAACCACTCCTTGAGCGAGGCGGCGATGATCGCGCCGACGCCGTCGGTGGCGGTCAGCTCCTCCTCGGTGGCCTGCTCGATGCGCTCGATCGAGCGGAACTCGCGGGCGAGCGCCTCGGCGGCGACCGGCCCGACGTGACGGATCGACAGGCCGTTGATGAAGCGGGCGAGCGGGCGCTCCTTGGCCGCGGCGATGTGCTCCAGCATGGCCAGGGCGTTCTTCTTCGGCTCGCCCTTCTGGTTGGCGAAGACCGTGACGATCTTCTCCTCGCCCGTCTTCGGGTCCCGCTTGGGCAGCCCGCTGTCCGGGTCGAGGACGTACGCCTTGATGGGCAGCAGCTGCTCGATGGTCAGGCCGAAGAGGTCGCCCTCGTCCAGCAGCGGCGGCCGGGCCGGCTCCAGCGGGCCGGTCAGCGCGGCCGCCGCCACCATGCCGAAGTTCTCGATGTCCAGGGACTGCCGGCCGGCCAGGTAGGCGACCCGCTCGCGCAACTGCGCAGGGCAGCTGCGGGCGTTGGGGCACCGGACGTCGATGTCTCCCTCCTTCATGGGCCGCAGCTCCGCCCCGCACGCGGGACAGGCGGCCGGCATCACGAACTCCCGCTCGCTGCCGTCGCGCAGGTCCACCACGGGGCCGAGGATCTCGGGGATGACGTCGCCCGCCTTGCGCAGGACGACGGTGTCCCCGATGAGCACGCCCTTGGCCTTGACGACCTCCTGGTTGTGCAGGGTCGCGAACTCGACCTCGGAGCCGGCGACCTTCACCGGCTCGACCTGCGCGTACGGGGTCACCCGGCCGGTGCGGCCGACACCGACCTTGATGTCGATCAGCTTGGTGTTGACCTCTTCGGGCGCGTACTTCCAGGCGATCGCCCAGCGCGGGGCGCGTGCGGTGGAGCCGAGCCGGCCCTGGAGGGCGATCTCGTCGAGCTTGACGACCACGCCGTCGATCTCGTGCTCCACCGAGTGCCGGTTCACCCCGAAGTCCCTGATGAAATCACGGACCTCGGCGAGCGTGGCGACCACCTTGTTGTGCTGCGCGGTCGGCAGACCCCATTCGTGCAGCAGCTCGTACGCCTGCGACTGGCGCTCGATCTCGAAGCCCTCGCGGGCGCCGATGCCGTGCACGACCATGTGCAGCGGGCGGCTCGCGGTGACCTTGGGGTCCTTCTGCCGCAGCGAACCGGCCGCCGCGTTGCGCGGGTTGGCGAAGGGCTTGCCCTCCGCCTCCACCAGCCGGGCGTTGAGCTCCTCGAACTTCTCCATCGGGAAGTAGACCTCGCCGCGGATCTCGACGAGGGCCGGGATCCGGTCGCCCTTGAGGCGGTCCGGGATCTCGGCGATGGTGCGGACGTTGGGCGTGATGTCCTCACCGGTGCGGCCGTCGCCGCGGGTGGCCGCCCGGGTGAGACGGCCGTTCTCGTAGGTGAGGTTGACGGCGAGGCCGTCCACCTTCAGCTCGCACAGGTAGTGGTAGTCCGAGGTGTTCACGTCCCGGGCCACCCGCTCGGCCCAGGCCGCCAGTTCCTCGTCGTCGAAGGCGTTGTCGAGGGAGAGCATGCGCTCCCGGTGCTCGACGGAGGCGAAGTCCGTCTCGTACGCCCCGGCCACCTTCTGGGTGGGCGAGTCGGGCGTGCGCAGCTCCGGGTACTGCTCCTCCAGTGCCTCCAGCGAGCGCAGCAGCTGGTCGAACTCGGCATCGCTGACGACCGGCTGGTCGTTCACGTAGTACCGGAAGCGGTGCTCCTCGACCTGCTCCGCCAGCAGCGCGTGCTGATCACGCACCGCCGTCGGTACCGCCGTGTCCTGCTGTTCGGCTGCCATGCCGTGTCCTCCTGTGGCCCGTCTTCGACCGTCACTCAGGGTTGTCGGCGAGCGACCTCGCCGCCCTGACGCAATGCGCCTGCACCGCGCGGGCGTAGGCGGGCGAAGCGCCCGCCAGACCGCACGACGGGGTGACCACGACGGACTCCGCCAGAGTCCCCGGGGCCAGCCCCAGCCTGCGCCAAAGCTTCCTGACACCCATGACGCTACCGCCCGGGTCCGACAACGGGGCGTCCGTGCCGGGCACCACTCCGGCGAAGAGTTTCGTGCCGCCTTCGACCGCCTCCCCGATGGTGTCGTCCTCGCGCTCGGTGAGCAGGGAGAAATCGAACGACACCCCCGTGGCACCGGCCCTGCGGAGCAGGCCGAAGGGGACCTCGGGGGCGCAGGAGTGCACGACGACCTCCCCGTCGTGGACGGCGAACAGGTCGCGCAGCGCTCCCTCGACCACCTGCCGGTCGACGGCCCGGTAGGTGCGGTAGCCGCTCGCCGAGCGGACCCGGCCGAGCAGTACGGCCGTCAGGGAGGGCTCGTCGAGCTGCAGCACGACGTCGGCGCCGGGGATCCGCTTGCGCACGTCGGCCAGGTGCTCGCGCAGGCCTTCGGCCAGCGATCCGGCCAGGTCCCGGCAGGCCCCCGGGTCCTGGAGCATGGCCTCGCCGCCGTGCAGTTCCAGGGCGGCGGCCAGCGTCCACGGTCCGACGGCCTGGACCTTGAGCTTCCCCGTGTACCCCTGGGTGAACTCCTCCAGCGCGTCGAGGTCCTCCCCCAGCCAGGACCGGGCCCGCTTCGAGTCGCGTCCCGGGCGGTCGCTGATCCGCCAGCCGCTGGGCTCGACGTGGGCGTACATGTCGACGAGCAGTCCGAGGGACCGGCCGATCATGTCCGCGCCGGGCCCGCGGGCGGGCAGCTCGGCGAGGTAGGGGAACTCCTCGAAGGACCCGGTGACCGTCTTCGCTGCCTCGCGGGCGTCGCCGCCGGGCAGCGATCCGACGCCGGTGGCGCCGGCGCTCATCGGCCCGGCCGGACGCTCAGGTCGTTGACCTCGGCGTCGCGGGGCAGGTCGACGGCCATGACGATCGTGGTCGCGACGGACTCGGGGTCGATCCAGGCGGCCGGGTCGTACTCCTTGCCCTCCTGCGAGTGCACCTTGGCCTGCATGGGGCTGGCGGTGCGGCCCGGGTAGACGGAGGTGACGCGGATGCCGTTGGCCCGCTCCTCGCCGCGCAGCGAGTCGGCGAGGGCCTTGAGGCCGTGCTTGGAGGCGGCGTACGCGCTCCAGTCGGCGTGGGCGGTCAGACCGGCGCCGGAGTTCACGAAGACGACGGTGGCCCTGGAGGCGCGCAGGGTGGGCAGCAGCAGCCGGGTGACCTCGGCGGGGGCGATCAGGTTCACGTTGAGCTGCTGGTGCCAGGTCTTGGGCCGGAGCTCACCGACCGGTCCGAGGTCGACGATCCCGGCGATGTGCAGCAGGGAGTCGATCCGCTCCGGGAGGGCCTGCTTGGAGAACGCCCACGACAGCCGGTCGGGGTCGGCGAGGTCGCCGACGAGCGCGCGCGAGCCGGGGAAACGCTCGACGAGCTGCTTGCCGCGGGCGGCGTCACGGGCGAGCAGGACGAGGTCGTCGCCGCGGGCGTGCAGGCGGGCCGCGACGGCGGCGCCGATGCCGGAGCCGGCGCCGGTGATCAAGTGAGTAGCCATACCGCCCATGCTCGCACCCCGCCGGTGCCCGTCAGCCCGCGGTGGCCGAGCGGTACGCCTCCGCGATCGCCGCGCGGGCGGCCGGGCCCTGCCGGGAGACGGGGCCCCGGTGGTCCAGGCCGGCCAGACAGGGGAGCCCGTCCTGGTCGTGGAGGATCGGCGTCCAGTGCTGCAGCGCCGCGTCCCGTACGTCGGTCAGCGCGGCGGCGTCGTCCGGTTCGGTCGGGTCGAAGCGGCCGCCGGAGGCCGTGCGGTGCTCGGCCCAGCGGTCCTCCCAGAACTCCACGGTCCAGCCGGGCCAGCGGGCGGCCGCGGTGTCGTGGTGGATCTGGTGGTTGGTGACCCACCAGCCGACCCGGCGCCGCTCCGTGTCGACGTGCAGGCCCGCCACGGCGAGCTCGTGGTACGCCCCGTGGTCGGTGGCCGCGGCCAGCCAGTCGAGCAGGGCCGGGCCGTACATCACCGGGTGGTCGAAGGCGTACCAGACCAGGTGGCAGCGGTCTGCGCCGTCCAGGGTCACCACGGTGACCTCGGGGTTCGGGTACGGCAGCGCGACGCCGTCCGTCTCGGACAAGTCGCTTTCCCACACGCGTTTGTCCCGGTCGGGGTCGTCCGCCGGGTCGAGGCCGGCGTAGGCGCGCAGGTCGGTCCGGCCGCCGTAGGCCCAGCGCACGTCCCAGCCGGGCCAGGCGGCGCGCACGAGGGCGAGGGTGGCCCGGCGGGTGCGCATGCGGACGGAGGGGCCCTCCAGTGCGAAGAACAGCAGGACCTTGCGTTCGGGGTCCACGAGGACGCCCCCCTGGACGTCGTCGTCGCCTTCGCCGGTCCCGGACAAGGGCTGTCCGTACGCGGAGGCGCGGCCCATCAGCACCATCACGGTGTCCGGGCCGGCCAGCAGGTCGAGGTCCACGCTGGCGGCGCCCCAGTCGTCCGTGATGGCCCGGTACCCGTCGGGTCCGCCGAGGACGTAGACGGCGGGGTTCATCAGAGCCCCGCCGCCGCGCGCAGGCCGGCGGCCGTCTTCGTGGCGTCGTAGTCGGCCGGGACTCCCTCGACGAGGATGACCTCGCCGGGGATGTGGTCCGTGCGCAGCGGGAGGATGGCCTGGTAGGCGTCGGAGGCGTACCAGGCGCGGGCCGTTTCGAGGTCCGGGAAGCCGATCATGACGACCGTGCTGGGGAAGGGGCCCTCCAGGACCTCGGCCTCCTTGCCGTGGACGAGGAAGCGGCCGCCGAAGGGGTCCATCGTCGACTGGATGGTCTCGATGTAGGTGAGGATGTCCTCGTTCATCGTCTCGGGGCGTATGTGGGCGATGGCGTACGCGGTCATGGTCTGCTCCCCTGTCGACCGGCCCGTCGGTCCGGGCCCGTTGATCCGATCGTGTCAGCGCGCGGCCCCGGCGGCGATTACCTTGCAGGTCATGCCGATGCGGGCTGGAAGGTGCGCCGGTAGGCGATCGGGGAGACGCCGAGCGCGGAACGCATGTGCTGGCGCAGGGAGTTCGCGGAGCCGAAGCCGGCCCGGTGGGCCACCAGGTCGACCGGCAGGTCGCTGGACTCCAGCAGGTGGCGGGCCAGTTCCAGGCGCTGGGCGGTGAGCCACTGCACCGGGGTCATGCCGACCTCGTCGCGGAACCGGCGGGTGAAGGTGCGCAGGCTCATCCGGGCGTGCGCGGCCAGCTCACCGAGGGTGACCGGTTCGGCGAGGCGTTCCAGGGCCCACGCACGGGTGGCGGTGGTGGTGGCGACGGTCGGCTCGGGGACGGGGCGGTCGATGTACTGGACCTGTCCGCCGTCGCGCCAGGGCGGGACCACGCACAGCCGCGCGGCCCGGTTGGCCACGCCCGTGCCGTGGTCCTGGCGGATCAGGTAGAGGCAGAGGTCGATGCCGGCCGCCACGCCGGCCGAGGTGAGGATGTCGCCGTCGTCTACGAAGAGCACCTCCTCGTCGAGCCGGACGCGCGGGAAGCCGCGCTGGAACTCGGGCGCGTGCAGCCAGTGCGTGGTGGCGGGTCGGCCGTCGAGCAGTCCGGCGGCGGCCAGGACGTACGAGCCGGTGCACAGGGAGACCATCCGGGTGCCGGGCCGGATCGCCGCGAGGGCGTCGGTCAGCGGCTGCGGCAGGGGCGCGCCGTGCGCGAGCTCGTCCATGGCGTGGGTGGGCGTGACGATCACGGTGTCGGCGGCGGCGAGGGCCTCGGGGCCCGCCGAGACGCCGACGGTGAAGCCCGCGTCGCTGGTCACGGGCAGTCCGTCGGCGGTGCAGACGGTCACCTCGTAGAGCGGGTCCCCGGCCTCGTCGTGGGCGTTGCCGAAGACGCGGGAGGGGATGCCGAGCTCGAACGGAGGGACCCCTTCGAGGGCGAGTACGGCGATTCGGTGCATGGCCAGATCCTGACACATGGTGGCCGTACGGCCAACACTGCGCAGGTCGGCGAGCGGAGAGAGTGAGGTCATCGGCCGGGACACCGGCCGGCCGGAACCCAGCAAGGAGACATGTCATGCGCGCCGTCGTCATCAGCAAGTGGGGCGGACCCGAGGTCCTCGTCGAGACCGAGGCCGAGCGTCCGGAGCCCGGTATGGGCGAGATCCTGGTCCGGGTCCGCGCCGCCGGGGTCAACCCGGTGGACTGGAAGACGCGCGAGAGCGGCGCCCTGATCCCCTGGGGCCCCGTGCCGGCGGTCGGCTGGGACGTGTCCGGCACCGTCGAGGCCGTGGGCCCGGGCGTGACCCTGTACCGGGTGGGCGACGAGGTCTACGGGATGCCCCGCTTCCCGCAGCAGGCCGGCGCGTACGCCGAGTACGTGACGGCCCCCGCCCGGCACTTCGCCCCCAAGCCGGCCGCACTGGACCACGTACAGGCCGCGGCGCTGCCGCTGGCCGCGCTGACCGCCTGGCAGGCCCTGGTGGACACGGCCGGGGTCGGTGCCGGACAGCGGGTGCTGGTGCACGCGGCGGCCGGCGGGGTGGGCCACCTGGCGGTGCAGATCGCCAAGGCCCGCGGCGCGTACGTGATCGGCACCGCGAGCGCGGGCAAGCACGCGCTGCTGCGCGAGCTCGGCGCCGACGAGGTGATCGACTACCGCACCACGGACTTCGAGGACGCCGTCGCCGACGTGGACGTCGTGATCGACGCCATCGGCGGGGACTACACGCGGCGCTCGCTGAAGGTCCTGAAGGCCGGCGGTCACCTGGTGACCCTGCCCGGCCCGGACTCCCTCCCGGAAGACCCGCAGGGCGTGCACGCCTCCTGGGTCCTGGTGGAGCCGGACCTGGGCGGCCTGCGCGAGATCGCGGCGCTCGTCGAGCAGGGCCTGCTGAAGCCGCTGGTCGACACGGTGCTGCCGCTGGAGCAGGCCGCGAAGGCCCACGAGATCGGCGAGCAGGGCCGCACCACCGGCAAGATCGTCCTGACGGTCGCCTGAGCGCAGGACCGTCCCGGACCCGTCCGGGCGGTCACGTCCGCCGCGATCCGCCCGCTGCCCCGGCGTGACGACCGGGGACAGCGGGCGGCCGCGCCGGTCGGGCCCCGCCCGTGTCCGCGCCGACGGCCCGGTGCAGACTCGGGCCATGGAGCATTCGCAGCGACACATGTACGAGGTGGTCGACGCGCTCGTCCGGGCCGGCAGCAGCTTCCGCCCGCGTCCGCCAGGCCTCGGCGCCGATCCGTTCTGGCTGGCCAAGGGCGACCCGCATTGCTACATGGAGAGTCCGATCGACTTCGCGGTGGCCAGGTCCGTACCGGGTCATCCCGCGGATCTCGCCTTCGACGAGGACAACGACATGATCTTCTGCAGGCTCTGCTGGACAGCGATCACCGGGCCGGGCCATCGCCCGGAGACGGTGTGGAACGCGGCTCCGTACACCCCCTAGTCGGTGGGCCGGCCGCGCAGGTGGCGCTGGAGGCGGGCGTGGCGGAACTGGTAGACGGCGCCGACCTGGCGCAGGACGCCCCGCCGGTAGGCGTCCTCCAGGAAGGCGACCGTCGCCCAGGGGAGGCGACCGGTCAGCGGCAGCCAGATCCGGGCCAGGAGCACCCACTGGCCCCAGGCGGTGAACGCCAGGGCGTAGGAGAGCGCACCGGCCACCCCGCCCACGGCGCCGAGCGCGAGCCCGTCGGCCATCGGCCAGGTCAGGGGGCCGACGACGCCCTGGAGCAGCTCGGTCATGAGCCGGCCGCCGAAGGCGATCACCAGGGTGAGCATCGGCGCGAGGAAGAGCGCCTGGCGCACCACGATGCTGCGGTTGACGGCCAGCAGGTCCGTCGGGGTGGCGGCGCAGCCGAGGTCGATGGGGGTCTCCAGCGTGGCCACGAGCCCGAGGACGAGCCCGCCCGCCAGGGCGAACGTGAGCCCGTACATGAGGCAGTTGACGGCCGTCGCCTCGATCACCGCCGCGTTGACCGGCACCCCGCCGTACGTCAGCTGCGCGCCCACGGTGAAGGCGATCCCGCACCCGAGGCCCATCACGAGGCCGCCCAGCAGTCCGGCCGGGACCAGGGTGGCGAACCTGCGGGAGGACGGTCCGGTGCCCCGCCGGCGGCGGCCGGGCAGCCGCATCCGCACCCGGGACGGCTCGAACGCCCGGATCCCGAGCACGGCCATGAGCCCGTAGACCAGCCCGAAGGCGAGGCCGACGGCGGGACCGAACAACAGGGCGTCCAGCAGGCCCGTACCCAGCGCGAAGGCGGCGCCGCGGCCCGCGGCCAGGTTCTTCGCCGGGAAGACCAGCCAGTCGGCGACGGCGGTGACCACGGAGCAGGCGAGGACGACCGCCAGGATCCGTGAGGACAGCCGCAGCGAGTCGCGCAGCTGCCACCACGCCAGGTCCTGGCCGGCGCGGCGCCCGGGCCGCTCCAGGTGGTCGGCGAGGTGGCCCAGGTAGCGCCGGGCGCGGTGCGGTTCCCAGCCACGGGGCCTGCGCGTGCGGCGGCCGCCGGGGACGGCCGTGGGCAGGGGCCGGTAGACGCTCGGCACGAACCCGGCCAGCAGATGCTCCTCGATGGCCTCCGGGGTCGGGAAGCGGGCCTCGTCCAGCAGTCCGGCCGGGTCCTGGGCCGGGGTGTCGCTGTAGGCGGTCCGGGCGAGCAGGACCATCAGCGGAGTGCTCAGCACGGCCCTGAGGCGGGCGCCGGGCCCGCCGTCCGGGTCCGTGCGCAGCCGCTCCAGGACGGGGTCCCACCCGGTGGCGGCCCGGCCGTCCCGCCCGTCCCGCCGGTCCCGGCCGGCCGGCGCGGTCGGGCGCGCGGTGCGGGGCAGGTAGTGGACCAGGTCGTCGGCGTCCAGGTCCAGCAGCTCGATGCCGGCGGTCCGGCGGAGCACCTCGACCCCGACGGCCTCGGCGAACTGCTCGGTGCGGCTGGTCAGGAGCAGCGGCAGCGAGCTCGCGTTGAGCTCGCGCAGGGCGACGCCGAGCAGCCCGGTGGCCATCTCGTCGAACCCGTCCAGGACCGGCAGGATCCAGCCCGCGTCCACGAGGGCGGCGGCGAGGGTGGAGCCGCCGGGGGCGCGGGCGTCGAGGTTCGGGTGGTCGCGCAGCAGGCGGGCGATCAGCCAGTCGCGCAGGGTCGTGCCGGTCGGGTCCCACGATCCCATGCTGAAGACCACGGGCACGGGCTCGGCGTCGGAACGCGCCCCCAGGTGGTCGAGGACGAACCGCAGGACGAGGACGGTCTTGCCGGAGCCGGCCCGGCCGAGCACCACCAGCCGCCCGGACCGGACGCGCCGGTAGACGTCGGCGATGTCCGTGAGGCCGCCGTCCAGGGACAGCGGGCCGCGGGCGGCTCCGGGCGGAGTGCCGCGGATGTTGTCCCAGTGGTCCAGCAGGTCGGCGGGGGCCGACCGCCAGCGCACGGGCAGCGGGAAGGGGTCGTGGATGCGGCGCTGCTCCTCCTCCCGGATGCAGCGGCCGTAGACGTCGTGGGCGAGCGACGCGGCGGCCTCGGCCAGGGCGCTCCGGGACGTGGGCAGGGTGCGGTGCGGCACCGGCCGGACCGGACGGTCCGGTACGGGCTCCGGCCCGGGAGCACGTGCCGCGCGCAGGTCCTCCCCGGCGGCGGCCCCGTTGCCGCGGTGGGCGGCCAGCAGGTCCGTCCAGAGCGCGTCCCGGTCGCGTTTGAGCTCGTCGGCCAGCGCGTGCGCGACCTGCTTCACCGTTCCCATCCGGGCGTCGGTGGGTTTGCCGGTCTCCAGCCGGTGGATGGTGCGGACCCCGAGCCGGGACCGCTCGGCCAACTGCTCCTGCGTCATCCCCGCCTCGTGCCGCAACCCGCGGAGCAACGCACCGAACCGGCTGCTCACTTGTCTGCCCTTCCGCCCGACGACGACCCTGCCACTTGGGTCCGATGTCCTCCCGGATCCCGGTCAAACCACGGGGCACCGTCGACCGGCCACATATGGCCGGTTGCGGGCATGGTCCCCCGACCAGCACGAACACCACGATGAGTGCCGGTCGCCGCACCCGACGCGGTGCCCGCATCGAACCAGGGGAGTTGACCCGTATGTCCACCACGAAGCCCAACAGGCTCGCCCGCCGCCTCAAGTCCGCCGTCGCAGCGACGGCCCTCTTGTTCGCCGGCGCCGTGGCCGCGCCGACCACTGCGCACGCCGCCCCGGCGAACCACTACTACATCGAGATCGGCGGTACCGGCGCGGCGGCGGACGCACCCGGGTGCACGACGAGCTTCGACGCCGCGAACCGGCAGCTGAACGGGGGCATCGCGATTCCGGTCTGCTACGTGGCCAGCGGCGGCCCCTTCGTCGGCAGCCACAACGAACAGCCGGCCCCCTTCGCACCGAGCTTCGGCGACAGCGTGAACCAGGGCTACTGGAACGCCAAGGCCGCCCTGGAGAACGCCTACCGGGCCGACCCGACCGCGACCTTCACGATCGCCGGCTACTCCCAGGGCGCCTGGGTCGGCGACCTGCTGCTCCAGACGATCGCGAACAACGGCACCGAGGTGCCGCGCGACCGGGTCGACGGCATGCTCTACTCCGACCCCATGCAGCCCGGAACCGGTTTCTGGCGCCTGGTGCCCCAGGGGGTCCTCATCCCGTTCGTGGCGTACTCCCCCGGCACCGGGCCGGAAGTGTTCCCCGGCGTCCCGGTCCAGCGCCACTGCATCAAGACCGACGGGGTCTGTGACGCGACGTCCCTGGATTCCTTCCCCGGCTTCCTGCAGCAGCACCCGCGCTACTTCCGGGAGGGCGAGATCATCGCGAGCACCCTCGCCGGGCACGGCGGCAGTGGGACCGTCTGGTACCCCGCGGCCTGATCCGGGCGGCACCCCGCCACAACATGACGCCGCGGTCCGCCCGGGGGGGGGGGGGGGGGGGGGGGGACGGACCGCGGCGTCATGCCGTGAACGGCGCCGTTCAGACGGTGGCGGCGGCCCGCGTCGTGGTCGCGATGGTGGCCGAGCCGACCACGCGGGTGCCGTCGTAGAGCACGATCGCCTGGCCGGGAGCCACGCCCCGGACCGGCTCGGTGAAGGAGACGCGCAGCTCGCCGTCCACGACCTCGGCGAAGACCTCGGTCTCGCCGCCGTGGGCGCGCAGCTGGGCGGTGTAGGTGCCCGGGGCGGCGGCCACGGCTCCGCACCAGCGGGGGCGGATCGCGGTGAGGGCGGTGACGTCGAGGGCCTCGACGGGGCCGACGGTGACGGTGTTGTTCACCGGGGAGATGTCGAGGACGTAGCGCGGCTTGCCGTCGGGGGCGGGGTGGCCGATGCGCAGGCCCTTGCGCTGGCCGATGGTGAAGCCGAAGGCGCCCTCGTGGGTGCCGACCTTCTCGCCGGTCGCCTCGTCGACGATGTCGCCCTCGGCCTTGCCGAGGCGGTTCGCGAGGAAGCCCTGGGTGTCGCCGTCGGCGATGAAGCAGATGTCGTGGCTGTCGGGCTTCTTCGCGACGGCCAGCCCCCGCTCCTCGGCCTCGGCGCGGATCTCTTCCTTGGTGGTGAGGGTGTCACCGAGCGGGAAGAGTGCGTGGGCGAGCTGCTTCTCGTCGAGGACCCCGAGGACGTACGACTGGTCCTTGGCCATGTCGGAGGCGCGGTGCAGCTCGCGGGAGCCGTCCTCCTTGAGCACGACGGTCGCGTAGTGGCCGGTGCAGACGGCGTCGAAGCCGAGCGCGAGGGCCTTGTCGAGCAGCGCCGCGAACTTGATCTTCTCGTTGCAGCGCAGGCACGGGTTCGGGGTGCGCCCGGCCTCGTACTCGGAGATGAAGTCCTCGACGACGTCCTCGCGGAAGCGCTCGGCGAGGTCCCAGACGTAGAACGGGATGCCGATGACGTCGGCGGCCCGGCGGGCGTCGCGGGAGTCCTCGATGGTGCAGCAGCCGCGGGCGCCGGTCCGGAAGGACTGCGGGTTCGCGGAGAGCGCGAGGTGGACGCCGGTCACGTCGTGCCCGGCTTCGACCGCGCGGGCGGCGGCGACGGCGGAGTCCACGCCCCCGGACATGGCGGCCAGGACGCGAAGGGGACGGTCGGTGCGCGGCAGGTTCTCAGTCATAGCACCGTCCAGAGTACGGGGGAACCGAGCGGGGTCACAGCGCGTTGTCCGGTACGGGGGGTGGATCACATCGTCGAGCAGGGGAACAAGGGGAAGAGGCCGCCGGGGCGGACCCGAAGGGCCGTGCTCTTCGGCGGGCTCGGGATCTTCGCGGTGGCGGCGGTGGCCGGCCGGGAGGAGATCGGCCGTGCCTGGTGGCTGATACCGGGTGTGGACAAGCCGCGCAAGGAGGGCGAGCTCGACCACGCGGGCGCGAGCTGGACGTCGGCCTCGCCGGCGAACTGGCGCAAGGCGGACCGCCCGGACGACTACCGGGTGGACCGGATCGTCGTGCATGTCACACAGGGCGGCTTCGAGTCCTCGGTGGACGCCTTCAAGAACCCGTGGCACAAGGCGTCGGCGCACTACATCGTGCGCGGGGACGGGCACGTCGAGCAGATGGTGCGCGAGCTGGACGTGGCCTTCCACTCGGGGAACCGCTCGATGAACGAGCGCAGTGTCGGCATCGAGCACGTGGGCTTCGTGGACCGCCCGCAGGACTTCACGGACGCGATGTACGCGGCTTCGGCCCGGCTGGCGGCCGACGTCTGCCGCCGGTACGGCATACCGGCGGACCGCACGCACATACTCGGCCACTCCGAGGTCCCGGGCGCCGACCACACCGATCCCGGCCGCCACTGGGACTGGAACCGCTACATCGGCCTGGTCCGGGCGGCCCTGGAGGCTCCGGCTCCTAGCTGAGGCCCGCCGTGCGGGCGCGCTCCACCGCCGGGCCGATGGCCGCGGCCAGGGCCGCGACGTCCTCCTGGGTGGAGGTGTGGCCGAGGGAGAAGCGCAGGGTGCCCCGGGCCAGCTGCGGGTCGGTGCCCGCGGCCAGCAGGACGTGGCTGGGCTGGGCCACGCCCGCGGTGCAGGCGGAGCCGGTGGAGCACTCGATGCCCTGGGCGTCGAGCAGGAGCAGCAGCGAGTCGCCCTCGCAGCCGGGGAAGCTGAAGTGGGCGTTGGCGGGAAGCCGCTCGTCGGGGTCTCCCCCGAGGACCGCGTCGGGCACGGCCGCGCGGACGGCGGCGACCAGCTCGTCGCGCAGGGCGCCGATCTCGGCGGCGAACCGCTCGCGCCGTTCGACGGCGAGGACGGCGGCCACGGCGAAGGCGGCGACGGCCGGCACGTCGAGGGTGCCGGAGCGGACGTGCCGCTCCTGGCCGCCGCCGTGCAGGACGGGTACGGGGCTCTGGTCGCGGCCGAGCAGCAGTGCGCCGATGCCGTAGGGGCCGCCGATCTTGTGGCCGCTGACGGTCATGGCGGCGAGGCCGCTGTCGCCGAAGTGGACGTCGAGCTGGCCGAAGGCCTGGACGGCGTCGGAGTGCAGCGGGATCCCGGACTCGCGGGCGATGGCGGCGAGTTCGCGGACCGGCATGACGGTGCCGATCTCGTTGTTGGCCCACATGACGGTGGCCAGGGCCACGTCGTCGGGGTTGCGCTCGACGGCCTCGCGGAAGGCGTCGGCGTGGACGCGCCCGTAGCGGTCCACGGGCAGGTACTCGACCTGCGCGCCCTCGTGCTCGGCGAGCCAGTGCACGGCGTCGAGCACGGCGTGGTGCTCGACGGGGCTGGCGATGACCCGGGTCCGGGCGGGGTCGGCGTCGCGCCGGGCCCAGTAGAGGCCCTTGACGGCGAGGTTGTCGGCTTCCGTACCGCCGGCGGTGAACACCACCTCGCTGGGGCGGGCGCCGATCGCCTCGGCGAAGGCCTCGCGGGCCTCCTCCACGGTACGGCGGGCTCGGCGGCCTGCGGCGTGCAGGGAGGAGGCGTTCCCCGTGGCGGCGAACTGCGCGGTCATCGCCGCGGCGGCCTCCGGCAGCATCGGGGTGGTGGCGGCGTGGTCGAGGTAGGCCATGATCCCCCGATTCTACGAGTCCGCCGGTGGCCGCTTGCGCCGCGGGACCCCGCGATGGCCGGCAAGGCACCCCCGGGCGCCGTCGGAACCGCCGGGCCGGGGGCGGGCCGGGGCCGGGCCGGGGTCAGGCCGGGCGCAGGGCGCGGGCCAGTTGGCGGGACTGCGCGACCAGGTGGTCCGAGGAGTCCCAGACCTCGGCGTCCTCCTCCAGGAAGCCGCCGGCCAGGTTGCGGGTGGTGATGGAGACCCGGAGCGGGCCGGGGGCCGGGCGGCGGCGGACGTGGGTGGTGAGTTCCACCGTCGGGGTCCAGGCCACCAGGCCCATGTCGAAGGCGGTCGGCGGGAGCGCGTCGACGGCCAGGAGCATGGAGAGCGGGTCGGCGTCGCGGCCGTCGGCCAGCTCGAACCAGGCCCGCATCTCGCCCTTTCCTGAGGGCGCGCCGACGGCCCACCCGGCGGTCGCCGGGTCCAGCCGGAGCCGGAGCCGGTCCACGATGGCGGAGCTGCCGGGGATCGGGGCCGGGCCGGCCTCGGGGCCGATGCAGTCCTCGTAGGCGGGGATGGCGGGCGGCACGGCGACGGTGCGTACGTCGTCCGGCAGGGCCGCGAGGTCGCCGTAGGAGGCGAGGACGCGGATGCGCTCGATTTCGGCGCCGCTCTCGTCGTACTGGAACAGCGAGGCCTGGCCGGTGGAGAGGGTGCGGCCGACGCGGACGACCTGGGTGCGGATCACGGCGGGGCCGGGCACGGAGGAGGTCAGGTAGTGCGCGGAGACGGTGAACGGGTCCGGGTGCGGGAGGGCCGCAGACAGGGCCCGGCCGACCAGGGCCAGCAGGTAGCCGCCGTTCACGGCGGCGATGATCGTCCATCCGGCGGAGAGTTCCGCGTCGTACACCCCGGGCTCGCCCGCGCGTGCGGTGATGGCGGTGTCGCGGTCGAACTCACTGTCGCCGATGGAGGCCTTGGCAGCTGCGTGTGACATGTAAACGACGGTACACCGGCTTGCTACTAAGCGGTAGCTTTCTATTGTTACGGCTCTTCGGCCACCGACGACCGCCTGTTCCAGGCCAGCGGAGCCCGCCAGTGGTAGCGCATGGCAAGGAGGCGGAGGACGAAGGTGGTGACGATCGCGAGGCCGGTGGTGATGCCGTTGAGGGCGTGCATGCTGATGAAGACGGCCACCATCGAGGCGCCGACCAGCGCGGGGACGGCGTACATCTCGCGGTCGCGCAGCAGCGAGGGCACCTCGTTGACCAGCACGTCGCGCAGGACGCCGCCGCCGACGGCCGTGGTCACGCCGAGCGCCGCGGAGGCGGTGAGGCCGAGGCCGAACTCGTAGGCCTTGGTCGTACCCGTCACGCAGAACAGCCCGAGGCCGGCCGCGTCGAAGACGTTGATGGCGCGGTTGATCCGCTGGACCTCGGGGTGCAGGAAGTAGACGATCGCGGCGGCGATCAGCGGGGTCACGAAGAAGCTGAGCTCGCCGAAGGCGGCGGGCGGCACGGCGCCGATGACGATGTCCCGGAAGAGACCGCCGCCCAGGGCCGTGACGAGCGCGAGGACGGCGATGCCGAAGACGTCGAAGTTCTTGCGGACGGCGAGCAGGGCGCCTGCGGTGGCGAAGACGAAGATGCCGGCGAGATCCAGGGCATGCTGGATCCCGGGCGGGAAGAGATCGTGGAGCACCGGGCCATTGTCACCTGCGGCGGGCTCGGCGGAATGCGGGGCTCCACCGAGGCCGGGTGTGCCGGGTGTGCCGTGCGGCGCCGTTGCGGGGGCGCTGCCCCCGAACCCCCGCGCCTCAAACGCCGGCGGGGCTGAAACAGCACGGCCCCGCCGGCGTTCCCGTCACTCCGTGACCTTGGCCACCGCGTCCGCCGCGCCCGGCAGGGGCTGGTCGCCCGGTGCCTGGTCGGGGGCGTTCTCCGGGTGGTGGCAGGCCACCTGGTGGCCCGGCTTCAGCGCCAGCAGCGGCGGCTCCTGCGTCGCGCAGATCTGCGTGGCCTTCCAGCACCGGGTGTGGAAGCGGCAGCCGCTCGGCGGCGAGATCGGTGACGGGACGTCGCCCTTGAGCAGGATGCGGCCGCTCTTGGCACCGCGCCGCCTCGGGTCCGGCACCGGCACGGCCGACATCAGGGCCGTGGTGTAGGGGTGCATGGGCGCCCCGTACAGCCCCTTGTTGTCGGCCAGCTCGACGATCTTTCCGAGGTACATCACGGCGATGCGGTCCGAGACGTGCCGGATGACCGACAGGTCGTGCGCGATGATCACGTAGGTGAGCCCGAGTTCGTCCTGGAGGTCGTCCAGCAGGTTCACCACCTGGGCCTGGATCGACACGTCCAGCGCCGAGACGGGCTCGTCCGCGACCACCAGCTTCGGCTTCAGCGCCAGGGCCCGCGCGATGCCGATGCGCTGGCGCTGGCCGCCGGAGAACTCGTGCGGGTAGCGGTTGTAGTGCTCGGGGTTGAGGCCCACGAGCGAGAGCAGCCGCTGGACCTCCGCCTTGAGCCCGCCCTCCGGGGTGACCTTCTGGAGCTTGAACGGCGCGCTGACGATGGTGCCCACCGTGTGGCGGGGGTTCAGCGAGCCGTACGGGTCCTGGAAGATCATCTGTACGTCACGGCGCAGCGGGCGCATGCCCGACACCCCGAGGTGCGTGATGTCCTTGCCCTCGAACTCGATGGAGCCGCCGGTCGGCTCCAGCAGCCGCGTGATCAGCCGGCCCATGGTCGACTTCCCGCAGCCGGACTCGCCGACGATGCCGAGGGTCTCCCCGCGCCGGACGTCGAAGTCGAGGCCGTCGACGGCCTTGACCGCGCCCACCTGGCGCCGGATCAGCCCCTTGGTGATGGGGAAGTGCTTCGCCAGGCCGGTGACCTTGAGCAGGACCTCGGGAGAGTCCGTGGCCTGCGCGGGAATGACCACCGTTTCCGGCTTCTTCGTGTCAGGCGTCTCGGTCACAGCTTCGGCGCAATCTCTTCGGTCCAGATCCGGGTCCGCTCTTCCTGCGGCATGTGGCAGGCGGACCAGTGGCGGCTGTCGTCCTGGGTGAGCTCGGGCCGGACCGTACGCGTCACGTTGCCCTTGGGCACGTCGGCGTACGGGCAGCGCGGGTTGAAGGCGCAGCCGTCGGGGATGTTGATGAGGCTGGGCGGGGAGCCCTTGACCGGGATGAGGCGCTCGCTCTGCTCGCGGTCGATGCGCGGCATCGAGCCCAGCAGGCCCCAGGTGTAGGGGTGGCGGGGCTCGTAGAACACCTTCTCGGCGGTGCCCCGCTCGACGCACCGGCCGCCGTACATCACGAGGATCTCGTCGGCCATCTCCGCGACGACGCCGAGGTCGTGCGTGATCATGATGACGGCGGAGCCGAACTCCTTCTGCAGATCGCGGATCAGGTCCAGGATCTGCGCCTGCACGGTGACGTCCAGCGCCGTGGTCGGCTCGTCCGCGATCAGCAGGTCGGGGTTGTTGACGAGCGACATCGCGATCATCGCGCGCTGGCGCATGCCGCCGGAGAACTGGTGCGGATAGTCGTCGACGCGCTTGCCCGGCTCGGGGATGCCCACCCGGTCGAGCATCTCGACGGCCCGCCTGCGCGCCGTCTTCTTGTCCACGTCGTTGTGGACGCGGTACGCCTCCACGATCTGGGAGCCGATCGTGTAGTACGGGTGCAGCGCGCTCAGCGGGTCCTGGAAGATCATCGCCATGTCGCGGCCCCGCAGCCGGCGCACCTCCTCGGGATCGGCGGAGAGCAGTTCCCTGCCCCCGAGCCATATCTCGCCCGACATCTCGACGTTGGAGCGGTCGGCGTTGCCCGCCCGGTGCAGGCCCATGACGGCCAGCGAGGTGACGGACTTGCCGGAGCCGGACTCGCCCACGATGCCGAGGGTCTGGCCCTTCTCCAGCTGGAAGGAGAGCCCGTCGACGGACTTGACGAGGCCGTCGTCGGTGGGGAAGTGGACCTTGAGGTCGCGTACGTCGAGGAAGGCCTCGGAGGGAGGGCCGTCGCCCGGTCCCGCCACGGGCGCCGTGGCGGTGGCGGTGTGCGCGGCACGGTCGGCGGCGGCAGCGGCAGCGCCGGCCTCGTTCCCCTTCGGAGTCGGATCGGTCACGACAGCCTCACCCTCGGGTCGATGATGGCGTAGACGAGGTCCACCACCAGGTTGCACAGCACGATGAAGGCTCCGGCGAAGAGGGTCACCCCGAGGATCTTCGGCAGGTCGTTCACCGCGATGGCGTGGTACGCGTACTCACCGATGCCGTGGTACGAGAAGACCGTCTCGGTGACGATGGCGCCGCCGAGGAGCAGCCCGAAGTCCATGCCGAAGATGGTCACGATCGGGGTCAGCGCGGAGCGCAGCCCGTGGCGGGTGATGACCACCCGTTCGCGCAGGCCCTTGGCGCGCGCGGTGCGGATGTAGTCCTCGCTCATGGTCTCCAGCATTCCGGCCCGGGTGAGCCGGGCGTAGAGCGCGGAGTAGAGGAAGGCCAGCGTGCTCCAGGGCAGGACCAGCCCCTGGAACCAGGCGGCCGGATCCTCGGAGAAGTCCACGTACACATTGGTGAACACGGGCCAGTTGAAGACGAATACGGCCAGCGAGAGCGTGCCGGTGAAGAACATCGGCAGCGAGACGCCGGCGAGGGCCACGCCCATCGCGAGCCGGTCGAAGAGCGAGCCCGGGCGCAGGGCCGAGACCACGCCCGTGGTCACACCGGTGATCAGCCAGATGACGGCCGCTCCCAGGGTGAGGGAGGCGGTGATGGGGAGCCGGTTGACGATGTCGGGCCAGACCTCGACGTGGTCCTTGAAGGAGTAGCCGAGGCAGGGGGCGTTGCACTGCGAGGGATCGGGGCCGTAGTTGAACTCGCGGCCCGCGAAGATGCCCCGCAGGAAGTCCCAGTACTGCGAGTACAGAGGCTGGTCGAAGCCGAGGTTCTTCTTGACCGCGGCGATGGATTCGGGCGAGGGGTTCTTGCCGACGTACTGGGTGGCCAGCGAGTCGGCCGTGCCGCCGGCCAGCCGGGGCAGCAGGAAGAAGATCGCGAAGGTGATCGCGCTGACAACAAGCAGCAGGAACACCGCGGCGAACAGCCGCCGGACGATGTACACAAACACGGGGGTCGGCTTCGGCGTCCGCCGGTCCGCCCCGCACCCCGGTCGGGGGCGCGGGACGGACCGGCGCGCGCACTGCTGCCTTCACCTGCCTTCCACGGTTCTGGCAGATCTGGCTGAGAGGGTCGAACTGCCTGAGGACTTGACGTCCGGGGTTACTTCAGGCCGATGTTGAGGTAGTCGTACTGACCGCTCCACGCCGGGTTGGAGACCACGTTGGTGAGCTTGGGCGAGCGGTAGTGCAGGACCTTGAAGTAGGTCAGGGGCACGATGACCGCCTGGTCCATGACCTTCTTGTCGATCTCGCCGTAGACCTTCTCGCGGGCGGCGGAGTCGGTGTTGGCGATGTTGTCGTTCAGCATCTTGTTGATCTCGGGGTCGTTCAGCTGCGACAGGTTGGTGTTGCCCGTCTTGCTGATCGAGTCACCGTGGACGACCTGCTGGAGGAAGCCGAAGCCGCTCGGCCAGTCGGCGCCCCACTGCATCATCATGAGGCCGATCTTGTTGTCCTCGGTGAACTTCGGGACGCCCGCGTAGTCGCTGAAGTACTTGCCGGCCGGGAACTGCTGGATCTTGACCGTGATCCCGATCTTCTTCAGGGACGCCTGGATGGCCGTGGCCATGTCGACCTCGCCGGCGCGGTCGTTGCGCGCGGTGATGGTGGTCTCGAAGCCGTTCGGCTGGCCGCAGGCGGTCAGCGCGGCCTTCGCCTTGGTCTCGTCGCCCTTGTCGTCCGGGGTCTTGTAGGTGTTGAAGTCCACGTGACCCGGGATGTCGGTCGGCAGGACGGTGCTGGCGATGGCGCCGCGGATCGGGCCGCCGAAGGCGGTCTGCACCGACACCTTGTCGATCGCGTACTGGACCGCCTTGCGGCACTCGACGTTGTCGAAGGGCGCCACCTTGGTGTTCATCGCCATGTAGACCAGGCGACCACCCTCGGCGTTGTCGGTGTTGGGGTCCTTCGAGGTCAGCAGCTCGGTCTGGGTCTGCTGGGCCACACCGTTGCCGACGATGTCGATGTGGGTGTTGCCGGCCTTCAGGTTGGAGTCGATCGTCTCCTGGTTGACCTTCAGCTTGACGACGATCTTCTCCGGGAGCTGCTTGCGCAGCGGGTCCGTGGAGGCGTCCCAGTTGGGGTTGCGGACCAGGACGGCCTGCTTGTCGTGCTCGTAGCTCTCGAACATGTACGAGCCCGAGGAGACGATGTTCTTCACATAGTCGGCGCCGTTGTCCTTGGCCTTCGGCACGGGGGCCGACTGCGGGTTCGCCAGCAGGTAGTCGAACTCGGCGAAGGGCTGCTTCAGCTTGAAGATGATCGTCTGGTCGTCGGGGGTCTCGATGGACTGCAGCCCGGTGTCGGACTTGTCCTTGTACGGGCCCTCGTACGGGGTTTCGTTGTTCTTGAGGTACTGCGCGAGGTAGTTCGGGCCGTTGGAGTGCACGTCACGCGCGAAGTTGCTGCGCTCGACCGCGTACTTGACGTCCTTGGACGTGACCGCCGAGCCGTCGCTGTACTTGACGCCCTTGCGCAGCTTGTAGGTCCAGGTCGCGCCGCCGTCGCTCGGCACGCCGAGGCTCTCGGCGAGGTCCGGGACCACCTTGTTGCCCTCGGCGCCCGGGGCGGGCGCGAAGGTGGTCAGCGGACGGGCGTACAGGCGGCTGAAGTTGAAGACGAAGCCGTAGTACGTGTTGCCGGGGTCGAAGGAGTCGGGGGTGTCGGACGCCTCGTAGACGACCGTCCCGCCCTTCTTGTCCGAGGCGTTGACCACGGCCTTGACGGCGGCGTTGGCGCCGGCCGACTTGTCGTCGCCGCCGGTCTTGTCACCACCATTGCAGGCGGAGGCGGTGAGGGCGACGGTGATGGCGGCGGCGAGCACCGCGGCTGTTCTCGACCTGCTTCTCATGGCGGAGTGATGCCCCCTGATTCGGAGTGATGGTGCGTACTGGCGGAGCCTCGGCCGGGTGCCCGAGGAACGGGAGGGTCAGCGCGAGCTCTTGGGGTCCAGGGCGTCGCGCAGACCGTCGCCGAGGAGGTTGAAGGCGAGCACGGTGACGAAGATCGCCATGCCCGGGACGACCATGAACATCGGGTCGACCTTGTAGTAGGCCACGGCGGAGCTGAGCATTCCGCCCCATGAGGCCTGCGGCGGCTGGATGCCCACGCCGAGGAAGCTCAGGGAGGCCTCGAAGAGGATGTTGGTCGGGATGAGGAGCGTGGAGTAGACGAGGATCGGCGCCATCAGGTTCGGCAGCAGCTCGCGGAAGACGATGAAGGGGCCGCGGGCGCCGAGGCTGCGGGCCGCGTCGACGAACTCCCGCTCGCGCAGGGAGAGGGTCTGGCCGCGCACGATGCGTCCGATGTAGGGCCAGCTGAAGAAGCCGATGACGAAGATCAGCACGCTGATGTGCAGCGGCAGTCCTTCGAGGCCGAAGGCCCCGCCCTGGAGGGCGGCCGAGATGGAGATCGCGAAGAGCAGCAGCGGGAAGGCGAGGAAGGTGTCCATCATGCGGCTGATCACCGTGTCGGCCCAGCCGCCGTAGTACCCGGCGATGACGCCCAGCACGGAGCCGATGAACACCGAGACCACGGTCGACCCGAAGGCGACCAGCAGGGAGACCCAGGAGCCTTCCAGGATGCGGGTGGCGATGTCGCGGCCGAACTTCGGCTCCACGCCCAGCGGGTGCTCCCAGCTGATGCCGCCGAAGGAGCCGACGGGGGTGGCCAGGGAGGGGTCGATGAGGTCCTGGTGCAGGGCGTCCGGGTCCAGCCCGAACATCCACTGGATCGGCTGCGAGAGCATGGCCAGGACCACCAGCAGCAGCACGACCATGCCGCCGGCCATCGCCACCTTGTCGCGCTTGAGTCTGGTCCACGCGATACGGCCGAGCGAACGTCCCTCGATCGCCTTGCGCGGAACCTCGGAGGTGGCCACGGCTGCGGGCTCGGCCGCGCTGGTGTCCTGCAGTGGTGCCGTCATCGTGGTGGGACCCCTCTCGGCCGACATCGGTCGGCCCATGCCCGCCGCTGCGGCGGCTTGGTTCAATCGGCGTCGCTGGTGGTGCGATTGGCACGAAATGTGCCGGAAGTGCACGTGAAGAGCTGGTGTTCGCGAGATGGACCGGCCTTCGGTGGGGTGGAGTCTTCAACGCCCTCTCAAGCGCCCGCCAGACCCCCCGGGGATGTGATGCGCAACCGTGATCTACGCCTACACCTTCCGTTATCCGAACCCCGGGATCTGTTGAGCGGTGAAACACCGCCCGTTCTGCGCGGAACGGACATCCGGCCCAACTGCCCTTTCGGGCATGGATCTTGGGCGGATTCACCGGATATGCCGAAGGCCGCACCGATGGGATCGGTGCGGCCTTCGGGAAGGATGTCTCGATATTCGGATATCGCGTCAGTACGCCGGCGCCTGGCCCTCGCGGTCGTAGAAGGGGCGGGTCTGGGCGCGCAGCCACATGGCGACGGGGTCGTGCTCGTCCCCGAGTGCGACCGTGCACACCGGGACGCCCTCGGGGACCACCCCGACCGACTGCCGCATCATCTCCCGTACGGATTCCAGCGCGGGCGCGGAGGCGTCGTACAGGTCGAGCCCGACCGCGAGGTACGGGGAGCCGAGCGCGGGCTGCACCCACGCGCGGCGCAGCGACCGCACCGCGGGGGTGCGGTGCGCGTGCTGGGTCAGCAGCCCGTAGAACTGCGGGAGCTCGATCGCGGGCTCGGACAGGCGCAGCGGACCGGCCGGCATCCGGTCCAGGCCGGTGGCGATCCGGCGCAGGTCGGCCCAGGGCACGCCGAGGCCGCCGCCCTGGGCGTGCGGGTTGAGCCACAGACCCCAGCGGTCCGGGTACAGCGCGCGGGCGATGTCCCGCCCGGTGACCACCTCGTAGCCCCGGTTCCAGCCGCTGGCGGCCAGCTCCTGGGGGGAGGTGACACAGGGCGCATAGCCGAGGCTGTCGACCTCCATGCCGCCGTACTGGGCGTCCGCGGAGCCCGGCTGCCCCTGCCAGAGCAGCATCCACAGCCGGCCCTCGGCGAGGGCGTGCAGGAGTGACTCGTAACTCTCGTAGCGCCCGGGAGTCACCTGGCGCATCATGTGCTCGACCTGCCCGGCCGCGGCCGTGCCTGACGCACTCACCCGGAACCCCTCTTCGTCCGCCCGTCGCTCCACGCGTTTCCTCCGAACCGGCAGTCGCGCGTGCGGCCAGGAGATGTAACCAGCTTAAGCGGCCCTACGGCAGGTAGAAGGGGCGTACGCGCTCACGAATCCAGTCCGTGACCGGGTCCTGGGCGGCGTCCAGCAGGATCAACTGCACGGGCCACGGCGGCGGGACCCGGGTCAGGGCCCGTCCGAGGGCCTCCATCGGCGCGCTCTGCATCTCGGGTTCCCATCCCACCAGGCGGACACCGACGAACAGCTGGGGCTCCCCGCCCTCGATGCTGGCGAGGCAGCGGTACGCGGCGGCGACCACCCCGGTGGCCCGGAACTCCTCGGTGGCGGCGGCCAGGAAATCCACCGGATCATCCTGCCAGTCGGGCTCGAAGAGCCGGACCCTGCCGCCGGTGGCCGGGCCGTCGAGCGGGGTCCGGCCGCTGCGGCACAGCTCCGCGACGGCGGACGGCGGGAGCGGTACGCCGACGGCGCCCTCGGGATTGACGGCGATGCCGAGCTGCGGGGGCAGGCCGCGGGCGAACTCGACGGCGGGAGCCACCGCGAAGTCCATGCCGGGGCCGACGCAGGCGAGGAACTGGGCCTCGGAGCTGTAGACGGGGACGTACGCCGCCCCGCCGATGTCCATGGTGGGCAGGTCGAGGCCGGCCGTCGTCGGGCCGCCCCCGCCGGGCAGGGGCACCCACACCTGGCTGCGCCCGAGGACCTCCAGGATCCGCCCCCCGGCGTCCGGCTGCCCGAGCGCCGCCCCGAGCACCTGCTCCAGCTCATTCCCCGGCCAGCCGCTGCCCTGCATGTCCCGTGCCTCCGTGATCCCGCCGCGTGTCGCCCCGCAGGGTACCGGCCCCGCGCGCGGCCGCGCCGCCGGGGTTCGGCCTGCGCCGAGGAGAGCCGGGGCTCCGCCCCGAACCCCGCGCCTCAAACGCCGGCAAATCCAGCCCCTCCGGCGTTTGAGGAGCGGGTCCGGGCAGAGCCCGGCAGCGGCGCCGCACCCGGCGGGGCCTGATCCGGTCAGGCGGTGAAGGCGATGCGGGTCACCGTCGCGGCGGAGGCCCGGTCCAGCAGGGTCGCCGAGGCACAGCCCGCGGGCGGCCGGCCCGCTTCGGCCTCGCGCAGCAGCCGGGTGACCGCGCCCCGGTGGCGGGCGAAGGCGTAGGCGGAGACCCGGCGGCCGCGCGCGGCCTGCCCGGAGAGGGCCTCCTCGGGGCTGCTGTCCAGCAGGAGCAGGTGCAGCGCCCGGCCCCGGCGGCGCGCGACGGCCGCGAGCAGGCCGCGCACCCAGGCCTGCGTACCGCAGTCGTGGACGACCACGGAGGCCCCGGAGCGCAGGATCCGCCACAGCCCCCAGTAGTGGGCGGCGCGCACCAGCGGCCGGTACACCGCGTACGGCAGCGCCGCGGGCATGCGGTGCTCCCAGCGCTCACGGGTGTCCTGGGAGTCCACGGCCCCGCCCTCGGCGGCCGCGCGCTTGATCAGCGTGCTCTTGCCGCCGCCGGGCAGACCGGACACCACGACGATGTCGCCGTCGGCGAAGCCGAGCCGGTGCGGGGCGCGCACGGCCGGGCCGCGCAGGTCGCGTACGAGGCCGAGGCCTCGGTCGGCCGCCCTCTCGCGCCCGCGCGCGCCGCGCTGCGCGGGCACCGCCTCCACGGTTCCCGTCGTCGTCACCACTCCGAATCTCCGCACAGTGTTCGCCTCCCCCGAATCGGGTCACCAGGACCCTTGCCCACTGAGTGTAAAGAGACGGTAATCCGGCGGCCCCGGTTCCGGTCCGACCCTTCGGAGGGCCGTACGAACTTTCGGACCCCGCCGCCCGATCTCGGGCATGGCGTGCAATGATGTGCGCCATCTGGACCAACTGCATACCGGCCGCTTGAATCCGCGCGGGAGAGTCCCGGCACGCCGCAAGGCCGTGCGCGGGCGCCGAAGGAGCAAGAACCTCCCTTGAATCTCTCAGGCCCCGTACCGCGTGGATGAGGCAGATCTGAAAAGCGAGCTGCTGCGCAGCTCCACCCAAGGTGCAAGTCGATGAGAAGAACCGGCGATCGGACGATCGGCGGAACTCTCGGCGAACCTCTCAGGTTCCGATGACAGATGGGGAGGAACGTCCTCGTCATGTCATGTCGATGCCCTGGGACCCGGGAGCCACACCCATGAGCACTGCCCCCCGCCTGACCGCCCTCGATGCGCTGCACCGCTCGCTCGGTGCGACCATGACCGATTTCGCGGGCTGGGACATGCCGCTGCGGTACGCCAGCGAGCGCGACGAGCACAACGCCGTACGGACCAAGGCCGGTCTCTTCGACCTGTCCCACATGGGCGAGATCACGCTGACCGGCCCGGAGGCCGTCAAGGCCCTGGACTACGCCCTGGTCGGCAACATCTCCACCGTCGGCGTCGGCCGCGCCCGCTACACGCACATCTGTCAGGAGGACGGCGGGATCGTCGACGACCTGATCGTCTACCGCCTCGGCGAGACCGAGTACATGGTCGTCGCCAACGCCTCCAACGCCCAGGTCGTCCTGGACGCCCTGACCGAGCGCGCCGCCGGCTTCGACACCGAGGTCCGCGACGACCGCGACGCGTACGCGCTGCTCGCCGTCCAGGGCCCGGAGTCCCCCGGCATCCTGGCGTCCCTGACCGACGCCGACCTGGACGGCCTGAAGTACTACGCCGGCCTGCCGGGCACCGTCGCGGGCGTGCCCGCGCTGATCGCGCGCACCGGCTACACGGGCGAGGACGGCTTCGAGCTGTTCGTCGCCCCCGAGCACGCCGTGGAGCTGTGGCAGGCGCTGACCAAGGCGGGCGAGGGCGTCGGCCTGGTCCCGGCCGGCCTGTCCTGCCGCGACACCCTGCGCCTGGAAGCGGGCATGCCGCTGTACGGGCACGAGCTGACCACCGCCCTCACCCCGTTCGACGCGGGCCTGGGCCGGGTCGTGAAGTTCGAGAAGGAGGGCGACTTCGTCGGCCGCGCCGCGCTGGAGGCCGCCGCCGAGCGCGCCGCCACCGCTCCTCCGCGCAAGCTGGTCGGCCTGATCGCCGAGGGCCGCCGCGTCCCGCGCGCCGGGTTCCCGGTCGTCGCCGACGGCCAGGTCATCGGCGAGGTCACCTCCGGCGCCCCGTCCCCGACGCTGGGCAAGCCGATCGCGATGGCGTACGTGGACGCGGCGCACGCCGCGCCCGGCACGTCCGGCGTCGGCGTCGACATTCGCGGTACGCATGAGCCGTACGAGGTCGTGGCGCTGCCGTTCTACAAGCGGCAGAAGTAGCCCCACGCACCACGTCCGCCGTCCGGGAACCCGTACGGCGCCGTCTCAGTACCCAAGACCGCAGTTCGTATCCACTCCCCCGCATCCAGGAGAATCAGGTCATGAGCAACCCCCAGCAGCTGCGTTACAGCAAGGAGCACGAGTGGCTGTCGACCGCCGAGGACGGCGTCGCGACGGTCGGCATCACGGAGTTCGCGGCCAACGCGCTCGGTGACGTCGTCTACGCCCAGCTCCCCGAGGTCGGCGACACGGTGACCGCGGGCGAGACCTGTGGCGAGCTGGAGTCGACCAAGTCGGTCAGCGACCTGTACTCCCCCGTCACCGGCGAGGTCGTCGAGGCCAACCAGGACGTCGTGGACGACCCGGCCCTCGTCAACACCGCCCCCTTCGAGGGTGGCTGGCTGTTCAAGGTGCGCATCGCGGAGGAGCCGGCCGACCTGCTCTCCGCCGAGGAGTACGCCGCGCTCACCCACTCCGACAACTGACACCCCAGGGGATCCTGATGTCTGTTCTCAACACCCCGCTGCACGAGCTCGACCCGGACGTCGCCGCCGCCGTCGACGCCGAGCTCGTGCGCCAGCAGTCCACCCTGGAAATGATCGCGTCGGAGAACTTCGCTCCCGTCGCCGTCATGGAGGCCCAGGGCTCGGTCCTGACCAACAAGTACGCCGAGGGCTACCCGGGCCGCCGTTACTACGGTGGCTGCGAGCACGTCGACGTCGTCGAGCAGATCGCGATCGACCGCATCAAGGCGCTGTTCGGCGCCGAGGCCGCGAACGTCCAGCCGCACTCCGGTGCGCAGGCCAACGCCGCCGCGATGTTCGCGCTGCTGAAGCCGGGCGACACGATCATGGGCCTCAACCTGGCCCACGGCGGTCACCTGACCCACGGCATGAAGATCAACTTCTCCGGCAAGCTCTACAACGTGGTCCCGTACCACGTCGACGAGACCGGCGAAGTGGACATGGCCGAGGTCGAGCGCCTCGCCAAGGAGTCCAAGCCGCAGCTGATCGTCGCCGGCTGGTCCGCCTACCCGCGCCAGCTGGACTTCGCCGCCTTCCGCCGCATCGCGGACGAGGTCGGCGCGTACCTGATGGTCGACATGGCGCACTTCGCCGGCCTGGTCGCCGCCGGTCTGCACCCGAACCCGGTGCCGCACGCCCACGTCGTCACCACCACCACGCACAAGACCCTCGGCGGTCCGCGCGGCGGTGTCATCCTGTCGACGCAGGAGCTGGCCAAGAAGATCAACTCCGCGGTCTTCCCGGGTCAGCAGGGCGGCCCGCTGGAGCACGTGATCGCGGCCAAGGCGGTCTCCTTCAAGGTCGCGGCCTCGCCCGAGTTCAAGGAGCGCCAGGAGCGCACCCTGGAGGGTGCGAAGATCCTCGCCGCCCGCCTGGTCCAGGACGACGTCAAGGCCGTGGGCGTGGACGTCCTCACCGGTGGCACCGACGTGCACCTGGTCCTGGTCGACCTGCGCAACTCCGAGCTGGACGGTCAGCAGGCCGAGGACCGCCTCCACGAGGTCGGCATCACGGTCAACCGCAACGCCATCCCGAACGACCCGCGGCCGCCGATGGTCACCTCGGGTCTGCGGATCGGTACGCCGGCCCTGGCCACCCGCGGTTTCGACGCCGAGGCCTTCACCGAGGTCGCCGAGATCATCGCGCAGGCGCTGAAGCCCGCGTACGACAGCGAGGCCCTGAAGGCTCGCGTCTCCGCGCTCGCCGCGAAGTTCCCGCTGTACCCGACGCTCTAACCGGCGTCCGGCCAACGGCCACGGAAGGGCCCGGCCTTGTTCCCGCACAGGCCGGGCCCTTCTCATGACCGGGGCCCGACACCGCTCGGCCCGGTCGCGGTGGGCGCCCGACACCGCCGCCGCGCCTGCCGGCCCGCGCGCCGTACCGCACCGGCGCGCACCTCGCCCGGCGCTCCGCACCGCCCCGGTGGATCACCCGGGGCCACGGGCCGACACCCGGCCGACCCGTCCACGTAATCCTTCCCACCTCGTCCGACAGCCGAGACGTTCACTTCGCCGCGTTAAGCTCGTCTGCCGGACAAAATCCGAATAATCCACTTCTCCTCTCCTGCCCCCTCCCACCCCACGAGCAGACAAGGGAGTCCGCCACCGTGGCCATCTCCGTCTTCGATCTCTTCTCCATCGGTATCGGTCCCTCCTCCTCCCACACGGTCGGTCCGATGCGGGCCGCGCGCATGTTCGTGACGCGGCTGAAGAAGGACGGCGTGCTGGCCCAGACCGCCTCCGTCCGGGCCGAGCTCTTCGGATCCCTCGGTGCGACCGGCCACGGGCACGGCACCCCCAAGGCGGTGCTGCTCGGCCTGGAGGGCCACTCCCCCCGCACGGTGAACGTCGAGACCGCCGACGACGAGGTCGAGCGCATCCGCAAGAGCGGCCGGCTGCGGCTGCTGGGCGCGGAGATAGGCGATGTCCACGAGATCGCCTTCGACGAGCCGAACCAGCTGATCCTGCACCGCCGCCGCTCCCTGCCGTACCACGCGAACGGCATGACGCTCTTCGCGTACGACAGCGCCGGCACCCCGCTGCTGGAGAAGACCTACTACTCGGTCGGCGGCGGCTTCGTCGTGGACGAGGACGCGGTCGGCGAGGACCGGATCAAGCTCGACGACACGGTGCTGAAGTACCCCTTCCGTTCCGGCGACGAGATGCTGCGCCTCGCGAACGAGACCGGCCTGTCGATCTCCTCCCTGATGCTGGAGAACGAGAAGGCCTGGCGCACGGAGGAGGAGATCCGCGAGGGCCTCCTGGAGATCTGGCGCGTCATGCAGTCCTGCGTCTCGCGCGGCATGTCCCGCGAGGGGATCCTCCCGGGCGGCCTGCGGGTCAAGCGCCGGGCCGCCGCCACGGCGCGCCAGCTGCGCACCGAGGGCGACCCGATGCTGCACCGCAGCGAGTGGGCGACGATCTACGCGATGGCGGTCAACGAGGAGAACGCGGCCGGCGGCCGGGTGGTGACCGCGCCGACCAACGGCGCCGCGGGCGTCCTGCCGGCCGTGCTGCACTACTACATGAACTTCGTGCCGGGCGCGGACGAGGACGGCGTGGTCCGCTTCCTCCTCGCCGCGGGCGCGATCGGCATGCTCTTCAAGGAGAACGCCTCGATCTCCGGCGCCGAGGTCGGCTGCCAGGGCGAGGTGGGCTCCGCCTGCTCGATGGCGGCCGGCGCCCTCGCCGAGGTCCTCGGCGGCACCCCGGAGCAGGTCGAGAACGCGGCCGAGATCGGCATGGAGCACAACCTCGGCCTGACCTGCGACCCGGTCGGCGGTCTGGTGCAGATCCCCTGCATCGAGCGCAACGGCATGGCGGCGGTCAAGGCCGTCACCGCGGCGCGTATGGCGATGCGCGGCGACGGCAGCCACAAGGTGTCCCTCGACAAGGTCATCAAGACCATGAAGGAGACCGGCGCCGACATGAAGGTCAAGTACAAGGAGACCGCCCGCGGCGGCCTCGCCGTCAACGTCATCGAGTGCTGACGCACACCACGTGACAGGAGAGGGGCCCGGCGCGTGTGCCGGGCCCCTCTCGCGTCCGCGGATCCCGGGATCCGCGGGCGAGTGGAACCGGAACCGTGCGGTCCCCCCTGGGCGTCCCAGACAGTGCCACCGGTCCCCGTCTCTCGAGAATCGAGGGGACGTCATGATCCACACCCGTCTCCGGCAGTTCGCGGCCCTGGCCACCGGCGCCCTGCTCGCCGCCTGCCTCTCCTTCGCCGCACCTGCCTCGGCCTCCACCACCGCCGCCGCCACCCAGGCGCCGACCCCGCTCGTCGTCGACGCCCGCTGGGCCGGGCACCCCACGTACGACCGCATCGTCATCGACCTCCAGGGCCACGTCCCCGCGGTCACCGTCACTCCCGTCCCGCGTCTGGTCCAGGACGGGTCCGGCAAGCCCGTGCCGCTGCCCGGGAAGTACTTCCTGGAGATCCGCCTCCACCCCGCCGCCGCGCACGACGACGCGGGGCGGAGCGTCTACCACGGGCCCAAGCTGCAGCAGATCAACCTCGGCAAGCTCAAGGGAATCGCCCTGACCAGCGACTACGAGGGGTACGTGACCTTCGGCGCCGCCTTCGACACCCTGCCGTACTACCGCGCGTTCCCCCTGCACTCGCCGGAGCGGTTCGTCGTGGACATCGCGCACTGAAACCGGTGCCGGACTCCGGGCCCGGGGCGCACGCGCCCCGGGCCCGGCCGTCATCTGCGCCAGAACAGGTGGTGCGTCACACCGCTCGGACTGGGCACGACGTCGAGGTGGAACCGGTCGAGCAGCTCCTCGGGCGACTCCCAGAGCCTGACCCCGGCTCCGATCTCCACCGGCGCGACCGCCACGTGCAGGGTGTCGACGAGGTCGGCGTCGAGGAACTCCCGGATGGTGGTGGCCCCGCCGCCGAGCCGGACGTCCTTGCCCTGCGCGGCCTCCCGCGCCCGGTCCAGGGCCGTGGCCGGGTCGGCGTCGACGAAGTGGAAGGTGGTGTCGGAGAGCGTGAACGAGGGGCGCGTGTGGTGGGTCATGACGAACACCGGGGTGTGGAACGGGGGCTCCTCACCCCACCAGCCGCGCCAGTCGTGGTCGGTCCAGGGCCCGCGCTGGGGACCGAACTTGTTGCGGCCCATGATCTCGGCGCCGATGTTGTGCGAGAAGTCCCGGGTGAAGTAGTCGTCGAGACCCCGGCTCCCTCCGGGGTCGGTGCGGTTGGGCCAGCTCGCGGTGGCTCCGGCCCAGGCGAGCAGTGCGCCGGGATCGGCGTCGCCGAACGGCCGCGCGAGGCTCTGGTGCTCGCCTGCACCGAACCCGTCGCGCGACACGGCGAAGTTCTGGACTCTCAGCAGTTGTTCCATGGGCTTCCTCCAGCCTGGTCGTCCACCATGGGACCGCTCCGGAGCGGAGAACTCATCGGTGCTCGGGGTTGGGGAAGTCGAAGCGGCAGCCCGCGTCCCACTGCGAGCGCTGGTTGCCGTGCGGCGGGATGCCGCCCGAGCGCTTGAGCAGGGCGGCCAGGTGCATGAGGTTCCAGGACATGAAGGCGGTGTTGCGGTTGGTGAAGTCGTTCTCGGGGCCGCCCGAGCCGGGGTCCAGGTAGGAGGGTCCGGGCCCGGCCTCGCCGATCCAGCCCGCGTCGGCCTGCGGCGGAATCACGTAGCCGAGGTGCTGGAGGCTGTAGAGGATGTTCATGGCGCAGTGCTTGACGCCGTCCTCGTTGCCGGTGATCAGCGCGCCGCCGACCCGTCCGTAGTAGGCGTACTGGCCCCGCTCGTTCAGCAGCGAGGAGCAGGCGTAGAGCCGCTCGATGACCTGCTTCATCACGGAGCTGTTGTCCCCGAGCCAGATGGGGCCGCACAGGACGAGGATGTCGGCGTCCATGATCCGGCTGTAGAGGACCGGCCACTGGTCGCTCTCCCAGCCGTGCTCGGTCATGTCGGGCCAGACCCCGGTCGCGATGTCGTGGTCGACGGCGCGGATGAGGGAGGTCCTCGTGCCGGCCGATTCCATGACCCTGCGGCTCCGGTCGATCAGGCCCTCGGTGTTGCTGGTCTCGGGTGAGCGTTTGAGCGTGCAGTTCACATAGAGGGCGGTCAGGTCCGAGTAGTCGTATGCGGCAGCCACACCCCCAGCCTCGCCACGGCACCCCGGCGCCGCCAGCGGGCCGCGCCCGTCCGGGGACGGCCGTACGGACACGGGGTGGTGGCCCGGCGCCGCCGCAAACCTAGGATGGCGCCATGTCGCTGCCGCACGCCATCCTCACCGCCCTGTTGGAGAAGCCCTCGTCCGGGCTGGAGCTGACCCGGCGGTTCGACAAGTCGATCGGGTACTTCTGGTCGGCGACGCACCAGCAGATCTACCGCGAACTGGGGCGGCTGGAGGAGTCCGGGCTGATCCGGGAGCTGCCGAGCGAGGTGCCCGTGCGGGGGCAGAAGAAGGAGTACGAGGTGCTGCCCGCCGGCGGCGCGGAGCTGGCCCGGTGGGTCGGCGAGAGCCAGGACCCCAAGCCGATGCGCGACCCGCTGCTGCTGCGGATCCGCGCGGCGGGCGTCGTGGGGCCGCAGGGGCTCGGTCCCGAACTGCGGCGCCATCTGGAGCTGCACCGGCGCCAGCTCGCGCAGTACGAGGCCATCGAGGAGAAGGACTTCCCGCCGGGGCGGGACGCCGTGGAGGACCGGCTGCGGCGGCTCGTGCTGCACGGCGGGATCGCCCTGGAGACGTTCTGGCTGCACTGGCTGGAGGAGGCCCTGGGCGAGGTCGAGGACATGTCCGGGTCGCAGGACTGACGCGCGGGGGTCAAAGGCCCCGGTACCCGGCGCCGAACGCACGCTGCCGCCCCGCTCCGGCGGTCCGGAGCGGGGCGGCAGCGGAGGGATTACTTGTTCAGGGAGGCCCAGAACTCGTCGAAGCTCAGCAGGCCGTCGCCGTTCGTGTCCTTGGCGGCGATCACGGCGTCCGCGACGGGGCCGGTGACGAACGGGTCGCCCATGGCCGCCATGGCCGCCTTGAACTCGTCGGCCGTGACGAAGCCGTCACCGTTCACGTCGAACTTGCCGAACGTCGTCCGTGCGCTCTCGATGTCCGCCACTGGGTCCACTCCTTCTTGATGCCTTGTTGACCGGCTCAGGGTAGCGGCCGCCGCGGTCCGCCCACGCCCCGGGTCCCGTTCGAGCGGCAGAAATCATTTCAATTACCGACCCGTAATACGGAATCAACAATTCCGGCGAAACAGACGGAGATTCCACTTGTCACACTCCGGGGCCACGGCATAACGTACTGGCATTGCCGCCACACCAGGAGCGCAGGGCTCCCAGGGACAAGTGGCAACAAGGGCGATCAATCAGATGACGATCACAGCTGACGCATCATTCGAAGTTCTGCCCTTCACCCGCACCTGCCGACATATCTGGGAAGACGGCGACCATGTGCTCATCGGCGTGAGTCCCGGAAACAGCTATTTCAGCGCCGAACGCATCGCCGACCTGGCCCGATGGGCCACGACTCGGTTCGCACAGGTCGACTTCGTCTACGCGGACCTCCACGTGGACCGGATGTTCGCCGCCTTCGGCCACACCCGGGAGCATGCGGAGAAGCGCGCGGCGAAAGAGATCAAGGCGGTCCGGCGGCGGATCCTCAAGGGCGTCGCGGAATCAGGCCCGCCAGGGGTGGAAATCCGCGTCCGGGCACTCTCCGAATTCCGGTCGAACCCGGTCTACCAACTACTCCACAGGCGCGTCCTGCATTTCCTGGAGACCGACGAGGAATTCCGCAAGGGCTGCGAGGAAATGGCTCTGCATTTCGCTGGATCCAAGTTGCCGGAAGGTGAATCCATCACGGACGAGCAGTTGCGGGTCTGTTTCGATTACATGGCGGCCGAGCTGCCGTTCTTCGTGGACACCCCGAGCATTCTCGACGTGCCGTCCTCGGTGGCGGCGTACCACGTCAGGATGCCGCTGACCGATGTCCTCTTCGCCCGCGGCGGGGGCCTGCGCGCGACCCGCAACCAGGCGTACGCCGTCGTACGGCCCGAGGCCACCGCACCCGGGAGCGCCGCGGACCCCGCACCGACCGAAAGGACCGCCGATGGGCGTCGAGCAGCTTGAGGGCCCGGGGAACGGGGAACGGCCGCTCCTGGACTTCCCGCTCTCCCGGCGCGGTGACGTGCTCCCGCAGGAGTGCGCCTGGCTGCGCGAGAAGGCACCGGTCGCCCGGGTCCGCACCCTCACCGGGGACCCGGCCTGGCTGGTGAGCAGCTACGCGCTGGCCAAGCAGGTGCTGGAGGACGAGCGCTTCAGCCTCAAGGACACGGCGAACGCCGGGGTCCCGCGCCAGTACGCGCTGACGATCCCGCCCGAGGTCGTCAACAACATGGGCAACATCAACAGCGCGGGCCTGCGCAACGCGGTCATGAAGGCGCTGAACCCCCGCCAGAAGGGGCTGCGGGACCTGCTGCGCGCCAAGGCCCACGAGCTCGTCGACGCGATCGTCGCCGAGGGCGGCCCGGCGGACCTCCGGGCGGGCTTCGCCGACCCCTTCTCGGCCGCCCTGCACTGCCAGGTGCTGGGGGTGCCGTTCGAGGACCGGCGCCGGCTGATGTCGGGCCTGGACGTCGCGTTCATGACCGCGCGCGAGCCGTTCGCCGACTCCGCCCTCAACTGGTACAAGGACGTGGGCTACTTCGCCGGCCGGCTCAACGACCAGCTCGCACTGGCCCCCGAGGAGCGTACGGGGCTCCTCGGGAGGTTCGCCGGGCTGAAGGAGGCCGATCCGGAGTCGGCGCACCTGACCGACGACATGTTCGCGACGGTCGCCGTCTCCCTCTTCGGTGCGGGCGCGGTCTCCACCTCGGCGTTCCTCACGCTCGCGGTGCTCGCGCTGCTCCAGCGGCCCGAGCTGATCGGGTACCTGCGCCGGCACCCGGAACGCATGGCCGGGGCGGTGGAGGAGCTGCTGCGCTGGAACCTGTCCGTCGGCGACGGCCTGCCGCGCATCGCCCTGGCGGACGTCCAGGTCGGTGACGTGCCGGTGAAGGAGGGGGAGCTCGTCCTCGTCCTCCTGGAAGGGGCCAACTTCGATCCGGCGGCCTTCGAGCGTCCGGACGAGCTGGATCTGGAGCGCGAGAGCGCGAACCCGCACCTCGCCTTCGGCGCCGGCCGGCACTTCTGCCCTGCGTCCGCGCTGGGCCGGGCCCATGCCGAGATCGCGCTGGAGGTGCTGGTCGAGCGGCTGCCCGGGCTGCGGCTCGCGGTGCCCGCCGAGAACCTCGTCTGGCGTACGGGCTTCATCAAGCGGCTTCCGGAGCGGCTTCCGGTCGCCTGGTAGCCCGTCGTCCGGCGAACGGAGCGCGGTGTCCCGGGAGCTGTGCGAGCTTCCGGGGCACCGCTGTGTCCGGCCCGGCAGGATCCGGAAGGGACGGCCTAGCGGAAGATGCCGGTGTGGCCGAGCGAGTAGCGGCCGGGCTGCGGGTAGACGGCGAGTCCGTGCGGTCCGCCGCCCACCGGGATCCGGGCGAGCTGCTTGCCGGTCTGCGTGTCGAGCGCGTAGACCTCGGAGTTGTAACGGCCCGACAGCCACAGCACCTTGCCGTCGGCGGAGACCCCGCCCATGTCGGGGCTGCCGCCGTCCGGCAGCGTCCACTTCTTGGTGAGCTTGTTCTCGGGGAAGTTGAAGACCGAGATGGTGCCCTCGCCCCGGTTGGAGACGTACATCTCCTTGGAGTCGCGGCTCACGTAGAGGCCGTGGCAGCCCTTCCCGGTGGGCAGCAGTTTGGGGGTCTCGAACGTGTCCCCGCCGAGCACCCACATGCCGTGCGCCATCATGTCCGCGACGTAGAAGGTCTTCCCGTCCGGGGAGACCTTGACGTCCTGCGGCATCGCGCCCTCGAACGGCAGCTTCTGCTGGCCGACGACCTCCATGCGCTCGGTGTCGACCTTGAGGAGTTCGCCGGAGAACTCGCAGCTCACGATGAAGTAGCGGCCGTCGGCGGAGAAGTCCGCGTGGTTGACGCCGTAGCAGGTCACGGGGACCGTCTTGACCCGGTCCATCGTGTGCGGGTCGCGGAAGACCAGCTCCTTGTCCATGGAGGCCATGACGATCGCGTACTTGCCGTTCGGCGTGAAGTACAGGTTGTACGGGTCGTGCACCTCGACCGGCTTTCCGGCCTCGCCGGTGGCCGGGTTGATCGGGGTGAGCGTGTGACCGCGGTTGTTGTTGACCCACAGGGTCTTCAGGTCCCAGGAGGGGACCACGTGCTGGGGCTGGACCCCGACCGGGATGGTGTCGATGACCTGGTAGGTCGCCGGGTCGATGACGGACACCGTGTTGGAGTTGGTGTTCGGCACGTAGACGCGGGACGGGAAGTCCTTGACCACGGGGGAGAGCTTGTTCGGCCGGTCCGCGGCGTAGACGTCGTTCGGATCGAGCACGGGCGGCATGCCGGGCAGACCGGGCGGGACGGCCGGCGCGGCCTTGACGGGCTTGGCCGGGCCCTTGGTGCCGAGCGCCTCGGCGGGTTCCTTGCCGGCTGATCCGCAGCCGGCCAGGGCGGCGAGGACCAGACCTGCCAGCAGCGCGCCGGCAGTCCGGGGAAGGCGGGTGGTCGTCATGGGGTCAGCAGCTCCGTGGTGGTCACCGCGCGCAGGTTGCGGCGCGCGAGTTCTTCGAGGAGGGGGGGCAGCGCGTCGACCGTGTCCGCGTAGCCGAAGTGCAGGCTCACCACCGATCCGGGCCGGATCGTCCCGGTGACGGTGCGGATGACGGCCGCGGCACCGGGCGAGGTGAAGTCGAGGGAGTCCACGTCGTACGAGAGGACGTGCGGGTAGCCCGCCCGCTGGGCCAGTTTCTGCACGAGGGGGGTCGCGTACTGGGTCTGGGAGGGCCGGAACCAGGTGCCGATGGAGCCGGTGAGCCGCTTGAGGCGCTGGGCGCAGCCGGTGATCTCGGCGAGGGCCTGCGCCTCGGGCAGGTCGTTGATCGCGAGGTGGCGCTGGGTGTGGTTGCCGAGCTCGTGACCGCCGTCGAGGATGCGGCGGGCCAGCTCCGGGTGTGCGTCGAGCCAGGATCCGATGGCCAGTACGGTGACCCGCGCGCCCCCCTTCTCGGCCGCGGCCAGCACCGCCCGGGCGATGGCGGGGTCCCCGTTGCCGTGGAAGGTGAGGGCGACCCGGGGGCGGTCGCGCGGACCGTGGCCGATCTCGACGGGCTGCCCGGGGAAACGGCGCGGGGCGGCGGCCGGAGCCACCTGTGCCGGGCGGGCCGGCCGGGCCGGACCCGGCGGCGGGCCGGAGGGCGCGGTGGCGGGCCGGCCCGGGCCGCAGGCGGCGGTGAGACCGGCCGCGGCGGCGCCGGCCGTCCCGAGAGCGGCCGCGCGCAGGGCCACGCGCAGGGCCGCGCGGCGGCCTGGTTGTGAGAGCACTTGCCCATTTAAGGGGTGGATGACCCGGAACATAACGATTGACCCAATTCAGGACGGTCGCCAAAAAGGGCCAACCGGGTGGTCGGGTCGCTATGTGATCAACGATTTACACAGAGCAGTCGATACTTATTCATAGATTACGAGGTGAGTGGCCCACCTCACCTAGGATTTAGCTAGAAAGTCTTACTATTTGCCCACTTATGTCCAAGTAGGGACTTTTGGCGTTCGGGTCCTCGTCTGCCATAGTCGGAACCACGACTTCCCATTGACCCGAGCGAAGTCGCCACGCCGGGGATCACACCCCCTTGGATCCTCGGCGCACCCATGGAGCCCCCTCATCGCCCCACACGGCGCACGGGGGCTTCAGGCGTTCCAGGGGGTCAGGCGTTCTGGCGGTCGGCGACCCGCATCTCGAACCAGGTGATCTTCCCGCGCGGCAGCAGGTCCGCGCCCCAGCGGTCGGACAGCTTGTCGACGAGGAAGAGGCCCCGGCCGGTGGTGTCCAGCTCATGGACCGGCATCAGGCAGGGCAGCCCGCGCGAGGGGTCGCGCACCTCCACCCGGATCCAGCCGCGGCGCCGCAGCATGCGTAAGCCGAAGGAGCGGGCCCCGGTGTGCCGGACCGCGTTGCCCACGAGCTCCGAGACCAGCAGGACGGCGTGCTCGGCGATCTGCGGCGAGAGGCCCCAGAGGCGGACCACCACGCACTGGGTGAGCCGGCGCGCGGTGCTCGCCGATTCCGGCATGGACGGCAGTGTCACTTCGGCCTCGGCCGGATTTCCGTACGACTCCAACGCCTTGAGGCCCTGTTCGTCCTCAGCAGCCGCCGTGAGCCGTACCGCCGAAGCGCTGCCGCGCTGCCGCGGCTGTTCCACACCCTCCAGGCCCGCCATGCACCCATCATGGACGGCCGACCGACCCTCCCGGGCCGTTCCACAGGAAAACACCCCCCGGATTCAACAACTCCCAGGGGGTGTTCTGTCATATGCGAGAGGCAAGCGGAGGACCTCTGCGCACGCCTTGACCTGCGGTGACGCGTCGCATGGAAAGGATCACAGCGAGTGGATCACTCACTCCCCTTAAGGCTGTCTTAAGGCCTGGCTAATCCACCCACAGGGAGGACCGGGGTCCTCGGCCGAGGTGTCGGCTCAGACGAACTTCGCCTTGCCCGGGCCCTCTTCGACGAAACTGCGCATCCCGCGCTCGCGGTCCTCGGTGGCGAACAGGCCCGCGAACCAGTTGCGTTCGATGGTGAGACCGGTGTCGATGTCGGCCTCCAGACCCGCGTCCACGCACTCCTTGGCGGCACGCAGCGCGATCGCGGGCCCCTGCGCCAGCTTGGCGGCCCAGGAGTGCGCCTGCTCGTACACCTCGGCGGCGGGCACCACACGGTCGACCAGGCCGAGGGTCAGCGCCTCGTCGGCCTTGACCATGCGCCCGGTGAAGATCAGGTCCTTGGCCTTGGACGGTCCGATCAGCCGGGACAGCCGCTGGGTGCCGCCCGCGCCCGGGATCAGGCCGAGCAGGATCTCGGGCTGGCCGAGCTTGGCGTTGTCGGCGGCGATCCGGTAGTCGGCGCACAGTGCGAGCTCGCACCCGCCGCCCAGCGCGTAACCGGTGATGGCCGCGACGACGGGCTTGGGGATCCGCGCGACGGCGGTGAAGGCGTCCTGGAGCGCGCGGGACCGGGCGACCATCGCCTCGTGGTCCATCGTCTGCATCTCCTTGATGTCCGCGCCCGCCGCGAACACCTTCTCGCCGCCGTAGATGATGACCGCGCGGACGTCGGTCCGGTCGGTCGCCTCCACCGCGAGCTCGCGCAGCCGGTCCTGGGTCGCGATGTCCAGGGCGTTCATGGGCGGCCGGTCCAGGCGGATGGTGCCGACGCCTTCGGAGACTTCGAGAGAGAGGGTCATACGGGTCAGGTTAGCGCCGGTTAACGTGAAGTGGCCCGGTGCTGTGGGTCACAGCACCGGGCCACTCCGACCGCGTGGGCGGCGTACTTACTTGATCCACTCCGCCCACGGCATGTTCCAGCCGTTGAGGCCGTTGTCCGGGGCGATCTGCTTGTCCTTCGAGTTCTTCACGACGACCACGTCGCCGATCATCGACTCGTTGAAGAACCAGGCCGCGGGCGCGTCGGGGTCGCCGCCGCCGCGCTGGTCGCGCAGGCCCACACAGCCGTGGCTGACGTTCGACGAGCCGAAGGTGCCGGAGGAGGCCCAGTAGTTGCCGTGGACGAAGGTGCCCGACTGCGACAGGCGCATGGCGTGCGGGACGTCGGCGATGTCGTACTCGCCGCCGAAGCCGACGGTCGCGCCGTTCATCCGGGTCACCTCGTACTTCTCGCTGATGACCATCTGACCGTTGTACGTGGTCGTCGACGGGGCGCCCGCGGTGATCGGGACGTTCTTGAACACCTGGCCGTCACGGACGACCTCCATCTGCTTGGTGCTCGCGTCGACCGTGGAGACCTGGGAGCGGCCGATGGTGAAGGTGACCGTGCGGGTCTGCTTGCCGTAGACGCCGGGGCGGCCTTCGACCCCGTCGAGGGCGAGCTTCACGGTGACCTTGGTGCCCGCGGCCCAGTAGTTCTCGGGGCGGAAGTCGAGGCGGTCGTTGCCGAACCAGTGGCCCTCGATCTGGACGGCCGGCTCGGCCGTGACCGTGATGGCCTTCTCGACGGCCTCGGGGTTGGTGATCCCCCGGGTGAAGTTGATCGAGACCGGCATGCCGACGCCGACGGTGGCGCCGTCCTCGGGCGTGTAGTGGCCCACGAAGGTGTTGGTCGGGGTCAGGGTGGTGAAGGTGGTGTCCTTGGCGGATTCCCGGCCGGCCTCGTCCTTGGCGACCGCGTGCACCTTGTACTCGGTGGCGGAGGCCAGGTGGCGGGCCGGCTCCCAGGACGCGCCGTCGTCGGCGAGCTTGCCCTCGACCGCGTTGCCCTTGGTGTCCGCCACGGTCACCGTGCTGAGCTTGCCGCCCGTGCTCGATATCTTCAGGACGCCGCTGGTGGCGACTTCCTTGGCCCCGTCGTCGGGCTTGACGCTGACGACCGCCTTGGAGGCCTCGGTGCCGGTCTTGGCGCCGCCCCCGGCGTTGTCGCCACCGCTGCTGCCGCTGTTACCGCCGCCACCGCCACCGCACGCGGTGGTGAACAGCAGGGCCGCCCCCAGCAGAAGGGCCGGCAGGCCGGTGCGGGCGCGGCCGCGTATCGGCTGCAGGTTCACTCGTGTTCTCCCCATGTCCCCCGCGCGCGGACTGTCGCGCGCTTGTTGACAGGTAATCACACGGAGGGATCACGATGAGCCACGGTCTTGTCACCGTTCCGTCCCAACTGCCCGGAGAAGTGCCGCGGCGGCCGCCCCCCGTGACCGGGGCACGGTAGTGGATCAGGCCAATCCCGAGGGGGCGGCCGCCGAGGGGTCAGGCCCGGGGGCCCTTGGAGTGCTTGGAGTGCTTCGGGTGCGGGTGCTTGGAGTGTTTCGGGTGCGGGTGCTTGGAGTGCTTGGAGTGCTGAGGGTGCTTGCCCTTCCCGGGGCCGCCCTTCGGGTGCTTCGCCTGCTGGGGGTGCTTGCCCTTGCCGTGGTCGCCCTTGGGGTGCTTCGGCTGCTTGGGGTGCTTGTCCTTCCCGTGGTCGCCCTTGCCGTGGTCGTCCTTGCCGTGGTCGTCCTTGCCGTGGTCGACCGGCTTGTTCCGCAGCGTGACCACGATGCGCCGGTCCGGCGTGCCGATGTCGAGGCGCAGCGGGCCGGTGACCCGGTCGGCCGGCAGGACGTAACCCGCGGGGACCGCCGTCTCGACCAGGTAGTACCAGCCCTCGGGGAGCGGGCCGAAGTCGCAGACGCCGGTCCGGTCGGTGGTGCAGCCCGGGGCGGCCCGGTGGTCGGCGTTGCTGCCGCGCGTCTGCAGGCCCGGGGTGTTGTTGGTCTCCTGCCACAGCTCGAAGACCGCGCCGCGCAGCGGCTGCCTGGTCCGCGCGTCCTGCTTCACGACCCGGATCCGGCCCTCGTACTCCTCGCTCACCGGGGTGTTCGCGACGTCGACGACGACGCCGTCCGCGACGTCACCCAGGTCCAGGTCGAACCGGGTGGCCGGGTCGGCCGGGGTCTCGTACCCGACCGGGGCGGCGGTCTCCCGCCAGTAGTACGTGTGCCCGATCGGCAGCTCCACCGTGCAGGTGCCCTGGGTGTCGGTCACGCAGGCCCCGTCGAGACGGGTGTCGCCGCCCGGCTGGTCCGTCTGCAGTCCGGTGGAGCCGTTGCTCTCCCGCCACAGGTCGAACCGCGCACCCGCCAGCGGGAGCCCGGTGGCCCGGTCGGTCTTGCGCAGCACCACCCGTGCGGTGTCCGGCGGCTCGGGGGTGCGCCGGTTGTCCGCCTCGTACCGGACCCCGGCCGCGGCGTTCTCGGCGGTGAGGGTCAGCTCGTGGACGGTGTCGTCCAGGTCGTAGCCGGGCGGCGCCCCGGTCTCGCGCCAGTAGTACGTACCGGGCTCGCCGGTCCGCTCGCAGATGCCGGAGCCCGGCGTCGTGCACTCGGCGACGAGGGTGTCGGCGCCCGGGGCGGTGTCCTGCAGTCCGTCCCTCCCGTTCGTCTCCCGCCACAGTTCGAACCGTGCCCCCTGCAGCGCCGCGCCCGTCCCCGCGTCCCGCTTGAGCACCGAGACCGAGCCCGTCACCGGGACCGGGCCGGCGCAGTCGGGCAGGTCGCCGTTGAAGGGGTAGGCGTGGAACTCCTGGCCGCCGCCCCCGGTCGTGCTGCTGCCGTGGGTGACGGAGCCGGTGGTGAAGAAGCGCCCGTTGATGCCGGGCAGGGTGACGGTGGTCTCCGAGGACTGCTGCCCCATGAGGAAGCTGCCCTGGAACTGGCCGCCACCGGTCAGGTTCACGGTGGTGGCGTCCGGGAAGTTCCACAGCAGCCGGTCGCGGTAGGCGTTGAGGGGGTCGGTGTCCTGGATGCCGCCGCTGTACGTGCTGATCGTGCGGGTGGCGCCCAGGACGTTCACCAGCACGGTGGCCGTGTCCGGGATCCGCGCGAACCGGATGCCCTGCTGGCCGCCCCCGTTGCCGACCAGGTTCGCGTCGATGTTGAAGACCTGGAGCGAGGAGGTGCCGTCGCCGGTGAAGAGCGTCTCGTAGCCGTTGTCGACGGCCGTGCCGGTGGCGCGGCGCGGCTGCCCGTCGACCCGTGCGTAGCACTGGCTGGCGGCGCTGAGCCGGTCGCGCAGCCCCGCGTACGGGGTGACGGCGGCGGGGTCGCCGACCGGGCGGCCCGTCACCGCGCCCTCGACGGAGCCGGCGTACCGGACCACACCGCCGTCGGCGAGCAGGCGTTCGCCCGCGGCGACGGTGACCGAGCCGCCGGTGGTGAGGAAGTCGGCGCCGGCGGGCGGGGGCACCCTCGAACCGGCGCCGACGATGCCCACGTTGTAGCGGCTGTCCCCGCCCGCCTGCTTGTCCTGGTCGAAGTCGCCGAGGACGACGAGCCGGCCTTCGGCCTCGGAGGCCCGGCCCCGGACCCGGAAGTCGCCCCCCGCGAAGATGTTGATGCCGTTGTCCCGGCCCTGGGGGATGCCGTCGGTGCCGATGGCCGGGTACGGGTCGGGGCAGTCTCCCGGGACGCAGGGCCCCAGCCCCCCGGGAAGCGGAGCTCTGGCGACCGCCGCCGGGCGGTCGCCACCGGGACCCTCCGCGGAGGCCGCGGGCGCGGCGGAGGCCAGTACGGCTCCGATCGCGAGCCCGAGGGTCCAGTTCCTTGCTGACATGACGCTCCGTCCGTTGCCTGCTGCCCTGATGTGCCCTGACAGGCTGGGGCAGGCTTCGGCCGGACGCGCCGGGGACACTCTCCGCTACGGCATTTCGATCACAGTGATCACTCTCCCGGGCGGGGCGGTCCGAGGGGTGTCCTGTCGGTCAGGCGATGGCGGAGCCGGCGACCCAGTCCGCCCAGGACATGTTCCAGCCGCCCAGCCCGTTGTCCGGGGCGACCGTCTTGTCCTGCGAGTTCACGACCTCCACCACGTCCCCGACGAGGGTCCGGTCGAAGAACCAGCCGGCCGGGGTGTCGGAGCCGCCGCCCTTGTCGTCGCGCAGGCCCACGCAGCCGTGGCTCACGTTGGTGGTGCCGAAGGTGTCGGGGCTGGACCAGTAGTTCCCGTGCAGGAAGGTTCCGGAGGAGGTGAGCCGCATGGCGTGCGGGACGTCGGGGATGTCGTACTCGCCGCCGAAGCCGACGGTCTGGCCGTTCATGCGGGTGACGTCGAACATCTCCATCACCACCATCTTGCCGTTGTAGGTGGTGGTCTTGGGCGCCCCGGCGCTGATCGGCACGGTCGACACCAGCTGCCCGTTCCGGCGGACCTCCATGGTGTGCGCGTCCGCGTCCACCGTGGAGACCTGGGAGCGGCCGACGGTGAAGCCGACGGTCTTGTCCTGGATGCCGTACGCGCCGGGCGCGCCCTCGATGTCGCGCAGGTCCATCTTCACGGTGACCTTGGTGCCCGGCTTCCAGTACTCCTTGGGCCGGAAGTCGAGCCGCTCCCGCCCGAACCAGTGGCCGACGACCTGCACACCCGGATCCGAGGTGACGGAAATGGCCCGCTCCACTTCGGCTCGGCGCTCGATCGCCTGGCTGAACCGGAAGGAGACGATCATCCCGATGCCGACGGTCGAGCGGTTCTCGGGCTTGAAGTAGCCGATGAACCGCTCCTCGGGAACGTAGGTGGTGAAGGTGGTGTGGCGGGCCTGGCGGCGGTCGTGCCCGTCGAGGGCGACGGCGTCCACGGTGTACTTGGCCGCGAGCGCGAGCCGTCCGGTCGCGGGGTCGGGGCTCCAGCTGAGCCCGTCGTCGGCGATGGCGCCGGGGACCTGCTCCTGCTGCGCGTCCTCCACCTTGGTGACGACGACCCGCTCCAGGCGGCCCTCGGGCACGGTGACCGACAACCGTCCGTCCGCGGGGACCCCCTTCGCGTTGTCGTCGGGGGTGATGCGGATGGCCTCGTCCGGCGAGCGGGGTTTGCCGGGCAGCTGGATCTCGACCGGGGCCTTGCCGTCCTGGGTGCATCCGGCCAGGCCGCCCAGCAGGCCCGCCCATGCCGCCACGGCGGCCAAGCCCGCCCCTGCCCGCCTCGTCAGAAGTGTCACGATCCCTCCAACGACCGGGCGCTGCGGGGGAAACGTGAGCGCGGGCCACGTTCCGGGCAGAACTGTCCGGGCAGAACAGTGTGAAGGACCAGACGGGGGCGGGCCCAGGCCGGGACGCCGGGGCCGCACTCTCCCCTACCCCCGCCGGTACCCAGGAGCCGTGGAGGCGGGCAGTGTCGAGCGCAGCCGAGCAGGAGGCGGTGGAAGCCGTCAGCAATGCCGCGGAAGCGGTGCGGAGCGGCCGGGCCGCACCCGTACCGCAGATCGACGGCCGATTGAAGGAGCGGCCGAACGGCCAGGTCAGGGGCCAGGTGTTACGGGTGCACGCGCGCCCGGGGGCGCCGGTGTGGCCAGGGTCCTCGCATCCGCTGGGGGCCCGGTTCCACCACGGTCCGGACGGGACCGCGGGCACCAATTTCGCCCTGTGGGCGCAGGGTGCGGAGGCGGTGGAGGTGTGTCTGTTCGACGAGGCCGGCTCCGAGACCCGCTGCACCCTGACGGAGCACACGCACGAGATCTGGCACGGGTTCGTGCCGGGCGTACGCCCCGGGCAGCGGTACGGATTCCGGGTGCACGGCCGCTGGGATCCCTGGACGGGCGCCCGGTACAACCCGGCGAAGCTGCTCCTGGACCCGTACGCGCGGGCCGTGGACGGGGACTTCACGCTGCCCCCGGAGGTGTACGCGCACGTCCGGGACTGGCCGCAGCAGTACATCGCGGACACCGTGCGCGACGACCGGGACTCCGCGCCGTTCGTCCCGAAGGGCGTGGTCGTCCACGATGACGACGACTGGGCGGACGACGTCCGGCCGAAGACCCCGTGGGCCGATTCGGTGATCTACGAGCTGCACGTGCGCGGCTTCACGATGCGCCATCCGGGTATTCCCGAGGAACTGCGCGGCACCTACGCGGGCCTGGCCCACCCGGCGGCGATCGAGCACCTGACGGGGCTGGGCGTGACGGCGGTCGAGCTGCTGCCGGTGCACCAGTTCGCGCACGAGGACCATCTGCTGCGCCGGGGGCTGCGCAACTACTGGGGCTACAACTCGATCGGCTACTTCGCCCCGCACGCGGCGTACTCGGCGAGCGGTACGGCCGGGCAGCAGGTCGGGGAGTTCAAGCGGATGGTCCGGGCCCTGCACGCGGCCGGGATCGAGGTCATCCTCGACGTGGTCTACAACCACACGGCGGAGGCGGGCGAGCTGGGTCCGACGCTCTCGCTGCGCGGGATCGACAACCGGGGCTACTACCGGCTCCAGTCCGACCAGCGGCGGTACTCCGACTACACGGGCTGCGGGAACACCCTGCACGCGGGGCGCCCGAACGTGCTGCGGCTGATCACCGACTCGCTGCGCTACTGGGTCACCGAGATGGGGGTGGACGGCTTCCGCTTCGATCTGGCGGCGGCGCTGGCCCGGTCGATGCACGACGTGGACATGCTGTCGCCGTTCCTCGCGGTGATCGCCCAGGATCCGGTGCTGCGGCGGGTGAAACTCATCGCCGAGCCGTGGGACGTGGGCTCGGGCGGCTACCAGGTGGGGGCGTTCCCGCCGCTGTGGACGGAGTGGAACGACCGTTACCGGGACGCCGTACGGGACTTCTGGCGGGGTGCGCTGCCCGACGTACGGGACCTCGGCTACCGGCTGTCTGGCTCCAGCGACCTGTACGCGTGGGGCGGGCGGCGGCCGTACGCCTCGGTGAACTTCGTGACCGCGCACGACGGTTTCACCCTGCGCGACCTGGTGTCGTACGAGCGCAAGCACAACGAGGAGAACGGGGAGGCGAACCGGGACGGGACCCATGACAACCGGTCGTGGAACTGCGGGGCGGAGGGCGAGAGCGACGATCCCCGGATCGGCGTGCTGCGCCGCCGCCAGCTGCGCAACCTGCTCACCACGCTGCTGCTGTCCACGGGCGTGCCGATGCTGGTGGCCGGGGACGAGTTCGGGCGGACGCAGCACGGCAACAACAACGCGTACTGCCAGGACAACGAGACGGGCTGGGTGGACTGGTCGCTGCTGGAGGATCCGGCCTGGCAGTCGCTCTTCGCCCTGGCCTCCCGGCTGATCGCGCTGCGCCACGCCCATCCGGTGCTGCGGCGGCGGGCGTTCTTCTCGGGGCGTTCGCAGGGTGCGGACGGGCTGCGGGACCTGGCCTGGTTCACCCCGGCGGGCGCGGAGATGACGGAGCGGGACTGGTACGCGCCGTCCGCCTCGCTGGGGATGTACCTGTCGGGGCGGGACATCCCCGGCCGTGACGAGCGGGGCCGCCAGGTGACGGACGACAGCTTCCTCGCGCTGCTGCACACCGGGGACCGGCCGGTGGCGTGGGTGCTGCCGGGGGCGCCGTGGGCGGAGGCGTACGAACTGGTCCTGGACACCTCCCTGGAGGAGCAGGCAGCCGTCCCCGGGACCCTGCACCGCGCCGGGGAGGCCCTGACCGTGCCGGCCCGCTCGGTGCTCCTGCTGCGGGTCAGCGGGTCTCGACCGACAGGAGCATCCGCTTGAGGAGGGCGGCGAGCGCTGCGCGTTCGGCGTCGTCGAGGGGCCCGATCATCTCGGCCTCGGCGATGCCGCGCCAGCGCATGGCGTCGGTCCACCGCCGGCGGCCCTCCTCGGTGAGCTCCACGTCGACCCGGCGGCGGTCGGCGGCGGCGCGCAGCCGGCGGACCAGGCCGGACTTCTCCAGGGTGTCGAGGCGGCCGGTCATCCCGGCCGGGGAGAGGAGCAGTTCGGCGGCCAGCTCTGCGGAGGGTGCCCGCCAGGGTGCGCCGCGGGAGGCGAGCCGGTGCATCGTCTCGAACTCGAAGGCCTGGAGGCCGGTCTCCGCCAGTGCCCGTTCCTTGCCGTGCGACACGTGCTTGGCGAGGAGCTGGATGCGGGTGATGACGGCCTCGGTGGGCACGTCGAAGGGCACTTTGCCCGTCCACCGGGCGATGTGCCGGTCGACCGAGTCCTCGGCCGGCCCTGCGGCCGGCCCCTCGGCCGGCACCTCGGCCGGCCCGGGCGTGCGCGCCCGGATCGCACCCGTCTCGGTTCCCATGCCCGCATTATGTCCCGTCCCCCTCCGGACCCCGGGCCAATATTTCGTTGACGAATGATTCGCTGGCGAAATAACGTCCGCGCATGATCACGCCGATCCGGCGACTGCTCGTCGGCCGTACCTTCGCCGCCTTCGCCTCCGCGCTCGTCCCCACCACCCTCACCCTGGCCCTCCTGCGGGCCGGTTCCTCCGGCGACCTCGGCCTCGTGCTCGCCAGCGAGCTGCTGCCCATGCTGCTCCTGCTGCCCGTCGCCGGGGTGGCCGCCGACCGGTTCCCCGCCCGGCGGGTGGTGCTCGTCGCCGACCTGGTGCGGGCCGGGGCCCAACTGGCGACCGGAGCCCTGCTCATGACCGGGCCGAGCGGCCGCATCCCGGAGCTGGCGGCGCTCGCCGCCGTGACCGGAGCCGCGGTGGCCTTCGGCACGCCCGCCGTACGCACGCTCGTCGCGGCCGCGGTTCCCGAGGACGGGCGGCTGCGCGCCAACACCCGGCTCGGGGTGGCCACCGGGCTCGCGAACGTCGCGGCCCCAGCCGCCGCCGGTTCGCTGGCACTGACCGTCGGCGGCGGCTGGGCCTCGCTGCTCACAGCGGCCCTGTTCGCCCTCTCCGCGCTCACCCTCGGCGGCCTGCGCACGACCCCGGTCCCGCGGACCGCGCCGCGCGCCGCCTTCGGCGCCGAACTGCGCGCGGGCTGGGCCGAGACCCGCCGCCACCCGTGGTTCCTCGCCAACGTGCTGGCCCACGGGGTCTGGCACCTGGCGGCCGGACTGCTCCTCACCCTCGGCCCGGTGATCGCCATGGAGAGCCTGGGCGGCGAGGGCTCCTGGGTGGTCGTCGCCCAGACCGGCACGGTCGGCATGCTCGCCGGCGTCTGGACCGCCGGGCGGCTGCCGCTGCGCCGGCCGCTGTACGGGGTGGCCGTCGGGGCCGCCGCCCAGGCACTGCCCCTCACCGCCTTCGCGCTGCGGCTGCCGCTCCCGGTGACCGCGGCCGCCTTCTGCTGCGCCATGTTCGGCCTGGGGGTGCTGAGTCCGCTGTGGGAGACGGAGATGCAGCGCCGCATCCCGCTGGAGACCCTGGGCCGGGTCGGATCCTTCGACACCCTCATCTCGTTCGCCGCGCGCCCCCTGGGGCTGGCAGTGGCCGCCCCGCTGGCCGCCGCCGTCGGGGCCACGGTTCCGCTGCTGGTCGCGGCCGCCCTCAGCGCCGCCGCGAACCTGTCCGTACTGCTGCTTCCGGACGTCCGAAGAGATCCGGAACCGACCCGCTCACCCGTCCTGCGATGATGTGTTCGAACATCGTCTCGGAGGGGGGCCCTGCATGGGCAGAGTCACGACCGCGCTGCAGGAACTGCGCGGGGCGCAGAAGTCGGCGAAGGGGGTGTCGCTCTACTCCCGGTTCGTCAACCGGCCCACCGGGCGGTACCTGGCCGCCGGTTCGTACGCGCTGGGGCTCACCCCGAACCAGGTGACGCTGATCAGTGCCGCCTTCAGCTTCGCCGCCGTGGCCGCGGTCGCGCTGGCCGCCCCCTCGTGGGGGCTGGGGATCGCGGTGTGGGCCGCCCTCGCCGTCGGTTTCGCCTTCGACTCCGCCGACGGGCAGCTCGCCCGGCTGCGCGGCGGCGGCAGCGCGGCCGGCGAATGGCTCGACCACGTGGTGGACGCCGCCAAGCTCACCGCCCTGCACTCCTGCGTGCTGATCGCCATCTACCGCTTCCCCGACGCGTACGGGACGGGTGCGGACGGCTGGCTGCTGGTGCCGCTGGGCTTCCAGTTCGCCGCGGTGGTGACCTTCTTCGGCGGGCTGCTGACCGAGAAGCTGAAGCCCAAGCCGGCTCCCGGCAGCCCGGCGGCCGCGCCGTCGACCGCGCGCGCGGTGGCCCTGCTGCCCGTGGACTACGGGGTGTTCTGCCTGGTGTTCCTGCTGCTCGGCGGCGGGAAGCTGTTCGTGTGGGCGTACGCGGGACTGGGCGTGGTCGCCGCACTGTTCCTGCTGGCGTTCCTGGCGAAGTGGTTCCGGGAGCTCAGCGCCGTTCGCCGGTGACCTGGTTTGGTGCCTGGACCGGTTCCGCGAGCGCGTCCAGTGCCCGGCGCAGCTGGGTGCTGGAAGTGTGCACGGTGTAGGGGAAGTACACGACGTCGACGCCGTGGGCGGCGAAGTCCTTCTCCAGCCGGTCGCCCTTGGGCGTGCCGCGCCAGTCGTCGCCCTTGAAGATGACGTCGAAGCGGACCTGCTTCCAGGTCTCCACCTTGTCGGGGACCGTCTCGACGAAGGCCGCGTCGACGTACTTCACGCTGCGGACGATCTCCAGCCGCTCGACGAGCGGGATCATCGGGCGGCGCCCCTTGGCAAGTTCGGCCATCTCGTCCGAGACCACTCCGGCCACCAGGTAGTCGCACTGGCTCCGGGCGTGCCGAAGGATGTTGAGATGTCCGATGTGGAACAGATCGTAGGCGCCGGGCGCGTAGCCGACTCGGTACGGTCGACGCGCAGGCGCGCCAAGGTCGGACATGTCGTGCTCCGTCATCATTTACCCCCAGCAGCCACACCCCCCGGTGCAGCGGATTAGCAGACAATAGCGTGCACGTTCCGCAGCACGCGGGTGAACGAATAGGGTGACGTGCGCATCATCCAGGGGAAGAGGGGACGCACGGTGTCCAGATCCGGTCAGCGGCGCATGCTGCTGGTTTCCACCAATTACGCTCCGGAGCACGCGGGGATCGGCCCGTATGCGACACAGATCGCGGAGCACTGGGCGGATCTCGGTCACGAGACCCACGTGCTGGCCGGCATGCCGCACTACCCGGCGTGGTCGCTCGAACCCGAGTACAAGGGGGCGTTCCAGCGCACGGAACAGCGCGCGGGGGTCACCGTGCACCGGCGTGCGCACACCGTGCCGCCGCGTCAGACCGCCGTGAAGCGGGCCCTTTTCGAAGGATCGATTCTGCTGCACGGTGCCGTGGCCCCGCCCCGGATGCCGAAGCCGGACGCGGTCCTCGCGCAGATGCCCAGCCTGGCCGGCGGAGTGCTCGCCGCCCGGCTCGCGGCGCGCTGGAAGGTCCCCTACATCCCGGTCGTCCAGGACCTGATGGGCGCCGCCGCCGCGCAGAGCGGGATCAGCGGCGGCGACAAGGCCGCCGCGATCGCCGGCCGCGCCGAGGCCTACGCCCTCAAGCGCGCCACCCTCGTCGGCGTCATCCACGAGACCTTCGTGGACCGGGTCGTGGGCATGGGCGTGGACCCGGGGAAGATCCGCCTCGTCCCCAACTGGTCGCACGTACCGGTGCCCACCAAGCCGCGCGGCGAGACCCGCCACCACCTCGGCTGGGCCCCCGGCGAGACCGTCGTCCTGCACTCCGGGAACATGGGCCTCAAGCAGGGTCTCGAAGTCCTCGTCGGCGCCGCCCGGCTGGATCCGAGCGTCCGGTTCGTCCTGATGGGCGACGGCAGTCAGCGGGCGACTCTGTCCGATCTCGCGGCGGATGTACCGAATCTGGACATCATCCCCCCTGCCGCTGACGGCGAGTTCCCGGATATCCTCGCGGCGGCGGACGTTCTCGCGGTCACGCAGCACGCCGCCGTGCTGGACATGAGCGTCCCGTCGAAGCTGACCTCGTACTTCCAGACCGGTCGGCCCGTCGTCGCCTCCGTGGCCGCGGAGGGCGGAACCGCCCAGGAGGTGGAACGCTCGGGCGCAGGGGTGCTCGTACCGCCGGAGGACCCCGAGGCCCTGCTGAAGGCCGTACGGGCCCTGGCCGAGGACCCCGAAGGCGCGGACGCACTGGGAGCGGCCGGACCCCGCCACGTGGCGGCCCATCTGAGCCGCGAAGCGGGCCTGGCCCGCATCGACGCACTGATAGACGAAGCACTTGGGGGACCCCGGCCGTGATCGAGACGAACCGCCCTGCAGCGGCACCGGTCGACGACGAACCCGATCTCCTCAGAGATCAGTTCCGGCAGCTCCTGCGCTACCGCAGGCTCATCGGCGCGGGCATCGGGATCGGTCTGCTGGGCGGCGTCTACCTCGGCATCTCCACGGCCGACACCTATGTCGCGACCGCCGACGTCGTCCTGCGCGCCCCCACCGACGACCCGTTCAACCCGAGCCTCGCCCCGGACAAGGCGATCAACATCGGCTCGGAGCGCCAGGTCGCGCTCAGCTCCTCCATAGCCAACGAGGCGGCGAAGAAGCTCGGCGTGGACGCGTCCGGCTTCGCCGCCCTGCGCAGCGGGCTCCAGGTCACCAACCCGCCGCAGACCATGGTGCTGCGCTTCACGTACACCGCGGACTCCGCCAAGGAGGCCGCCAAGCGCGCCAACACGATGACCGAGGCCTACCTGACGAAGCGGCAGGAGGCGCTCGACGCCACCCGCGACAAGATGGTCAAGGGGTACAAGGAGCAGCGCGACCCGATCGCCAAGCAGCTCGACGAGCTGTCGAAGGAGATCGCCCGGATGCCCGCCGGCGCCGGACGCGACGCCGCCAGCTCCTCCAAGACCGACCTGCAGAGCGAGGTCGGCGGCTACAACACCAAGATCACCAAGCTTGAGGCCCTGGACATGACCCCGGGCCGCGTCACCAGCGCCGCGACCGCGCCCACCGCCACCGACGGGCCCGGCATCGTCATGTCGCTCGCGCTCGGCGCGGCCGTCGGCCTCGCACTCGGCCTGCTGGCCGCCTGGGTCCGCCTCGTCTTCGACCCGGCGCCGCGCTCCGAGGGCGATGTCGCCCGGGCCCTGCGCGCCCCCGTCCTCGGCTACCTGCCCCGGGACCGGATGGGCGGCGGACCGCTGCTCGCCGCCGGCGAGGCCGATCCCCGGCTCGCCGAGGAGTACCGCTCGGTGGCCTTCCGCCTCGCCTACGACTCCCGCTTCGCCGACCGGCGCCGCCTGCTCGTCGTCGCCCCGCGCGGCAGCAGCGAGACCGCCGCCGCGGTGGCCGTGAACCTCGCCGCCTCCTTCGCGGAGACCGGCAAGGACGTCCTCCTCATCGAGGCCGACCTGCGCACCCCGGTCCTGGCCAGCCAGCTGCCGACGGACGCCGGCGGCAGGCCGCGCTGGAGCCAGACCCCGGGCAGCCCGAACCAGGGCGGCCGCCACTCCGACACCGAATGGCCCGACGGACGCCAGCTCGTCGTGGACGCCGGGGAGTCCGGGTCCTTCGACCTCATCCCGGGCGAGCGGGCGCGCAACGTCCCGCGCTCGCTGACCTCGGCCCGCGCCACCCGGCTGATCTCCGAGGCCGACTCCCCCAACTCCACGGTCGTCGTGCTCGCTCCGCCCGTGCTCTCCTACGCCGACGCCCTCGCCCTCGTCGACCGCGTCGACGGCGTCCTGGTCGTCTGCGACCCGCGCGCCGTGCACCGCACCGACCTGTCCCGGATCCGCGAGCTGATCAGCGGCGCCGGCGGCACCGTGCTCGGCGCGGTGCTGCACGCACCGCTGCCCGGCGAGAAGCGCGGCCGCAACAAGGACAAGGCCGGCCCGGCGCCCACCGGCCCCGCCGGGGGTCCCGGGACCCCCGCGAAGCCCGGGCGGACCGCGGCGCAGCCCCAGCCGATCCCGTACGAGGTGGCCGAGCCCGAACAGCACATCCCCGGTGACGGCACCGACACCGTCGCGCTGCGCACCGTCCGCATGGGCCGCAGATGAGCCGACGCGGCCTCGCCGCCGTCGCTTCGGTCCTGGACCAGGCCGCCTCCAGCGCCACGAACATCCTGGTGCTGGTGCTGGCCGCCCGGCTGTCCTCGGCGTCCGGGTTCGCCGACTTCTCGATGGTGTACGTGACCTTCAGCGTGCTCCTCGGCCTGAACATGGCCTACGTGGGCCAGAGCCTGGTGCTGGTGAAGGGCGAGCGGCTCGGCGGCGAGTGCCGCTCGGCGCTCGGCTTCACCGCCGCCGCGTCGGCCGTCGTGGGCGCGCTGCTGCTGGTGGTGGGCCTCGCCCTGGCCGGGGCCACCGGGACCGCCTTCCTCGCCCTGGGCCTCGTACTACCGCTGGTCCTCCTCCAGGACGGCCTGCGGTACTGCTTCTCCGCGCTGCGCGCCCCGCAGCGGGCACTGGCCGCCGACGCGCTGCGGCTGGTGTGCGTGGTCGCGGCGCTGGCCCTGCAGCCCGAAGGAGCCTCGGCGGGGCGGCTGGTGCTCGCGTGGGGGCTCTCCGCGCTGCCGGCGCTGGGCGCGGGGCTGTGGCTGCTGCGTCCGTACGTGCGCGGCGTGCGCGGTGACCTGCGGCCGTACCTGCGGCGGGGTCACCTGGGGCAGCGGTTCGTCGTCGAGTTCGCGGTGGGCAACGGCTCCAGCCAGCTCGCCGTACTGGGTCTCGGCGTCTTCGCGACGCCGCTGGCCGTCGGCGCGCTGCGGGGTGCGACCACGCTCTTCGGGCCGCTGAACGTGCTGTTCAACTCGGCGAACGCCTTCGGGCCGCCGGTGCTCGGCCGGCTCGGCGGCAAGCGGGCCACGGTCCGGGCGACGGCCGCGCTGGGACTCGTACTCGCCGCGGTCGGCGCGGGCTGGGCCACGGCCCTGTACCTGTTGCCGGACCGGCTGGGCCGGCAACTGCTCGGCGACACCTGGGCGGGCGCGTCCGCGCTGCTGCCGGCCACGGGGGCGCAGTACGCCGTGATGGGGCTCGGCACGTGCGCGCTGCTGACCCTGCGGGTGCTCGCCCCGAAGGCCACGCTGTCGTTGCAGGTGGTCTTCTCGCTGCTGTCGGTGGGGCTGCTGCTCGGCGGGTACGCGGTGTGGGGTGTGGCGGGCGCCGCGTGGGGCCTGGCGGCCGGCTCGGCCCTCAAGGCCCTGGCCGCCTGGTCGCGCGTCACCCGCCTCCCGGCCGCCGCCGGCTCACGGGACACCGAGCCCGTGCCGGCCCCCGCCGCCTGACCGCTGCGCGGAGCGACGAGCCCCTCCGGGCCGCCGCCGTGAGCCGCTGCGCGGGCTTCTCTCCCCGCCCCGCCCTTTCACCGTTTCCCGGGCGCTGCCCGGACCCGCGCCTCAATCGCCGGTGAGGCTGGATTTTCAGCCCGTCCGGCGTTTGAGGACCGGGGCCGGGGCGGAGCCCCGCTCTTTCAGCCCCGCCGGCGTTTGAGGCGCGGGGTCCGGGGCGGAGCCCCGGGATGCGGCGGCGCGGGGTCAGCGCAGGGTGGTGGACTTGTCCGAGCGGTAGGTCGCGACCAGCGCCAGGCACATCGCCGCGATCGCGACCCGCCCCGACGCCTGCAGCAGCGGCCCGCGCAGCAGGATGAAGGAGTAGCCCGCGACCAGCGGGACCACCACCGAGATCAGGCTGCCCGGCGGGCTCCGCCGCGTCGCGCGCTTCGCGTACCGCCGGTCCACGCGCGCCGAGGCGTACCCCATGCCCAGCAGCCCCGCCCCCATGCCCAGCGGCCCGAAGTCCAGCCACAGCTCCGCCCAGATCGGGGAGGACAGGTTGGTGTTGACCGTGCCCATCCACTGGCCGACCATCACGCCCGTGTCCCGCGGCTTGCCCGGCCACACCGCGCGCGGCACCGCGAAGAACACCGACCCCGCGAGCTGGCGGCCGTAGAAGTGGCCGGGCCCGGAGTTCGAGAAGGTGATGGTGTTCGCGAACATGCCGATCTGGTCGTAGTCCTTGAGGGCCATGGGCTCCAGGAAGGACGTGGTCTCGACGGGCCGGTAGTTCTTCTCGTCGTAGCGGAAGCGGTCCGCGAAGGGGAAGATCAGGAGCGCGACGACCACCGCCATGGACAGCGCCACCCGGTACATCGCCGCGCTCACCGGGAAGACGGTGAACAGCAGGGCGAACATGACCGTCAGGAACCAGTACCGGGGGTTCGAGATGGGGTTGTTGACGATCAGGTTGAGACCGGCGAGCGCCGCCCACGTGACGATGATCGACACCTTGCGGCGGGCGAACTTCGAGGTGATCAGCCAGCGGGTGTACAGGAGCAGCGCGAGCAGGGCCGGTACGGTGCCGAAGCCGCGCAGCAGGGCCTGGCCCGCCTGGCCGTCGCCGTTGGAGACGCCCGCCTCCTCGATGCCGGCGATGATCTCCTGGCGGCTGGAGAAGAAGACCGCCGGGCCGCCCAGCTTCATGATGAAGGCGGCGCTGCACAGGAACGACAGGATCGTCAGGAGCTGGAGTCGGCGCCGGTGCGCCATGACGGGCTTCGACTCCTTCTGGGAGCCGCCCGCGCGCCCGGCCGGCCGGTGCCGGGCCAGCAGCACGCCGACGTCGAAGGCCGTACAGCCGAGCAGTACGAGCCCGATGGCGATGGTCAGGTCGGAGCGCGGGCCGACGACCGGCGTGGGGACCTGCCCGAGGACGGCCTGCGCGAGCGGGGCCACGCCCATGGCCATGTACACGAAGAGCCAGAACGAGCCCTGCAGCAGCTTGCGGCGGCTGGTGAGCACCATCGCGGAGAGCCGGGCGCCCGCGTACATGGTGAGCAGCAGTTGGAGCCAGAAGGCCGCGTCGCGGACGCCGGCGCCGGTCTGGACGGCGACGAACAGCGGCAGGAAGACGGTGAATCCGAGCGCGAGCGGAACGGACAGTGCGCGCGAGAGGAGCGTGCGCGGGAGCGTGGCCCGGCCCCACAGGCTCTCGTCCTCGAAGGGGGACGGAACGGGCCGCTTCGCGGGCGTTGCGGGGGGCTTTCGTATGTCCGTCGTCACTGCCGCCCCCACCCGATGTGCCTGGTCCGCGGGCAGTCTAGTCTGAGCGGGCCACGCCCGGGGAGGCGGCGGCGCGGGGGTCCCCCCGGACGGAGTCTGGGGGAGCAGATGGGGGCGACAGTTGCGGGATCTTCCTTCCTTCACCCTGGCCGGGTACGACAAGGGCCGCGGGCTGCTGACGCAGGCGCTCTGGTTCGCCGTGATGAACACGCTGTTCATGAGCTGGTTCTGTCCGGCGCGGGTGCGGGTGTCGCTGCTGCGGGCCTTCGGGGCGAAGATCGGCGAAGGCGTGCTGATCCGGCACCGGGTGCGGGTGCTGTGGCCGTGGAAGCTCGACATCGGGGACCACACCTGGATAGGTGAGGGCGCCTGGCTGCTGAACCTGGAGCCGGTGACCATCGGGGCGAACGTGTGCGTCTCGCAGGAAGCCATGCTGTGCACCGGCTCGCACGACCACCGGGCCGCCGACTTCCGCTACCGCAACGCCCCGATCGTGGTCGAGGACGGCGCGTGGGTGGCGGTACGGGCGACCGTGCTCGCCGGGGTCACGGTGGGCCGCTGCGCGGTCGCCGGGGCCGGCGCCGTGGTCCACAAGGACCTGCCCGAGCTGACCCTGCAGACCCAGGACGGGCAGCGCCGCCCGGTGGAGGAGCCCAAGTGAGCACCCCGATGCGCGTCCTGCACGCCGTCACGCTGCACTCCCCCTCGCACGCCTTCGGCGGTCCGGTCCGGGTCGCCCTGAACCTGACAAAGGGGCTGCGGGCCCGGGGTCACGAGGCGCGACTGCTCGCGCTCGGCGAGGGCTTCGATCCGTGGCCGACCGCCGTGGAGGGCGTGCCGGCGAAGCTGTTCCCGGCCCGCCGCCTGCTCCCCTTCGGCTTCAGCGGGATGACCTCGCCGGCGCTCCTGGCGTCGGCGGGCCGGCTGGTGCGCGAAGCCGACCTGGTCCACGTCCACCTGGCCCGGGACCTGGTGACCCTGCCGGTGGCGCTGGCCGCGCTGCGGGCGGGCAAGCCGCTGGTGCTGCAGACCCACGGCATGGTGGACCCGAGCGAGAAGCTGCTGGCCAAGGTGCTGGACGCGGTGGCGGTACGCCGGCTGCTGCGCGGCGCGGACGCGGTGCTGTACCTGACCCCGCACGAGCGGGAGGGACTGGACGCGGTGGTCGGCGCCCCGCCCTTGGCGCAGGCGGTCCGCCTGGTCAACGGGACCCCCGCGCAGGAGGAACGGCCTCCGCTGAGCGGCCCGCCGCGCATCCTGTACTCGGCGCGCCTGCAGGCCCGTAAGCGGCCGGTGGACTTCGTGGACGCGGCCCCGGCGGTCCTCGCCGCCCACCCGGACGCCCACTTCGTGGTCGCGGGACCGGACGAGGGCGAACTGGGAGCCGTACGGGCCCGGATCGGGGCGCTGGGCCTCACCGACCGGTTCACGGTCCCGGGAGCCCTCTCCAGTGCGGAGGTCCTCACGGAACTGCGCCGGGCCCACGTCTACGTCCTGCCGTCGGTGGACGAACCGTTCCCCATGTCGGTCCTGGAAGCCCTCTCCGTAGGCGTCCCGACCGTGGTGACCCACTCCAACGGCCTGGCCCGCGACATCGCCCGCACCGGCGCCGGCCACGCCGTCGACCCCGGCCCTGCAGGCCTCGCCACCGCCGTCCTGAACCTCCTGGACCCGGCCGCCAACCACGAGGCCTCCCTGTCCGCCCGCAAACTGGCCGCGGAATCCTTCTCCATGGACGCCGTCCTGGACACCCTCCTCCCGGTCTACGAGGGCGTTCGCGGCGTCAGATGACGTCCCGGCGGTGGTCGTCCACCACCGGGATCGCGGCGCCCGTGGACCGGCGGCGTTTGTAGATGCTCGTGTAGACGGCGAGGCCGATGCCGCCGACCGCCATCATGATCAGGCCGACCAGGTCGAGGTCGACGCTCTCCAGCTCCCAGTCGCTGGCGAAGGTGAGGACGGCCCCCACCACGATCAGGACGATGCATCCGCCGATGCCCATGGGTCCGCCTTCCGCTGTCGGGACTGTGACCGCGCGGGTACCCGGGTTCCGGGTACGAAAACGCCCCCGGGGGCCGGGAGTCCGGTCCTCGGGGGCGTTGGCGGATCGGTTACGCGGGGATCCAGGCGTAGCAGCCGGTGGAGTTGAACTCCGCCGTGCCGGCCGGGATCGTCGCCGTGATCTTGTCGCCCGCCTTGAGCGGGGTCTCGGGGCCCGAGGCGAGGGTGGCGCCGTCCTTGCCCTTGGCCTCCCAGGTGCAGTTCGTGGCCTGGGTGAGCGCCCGGTAGCTGCCCGCCGCGGGCGAGGTCCGGGGGCCCTCGGGGAAGCCCTTCTCCGCCGCGGCGAGGATCGGCTTCTGGTCCGGGCACAGGAGGGTGATCGCGTCCTTGGCGCCCGGGATCTCACCGGTGATGACGGCCCCGGTCGCCGCGTCCTGGTCGTGCTTCGCGGTGCGCTGCACCCGCTGGCAGGCGTCCTGGCCGCCCTGCAGCACGGACGCCGGGTCCACCTTGTCGGGGACCCGCCCGCTCAGGTACTTCTTCTCCTCCGCCGTGAAGCTGCCCGTCTTCGGGGTGATCTTCGCGTCCGGCAGGACGGGGCCGGTCGGCTTCGCGTTCGGGTCGGTCGACGGCTGCGGAGCGTCCGCCGGGTCGGGGGCCGACGAAGAGGCCGGGGGCTTCGGCTTGGCGCCGGAGTCGGCCTTGTCCCCGCCCGAACTGCAGGCGGTCAGCGTCAGGGCGGCGGCCAGCAGGACAGCAGCCGCTGCGGAGCGTCGGTACATCGGAAGGCTCCCGTACTCAAGGGGGTGTGCAGCGGGGCCCGGCCACAGAGAGCCGGACCCCGCACGCCGTCAGGCGGTTGTTTCGGTTGTCGTCGCTTACTTCGCGCCGAAGGTGAGGACCAGCTGCGGAGTGCCCTCCGCCGCCGTGGCCTCGGAGGACCAGATCCACAGCGGGTCGGTGCCCGTGCTCGTCAGGCCCAGGCCGTAGCTCGTGCCCAGCGCCGCGGAGACCGCGGCGGTGTCCAGCTCCACGTTGTGGACCGCGGAGCCCTCCGCCACGCCCGCGATGGTGCCGAGCGGGGTGGTGCCGAGGGTGGGCTTGGTGTTGAAGGTCGTACCCGCGCCGGTCCAGTTACCGGTCACCGGGAGCACCTTGACGGTGTCGGTGGTGCCGGAGTTCGCCTGCGTGCTGGTCTTGATCTGCAGCGAGGCGGACTTCAGGACCTGGCCGGCCGGGGCGGCCGGCAGGTTGAAGCGCATGTACGTCTCGTACAGCGAGCCGCTGCCGCGGACCGCGAGCGAGGTGGACGTGCCGTAGGCGGTGCTCGGGGCGCCCTGGTTGATGTAGGTGTCCTCGGTCGTCTTGACCGCGGAGACCGTGTCGGTGGGCGCCTTGGCCAGGTCGAAGTGGCTCTTGACCTGGGCCTGGGTGAGCGCCGACGGGTAGACCGCCGTCTCGTCGAGCTGACCCGCGAAGAAGTTGCTCGTCGGGCGGGTCGGCCAGTTGGCGAGGTTGTCGCCGCCGACGTGCCAGTAGCCCGCGTAGGTGGCGTTGCTCGTGGCGTTCAGGGAGCCCTTGTTCTGGCCGTCGACGTAGAGCGTGATGCCGCCGGGGCCCTGGGTGCCGACCACGTGGTGCCACTGGTTGTCGTTGTACGTCTCGAACAGGCCCGTGGAAACGGTCCGGGTCGAGCCGTTGTAGACGCCGAAGACCAGGCGGCCGGTGTTGGTCATGTACAGCTGGCGGTCGTACGAGCCGCTGCTGCGCGCGGTGTTGTTGCCGAAGCCGATGAGCTTGCCGCCGCGCGTGGTGTTCGTCTTGAACCAGGTCTCGATGGTGAACGCGTTGCCGACCGTCTGACGGCGGTCGCTGTACACCTGCTGGCTGGTCCCGTTGAAGCCCATCGCCGTGCTGCCGGGGACGGCGCCGGGCGACTGCTTCAGGGCGGGGGTGTTGAGCTGGACGCCGCTGCGGTTGCCGGACACCGAGGAGTCGGCGACGTAGGGGCTGACCGCGTCGTCGTAGCGCCAGTAGAGCTCGGCGCCGTCGGTGCGGACCTGGTTCGGGTAGGACTGGACCGAGGTCGGGACGGTCACCGAGGCGACGGCCGACAGGGCGCTGGTGTTGCCGGCGGCGTCGGTCGCGGTCACCCGGTAGGTGTAGCTCTGGCCGGCCTTGACCGTGGTGTCGTTCCAGGAGGCCTGGGGGCGCTCCCACTCCAGCGAGCTGGCGGTGACGGTGGCGGCCGGGGTGGCCGAGCCGTTGCGGTAGATGCGGTACGTCAGCTTGCTGTCGTCCGCGTCGTAGCTGGTGCGCCAGCGGACCTGGACCTCGCCGGGCTTGACGCTGGAGGCGCTGGCCACCGGGGTGGTCGGGGCGCCGACGTCGCCGGTGGAGGCGAAGCGGGTCAGGCCCCACTGCGGCTTGCCGTTGATGAGGGTGAACTCACCGCCGACCCACATGTACTTGACGTCGTTCTTCTCGGCCACGGCCATGACGCGCGGGCCGATGCCCTCGGTGCCGTCCATGCCGTCGTTGGCCGTGGGGTGCCAGCCGAGCTTGCCGGGGCCGCGCACGAAGCCGTCCACGGGCGCGGGGGCTGCGCCTTCGTGGTTGGTCGGCTGGGCCAGCAGGAAGTTCCGCTTGCCGTCGGGGAACTCCAGCTCGGTGGAGCAGTCGTGCCCGTGCGAGGAGCTGTAGAGCACTCCCTCGTACGGGAGGACGAACTGGGTGGCGCCGAGGCAGCGGTCGCGCCACTTCTCGGTGAAGTCGCTCAGGCGCAGACCGATGCGGCCGTCGAAGACGCCGCCGCCGGAGCCCTCGTGACCCGTGTAGAAGCCGGTGTCGTCGGTGGAGATGTCCTTGACGACCGAGTTCGACGGGATGTTGTTGTACGTCTTGGTGACCGCACCCGTGGTGGCGTTGACCACCGCGAGGGCGTGGCTGTTGGAGCCGTTGACGGTGAAGAAGTCGCCGCCGAGGAGGACGTTCTTGCCGTCGGGGGTGACCTCGACCGCGCGGCCCGGCTCGTCGACGTTGGCGACGAAGGGCTTCAGCGCACCGGAGGAGGCGTCCACGGCGGCGAACCGCTCGCGGGTCTGGCCCTCGACGGCGGCGAAGTCGCCACCCGCGTACAGGGTGTCGTCGGTGACGGCGAGCGCGCGCACGGTGGCGGGGAAGCTCGGGTGGAACGATGCCTTGGGGGTGCAGCTCGCGATGTCGATCGCGGCGAGGCTGGAGACCGGGGTGCCGTTGACGGCGCCGAAGGACCCGCCCGCGTAGAGGGTCTTCTTGTCCTTCGAGACGACCAGCGTGCGCACGGTCGCGGTGCCTTCGCCGATGGTGAAGGCCAGCTTGCAGGAGGTGGGATTGCCGGTCGCGGCGTCGAGCGCCACGAAGTTCACGGCGTTCTGCTCCGCGCCGGCCACACCCTCGGGCGGACGGACGGCCGAGAAGGTACCGCCGGCGAAGACGGTGCCGTTCGCCTGGGCCATCGCCCAGACGACGCCGTTCGTCTGCCAGGTCGGCAGCTCGTCGGCGGTGAATGCCACCGGAGCCGTGATGGCGGACGCCTCAGGCATCAGCACCAGGCCTATGCCGGTGCCCGCACCGGCCAGTGACAGTACGAGGGCGGCAGTCAGCCCTCTGGATCTACGCATGAGCCCCCCAGGGCAATTGCCCGGTTTGATGGCTGGAACTATCCGAACAGCCATATGTACTGGCGCAGACTAGGGCTCAGTTGAAGACCCGGTCACCTCTCTTGACCCATTGCATACCAACTTGGAATCAACAGGTTCAGCCTGGAGGGTGCACAAGGGACATACGGCAGGTTTACCCCGGCCACACCCTCGCAGAGCTGCGGAGTACGGCCGGAACACGGCAAACCGTAGGGGAAATATAAGGCCTCAGCGGTCGATGCGGACCGTCACACCGGCCAGTTGGTCCTCGACCTGACGGATATCGGCGTCGACCATGATCTGCGCCAGCTCGGCCACCAGGACCGTCGGCTTCCAGCCAAGCAGGTCGTGGGCCTTGGAGGCGTCGCCGATGAGGGCGTCGACCTCGCTCGGGCGCTCGTACTTGGGGTCGTACCGCACATGGTCGGTCCAGTCGAGACCGGCGTGCGTGAAGGAGGACTCGACGAACTCGCGGACGGTCGCGGCCACCCCGGTGGCGACGACGTAGTCGGTGGGCTCGTCCTGCTGGAGCATCCGCCACATGGCGTCCACGTACTCGGGGGCGTAGCCCCAGTCGCGCACCGCGTCGAGGTTGCCGAGGTAGAGGTGGTCCTGGAGGCCGGCCTTGATACGGGCCACCGCGCGGGTGATCTTGCGGGTCACGAAGGTCTCGCCGCGGCGCGGGGACTCGTGGTTGAAGAGGATCCCGTTGACGGCGAACATGTCGTACGCCTCGCGGTAGTTCACCGTGGTCCAGTACGCGAAGACCTTCGCGGCGCCGTACGGGCTGCGCGGGTGGAACGGGGTGGCCTCGTTCTGCGGGGGCGGGGTCGCACCGAACATCTCGGAGGACGAGGCCTGGTAGATACGGGTGTCGACACCGCTGGCCCGGATGGCCTCCAGCAGCCGCAGCGCGCCGAGGCCGGTCACGTCGCCCGTGTAGAGCGGGGCGTCGAAGGAGACGCGGACGTGGGACTGCGCGCCGAGGTTGTAGACCTCGTCGGGGCGTATGTCACGGAGCAGGTTCACGAGGGCGACGCCGTCGGAGAGGTCGGCGTGGTGCAGGACGAAGGACCGGTTGGCGGTCTGCGGGTCCTGGTAAATGTGGTCGACCCGCTCCGTGTTGAAGCTGGAGGACCGCCGCACGAGCCCGTGCACCGTGTAGCCCTTGGAGAGCAGGAGCTCGGCGAGGTACGAGCCGTCCTGTCCGGTGACTCCGGTGATCAGTGCGGTCTTGCCCATGGGGTCCCCTTGCTGGTGGTTTCTGTCGGTCGTGGTGAGGCAGTGCCTCGGGGTGGGTGCGGAGCCGGGCCCTGCGGGGCGGCGCGCCGAAGGGTCGGGTTGCGGCCAGGGGGCTGGATGCGTACCGTACACGGCCGCCCCGGACGCCCCCTGCGGGGCGCCCGCCGTCTCGTGGTCCTGACGCCGCCCGGCACGCGCCCGGTTCCGGAGCCGCCGAGATCCCGACCGGCCCGACGGCCGGGTGCCGGGTGCCGGCCACTGCCGGCACCGTCAGGCCCGCCGGATGCGGGTCGACGGCCGATTCCGGGCCGCCGCCCACGGCCGGACCCGGGCAGCGGGTCGCGGCCGGGCGCGAACTGTCGCCCTGGACCGTGAGGTCCGCCGCGACCGGGGCCGCGCCGGTGGCGCGGGCTCCGGCCGTGGACCCCTGCGCCCCCTGCGGGAGCGGACTGGCATCATCGGCGGTATGACAAGTTCGCTGCCGCTCCTGCCCCCGAACGCCCGCGTCTTCGTCGCGGGCCACCGCGGCCTCGTGGGGTCCGCGGTCGCCCGGCGGCTCACCGCCGACGGCCATGAGGTGCTCACCCGGGGCCGCGCCGACCTCGACCTGCGCGACGCCGCCGCGACCGCCGCGTACCTGAAGGACGTCCGCCCGGACGCCGTGGTGCTGGCCGCCGCCAAGGTCGGCGGGATCATGGCCAACAGCACGTACCCGGTGCAGTTCCTGGAGGAGAACCTGCAGATCCAGCTCAGCGTGATCGGCGGCGCGCACGCCGCCGGCGTGGGCCGGCTGCTGTTCCTGGGATCGTCCTGCATCTACCCGAAGCTGGCCCCGCAGCCGATCCACGAGGACGCCCTGCTGACCGGCCCGCTGGAGCCGACCAACGAGGCCTACGCCCTCGCGAAGATCGCCGGCATCGTCCAGGTCCAGTCGTACCGCAAGCAGTACGGGGCCTCGTACATCTCGGCCATGCCGACGAACCTCTACGGCCCGGGCGACAACTTCGACCTGGAGACCTCGCACGTCCTGCCGGCCCTCGTCCGGCGCTTCCACGAGGCCGCCGCGGAGGGCCGTGACGAGGTCACGCTGTGGGGCTCGGGCACCCCGCGCCGGGAGTTCCTGCACGTGGACGACCTGGCGGCGGCCTGCGCCGTGCTGCTGAACACCTATGACGGCGACGAGCCGGTCAACATCGGCTGCGGCGAGGACCTGACCATCAGGGAACTGGCCGAGACGGTCGCCGAGGTGACCGGCTTCCGCGGCCGGCTCGCCTGGGACACGTCCAAGCCGGACGGGACCCCGCGCAAGCTGCTGGACGTGAGCCGCCTGACGTCGCTCGGCTGGAAGCCCGGCATCCCGCTGCGGGACGGCATCGCCGCCACGTACGAGTGGTGGCGCGAGCAGAGCTGATCGCACAGGCGGCCCGGGCCCCTCAGTACGCTCCGCGACCGTCTACGACGGCGCGGAGCGTGCGGCCCATGACGTCGACATCACTGGTGAAGGACCAGTTGTCGACGTACTGCAGGTCGAGCTGGATGGTTTCGTCCCAGGACAGGTCGGACCTTCCGCTGATCTGCCACAGTCCCGTCATCCCCGGCCGGACGGTGAGCCGGCGCAGCTCGACCTCGTCGTACTTCGCCACCTCCTCCGGAAGCGGCGGGCGCGGGCCGACCAGCGACATGTTGCCGATCAGTACGTTGATGAGCTGCGGGAGTTCGTCCAGCGAGGTGCGGCGCAGCAGCCGGCCCACCCGGGTCACCCGGGGGTCGCGGCGCATCTTGAACATCAGGCCGTCGTTCTCGTTGGCCCCGGACAGCTCGGCCTTCATGGCGTGTGCGTCCACGACCATCGTGCGGAACTTCCACATGACGAACGGGACGCCGTCGCGGCCGATCCGCCGCTGCCGGTAGAAGGCCGGGCCGCGCGAGCCGAGGCGGATGGCCAGGACGATCCCCAGCAGGATCGGGGAGAGGAGCAGCAGTCCGGCCGCGGCTCCGACCCGGTCCAGGGCGGACTTGAGCAGGGTCTGCACCCCGCGGCTGACGGGCGGCGCCACCCGCAGCACGGCGAGCCCGCCCGCGGACAGGGTCTCCAGCCGCTTGACGGAGACCTCCACCAGCCCGGGGAAGACGGCGAGTTCCAGCCCGGCGTCGTGCAGGGCCCAGGCGATCCGGCGCAGCCGCTCCCCCGTGATCCGCACCCCGGGGGCCACCAGCACCAGGTCGGCGTGGTGGCTGGCGACGGCGCCGAGCACGGCCGCGGAGTCGCCGTTCGGGGCCTCGGGGGTCGATCCGTCGAGCCGCGCCGCCACGGGCACCCCGCTGGCGAGCGGTCCGGCACCGACCGGGACCACGCCGACGACGACGTACGGGTGGTCGGTGCGGGCGGCGAGGTGCGCGATGACGTCCTCGGCCGCGTCGGGCTCGCCGACGACCAGGACCCGGCTGACGGCCTGGGCCTCGCGGCGGGCGGCCGAGAGGTGGCGGTAGGTCAGCTTGTGGCAGGCGACGGTGATGAGCAGAGCGGGCAACAGGGCCCCGAGAGCGGACAGTCGGGGGGTGGCCTCTTCGGTCACCACGCGCGCCACGGCCAGAACGCCGATCAGAATCAGCCAGTCGTGCAGGACCGGCAGCACACCGCGGGACTCCCCGAGCGTCCGGGTCGCGTAGCGCCGGCGCAGCGCCTGCACTCCGGTCCACGCCACGGCGGCGGCCAGGGCGCAGTAGACGGGCCGGACCTGCTGCGCGGCGTCGAAGACGAGTCCTACCGGGATGGCGGCGCCGAGGAAGTCGGCGGCGATTGCGGCAGGGCGGTACCAACGGGCCTTGTCCCCGAGGCGCCGTGCGGGCGCAAGGGACTCCCGGGCCGCTCTGGCCACTCTTTGCGCAGGAATATGGACATGCCTCATGGGCCCCCCTGGCACGTGGTCTATGACAGTGGCGGGTGCCCATCGCTTCCCCTGGCAACGAACATCTGCCGCACCGGGAAACAGTACGACAAACACCCGTACGGTAAATGCCGTTTGGGTCAACGCAGCCTCTTGTTGCGCAAGTGTTAGCAACCGGTAGCAGGCGTTCCGCATGTCGAACTACCCAGGAAGCACACGGAGGTGAATGGTCCGGATACCGGATACGTATCTTCGAACAACGGACCTTTTCCGGCCAACCTTTTGACGCGGCCCTGACATCTGTCGTCGCGAGTGGCAATCTTCGACCGTTCATCGCACCAGCCCTGCTCTGCCCGGAGGCCCACCCAGCCTTCCGGAACCCCCCTTGCAGAAGGAGTCTGCGTTGAGGTCCACCCCCCAGAGGCGTGCCACCGCGGCCGGCGCTCTCGTTGCAGCGGCAGCCCTGCTCGCCGTCGGCATACAGACCGGCACCGCAACCGCCGACGCCACCGCGTCACAGGCACCCACGGCCTCCCAGCCCAACCCGGGCGCGGCCAACCGCGCACTGAGTGCCTCGGAGCGTGCGACGCTCCTGGCCGAGGCCAACTCGACCACCGTGCAGGCCGCCAAGGCGCTCGGCCTCGGCAGCGGCGAGAAGCTCGTCGTCCGCGACGTGGTCCAGGACGCGGACGGCACCACGCACACCACCTACGAGCGCACCTACGACGGACTCCCGGTCCTCGGTGGTGACCTCACCGTCCACGCCAAGGACGGCGTCACCAAGAGCGTGACCAAGGCGACCAACCACGAGATCAAGGTCGCCGACACCAGCGCCACCGTCACCCCGGCGGCCGCCGAGAGCCAGGCCGTCTCCGCCGCGAGCGCCGAGGGCTCCAAGGAGGCCAAGGCCTCCAAGGGCGCCCGCAAGGTGATCTGGGCGGCCGAGGGCGCGCCGGTCCTCGCGTTCGAGACCGTCGTCGGCGGCCTCCAGCACGACGGCACGCCGAACGAGCTCCACGTGGTGACCAACGCCAAGACCGGCGCCAAGATCACCGAGTGGCAGGCCATCGAGACCGGTACCGGCAACACGATGTACAGCGGCCAGGTGACCCTCGGGACCACCCAGTCGGGCAGCACCTGGAACCTGACCGACGCCGCGCGCGGCGGCCACAAGACGTACAACCTCAACCGTGGCACCGGCTCCGGCACCGGCACGCTGTTCTCCGGCCCGGACGACATCTGGGGCAACGGTCTGCCGTCCAACCTGGAGACGGCCGGCGGTGACGCCCACTACGGCGCCGCGGTCACGTGGGACTACTACAAGAACGTGCACGGCCGCAACGGCCTGCGCAACGACGGCGTGGCCCCGTACAGCCGGGTCCACTACGGCAACGCCTACGTCAACGCGTTCTGGAGCGACTCCTGCTTCTGCATGACGTACGGCGACGGCGAGGGCAACAACAAGCCGCTCACCTCCACCGACGTGGCCGCGCACGAGATGACCCACGGTCTGACCTCGGTCACCGGCAACATGACCTACAGCGGTGAGCCCGGCGGTCTGAACGAGGCGACCTCCGACATCATGGCGGCGGCCGTCGAGTTCTACGCCAACAACCCGCAGGACGTCGGCGACTACCTGGTCGGCGAGAAGATCGACATCAACGGCGACGGCACCCCGCTGCGCTACATGGACAAGCCGAGCAAGGACGGCGCGTCCAAGGACAGCTGGTACTCGGGCCTCGGCGGCATCGACGTCCACTACTCCTCGGGCCCGGCCAACCACTGGTACTACCTGGCCTCCGAGGGCTCGGGCGCCAAGGTCGTCAACGGCGTGAGCTACGACTCGCCGACCGCGGACGGCCTGCCCGTCACCGCGATCGGCCGTGACGCCGCCTCGAAGATCTGGTTCCGCGCGCTGACGGTGGGCTACTTCAAGTCGAACACCAACTACGCCGACGCCCGCGTCCAGACCCTGAAGGCCGCTGCCGACCTCTACGGCCAGGGCTCGACGATCTACAACAACGTCGCCAACGCGTGGGCCGGCGTCGCCGTCGGATCCCGCATCTCCAACGGCGTCACGGTCACCCCGATCGCCAACCAGAACACCGTCACGGGCAGCGCCGTCAGCCTGCAGGTCCAGGCCACGAGCACGAACCCGGGTGCGCTGAGCTACGCGGCGACCGGCCTGCCGGCCGGCCTGTCGATCAACTCCTCCAACGGCCTGATCTCGGGCACGGCCTCCACCGCGGGCACGTCCAACGTGACCGTCACGGTGACCGACTCGCAGAACCAGACCGGTACCGCGGCGTTCACCTGGACGGTCGGCACCACGCAGCCGAGCGTCTTCGAGAACACCACGGACTACCAGATCGCGGACAACGCGACCGTCGAGTCCCCGATCAACGTGACGCGCACGGGCAACGCCCCGAGCGCCCTCAAGGTGGACGTGAACATCGTCCACACCTACGTCGGTGACCTGGTGGTCGACCTGGTCGCCCCCGACGGCAGCGTCTACAACCTGCGCAACCGCACCGGCGGCAGCGCGGACAACATCGTCCAGCAGTTCACCGTGAACGCCTCCTCCGAGGTCGCCAACGGCACCTGGAAGCTCCGCGTCAGGGACGCCGCCAGCCTGGACACCGGCTACATCAACAGCTGGAAGCTCACCTTCTGACCCCACGGGGCAGGGTGAACGACAGCTGAGCAGACAGACCACGGGGCCGCCCGGGAGGAATCCTCCCCGGGCGGCCCTGTTCCATGGCCCGCGTCAGCCCAGGTTGCGGAAGATGGCGGTGAGGAGGTCTTCCTCCTCCTCGTCGTCACGGTTCTGGTTCTGGTTCGGGTTCTGGTTCTGGTTCTGGTTCGAATTCTGGTCGCTCTGGTCGTCGCGGCCCGGCCAGGTGCCGTTCCCGCCGTTGCCGCCGGTCCCGCCGTTGCCGCCGTTGCCGCCGGTCCCGCTGTCCGTCTGCTCCTCGTCGGCCTCGTCGTCCCGGGGCCGGTCGTCGCGGCCCGGCCAGGTGCCGTTCCCGCCGTTGCCGCCGGTCCCCGAGTCCTCCTCGGCCACCGGCTTGAAGTAGACCGAGACGACCTCCACCCGCTGCGCCTTCTCCCCCGGCTTCAGCACCTTCTCCGCCTCGCCCTCGCAGCTGCGGTTGTCGAAGAGGACCGCCAGCGACTCCGTCTCGTTGCGCACCTCGATGGCGGGCTCGTCGCGGGAGGTGCGCGTCAGCAGGTAGCAGGTGTCGTTGTCGGCGGGCCGGATCTGGCCTCTTCTCTCCGAGCCGGCCGCGTCCAGGTACTGGTAGTGGAGCGTGCCGAGGGCGCGTTCGCCGTGGTCGTCGGCCACCGACGGGCCGGCGGTGGGCAGGGCGAGCGCGAGAGCGCCGACGAACACGGCGGCGGTCGAGCGAAGACGCATGGGGAAATCCGTTCCTCGGGTTCCGCGGATACCGGTCCGGTGGCATCCTCGGGCAGCGTAGGAGCGGAGGAGCCCGCTGAATCGATTCGGCATGCCCAGTACGTTCGAAGGTTCACCCGTGAGGTCCCAGCCGTACGGCCCTCCGCACGGTCTCCCCGCCTACGGCCTCAGTTCCGTACGGCCGGTGCCCCCGCCGGGTCCTCGGCCCCGGTGGACTGCGTGCGGGGCCGCGGGAGCGGAGCTGCGGCGGCCGGCGTCCCGCCGCGTAGCAGGAGGAAGACCGCCAGCGCACCGGCCAGCCCCATCGCGGCCGAGACCAGGAACGTCTCGCGCAGACCGCTCGCGAAGGCGGCCTCCACCAGCCCCGTCAGCGCCTCGCGGGCCGCACCCGCGGGGGCTTGGGCGAGCACCTGCCCGGCGCCGCCGGAGGCCAGCGGCTCCGCCAGCCCCCGGCCGCCCTCACCGAGCCCGGAGCGCAGCCCCGCGTGGAAGACCGCGCCGAGCACGGCGATGCCGAGGGCGGTGCCCAGCTGGCGCGCGGTGTTCAGGGCGCCGCCCGCCATGCCCGCCCGGGCCGGGGCCACGGCCCCCATCGCGGTGGCGGCCAGCGCCGGGGTCGCGGCGCCCACCCCCACGCCGGTCACGAGCAGCCCGGGCACCAGGGCGGTCCAGCCGTCCCCGGCGTCGAGCATCCAGGCCTGGAGCAGCGCGCCGAAGCCGATCAGCAGCAGTCCGCCGCCGATGGTCAGCCGGGGCGGGACCGCGTGCAGCAGCCGTCCGGCCACCGCGGCGACGACGAAGCCGGCCGCGCTGAGCGGCAGCAGCACCAGGCCCGCGCCGACCGGGCCCATCCCCTCGGCGGACTGCAGCCAGAGGGAGACGTACATGAGGTACGAGAACGCGGCGCCCGACAGCAGCAGTCCGGCGGCCATGACGGCGACGAAGGTTCGGCTGCGGAAGAGCGAGAGGTCCAGCATCGGGCGGGTGCTGCGCAGTTCGACGAGGACGAAGGCGGCGAAGGCGGCCGCGCCCAGGCCGAGCAGGCCGAGGGTGGTGGGCGAGCCCCAGCCGTTCTCGCCGACGCGGATCACGGCGTAGGTGACGGCCGCGGCGCCCGCGGTGAAGGTGGCCATGCCGGGCAGGTCGAGGCGCGCGGCGTGCGGGTTGCGGGACTCGGCCACCGCCTTGAGGGTGACGTACACGGCCAGCGCGCTGACGGGCAGGTTGATGAAGAAGATCCAGCGCCAGCCGAAGTTCTCGGTGAGCAGCCCCCCGATGATCGGCCCGGCCGCGGCGGCGGCGCCGTTGACCGCGCCCCAGACGCCGAAGGCCACCCCGCGGTCGCGGCCCTGGTAGGACGCGCTGAGCAGGGCCATGGTGGTGGCGAACATGGCGGCTCCGCCGATGCCCTGGACGGCGCGGAAGGCGATCAGCTCGGCCGGGCCGGTGGCCAGCCCGCAGGCGAGCGAGGCGGCGGCGAAGAGACCGAGCCCGATGAGGTAGACGCGGCGGCGGCCGATCCGGTCGGCGAGCGAGCCCGCTCCCAGCAGCAGCGCGGCCAGGGCGAGGGCGTAGCCGTCCATCACCCACTGGAGGCCGGCGAATCCGCCGAAGGAAGAATCGGAGGCCATGTCGGCGGACATGTCGGGCAGGGCGACGGTCACGATCGTGACGTCGACCAGGAGCATGAATGCCCCGAGGCAGACGGCCGTCAGGGGCAGCCATTTGCGCATGGGAGTTCTCCTCGGGTGTGCACAGGGGCGGGGTCGCGGGCGGGTCCGCGGTGACCCCAAGGTCCCACCGCCCACCTCCCTTCCCCCATCCAGCGGCCCGGTTCTGCTGGATTTCCTTCATCAGAGCCCCTGCAATGATGGAAACCATGAACGAGACGCAGCTGGACGCACTCGACCAGTCCCTGGTGCACGCCCTCGTGATCGACGGCCGGGCCTCCTTCAGCCGGCTCGCCGAGGTGCTGGAGGTCTCCGACCAGACCGTCGTACGCCGCTACCGGCGGCTGCGGACCGCCGGTCTGGTCCGGGTGGTCGGGCTGCCGCAGGGCAGCCGCGTCGGCCTGTTCGAGTCCTGGCTGCGGGTGCAGTGCGCCCCCGACGCGGCGCTCCCGGTGGCCGAGGCGCTCGCCCGCCGCCCGGACATCGCGTGGGTGACCCTGAACTCGGGCGGCACGGAGGTCCACTGCATGACCCGGGCCCGTACCCGCAGGGACCGGGACACCCTGCTGCTGGAGAAGCTGCCGCGCACCCGCCGGGTGACCGGCATCAGCGCCCACACCATCCTGCGGAAGTTCTTCGGCGGGCCCGACTCGTGGGCGGGCGTGGACGTGCTGCGCCCGGATCAGATCGCGGCCCTGGAGCGGCCCGCGGCCCCGCCCGGGCCGGACCGGTACGCCCTGGACGAGACGGAGTTCGCGCTGCTCGCGGTGCTGGGCCGGGACGGGCGCGCCGGGTATCCGGAACTGGCCCGCGCCACCGGGCTGTCGGAGTCGACCGCCCGCCGGAAGGTGGAACGGCTGCGCGATCTCGGGGCGCTCTTCTTCGACGTGGAGTTCGTCCCCTCGCTCTTCGGCTACGAGGCCGAGGCGACGATGGTGCTGACCGTCCCGCCGGCCCGGCTGGCGGAGGTGGGGGCCGCGCTGGCGAGCCACCGCGAGGTGCCGTTCGCGGCGGCCGTGACCGGGGCGGCCTCCCTGATGGCGGTGGTCGTGTGCCGGGACACCGACGCGCTCTACACGTACCTGACCGAGCGGATCGGCGCGGTGGACGGCGTGGGGCAGGTGGAGGTGATCCCGGCCCTGCGCAGCGTCAAGCGGGCCGGGATGCTCGTGGAGGGCGAGCGGCTGGTGGATCCGCCGCCCGCCCCCTGAACCGGTACCGCCACGGTGCCTACCGCAGCAGCACCCCGCCGCCCGCGTCCGTCTCCACCGGGGCCGCGACCAGCCCCAGTTCCGCCGGGGTCGCCAGCAGCGGGTGCGCGGGCAGGATGCGCACCGTGTAGCCGAAGGGACCCGTACGGTCGAGGGCGAGCGGGCCCTCGTACACCCAGCGGCCCTCCATGTCGGGCCCCGCGGCCGGCTTGAGCGGGAAGCTCCGCCCGTCCCGGATCACGTCCTGCGGGTCCACCCGGCCGGCGAAGGCCTGGACCTCCACGTCCTCGGGGGTGAGCGTGTCCAGGGCCACCTGCACGCGCAGGGTGAGGGTGGCACCGAGTTCGGCGGTGCCGCCCACCGGAGCCGCGGCCAGCGTCTCCACGTGCTCGACGGAGACCCGCGGCCAGGCCGCCCGGGCCCGCCCCTTCCACCAGGCGAGGTCACGGGCCGCCTCGGCGTCCAGGGCCCGGTGGGCGAGCGCGGCCGGCGCGTACAGCCGCTCCACGTACTCCCGGACCATCCGCCCGGCGAGCACCTTCGGTCCCAGCGAGACGAGCGTGCGCCGGACCATCTCGATCCAGCGCACCGGGAGCCCGCTGTGCCCGGCCCGGTCGTAGAACCGGGGCGCGACCCGGTTCTCGATCAGCTCGTAGAGGGCACTCGCCTCCAGGTGGTCGCGCCGGTCCTCGTCCGCGCCGAGCCCGTCGGCGGTCGGGATGGCCCAGCCGAAGTCCGGCTCGAACCACTCGTCCCACCAGCCGTCCAGCACGGACAGGTTGAGGCAGCCGTTCAGAGCGGCCTTCATCCCGCTCGTGCCGCACGCCTCCAGCGGCCGCAGCGGATTGTTCAGCCAGACGTCGCAGCCCGGGTAGAGCTTCTGCGCCATGGCCATGCCGTAGTCGGGCAGGAAGACGATCCGGTGCCGCACCCGCGGGTCGTCCGCGAAGCGGACCAGTTCCTGTACGAGCCGCTTCCCGCCGTCGTCGGCCGGGTGCGCCTTGCCCGCCACCACGATCTGCACCGGCCGCTCCGGGTCCAGCAGCAGCCTGCGCAGCCGGTCCGGGTCGCGCAGCATCAGCGTCAGCCGCTTGTACGAGGGCACGCGCCGGGCGAAGCCGATGGTCAGCACGTCGGGGTCGAGTACGGAGTCCACCCAGCCCAGTTCGGCCGCGGCGGCCCCGCGCTGGCGCCACGAGGCGCGCAGCCGGTCCCGTACCTCCTGCACCAGTTGCTCGCGCAGCACCCGCCGCAGGTCCCACACGTCCTGGTCCGGGATCTCGGCGACCGCGTCCCAGCGCGGGGAGCCGCCGACCGACAGGGCGTCCTCGGTTCGGCCCACACCGATCTGGCGGGCGCCGAGCCGGACCACCTCGGGGGCCACCCAGGTGGGGGCGTGCACCCCGTTGGTCACGGAGGTGATGGGCACGTCGGCCGGATCGAAGCCGGGCCACAGACCGGCGAACATCTCCCGGCTGACCGCGCCGTGCAGGGTGGACACCCCGTTGGCCCGCTGGGCCAGGCGCAGGCCCATGACGGCCATGTTGAACACGCCGGGGTCGCCGCCGGGATAGGTCTCGGCGCCCAGTTCCAGGATCCGCTCGACGGGTACGCCGGACAGTTCCCCGCCGTCCCCGAAGTGCCGGGCGACCAGGGCCCGCTCGAAGCGGTCGATCCCGGCCGGGACGGGGGTGTGCGTGGTGAACACGGTCCCGGCGCGCACCGCCTCGACGGCGGCGTCGAAGCCGAGGCCCTGCTCCCGCTCCAGTTCCCTTATGCGTTCGAGCCCGAGGAAGCCGGCGTGCCCCTCGTTGGTGTGGAAGACCTCGGGATCGGGATGGCCGGTGATCCGGCAGTACGCGCGCACCGCGCGCACGCCGCCGATGCCGAGCAGCATCTCCTGGAGCAGCCGGTGGTCGCTGCCGCCGCCGTAGAGCCGGTCGGTCACCTCGCGGGCCGCGGCGTCGTTGTCCTCGACGTCGGAGTCCAGGAGCAGCAGCGGTACGCGGCCGACGCGGGCCTGCCAGATGTGGGCCTGCAGGGTGCGTCCGCCGGGCAGGGTCAGCGAGACGCGGGCGGGGGTGCCGTCGTCCTGGCGGAGCAGGCCGAGCGGGAGTTCGTTGGGGTCGAGGACGGGATAGTGCTCCTGCTGCCAGCCGTCGCGGGAGAGCGACTGGCGGAAGTAGCCGTGGCGGTAGAGCAGGCCCACCCCGATGAGCGGGACGCCGAGGTCGCTGGCGGCCTTCAGGTGGTCCCCGGCGAGGATGCCGAGGCCGCCGGAGTATTGGGGCAGGGCGGCGGTGATGCCGAATTCGGGGGAGAAATAGGCGATGGCGGCGGGCAGTTCCACGCCGTTCTCCTGGCTCTGGTACCACCTCCCGCCGTTCACGTAGTCATCGAGGTCGGCCGCGGCGACGGCGAGCCGGCGCAGGAAGCGGCGGTCCGCGGCCAGTTCGGCGAGCCGGGTCGCGGAGACCGCGCCGAGCAGCCGGACGGGATCGCCGCCGGCGGCCTGCCAGCCCTCGGGGTCGACGGATTGGAAGAGTTCACGGGTCTCGGAATGCCACGACCAGCGCAGGTTGCGCGCGAGCTCGGTCAGCTGCAGCAGGGGTTCCGGGAGGACGGGGCGCACGGTGAATCGACGGATAGCCTTCACGTGTTCCACCTTCGCAGGGGATTACGGATCGGAGCGGCCGCACCACGCTGTGCACCCGCGCATCACCCCGGGAAGGCTAGCGGCGCCCGCGCCTTCCGGCCATGGGCCCTCGGCGGGGCTCACCGGCCGCTGCGGGCCCGGTCCTCCTCCAACAGGTCGTCCAGATAGGGCCGCAGCACCTCCGGCAGGGCTGCGCGGTCCATCGTGCGCAGCAGGGCGAACGCCGGTTCCGCCAGGAAGTGGCCCAATGCGAGCAGTGCGTGCAGGTGGGACTCCAGCGCGTCGTGGTCCTGCTCCCGCACCGCGGCCCGGGCCAGCGCGCCGCACAGGTAGCGGCCCACCTCGGGCGCCCAGGAGTTCGGCCAGTCGGCGATGGCCTCGGCGGCGGAGCACCGGGTCCGGGGGTCGGGTGAGCGCAGCCTCGGTGCGCACTCCCGGGCCCGGGGTTCGGCCTCCAGGCGGTCCCACTCGGCCAGCCCCCGCGCGCCGGGTCCGGACAGCAGCACCCGGGCCGTGCAGCCGGGGTCCAGCCGGTCCACGGCCCTGCCGTAGACCTCGATCCGCTCCAGGACCACCCACGCCCCGCCCGGGGTGCGCAGCCCGAGCCCGGAGTGCGGGGCTCCGCGCAGGCAGCGTACGGCGACCCGGGTCGCGTCGCCGACGGGTTCGGCGGGCCCGGAGACCTGCAGCCGGGCGGCGCGGACGAGCAGCGCGGCCAGGACCGGGGAGTCGGCGCAGCGGCCTGCGAGGCGGACCAGCGCGGCGTCGCCGAGGGCCGGTTCGACGGCGGGCAGCGCGTCGATCTGCGCCGCCAGGGCGGCCGGGTCGTCCTCGCGGCCGACGGCGTCGGCGAGGGCCTCGGCCAGGTACCGCTCCTGGTCCGGGCCCCAGGCGACGTCCAGCGCCCGGCGTGCGGCGGCCTCCCGCCGCCGGGGGTCGGCCGCACGCAGCTGTGCGCCGATCAGTTCGTGCAGTGCCTCCGAGTCCATGGGGCATTGTCCCCCGTCCGGATGACAGGTCGGGCGCGGCACGGGACGGCCGCCGGGGCCTGCGCGCGCCGTTCGGTGGGGCTGATGCCGTACGCCTCGCGGAAGGCGCGGCTGAAGACGGCGGCGCTGCCGAAGCCCCAGCGGGCGGCGATGGTGCGGATGGGCCGGTCGAGCAGTTCGGGCCGGGCGAGGTCGGCGTGGCAGTGTTCCAGCCGGAGCCGGCGGATGGCGGCCGCGACGCCCTCGCCCCGGTCCTGGAACATCAGGTGCAGTCGGCGCACCGAGATGTGGTGGCGGTCGGCGACGGACCGCGGGGTCAGGCCCGGGTCGCCGAGGTTGTGGCCGATGAAGGTGTCGATCCGTTCCAGCAGCGCGCGGGGGCCCGGATCCGCCGGGGGTTCGCTGCCGGTGCGCTCGCCCGCGCCCGAGTGCTGCCCGGCCAGGCAGGCGGTGAGCAGGTCGGCCGCGACCCGTCCCAGCCGGTCCAGGTCCCTGGGCGCGCATTCGGCTCCGTGCGATTCCAGGGTCTCCAGGAACCGGCCGGCGATCGCCCCCATGCCCGTCTCGCCGGAGATGCGGCGGGCGAGCAGCCGCTGCGCCTCGTCGATCGGCACGGGCGACGCGCTCCCGGGCAGCCGGACCTCGACCGTCGTCCTCGACCGCATCGTTCAAGACCCCCGATTCACCGGTCACTCGTCCCTTTCGGCATGACGGGCCATTGTCTCCCGGTGCGGCCCTCGCCGGGCTTCCGGGCGGAGTGCGCGGGGCCCGTGGGGCAGGTGGTTCCCGCCCCGTCCGCGCCCGGGCAGCGCGCCGCGGCCGCCCCTACGTCACCTAGTTCCGGCCGACTTGACGGAGACCCGGCGGATGTCGACCCGGGGCTTGGTATCTGCCGTGCCACTACGTACGAGTAGTTAACCGAGCGCGCGGATTGGGCGGGATGAGAGTGGGAAGGGCTCCCCGGGTACACGTCGTACACGCACGGCGCACCCGCCCACAAACCCTCTCCCCGCCACCCGAGTGAACGCGGACAGGAGCGGCCATGCCCGCAGCCCAGCCGTCCACTGAGCGGCTAGAAACAGAGCGAACAGAGCGTGCACTACCAGTCGTGCTCACGGCTGGCCTGTTGTCACCGAGCCCTGCGAACTGCCCCCAGGTGATCCCATCATGATCGGTCGCATTCCCGTGCTGGACGTCCGCCCCGCCGTCGACTGCGGCGCCAGACCCGCAAAGGCGGTCGTGGACGAGGTCTTCGAGATCTCCGCCACCGTGTTCCGCGAAGGACACGACTCCGTCGCCGCCCACCTCGTCCTGCGTGATCCGGGCGGGCGGCTGCGGGTCCCCGTGCCGCTGAGCGAACTCGCCCCCGGCACCGACCGGTGGGGGGCCAAGGTCTCCGTCGAGGTCGAGGGGAGGTGGACGTACACGGTCGAGGCGTGGAGCGATCCGGTGGCCACCTGGCGGGCCCATGCCGCGATCAAGATTCCCGCGGGGATCGACACCGGGCTGATGCTGCTCGAGGGCGCGGAGCTCTACGAGCGGGCCGGGGCCCGGATCCCCAAGCGCGACGGGCGCGAAGCCGTCCTGGCCGCCGCCGCGACCATGCGCGACGAGGACCTGCCCGTCGCCGAACGCTACGAGGCCGCCCTCGACCCGGCCGTGGACGCCGCGTTCGCCAGGCGCCCGTACCGGGAGCTGGTCACCGCCTCCAAGCCCCTGCCGCTCCTGGTGGAGCGCAAGCGGGCCCTCTTCGGCTCCTGGTACGAGATGTTCCCGCGCTCCGAGGGAGCGGTGCTGGAGCCCGGCGAGGCCCCGGTCAGCGGGACCTTCCGGACCGCCGCCGAGCGGCTGCCGGCCATCGCGGCGATGGGCTTCGACGTGGTCTACCTGCCGCCCATCCACCCGATCGGGTCCACTTACCGCAAGGGTCCGAACAACACTCTTTCCGCTGGAAGTTGGGACCCGGGTGTGCCGTGGGCCATCGGCTCCACCGAGGGCGGGCACGACGCGGTCCACCCGGAGCTCGGCACCATCGAGGACTTCGACGCCTTCGTCGGGCGCGCCCGCGAACTGGGCATGGAGATCGCGCTGGACTTCGCGCTGCAGTGCTCCCCCGACCACCCGTGGGTGGAGAAGAACCCGCAGTGGTTCCGCCACCGGGCCGACGGGACGATCGCGTACGCCGAGAACCCGCCGAAGAAGTACCAGGACATCTATCCGATCCACTTCGACACCGACATGGCCGGCATCGTCGAGGAGACCTGCCGGATCCTGCGGCACTGGATGGACCACGGCGTCCGCATCTTCCGGGTCGACAATCCGCACACCAAGCCGGTGGTCTTCTGGCAGAAGGTGATCGCGGACATCAACAAGTCCGACCCGGACGTCATCTTCCTGGCCGAGGCCTTCACCCGGCCCGCGATGATGCGGGCGCTGGCCGCCGTCGGCTTCCAGCAGTCGTACACGTACTTCACCTGGCGCAACACCAAGGCCGAGCTGACCGAGTACCTGACCGAGCTGGCGGACACCCCCTCCGCCTCGGTCATGCGGCCGAACTTCTTCGTCAACACGCCGGACATCCTGCACGAGTACCTGCAGCACGGCGGCCGTCCCGCCTTCGAGGTCCGGGCCGTCCTGGCCGCCACCCTCTCGCCCGCCTGGGGGGTCTACGCCGGCTACGAGCTCTGCGAGAACACCCCGGTGCGCGAGGGCAGCGAGGAGTACCTGAACTCCGAGAAGTACGAGTTCCGGCCGCGCGACTGGGCGGCCGCCGACCGCACCGGCGCCACCATCGCCCCGCTGATCACCGCCCTGAACCGGCTGCGCCGCCGCAACCCCGCGCTCCAGCAGCTGCGCGACATCCACTTCCACTCGACCGACAACGAACAGGTGATCGCCTATTCGAAGCACGCCGGAGCCAATTCCGTACTGGTGGTCGTCAACCTCGATCCGCACCACACCCAGGAGGCGACCGTGTCGTTGGACATGCCGGTACTCGGCCTCGACTGGCACGGGTCCCTCGCGGTGCGCGACGAGCTCACCGGCGAGACCTATCACTGGGGCAGGGCGAACTACGTGCGCCTAGAGCCGGGCCGAACGCCCGCGCACGTACTGGCCGCTCTGCGACCGTCCCCGCCCACCGGAGGGTCACCCACCACATGATGATCAACGATCCCGTCCACGACACCTTCGAGGACACCCCCGCCAAGGACCGCGATCCCGACTGGTTCAAGCGGGCGGTGTTCTACGAGGTCCTCGTCCGCTCCTTCCACGACAGCAACGGCGACGGCGTCGGGGACCTCAAGGGGCTCACCGGCAAACTGGACTACCTCCAGTGGCTCGGTGTCGACTGCCTCTGGCTGCCGCCGTTCTTCGCCTCACCCCTGCGCGACGGGGGTTACGACGTCGCCGACTACACCTCCGTGCTGCCCGAATTCGGCGACCTCGCCGACTTCGTGGAGTTCGTGGACGCCGCGCACACCCGCGGCATGCGGGTGATCATCGACTTCGTCATGAACCACACCAGCGATCAGCACGAGTGGTTCCAGCAGTCGCGCAAGGACCCGGACGGCCCGTACGGCGACTACTACATGTGGGCCGACAACGACAAGCAGTACCAGGACGCCCGCATCATCTTCGTCGACACCGAGACCTCCAACTGGACGTACGACCCCGTACGCAAGCAGTACTACTGGCACAGATTCTTCTCCCACCAGCCGGACCTCAACTACGAGAACCCGGCCGTGGTGGAGGAGATCGTCTCCGCCCTGCGCTTCTGGCTCGATCTCGGCATCGACGGCTTCCGCCTCGACGCCGTGCCCTACCTGTACGCCGAGGAGGGCACCAACTGCGAGAACCTCCCGCGCACCCACCAGCTCCTCAAGCGGGTCCGCGCCGAGATCGACGCGCACTACCCGGACACCGTGCTGCTCGCCGAGGCCAACCAGTGGCCCGAGGACGTCGTCGACTACTTCGGCGACTACCAGAAGGGCGGGGACGAGTGCCACATGGCGTTCCACTTCCCCGTGATGCCGCGCATCTTCATGGCGGTGCGGCGAGAGTCCCGCTACCCCGTCTCCGAAATCCTGGCCAAGACCCCGGCGATCCCGGACCGCTGCCAGTGGGGCATCTTCCTGCGCAACCACGACGAGCTCACCCTCGAGATGGTCACGGACGAAGAGCGCGACTACATGTACGCCGAGTACGCCAAGGACCCGCGGATGCGGGCCAACATCGGCATCCGGCGCCGGCTCGCGCCGCTCCTGGACAACGACCGCAAGCAGATGGAGCTGTTCACGGCCCTGCTGCTGTCGCTGCCCGGTTCGCCGGTGCTCTACTACGGCGACGAGATCGGCATGGGCGACAACATCTGGCTGGGCGACCGCGACGGCGTCCGCACGCCGATGCAGTGGACCCCGGACCGCAACGCCGGTTTCTCCTCGTGCGATCCGGGCAGGCTGAACCTGCCGGTCATCATGGATCCCGTCTACGGGTACCGGGTCACCAACGTCGAGGCCGCGATGTCCTCGCCCTCCTCGCTGCTGCACTGGACCCGTCGGCTGATCGAGGTCCGCAAGGCGAACCCGGCCTTCGGACTCGGCTCGTACACCGAACTGCCGTCGTCGAACCCGGCGGTGCTCGCGTTCCTCCGTGAGCACGGGGACGACCTGGTGCTGTGCGTGCACAACTTCTCGCGCTTCGCGCAGCCCACCGAGCTCGATCTGCGGTCGTTCAACGGACGGGTCCCGGTGGAGCTCACGGGTGATGTGCGCTTCCCGCCGATCGGCGAGTGGCCGTACCTGCTGACCCTGGCGGGCCACGGCTTCTACTGGTTCCGGCTGCGGAAGGAACAGCGCGGCGAGCGACGCGCCAATTAGCCGGGAGCCGGTCCAGGGCCGGGTGAGCCGAAGGAGCGCGGCCCGCATGTCGGGCCCGAGGCGCTCCGGAGGCGAACCGGGCCTTCACACCAGGGGGCGGGCAGCTCGAATGGGTCAATCGCCCGCCCCTGTACGGACCATCCTGACCCGACACTCGCACATGCCGGAGAAGCAACTGCCGCGCATCCGGGACACTCTGCGCATTCTGTGACGGCCCGGGGAAAGGACGCGACGCCATGTCGGAGGCTGCATCCGCCCGGAGCCGGCTGACGGCCGACCGGGCCGCCGGGATCGCTCCACTGGAGCCGATGCTGAAAGCCTGGCTGCCCGCACAGCGCTGGTTCGCGGGCAAGGGCCGCACCATCAGCAGGCTCAGGACCGTCTCGGCGGCCGAACTGCTGCCGCCGGGATCCACCCCCGGACTGCTGCACCTGCTCCTCGACGTCGACGGGGACTGCTACCAACTGCTGCTGGGCATCCGCCCGTCCCTGCCGCCCGCCCTCGCGCCCACCCTGATCGGGCATGCCGAGGACGGTCCGTACGCGGGCCGGGCGGTCTACGAGGCGCTGGGCGATCCCCGGCTCGCGGCCATGCTGCTGGAACGGCTGCGCTCCCCCGGGACCCTCGGGCCGCTGCGCTTCGACCGGGACCCGGCCACGCCGATCCCTGCGGGGCTCACCCCCCGGCCGCTGTCCGGGGAACAGACCAACTCCTCGCTGATCTACGGAGATTCGTTCATCCTGAAGGTGTTCCGCCGGGTCGGCCCCGGGGTCAACCCGGACCTGGAACTGCCCAGGGCGCTGGCCGCCGCCGGCTGCACCCGGGTCCCGGCCCCCGTCGCCTGGTACGAGGCCGAGCCGCCCGGCAGCGAAGCGCTGACCCTGGGCGTGCTCCAGCCGTACCTGCGCGGCTCCGACGACGGCTGGCAGCTCGCGCTGCGCCGGCTCGGCGCGGGGGCCGACTTCACCGCCGAGGCGCACGCGCTCGGCCGGGCCACGGCCGAGGTGCACAGCGCGCTGGCCGCGGCGCTGCCCACGGTCGCGCTCGGCCCGGAGCAGACCGCCCGGCTCGCGGCGGGGATGACGGCCCGGCTGGCCGCCACCGCCCGGGAGGTACCCGCGCTGCGGCCCTACGAGGCCGGGCTGCGGGGCGCCTTCGACGCGCTGGCGGCCTCCCGGGGGGCGGGGGTGCCCGCCCAGCGGATCCACGGGGACCTCCATCTGGGTCAGACCCTGCGCACCCTCGACGGCGGCTGGTCGTTGATCGACTTCGAGGGCGAGCCGGCCCGGCCGCTGGCCGACCGGCGCCGCCCCGAACCGGCGGTGCGCGACATCGCCGGGATACTGCGCTCCTTCGACTACGCCGCCCGCTCGCACCGGCCGTTCGCCCCCGCCTGGGCGGACGACTGCCGGGCCGCCTTCTGCGAGGGCTACGCCCGCACCACCGGCCGGGACCCCCGCGAGGACCCCGTGCTGCTGCGCGCGTACGAGACCGACAAGGCGGTGTACGAGGCCCGTTACGAGTCCCGGCACCGCCCCGACTGGCTGCACGTCCCGATGGCCGCGATCCGGCGGCTCTCGGAGCCCGTGCGGCCCGCCCACCGCGTGCCGCCGACCCCGTCCGCCCCCGGCTCCATCTCCCCCCACCCCCACCCCCACCCGAAGCCCCCGAGGAGGCCGCTCGCGTGAGCGCCGCACGACAGCCGTCACCGACCGTCCGCGAGGAAGCCGTACCCGTCCCGGCGGCGGCGAAGAAGGCCCGGACGCCCCGGGCCCGCCGCGCCGCCCCTCCGCACGGCGTCCGGCCGGCGCCCGCACTCGGCGCCGACGAACGGGCCCGGCTGCTGGAGGGCCGCCACCACGATCCGCACGCGGTGCTGGGGGCCCGCACCCAGCGGGGCGGGGTGGCCTTCCGGGTGCTGCGCCCCCACGCCAAGGCGGTCACCATCGTCGCCAAGGGGCTGCGTGCCGAGCTCTTCGACGACGGCGACGGACTGTTCTCGGGGCTGCTGCCGCTGACCGGCGTACCGGAGTACCGGCTCCTGGTCACGTACGACAGCGACGAGATCGAGGTCCACGACCCCTACCGGTTCCTGCCCGCCCTCGGCGAGCTGGACCTGCACCTGATCGGCGAGGGCCGCCACGAGCAGCTGTGGAAGGCGCTCGGCTCCGAGCCGATGGAGCACCAGGGGGTGGCCGGGACCCGCTTCACGGTGTGGGCGCCGAACGCCCAGGGGGTCCGGGTCAGCGGGGACTTCTCCTACTGGGACTCCGTCGCCTACCCGATGCGCTCGCTGGGCTCGACCGGGGTGTGGGAGCTGTTCCTGCCCGGGGTGGGCGCCGGGACGCTCTACAAGTACGACATCACCCGCCCGGACGGCAGCCACACCCTGCGCGCCGACCCGATGGCCCGCTCGGCGGAGGTCCCCCCGGCGAACGCCTCGGTGGTGACCTCGTCCCGGTACGAGTGGCAGGACGCGGCGTGGATGGCCGAGCGCGGCGCCCGGCCCCCGCACCAGGCCCCCTTCTCGGTGTACGAGCTGCACCTGGCGTCCTGGCGGCCCGGGCTGTCCTACCGGCAGCTCGCCGAGCAGCTCCCGGCGTACGTCAAGGAGCTGGGCTTCACGCACGTGGAGCTGATGCCGGTCGCCGAGCACCCCTTCGGCGGCTCGTGGGGCTACCAGGTCACCGGTTTCTACGCGCCGACCTCGCGGATGGGCACCCCGGACGACTTCCGCTTCCTCGTGGACGCGCTGCACCGGGCCGGGATCGGGGTGATCGTCGACTGGGTGCCGGCGCACTTCCCGCGCGACGACTGGGCCCTCGCGGAGTTCGACGGGCGGCCGCTGTACGAGCACCAGGACCCGCGGCGGGCCGCGCACCCGGACTGGGGGACGCTGGAGTTCGACTACGGCCGCAAGGAGGTCCGCAACTTCCTCGTCGCCAACGCCGTGTACTGGTGCGAGGAGTTCCACGTGGACGGCCTGCGCGTGGACGCGGTGGCCTCGATGCTCTACCTCGACTACTCGCGCGCCGAGGGCGAGTGGGCGCCCAACGAGCACGGCGGGCGGGAGAACCTGGACGCGGTCGGCTTCCTCCAGGAGATGAACGCGACGGTGTACCGGCGCTGCCCGGGGGTCGTGACGATCGCGGAGGAGTCCACGGCGTGGACGGGCGTGACCCGGCCGACCGATTCCGGCGGGCTCGGCTTCGGCCTGAAGTGGAACATGGGCTGGATGCACGACACCCTGCGCTACATGTCGAAGGAGCCGGTGCACCGCAAGTACCACCACCACGACATGACCTTCGGGATGATCTACGCCTTCAGCGAGAACTACGTGCTGCCGATCTCGCACGACGAGGTGGTGCACGGCAAGGCCTCGCTGGTGTCCAAGATGCCCGGGGACGACTGGTGGCAGAAGCGGGCCGCTCACCGGGCCTACCTGGGCTTCATGTGGGCCCATCCGGGCAAGCAACTGCTGTTCATGGGGCAGGAGTTCGCCCAGGGGTCGGAGTGGTCGGAGGTGTACGGGCCGGACTGGTGGGTGCTGGACGACTCCTACGCGGCGGCCGGCGACCACCGGGGCGTGCGGAACCTGGTGCGCGACCTGAACCGCACGTACACGGCGGCGCCCGCCCTGTGGGAGCGGGACACCGTGCCGGAGGGCTTCGCCTGGGTGGAGGCGGACGCCGCGGAGGACAACGTCTTCGCGTTCCTGCGGTACGCGCAGGACGGCTCGCAGCTCCTGGCGGTGTCGAACTTCTCGCCCGTGGTCCGGCACGGCTACCGCATCGGGGTGCCCGAGGAGGTGCCGCTGTGGCGGGAGGTGCTCAACACCGACCTGGAGGTCTACGGCGGCAGCGGCATCCACCACACGCAGCCGATGCGGCCGGAGCCGGTGCCGGCGCAGGGCCGCCCGGCGAGCCTGCGCATGACCCTCCCGCCGCTGGCGACGGTCTGGTTCCGGCCCCAGGTCTGAGGCTCCGGGCCCGGAGCCGGGGCCGGGGCCCGGAGCCGGGGCTCAGGCCGTGGCGAGCTGCTCCTCCAGTTCCTGGAGCAGCCGGCGCTTGGCCCGGGCCCCGACCATCTGCTGGACGGGCTCGCCGTCACGGAAGACGAGCAGGGTCGGCATGGACAGCACCCCGTAGCGGGCGACGGCCCCGGGGTTGCTGTCCGCGTCGATCTGCACGACCTTGAGCCGGTCGGCCTCCTCGGCGGCGATCGAGGAGAGGACGGGGGCGAGCTGGCGGCAGGGGCCGCACCAGTCCGCCGTGAACTCCACGAGGACGGGCCGTCCCCGCTCCCCGAGCACCTCGGCCTCGAAATCCGCGTCGGTCACCTGCGCCACGCCGTGAGCCTTCATGCCACCGTCCCTCTCGTCCATCCGGTCATCCGGTCATCTCGCACTTCGGCACGGCCGCTTCGCCGGCCGCCCGTTCCGCATCGGCCAGCTGCCGCCCGAGCTGCTCGCGCACGTCGGCCAGCTGGCCGATCAGGCCGTCCAGCTCGGCGAGCTTGCGCCGGTAGACGGCGAGCGAGGCGGGGCAGGAGTCCCCGGCCGGGTGGCCGGCCCGCAGGCAGTCCACGAAGGGGCGGGTCTCCTCCAGCTCGAAGCCGAAGTCCTGGAGCGTGCGGATCTGGCTCAGCAGCCGCAGGTCGTCCTCGTCGTAGGTCCGGTAGCCGTTGTCGGCCCGCCGCGCGGGGAGCAGCCCGCGTGACTCGTAGTACCTGAGGGTCCGGGTGCTGGTCCCCGCCCGCTCCGCCAGTTCGCCGATGCGCATGGAACGACCGTATTCCTTGACGCCGACGTCAAGGCAAGGAAGGACGGGGCCCTCACCACCCCCGTCGGCGAGGGCCCCGGAAAGGATCACGCAGGAAACGGGCGGGCGGTTCGGATTGTGCGAAGAGTGTGAGAGGTCTTGCATCGGCGGGCGTTGGCTGGAACCGTACATACGGAAAAGATCTTCCGCTTCACCGATTACCGGACAGTCGCCCGGAAACCCGACGAAAGGCCTTAACTTCATAGGACGTTCCTACGAGGTATGGGCTTGTTTGTTTGGTCTGTAGGCGCCGCAGCCTGGCCACTTCTACGGTGTGCGGTGTGCACTCCAGCCCACCTTTCAATGCCCCCGCCGCGCGTCGTCTGCGCGCGGCCCTGGGCATGGCTCCCGGACATGTCGCCTACGGCCTGCGCGCCCAGTACGGACTCGTCGTCGCGCCCGAGACCGTGATGGCCTGGGAGCGTGGCGAGATATCCCCTTCCGCCGCCGAGCTCACGGCGCTCGCGGGCGTCCTGTGGTGTGCGCCCGGCGAACTGCTCGCCGAACCGGTCACCCTGCGGGAACACCGCGTCGCCCGGGGGCTCGCGGCGGACGACCTGGCCCGCCGGATCGGCCTGGAGACGAGCGCGTACCAGAAGATGGAGGACACCGGGCGCTGGAGGGGCAACGAACGGCAGTCCGCCGCCCTGGCCACGGTGCTGGGTCTGACGCTGGCCCAGTTCGTGACGGCGACCGGCAAGCACGAGGAGCTCGCGGACCTGCTGCGCAGTGCGGTGACCACGCGCTGGCAGGCGTACGTGAAGCCGCTGGGCAAGCTGCTGCCGATCCCCAAGCACCACCTGGAGGCGGTGCTGGAGCAGCTGCACGGCGACTACCAGTCGCGGATGGTGGCCACGCTCAGCTGGGGCGGCGGCCAGGGCGAGGCCGGCAGCGGGGACGCGGGCCGGGAGTTCCTCGCCGAGATCGTGGACCGGTTCTGGCACCTCGCGGGCGGTGCGGCGTAGGGCGATCGCACCGGCGCCGCAGGTCCCGCCCGGACCGGCGTCAGAAGACCGACTCGGCCTCGTACATCCGCTCCTCGGGGACGGTCTTCAGCTCGGTGACCGCCTCGGCGAGCGGGGCCATCACGACGTCGGTGCCGCGCAGGGCGGTCATGTTGCCGAATTCGCCGCGGTGGACGGCCTCGACGGCGTGCCAGCCGAAGCGGGTCGCGAGCACCCGGTCGTACGCGGTCGGGGTACCGCCGCGCTGGACGTGGCCGAGGATGACCGGGCGGGCCTCCTTGCCGAGGCGGTGCTCCAGTTCGATCGCGAGGCGGTTGCCGATGCCGGCGAAGCGCTCGTGACCGTACTGGTCGATCGCGCCCTTCTCGTACGGCATGGAGCCCTCGGCCGGGTGCGCGCCCTCGGCCACGCAGATCACGGCGAACTTCTTACCGCGGGCGAATCGTTCCTCGACCATCTTCACCAGGGCGTCCACCTCGAAGGGGCGCTCCGGAAGGCAGATGCCGTGCGCGCCGCCGGCCATGCCGGACTCCAGCGCGATCCAGCCCGCGTGGCGGCCCATGACCTCGACGACCATCACGCGCTGGTGCGATTCGGCGGTGGTCTTGAGGCGGTCGATCGCCTCGGTGGCGACCATGACGGCGGTGTCGAAGCCGAAGGTGCGGTCGGTGGAGGAGATGTCGTTGTCGATGGTCTTCGGTACGCCGACGACCGGCATCCCGGCGTCCGACAGCATCCGGGAGGCGGTCAGCGTGCCTTCGCCGCCGATCGGGATGAGGGCGTCGATGCCGTAGCGCGTCGCCAGCTCCTGGGCGTTCTCAGCGGCTTCGTGGAGACGGGCGCGTTCCATGCGCGCCGAACCGAGGATCGTGCCGCCGCGGGCGAGGATGCCACTGACGGCATTGATGTCGAGGGGACGGAAGTGGCCGTCGAGGAGGCCCTTGAAGCCGTCCTCGAAACCGATGACCTCATCTCCGTGCCCGACCAGGGCCCGGTGTACGACCGACCGGATGACAGCGTTGAGGCCCGGGCAGTCGCCGCCTGCGGTGAGAACTCCGATACGCATCGTGCTGTGTCTCCTGCCGTACATATGAAGGGCGTAATCGTGCACCCTGTCCGATTGTTCCACGGGCCCGGGTCGCCGCACGTTTTCGAAGACCGCGCCCCGAAGGCCCTCCGGCCCTCCCGGCCAGGCCTTTTTCCCGGGAGCGCCTTATCCATTGACAGAGGTATTGTCAAGAGGTCGAGCCAGAGCGAAGTGACATCCACAGCATGACATTCACAGCATGGGACGGAGAGCGGGCGTGACGCGCAGCGTGTACGTGACCGGTATCGAGCGGGGGGACGGCCGGCAGGTCGTCGAGCTGGGCATCATGGAGCTGCTGACCCGGCAGACGGGCCGGGTCGGTGTCTACCGTCCGCTGCTGCACGACGCACCGGACCGGCTCTTCGACCTCCTCAGGGCCCGCTACCGGATCGATCAGGACGCCGCGGCGGCCTACGGCATGTCCTACCAGGAGGCCTCGGCGATCCTGGCCGAGAAGGGCACCGACGAACTGGTCTCGCGGCTGGTCGACCGCTACCACCGGGTGGCCCGCGACTACGAGGTCATGCTCGTCCTCGGCACCGACTACGCGGAGACCAACCTCCCCGACGAGCTGGCGCTCAACGCCCGCCTCGCCAACGAGCTGGGCGCGGTCGTCGTGCCCGTGGTGGGCGGCACCAAGCACCACGCCGAGGCCGTGCGCGCCGAGGCCCGCAACGCCTACCGCGCCTACGAGACCCTGGGCTGCCACGTCGTCGCGATGGTGGTGAACCGGGTGGCCGCGGAGGACCGCGACGTCATAGCCGAGCGGCTGGCCGCCCGGCTGCCCGTGCCCTGCTACGTGCTGCCGGACGACAAGTCGCTCTCCGCCCCGACCGTCGCCCAGATCACCCGGGAGCTCGGCGGCGAGGTGCTCCTCGGCGACGATGCCGGGCTGGCCCGCGACGCCCTGGACTTCGTCTTCGGCGGCGCCATGCTGCCGAACTTCCTGAACGCCCTGACCCCCGGCTGCCTGGTCGTCACCCCGGGAGACCGCTCCGACCTGGTCATCGGCGCGCTGGCCGCGCACGCCTCCGGCACCCCGCCGATCGCCGGTGTGCTGCTCACCCTGAACGAGCGCCCGAGCCCGGACATCCTGACGCTGGCCTCGAAGCTGGCGCCGGGCACGCCCGTGGTGTCGGTGGCCGGCAACAGCTTCCCCACCGCCGCCGAACTCTTCTCGCTGCAGAGCCGGCTGAACTCCGCGACCCCGCGCAAGCTGGAGACCGCGCTCGGCCTGTTCGAGCGGCACGTGGACACCGGCGAGCTGCGCGGTCTGCTGTCGGTGGCCCGCTCGGAGCGCGTCACCCCGATGATGTTCGAGCACGAGCTGCTGGAGCGGGCCCGCTCGGACCGCCGCCGCGTCGTGCTGCCCGAGGGCACGGAGGAGCGCGTGCTGCGCGCCGCGGACGTGGTGCTGCGCCGGGGGGTCTGCGACCTGACCCTGCTGGGCGACGAGCAGGCGATCCTGAAGAAGGCCGGCGACCTCGGTGTCGACATCTCCGGCGCCCAGCTCATCGACCCGGCGACCTCCCCGCTGCGGGAAGGTTTCTCCGAGTACTACGCGCAGGTCCGCGCCCACAAGGGGATGACCGTCGAGCTGGCGGGCGACGTGGTCACCGACGTCAACTACTTCGGCACCCTGATGGTCCAGCGGGGCCTGGCCGACGGCATGGTCTCCGGTTCGGTGCACTCCACCGCGGCGACCATCCGCCCGGCCTTCGAGATCATCAAGACCAAGGCCGAGGCGTCCATCGTCTCCTCGGTCTTCTTCATGTGCCTGGCCGACCGGGTCCTCGTCTACGGCGACTGCGCGGTCAACCCGGACCCGAACGCCGAGCAGCTCGCGGACATCGCCGTCCAGTCGGCCGCCACCGCGGCCGCCTTCGGCGTCGAGCCGCGGATCGCGATGCTCTCGTACTCGACCGGCACCTCGGGCAGCGGTGCGGACGTCGACAAGGTCCGCAAGGCCACCGAGCTCGTCCGCGCGCAGCGCCCGGACCTGAAGATCGAAGGACCGATCCAGTACGACGCGGCCGTGGAGCCCTCGGTCGCGGCGACCAAGCTGCCCGGGTCCGAGGTGGCCGGCCGCGCGACGGTGCTGATCTTCCCCGACCTCAACACCGGCAACAACACGTACAAGGCCGTGCAGCGTTCGGCGGGCGCGGTGGCGGTCGGCCCGGTGCTCCAGGGCCTGCGCAAGCCGGTCAACGACCTCTCGCGCGGTGCGCTCGTCCAGGACATCGTCACCACCGTGGCCATCACCGCGATCCAGGCGCAGGGCGCGCCGGCGCCCACGGCCTGACCCTTCGCCCACGGCCCGACCCTTCCCCTCCACCACCCGCGACCAGGAAAGACCTCCACCGTGACCGCATCGCGCGTACTCGTCCTCAACTCCGGCTCCTCGTCGGTCAAGTACCAGCTCCTCGACATGGCGGACCGGTCCCGGCTCGCGTCCGGCCTGGTGGAGCGCATCGGCGAGGAGACCTCCCGGCTGGTGCACGAGCCGCTCTCGGGTCCGGGCGCTCCCGCCGGCCGGCGGGAGCGGCTCGGGCCGATCGCGGACCACGGGGCCGCGCTGAAGGCCGTGGCCGCGGAGCTCGCCGCGGACGGGATGGGCCTGGACTCGCCCGAACTGGCGGCGGTGGGGCACCGGGTGGTGCACGGCGGGACGCGGTTCACCCGGCCGACCGTGATCGACGACGAGGTGCTGGCGGAGATCCGGAGCCTGATCCCGCTCGCCCCGCTGCACAACCCGGCGAACGTGACGGGCATCGAGGTGGCGCGCTCGCTGCGCGCGGACCTTCCGCAGGTCGCCGTCTTCGACACGGCCTTCCACGCGACGATGCCGGAGCACGTGGCGCGGTACGCGATCGACGCCGCGACCGCCGACGCGTACTCCATCCGGCGGTACGGCTTCCACGGCACCTCCCACGCCTACGTCTCGCGGGCGACGGCCCGGCTGCTCGGCAAGCCGGTGGAGGACGTGAACGTGATCGTGCTGCACCTCGGCAACGGCGCCTCCGCCTCGGCCGTGCGGGGCGGGGTGTGCGTGGAGACGTCCATGGGCCTGACCCCGCTGGAGGGGCTGGTCATGGGAACCCGTTCGGGCGATGTCGATCCGGCGGTCGTCTTCCACCTGGCGCGGGTGGGCGGCTTCTCGGTGGATGAGATCGATTCGCTCCTGAACAAGAAGAGCGGTCTGCTGGGCATGTGCGGCGACAACGACATGCGCGAGGTGCTGCGGCGCGCGGGCGAGGGCGACGAGGCGGCGAGCCTCGCCTTCGCCGCGTACGTCCACCGGCTGAAGAAGTACATCGGGGCCTACGCCGCGGTGCTCGGGCGGGTGGACGCGGTGACCTTCACGGCCGGGGTCGGCGAGAACGCCCACCAGGTCCGCGAGGCCGCGATCGACGGCCTGGCCGTGCTGGGCCTGGTGCTGGATCCGGAGGCCAACGCCGCGCGCTCCGCCGAGCCGCGGCTGGTCTCGGCGGAGCATGCCCGGGTGGCGGTGGCGGTGGTCCCGACGGATGAGGAACTGGAGATCGCCACCCAGGCGTACGCGCTGGTTACCGACTAGTCACTTGGACTTTCCACCAGCCTGAATATTCCGCTACGAAACAAACCGATAGGATCCAGTCATGCGCCGTTCCAAAATTGTCTGCACGCTGGGCCCCGCCGTCGACTCGTATGAGCAGCTGAAAGCGCTCATCGAGGCAGGTATGAACGTGGCCCGATTCAACTTCAGCCACGGGTCCCAGGCAGAACACCAGGAGCGGTACGACCGCGTCCGGCAGGTCTCCGAGGACACCGGGCGCGCCGTCGGCGTCCTCGCCGACCTCCAGGGCCCGAAGATCCGCCTGGAGACCTTCGCCGAGGGTCCCGTCGAGCTGGTGCGCGGTGACGAGTTCACCATCACCACCGAGGACGTCCCGGGTGACAAGTCCATCTGCGGCACCACCTACAAGGGCCTCCCGGGCGACGTCGCCAAGGGTGACCAGATCCTGATCAACGACGGAAACGTCGAGCTCCGGGTGACCGAGGTCGAGGGCCCGCGGGTGCGGACCATCGTCATCGAGGGCGGTGTCATCTCGGACCACAAGGGCATCAACCTGCCGGGTGCCGCCGTGAACGTCCCCGCCCTGTCGGAGAAGGACGTCGACGACCTCCGCTTCGCCCTGCGGATGGGCTGCGACATGGTCGCCCTGTCCTTCGTACGCGACGCCAACGACGTCAAGGACGTCCACAAGGTGATGGACGAGGAGGGCCGCCGGGTCCCCGTCATCGCGAAGGTGGAGAAGCCGCAGGCCGTCGAGAACATGGCGGCCGTGGTCGACGCCTTCGACGCGGTCATGGTGGCCCGTGGCGACCTCGCCGTCGAGTATCCGCTCGAAAAGGTCCCGATGGTCCAGAAGCGGCTCATCGAGATGTGCCGCCGCAACGCCAAGCCGGTGATCGTCGCGACCCAGATGATGGAGTCGATGATCACCAACTCCCGCCCGACGCGCGCGGAGGCGTCCGACGTCGCCAACGCCATCCTCGACGGCGCGGACGCGGTCATGCTGTCGGCCGAGTCCTCGGTCGGCGCCTACCCGATCGAGACCGTCAAGACGATGTCGAAGATCGTCACGGCGGCCGAGGAGGAGCTCCTCTCCAAGGGCCTCCAGCCGCTGGTCCAGGGCAAGAAGCCCCGTACCCAGGGCGGCTCCGTCGCCCGTGCGGCGTGCGAGATCGCGGACTTCCTCGACGCCGAGTCGCTGATCGCCTTCACCCAGTCCGGCGACACCGCCCGACGCCTGTCGCGCTACCGCGTGACCCAGCCGATCCTGGCCTTCACCACCGACGTCAACACCCGCAACCAGCTGACGCTGAGCTGGGGCGTGGACTCGTACGTCGTCCCGCACGTGGACACCACCGACGCCATGGTCGACCTGGTGGACGGCGAGCTGCTGAAGCTGGGCCGCTACAACGAGGGCGACATCATGATCATCACCGCCGGCTCGCCCCCCGGCGTCCCCGGCACCACCAACATGGTCCGCGTCCACCACCTGGGCGGCGACACCCGCGCCTGACACCGCCGGCCCCGCTCCACCTCTGCCGCACAGAGACCGAGGGCGGCACCCCGGATCCGCAACGGATCCGGGGTGCCGCCCTCGGTGCGTCCCCCGGCCCGGCGGAACCTGTGACTCCGCTGTGCGATTCCTACTTATGAGTAGCGTGTCCGAAAAAGCGCTACCGGCGGTAAGAGGATCATGAAACTGTCAGTGCACGCCTTGGGGGAAGGCATACCGCTCATCATTCGCGCCTGACCAGCGCATACACGTCCACGCACCTTCCTTCGGGCTGCCCATTTCCATTCCGAAGGAACAGGCAAAACACGTGCGCAGATCCACACTCCTGCGGGGGAGAAGCCCCGCTGTCCGGGCCGCGGTACGGCGCGGCCTCGCCGGCACCGCGCTGGCCACCAGCGCCGCCCTGCTGGCCGGCCTCATCAGCGCCGCCCCGGCCTCCGCGGTCGAGGTACCGCCGGACGACGAACCGCAGTACCGGCCGATCAGCCTGGGCGCACAAGCCCGGCTGGACCGCTGCTCGGGCGGATTCGCCCTGCACGTCGGCGGGCCCGAGCTGAAGAAGTCGGCGGCCAAGGCCCTGACCGGCACGCCTGCGGAGCTGGCCACGGCCACCGACCCGGTCATGGGCATGGACCCGCTGCGCCAGGCCATGCTCAAGGACCGCGACGCCTACGAGGGCTCCTTCGTCGCGTCCATCGACCGGCGGGACCGCTGGCAGGCGTCCAACAAGGTCTACTGGGAAACCGGCAGCCGCGGTGGGGTCTCCCAGTACGCCCCCCAGTTCGACAAAGACATCGTCGCCTTCACCTACGACCAGCGGAACCTGTACTACCGGCTCGGTGAGGACGGACACGCGCCCGCCACCAAGGCCGCGGCGGACAAGGCGAGGGCACTGGCCGCCCAGCTCAAGGGGCAGGACCCGAACCTGGATTTCGTCACTGGTTCCGTCCTCGACGCGGACAAGACCGAGCTCAACTACGGCGCCGCGACGGCCAGCGACGTCGCCCGCTACCTGCGGCTCGGCGGCTTCATGAAGCAGACGCCGGCCGAGGGGTCGGTCGAGTTCCGCCTTGAGGTCGAGGCGATGAAGGCCGCCTGGGGCGCCTGCGACAGCCGCAACCCGATCGACTACTACCGGGTCATGTCGCCGATCGTCGTCACCGCGCACCTGGAGTGGGAGCAGGAGTACGCCGGCCAGACCACCTCGCGCAACGAGATCGTCAACGCCGAGGTAAGCGCCGCTGCTGAGACCCGCAAAGCCGCCGAAGCGATGATCGAGTCGCTCGGGCAGGCGTGGCTCGCCGACCAGATCCTGACCTGGCAGAAGTACTGGGCCGACCAGCCCGCGAACGCGTCCAACCGGCCTGCGGCCGCCGTGTTCACCCAGGCCGACAAGGACCTCGCCACCGCCCGCACCAAGGCCGCCGACCAGGCGAAGATCGCGGCGACCGCCTCGGCGACCGCCAAGACGGCCGCCGACAAGGCCAACACCGCCCAGAACAAGGCGTGGGCCATCGCGGACGCGACCAAGGCCCCGCGCGGGCGTGGCCTGCTCTTCGCTCAGCAGTCCGCTCAGGTCGCCAAGGCCTCGGCCGCGGCTGCGGAGGCCGCCTCGAAGGCAGCCCTGACCGCGTCGAACGCCTCGAAGGCGACCGTCGCGGACAGCAAGACCCTGTACTCGCTGGCCCAGACCCAGTCGCACGCGCTGAACACCGAGTTCCGCCGCGTCGCCGCCCAGGAGGCCGCCGCCCAGGCCAAGGCCGCCGCCGCATCGGCTGCGGCCCAGGCCAAGGAGGCCGCGGACAACGCCACCAAGGCGAAGGCCGCCCAGGCCACGGCCGAGGCCGCGCAGGAGACCGCCCGCAAGGCCGCCGAGACGGCCAAGACCGAGCGGGCGAAGGCCGAGAAGGAGAAGGCCACCGCGGCGGCGGAACGGCAGAAGGCTGCCACCGAGCGCGGCAAGGCCCAAGCAGCCGAACAGCGCGCGGCGAACGAACGGGAGATGGCGGGGCACGCCCGTACCGCCGCCCAGTCGTCCGCAGGGACGGCTTGGGACGAGCTGCAGAAGGCGGAGAACGCCGAGCAACGGGCCACCGAGGCCCGTGACAAGGCGACCGAGGCAGAGCGCAACAAGCAGGCCACGGCCGCACGCGCTGCCTCACTCGAATCTGCGGCCGCGGCCCACTCGGGCGACGAGGCCGCCGCGGCGACCCGGAAGGCGGCCACCGAGGCCCGCACCGCCGCGAACAATGCGGCGACCGCAGCGACCGCCGCCCATCAGGCTGCCGACGACGCGGCAACTGCCGCCGTCAACGCTCGCGCCGCCGCGACCCGCGCGGATGCCGCGGCGCAACGTGCCAACAGCGCCGCGGACAAGGCCTGGTCCGCATACGAGACCAGCGAAGCCGCCGCCGCGACCGCACACGCTGCGGCTGCCGACGCCATCGACGCCTCCGACGCCGCCTCGGTGAATGCCACCAAGGCCGAGGCTGACGCCAAGACGGCCCAGGCCGCAGCGCTCAAGGCGAGCACTGAGGCCGCAGCCGCCCGTACCGAGTCGATCAAGACTGCCGCTTGGTCGGCCGTCACCGCCGGACACGCCTACGCCACCAGCCAGGCCGCTTCGGCCGCACGCGACTCGGCGGCCCAGGCGATCCAGCCGGCCAACACCGCCATCGCGATGGGTACCCCGTACCGGGAGACCGACTCCGCGGCCGCCTTCGCCGTCCTGGTCGGCCAGTCGTCCAAGACGCACGCCGAGCAGCAGGCCGCTGCGGCCACCGCCAAGGCCAACGAGGCGGAGAAGGCCGCCGCCACGGCGAAGGCGCTGGCAGACAAGGCCTCCGGTGACGCGAAGCTCGCCGCCCAGGCAGCGGCTACGGCTGCTGCCGACTCCGCGGCGGCGCTGAAGTCCATGGCGGCGGCGCGCGGCTCGGCGGCGGAAGCCGCCCGGGCCGCCGATGCCGCCAAGAAGGCGGACGAGAAGACGAAGGAGTACAGCACCCAGGCGGGTACGGACGCCTTCTACGCGAAGAGCGCCGCCAAGGACGCCGCGAACGAGGCGCTCGGGGCGAACAATGAGGCCACCGAGGCGGAGAAGAGCGCTACCAACGCCCGCGCGTCCGCCAACGCCGCCACCCGCGACGCGAACGCCGCGAACACCGCCGCGACCAAGTCCGAAGGCTACGCCACCAAGGCCGAGACGGCCGCGGCCAACGCCAACCAGGCGGCCAAGGACGCGGACGCCGCGGCCGACCGGGCCGAGGAAGAGGAGCGCCGGGAGCAGGAGGAAGACCGCAAGAAGGCGATGCAGACCGGCAACACCGGTGTCGCCGGTGTCACCCCGGGCGCACCGCTCGCCGCCGACGAGGAAGCCGTCCTCCTGGCCGAGTGCGGTCAGACCTGCGTGGACGAGTACCGTGCGGCCCGGGCCTCGGTCGGTGCGAGCATCGTCGACTGGCTCGTCGCGAACGGCGGCGACATCCTCATCTCGATGCTGGGCCTGGACAACATCAAGGCCTGCTTCGCGACCCGAGAGATCGAGCCCTGCCTGTGGGCCCTGTTCGACGTGGCCAGCTCGCTGATCCCGATCAAGAAGGTCGGGGACGTCATCGAGGCCATCTACAAGGTGACCACCCGCGTCTACAAGTTCTTCGACGCCGCGGAGGCCGGGGCCCGCTCCCTCAAGCGCCTCAAGGGCATCATCGAGAAGGTCCGCAAGAACGGCAAAACGGTACCGGTCTGCCTGATCAAGCCCAAGTCCCTGGCCGCGTCCGGCGCATTTCTGAAGGGCACGCCTGGACGGGCGGTGTCCGCAGCGCAGAGCGAAACCCCCGAGATTCCGTGCATCAAGAGCGTCACTCGTGGCCCCAACCTGAAGAACCACTTCCGGGATCACAAGGGCCTGACGGAGAAGCTTCTCGGTAAGAAGTACGGGAAATGGAAGGAGGACGAGGGACAGGAATTCCTCGACGACCTCACCCAGCTGGTCTTGAAGGACCAGCGGCTCAAGTTCGAAGGAGTAGGCACTCTGCCCAGGCCCGACGCCGACGGAACCTACTCCCAGAAGCTCATCTTCCGCGGCGAGGGACTCACCGTGGTACTCAAGCCGAATGGTGAGTTCCAGACTCTGCTGGAGTCCGGAATGGGCATGGACAAGAGCATCCAAATGCTGTGAGGAAGGACAAGGCACATCATGGCAGGCATCGCACCCCTGGCCTCCCTGCTGGCGCGGACACCGGTCCTCGACATCGAGATTCCCGGATACGTCGACAGGGACGGCGCGTACCCGCGGTTCGTCGCCCTGACCAGGGCCTTCTACCTGGCCAGGGAGAACGATCTCGTCCGGTTCGAGGTGCCCCCGTCCGAGGACTACCTGACCTTCCGGCCCGTAAATCGGCCTGAGCGTCCGGAAACCCTCGAAGAGGACGAGGAGTTCGCCACGAGCTCCTACGGCAGGCTGTTCCTCGACGAGGACCAGTCCTCTTTCCGGATCACCCGCATCCGGTGTGCCGTCAGAGACGGGGCGGTCGCGTCCGAGAGCGTCATCAGGTGTATCGAGTTCGAGTTCGAGAACTCCTGGCACCTGTTCGCCGACCCGGGGTACTTCCATGGGATCCGGCTCCAGGGGCGCGGCGCCTACGAGCGCTGGCTGGATTTCGCCCAGGGGCCCGACCTGCCATTCGGCCCGGTCCGGGAGGTCGTCTGGACCCCGTGAGCGACCGGTGAACGACGAAGCTCCCGGCAGTATCTACTGCCGGGAGCTTCGTTCGGCCTACGGGACTACTCCGGCGGGCCGATGTAGTTCTTCAGGCCCGGAACGGTGAGCGTGCCGCCGAACTGGCCGGCCTGGACGACCTTGACGTTCGTGAAGAACGCGAACGGGACGTTCAGGGGCGGCGGGCTGTTCGGGGTGAACTCGATCGGGATCAGACCGAACAGGTTGCCCTTGAGGCTCTCGGTGTACATCGTCACCGTGCCGCCGCGGATCTTGGACGTGGAGCCCGGACGCGACTTCAGGTGGGCGACGTTCCCCGACTTGCCGACCGTCTGGTACAGGTCCTTGATGTCCAGCGAGTCCGCGGTGAACTTCAGGACCTTCTTGGTCTTGCCGCCGGCCGTCTTCACCTCGACGATGCCGTGGTAGTCCAGGCCGTAGAGGGTCAGCAGGGAGCTGTCGAGGTACCAGGGCTCGTCCGGCAGGAGCGGGACGCCCTGCTCCAGTTCGGCGTCGGCCAGTGCCTTGGCGTCGTAGGTCGGGCACGGGAAGGGCTGCTTCCCGTCCGGGTCCTTCGGCTCTTCGGCCTTGTCCTTGTCCTTGGACTTGTCGTCCTCGGCCTTGGACTTGTCGTCCTTGGCTTCGTCCTTGGCCTTGTCCTCGCCCGTCTCGTTCTTGGGGTCCTTCTCGGTCTTCTTGACCTCCTCGGACAGCTCCTTGACGTCGACACCGGCCTTCTTCGCCGCTTCGCGGATCGCGTCCGCGGACGGGTCAGGGGTCGGGGCCGCCGTGGCCGTGCCCGACGGGGTGGGCGCGGGCGTCGGGGTCGCCTTCGCCGTCGCGTCCTTGAGGGGCCTGCCGAGCTCGTCGACGAGGTTCTTGAGCGCGTCGCCGACACCCAGCGGGTCCAGCGGGTTCGTGGCCTTGGTCGGGTCCGGAGCCGGCGTGGTGGCCGGGGCCTTCTCGTTCGTCACCGGGGGCTTGGCCGCCGACGGAGACGTGGTCGGCTTCGCCTTCTCCTTCGCGGCCGCCGATGCCGATGCCGACGGAGAGGGCGTCGCGCTGGGCGACGTGCTCGGCGAAGGCGTCGTCGAGGGCGTGGGCGTGGGCGACGGGGACTTCGACTCGGTCTCCGCGGGTTCGTCGGACCGCGTCACACACGGGCCGGGCGCGAAGGGGATCTCCTTGTCGTCGGCCACGGCGAGCTTCGGCGCCATGCCCATCCCGACGAACACGGCCGTCGGCATCGCCGCGAGCGCCATCGTCTTGCCGACGGGTATCTGGATCTTGTTCAGCAGCGACTTCCTGGGCGCCGCGTGGCGCGGCCCCTTCACTACACGGGACTCTGCGCCAGGGGCCACGCCCCGCTGCGTCTCGTCACCCCGCACTGTTCCTCCCGCCATCGGCGTGGGCAGTCGTCTCGCTCGCGTGTGCCGTTTCCGTCGCACCGGGACCCGGAAGACCCTGGGTTCCCTGGACGCCCATGTCCGCCATCGCGTCCGCCTTGCTCAGGTGGACGACGCCCGGCTGCTGTCCGCCCGCCGGCTGCTCGCCCTCCTCCGCCGGCTTGCCCGGCGCCCAGGACAGGGCGAGGGCGCCGCCGACCATGGAGAAGATGAAGCCGACGAAGAAGCCGCCGAGGTTGGACACCGGGATCGAGACCAGGGCGAGCAGGATCGCGGCCACGCCGGCGAAGACGCGGATGGCCTCCTGGAACCAGAGCGCCAGGCCCAGCGTGATCAGCAGTACACCGATGATCAGTGCGCCGGCGCCGCCGGTGGTGGCCATCGCGAGGCTGATGTTGCCCAGCCGGAGGTCCGCGTAGGGGAAGTATGCGATCGGGAAGCCACCGAGGAGCGTGAACAACCCGGCCCAGAAGGGACGGCGGCCGCTCCAGGCATGGAAGTGGTAGTACACCACGGTGGGCCAGGCGTCGTCTTCTGCGCGCACGTAAACCGGGGCCTGGGGGTTCATGGACAACAGCTCCCTGGAAACGGTGGTACTTGAGAACTCTGTGGAGCCCGGACGGGCGGGGGGCGACGGCTGTCACCACCCGCCCGTCCGGTCAGACACGGGGACTGATCAGTCCTTGATGTCCTGGTAGCAGGGCTGGTCGCCACCGAGAAGGCGCAGCTTCAGGTTGGGCAGCTTGAAGGTGCCCGCCGTGGTCGCCCACGCCTTCTGCTTCACGTTCGTGAGGATGGCCCGGTCGGCGCGCTGCGAGAACGCGTACGGGCTGGAGACCGTACCGGCCTGCGGCTTGGTCTTGTGGCTCTCGTCACCGACCGCGACACCGATGTCCAGGTTGGTGAACTCGGCGTCGGTGTCGAGCTCGGCCACATCCAGGTAGATGTTGCTGGCCTCGGCCGGGGTGCCCTTGTGACCGGTCTTCAGCTGGAGCGTGATCGGGCCCAGCGGAGTCGGGGTGACCAGGGACTGGCACATGTTGGTGATCTTGGCGTTGCTGAACCCGGAGATGGTGACCGGGTGGTTCTGCGCCTTGCCGTCGGGGCTGAGATCGTGCCCCTTGGCGATGCCGCCGTACTGGATGAGGTTCTGACCGTCGAGCTTGTCGGCCGAGACCTTGAAGTCCTGGCCGGAGACGCTGAAGGACGCCGCGAGGGCACCCTGCGCCAGACCCACACCGACCGCGGCCGTGGCCGCGATGCTCGGCACCATGACGAGCGCGAAGCGCTTCCATCTGGTCCCACCACGAACCTGAGAACTCATTTCGTTCCTCCTTCTCGGACGTACATCTCCGGTCCGGGCCGTGCCCGTCCTGGGATGGGAGAAGTGCTACGTCCTCGGGAAGGAGCGCAGGCGGCCGGGCCGCGGCTGTGCCACGTCCGATACACCGGCGATCACCCCCGAGCGACAACCACTGGGCCACGCGTTCGCGCAACCTGGAGGACAGGCCCCGCCGGAGTGGCGGAGACCCCCCTGTCCCACGGCCGGTGCCACTGCCACAGGCCGGCTCGGTGGGGACCCTTCACCGCGGCTCCGAGTGAGCGGCTCTGCGGGAAGGACCGAGCGTCGCCGATCGTGGTCCATTCCAGGCCGGGGCACAAGGGGGTTCGTTACTGGCGGGTAACGGCCAGATAACCTAGGTGCGACCCGTCGCCGTCGGGCAGCAACACAGGGTGTCACCCAGGGCCACGACAGAACGGGCAAATGGCGAACACACCGGACAGTTCACGGGGTTCGATTTACTGCGAGTAACAGCAGCCGCGATTGCCAAGTTTTGGCAAAGCGCGGCCGCTGTTTATCTACGTGTCAACAAATCGCCGGTGGCCCGGCGATGTACGGGCGGTGCGTCGCGACCGCCCCGGAGCGGCCGCGGAGCCGGTCCGGACGCGGCCTAGAAGAGCACCCGCGCGAGCGCCGTACGCGCCGCGGAGACCCGCGGGTCGTCCGCGCCGATGACCTCGAACAGCTCCAGCAGCCGCAGTCGCACGGCGTCCCGGTCCTCACCGAACGTGACGCGGACGGTGTCCACCAGGCGCCCGAAGGCGTCCTCCACGTGGCCGCCGACCAGGTCGAGGTCGGCCGCGGCGATCTGCGCCGCCGGGTCGCGCGGGTTCTCGGCCGCCGCGGCCCGCACCGCCTGCGGGTTCATGTGCTGGACCCGGGCGAGGAGCTCGGCCTGGGCCAGACCCAGCTTGGCCTCGGTGTTGCCCGGGTCGTCGGCGAGCACGTTCTTGTACGCCTGGACCGCGCCGCCCAGGTCACCGGCGTCGAGCGCGACGACGGCCGCCTCCAGCAAGGCGTCGTGCGGGCCGGCCGGGATCTCGTCCGCGGCCGAGGCGGCGGGAGCCGCCCCCTCCGCGGCCGGGTCCACCTCGATGCCGATGATCCCGAAGCGGTCCTCGGCGACCTGGACGAGCTGGGCGAAGGTCTCGCGGATCTGCTGCTCCGGGACCACGCCCTGGAACAGCGGCAGCACCTGACCGGCGACCACGGCGAAGACGGCCGGGATGCCCTGGATCTGGAACTGCTGCATGAGCATCTGATTGGCGTCGACGTCGATCTTGGCGAGCACCAGGCGACCGTTGGCCTCGGTGATCAGGCGCTCCAGCAGCGGACTGAGCTGCTTGCACGGCTGGCACCACTCGGCCCAGAAGTCCAGGACGACCGGAACCTCTGCGGAGAGCTGGAGCACATCGCGTTCAAAACCGGCCTCGTCTACGTCGATGACGAGTGCCGACGGCGGCACGGCACCGGCGGACGGACCCGCCCCGCCGGACTCGGCGGCCCGGCTCGCCGCTTCGGCGCGGGCCTGCTCGGCCTTGGCCTTGGCCTCACCGGCCGCCTTCACCGCGGCGAGGTCGACGACGCCGCTCATGGACATGTTTCTGGGCTGCATGCGTACATCCTCCCCCGTGTGCGCGCGCCGACGAAAAAGATCGCGTGAATTGGCCGTGCCGCCGTACCGTCGCGATCGTGATGTTGAACGGCGCCGGGTCCCCACCTGACGCCTGTAGCTCTTCGCGTGGTTGTCGCTCTTACGCTACGAGCCGTAGCGTAACTCCCCCGGCCGCCGCCCGCGCCCCTTCCGGCCCCGTGATCTGAACCACAGCGGCCGTTGTGGCTACCGGCGGGTATGGTCTCGGCCATGCGCAACCCCAGCCCCGGCCGCACCGGTCGTCCCCGCAGTGCCGCCGCGGACGCCGCGATCCTCGCCGCGACCCGGGACGCGCTCGTCGAGCTGGGCTGGTCGAAGCTGACGATGGGGGACGTGTCCGCCCGCGCGGGGGTCGCCAAGACCACCCTCTACCGGCGCTGGGCGGGCAAGAACGAGCTGGTCGTGGACGCGGTGGCCGAGCTCTTCGACGCGCTCGAACTCCCGGACCGGGGCTCCCTCGAGGCGGACATCGAAAACGTGGTGCTGCAGTTCGCGGAGCTGCTGCGGCGCCCGGAGGCCCGTACCGCCCTGATGGCCGTCGTCGCCGAGTCCACCCGGGACGAGGCCCTGCGCGACCGGATCCGGTCGGCGATCGTGGACCGGCAGAAACGTCTCGTCGTACTGGGCCGCGAACGGGCCCAGGCCCGCGGCGAACTCCCGTACGAGGAGGACGAGTCCCTCGCGGGCCGCACCACGGACCTGATCTTCGACGTGATCGCGGGCACGGTGGTGCACCGCGCCCTGGTGAGCTCCGAACCGGTGGACGAGCTCTGGGTGGCCACCTTCACGGCCCTCCTGATGCACGGCCTGCGCGGCCCGGCCGCCGCCTGAACCCACCAGGCCGCCCGCTGCCGCCGCGCCGTCAGAAGATCGACACCCCGGAGCGGCGCCGGGATTCCAGGACCTGCTCCGCCAGCGCCGCGGCCCGCGGGTTGTCCCCCGGCCAGGGCCGCCGGCGGCCCGGCCAGCTGGCCCAGCGCAGCGCGTCGGCCTCCTCCTCGGGCCGCAGGCCGGCCGCGACGAGCGCGCCCCGGGCCGCTTGGGCCCCGGCCGTGCGGTAGCCGATGTCGCGGGCGTCCGGCAAGTAGAAGCCGCCGTCGGTGATCAGGACCGCGGCCTCGACCCCGTCCAGCCCCAGCTCGATGCCGTCCCGTACCGCCCCGAGGAACTCGGCGGGCAGCCGGTCCTCCCGCGCCAGGTTCAGGATCTCCGTCCCGCCCGGCCCCGGCGGCTCGAAGTCGGCGACGACGTAGGCGTAGTGGCCGCCGCAGCCGCCCTTGTTCTCCACCACGCGCGCGCTCACGCCCCGTACGGGCACAGGAAGGCCGGTCATGGCGCCACCGTACAAGCGCCATGACCGGCCCGTGCCACACAGGGGGTCTAGAAGCCCGGGGGCTCCGTGTACGTGCCCCACTCGTCGCGCAGGACGTTGCAGATCTCGCCCATCGTGGCCTCGGCCCGCACCGCGTCCAGCATGGCCGGGATCATGTTCGACCCGTCCCGGGCGGCGTCCAGCATCGCCTTCAGCGCCGCGTCGACCTTGACGTCGTCGCGGCGGGCCTTGCGGGCCGCCAGCTCCCGCACCTGGACGGTCTCCACCTCGTGGCTGACCCGGAGGATCTCCAGGTCTCCGGTGACCGAGCCGTGGTGCACGTTGACGCCGACGACACGCTTGTCGCCCTTCTCCAGCGACCGCTGGTACTGGAAGGCCGACTCGGCGATCTCCCCGGTGAACCAGCCGTCCTCGATGCCGCGCAGGATGCCCGAGGTGATCGGCCCGATCGGGTGCTGCCCGTCGGGGTGGGCGCGCAGGCCGCGCTCCTTGATCTGCTCGAAGATCTTCTCGGCCTCGGCCTCGATGCGGTCGGTGAGCTGCTCCACGAACCAGGAGCCGCCGAGCGGGTCCGCCACGTTGGCGACGCCGGTCTCCTCCATCAGCACCTGCTGCGTGCGCAGGGCGATCTCGGCCGCCTGCTCGCTCGGCAGGGCGAGGGTCTCGTCGAGGGCGTTGGTGTGCAGCGAGTTCGTGCCGCCGAGCACGGCCGCGAGGGCCTCCACGGCGGTGCGCACGACGTTGTTGTACGGCTGCTGCGCGGTCAGGGAGACACCGGCGGTCTGGGTGTGGAAGCGCAGCCACATGGACTTCTCGCTCTTGGCCCCGTAGACCTCCTTCATCCAGCGGGCCCAGATCCGGCGTGCGGCGCGGAACTTGGCGATCTCCTCGAAGAAGTCGAGGTGCGCGTCGAAGAAGAAGGAGAGGCCGGGCGCGAAGGCGTCGACGTCCATCCCGCGCGAGAGGCCCAGCTCCACGTAGCCGAAGCCGTCGGCGAGGGTGTACGCGAGCTCCTGCGCGGCCGTGGCCCCGGCCTCACGGATGTGGTAGCCGGAGACGGACAGCGGCTTGTAGGCCGGGATGCCCTTCGTGCAGTACTCCATGAGGTCGCCGATGAGGCGCAGGTGCGGCTCGGGTTCGAAGAGCCACTCCTTCTGGGCGATGTACTCCTTGAAGATGTCGGTCTGGAGCGTGCCGTTGAGGACGGCGGGGTCCACGCCCTGCCGCTCGGCGGCGACCAGGTACATGCAGAAGGCGGGGACGGCCGGGCCCGAGATCGTCATCGAGGTCGTGACGTCACCGAGCGGGATGTCCTTGAACAGGACCTCCATGTCGGCGGCGGAGTCGATGGCGACCCCGCAGTGGCCCACCTCGCCGAGGGAGCGGGGGTCGTCGGAGTCGCGCCCCATGAGGGTGGGCATGTCGAAGGCGACCGAGAGCCCGCCGCCGCCGGCGGCCAGGATCATCTTGTAGCGCTCGTTGGTCTGCTCGGCGTTCCCGAAGCCGGCGAACTGCCGGATGGTCCAGGTCCGCCCTCGGTACCCGGTGGCGTGGAGCCCGCGGGTGTACGGGTACTCGCCCGGCCACCCGATGCGCTCGAAGCCCTCGTACGCGTCGCCGGGCCGGGGCCCGTAGACCGGTTCGACCTCGTCGCCGGAGAGCGTGGTGAAGTCTGCCTCGCGCTTGCGGGCCTTGTCATAACGGGCCTGCCAGCGACGGCGGCCTTCCTCGATGGCGTCAGCGTCCATACCCATGAATTTACTAGGACGTCCTAGTAAATGTCGATGGCAAACCCCCGGGGACTCGCCCCGGGGGTGGGTGACGCTCGCCTCGTACGCGCCGGCGATCAGGCCTTGGCGGTCGCGACCGAGTCGCTGACCAGCGGCTCGACCTCGGCGCGGACCTTGCGCTCGACGAAGAAGGCGGCCACCGGAATCGTTCCGCTGAGCATGACCCAGAGCATCTTTCCGAAGGGCCACCTGGCCTTGGAGCTCAGGTCGAAGGCGAAGACCAGATAGATCATGAAGAGCACACCGTGGGCCTGCGAGACCACGAAGGTCAGGTCGGCACCGGTGTCGAAGCCGTACTTCGCCACCATGCAGGCACAGAGGATCAGGAGCATGACCGCGGTCACGTAGGCCATGGCGCGGTAGCGGGTCAGCACGCTTCGTTTCATGCCGACGAGCCTAGCCGTCCGTTTTGCTCGATCTTGACGCGGGCCCGGACCCGGGCACCGGCCCCGGACGCCCCGGCCCCGGCTACTCCTGGAAGTCCGCCGCGGCCACCCGCAGCGGGCGCAGCAGCGCGAAGATCTCCCCGCACTCCTCGGCGTCGTACGCGCCGAGGCCGAAGTCGACGGCCATCAGGTCCTTGGTGGCGGCCTCGACCACCTCGCGGCCCTTCTCGGTGATGGAGGCGAGGGTGCCGCGGCCGTCGTTCGGGTTGGGCCGCTTGGCGACCAGTCCGGACTTCACCAGCCGGTCCACGGTGTTGGTCACCGACGTCGGGTGGACCATCAGCCTCTCGCCGATCTTGGACATCGGCAGTTCGCCGGCCTTGGAGAAGGTGAGCAGCACCAGCGCCTCGTACCGGGCGAAGGTCAGCCCGTACGGCTTGACGACCGCGTCGACCTCACCGAGCAGGATCTGGTGCGCGCGCATGATCGAGGTGATCGCGGCCATCGAGGGCACGGGCCCCCAGCGCTGCTGCCAGAGCTCGTCGGCGCGGGCGATGGGGTCGAAGGGAAGGCTGAGCGGCTTGGGCACGCCTCCGACCCTACCGGGAGGTCACTTGACCGCGGGGGCCGTCTCATCCCTCAGTCGTTCCTCCTGCCGTGCGGCCGCCCGGAGTTCGGCCAGGAGCAGCAGGACGACCCCCGTACCGAGGACCGCGGCGCCGGTGACGACCTCGTGCACCGGGCGGAATTCGGCGGCGAGGCCGGCCAGGGCCATGCCGACCCCCTGGAGGGTCATCAGGCCGGTGCTGAGCAGCGTCATCGCCCGGCCGCGCAGCTCGTCGGGGACGGCTTCGACGTACCACTGGTCCAGGCCGAGGGTGTAGGCGTGGGCCAGCCCGGCGAGCAGCAGGGCGGCGAGGACCACGGGCAGGCCCGGCCGGACGGCGAAGAGCAGGAGCGGCAGCAGCCCGGCGGCGGCGAGCGGCGCCACGATCCGCGAGCGCGTGCGGGCGGTGAGGGCCGAGCCGGCCCAGAGCTCCCCGGCGATGGTGCCGACGGGCAGCGCGCACATCATCAGGCCGAGGGCGGCGGTGCCGGCGCCGATGCCGTCCGCGTACGGGGCGAGCAGCACCTCGGGGACGACGAGGAAGACGGGCGGCAGCCAGAACAGCAGCATCAGCGCACGCAGCCGGCGCCGGCCGAGGACGGCGCGCAGTCCGGCGAGCGGGGAGGTACGGGCGCTGCTGCGGGCGGGGCGGCTGCGCGTGCCCAGCCGCAGCAGCAGTGCGGAGCCGAGGAAGCCGGCGGCGGTGAGGGCGATGGCCGCGCGCGGGGCGAGCACGGTGAGCAGCAGCCCGCCGAGGCCGAAGCCGATGAGCTGGGCGCTCTGGGCCACCATGCGCAGCAGCGAGCGGCCCAGGACGAAGGCGTCGCCGGTGCCGAGGATGTCGGAGAGGGAGGCGTTGCGCGTGCCCTGGAACAGCGGCGCCACGAAGGCCATCGCGCAGCGCAGTACGAGCAGCACGGCGACGGGCGTGCCCGGTGCCACCATGGCGGCCGCGCAGAGCGCGCAGACGAGGTCGCACGCGACGAGCACCCGGCGGGCGGGGTGGCGGTCGGCGATCCCGGCGAGCAGGGTCCCGCCGAGGACGTAAGGGAGGAACCCGAGGGCGAAGGTGAGTGCGCTCATCAGGGGCGAGCCGGTGGTGCGGTAGACGAGGACGGACAGCGAGATCTCGGCGACGACCACGCCGAACACGGACAGCAGGTGGGCGGCGAAGACGGTCCGGAACTCCCGGACCCGGAACACGGAGCGGTAGCCCGGTGGCGGTGCGGTCCGCCCGGGCGCCTGGGTGTCGGCTGGCATGGGCCCAGCGTCCCGGGCCCGGGGCCGGCGCCCCAGGGATTCGGCTGTGGCCGAATGTTGCGGCAGAGTCCTTACGTCGTCGGCCGTCTCAAGGAAGGGGAGGGAGCGCCGGGATGGGACTGCACCACCACTTCGGGCACGAGGACCTGCTGCGGTGCCGGTTCGCGCTGTCGCCCGCGTGGGAGACGCAGGAGGCGGTCCGCACCCTGAACCGCCCGGACCGGCAGGGCTACCACCTGCCCTGGCTGCGGCGGATCCGCGCCGCCGCCGACGGGCTGGACCTGCGGCCGCTGTGGCTGCTGATGCCGCACCGCGGGCACAGCGCGGACTTCATCGGCCCGCCGCCGAGCGGCCCCGGAGTCTCCTTCGAGGAGGAGATCGCGCTGATCCGCGGGGCGGATCCGGCCGTGGCGCGCGAGGACATCCGCAAGTCGCTGGCCAGTACGCCCGGGGCCCTCGACAGCGACCTGGGCCGGGCCATGCTGGCCGATCCGGCCCGGGCCGTGCGCGATCTGGCCGACCTGCTGGAGCGGGCCTGGAGCGTGCTGATCGAGCCGCACTGGCCTCGGCTGCGGGCCCTGCTGGAGGCGGACGTCCTCTTCCACTCGCGCCGCCTGGCCGCCGGAGGCCTCCAGGCCCTGTTCGACGGGCTGCACCCGAGCCTCGCCTGGGACGCCGCCTCCCTCACCCTGACCATCGAGCGGCCCACCAGTCACCACGAGCGCGTCCTGGGCGGCCAGGGTCTGCTCCTGATGCCGAGCGCCTTCATCTGGCCGGGGATCGCGGGCGGCTTCGACCCGCCCTGGCAGCCCACCATCGTCTACCCGGCCCGCGGCATCGGCGCCCTGTGGACCCCGGCCCGGGAGAGCGTCCCGGACGCGCTCGCCCGGCTGCTGGGCCGGGCCCGGGCCGAGGTGCTGTGCGCACTGGAGGAACCGGCCTCCACCACGGCGCTGGCCCACCGGCTCGGGCTGGCCCCGTCCACGGTCTCGGCCCACCTCGGGGTCCTGCGGGCGGCCGGGCTGCTCATCTCCGCCCGCCACGGCCACCAGGTCCGCTACGAGCGCACCCCGCTGGCGATCGCGCTCACCACCGGCGACCCCGCCCCTTGAGCCCGTCCCCCTGAACCCGGCCCCCTGAACCCGGCCCGCCGAGCCCGTACCGCCCGGCCCCGCCGCCCGGTGTCGCACAGCCGCGCCAACTATCCGACATGTCAACATATCCCGGTATCTCGCTCCGCTGCCCGACCCTTCGTCCCGAGGAAGCCGGATGCCCCCCGCCGCTCGCAGGCCGCGTTTTCGCACCACCGCCCCCGTCCTCGGCCTCCTCGCGCTCCTCGCCGCGGCCCCCGCCTGCGGCGGCGAGCCCGCGCCCGAGCCGGGGACCCCCGCCGCCACGCCCGCGGCGCCCTCCGCCATCGTCGCGGCCGAGGAGTCCCCGTTCTGGGTGGACCCGCACAGTGACGCCGCCCGCCAGGTCGCGGCCTGGGAAGCGGCCGGCCGCAACAGCGACGCCCAGGTGCTGCGCAGGATCGCGGACCGCCCGCTCACCCTGTGGGGGCCCGGCGACGACCCCGGCCCCGAGATCCGCCGGGCCCGCGCGGGAGCCCGGGCCACCGGGCGGACCCTGCTGCTCGCCGCGTACAACATCCCGTACCGGGACTGCGGTCAGCACTCGGCCGGCGGCGCCCCGGACGCCCAGGCCTACCGCAGCTGGATCGGCGCCTTCGCCGACAACATCGAGGACACCAAGGCCGTCGTCGTCCTGGAGCCGGACGCCATCGCGCACATCATCGACGGCTGCACCCGGCCCGAGCACCACGCCGAGCGCTACCAGCTGCTCTCCGAGGCCGTCGACCGGCTGAAGAGGAACCCCAACACCAAGGTCTATCTGGACGCCGGCAACCCGGCCTGGATCCCCAACCCGATGGACCTGGTCGATCCGCTCTTCAAGGCGGGCCTCGCCCGCGCCGACGGCTTCGCCCTCAACGTCTCCAACTTCCAGCCCGACGCGGCCGCCCGGGCCTACGGCGCCAAGATCTCCAAGGGCACCAGCGGCAAGCACTTCGTCATCGACACCAGCCGCAACGGCGACGGACCGCTGCCCGGCAACCGCGCCCAGGCCTGGTGCAATCCGCCGGGCCGCGCACTCGGGGCACCGCCGACCGACCGGACGGGCGACCCGCTCGTCGACGCGTACCTCTGGGTCAAGCGGCCCGGCGAGTCCGACGGCACCTGCCGCGGCGGCCCGTCGGCCGGCACCTGGTGGCCGGACTACGCCCTGGGGCTGGCCCGCCGCGCCAGGGAATGACCGGACACCCCCTGAGGAGCCGCCGGATCCGGGGCCTTGACCTGGAGCCACTTCGCCACCGAGGGCGTCCCGTCGGCGTCGGTCACGAACAGCATGTACCAGCCCGGCGGCACCAGCGTCGGGTCGCGCGGCACCTCGACCGTGACCGAGTCGTCCGTCCTGGTCAGCCCGAGCTCGATCGAGCGCTGTTCCACGTCCGTGGTGTGCGTGACCGCGCTCGGCCGCATCAGGCGGGCCCGCTCGATCCGCTCCGGGTGCACGGCGGCGAAGGTGGCCCGCCCGTCCGCGCCGGGCTCCTCGGGCCCCTCGCCCAGGACGGGCCGCCGGTCCTCGCCGCGGTAGAGGTACGGGGGCGAGTACACCTCCAGCCGGTGCTCGAACTTGCCGAGCCGGGTGTTGTCCTTGTCGGCGAAGAGCGGGTCCGAGCCGAAGGTCGCCACCCGCCCGTCGGGCAGCAGCAGCGCCTCGGAGTGGTAGTTGCGGCCCACGGTCGGATCGGCGGCGGCCACGAAGGAGTCGGTGCGCGGGTAGTAGAACTGCGCCTTGTGGATGTCGCTGGCGCTGCGGCCGCGGTAGTCGGCGGAGCCGCCCGTGGTGAAGACCGAGTCGTCCGGCAGCAGCACGCTGCTCAGGTAGCGGGTGGCGCGCGGCAGCCGCGCCGAGGACCGGAACACCGGGTTCTCCTCCTTCAGGTCCACGATCGCGGTCCGGCTGGACGAGAGCTTCGACTCGCCGACCCCGCCGCCGCCGAGGACCATCACCTTCTGGTCCTGGGCGGGCGGCAGCAGGAGCGAGGAGGAGGTCTCCAGCCGGTCCGGCTCCGCGAGCCCGCCCACCTTCTTGAACTCGTTGGTCGCGAGGTCCCACACACCCGGCTCGCGCCCCTTGGTCTTCGGGCCGTAGCCCGCGTTGGAGCCGGTGTACAGGAGCTTGCCGCCCTGCACGAGGAAGAGCGCGGGATAGGTCGGGAAGTAGTGGAAGGGGGCCTTCGACCACTTCTTCGTCCGCGGGTCGTAGTACTCGTTGTCGCCGGGCACCACGTCGCCCACGTCGTTGAGCCCGGAGACCGCGAGCACCCGCCCGTCCTCCAGGGTCACGAGGGTCGGGTACCAGCGGGCGTCGCTCATCGGGTCGACGCGCAGGTACTTCTCCGCCACCGGGTCGAACTCGTACGCCGACTTGATGCCCTGGAAGTCCTGTTTGTCGGCGCTCAGCCGCTCCGCGAGCCCGTAGACGTTGTCGGCGTCCTTGCCCGTCAGCCCGACCACCTCGTACTGCGCGGCCTCCGTCGTCAGTCCCTCGGCGCCGGGCTTCACCGCCTCCACGAAGACCCGCGACTCGGCGGCGACCACGGTGGTCCGCCACGGCATGACCTGCCCGCCGTGCCCGTAGGTGATCTCGAACTTCTTCCTGGCCCTGGGTACGACCACGTCGAACTTCGCCTCGTACTCCACCCCGGACGGAGAGCGGAACCGGGTGCCCTTGCGCAGCTTGACGGCCTTGTCGGGGTTCTCGTTCTTGACCCGCATCCGGCCGCCCGCCCGGGTGACCTTGCCGTGGAGAACCTCGTAGCGGGCGGTGCCGCCGGCCACCAGCAGCCGGCCGTCGGGCAGCTGGCTGTGCCCGGCGCAGAAGAAGTCCTCCGGTGTCGGGATCTTCTTGAAGCTGTCGTCCCGCGGATCCCACAGGACCGTGTCGAAGGTGCCCTTGTCGAAGTTCTTCTGGTTGTTGCCGCTGCCGGCGATGAGCAGCACCTTGCCCGTGTGCAGCAGGGCCGCGTGCATGGCGTTGATCCGGTACTCCTCGGGGAGCCCGACGAGGCCCCACGACCCGTACTGGATCCGGTAGCTGGTCTGCCCGATCTTGTACGCGTGGTACTTGTCCTCGGCGAAGGAGATGGCGGCGGGCGCGTTGAGCGCGACCAGCACCAGCACGGCGGCCGCGCCCAGGGCGGTCTTCTTGAACTTCTTCGAGGGCCGGTAGTCCATGCTCAGTTCCCTCCTGTCGCCCGGACGTACGCCGGCTCCTCACCCGGCTCGGAGCCTCCGTCCGCCCCGCCCCCGGATCCCGCCCGGCCGCGCGTCGCGCACCACACGGCGACCGGGGCGAGTGCGATGGCCAGCGCCAGCACCGCCCAGACGCGCATGGCGACGTGCGTGTGGTCGAAGCGGACGGACGCCAGCAGCGATGCGACGAGGACGGCGGCCCAGAAGAGGTGGATGCGGAAGGTCATCAGCCGGTCGGGGCTGGCGTCACCGCCCTTGGGGGTGACGACGAAACGGCCCTCGGTGCGCAGCACCGCGGAGCCGAGTGACCTGAGGTAGACGGGTGCGCAGACGGCGGAGAGGGCCATGCCCGCGACGCCGCCGGAGCCGGCCGGTTCGTGGGGCGAGACGTTGTGGCGGCGGTTCCACAGGTAGAGGCCCACTTGGAGGGCGGCCGCGTCGGCGTAGAGCATCAGCCAGACCTTGGAGGAGACCTGGGTGCCGGAGGCGCCGAACCACAGGAAGAGGGCGCAGCTGAGGACGCCGAGCAGCCAGTTCACCGCGGTCATCGGGTAGTAGACGAGCATCAGCGTGTAGTTGAGCCGGCGCCCGGCGGGCATCGTGAACAGGCCCTTGCGGTACTGCTTGAACAGGGTCTCGTAGGTGCCCCGCGACCAGCGCAGCTGCTGGGTGAAGAGGTCGGTCCAGGAGGCGGGGCCCTCGCCGACGGCCAGCACGTCAGGGGTGTAGACGGAACGCCAGAACCGGCCCGTGGCCGGGTTCCTGCGGCGGTGGAGCTCGAAGCCGGTGGCCATGTCCTCGGTGATGGAGTCGTAGAGTCCGCCGATCTGCCGCAGGGCGGTGATCCGGACGGTGTTGTTGGTGCCGACGAACATGGGGGCGCCGTAGCGGTTGCCGGCGCGCTGGATCAGGGCGTGGAAGAGGTACTGCTGGGACTCGGCGGCCTTGGTGACGGGCCCGGTGTAGTTGCCGTAGACCTGCGGGCCGACGACGAAGGCGACGTCGGGGTCGCGGAAGAATCCGAGCATCCGCTCCAGGTAGTTGGCGAGCGGGACGTGGTCGGTGTCGACGGAGGCGAAGAACTCGTAGTCGTCGCCGTGCCGCTCCAGCCAGGCGTTGTAGTTGCCGTGCTTGGTCTTCGCCCGGTGGGAGCCCTTCGCCGTGTTCCACTCGGGCACGCCCTTGCGGGTGAAGTGCCGTACGCCGAGCTTGGCGCACAGCGCCCGCGCCTCGGGGTCGTCGCCCTCGTCCAGCAGCCATACGTCCAGCGGCCCGGCGTGGCGCACGCGCCGGGCGCCCCGGAGGGTGGCCCGCACCATGGCGAGGGGCTCCTTGCCGGGGACGTAGGTCGTCAGGAACGCGACGCGGGTGCCGGGCTCGGCCGGTACGGGGACGGGGTCGCGGGCGGCCATCGTGGCGTGGGCGATCGACACCACGTTGACCAGCGTGAACAGCATGATCAGCGCGATGGAGCAGAGCATCACGGCATCGCAGACGATCAGCCAGCGGGCGGCACCCTCCCGGACGGTCCAGTGGGTGGGCCAGACCAGGTAGAGCAGCAGTCCGGCCGCGGCCACCGGGGCGAGCGTCATGAGGGCGATCGCCCGTATTCGGGTGCGGACCTCCTCGCGCGAGAGGAGGGAGCGGTACTGCACCCGGTGGACGCCGTCGGGGCCGGGAGCCGGCTGCGCGAACGGACCGGCGAGGCGGCTGTGCGTCTCGTAGTCGAAGCCTTCCGGCGCCACGGTCCCTCCCGGTGCTCGATCCCGAGGCCTATGCACCCACGAAAGGGGACGAACCCGGTCGTGTCGACCGGGGATCGGCCGACCGGGCGGTCCTCCCTCAGGTCCGCGACCGCAGGGCCGTACGGGTGACGCGCGCGGTCGGCGGCGCCTGCGGCGCGGGTGTCAGCGGGTGCCGCGCCGCAGGCCGTGCCGCACCACGCGCTGGCTCAGGGAGCCGAGGCCTTCCAGCACGGTGGCCAGCCCGGCGAGCTGTTCCAGCGCGGCGAGCGCGCTGCCGGCGCCCCCCGGGTCCACCCCTTCGTACAGCTCGATGCCGATGAAGGAGGCGGCCGTGGCCCGGGCCAGCCCGGCCGGGTCGGCGTACCCGGCCAGCGGGGTCGCCGCCAGCAGCCGGGTGAGGACCTTCTCCAGCTCCTCGATCCACAGCCCGAGCCCGTCGGCGGTGGCGGCGGCCAGCACGGGCGAGGTCTGCCCGGCGGCCAGCAGCTGCCCGAGCAGGGCTACGTTCCCGGCGGCCCGTTCCTCCTCGTGCATGGCGCGGGCGAACTCCAGCAGTTCGGCGAGGCTGCCCAGGTCGGCGAGCCGGTCGCGGTAGCGGGCCACCCGCTGCTCGGCGCCGTACCGGCAGGCCGCGGCGAACAGCTCGTCAACGGAGCCGAAGTGGTAGAAGATCAGGCCCTGCCCCACCCCGGCGGTGGCCGCGACACTGCGGGCGGAGGCCTTGGCGATGCCCTGCTCGGCCAGGGTGCGCAGGGCCCCTTCGAGCAGCTTCTCCTTGGTGGCGGCGCTCATGCCCGGACCTCCTCGCGGACCGGCCGCAGGTCGCCGCAGAGCCCGCTCGCCCACCGGTCGCGGGCGTCGACGTACTCCGCGGTGAAGGAGCCCTCGTAGCCGAAGAGCGGTCCGAAGCGGCGGTTGACCACCCGTACCCGGATCCGGAACCGGCCGGTGGTCTCGTCGAAGGACTCGCGGACCTCGGCGTCGCCGCCGATGAGGTCGGGGACGCGGACGTCGACGGGACCCTCGCGGAAGCGGTGTTCGCCGGAGCGGATGAGCAGCGAGCCGTCGGGCTCGGCGCTCATGCGGAGGTCGCTGGCGAGGTGCTGGTGGGTGCCCAGGTAGTCGAGGACGCAGTCGCGCTCGGGGCTGTGGACCATCGTGGCGTCGAAGCGGTGGGCTCCGCCGGGCAGCCGGAAGGTGCGGACGAAGGTGACGGTCTCGCGCCCGAAGGAGTCGAGGTAGGGGAGGTTCTCGATGACGAAGGGGACGTCGCGCCCCTCGCGCGGCACCAGGATGTTGCGCATGCCGCCGATCCGGAGGAAGGGCTTCACGTAACCGGGCCCGTGCCATATGCGTTCCATGGTGCCGCGGCCGATGCAGCCCTCGCCGCTCGCGAGCCCCACCGAGAAGCGGCGCTGGATCTGCGGGTGCAGTCGGTCGAACGCGGCGCCCATGTGGGCCCGGAAGATGGAGGTCATGACGGCTCCAGGGTGCTGAGCAGGCGAGGTGCGCGGGCGGGGGTGCGGCCGGGCGGGGTGCGCAGACAGCGGCGGGCGGCGGGGGTGCCGGGCAGCGGCGGCAGCAGCAGGGCGGCGGCCAGGACGAGCAGGGCGGCCGGCAGCGGCGCGTACGCCAGGGCGGCCACGGACAGCAGGACGCGCAGGGCGCTCTCGCCGATCGCGCGGGTGAGGGCGAGGCCGGGGGTGGTCCCGCGCTCGCACCACAGCCGCAGCCGGTCGAAGGACCAGGCGGTGGCCCAGCCCATCAGCGGGCGGAACACCAGCCGGTCGGCGAGGGCGCCGAAGCGGCCCCAGCGCGGGCGGTAGTCGTAGCCGGTGAGGAAGCGGATCCCGTCGGGGCCGGGGACGTAGCGCCAGTACCCGCTGCCCTCGGCTAGCAGCGACAGCGGGTGCGCCGAGGCGAACCGCAGGGCGGAGACCCGGGTGCCGTCGGGCCGGTGGCGTTCCCCGGCGGAGATCCCGGTCCCGTCGACGGAGAGGAACGGCAGCACGCGGGTCGCGTACCGGAACCGCTGGGGTTGACCCTCGGCGCGCGGGAGGTAGCGGATGGAGGTGAACCGCAGGTCCCAGCGCTGGTGCTGCGCCGGGTCCTGGCTGCGCTCCCACAGCTCGTCCATGCCGGCCCGGATCCGCGTCTCGACGTACAGGCCCATCGCCACCCCCCGTTCCGTGGTTTGAGCGATCGCTCAACCGGTACCTTAGGGGAAGTTGAGCGATCGCTCAAACCACGGCGGCCCGGGTCCCGGGGCATGCGAAAGCGCCCCCGGCCTGCAGGCCGGGGGCGCTTTCGGAAATACCGGTGGAAGGGGGGCCGGTGAGGGCGGCTCAGCCCTCGGCGAGGTGCCGCTCCACCGTCTCGACCTTGGAGGTGATCCCGTCGTGGACCCCGGGGCGGATGTCGGCCTTCAGGATGAAGGAGACGCGCGGCGCCCGTTCCTCGACGGCCGCCACCGCACGCCGGACCACGTCCATGACTTCGGTCCACTCGCCTTCCACGGTGGTGAACATCGCATCGGTGCGGTTCGGCAGCCCGGACTCGCGGACCACCCGGACCGCGTCGGCGACGTACTCGCCGACCTCTTCGCCGACCCCCAGCGGGGTCACCGAGAACGCGACGATCATGCGTCGGCCGCCTCGCGCGCCCGGGCCGCGATGACGCTGTCGGCCTCTTCCCGCTTGAGCAGCCTGTCCCCGTACAGCCCGCCGAAGGGCACCACCGCGAGGGCGAAGAACATCAGGACCTTCTTGAAGGGCCACTTGGCCCGGTTCCAGACGTCCAGCAGGAAGACCGAGTAGATGAGGAAGAGGATGCCGTGCAGCATGCCCAGCGGCATCTTCAGGTAGTCGATGTCGGTGAGCCAGCTGAGCAGCGTCCCGAAGATCAGCAGGGCCGGGAACGACAGCGCCTCCGGAACGGAGACGAGGCGCAGGCGGTGCAGGGCGGAGGCGGTCTTGATGTCCACGTGGAACCTTCGGGGTGGAGGCCAGGGTCCTTCCCAGTGTCTCAGCCGCTTTACGGGATCTTGACCCGACCCCTCCCCCCGCCGCGGCCTGCGCACGAGGTCCGGGACCCCCGTACGGTCGCACCGATATCTCCTGGGTGTGGCATATATCAGCCACGAGGCCCTGTTCGGGTTCGCCCGGTGCCGATAACGTCTCCCCGTGGCTCAGTTCCGACTCCAAGGCAGCAAGGTGCTGGCCGTCGACCTGACCGGGGATGCCGTGAAAGCGAAGAACGGCTCCATGGTCGCGTACGACGGGCAGATGGCCTTCAAGAAGATGACCGGCGGCGGCGAAGGCCTCCGCGGCATGGTGACCCGCCGGCTGACCGGCGAACAGATGACAGTGATGGAAGTGCAGGGGCACGGCACCTGCTTCTTCGCCGACCGCGCGAGCGAGATCAACCTGGTCAACCTGCGCGGCGAGAAGCTCTACGTCGAGTCCAGCAACCTGCTGTGCACCGACGCCGGTCTGCGCACCGGCACCACCTTCACCGGCCTGCGCGGTGCGACGACGGGCAACGGCCTGTTCACCACGACCGTCGAGGGCTCGGGCCAGGCCGCGATCATGTCCGACGGCCCGGCCGTGGTGCTGCGCGTGAGCGCCCAGTACCCGCTGTCCGTCGACCCCGGCGCGTACATCGCGCACACGGGCAACCTCCAGCAGTCCTTCCAGTCGGGTGTGAACTTCCGCACACTCATCGGCGAGGGCTCCGGCGAGGCGTTCCAGATCCGCTTCGAGGGCGAGGGCCTGGTCTACGTGCAGCCCAGCGAGCGCAACACCGTCGGGGGCGACATCTGATGCCGTTCCGCGAGATCAACTCGAAGATGGTCGAGGCCCAGGTGATCCCGGGTCAGAAGATGTACAGCCAGCGGGGCGCCATGCTCGCGTACCGCGGCGAGGTCTCCTTCACCCCGAGCCTGACGGGCGGTCAGGGCGGGGTCATGGGCATGATCGGGCGCCGGGTGGCGAACGAGCAGACCCCGCTGATGGCGGTCGAGGGCAGCGGCACCGTGATGTTCGGCCACGGCGGCCACCACATCCAGGTGATCAACCTGACCGGCGAGACCCTCTACGTCGAGGCCGACCGGCTGCTCGCCTTCGACGGCACCCTCCAGCAGGGCACGATGTTCATGGGCTCCCAGGGCGGGGTCATGGGCATGGTCCGCGGCCAGGTGACCGGCCAGGGCCTCTTCACCACCACCCTCAAGGGCCACGGCTCCGTGGCCGTGATGGCCCACGGCGGGGTCATAGAGCTGCCGATCACCCCGCAGCGCCCGATCCACGTGGACCCGCAGGCGTACGTCGCCCACCACGGTGACGTGCGCAACAAGCTCTCCACCGCGCTCGGCTGGCGGGACATGGTGGGGCGCGGCTCGGGCGAGGCGTTCCAGCTGGAGCTGTCCGGCCAGGGCGCGGTGTACGTACAGGCCTCCGAGGAGAAGCTGTGAACTTTGGCCCCGTGACCGGCGGACCGGGCGGCGCTGGCAGTCCGACGGTCTACGACCCGTACACGCTGCCCTCCGACGACAACGTGAACGCGTACACCTTCTGCGTGGAGCTCAAGGGGAGCCAGTGGTTCCTGCAGAAGGGCAAGATGATCTCGTACTACGGGCACATCGAGTTCAACGGCATCGGCAACGGCCGCTTCGACCGCCTGCTGCGCACCAGCTTCCACTCGCCGCTGCACGCCAGCGACTGGGTGGTGGCCGAGGGCTCGGGCAAGATGCTGCTGGCCGACCAGGCCTTCGACGTGAACTCGTACGACCTGGACAACGGCAACCTGACGATCCGGTCGGGCAACCTGCTGGCGTACCAGCCCTCGCTCGCCCTGAAGCAGTCGATCGTCCCGGGCTTCCTGACCCTGATCGGAACCGGGAAGTTCGTGGCTGCGTCCAACGGACCGGTGGTGTTCATGGAGCCGCCGCTGCGCGTGGACCCGCAGGCCCTGGTGGGCTGGGCGGACTGCCCCTCGCCGTGCCACCACTACGACCACGGCTACATGACGGGCGTGATGGGCGGACTGCGCTCGCTCACGGGCATAGGGGGCAGCTCGGGCGAGGAGCACCAGTTCGAGTTCGTCGGTGCGGGGACGGTGCTGCTCCAGTCGTCGGAGATGCTGATGGCGGAGCAGGCGATCGGCGCGGTCGGCGCCGGGGCGGCCACGGGCAACGCACAGGGCGTTCCGGGGGCCGGCCAGGGTCCGATGGGGCAGCTGGGCGTGCCGCGGATGCCGGGACAGCTGGGTGATCTCCAGCGCCGCCTCGGACTGTGATCCGCCTGACCTGAGATTTTTGTACGCAATTCAACTTTTTAGGTAGAGTTCATTCATGGAGACCATGGAGACCGAGACGGCCCCCCTCCCCCAGACTCCGTCCGGGGGGACCCACTGGCTGACCGACGCCGAGCAGTGCGCCTGGCGCACCCACCTGGACGTCAGCAGGCTGCTGATGCACCAGCTGGAAAAGGATCTCCAGCCCTTCGGACTCACCAACAACGACTACGAGATCCTCGTGAACCTCTCGGAGTCGCAGGACCACCGGATGCGGATGAGCGATCTCGCGACCGCCACGCTGCAGTCCAAGAGCCGGCTGTCGCACCAGATCACGCGCATGGAGACGGCCGGCCTGGTCCGCCGGGTGAACTGCGAGTCCGACCGCCGCGGCCTGTACGCGGTGCTCACGGACGAGGGCATGGAAACGATGCGACGCGTCGCCCCGCACCACGTGGCGTCCGTCCGTCGGCACTTCATCGACCTGCTGCCGCCGGAGGCCCTGGCGGCGCTGCGCGCCTCGCTGACCCCGGTCGCGGAGCACCTGCGCGACAACCGCGGCAAGGTCTGAGGCCGGGGCCGTCCGGCCGGCGCGGGCCTCATCGGCTCGCCGCGCCCCGGACGGCCGTCGGCCCGACAATGGCTGGGAACGCCCGCTGCCGGCCCGGTGTCCGTGGGCCGGCCTGAGGAGGTCCAGCCCATGAAGCGCAACGTGTTCGTCTCAGCGGCCGCGTCCGTGGCCCTGCTGGTCGCAGGCCCCGTGGCGACCGCCGCCGCGGTCTCCGCCGACCTGGCGGGAACCGCCCCCGCGGCCGCCGCCGCCAAGGCCGACGTCACGGCCGAGCAGGCTCTCGCCGCCGCCCTGAAGGACTACCCGGGCGTGGTCGAGTCCCTCGACCGGGACGGCAACGTCTGGCACGTGGACGTGATCACCAAGGACGGCAAGGGCCATGCCGAGCTGGAGGTCGACGCCGCCACGGGCAAGGTCTCCCGGCAGAACGTGGACAAGGGCGAGAACCCCGGCGAGCACAAGGGGCTGCTCGCGGCCAAGATCACCGCGGCGCAGGCCGCCAAGGCCGCCGTGGCCGCCCACCCGGGCACGGCGTGGACCGTCGAATGGGACTCCGGTGACAACGGCCAGGCCCCGTACTGGCACGTCGAGGTCAAGGGCTCCGACGGCAAGACGTGGAACGGCTCCGTGGACCCCACGACCGGCAAGGTCACCGCGCAGTCCGACTCGGACTCGGACTCCGACTCGGACGAGAACTCCTGACGCACCCGGGCCGGGCCCCGGCAGCGGCGCCGCACGCGCCCTGCCGGGGTCCGGCCCGGGGTCCGGATCTACGCCTCCGTCAGCGTCGTCAGCAGCGCGTCCGCCGCCGCGTACGGGTCCAGCTCGCCCACCGCCACTCTGGCGGCCAGGGCGTCGAGGTGCGCGTCGCCGTGCACATCGGCCATCCGCGCCCGCAACGCCGTCACGGCGATCGTCTCGACCTCCCGGGCCGCGCGGGCCGCCCGGCGCTGCGCCAGCACTCCGCGCTCGTCCATCCACGCCCGGTGCTTCTCCAGCGCCTCGACCAGCTCGTCGATGCCCTGGCCGCGGGCCGCGACCGTCTTCACGATCGGCGGCCGCCAGTCGTCCCGGCCCCGGGCCTCGCCCAGGCCCAGCATGTGGTTCAGCTCCCGGGCGGTGGCGTCGGCGCCGTCCCGGTCCGCCTTGTTGACCACGTAGACGTCGCCGATCTCCAGGATGCCCGCCTTGGCGGCCTGGATCCCGTCCCCCATCCCGGGGGCGAGCAGCACCACCGAGGTGTCGGCCTGCGAGGCGATCTCCACCTCCGACTGCCCGACCCCGACCGTCTCGACCAGGATCACCTCGCAGCCGGCCGCGTCCAGCACCCGGATCGCCTGCGGGGCGGCCCAGGCGAGCCCGCCCAGGTGGCCGCGGGTGGCCATGGAGCGGATGTAGACCCCCGGGTCCGAGGCGTGGTCCGACATCCGCACCCGGTCGCCGAGCAGCGCACCGCCCGAGAAGGGCGAGGACGGGTCGACGGCGAGGACGCCGACCCGCTTGCCGGCCTTGCGGTAAGCGGACACCAGCGCCGAGGTCGAGGTCGACTTGCCGACGCCCGGCGACCCCGTCAGCCCCACCACGTACGCCCCGCCGGTCAGCGGGGCCAGCGCGGCCATCACCTCGCGCAGCTGCGGGGACGCCCCCTCGACCAGCGAGATCAGCCGGGCCACCGCTCTCGGCCGGCCCTCACGGGCCTGGGCCACCAGCTGGGGGACGTCCACCGCCGTCATACGTGCTGCGCTCCTCGGTTCTCGTACGGGATGCCTGAGGGCCGCCAGGCCCGGGGAAGAGGCGCCGCCGGCCCCCGCATCGGGGCCGGGCGGCCTGCCGCTGCCTACTTGGCGACGCGGACGATCAGGGCGTCGCCCTGGCCGCCACCGCCGCACAGGGCGGCCGCGCCGACGCCGCCGCCACGGCGCTTCAGCTCCAGCGCCAGGTGCAGCACCACACGGGCACCGGACATGCCGATCGGGTGCCCCAGGGCGATGGCGCCACCGTTGACGTTCACCTTTTCCGGGGTCACGCCGAGGTCCTTCATTGACTGCACGGCGACCGCCGCGAAGGCCTCGTTGATCTCGATGAGGTCCAGGTCGGAGACCTGGAGGCCCTCCTTCTTCAGGGCGTGCAGGATCGCGTTCGACGGCTGCGACTGGAGCGAGTTGTCGGGACCGGCCACATTGCCGTGGGCGCCGATCTCGGCGATCCACTCCAGGCCGAGCTCCTCGGCCTTCGCCTTGCTCATCACGACCACGGCGGCGGCGCCGTCGCTGATCTGGGAGGAGGTGCCGGCGGTGATCGTGCCGTCCTTGGCGAAGGCCGGACGCAGCTTGCCGAGGGACTCCACGGTGGTCTCCGGGCGGATGCCCTCGTCAGCCGAGAAGATCACCGGGTCGCCCTTGCGCTGCGGGATCTCCACGGGGACGATCTCGGCCTCGAAGACGCCGTTCTTCTGCGCGGCCGCGGCCCGCTGGTGCGAGGCGGCGGCGAACTCGTCCTGCGGGGCGCGCTCGATGCCCAGGCGGGTGTTGTGCTTCTCGGTGGACTCGCCCATCGCGATGTTCTCGAAGGCGTCGGTGAGGCCGTCGTAGGCCATCGCGTCCAGCATCTCGACGGCGCCGTACTTGTAGCCGTCGCGGGACTTGGGCAGCAGGTGCGGGGCGTTGGTCATGGACTCCTGACCGCCCGCGACCACGATGTCGAACTCCCCGGCGCGGATCAGCTGGTCGGCCAGCGCGATCGCGTCCAGGCCCGAGAGGCACACCTTGTTGATCGTGAGCGCGGGCACGTTCATCGGGATGCCGGCCTTGACCGCCGCCTGGCGGGCCGGGATCTGGCCCGCACCGGCCTGCAGCACCTGACCCATGATCACGTACTGCACCTGGTCGCTGGAGATCCCGGCCCGGTCCAGCGCGGACTTGATGGCGAAGCCGCCGAGGTCGGCACCCGAGAAGGACTTCAGCGAGCCGAGCAGCCGTCCCATGGGCGTGCGGGCCCCGGCGACGATCACAGAAGTGGTGTTGTTCGATCCGGACATGAGGCACAGCCCCTTGGATGAGGAGTGAACGAGGGTTTACGTGAATGTACTGGGCGGTACCGCAGCGGTCACCGGCCTGCCGGTGTGATCGCGCGCACGTTGCGTGACGGCCCCCTTCGGCGGTGCACTGTCACCATGCTGACAAGAATCGACCACATCGGGATCGCCTGCTTCGACCTGGACAAGACTGTCGAGTTCTACCGTGCCACGTACGGCTTCGAGGTGTTCCACTCCGAGGTGAACGAGGAGCAGGGTGTCCGCGAGGCCATGTTGAAGATCAACGAGACGTCCGACGGCGGCGCCTCGTACCTCCAGCTGCTGGAGCCCACCCGCGAGGACTCCGCCGTCGGTAAATGGCTGGCCAAGAACGGCGAGGGCGTGCACCACATCGCCTTCGGCACCGAGGACGTCCAGGGGGACTCCGAGGCCATCCGCGGCAAGGGCGTCCGCGTGCTCTACGACCAGCCCCGCACCGGCTCCATGGGCTCCTCCATCACCTTCCTGCACCCCAAGGACTGCCACGGCGTTCTCACCGAACTGGTCACCTCGAACCCCGAGCACTGAGAGACCACTGATGGCCCGATTCCCCGGCCGGTAGAGTGGCCATGGCTCGGCCGGGGTTCGGTGCGGAGACGGGGTCGGGGCCTGTGACCCCTGCCCCGGTATCTGACACCATTCCCCCGGGGGCGTCGTTCAGCGGGCGAGCGATGCTCATTGGGAGTGAGCTTGCGACCAGGGGACGGATGGGACCGCGCTGTGCGGGGCTACGAAAGCCAGGAGAGCCATCAGGCCGAGGCCGACCATCTCTCGCGCTTCGAGGCCGAGATGGAGCGGCTGAAGAAGGAGCGCGGGAAGGCCGTCCAGCACGCCGAGGACCTGGGATACCAGGTCGAGGTGCTGCGCGCCAAGCTTCACGAGGTACGACGCGCTCTTGCGTCCCGCCCCGCGTACGACGGCGCGGACATGGGGTACCAGGCGGAGCAGCTGCTCCGTAATGCCCAGATCCAGGCCGACCAGATGCGCTCCGACGCCGAGCGCGAGCTCCGCGACGCCCGGGCGCAGACCCAGCGCATCCTCCAGGAGCACGCCGAGCACCAGGCGCGCCTGCAGGCCGAGCTGCACGCCGAGGCCGTCAACCGCCGCCAGCGCCTGGACCAGGAGCTGGGCGAGCGGCGCCAGACCGTCGAGGCCCACGTCAACGAGAACGTGGCCTGGGCCGAGCAGCTGCGGGCCCGTACGGAGTCCCAGGCGCGCCGGCTCATGGAGGAGTCCCGCGCCGAGGCCGAGCAGTCCCTGAACGCCGCCCGCGCGGAAGCCGCCCGGGTCGCCGAGGAGACCCGGCGCCGGATGGCCGCGGACGCCGAGACCGCCCGCGCGGAGGCCGAGGCCACCCTGCTGCGCGCCCGCAAGGAGGCCGAGCGGCTGCTGACCGCCGCCTCCGCCCAGGCCCAGGAGGCCAGCGAGCACGCGGAGCGGCTGCGCTCCACCACCACCGCCGAGGCCGAGCACACCCGCCAGCAGACCCTGGACCTGGGCCGGCTGGCCGAATCCCGCGTGCAGGAAGCCGATTCCGCGCTGCGGGTGGCGCGTTCCGAGGCGGAGAAGCTCCTCGCGGAGGCGAAGGAGAGCGCCACCCGGCAGCTGACGTCGGCGGAGTCCGTCAACGAGCAGCGCACCCGAACCGCCAAGGAGCAGGTCGCCCGGCTGGTCGGCGAGGCCACCAAGGAGGCCGAGGCCCTCAAGGCGGAGGCCGAGCAGGTCCTGGCCGACGCCCGCGCGGACGCCGAGCGGCAGCGCACCGAGGCCGGCGAGCAGGCCCGTACGGCCGCGGCCGAGGACATGGCGGCGCAGCTGGCGAAGGCCGCCCGCACCGCCGAGGACGTACTGAACAAGGCCTCGGAGGACGCCCGGGCCACCACCCGGGCCGCGTCCGAGGAGGCCGAGCGGATCCGCCGCGAGGCCGAGACCGAGGCCGACCGGCTGCGCCTGCAGGCGGCGGCCACGGCCGACGAGCTCAAGGGCGCGGCGAAGGACGACACCGAGGAGTACCGGGCCCGCACGGTCGAGCTCCAGTCGGAGGCCCGGCGGCTGCGCGGCGAGGCCGAGCAGCTGCGCGCCGAGGCAGTCGCCGAGGGCGAGCGGATCCGCGGCGAGGCCCGCCGCGAGGCCGTCCAGCAGATCGAGGAGGCGGCCCGGACCGCCGAGGAACTGCTCGGCAAGGCCAAGGCGGACGCCGACGAGCTGCGCGGCGGCGCGACCGCCGAGAGCGAGCGGGTGCGCGCCGAGGCCGTGGAGCGGGCCGGCACACTGCGCAAGCAGGCCGAGGAAACCCTGGAGCGGACCCGCGCCGAGGCCGAACGGCTGCGCGCCGAGGCCGAGGAGCAGGCCGAGGGCGTACGGGCCGAGGCGGACGCGGCGGCCGCCGCCCGGCGCCAGGAGACCGAGCAGGCGCTGGCCGCCAAGCGGGCGGAGGCCGACGAGGAGCTCGTACGGCTGCACACGGAGGCCGAGGCCCGGCTGACGACGGCCGAGCAGACGCTGCGTGACGCCCGCGGTGCGGCGGAGAACATCCGCCGGGAGACCACGGAGGAGAACGACCGGCTGCGCGCAGAGTCGGCGGAGCGGATCCGCACCCTGCAGACGCAGGCGGAGGCCGAGGCCGACCAGCTGCGCACCGAGGCGGCGCAGGACGCCGGCCGGGCGCGCGCCGAGGCCGAGCAGTCCGCCGTGCGGCTGCGCGGTGAGGCCGAGGCCGAGGCGGAGCGGGTGCGCTCCGAGGCCCAGGAGACCGCGGACCGGCTGCGCGCCGAGGCGAAGGCCGCCGCCGAGCGCGTCGCCGAGGAGGCCGCGGAGGCGCTGGCCGCCGCCCAGGAGGAGGCCGCCCGGCGCCGCCGGGAGTCCGAGGAGACCCTGTCGTCGGCGCGGACCGACGCGGACAGCGAGCGGGCCCAGGCCCGCGAGCAGAGCGAGGAACTGCTGGCGCAGGCCCGCAAGCGCTCCGAGGAGGCACAGGCCGAGGCGGTCTGGCTGACCGAGGAGGCCGAGCGGCGCGCGTCGGAGGTCGTGTCGGCCGCGGAGGCCACCGCCCAGCAGGTACGGGACTCCGTGGCCGGGCTGCACGAGCAGGCCGAGGAGGAGATCGCCGGGCTGCGCAACGCCGCCGAGCACGCGGCGGAGCGTACGAGGACCGAGGCCGAGGAAGAGGCCGGCCGGGTCCGCAGCGACGCCTACGCGGAGCGGGAGCGGGCCACCGAGGACGCCAACCGGGTCCGCAGCGAGGCGCGGGCCGAGACGGACGCGGCGAAGGCACTGGCGGAGCGTACGGTCGCCGAGGCCATCGCCGAGGCGGAGCAGCTGCGCAGCGACACCGCCGAGTACGCGCAGCGGGTGCGTACGGAGGCCACGGACGCGCTGGCCTCCTCCGAGCGGGACGCGGCCCGGACCCGGGCCGACGCCCGCGACGACGCGAACCGCATCCGCGGCGAGGCGGCGGAGTCCCTGGAGTCCGCCCGCGCCGAGGGTGCCCGGATCACGGCCGAGGCGACGGCGGAGGCCGAGCGGCTCACCGAGGAGACGCGCGCCGCGAACGCGGCCACCGTCGGCGAGGCCGAGGCGCAGGCCGAGCGGATCACCGCCGAGGCGGCCCAGGCCGCCGAGGCCACCCGCACCGAGGCGGCGAACGCCCTGGACGAGGCACGGGCCGAGGGCAACCGGCTGCGTACCGAGGCCGCGGAGCAGGTCGACCGGCTCATCAGCGAGGCCGCGGCGGAGGCCGACCGGCTCACCGACGAGACCCGCGCCGCGAACGCGGCCACCGTCGGCGAGGCGACGGTGGAGGCCGAGCGGCTCACCAGCGCGGCGACCCGGCTCAAGGCGCAGGCGGCCGAGACCCTGGCGAGCGCCGAGCGCGACGCCGCGCGGATCATGGTCGACTCGCGTGCCGAGGGCGACCGGCTGATCGACGAGACCCGGGTGGCCAACGAGGCCACCGTCGGCGAGGCGGCGGCAGAGGCCGACCGGATCCGCGCCGAGGCGGCCCAGGTGCTCGACGAGGCCCGCGCGGAGGGCGGCCGGATCGTCGGCGAGGCCACCGCGGAGGCCGAGCGTGTCACGGCCGCGGCGAACGAGACCCTGGCGGGCGCCGAGCGCGATGCCGAGCAGACGCTGGACGAGGCGCGCGCGGAGGCGAACCGGCTGCGTACCGACGCGGCCGAGCAGGCGGACCGGCTCGTCACCGAGGCGGTCTCCGAGACGGAGAAGCTCACCGAGCAGACCCGCAAGGACAACGAGCGCACGGTCGGCGAGGCGGCCGGCGAGGCCGAGCGGCTGCGCGCGGACGCGTCGGAGGCGCTGTCCTCCGCGCAGGAGCACGCGGCCCGCACCCGCTCCGAGGCCGAGCGGGTCAAGGCCCGGGCGGCGGCCGAGGCGGAGCGCACCCGCAGCGAGGCCCGTGCCGAGTCCGAGCGACTGCTCGACGAGGCGCGCGAGGCGGCCAACAAGCGCCGCACCGAAGCCGCGGAGCAGGTCGACCGGCTCATCACGGAGGCCTCGGCGGAAGCCGAGAAGCTCACGGCCGATGCGCAGAAGCAGGCCCTCGCCGCCACCACGGCGGCCGAGGAGCAGGCCGACGCGATGGTCGACGCGGCCCGCAAGGAGGCCGTGCGGATCACCTCCGAGGCGACCGTCGAGGGCAACTCCGCGGTGGAGAAGGCCCGTACCGACGCGAACGAGCTGCTGGTCGGCGCGCGCACGGACGCGGCTGCCATAAGGGAACGGGCGGAGGAGCTGCGCGGCCGCGTCGAGGGCGAGGTCGAGGAGCTGCACGAGCGGGCCCGCCGGGAGTCTGCGGAGCAGATGAAGTCGGCCGGCGAGCGCGTGGACAAGCTGGTGCGCGCGGCGACGGAGCAGAGCGTCGAGGCCGAGGCGAAGGCCAAGGAGCTGGTGTCGGACGCGAGCAGCGAGGCGAGCAAGGTGCGCATCGCGGCGGTCCGCAAGGCGGAGGCGCTCCTCAAGGAGGCCGAGCAGAAGAAGGCGGAGCTGGCCCGGGAGGCCGAGAGCGCGCTCGCGCAGGCCAAGGCGGAGGCGGAGCAGCTCGTCGAGGAGGGCCGCCGTGAGCTGGAGGTCCTGGTGCGCCGTCGCGAGGACATCCAGGCGGAGATCTCCCGTGTCCAGGACGTTCTTGAGGCGTTGGAATCATTCGAGGCGCCTTCGGGTGGCGGAAAGCCGGCCGTCGGCGGCCAGGGCACGGGGGGCGTGAAGGCCGGAGTGACTGCGGGATCCACTCGTTCGGGTGGCAAGGCGTCGGAGGGGTAGCCAAAAGCTCCGGGGTGTGTGCACCTGATGAAGGTTCAGGCGAACGGGTGACAAGCATTCTGCTGTCTTGCCACTCAAAAGGGGTGTCATTGTCCAGATCAAACGCGGATTGACTCGATGACACGCCGTCTGGGCGCCTAGGATTCCCCTAACACCTCACGTAGCACCTCATCGGTCTCATTCGACAGGAACCCCATGAGCGACACTTCCTCCCCCTTCGGCTTCGAGCTCGTGCGGCGTGGTTACGACCGTGGTCAGGTGGACGACCGCATTACCAAGCTGGTCTCCGACCGCGACAGCGCCCTTGGACGTATCAACTCTCTGGAAAAGCGGATCGAGGAGTTGCACCTCGAGACGCAGAACGCCCAGGCCCAGGTGACCGACGCCGAGCCGTCGTACGCCGGCCTCGGCGCCCGGGTCGAGAAGATCCTGCGGCTGGCCGAGGAGGAGGCGAAGGACCTGCGCGAGGAGGCCCGTCGCGCGGCCGAGCAGCACCGTGAGCTCGCCGAGTCGGCTGCCCAGCAGGTGCGCAACGATGCCGAGTCGTTCGCCGCCGACCGCAAGTCGAAGGCGGAGGACGAGGGCGTCCGCATCGTCGAGAAGGCCAAGGGCGACGCGTCGACCCTGCGCGCCGAGGCCCAGAAGGACGCGGCCTCCAAGCGCGAGGAGGCCGACGCGCTCTTCGAGGAGACCCGCGCCAAGGCCGCCCAGGCCGCCGCGGACTTCGAGACCAACCTGGCCAAGCGCCGTGAGCAGTCCGAGCGCGACCTGGCCTCGCGCCAGGCCAAGGCCGAGAAGCGTCTCGCGGAGATCGAGCACCGCGCCGAGCAGCTGCGCCTGGAGGCCGAGAAGCTGCGTACGGACGCCGAGCGCCGGGCCCGCCAGACCGTGGAGACCGCGCAGCGCCAGGCCGAGGACATCGTGGCCGACGCCAACGCCAAGGCGGACCGTATCCGCAGCGAGTCCGAGCGCGAGCTGGCGGCGCTCACCAACCGCCGCGACTCGATCAACGCGCAGCTGACCAACGTCCGCGAGATGCTGGCGACGCTCACCGGCGCGGCCGTCGCGGCGGCCAACCCGATCGTGGACGACGAGCCCGTGACCCGCGGCGTGCCGGCGCAGCAGAGCCGCTGATTACCAGCGGGTAGCACGCGGCACCCGCCGCATGCCCGATTGAGGGCCCTATGTCACCATTTTGAGGTGGCGTAGGGCCCTCGGGCGTTTTAGCGTGGCCGCATGATCGAGCTTGAGGGCCTTTCGAAGCGATTCGGTACGACGACCGCCGTGGACCACCTCAGCTGCCAGATCCGACCGGGAGTGGTGACCGGCTTCCTGGGCCCGAACGGCGCGGGCAAGTCCACGACCATGCGCATGATGCTGGACCTCGACAACCCGACCAGCGGCACGGTCCGGGTCTACGGGAAGCACTACCGCGAGCTGTCGGAGCCGCTGAGGCACGTCGGGGCGCTGCTGGACGCGAAGGCCATGCACGGTGGCCGAAGTGCATACAACAACCTTCTCTGCCTGGCCCAGTCGAACCGCATCCCGCGGCGGCGGGTCGACGAGGTGCTGGATCTGGTCGGCCTGACGGCCGTGGCCAAGAAGAAGTCCAAAGGATTTTCGCTCGGAATGAGCCAGCGGCTGGGAATCGCCTCTGCATTGCTGGGCGATCCGGAAATCCTGATGTTCGACGAGCCGGTCAACGGCCTGGATCCCGAGGGAATTCTCTGGATCCGCAATCTGATGAAGGGCCTCGCGGCCGAGGGGAGGACGATCTTCGTCTCCTCCCACTTGATGAGCGAAATGGCACTGACCGCCGACCATTTGGTCGTCATCGGACAGGGAAAGCTGCTGGCAGACCTGCCGATGGCCGATTTCATCCAGCAGAACTCGCGCAGCTACGTCCGGCTGCGCACGCCGCAGCAGGAGCGGCTGAAAGACGTCCTGCACGACGCCGGGATCAACGCCGTCAGCGTTCCCGCCACCGGCACCCTGGAGATCGACGGCGCGAGTGCGGAGCAGCTCGGCGAGCTGGCGGCCCAGCACCAGATCGTGCTCCACGAGCTCAGCCCGCAACGGGCTTCACTCGAGGAAGCCTTCATGCGCATGACGGCGGACTCGGTCGAGTACCACGCCCACGCCCCGGGCATGGCCGCCGACGGTCCGGCCCGGCCGACCGACGCCCCCGCCTGGGGCGCCGGCTTCCAGGCGACGCCCAAGGCCGGTGAGTGAGCATGGCCTTCACCGCCGTCCTCCAGTCCGAGTGGACCAAGATCCGCACGGTCGCCTCCACCAGCTGGACGCTCGCGCTGGCCCTGATCGTCACCGCCGGCTTCGGCGCCCTGATCTCCACCGCGGTCGCGTCGGCCTTCGACGACATGAGCCCGATCGAACGGGCCACCTTCGACCCCACCCTGGTGGGCTTCGCCGGCATGCAGTTCGGCCAGCTGGCGCTGATCGTCTTCGGCGTGCTGGTGGTCAGCACCGAATACAGCACGGGCATGATCCGCACCTCGCTGGCCGCCGTACCCGCCCGCGGGGGCTTCCTCTTCGGCAAGCTCACCGTGGCCACGGCGCTGGCCCTGCTGGTCGGGCTGCTGACCAGCTTCGTGTCGTTCTTCCTCAGCCAGGCGATCCTGGGCGACCACGGCACCGGCCTCGACGGGGAGAACGTCCTGCGCGCGGTCGTCGGCGCCGGCGTGTACATGGCTCTCCTCGCCCTGTTCTCCATGGGTGTCGCCGCCATGCTGCGCAGCTCGGTCGCCTCGATCAGCATCCTGATCCCGTTCTTCCTGATCGTCACGAACCTCCTCAACGCCTTCGAGGCGACCCGCGAGTACGGCCAGTACCTGCCCACCGCGGCCGGATCGAGGATCATGCAGGTCGTACCGAACGCCATGGGAAGGGAGTCCCCGTACGGACCGTTGGGCGGGCTCGGGATCATGCTCCTGTGGGTGGCCGCCGCGGTACTCGGGGGCTACGTCGTCCTCAGGAAGAGGGACGCCTGACGGCCGGCCCCCGCTGAAGTACTACGGGTGATGCCCGGGTCGGTCTCAGGGGCAGCTCAGGGATCCGGCCCGGGACGGAACCGCAGGAACCTCGTTATCCTCTTAACCCTTACGCGGGCGAAAGTCGTCCCGGCCTGGTAAGGGGCAGCAAGATGATCGAGGCAGTCGGCCTGACCAAGCGCTTCGGCGCCAAGACCGCCGTCGACCAGCTGTCCTTCCAGGTCAAGCCGGGTCACGTCACCGGATTCCTCGGGCCCAACGGCTCCGGGAAGTCCACCACCATGCGGATGATCCTCGGCCTGGACCGGCCCACGTCCGGTCATGTCACGATCAACGGCCGTCCCTTCCGGGAGCTGCCGAACGCCCAGCGGCACGTCGGGGCCCTGCTCGACGCCAAGGCCGTGCACGGCGGCCGCCGGGCCCGTACCCACCTGCTGTCCATCGCCCAGCTCTCCGGGATCCCGGAGAAGCGGGTGGACGAGGTGCTGGCCGTGGTCGGCCTGCAGGACGCCGCCAGGCAGCGTACGAAGGGCTTCTCGCTCGGCATGGGCCAGCGGCTCGGCATCGCCACCGCCCTGCTGGGCGACCCGCAGGTGCTCCTGTTCGACGAGCCGGTCAACGGGCTCGACCCCGAGGGCATCCTCTGGGTCCGCAACCTCATGCGCCGCCTCGCCTCCGAGGGCCGCACCGTCTTCGTCTCCTCCCACCTGATGAGCGAGATGGCACTGACCGCCGATCACCTGATCGTGATCGGCCGGGGACGGCTGCTGGCCGACATGGGTACCCAGGAGTTCATCGCGCACAATTCGGCCGGATTCGCTCGGGTACGCACGGCCGACACCGATCCTGATGGCTGGGACACGCTGGGTAAGGCCCTCACCAAGGCGGGCGGCCGGGTCCTCCAGGAGCCCGACGGAGCACTGCGCGTGACCGGCCTGGAGCTGCCGCGCATCTCCGACCTCGCGCACGAGGCGGGCGTACGGCTGTGGGAGCTGTCACCGCATCGGGCCTCGCTGGAGGAGGCGTACATGCGGATGACCCAGTCCACCGTCGAGTACACCTCCACCGACGACCCGCGGGCCGAGCTGTGGGAGCCCGAGCCGCTCTCCCTCCCGGCCTGGGAGGAGGACGAGGCGGAGGCGACGGCCCCCGAGGTCCCGCAGACCGGCTTCTTCGCGCCCCCGCCGCCCGGGGCGGGCGGCCGGCCCTTCCTGATGCCCGGCAAGCCGGGCGAGCTCGCGAGCACCACCAGGAACACCACCCCGCACACCCCCGAGGACACCCGATGACCCCGACGACCACGACGGCGGAGCAGCCCGGGAGCTACAGCTCGCCCCTCGCCACGCCGCGGCCGCACCTGGGGCACGCCATGGCCTCGGAGTGGACCAAGCTGGTCTCGCTCCGCTCCACCCTGTGGACGCTGGGCTCGCTGGTGCTGACGGTGGTCGGCGTCGGCCTGACCGTCGTCGCGCAGACCGCGGACGGGGACTACACGCAGATCAACTTCACCACGCCCGCCCTCTTCGGCCTGCTGGTCGGCCAGCTCGCGGTGATGGTCCTCGGGGTGCTGACCATCAGCTCGGAGCACGGCACCGGGCTGGTGCGGACCACCTTCACGGCCGCCCCCGACCGGTACCGGGTGCTCACCGCGAAGTACCTCGTCTTCAGCATGGCGGCCTTCGCCACCACGGCGTTGTCGGTCTTCCTGGTCGGGATCACCGCGGCGGTCGTGCGCGGCGGCACCGCGTCCGGCCCGCACGCGGCCGGCGAGTGGTTCGGGGCGCTGCTCGGCTGCGGCTACGTCACCCTGCTCGGCGTGCTCGCGCTCGCGATCGGCTCGCTCGTGCGGCACTCCGCCGGGGCGATCGCCGTCATGCTGGGCGTGGTCACGCTGCCGCCGGTGATAGGGGCCATGCTCATCGTCTGGGAGGCCGTCGCGCCCGCCGGCCGGATGATCCTGCAGCACAACGTGCCGGTGGCGCTGATGACGCTGTTCGGCCTGCCGGCGGGCGGCGACATGGGGCCGGACCCCAGCAGCCTCTCGCACGTGACGCTCATCCTGCTGGTCACCGGCAGCGCGGTGGCCGCCTCGTACGTGATCGTCGGCCGCCGGGACGTCTGAACCGGCACCACGGCCTAGTGCCGCAGGCGGCCTAGTACCGCGGCGCGTTGCGGGACCGCTGCACCTTCGAGGTGCGGCGGTCCTTCGCGTTCCAGCAGGCCTTGTGCCAGTGCCGGCGGTCGTCCACGCCGCCGTACTCGGGCCAGGCCACCAGGTGCGGGGTGCCGGAGGGGATCTCCTGGTCGCATCCGGGGCAGCGGTAGCGCTTGCCCGCCGCGCTCGCGCCGGCCACGTGCCGGACCTTCCAGTCCTCGCCCTGGTACTCCTCCGTGCGCTCCAGCCCGTAGCGGTCGAGGCCGGTGCTGGGGCGTTCGTCCGGGGTCTCGCCGCCTCTGGGGCGGTTGTTGCGCGGTGACACGTATACCTCACGGATGGGCGGACGGCAGTGACTTTCTCCCAGACTACGCGCAGCGAGCCCGGGTACCCGCAGGGTTGCCGAGGAAGGCGGCCTCGCGAAGAGGAATGGCCCGACAATCCCAATAACTTTCCTGTCAGCCCGTGCCTTTGGCACGTGTCAGACGTTGTTGCCATAGGAAGAACCGGTCCACCTGGGGGAGGCCGCGTCAGCCGCGAGGAGGCTATAGGCGATGCGCGTAGGAGCGTTTGTACTGGCGGCCCAGTTCCCGGGCCAGGGACAGGGCGAGGCACTGCACCGGGCGGTGCGGACCGCCGAGGTGGCCGAGGAGGCCGGGCTCGACTCGGTCTGGCTCGCCGAGCACCACTTCGTCCCGTACGGGGTCTGCCCTTCGGCGGTGACCCTGGCGGCCCTGCTGCTGGGCCGGACCCGGCGGCTGCGGGTGGGCACGGCGGTGAGCGTACTGCCGAGCACACATCCGGTGGCGCTCGGGGAGCAGGCCGCCCTGCTGCACCTGACCTCGGGCGGCCGGTTCACCCTCGGGGTGGGCCGCGGCGGGCCGTGGGTCGACCTGGAGGTGTTCGGGGGCGGCCTGGACAGTTACGAGAACGGCTTCCCGGAGGCCCTGGACCTGCTGCGGCGCTGGCTGACCCAGGCGCGGGTGGGCGCCGCCGGCGAGCGGTACGGGTTCCGCGAGGTGGCCGTGGTACCGCGGCCCTCGGAGTCCCTGGACGGGGACGCGGCGGGGCCGGAGGTCATCGTGGCCTGCACCTCGCCTGCGTCGGTGCGGATGGCCGCGGAGCGCGGGCTGCCGATGCTCCTCGGGATGCACTGCGGCGACGACACCAAGGCCGAGATGGTCGCGCTGTGGCGCAGCACGGCGCTGGCGGCGGGCCACTCGCGCGATCTCGTGGCGGACGCGGGACACGTCTCCGCCGGGGTGTGCCAGATCGCGGACCGTACGGCGGACGCGCGCGAGACCCTGCTGAAGGCGATGCCGGGCTGGCTGAAGCAGGGCCTCGACGCGCATGTGACGGTGGACGGCCGGGCGCGCGCGATGCGGGATCCGGTCGCCTATACGGAACTGTTGTGCGACCTGCACCCGGTGGGCACCCCGCAGGTGGCGGCGGACCGGCTGGCGGCCACGTCGGCACGGACGGGCATCACGCGCTTCGCCCTCATGACGGAGGGCTCGGGTGATCTCGCCGCGACGGAGGAGAACGTACGCCGGCTCGGCGCCGAAGTCCTTCCCCGTCTCGGCTGAGACCCACCGGCCCTACCCGGATACCTGGACACCTGGGCCGTTTCTTCCGGATCACGCCCGGGCGGCATGATCCGAAAGAGGCGGCCAGGACACGGCCTACGGGGCCTAGCAGTCCCGCAGCTCGGGCGACTGGTTGAGCAGCTGGCCACGGATCGAAGTGAACTTGGCCAACCGGTCGTCCACCGAGGGATCCAGCGGGAACACCGCCACCCGGTGGCAGTTCTGGAATGCCAGGCGCACTCCGAAGTGCCGCTGCAGCGCACCGCGTATCGCGTCACTCGCGAGGGCGCGCAGCAGCTGCCCTCGCGCCTGCTCGTCCGGCGGCGGCGTCTGGTTGTCGGCGAACTCTCCGCCGTCCACCTTCAGCTGAGCCACCAGCGAGCTGATCATCTCCCAGGCGAAGGGCAGGGAGGTCCGGACGCAGTCGACGAAAGCGGCTTCGTCGACCTCGCCTCGCTCGGCCTGTTCGAGTAGGGCCGGTGAGACGTCGAGCGACATGGGTTCTCCTCTCGCGACCCCGGCTGTTTGGGTTGCCGGAGTCTTACGGGCAGGGAAGGAGGTCGCGACGCAGAGTGCACGCTCGGCAACCTCCCGCTCACCACGGTAGGCGCCCCATCGGTGACGCACCAGGAGAATGCGCATACAACGCGCCATCGGCGAACGGGGCTTTCAGGGGCGAATCGCGTGAAGGCCTTCTCGTCGAGTAGCGTTGCCGACCATGCGTCTCGTCATTGCCCGCTGCTCCGTCGACTACGCGGGCCGGCTCACCGCCCATCTGCCCTCGGCACCCCGTCTGATCCTCGTGAAGGCCGACGGCAGTGTCTCGATCCACGCGGACGACCGAGCGTACAAACCGCTCAACTGGATGTCGCCGCCGTGCACCCTCAAGGAGGGGAGCGGTGATGAGGCCAACATCTGGACGGTCATCAACAAGGCGGGCGAGAAGCTCATCATCACCATGGAGGAAGTCCTCCACGACTCCTCCCACGAGCTCGGCACCGACCCGGGGCTCATCAAGGACGGCGTCGAGGCGCACCTCCAGGAACTCCTCGCGGACCGCATCGAAACGCTGGGCGAGGGCTACACGCTGATCCGGCGCGAATACATGACGGCGATCGGCCCGGTGGACATCCTGTGCCGGGACGCCTCGGGCGCGACGGTGGCCGTGGAGATCAAGCGCCGCGGCGAGATCGACGGTGTCGAGCAGCTGACGCGCTACCTCGAACTCCTCAACCGCGACCCGCACCTGGCCCCGGTGCGGGGCATCTTCGCAGCCCAGGAGATCAAGCCGCAGGCGAAGGTCCTGGCGACGGACCGCGGCATGGACTGCGTGGTCCTGGACTACAACGCGCTGCGCGGTATCGAGGACGACAAGCTCCGCCTGTTCTGATCCTCCGCCACGCCCCGCACAACGGCTCCGTCCCGAGGGACGGAGCCGTTGTCGTTCACCGGTCCGTGACCGGTGAGACGGCCGTACCCGTCTGGGTGGTGGTGGCCGTCGGCGAGGGCTCGCCGGTCCCCGTCGGGGTGGGCGAGGGCTCCACGCTGGTCGGCGGGGGCGAAACGGGCGTCGTCGGCGGGGACTTCGGCGGTGTCGGGGACGGCCGGCGCGACGGGGTCCGGACGGGGCTGCGGCCCGGGGTCGGGGCGGCGCTCTGCCCGGGCTCGGAGGTTTCCGCCGGCGGGGCCGAGACGGGCGGCTCCGGCGCAGGATCGTTCCCGCTGGTGACCGCGGTCGTGGCGGACTCCGTGGCCGCGGGGGTGGCGGACACCGCCGGTCCCTGCTCCGGCGGCGCGGTGTCCGAGGAGCTCAGCGCGAGGCTCACGACCGTGCCCAGCGTCACCACCGCCAGCGCGCCCGCACCGGCCAGCAGGACGAGCCGGCGACGGCCGGGGGCCGGTGCGGGGGCGGGCCGGGGCGCGGCGGGCGGGGACGCGGCGGGCGGGGCGGGCTTCGGATTCAGCGGGAAGGCGTCCTCGAAGACCTCGGACAGGGTCGAGGGCGCCGCCGAGCGGCCGGTCACCGGCACGACCGGGGTCATCCGGGTCACCGCCTCGGCGGACACCGGGACCACGGGGGCGACCCGGGCCCCGGGAGCCACGGGGGGCACCCTGGTCGTGGGCGCCTCGGAGGCCACCGGGGCCGCCTTGGCCACGGGAGCGGCCTGGGGCGCCGGAGCGGCCGGGGTGGCCACCGTCACGGCCTCCGGAGCCGCCGCGGCGGCCGGTGCCTCCAGTCGGAGCGGGGGTGACGCGGCCGCTCCGGCCGTCTCCCGGTCGACGACGAGCGCCAGCGCCCGCCGCCCCGCGACCGTGCCCCGCTTGTCCGCCAGTGCGCCCCGCAGCCCGATCGAGGTCTCCAGCTCGGCCCGCGCCCGGTCCAGGCGCTCCTCGCACAGGGCCAGCACCCCGAGCTCGTGGTGGAAGTACGCCTGCTCGGCGACCTCTCCGGCCTTGCGCGCGGCCTCCGCTCCCGAGCGCAGCACCCGCTCCCAGGCCTCCCAGTGCAGCGAGGCCGCGAACGCCGGGGCCGCCGTGCGCGCCAGCAGCACCGCCGCGACCACGTCCGCGCCGGCCAGCGCCGCGAGCACCGCGTCCGCCTCCGCCGCGACCCGCTCCGGGACCACCGAGGCGTGCCCGGTCCACCAGGCGTAGTGCCGGGCGGCCGTACGGGCCTCCTCCGGCGCGGTGTCCCCGTACCCGACCTCCTCCAACTGCCGCGCGACGCCCGACGCCAGCCGGTACCGCGTCCCGACGGGCGTCAGCAGCCCGCAGGCCAGCAGCTCCGCCACCGCCGTGTCGGCGTGGGTGTCCCCCACCAGCGCGGGCAGGTGCGCGTGGTGCGGCAGCTCGCCGCCGAGCGCGCACGCGATCCGCAGGGCCGCGCGCGCCGACTCGCTGACCCGCGAGGCCAGCAGCTCCGCCGGTGCGGCGCCCTCGGCGAGGGTCGGCAGCGGGACGTGCACGGCGTCGCGCGGGCGCTCCTCGAAGACGCCGGGCTCCTCCTCCTCGTCGTCCTCGTCGCTGTGGTTGAGCTCGTCCCGCTGCCGCAGCAGCGCGGCGGCCTGTACGAAGCGCAGGGGCAGCCCCTCGGAGGCGAAGCGCAGGTCCCCCGCCCAGGCGGTCTCCTCGTCCGTCAACGGCCGTCCGACGCCCGCTTCCAGCAGTTCCAGGCAGTCGGCCTTGCCCAGTCCGCCGAGGAAGACCTCCTCGATGTGCGAGTCGTCGGAGGGGGCCCGGGTGTCGGGGGTCGCGGCCAGCAGGTAGGCGCATTCGGGGGTGGCGCGCATCAACTCGTCGAGGGCGGTCCCGCCCATCTCCAGGTCGTCCAGGAGGACGACCGCGCCTATCTCCCGGACGCGGGCCAGGAGCTCGGCCCGGCCGGGGCGCTGCTGCTCGGCCTCGTACACGGTCGCGTAGAGGGCGTGGAGCAGTTCCCCGGGCTGCTGGTGCCCGTATCCGCTCAGCCGTACGACGCCGTCGGGCGCCAGGCCCGCGCACCGGTCGGCGACCGCGTCGAGCAGCACGGTGCGGCCGGACCCCGAGGGCCCGGTCAGCCGTACGGACCGGCCCCGGCCCAGCAGCCGCACCAGCCGCTCCCGCTCCTCCTCGCGCGCCGGCAGGGGGCGGGCGGGGGCGGCGGGGCCCGGCAGTACGGGCGGACGGGCGGCGGCGGCGCGGGCCGCGCGGGCGGCCGCGGCGCGCTTGGCGGGTCGGGCCGGCTCGGTGCCGGGGCGCAGCGGTTCGATCTCGCTGCCGTCGACCGGGTTGACGGTGAGGGCGAACCCGCCCGCGGTCAGGCTGACGACCCGTGCGGGCCCGGCCGCCCCGGGTGCCGCGGCCGCGGAGCCGCCGTCGGGCTGCTCGTGCTGTCCGCTCTGCCCCTGTGTACGGTCCATGACCCAGTCCCCCGATCGCGGGCCGCGCGCCTCGCCGTCGTACCGCCCGGCCTTCGCGCACCCGCTGTCGCCACCGGTCCGGTTTCCGCCCGAACCCTAGACCGTGGCCGGTCGTGCGGGAAACCGCAGGGGTGCGATCACCACCGGACCGTTACGTTTCCGCAGGGAACGCGGAGGTCAGCGGCCCGCCGGTCAGACGCGCGGCAGGGACTCGGCTTCCAGGCCGCCCTCGATCGCGAGGATCCGGTGCAGCCGGGTCGCGACGAGCAGCCGCTGCATCTGCGGCGGCACGCCGCGCAGGACCAGGCGCCGGCCGGTCCGGCCGGCCCGGCGGTGCGCTCCCATGATCACGCCGAGGCCGGTCGCGTCCCAGGAGTCGAGCCCGGTGAGGTCGAGCACGAGATCGCCCTGGCCGTCGTCGAGGGCGGAGTGGAGGGCCGTACGGGCGTCCGCCGCGCTGCGCACGTCGAGGCGGCCCCCGACTGCGAGTTCGGCGTGGTCGCCCCTGATGTGCATGTGTACTCCCGGCGGTACTGCGTACGTATGGTCCGACTGGTCCGTGGTCGGCAACTCTCACTGCAACTGACTGCCGCGCGGGCAGGGAAGTTGCCGACCGTGAGCGAACCGATACCTAATTCACCCTGGGGGGTGACGGCATTCGAACGGTGGTGCTCCGTGGCAGGGCCAGGCCTCAGTGCTTGTAGAAGCCCTGGCCGCTCTTGCGGCCGATGTCCCCGGCGTCCACCATCCGGCGCATGAGCTCCGGCGGGGCGAACTTCTCGTCCTGGGACTCGGTGTAGATGTTGCTGGTGGCGTGCAGCAGGATGTCGACGCCGGTGAGGTCGGCGGTGGCCAGCGGGCCCATCGCGTGCCCGAAGCCGAGCTTGCAGGCGATGTCGATGTCCTCGGCGGAGGCCACGCCCGATTCGTACAGCTTGGCGGCCTCGACGACCAGCGCGGAGATCAGACGGGTCGTCACGAAACCGGCGACGTCGCGGTTGACGACGATGCAGGTCTTGCCGACGGACTCGGCGAACGCGCGGGTGGCGGCGAGGGTTTCGTCGCTCGTCTTGTAGCCGCGTACGAGCTCGCACAGCTGCATCATCGGGACGGGCGAGAAGAAGTGGGCGCCGACGACCCGCTCCGGGCGCTCGGTCACGGCCGCGATCTTCGTGATCGGGATGGCGGAGGTGTTGGAGGCGAGGATCGCGTCCTCGCGGACGATCTTGTCCAGGGCGCGGAAGATCTCGTGCTTGATCTCGATCTTCTCGAAGGCCGCCTCCACCACGATGTCGACGTCGGCGACCGCGTCGAGGTCCGTGGTGGTGGTGATGCGGGCGAGCGCCGCCTCGGCGTCCTCGGCCGTCAGCTTCCCCTTGGAGACGAACTTGTCGTAGGAGGCCTTGATTCCGTCCGTGCCACGGGTGAGCGCGGCCTCGGTGACGTCACGGAGCACGACGTCCCAACCCGCCTGAGCGGAGACCTGCGCGATTCCGGAACCCATGAGTCCGGCACCGATGACGGCGAGCTTCCCAGCCACTACACACCCCTCGTTTCCCTACGGCACAGTCACGTAGCCACTCCGGCGGAGACTAGCGCCCGGGCGGTGCGGTGTGACCGTGAAGTAACACGCGTCACGTCTCAGATGACGGACATCACACCAGTACGGCCCAGCAGCCCTGCCCGGCCGCCCAGTTCGCGTGCCGTCGTCCCCGGCGTACTTCCCGGCCGGCGCGCGCGGCCGCCGCAGCTCCCAGCGGGCGGCGCGGGGGCAGCGGCGACCGCGCCCCGAATTTCCCCGGCGGGCCCGTCTACCCTGGCCGCATGGTGAACCTCACGCGCATCTACACCCGTACCGGCGACAAGGGCACGACCGCCCTGGGCGACATGAGCCGCACCGCCAAGACCGACCTGCGGATCTCCGCGTACGCCGACGCCAACGAGGCCAACGCGGCCATCGGGACGGCGATCGCGCTCGGCGGGCTGTCGGCGGACGTGGTGAAGGTCCTGGTCCGCGTGCAGAACGACCTCTTCGACGTCGGCGCGGACCTGTGCACCCCGGTGGTCGAGAACCCGGAGTACCCGCCGCTGCGCGTGGAGCAGTTCTACGTGGACAAGCTGGAGGCGGACTGCGACCGCTTCCTGGAGCAGGTGGAGAAGCTGCGCAGCTTCATCCTCCCCGGCGGCACCCCCGGCGCGGCCCTGCTGCACCAGGCCTGCACGGTGGTCCGGCGCGCCGAGCGTTCGACCTGGGCGGCGCTGGAGGTGCACGGCGAGGTGATGAACCCGCTGACCGCGACCTACCTGAACCGGCTCTCCGACCTCCTGTTCATCCTGGCCCGGGTGGCCAACAAGGAGGTCGGGGACGTGCTGTGGGTGCCGGGCGGCGAGCGCTAGACCGTCTCTTCCGGATCTTGCCGGGCCCGCGGCGTCCGGTGCCGCACCTGGCCGCGTTGTCGGGGCACCCGAGTACGTCCAGTACACGGTGCGCCCCTCCGCCTTGCCATCTACGGCACCGGACGCCGCGGGCTCGGCCGACAAGATCCGAAAGAGACGGCCTAGTCCGTGTCCGCAAAGTAGCGCCGGCCGCCCGGAGGGCGGGCCCCGCGGCGTCTGGTGCCGTGCATCGCAAGGCGGAGGGTCGCCCGTGTACTGGACGTACTTGGGCGTGCCCGACAACGCGGCGAGGTGCGGTGCCAGGCGTCGCGGGGCAGGCGGGACTTTGCGGACACGGCCTAGCGCCGGCGCCCGGTCGGGGCGAGCGGCCGCTCCCCGGCGTCGTCCGGGACGGCCGGGGCCTTGCTCGGCCAGATCGTGTACGCCGCGGCGACCAGGGCGTGGATCCCGACCACCCGCAGGGCGCCGGACTGCCAGCCCCGGAGCGAGCTGACGTCGCCCGCGTCGCCCACGTACCAGATCGCCACCTGGAGCAGCGTCAGGGCGACGGCGGCGGCGATCACCGTACGGACCCAGAGCTTCCACTCGTGCGCGGCACGCGCCCTCCCGTACCCGGGACCAGCCGGCTTCGGTCCCCCGGCCAGCCGGTACGCGGCGTGCCCGTCGAGCCACGTGATCGTGTAGTGGCCGTAGGCGACGGTGTAGCCGATGTACAGGGCGGCCAGTCCGTGCTTCCAGTCCGGCTCGGCGCCGTTCTTGAGGTCGAGCGTGGTGACCACCAGCAGGACCAGCTCCATCAGGGGCTCGCACAGCAGGACCGCCGCACCCAGCCTGGGCTTCTTCGCGAGGTAGCGCAGGGCCAGGCCCGCCGCCAGCAGTACCCAGAAGCCGACCTCGCAGGCGATGATCAGCGCGACGATCATGGGACTCTCCGTCCGCTCGGGTTCTCCGTTCCCTTCCAGCCTCCCGTCCGGAGGGGCCCGATACGTCGTCTCCATTGACCATGTGGGCCTGCATCGTTCGATGTACCCGCACCTCGGCCTCTCCGCCGAGGTGCGGGGCCCGCGCACCCTGTTGGATGGGACCGTGACCGAGAAGAGCCTGCGCCCCCACCGTGACGACGTCTTCCTCGCGGTGGTCGGCACGGCCGCGGGCCTGGCCTTCTGGTCGCTCGGCGTCTACAGCAGCCCCGGCCGGGGCTTCCTGCCGGCCTGGGCGGCCCTGGTCCCGCTCGTGGCCCTCGGCGCGATGGAACTGCTGCGCCGCACCAGGCCGTACCTGACCCTGGTCGTCGGCACCGTCGGGGTGCTCGCCGACCAGTTCACGGTCGGCAGCCTCGCCACCGTCGTGATCTTCACCGACCTGATGTACGCCGCCGTCGTGTACGGAAAACCGGCCATGGCCCGGCTGCTCCCGGTCACCACCGGCCTGATCACCGTCGTGGTCACCATCGCCTCGGTGGCCTGGCTGCGCACCCCGCAGGCCCTGCTGATCGGTGCGATCACCGGCATCGTGAGCTTCGGCCCGGCCCTGACCGGCGCCACCCTGCGCAACCACCGCGAGGCCGCCGAGGCCGCCCGGCTGCGCGCCGAGCAGACCGCGCTGCTGGCCGAAATGGACCGCAGCCAGGCCGTGGCCGCCGAGCGCGCCCGGATGGCCCGGGAGCTGCACGACATGGTGGCCAACCACCTCTCCGCCATCGCCATCCACTCCACCGCCGCGCTCTCCATCGACACGGCCGCGACGAGCCGGGACGCGCTCGGGGTGATCCGCGAGAACAGCGTGCAGGGGCTGGCCGAAATGCGCCGTCTGATCGGGCTGCTGCGGGACGCCGGCGGCGACAAGGAACCGGTCGCGGTGCCCTCGCTGGACGGCTTGGAGGCCCTGCTCGGGCAGGCCAGGACCAACGGCTCGGCGAGCGGGCTGACGTTCGTGCTCCACGACGACCGGACCTCCGGGGAGCCAGCGGCCGCGCCCGTGGAGCTGGCGGCGTACCGGATCGTCCAGGAGTCCCTGACCAATGCCCTCAAGCACGCCGCCCCGGGCACCGTCACGGTCCGCGTGGCGCACGCCGACGGGATGCTGACCGTAGGGGTGGACTCGCCCTTCGGGGACCGCCCCGGGCCCCGCGCGCCCGGATCGGGCGCCGGGCTGATCGGCATGCGGGAGCGGACGGAGCTGCTGGGCGGGGAGTTCACGGCGGGGCGGTCCGGTGCGGTGTGGCAGGTACGGGCGACACTGCCCGCGGAGGAGAAGGCGGTGGAGGCATGACCATTCGGGTGGTGGTGGCGGAGGATCAGGGCGCGGTCCGGGCCGGGCTGGTGCTCATTCTGCGCAGCGCGGGCGACGTGGAGGTCGTGGGCGAGGCGGGCGACGGGGAGGAGGCGGTGCGCCTGGCCCGTGAGCTGCGGCCGGATCTCGTCCTCATGGACGTGCAGATGCCCCGGCTCGACGGGGTGTCCGCGACCCGCCAGGTGGTCTCGGAGGGCCTGGCCGACGTCCTGGTGCTGACCACCTTCGACCTCGACGAGTACGTCTTCGGGGCGCTGCGGGCGGGGGCCGCGGGCTTCCTGCTGAAGAACGCGGACGCCGCGGAGCTGATCGGGGCGGTACGGACCGTCGCGCGCGGGGAGGGCCTGATCTCCCCGGCGGTGACCAGGCGGCTGATCGCGGAGTTCGCGGCGCCCCGCCCGGCGCGGCCCGCTCCGGCGCCGGAGCGGGCCGCGGCGGTCGCCTCCCTCACGCCGCGGGAGCGGGAGGTGCTGAGCGCGCTGGGCGAGGGCCTGTCGAACGCGGAGATCGCCGTGCGCCTGGAGATGGCGGAGGCGACGGCCAAGACGCACGTCAGCAGGCTGCTCGGCAAGCTGGAGCTGCGCAGCAGGCTCCAAGCGGCCGTGCTGGCACAGGAGTTGGGGATATAGACGAACAGGCGCGCACCGGTCTGGACCTCTTGACGGTTGGTCCAGACCTTTCTACGCTCGCCGCAACACTGTGGTGAGCGTGCCATGACAAAGCGTGCTCACGGGCGGCGCAGGTCCCACCCCCATGTCGTAGTCGGCCCCCACGACCGCGACGGACCTACGGAGGATCACCCTTGAGCACAGCATCCCCACCCCGCACCAGGCGCACCCGGTTCTTCGGCCGAGTCGCGGCGATCGTGGCCGCGCTCGCCCTGCCCGTCAGCGGACTCGTCGCCCTGGCCGGCCCGGCCCAGGCGGCCGCCTCGGCGACGGCGACGTACACCAAGGTCTCCGACTGGGGCTCCGGCTTCGAGGGCAAGTGGGTGGTGAAGAACACCGGCACCACCACCCTCGGCAGCTGGACCGTGGAGTGGGACTACCCGGCGGGCACCTCGGTCACCTCGGCCTGGGACGCCACGGTCACCGGCTCGGGCACCCACTGGACGGCGAAGAACCTCGGCTGGAACGGCACCCTCGCCCCCGGCGCCACCGCCAGCTTCGGCTTCAACGGCGCCGGCGGCGGCGCCCCGTCCGGCTGCAAGATCAACGGAGCCTCCTGCGACGGCGGCACCCAGCCCGGCGACACTCCCCCCACCGCTCCCGGCACCCCCGCCCCGAGCAACGTCGCCGACACCTCGCTCACCCTGACCTGGACCCCGGCCACGGACGACAAGGGCGTCAAGAACTACGACGTCTACCGGGGCTCCGCCAAGATCGCCACGGTCACCGGGACCAGCTACGCCGACTCCGGCCTGACCAAGGGCACGACGTACACGTACAGCGTCACCGCCCGCGACACCATCGACCAGACCGGCCCCTCCTCCGGCTCGGCCACGGTGACGACGACCGGCGGGGTGATCCCCCCGGACCCGGGCGGCAAGGTCAAGCTCGGCTACTTCACCAACTGGGGCGTCTACGGCCGCAACTACCACGTGAAGAACCTGGTCACCTCCGGCACCGCGGGCAAGATCACCCACATCAACTACGCCTTCGGCAACGTCCAGAACGGCCAGTGCACCATCGGTGACGCCTATGCCGACTACGACAAGGCCTACACCGCCGACCAGAGCGTCGACGGCGTCGCCGACACCTGGGACCAGCCGCTGCGCGGCAACTTCAACCAGCTGCGCAAGCTGAAGAAGGCCTACCCGAACATCAAGATCCTGTGGTCCTTCGGCGGCTGGACCTGGTCCGGCGGCTTCCCCCAGGCCGCCGCCAACCCGACCGCCTTCGCCCAGTCCTGCTACAACCTGGTCGAGGACCCGCGCTGGGCCGACGTCTTCGACGGCATCGACCTGGACTGGGAGTACCCGAACGCCTGCGGCCTGTCCTGCGACACCAGCGGAGCGGCCGCCTTCAAGAACCTGATGCAGGCGACCCGCGCCAAGTTCGGCGCGAACAACCTGGTCACCGCGGCCATCACCGCCGACGCCTCCAGCGGCGGCAAGATCGACGCGGCCGACTACGGCGGCGCCGCGCAGTACGTCGACTTCTACAACGTCATGACGTACGACTTCTTCGGCGCCTGGGCGGCCCAGGGCCCGACGGCCCCGCACTCCCCGCTCACCTCCTACGCGGGCATCCCGCAGGCCGGCTTCAACTCGGCCGACGCCATCGCCAAGCTCAAGGCCAAGGGCGTCGCCGGCGCCAAGCTCAACCTCGGCATCGGCTTCTACGGCCGCGGCTGGACCGGAGTGACCCAGGCGGCCCCCGGCGGCACCGCCACCGGGCCCGCGCCGGGCACGTACGAGCAGGGCATCGAGGACTACAAGGTGCTCAAGACCAGCTGCCCGGCCACCGGCACGATCGCCGGCACGGCCTACGCCAAGTGCGGCAGCAACTGGTGGAGCTACGACACCCCGGCCACGATCGCCGGGAAGATGACCTGGGCCAAGCAGCAGGGCCTCAGGGGAGCCTTCTTCTGGGAGTTCAGCGGCGACACCGCGAACGGTGAGCTCGCGAACGCGATCCACACCGGGCTGCAGTAAAGACCGAAGCCGGGGAGACGGGTCCGCCCCCGTCTCCCCGGCTTCTCGGTTTCTCGTCGCCCTTACTAGGCCACGTTCACCCGCTGGCCGGGAGGCGCCGCCTCCAGCCACGCGAGGAAGCCGGTCAGCGCGTCCTCGCTCATCGCCAGCTCCAGGCGGGTCCCCCGGTGGAGACAGCCGAGCACGACGGCGTCCGAGAGCAGGGCCAGCTCCTCCTCGCCCTCCGGGGCACGGCGGGCGATGACCTCGATGGAGGACCGCTCCAGCAGCCGGCGCGGGCGCGGGGAGTACGAGAACACCCGGAACCACTCGATCCGGTCACCGCTGTAGCGCGCGACCCCGTACACCCAGCCCTTGCCGGAGATGTCGGGCTCCTCGGACACACCCCAGCGCATGCTGCAGTCGAAGGTGCCGCCGGACCGCTGGATGAGTCTGCGGCGCAGCCCGAAGACAAACAGCCCGATCACCACCAGGGTTACGACCAGGCCGCTCACAAGCAGAGCGAGGAGCATCTTCACCGACCTCCTCGCTCATCGAATACACATGAGAAAAAACGGACCTGCATCGCCTCAGCCGCGACCCGGTCTGGAAAATTCCAGCACGGACCGCGGCTGAGGTCTGCCGAGTCCCGGAGGTCGCCCCCCGGCACTCGAACGATCAAACTCCGACGGGCATTCAGCCCGTTACGGCGCGCAGCCGGACATCAGCGCGACGCTCGGCGGCCGCGTCGGCCTCCGCCTTCGCGCGCTCCAGTGCCCGCTCCGCACGCTGGACATCGATCTCGTCCGCGAGCTCGGCGATCTCGGCCAGCAGGGACAGCTTGTTGTCCGCGAACGAGATGAAACCGCCGTGCACCGCGGCGACGACCGTGTTGCCGTCGCTGGTGCGGATGGTCACCGGGCCCGATTCCAGCACACCGAGAAGCGGCTGGTGACCGGGCATGACGCCGATGTCGCCGGACGTGGTGCGGGCGACAACAAGGGTGGCCTCGCCGGACCAGACATTGCGGTCCGCCGCGACCAGCTCGACGTGCAGCTCAGCAGCCAAGGTGGCTCCTCGGGTCACCACCCGGCGGGTCGGCCGGGTGTTGGGTCAAATTCTAATGGGCGTGGGGAGAGGGACGGGACACACCCGCCCCTCTCCTGCGAGACACCAGCCGGCGAGCCGGCGGGCCTTCGAACCGGATGCGCTCCGTGAGGAGCGCGCCGGATCAGGAGACGCCCAGCTCCTTGGCGTTGGCCTTCAGGTCCTCGATGCCACCGCACAGGAAGAACGCCTGCTCGGGGAAGTGGTCGTAGTCACCGTCGCAGATCGCGTTGAACGCGGTGATCGACTCGTCGAGCGGAACGTCCGAACCGTCCACGCCGGTGAACTGCTTCGCCACGTGGGTGTTCTGCGACAGGAAGCGCTCGACGCGACGGGCACGGTGGACAACGAGCTTGTCCTCCTCGCCCAGCTCGTCGATACCGAGGATCGCGATGATGTCCTGGAGGTCCTTGTACTTCTGGAGGATCCCCTTGACGCGCATCGCCGTGGCGTAGTGGTCCGCCGCGATGTACCGCGGGTCGAGGATGCGGGACGTCGAGTCCAGCGGGTCCACGGCCGGGTAGATGCCCTTCTCGGAGATCGGACGGGAGAGAACCGTCGTCGCGTCGAGGTGGGCGAAGGTGGTCGCCGGCGCCGGGTCGGTCAGGTCGTCCGCGGGGACGTAGATCGCCTGCATCGAGGTGATCGAGTGACCACGGGTCGAGGTGATGCGCTCCTGGAGGAGACCCATCTCGTCGGCCAGGTTCGGCTGGTAACCCACCGCGGAGGGCATACGGCCGAGCAGGGTCGACACCTCGGAACCCGCCTGGGTGTACCGGAAGATGTTGTCGATGAAGAAGAGCACGTCCTGCTTCTGCACATCGCGGAAGTACTCCGCCATGGTCAGACCGGCAAGCGCGACGCGCAGACGGGTGCCCGGGGGCTCGTCCATCTGACCGAAGACAAGCGCCGTCTTGTCGATGACGCCGGAGTCGGCCATCTCCTCGATGAGGTCGTTGCCCTCACGGGTACGCTCACCGACGCCCGCGAACACCGACACACCGTCGTGGTTGTTGGCGACGCGGTAGATCATTTCCTGGATCAGAACGGTCTTGCCGACACCGGCACCACCGAACAGACCGATCTTTCCACCCTTGACGTACGGGGTGAGAAGGTCGATGACCTTGACGCCGGTCTCGAACATCTCGGTCTTCGACTCGAGCTCGTCGAAGCGGGGCGCCTTGCGGTGGATCGGCCAGCGCTCGGTGACGTTGGCGTTCTCCTCCGGGTAGTTCAGCACCTCACCGAGGGTGTTGAACACCTTGCCCTTGGTGAAGTCACCGACGGGGACGGTGATGCCCTCGCCCGTGTCGGTCACCGGGGCCTGGCGGACCAGACCGTCGGTCGGCTGCATCGAGATGGTACGGACGAGGCCGTCACCCAGGTGCTGCGCGACCTCGAGGGTCAGGGTCTTGAGCGCGCCGTCCTCGGCCGGGTCGGAGACCTGGACCTTGAGGGCGTTGTAGATCTCGGGCATGGCGTCGACGGGGAACTCCACGTCGACGACCGGGCCGATGACCCGGGCGACGCGGCCCGTGGCGGCGGCCGTCTCAACAGTGGTCGTCATTACTTGTCACTCCCCGCGGTCGCGTCAGCCATGGCGCTCGCGCCACCGACGATCTCGCTGATTTCCTGGGTGATTTCGGCCTGGCGGGCCGCGTTGGCAAGCCGGGAGAGGCTCTTGATGAGGTCTCCGGCGTTGTCGGTCGCCGCCTTCATCGCACGGCGGCGGGCGGCGTGCTCGGAAGCGGCCGACTGCAGCAGTGCGTTGTAGATGCGGCTCTCGACGTAGCGCGGCAGCAGGGCGTCGAGGACGTCCTCCGCCGACGGCTCGAAGTCGAACAGCGGAAGGATCTCGCCCTTCGCACCGGTCTCCTCCGGAGCCTTCTCGAGGCTGAGCGGCAGCATCCGGCCGTCGACCGGGTTCTGCGTCATCATCGACACGAATTCCGTGTAGACGATGTGCAGCTCGTCGACGCCACCCTCGGCCGTTTCCAGCTGGATGGCCTCGATCAGCGGCGCCGCGACGCGCTTGGCGTCGGCGTAGGCCGGGCTGTCGGTGAAGCCGGTCCACGAATCCACGACCTTGCGCTCGCGGAAGCCGTAGTAGGCCAGCCCCTTACGGCCGACGATGTAGGTGTCGACCTCCTTGCCCTCGCCGCGCAGCCGCTCGGTGAGCCGCTCCGCCTGCTTGATGGCGTTCGAGGAGTAGCCGCCGGCCAGACCGCGGTCGCTCGTGATGAGCACGATCGCGGCGCGGGTCGGCGCCTCGACCTCGGTCGTCAGGGCGTGCTTGGTGTTGGAGCCGGTCGCCACCGCGGTCACCGCACGGGTGAGCTCGGTCGCGTACGGCATCGATGCCGCCACCTTGCGCTGCGCCTTGACGATGCGCGAGGCGGCGATCATCTCCATCGCCTTGGTGATCTTCTTGGTCGCCGTGATGGCACGGATGCGACGCTTGTAGACCCGGAGCTGCGCTCCCATGAGTCAGGTCCCTTCCGTCGTCACTTGGAGACGTTGACGGCCGGTGCGTCCTCGCCCAGGAGCTTGCCGTCCGAGGTCTCGAACTGGCGCTTGAAGGAAGCGATGGCGTCCGCGATCGACGTCAGGGTGTCGTCCGACATCTTGCCGCCCTCGGCGATGGAGGTGAGGAGGTCCTTGCGCTCGCGGCGCAGGTGCTCCAGCAGCTCCGACTCGAAGCGACGGATGTCGTTGACCGGGACGTCGTCCATCTTGCCGGTGGTGCCGGCCCAGACGGAGACGACCTGCTCCTCGACGGGCATCGGCTGGTACTGGCCCTGCTTCAGCAGCTCGACCAGACGCTTGCCGCGCTCCAGCGAAGCCTTCGACGCGGCGTCCAGGTCGGAACCGAAGGCGGCGAACGCCTCCAGCTCGCGGTACTGGGCCAGGTCCAGGCGCAGACGGCCGGAAACCTGCTTCATGGCCTTGTGCTGGGCGGAGCCACCGACGCGGGAGACCGAGATACCGACGTTCAGCGCCGGGCGCTGGCCCGCGTTGAACAGGTCGGACTCCAGGAAGCACTGGCCGTCGGTGATGGAGATGACGTTGGTCGGGATGAACGCCGACACGTCGTTCGCCTTGGTCTCGACGATCGGCAGACCGGTCATCGAACCGGCGCCCATGTCGTCGGACAGCTTCGCGCAGCGCTCCAGCAGACGGGAGTGCAGGTAGAAGACGTCACCCGGGTAGGCCTCGCGGCCCGGCGGGCGGCGCAGCAGCAGCGACACGGCGCGGTAGGCGTCGGCCTGCTTCGACAGGTCGTCGAAGATGATCAGGACGTGCTTGCCGGCGTACATCCAGTGCTGGCCGATGGCGGAACCGGTGTACGGCGCCAGGTACTTGAAGCCGGCCGGGTCGGACGCCGGGGCGGCGACGATCGTCGTGTACTCGAGCGCACCGGCGTCTTCCAGGGCGCCGCGAACGGACGCGATGGTCGAGCCCTTCTGGCCGATGGCGACGTAGATGCAGCGAACCTGCTTGTTCACGTCGCCCGAGCGCCAGTTGTCGCGCTGGTTGATGATCGTGTCGACGGCCAGAGCGGTCTTACCCGTCTGACGGTCACCGATGATCAGCTGACGCTGGCCACGGCCGACGGGCACCATGGCGTCGATGGCCTTGTAGCCGGTCTGCATCGGCTCGTGGACCGACTTACGGACCATGACGCCCGGAGCCTGCAGCTCCAGGGCGCGACGGCCTTCGGTCGCGATCTCGCCGAGACCGTCGATCGGGTTGCCGAGCGGGTCGACGACGCGGCCGAGGTAGCCCTCGCCGACGCCGACCGAGAGCACCTCACCGGTGCGCTGCACCGGCTGGCCCTCCTCGATACCGCTGAACTCGCCGAGGACAACCGCACCGATCTCGCGCTCCTCGAGGTTGAGGGCGAGACCGAGGGTGCCGTCCTCGAACTTCAGCAGCTCGTTCGCCATGGCGGAGGGCAGGCCCTCCACCTTCGCGATGCCGTCGCCGGCAACGCTGACCGTTCCGACCTCCTCGCGCGAGGCCGCGTCCGGCTGGTACGACTGGACAAAGTTCTCCAGTGCGTCCCGGATCTCCTCCGGCCGGATCGTGAGCTCCGCCATCTGGGTTCCCTGCTCTCCTTGTTGGGCCTGAAGCTTCTTAGGGGTCTGGGGGCGACCCCCAGGAATCTTCTGCAAGTTCTGCACGGCCCAACCGGGCCGCTAGGAATGCTTCTGTTCTATTGGTGGCTGGTCAGCCGGCCATGCGGCGCGACGCCTCGGCGAGGCGGTCCGCGATGGTGCCGTCGATGACCTCGTCGCCGACTCGCACCGAGATCCCGCCGAGGACCTCGGGGTCCACGTCGAGGTTCAGGTGCATCTGTCGGCCGTACAGCTTGGCCAGCACCGCGCCGAGGCGCGCCTTCTGGACGTCGCTGAGCGGAACCGCGCTGGTCACGGTGGCGACCATGCGGTCACGGCGCTCGGCGGCGAGCTTGGAAAGGGACTCCAGTCCCGCTTCCAGGCTACGTCCACGCGGGTGCGTGACAAGACGGATCACCAGGCGCTCGGTGACGGCGTTCGCCTTGCCGCCGAGCAGGCTGCGCAGCAGCTCGCTCTTGGCGGAGGCGGAGGCCGCACGGTCGGTCAGCGCGGCACGCAGCTCGGTGCTCGAGGAGACGATCCGGCCGAACCGGAACACCTCGTCCTCGACGTTGTCGAGCGCGCCCGCCCGCTGGGCCGCCGTGAGGTCGGCGGTGGCCGCCAGCTCCTCCAGCGCGTCCACCAGGTCGCGGGACTGCGACCAGCGGGACCGGACCATGCCGGACACCAGGTCGAGGGTTTCCCCGCCGACCTGGCCGCCGAGCAGCCGACCGGCAAGCTCGGCCTTGGCCTCGCCGGACTGCGCCGGGTCCGTGACGACCCGACGCAGCGAGACCTCACGGTCGAGCAGCGCGGTGACGGCAGCCAGCTCACCGGCGAGCTTCGCCGCGTCGACGGACGTGTTGTCCGTCAGCGCGTCGAGACGCTCACGCGCGGAGGCCAGCGCCTCGCGGCTCGCTCCGTTCATCGGGCCGCCTCGGCCTTCTCCTCAAGCTCGCTGAGGAAACGGTCGATGGTGCGGCTCTGCCGGGCGTGGTCCTCGAGGGACTCGCCGACGAGCTTTCCGGCCAGGTCGGTGGCGAGCTTGCCAACGTCCTGACGCAGCGCCTGAGAGGCGGCCTTACGGTCCGCCGCGATCTGGGCGTGGCCGGCAGCGATGATCTCCTCACGCTGCCGCTGGCCCTCTGCGCGCAGTTCTTCCTTGAGCGCAGTGCCCTGCTCCAGCGCTTCCTGGCGCAGGCGCGCGGCCTCGTGCCGGGCTTCGGCGAGCTGGGCCTTGTACTGCTCCAGCACGCTCTGGGCCTCGGTCTGAGCGGCCTCAGCCTTCTCGATACCGCCCTCGATGGCCTCGCGACGCTCGTCCAGAACCTTGTTGATGTTCGGGAGGAGCTTCTTCGCGAGGAAACCGAAGACGATGACGAAGGCGATCAGACCGATGACGAGCTCGGGGATCGGCGGGATGAGGGGGTTTTCCGCCTCTTCGGCCGCGAGCTGAACCAGAGGGTTCACATCAGTGCCTTCCGACTAAAGGGTCTGTTCGCTACCGGGATCAGGAGGTCGGGTAGACGAACGGCATGACCAGACCGATGAGGGCGAGCGCCTCACAGAAGGCGAAGCCGAGGATCTGGTTGGCGCGGATCAGGCCGGCGGCCTCGGGCTGGCGGGCCAGGGCCTGGGTGCCGTTACCGAAGATGATGCCGACGCCGACGCCGGGGCCGATGGCCGCGAGGCCGTAACCGATGGAGCCGAGGTTGCCCTTGATTTCGACGCCAGCAGCGAGGGTCTGGAGAGCGGACATGCCGGTTCTTCCTTCTCTTTCATGGACCGGTGGGGGTTGGCCACCGGACGACTGGTGGTTTGGGGGTGGGGCGGTCAGTGGTGCTCGGCGACGGCGCCCTGGAGGAAGCTGCAGGCCAGCAGCACGAAGACATAGGCCTGGACAGCCTGGATGAAGAGCTCGAACGCGGTCATCACGATGACCATCACGAAGGACACGCCCGCGTAGGCGATGCCGATGCCGTTCAGCAGGTACCAGCTGGCGATCGTGAAGAGCAGCAGCAGCGTGTGACCGGCGAACATGTTCGCGAAGAGACGGACCGCGTGGGTGAAGGGGCGGACGATCACATTCGAGAAGAACTCGATCAGCATGACCAGCGGCAGGATCCCGCCGAGCGACTTGTCGTAGCCCGTGAGGTTCTTCAGGCCGCCGACGAAACCGTGGCGCTTGAAGGTGACCGACATCCACATGAAGTAGATGACCAGGGCCATACCGGCCGGGTACGCGATGACCGCGGTCACCGGGAACTGGGCGACCGGAATGATCGACCAGAGGTTCAGGATCCAGACGAAGAAGAACGTCGCGACCATGAAGGGGACGTACTTCTCGCCCTCCTTCTTGCCCATCGTTTCGTAGACGATCCCGCGGCGGACGAAGTCGTAGCCGGCTTCGGCAACCATCTGGAGCTTCCCCGGAACCAGCTTCGGCTTGGCGAAGGCGGCCCAGAAGAATCCGACGATGATGACGGACCCGAGCAGGGCCAGGAGCATCGTCTTGTTGAAGTAGACGGCTCCGTCCATGTCGCCGAAGATCGGCTCGAACAGGAACGAGTGCAGGCCAGGAGCCGGGAAACCACAGCCGTCGAAGATGTGGCAATCGGTCTCGAAGGCGAGCACCTGCGTCGGGTCAGCACTCACCGCGGGCTCCTTCAGCGTGGCGCATAGGTACGGCAACCTCGTTGTGTCGGCGCGGCGCACAGCCGCGGTTCGGCACGGGACTGGTCTTACGGATGTGGGGGCGGCTTGCAGGCAGTGAGCCTCGCGATTGAGCAGGCGTCAGCTCAGATGCCTGCGCCCGCGATGCCGCATATGGCACCGGACGATAGCAGCATCTCGAACGCGCACTTATTCCGCCCCTACCGTTCACGACGAGGGCCCCGTGTTTTCAGGCTTCTCACCCTTGCCACGCTTGGTGGTGGACTCGGGCTCGACGTAAAGGATCTTGGCCTTCATGTGCGCGCGCGTCTGCGCGGCGATCCAAGCAAGGGTCGCCGCGACGATGGTGATCGCGAATGCCCTGGGATTGAACAGCGTCGTGTTCTTGAACACGGCGACGAAGACGAAGAGCAGCAGGATCTGGGTCGTGTAGAGCGCCAGACCCATCATCTGGAACAGATGCGGCAGCGATCGTGCCGTCCGCTGCAGGATGACGAATCCGATACCCATGAACAGAATCACGACGACCGTGGCCGCGATCGCCCCGATCGCCCCCTTACCGCCCGCGACCACGCCACAGATGATGGCGGCAACGACGCCGACGGCAGCAGTGGGTACGGCGGTGTGCAAAAGGGTTCGGGCGTCATCGGACAGCATGGCGCATGGCTCCGCGTGATGGTGGGGTAACGGGACTCGTACGGGACGAGCGTAAGCCCGGTCCGAGAGAGGACCTCGGGCCAAGGGACCGTCGCACTACGGTCCTTCGGCTCTGTCGCCGGGTTTAGTGAACGGTATCACAAACTATTTGATGAGAGCTTTACCTGTCGGGTGTGCCGACTGTCACACATGAGAGTGACCCTGCCCGTGTGTGCGCGACAGGGGGGTGGCTTGTCTGATAAAGGCCATCCATGTCCGACATGCGAATCGGCCGTCAGCGGGCGGATTCAGCCTTACGCCGGTCGGGAAAGCGCGAACGGGGGCCCACGGCGGTCGCTCCGTTGACGCCGGAGACACCCGCGGCCACGGGCCGCGCCGGTTCCGGCTCCGCACCCGAGACATCCTGTGCGGCCGCCTCCGCGGCGGCTTCGGCCGCACGTTCGGCATGGCGGTAGCGCGGCGGAACCAGACCCTCCGCCCAGCGCGGGGCGCGCGGGGTGAAGCGCGGCAGGAGCAGCAGGATCAGGCCGACCGCACTCAATGCGACGATCGCCAGCACGATCCACATCGTGGCGGAATGCACGGAATAGGCCACCGTGCCGAAGGCGATCAGCCCTGACCAGAAGTACATGATCATGACCGCGCGGCTGTGCGAATGCCCGAGTTCCAGCAGCCGGTGGTGGAGGTGCCCGCGGTCGGCGGCGAACGGCGACTGGCCCTTCCACGTGCGCCGGACGATGGCCAGGACCAGGTCCGCCATCGGGATCGCGATGACCGTCAGCGGCAGGATCAGCGGGATGTAGGCGGGGAGCATCGCGTGCGTCGCGTTGCGCTCACCACCCGCGAAGAGGGCCAGCGCGTCCGGGTCCACCTGCCCGGTGAGGGAGATCGCGGAGGCGGCCAGCACCAGGCCGATGAGCATCGAGCCGGAGTCGCCCATGAAGATCCGCGCGGGGTGCATGTTGTGCGGCAGGAAGCCCAGGCACATGCCCATGAGGATCGCGGCGAAGAGGGTCGCCGGCGCGGCCGACTCGATGCCGTAGCCGAACCAGATCCGGTACGCGTAGAGGAAGAGCGCGGCGGCGGCGATGCAGACCATGCCTGCGGCCAGGCCGTCCAGACCGTCGACGAAGTTCACCGCGTTGATGGTGATCACGACGAGGGCGACCGTGAGCAGGTTGCCCTGCCACTGGGTGAGCGGGACCGTCCCGATGCCCGGGACGGGGATCCACAGGATGGTCAGACCCTGCATGACCATCACACCGGCGGAGATCATCTGCGCGCCGAGCTTGATCAGGGCGTCGAGCTCGAACTTGTCGTCGAGGACGCCGACCAGCCAGATCAGCGCCGCGCCGGAGAGCAGCGCGCGCGGCTCGTTCGACAGCTCGAAGACGCCGTTGAGGTTGCGCAGGTGGTCGGCGACCAGCAGGCCCGCGCACAGACCGCCGAACATGGCGATGCCGCCCAGTCGCGGTGTGGGCTCGCGGTGCACGTCGCGGGCGCGGATCTCCGGCATGGCCCCGGCCGCGATCGCGAACTTCCGCACGGGCCCGGTCAGCAGGTAGGTCACCGCGACCGTGACGCAAAGCGTCAGCAGATATTCACGCACGGGCTGCCCCAGATGTATCGCCGGCCATCTCAGCCCCACACATTAGCTGCGATGTCACCTCCATCGAGGACGCGAGGGGGCGGTATCACGGTTCCAGTACGCCCTGCTTGTCCTACTTACTCCCCGTAAGGGGGAAATCCTGCCGTGAGCTCGCCGACCTCCGTACGTGTTTTCACGCCATCTCCGTCCAGGGCCGAGGCGAACAGCGCCGCGATCCGGACCATCTCCTCCTCCCCCATCCCCTGGGTGGTCACGGCGGCCGTTCCCAGCCGGATGCCGCGCTGGTCCCCGTAGGGGAGGGCGCAGGTGTCCAGCACGATCCCGGCGGCGGCCAGCCGGCCGCGGGCGGTCGGGCCGTCCACACCCAGCGGCGCCGGGTCGGCGGTGATCAGATGGGTGTCGGTGCCGCCGGTGGTGAGGGTGAACCCGTGCTCCTGGAGCGCGCCCGCCAGCACCCGGGCATTGGCGACGACCCGGTGCGCGTACGTGGTGAAGGCCGGCCGGGCCGCCTCGCCGAAGGCCACGGCCTTGGCGGCGATGGTGTGCATCTGGGCCCCGCCCTGGGTGAAGGGGAACACCGCCCGGTCGACGCGCTCCGCGTACTCGGCGCCGCACAGCACCATGCCGCCGCGCGGGCCGCGCAGCACCTTGTGCGTGGTCGCGCAGACGATGTCGGCGTACGGGACGGGGCTGGGCGCGGCCCCGCCGGCCACCAGCCCGATCGGATGGGCGGCGTCCACGATGAGGTAGGCCCCGACCTCGTCGGCGATCTCCCGGAAGGCGGAGTACTCGGGGTGGCGGGGGTAGGAGATGGAGCCGCACACGATCGCCTTGGGACGGTGCGCGTGGGCCAGGCGCTGGACCTGCCGGTAGTCGATGAGGCCCGTCCCGGCGTCGACTCCGTAGCCGACGAAGTCGAACCACCGCCCGGAGAAGTTGGCGGGCGACCCGTGGGTGAGGTGCCCGCCGTACGGGAGCCCCATCGCCAGCACGGTGTCCCCCGGCCGCAGCAGGGCGGCGTACGCGGCCAGGACGGCGGAGGAGCCGGAGTGCGGCTGCACGTTGGCGTGCTCGGCCCCGAAGAGCGCCTTGGCCCGCTCCACGGCGGTCCGCTCGGCCAGATCGGCGTACTCGCACCCGCCGTGGTGCCGGGCGCCGGGGTACCCCTCGGCGTACTTGTTGGCGAGCGCGGACCCGAGCGCGGCGAGCACGGCGGTCGAGGTGAAGTTCTCCGCGGCGATCATCTGCAGGGTGCCGGCCTGCCGCTGCCGCTCCCCGGCCAGTACGTCGGCCATCTGCGGGTCCTGCGCGCGCAGCAGGTCCGTGGGCTGGGTGATGACGCTCATGGCGGCGCTCCAGGGGTACCGGGTACCAGCCACTGTAGGCCCGCGGACCCCTCGGTGCCCTGTCAGCGCGCGGCGATGACGCCCGTCAGGCTCAGCGCGCGGCGGTCACGCCCGTCAGCGCGGTGACGACCGGATCCAGCGCCTGGTTGAGCCCCTCCTCGACGCGGCGCTCGCGCCGCTCGGCCCCGGGGGCCTCCCGGGCTTCGTACCGCTGCGCCGGCCTCCGGCCGGCGAACGCTCAGCGCGCGGCGGTCACGCCCGTCAGCGCGGTCACGACCGGATCCAGCGCCTGGTTGATCTCGTCGCCGATCGAGCGGAAGAAGGTGATCGGGGCTCCGTACGGGTCGTACACCTCGTCCGCGTCGGGTGACGGCGCCAGCAGCCAGCCGCGCAGGGCCGCGGCGGCCCGTACGAGCGCCCGCGCCCGCTCCGCCATGCCGTCGTCCAGCGGCGGCAGCGTGGCCGGATCTATCGCCCGCACCAGCCGGGTGAACTCCTTCAGCGTGAAGGTGCGCAGCCCCGCCGAGTGGCCCATCGAGATGACCTGGGCGCGGTGGTCGCGGGTGGCGGTCAGCACCAGGTCGGCGCGTATGACGTGCTCGTCCAGCAGCTCCCGCCCGGTGAACCCGGACGCGTCGGCCCCGAAGTCCGCCAGCACGGCGGCCGCGTTCGCCTCCATCGGGGCGCCCTCGTGGCCCCAGGTGCCGGCGCTCTCCACGATGAGGTCGCCGGTGACGAGGCCGCCGAGGCGGTGCGAGAGGGCATGGCGCGTCAGCCGCTCCGTGATGGGCGAGCGGCAGACGTTCCCGGTGCTGACGTGGAGTATGCGGAAAGTGGTTCCTCCGGCTGCCGCCGGCCGGTACCCCCCTGCTATGCCACGCCCCTCAGGGCTCACGGGGCGACCTCGAGGTCGGGTACGACCTCCCGCAGCTGGTCTGCGGTGAGTGCCCCCTCGCGCAGCAGGACGGGAACCTTCCCGGTGACGTCGACGATCGACGACGGCTGGATGCCGGGCGTCGGGCCGCCGTCCAGGTACACGGACACGGAGTCCCCGAGCATCTCGCGCGCGGCGTCGCAGTCCTCGGGCGCCGGGTGACCGGACAGGTTGGCCGAGGACACCGCCATCGGGCCGACCTCGGTCAGCAGCTCGATCGCGACGGGGTGCAGGGGCATGCGCACGGCCACGGTGCCCTGGGTGTCCCCCAGGTCCCACGCCAGCGAGGGCTGGTGCTTGGCGACCAGCGTCAGCGCGCCCGGCCAGAAGGCGTCGACGAGCTCCCAGGCCTGCTCGGAGAAGTCCGTGACGAGGCCGTGGAGCGTGTTCGGGGAGCCGATGAGCACCGGGGTGGGCATCCCGCGGCCCCGGCCCTTGGCCGCGAGCAGGTCGTGGACGGCCTCGGGGCTGAAGGCGTCCGCGCCGATCCCGTACAGGGTGTCGGTGGGCAGCACGACGAGCTCGCCGCGGCGCACGGCGGATGCGGCTTCACGCAGACCCGTCTTACGGTCCGTCGCGTCGTTGCAGTCGTATCGCCGGGCCATCAGCGGGCCTCCTCGTGCAGCAGGGGGGTGGCGGGATTCGTCGGGCCGGTCACGGCAGGGCCTTGCGGGCCGTCGCGAAGCGCGGGCGGTTGTTCAGGTCCGGGTGGTCGGCCGCGTCGGCCCAGCCCCGCTCCTCGGCGAAGATCCACGGCACCTGGCCGCCCTGGGTGTCGGCGTGCTCGATGACGACGATGCCGCCGGGCCGCAGCAGCCGGTGGGCGGTCCGCTCGATACCGCGGATGGTGTCGAGGCCGTCCTCGCCGGAGAAGAGCGCCATCTCCGGATCGTGGTCGCGGGCCTCGGGGGCGACGTACTCCCACTCGGTGAGCGGGATGTACGGCGGGTTGGAGATGACCAGGTCGACCTGGCCGTCGAGCTCGGGCAGCGCGCTCAGGGCGTCGCCCTGGTGGACGGTGACCCGGGAGCCCTCGGCGTTCTTGCGGGTCCACCGCAGGGCGTCCTCGGACAGCTCGACCGCGTGCACGCGCGAGCGCGGCACCTCCTGGGCCATGGCCAGCGCGATGGCGCCGGAGCCGGTGCACAGGTCCACGATCAGCGGCTCGACGACGTCCATCGCGCGCACGGCGTGTATGGCCCAGTCCACGACCGACTCGGTCTCGGGCCGGGGCACGAAGACCCCGGGCCCGACCTGGAGCTCCAGGTACCGGAAGAAGGCGCGGCCGGTGATGTGCTGGAGCGGCTCGCGCGCCTCGCGGCGGGCGACGGCCTCCCAGTAGCGGGCGTCGAAGTCCGCGTCCTTGACGTGGTGCAGTTCCCCCCGCTTGACGCCGTGCACGAAGGCGGCGAGCTCCTCCGCGTCGAAGCGCGGTGAGGGCACGCCGGCGGCGGCCAGCCGCTGGGTGGCCTGGGCCACCTCGGCAAGCAGCAAGTTCACGCTGGTCCTCCGGGCTGCTGTCGTACGGGGGTGATGCGGGGGTGGGGTCAGTGCGCGGCCGCGAGCTTGGCCGCGGAGTCCGTGTCGACGCAGGCCTGGATGACCGCGTCGAGGTCACCGTCGAGCACCTGGTCCAAGTTGTACGCCTTGAAACCGGTCCGGTGGTCCGAGATCCGGTTTTCCGGGTAGTTGTACGTACGGATCTTCTCGGAACGGTCCACGGAGCGCACCTGGCTGCGGCGCACGTCCGAGGCCTCCTGCTCGGCGGCCTCCTGGGCCGCGGCCAGGAGCCGCGAGCGCAGGATGCGCATGGCCTGCTCCTTGTTCTGGAGCTGGCTCTTCTCGTTCTGGCAGGAGGCGACCACACCGGTGGGGATGTGCGTGATGCGCACGGCCGAGTCGGTGGTGTTGACGGACTGGCCGCCGGGGCCGGACGAGCGGTACACGTCGATGCGGAGGTCGTTCATGTTGATCTCGACCTCGACCTCCTCGGCCTCCGGGGTGACGAGCACGCCGGCGGCGGAGGTGTGGATGCGGCCCTGGGACTCGGTGGCCGGAACCCGCTGGACGCGGTGCACGCCGCCCTCGTACTTCAGGCGGGCCCACACGCCCTGGCCGGGCTCGGTGGCGCCGTTGCCGCCCTTGGTGCGGACGGAGACCTGGACGTCCTTGTAGCCGCCGAGCTCGGACTCGGTGGCGTCGATGATCTCGGTCTTCCAGCCCACGCGCTCGGCGTAGCGCAGGTACATGCGCAGCAGGTCGCCGGCGAACAGCGCCGACTCGTCGCCGCCCGCGCCCGCCTTGACCTCGAGGAGGACGTCCTTGTCGTCGCTGGGGTCGCGCGGAACGAGCAGCAGGCGGAGCTTCTCGGTGAGCTCTTCGCGCTGTGCGGTCAGTTCCTTGGCCTCGGCGGCGAAGTCGGGGTCGTCGGCCGCGAGCTCCTTGGCCGTCTCGATGTCCTCGGCCGACTGCTTCCAGGCACGGAAGGTCGCGACGATCGGGGTCAGTTCCGCGTAGCGCTTGTTGAGCTTGCGCGCGTTGGCCTGATCCGAGTGGACCGAAGGGTCGGCGAGCTTCTTCTCAAGATCGGCGTGTTCGCCGACCAATTCCTCGACCGCTTCGAACATCGGGGGACTCCTGGGGTGAAAAGGTGCGAAGGACTGCAGGGGGACGTGCCGGAACGACGACAAAGGCGCCGGTCCGGCCGCCCCCGAGTGGACAGGGGGCGGCCGGAGACCGGCGCCTGGGTCGCGCTACTTCTTGGCCGCACCCTTGCCGAAGCGCGCCTCGAAGCGGGCCACGCGGCCACCGGTGTCGAGGATCTTCTGCTTGCCCGTGTAGAACGGGTGGCACTCGGAGCAGACCTCGGCACGGATGGTGCCCTCGGTCAGGGTGCTACGGGTGGTGAACGACGCGCCGCAGGTGCAGCTGACCGCGGTCTCGACGTACTCGGGGTGAACATCGCGCTTCAAGGTGTCTCCTAGATTCGGGAGGGCGCCGGGTCGCAGGAGCCGAATTGCGTACTGCGTGAACCGGGGCCGACAGACCAGTCTGCCAGGACCGGGCCGCCTGTCAAAATTCTGAGGACGCCTCCCTCAACGGCACGGGGTCGCCGTCTATTCCGCACCGGTCCGGGGGCCCGGCCGGGCGGGGCCCTACTGGACGATCGACCCGGCGGCGCTCTTGTCCCCGGAGGAGTTCACGGTGGCCTCGGCCGGGATCGGCCGGTCCGCCAGCAGGGCGTCCCAGACCATCTTCGTCTCCTTGGTGAGCGGGGCCACCCGGTTCGGGTCACGGGGGTCCGTGGTCACCGGCAGCGTGATCATCTGCATGTCCCGGGCGTCGATGCCCTGGAGTCCCTGGGCGAAGCCCATGAGGGACTTCACATCGCCGAGCGCCTTGTCGGTGGTGATCGCCTTGGTCGCGGAGTCGGCGATGCCGAGCAGCTTCTTGGGGTTGTCGAAGACCCCGATGCCCTTCACCTGCTTGATCAGTGCCTTGATGAAGGCCTGCTGGAGCTGTATTCGGCCCAGGTCGCTGCCGTCGCCGACGCTCTTGCGGGTGCGTACGAGGCCGAGGGCCTGCTCCCCGTCGAGCTTGTTGGTGCCGGCCGCGAGGTCGAGGTGGCTGGACCCGTCCTTGATCGGCTTGGTGGTGGTCACCTCGACGCCGCCGAGGTTGTCGATGATCTTCTTGAAGCCGGTGAAGTCGACCTCTATGTAGTGATCCATGCGGATCCCCGACATCTTCTCGACGGTCTTGACCGCGCAGGCGGCCCCGCCGACGGTGAACGCCTCGTTGAACTGGGTGCGCTGGCCGCCGGGGTCGGTCTTCCCGCCCGCCGTCGCACAGGAGGGCCGGGAGATCATGGTGTCGCGCGGTATCGACACGACGCTGGCCTTCTCGTGGCCCTCGTACAGGTGGATGATCATCGCCGTGTCGGAGCGGGCGGAGCCGCCGTCGTCCTGGCCGTACTCGCCGTTGGCGCCGCCGCGGGAGTCGGAGCCGAGGACCAGGATGTCCATCGAGCCGTTGTCGACGTTCTGCGGGCGGTCGGTGCCGAGGGCCTGGTCGATGTCGACGGTCTTCAGGTTGCCGTTGAACTTGAAGTAGAAGTAGCCGAGGCCCGCTCCCCCCAGCAGGACCACCCCCGCGGCGCTCCAGGCGGCGACGGCGACGGCCCTGCGGCGCCTCGCCGGTTTGCGGCGGCGCCGGGCCGCGGCACGGCCGCCGTGGTCCTTGCTCTCCTCGGTCATGCTCTCCTCAGTCCTGTGTCCGGTCCCCTGGTCGCTGCGGCCCGCCGTCCACCCCGCGGTCCCGCTGACACAGACGGGCGTACGCCGCGCAGGGTTCCATTCCGGCCCTAACCGCCCAGCCGGGGCGCAGCCGCCCCGCCCGTGCGCCCGTACCCCGAAAATGCGCCCGTACGCGCGACAGCCCCCGCCGCGGGTGCGGCGGGGGCTGTCGCGGTGATGCGCGTGCCGGACGTCAGTCGTCGTTCTTGCCCGACGGGGTCGTCTTCGCGATCTGCATCAGGAACTCGGCGTTCGACTTCGTCTGCTTCATCTTGTCGAGCAGCAGCTCGATCGCCTGCTGCGAGTCGAGCGCGTGCAGCACCCGGCGCAGCTTCCAGACGATGGCGAGCTCCTCCGCGTTGAGGAGGATCTCCTCCTTGCGGGTGCCCGACGGGTCGACGTCGACGGCCGGGAAGATGCGCTTGTCGGCGAGCTTCCGGTCGAGCTTGAGCTCCATGTTGCCGGTGCCCTTGAACTCCTCGAAGATCACCTCGTCCATGCGCGAGCCGGTGTCGACGAGCGCGGTGGCCAGGATGGTCAGCGAGCCGCCGTCCTCGATGTTGCGCGCGGCACCGAAGAAGCGCTTCGGCGGGTACAGCGCGGTCGAGTCGACACCACCGGACAGGATGCGGCCGGAGGCGGGCGCCGCGAGGTTGTACGCGCGGCCCAGACGGGTGATGGAGTCCAGCAGGACGACCACGTCGTGACCCAGCTCGACGAGACGCTTGGCGCGCTCGATGGCCAGCTCGGCGACGGTGGTGTGGTCCTCGGCCGGGCGGTCGAAGGTCGAGGAGATGACCTCGCCCTTGACCGACCGCTGCATGTCGGTGACCTCTTCCGGACGCTCGTCGACCAGGACGACCATCAGGTGGCACTCGGGGTTGTTGGTGGTGATCGCGTTGGCGATCGCCTGCATGATCATGGTCTTACCGGTCTTCGGCGGGGCCACGATCAGGCCTCGCTGACCCTTGCCGATCGGCGACACGAGGTCGATGATTCGGGTGGTCAGCACGCCCGGGTCGGTCTCCAGACGGAGCCGGTCCTGCGGGTAGAGCGGGGTGAGCTTCTGGAACTCCGGGCGGCCGCGGCCGGATTCGGGCGCCATGCCGTTCACCGAGTCCAGACGCACGAGGGCGTTGAACTTCTCGCGGCGCTCGCCGTCCTTGGGCTGGCGCACGGCACCGGTGGTGTGGTCACCCTTGCGCAGGCCGGCCTTGCGGACCTGGGCGAGGGAGACGTACACGTCGTTGGGGCCGGGCAGGTAGCCCGAGGTCCGGATGAACGCGTAGTTGTCGAGGATGTCGAGGATGCCCGCGACGGGGATCAGCACGTCGTCGTCGGCGACCTGCGGCTCGCTCGGCGCGAACTCGTCGCGGCCACGGCGGCCACGGCGGTCGCGGTAGCGGCCGCGACGGCCGCGACGGCCGTCCTCACCGTCGAAGTCGTCCTGGGGGCCGTTGTCCTGGCGGTCCTGACGGCCCTGCTGACCCTGGCCCTGGCCCTGGCCCTGGCCGCGGCCGCCCTGCTGCTGGCGGTCGGCGCGGTCCTGACGGCCGCCGCCCTGGCCGCCCTGCGCGCCCTGGCCCTGACCCTGGCCGCCCTGGCCCTGGTCGTCGGCCTTGGCGCCGCGGTCACGGCGGTCGCGCTGACGGTCGGTGCGGTCGGCACGGTCACCGCGGTCGCGGCGGTCGCGACGGCCACGGCCTTCGCCGTCCTGCCCCTGCGCCTGGCCGGCGGAGACCGCGGTGGCGGCTTCGGCCTTGGCCTCGGACGGGGCGGTCGCGGCGGGCGCGGTCTCGGTCTTCTGCTCGACCTGTACGGCGACGGGGGCCGAGGCCTCCGGGCTGCCGGAGGGGGCCGTGGCCCGACGGCGGCGGCGCTCGCCGACCGGGGCGTCGTCGCTGGCCGGCTGGCCGGGGATCTCGATCTGCGCCTGCGCGGCGGGCTTCTCGGCGGGCGCCTCGGCGGCGGCCTCACCCGTGCGGGCCTTGCTGGTGGCGCGGCGCTTCGGCTTGGCCTCGGCGGTGGCTGCGGCGGTGGAGGCGGCGGCCTTGGGGGCACCGCTGCCCGCCTGCGCCTCCTTGATGACCTCGATCAGCTGGCTCTTGCGCATCCGCGCGGTGCCCCTGATCCCGAGGCCCGACGCGACCTGCTGCAGCTCGGCCAGGACCATGCCGTCAAGGCCGGTGCCGGAGCGTCGGCGCTTGGGTGCGGCGCCCGCGGCGGGGGCACTGGTGTCGACAGAGGTGTCGGCAGCGCCCATCAGATCGGTGGTGTCGCTCACGAAGGGTCCTTCCCTGGAGCGGACGTCGGCCTGTCTGGCTCGGCGACCGGTTGTGCTGTCCGACAGCGGGCCTTGACCTGATGGGTCGTGGACCGCAGCCGGGGCGGTGGTCCGCCGGTAGAAGTACGGCGGAAGAAACGTGCATGGCTGGTTCCGGCGAGAAGCCCCCGAGCTGAAAGCGTGGGAATGTCACGCCGATTCCGGAGCGTGCTCGAAACTGCTGGAGGTGATCAAAGCAGTCGGGGAGGCTCCCGGAAGAAATGTGGTCCCGAATGGGGACACTGAGCACCGAGCCATGGCGGCTTCCGATGCGCACTTGAGACTAACACTACCGGATCCAATAGATATTCCCCCTCTCAATCACCGGCAATCGCGCCCTTCCGTGCGGGCGGCCTGCCCCGGCCGCCCGCCCCTGACCGGCTGTGCACTCCGGGAAAGCGGGTCTAGCCGCCCTGGGTGCCCAGCGGAAGTACGCTCGCGCCCGCGGCGTCGAGGGCGAGCCGGTTGGCCGCCCATCCCTCGCCCGCGAGCTGCGCGACCTTGTCGGCCGCGCCGTTGTCGACCAGCGCGAGGACCGTGGGGCCCGCGCCGGAGATGACCGCGGGGATCCCGTCCGCCCGCAGCCTGTTGACGAGTGCCACGCTCTCGGGCATCGCCGGGGACCGGTACTCCTGGTGGAGCCGGTCTTCGGTGGCCGGCAGGAGCAGCTCGGGACGCCTGGTCAGGGCTTCCACGAGCAGGCCCGCGCGACCCGCGTTGGCGGCCGCGTCCACGTGCGGGACGGTACGCGGCAGCAGGCCGCGCGCCGTCTCCGTGAGGACCGGCTTGGAGGGTACGAAGACCACCGGAACGATGGAGTCGGCGGGCTCCATCCGGATCGCCTTGGCGCTGCCGCCGTCCATCCAGGCGAGGGTGAAGCCGCCGAGCAGACAGGCTGCGACGTTGTCGGGGTGGCCCTCGATCTCGGTGGCGAGCTCCAGCAGCGCCGCGTCGTCGAGCTTGGCCTCCCCGCCTATGGTCACGGCGCGGGCGGCGACGATGCCGGCGCAGATGGCGGCGGAGGAGGAGCCGAGGCCGCGGCCGTGCGGGATGCGGTTGGCGCAGACGACCTCCAGGCCGCGCGGCTGGCCGCCCAGCAGGTCGAAGGCGGTGCGCATGGAGCGTACGAGCAGGTGGCTCTCGTCCCGCGGGAGGGTGTCGGCGCCCTCGCCCGCGATGTCGATGTTCAGGCCGGAGTCGGCCACCCGGACGACTACGTCGTCGTAGAGCCCCAGGGCCAGACCCAGGGCGTCGAAGCCCGGGCCGAGGTTGGCACTGCTGGCGGGGACGCGCACCCGTACGGCGGCGGCGCGGAACGCTGGACCGGCCATCGTCCGATGACACTCCTTGTGACTGTGCGAGATCTTCGCTCTTCGCTGGCTCGCTGCGAATGTACTGGAGAACGTACGACACCCGAAGGCCCTCGGGGCAGCACCGCAGTCATATGCGCGGTGGCGGATGTAGGTACAGCGTATCGAAGGAAGGTTCTCTCGCGACATAGGGCGCACAGGAGGCGCACGATGCGTGTCGCGGACTTCGACCGGCTTCGACCGACTTCAGCCGTATTTTTGTTGTCGTACGGGTGAGTTGCCGGGTTCCGAAGGATCTCGGGAAGGCCTCTGCGGGACCTCACGAGCCCTCCGGGACCCGGCTTCACACGGTGGCGCCGCGGCACTGCGGGGCAGCTGCGGCGGGCGCTGCCGTCAGACCAGGCCGAGGCGCACGGCGGCGGCTTCGGCGTCCACCGGAACGGTGACCGGCTGCGGAGCGCCGGCGATCGCCCAGTCGGGGTCCTTCAGGCCGTTGCCGGTGACGGTGCACACGATCTTCTGGCCGGGGTCGACCAGGCCCAGCTCGGCGGCCTTGAGCAGACCGGCCACCGAGGCGGCCGAGGCCGGCTCGACGAAGACGCCCTCCTGCGCGGCCAACAGCCGGTAGGCGGCGAGGATCTGGCGGTCCGTCACCTCGTCGATGAGGCCGCCCGACTCGTCACGCGCGGCGAGCGCGTAGTCCCAGGAGGCCGGGTTGCCGATCCGGATCGCGGTGGCGATGGTGTGCGGCTCCTTGACGACCTCGCCGCGCACGATGGGCGCGGAACCGGAGGCCTGGAAACCCCACACACGGGGCGTACGGGTGGACAGGCCGTCGGCCTTGTACTCCTTGAAGCCCTTCCAGTACGCGGTGATGTTGCCCGCGTTGCCGACCGGCAGCACGTGGATGTCGGGGGCGTCGCCCAGCGCGTCGACGATCTCGAACGCGGCCGTCTTCTGGCCCTCGATACGCACCGGGTTGACCGAATTGACCAGTGCGACCGGGTAGTTGTCGGAGAGTGCGCGGGCCAGGTTCAGGCAGTCGTCGAAGTTGCCGTCCACCTGCAGGATCTTGGCGCCGTGCACCAGGGCCTGGCCCATCTTGCCGAGCGCGATCTTGCCGCGGGGCACGAGCACCGCGGAGACCATCCCGGCGCGCACCGCGTACGCGGCGGCGGAGGCGGAGGTGTTGCCGGTGGAGGCGCAGATGACGGCCTTCGCCCCCTCCTCCTTGGCCTTGGTGATCGCCATGGTCATGCCGCGGTCCTTGAAGGACCCGGTGGGGTTCGCCCCCTCGACCTTCAGGTGCACCTCGCAGCCGGTGCGCTCGGAGAGCACCTGGGCGGGGACGAGGGGAGTGCCGCCCTCGCGGAGCGTCACCACGGGAGTCGTGTCCGTCACCGGCAGGCGGTCCCGGTACTCCTCGATGATGCCGCGCCACTGGTGGGTGCGATTGCTGCTCATGGGTCCTTACTCCCCTTCAACACGCATGATGCTGGCGACACCGCGGACGGTGTCCAGCTTCCGCAGCGCCTCGACGGTCCCGGAGAGGGCGGCGTCGGGTGCGCGGTGAGTGACGACGACGAGGGAGGCCTCGCCGTCCTTGCCCTGCTGCCGCACGGTGTCGATCGAGACACCGTGCTCCGCGAAGGTGGTCGCCACCTGGGCGAGGACGCCCGGCTTGTCCGCCACATCGAGGCTGATGTGGTAGCGGGTGACGACGTCCCCCATGGGGCTGACCGGCAGCTGGGTGTACGCCGACTCGCCGGGCCCCGTTGCCTCGGCGAGCTTGTTGCGGGCGACGGCGACGAGGTCGCCGAGGACCGCGGACGCGGTGGGCGCACCGCCCGCGCCCGGCCCGTAGAACATGAGCCGCCCGGCGGCCTCCGCCTCGACGAAGACTGCGTTGTACGCCTCGCGGACGGAGGCGAGCGGGTGGCTGAGCGGGATCATCGCCGGGTGGACGCGGGCGGTGACGGACTCGCCGTCGGCGGCGCGCTCCAGGATGGCGAGGAGCTTGATGGTGCAGCCCATCCGCTTGGCGGAGGCGAAGTCGGCCGCGCTGACCTCGGTCATGCCCTCGCGGTACACGTCGTCCAGGCGGACGCGGGTGTGGAAGGCGATGCCGGCCAGGATCGCGGCCTTGGCGGCGGCGTCGTAGCCCTCGACGTCGGCGGTCGGGTCGGCCTCGGCGTACCCGAGGGCCGTGGCCTCGTCGAGCGCCTCCTGGTATCCGGCGCCGGTGGAGTCCATCTTGTCGAGGATGAAGTTCGTCGTGCCGTTGACGATGCCCATCACGCGGTTGATCTTGTCGCCGGCGAGCGACTCGCGCATCGGGCGGACCAGCGGGATGGCGCCGGCGACGGCGGCCTCGTAGTAGAGGTCGAGGCCGTGCTGCTCCGCCGCGGCGTGCAGCGCGGCGCCGTCCTGGGCGAGCAGCGCCTTGTTCGCGGAGACCACGGAGATGCCGTGCTCGAAGGCGGTGGTGATGAGGGTGCGGGCGGGCTCGATGCCGCCGATGACCTCGATGGCGATGTCGATGTCACCGCGTTTGAGGAGGGCGGTGGCATCGGTGGTGACCAGCTCGGGGTCGATGCCCTCGCGGACCTTGGAGGGGCGGCGCACGGCCACGCCGGCGAGCTCGACGGGCGCGCCGATCCTCTGCGTGAGGTCGTCGGCGTGCGTCGTCATGATGCGAGCCACTTCTGAGCCGACCACTCCACAGCCCAGCAGCGCCACCTTCAGCGGACGCGTACGCATCATTCGACCTACGCCTTTCGATCTTCCATCAGTACCCCGCGGGCGGTTTGCCCGCCGGGTGGAACCAGTCTCACTCAATGGACAGCAGTTTCCATCCTCGGTCCATTGAGTGAGACACCTATTTCATCATCCGAGGTCGAGGCGCAGGAGATCTTCCTCCGTCTCGCGGCGGACGATCACTCGGGCCTGTCCGTCGCGCACGGCGACGACGGGCGGGCGCAGAGCGTGGTTGTAGTTGCTGGCCATGGAGCGGCAGTACGCGCCGGTGGCCGGGACGGCCAGGAGGTCGCCGGGCGCGAGGTCGGCGGGCAGGAACGCGTCCTTCACGACGATGTCGCCGCTCTCGCAGTGCTTGCCGACGACGCGCACGAGCATGGGCTCGGCGTCGGAGGTGCGGGAGACGAGTGAGATGGAGTACTCGGCGTCGTAGAGGGCGGTGCGGATGTTGTCGGACATCCCGCCGTCGACGCTCACGTAGGTACGGAGCCCCTCCAGCGGCTTGATGGTCCCCACCTCGTACAGGGTGAAGGCGGTCGGGCCGACGATGGCGCGGCCGGGCTCGACGGAGATCCGCGGCGCCCGCAGTCCGGCGCTCTCGCACTCCCGGGCCACGATCTCGTGCAGGGCCTTGGCGATCTCGTGGGGCTCGCGCGGGTCGTCGTTCGAGGTGTACGCGATGCCGAGGCCACCGCCCAGGTCGATCTCGGGCAGCTCCACCCCGTGCTCGTCCCGTACGGCGGCCAGCAGCCGCACGACGCGCTTGGCGGAGACCTCGAAGCCGGCCATGTCGAAGATCTGCGAACCGATGTGGGAGTGGACGCCGAGCAGCTCCAGCGAGTCGTGCCCGAGCGCCCGGCGCACGGCTTCGGCGGCGGACCCGTCGGCCACCGCGATGCCGAACTTCTGGTCCTCGTGCGCGGTCGCGATGAACTCGTGGGTGTGCGCCTCGACGCCGACCGTCACGCGGATCTGGACGGGCTGGCGTACGCCCAGCTCACGGGCGATGTGCGCGACGCGGGCGATCTCCTGGAAGGAGTCGAGCACGATGCGCCCGACCCCGGCCTCGACGGCCCGGCGGATCTCGCCCTCGGACTTGTTGTTCCCGTGGAAGGCGATCCGCGCGGCGGGCATCCCGGCGGCGAGCGCGGTGGTCAGCTCCCCACCGGAGCACACGTCGACGTTCAGCCCCTCCTCCTTCAGCCACTTCACGACGGCCTTGGAGAGGAACGCCTTGCCGGCGTAGAACACGTCGGCGTCGGGACCGAAGGCGTGCGCCCAGGCCCGGCACCGGGACCGGAAGTCCTCCTCGTCGAGGAAGTAGGCGGGGGTCCCGAACTCCTCGGCGAGCCGGGTCACTTCGATGCCGCCCACGGCGACGACCCCGTCGGCCGTACGCTCGACGGTCCGGGCCCAGACCTTCTCGTCGAGCGCGTTCAGGTCGGCGGGCGGCGGGGAGTAGTGCCCCTCGGGCAGGACGTCGGCGTGGCGGGGCCCGGCGGGGTGCGCGGAACGGCTCATCGGTATCTCTCTTCGCGGGTCACAAGCGTGTCGGTGCGTCTATGCCGAGCAGGGCCAGGCCGCCGGCCAGCACCGTCCCGGCGGCTTCGGCAAGAGCCAGCCGGGCACGGTGGGCGGCCGAGGGTTTCTCGTCGCCCTTGGGCAGGACGCGGTACTGGAAGTCGAGCAGCGCGTCGGCCAGCTCGACGAGGTGCCGGGCGAGCCGCTCGGGCGCGCGGTGGTGCGCGGCGGCTTCGAGGACGAGGGGGTGATCGGCGAGGACGCGCAGCAGGGCGGGCGCGTCGACCTCACCCGGCTCGGGGCGGAACCCGAGCTGCTCGGCATTGCGTACGAGCGCGTGGGCGCGGGCGTGGGCGTACCGCACCCGGTGGAGCTCGTTGCCCTCCCCCTGTACGAGCAGCGCGTCGCAGAACTCGGGGGTCTCGCGCGCGGGGGTGGTGAGCACGGCCCAGGCGACGGCGTCGGCCCCGTACCGCGCGAGCACGTCCCCGTCGCGGCGGGCGACGGGCGCGACGACGGGCTCCGGACCGGGTCCGAGCCCCTGCGCGGCCTCGATCCGCGCGACGGCGGCCCGTACGAGCCGCTCGCGCGGCTCACGGGACGGCCGCATGTCCGGGACCTCGACCGCCACGGCTCGGCGCACGTCGCGCACCAGGCGGGCGGCGGAAAGGGAGGTCAGCGAAAAATTCAGGAACCCGGCCCCGGTGACCTCGACCCGCTCGATCCCGGCCACCGCGCCGAGCCGGCGGGCCAGCACCTCGGCGACCTCGGCCGGCCGCACTCCGGCACCCTTCGCGATCTGGAAGGCGACGGGGGTGGCGTACTCCCCCACCCCACCGGGCCGGGTCCGCTCGACCACCACCCGCGCGGGCACCGCCCCGCCCAGCTCACCGTCCTCGACGGCGCAGCGCACGGCGCTCACGACGCAACGGGAGAGGTCTGCGGGGGTCACGGGACCCAGCCTAGGGGAGACGCACCGTCATCAGTCGAAGGGTTTCGCCATGTGAACAGAGCACTGGACAACCGAAGCCGACGGGGAGCACGTCCTACTGGTGGGGACCGCCCCTCCCCCTCCCGGCGGGCGCCCCTCTCCTCCCGTCGCGCCGGTCCTTGCGCTCGATCAGCCGGCGCACGACCCGTACCAGCTCGGTGGGCTCGAACGGCTTGGCGAGGAAGGCATCCACCCCGGCCGCGATCCCGGCCTCCACCTCCTGCTGCGTACAGGCGCTGACGATGGCGACGGGCACGTCCCTGGTCCGCGGATCGGCCCGCAGCTGCGCGGCCGCCCCGAACCCGTCCAGTCGCGGCATGACCACGTCAAGAGTGATCGCATCGGGACACACCCGGTGCACGACGTCCAGACACTCGGCACCATCGTTCGCGGTCACGACCTCGAAGCCCTCCAGCTCGAGATTGACCTTGATCAGCTGCCGGATGACCTTGTTGTCGTCGACAACAAGCACCCGGCCCGAGACGCCTGGCACAACTCGAGAGTAGGTCCGCCCGGGCCCCCGCGTCCGGCTTTTCGCCACTTCCACCCCCTGCGGGCGAACCACTCCCTCCTCCCCCGCAAACCGGTTCCTGATCACCCCGCGGAAGCTGGTAGTGTTCAACCCGTCGCCGCAACACCAACGACGCGCCCCCGTAGCTCAGGGGATAGAGCAACGGCCTCCGGAGCCGTGTGCGCAGGTTCGAATCCTGCCGGGGGCACTCCAGCAGAGACAGGGCGATCACGCCGCTGACCAGCTGAAGTGCCAAGCATGAAGGCCCGAACTCAGTCCCACTGAGTCCGGGCCTTTGTCGTTGTTACGCACTGGTCCCGTGTGAGGGGCGTGTGGGCCACGCGTCAGCCTGATGCATCGCTGATCACCCGTCGGGCGCGCTCGTAGAACTGCTCGCGCGTCCCGTCCAGCCCCGCGGCATCCGGTCGCCTCGTCAGATTCGACAGCGCTTCAGCAGTGCCTGCCGCCCACTCCCCGTAGGCCTCGAAGACGGCGTTGGCCCGCTGCCGGAGCTCCAGGTCCGGCATGACCTCGATGACGGGCAAGGCATCGTCGTGGTGCCGGCGGACTACGGCGGCGCATTCGTCGTACAGCAGCGTGGCGGCCAGGGTGTCCGGTGCCTCCGTCGCCTCACCGATCTTCGCCCGGAAGTCCTGGAGCATCTTCGAGATCGTCGTAGAGGTGGCGATCACCTGCTCGCGAATGCGCTGCTCGTGGGCCAGCTTGACCTCATGGTCGCGCTTCGCGGCCTCCAGGGCGTCGGCGTGCTGCTGCCTCCTCCTCTCGGTCCGCCCGGTGAAGTAGTGAGTGATCCAGGCAGCTGCAGCCGAGCTGATGAGGACAGCGCCAGCCGAGATCGCGGCAGTGACCCACTGGCTGTCCTGCACCACCGTCGTGGTCACGTCGCCGGTCGTGGTCGTCGTCTGCCGGCCCCCGCAACCGGCTATGACCATCAGGAACCCCAACAGCCCTAATCGGCTCGCTGCTTGTCGCATGATCGGCAGATTAGTGCGTGCCGCTGCTCGTACTCACTCGGGTTCTGCCCATCCCATCGCCCTTGCGATCTTCGCGTTGTTCAGCTTCTCGTGGCCGTCGATGCATCCTTCGTATCGCCGGTGGATGACCTCCGGCGAGTTGCCGGCGCGGCGGGCGACCTCAGCCACCGGAACTCCGGCGTTCAGCCAGTTCGTGATGCAGGTGTGCCGCAGGTCGTACGGCCGCCGCGCGAGCGGCGAGGCGGCCCGGTCGGGAGGTAAGGCGAATGCTCGCGCCTCCTGCCAGACCCTCCAGTAGCTGGAGGTCCCCAGCACGCCTCCTCGCTCGTTGGCGAAGAGCCTGCCGCCCTGAGCTGTCCCGAACTCCTCGATGTGCTCGCGGAGCATCGCCACCAGGAGCGGGGGGATGGGCACCGGCCGGTCGGCTTTGGCCTCGCGCGACTTGAGGCCGCGCTTGTCGTGGCGCTTCCCGGAGTCGGTCCACCTCTTCCCCGATACCGGCAGCGTCTCCCTGAGCGTGAGCGTGCCCCACCCCGTCTCAGGAAGGTGGCAGTCCTGCTCCCTCAGGCCGACCGCTTCCGCCGGCCGCATCGCCGCGTAGAGCTGGCAGGCGAAGAACGCGACAAGTCGCCGCCCGCGGTTGCGGTGGACGGAGCCCACGTAGGAGACGGCGGTCAGAAGCTGGCTGCCCTGGACGGCATTGACCAGAACCCTGGGGTCCACCGCGTCGCCGCCTTTGGGCCCGGCCCGCTTCACCCCGGCGAGAGGGTTCGCGTCCAGGTAGCCCGACTCGATCGCGTACTCCATGGCGGTGTTGAAGCCGCGCCGGCGCCGCTTGTAGGTCTCCCCCGCCGCCGGGGTGTCGTCCAGCTTGAACGAAAGCCGGTACTGGACGTCCCGGAGCACCCTCGGGTCCTGGAGGTCCGAGAGCGGCCGGGAGCGCTGCGAGAGCCACGTACAGGGCCGCACGAGCTCCGGCGGAGGCTCCTCGCCCTTGTGGGCCGGTACGACGGCCCAGCGCACCGCCAGACGTACCTCTTCAGGGGTGGGCGCCTTGGCGCCGTCGCCCATCATCGCGATGGCCACCGTGGCGAGGCTGTCCGCCAGCCCCTCGCGAGTCTTTGCCGCAGCTGTCCGCCACCGGACGGCCATGTACTCACGGCTGAAGTCCCACCAGGTGGGATCGGGGCGGACGTTCTCTTTGGCAGCGGCTTTCCGGACCTCGGATTCCGGTAAGCCCGATTCGACGTCGAACGGCTGCCCTTTCGTCATCGCGTTCCAGAGTTCGGAACGGCGGCTTTCGGCGAGCGCCACGGTGGCGAACGTGGCGTGCCGAACTTGCCCGGCCACGACCCATCGCAGCTGATAGGGAGCGGACTTACTGGAAAGCCTGCTGATCTTCCAAATCCGGACGTCCGTTGTCAGGGTGAGTTCCGCCGTGGGGGCCGGGCCCCCACTGCTGCGGGGGCCCGGCACGTTCGCGGTCTTGCGGTTGGTCACGCGGCCTCTTCCAGGGTTGCGATCCAACGCTCCAGCTCAGACCGCCGGATTCGCACCGAGCCGTTCGGGAGCTTGATTGCCTTGGGGCCCTTCCTCAGCTGCCGCCAGCGGTAGAACGTCGCCAGCGGTACGCCGATCTCTTCGACGACCTGGGGGATGGTCAACATCTCGTCACGCGGGCCGGCCACTGTTCCTCCACTGGGCAGATTGCTGAGCTACGGGACGGCGCCGCAGAAACCGCAGAATCCGCAGAAATACCGGGATCTGTGGCCTGACCTGCGGCGTTGGGGCCCTGCCGGTACGCGCCGCAGAAACCACGCGAATCTCCGCAGAAATAGGTGGCGGCACGTGGGGCGAGGCGGCGCCAGCTGCGGGCGCTGATTTCTGCGGGAGTTCCAAGGCTTTCTGCGGCGGCCGCGCTGGCGTGGCGTCGTCGCTGGTCAGAGTGCGTCGTGGCGGGTTTCTGCGGATTCTGCGGTTTCTGCGGCGGGGCGCAGGGGGCGCCGCTCCGTCGAGGACTCACGCCTTGGGCTCCCGGACGTTCGGGTGGATGACGTACCGAGGGGCCGGCGGACGTCCGCGCTTGCCGGTCCGGGGCGGGGTGTCGGTACGGAGGTAGCCGTGTTCCTCCAGGAGCGCGATGGCAGGCTCCAGCTCGGCGACCGTGGGGAATTCGGAGCGGGACAGCTTGGCGAAGAGGTCTCGGCGGGTGATGCTCTCCCAGCCGTTGTGCTCCAGAGCCGTCAGCAGGACGCGGGCCCTGGCCAGCGATGTGTCCGCACCCATGAGATCGAAGACTGTTAGGGCATGAGCGGTGAAGTAGTCCGCGATCTCGATGGCGGCACTCAGGGTGGCTTCCGTGATGGGTTCGTGGTGCCCACCGTCGATGTGGGCCGCGAGGTGGAGGAGTCCGGCGATGCGGGCGGTGGCGCCGACGAGCTTGCCCGCCCACTTGTCGATGTGACCGAGCCTGCCGCCCTTGGCCCTGAGCTGCGGCTCCAACCGTTCCTCGTAGGCGATCAGGGCCCGATCGACTTCGGGGGTGAGCTGGATGACGAGAGGGTCCGTCCAGTCGGCCAGCCGCAAGGTGAGGGCGTACACGTTGCGCTCGTACGTCGCCGCCACGGCGGGCGGCACCTGGTCCGGATTGATCCTCCGGCGGCCGACCAGGGATTCGGGCAGGCAGTACAGGAAGCGGGCCAGCAGGCCGCGGCCATCGAAGCCGCGGTTCTTGCCGATCTCTTCGAGAACGCTGGGCTGGACGGCCAAGCCCATGGTGAGGGCCGGGGCTTCGATGAACTCCTCACGGCTCCGGCGGTCCACCCGGAGCCGGTCGCCAGCGTGGCCCTTGAGGAAGACCTCCAAGTTGGGGATGCCCGAGTACCGCCCGGCGATGATGTCGAAGATGCCGCCCTCGGCGGACATGACCGCGAGCCTGCCGCCCTGCTCGGCCAGGAGGGTGGTGATGACCTCGGGAGTGGCGTCATCAGCGAGGAGCCGCGGGCTGGCCGGCACGGTCAGGGTTTCGGCGACCTGGGCGAGGCCGATGGCCTCGGCGATCAGGTTGTCTCGCTCCGGCCCTTCCGCCTTCGCGGCCTGGGCTGCGGCCTTCTCCGCTGCCTCGCGGGCCATCCTCGCGGTGACCTCCGCCTCCACGATCGTGAGGTTCGCCCCCTCCACGAGGCTCTTCTCCGCCTCGTACAGGGGGCGGGTCATCGCGGCGAAGACAGAGGACTTCCGGTTGGCGGGACCGAGCGCGACGACCACGAACAGGTTAGTGGGCTCCCTCCAGCGACCGCGCACCTGGACCACGGCGCGACCGCCGGAGGCAGCGGACAGGACGGAGAGGGCCAGCGCTCCGGCCATATCGGGCGGGGTCTGGGTCTCCTCGGCTACGGCGGCGACGTAGTCGGCGAGCCACCTGGGGAGGGCTTGTGTGGGGAAGGGCGGGAGCTTGGGCTGGACGTTGAGCGGGATGGGTTCTGCCCATGTCGCCGGGATGGTCTCGGCTCCCAGGGCCAGGGCCTCACGCAGGTCGTCGTCCGTGGCGTCCGGGGACATGCCGGCCTGGACGATGCGAGTACCGGCTTCGATGCTGCGGCGGCGGCGCGCCAGCTGGTGGACGATCCCGGCGTAGTACTCGGCGTTGGCCGTGCTGGGGACGGCCTGGACAAGGGTGTGGAGGTAGGGCCGTCCGCCGACCTTGCCGAGGACGCCGGCGTGGTCGAGGTGATGGCCGAGGGTGATGGGGTCCGCGGCCTGGCCCCGGCAGTGCAGGTCCAGGATCGCGCGGTGAATCGTCTCGTGCGCCGGGCGGTAGTGGTCGGCGGGGTCCATCGCCGCAGCCACGTGCGCAGTGACCTCGGGGGCCAGCATCAGGGCCCCGACCACGGCCTGTTCGGCCTCCAGGTCGTGCGGCGGGACACGCTCCAGGTTGCCCGCGGGCGCTGCCCGCAGGGGCAGCACGGAGGCGTACTGCTCCGACTCCGGTTCGGGTGTCATGCTGGTGGTCTCCTGTTTCTGTCGAAGGGACGGAGAACCGGGGCGGTCGCGGTCTTTGGCGAGAGGCGACCGCCCCGGGCGTATCTAGGCGGCGGCCGTGATGTGATCGGCCGCGGTGGAGGCGAGCAGCGCGCGGATGGCATGAGCAGCCTGTTGCGGGACGACGCCGTTGCCGAGTGCCTTGAGCTGCGCGGTGCGGGAGAGCCCGGGTACCTCGGTGACGTGGCCGGCGGGCAACCCCATGAGCCATTCCACGAATGCGGGGCTCAGCCGTCCCACAGGGTCAGTTGGCTCGGGAGCTGTCCGTCCGAGGGCGGACTCCCAGCTGAGGATGGCCGGGGCGTACTCGCCCCAGTTCGTTGCGCTGCCGAGGGGAGCGTCAGGTCCCCCTTGTACCCCGGCAGGTCTATATGGCCCTGTCCCGCGCCCCCGGCTCCGGTCGCCTCGGTCGGGAACAGCGAAGTGATCGCGGTGGGGAGCTGCCCATTCTGCCCACCGCCCCGCCAATCCCTGGCTGCTGGTGTTGGCAGGCCAGGCACAGAAGAAGAGGCGGTTGCGCTGGTGGGCAGCGCCAACGTCGGACGCACGAACAGTGCCCCACTTCGCATCGAACCCGAGGGCGGCAAGGTCGGCGAGGACGATGTCGAATCCGAGGGAAAGGTGCCCTGCGACGTTCTCAAACACCGCGAGTCGGGGTCGTAGAACGCCAAGGGCGTCTGCGATATGGGGCCAGATGTGGCGGGCATCTCCGGTTCCCTTTCGCTTGCCAGCTGTGCTGAATGGCTGGCACGGGTAGCCGCCGAGGACGACATCGACTGGCGGCGCCTCCGCCCAGTCGGTGGCGGTGATGTCGCCGAGGTTGGGCACCTGCGGGTGGCGGTGGGCGAGGATGCGGGAGGCTCCAGGGTCGTTGTCCGCAACCCATACAAGCGAGCCGCCGAGCACGCGCTGCACGGCCATGTCGAGGCCGCCGTAACCGGTGCACAGTGACCCGAGTCGCAAGGTGGTGGGAGGGCTCACGCGGGGATCTCCTGTTTCTGTCGAAGGGACGGAGAACCGGGGCGGTCGCGGTCTTTGGCGAGAGGCGACCGCCCCGGGCACAGCTAGTGGTGCCGCTTCCAGAGGGCGTACTCCTGGCGGACGTAGCCGCGGGGCTCGCGGACGCTGTCCGGGTGGTCCGGGGTGTACGGGCCGTCGGCGTAGCCGCTGGGGCCGATGCCGGCGGTCTGGTCGATGTCCATCAGGCGGCGGGCCGCTTCGACGGCGAGGGTGGCGGCGTCGCCGCTCACGGGGTCGTCGTCGGTAAGGGCGATGCGGTCCAGGAGCGCGGCCTTGCGGAGCCAGAACTCGCGGACATGGACGCCGTGCAGGCAGTCACGGACTCCTCGGGCCGTCCATCCGATCTCGCTGATGACGCTCGGTGCGGCGGCGTAGGCGGTCTCGGGCGCGGGCCAGTGGCTCGGCTGCTGCTCGGCGGTGACGTACAGCCGGACGCGCTCGCCGTCGCGGGTGGGGTGTCGGCGGACCGGGCCGGTCGTGAACGTCTCGGCCAAGGCCTTGGTGATCTCGGGTGCCTCGGCCGGACGGCAGATGACGCGGATCTCGAACACGGTTGGCTCCTTCACCCTCGGAAGTTGTTGCGCTTGAAGACGGCCCGGCGGATGTTGACGACCGTCCCGCCGTTGCCGCGGCCGTTGTTGGTGCCGAGGACCTGGGTGGCGACGAAGCCGCCGAAGATGACGGCGGCCAGGACGACGAGCTGCTGGATGAGCGCGGCGACGGCGGCGATGAAGGTAGTCAGGAGCATCAGCCCGCCGCAGGCCGCGGCGAAGCCGATGCCGCCGAGGGCGATGTTGACGGCGAGCGGGTTGATGGCCGGCCGGTCCGGGACCGGCTCGGGGGCCTTGGTGGGGGCGATGGCGTAGCCGGTGATGATGCGGCCGTCCGGGAGCTGGATGGTCTGGATGTCGGGGACGGCGTGCGGGTGGTGAACGGCCAGCGGGGCGGGCGTGAAGGGGACCGGGTGGTGGGTCTGGGTGGTCTCCCAGCGGGCGGGGTCGTGGTGGTTCACGGCGGTGCCTCCTTACTCGGCGATGTCGGTGACAGCGACGGCGGCGGACTTCACGAGGTTGGTGATGGGCTCGTAGGCGCCGGTCCCGGCGGTGAAGAAGCCGAAGAGGAACAGGACCATCGCGGCTCCGGCCCCGGCGGACTTGGACTTGAGGACGAAGAACGATCCGGCGCCGAAGAGCAGGACCGCGGAGATGGTGAAGGTCATGGCGACTCCAGTCGGTGTGTGGTTCAGCGGGTGCCGTTGCGGTAGGTGCGGGCCCACAGGTTGTAGAGGTGGCGGCCGACGCGGATGCAGATGCCGTGGCCGTCGCAGCGGCGGCAGTGCTTGCCGCGCTTGGGCCTGCCCTTGCGGTCGTGGGTGAGGGCGAAGCCGAGCCCGTTGCACTTGCGGCAGCGGCCGAACGGCGAGGCCGCACACAGGCCCGCGTAACCGAGCGTGAACAACAGGGCAAGGACGCTAGCGAGCAGGAAGAGAGTCACAAGGGGCCTCCAGGGCGGGATTCGATGGTTTCCGCAGGTGGGCCGCTATCTGCTAGCGACCTGATCAGGTGGCGTACAGGCCGCTAGCGGGGTCGCTAGCGCTAGCAACGTCCGCTGCTAGCACCAGCGACCCGTGGGGCTAGCCCGCGTCCCGCTTCTTGTTGCGCTCTGTAATCGCCTTGGCGATGTGGGCGCGTTCGATGCCGCGCTTGTTGACGGTCTTGCCGTCGATGCGGCGGCCGATCTGGTCGGTGCCGATGCCGTACGGCTTGAGCGCCGCGGTGAGCTGTTCGGCCTTGGGCTTGGGGTCCATCTCGGCCCACGGCCCGTAGACCTCGGGGCGGTGGTCGGCGAGCCGGTCCACGATGGTTTCGGACCAGATCTTGGTCTCGCCCTTGCCGATGACAGCGGCGATGTCGTCCAGGATCGTGGCGAGCGCGGCATCGGCCGGCGCCTCTCCGGCCGCGTCGCCGGAGAGCGTGCCCTCCGACTGCCGGAGGGCCTGAGCGCGGGTGAGGATGGTCTCCGCGTCGCGGCCGTCGGCCAGGTACGTGCGGACGATTCCGGCGTCGTCGGACATGCCCTTGAGCAGGCCGACTCCCTTGTGGGACTTGAGGAGCCGCGAGGCATCCAGGCCTTCGCCGTAAGATCCGGCGCCGAGGATGGTCTCCGAGACCTGGTAGGCGCCGACCCGCAGGGCGAATCGGGCCTGGTGCTGGTCGCGGAGCACGGACGGGCAGGCGGTGTCGTCGGGCTTCTGCGTCGCGGTCATCACCGAGACTCCGACGGCCGGCGCGACGCGGGCGAGGAAGACCAGCAGGTCAAGGATGGTCTTCCCGTGGACAGGGTGCATCAGGTACTCCTGCACCTCATCCACCACGAAGAGCACGAGCGGCATGCCGTACTTCTTGTCCCGCGAGATGGTCGGGGTGAGCTTGCCCTCCGGGCAGACGTGCAGCGGGAGTTCGGAGAGCCGGTGGTAGCGGTCCTCCACATCGGCCTTGAGCTCCTGGAGCGAGTTGACCAGGTGCATGACCGGGTCCACCCCGCTCTGGGGGACGGTGCCGAAGCCGACCCGGTGGGCGACCATTGAGAACTTCCGCCAGTCCGGGGAAGCCTTGCCGTCGAACACGTACAGGCGGACGTACGGGTCGAGGGCCGCGGCGAGCGCGATGGTGCGGGCGGAGAACGTCTTGCCCTGCCGGGGGACGGCGCCGACCAGGAGCGAGAGCCACAGCATGCTGATCTCGACTTCGACGCCGCGTTCGTCGCGCCCCCACGGGAAGGGCTTCCAGAAGTCCACGCGGTCTACGCCGAGGAGCGGGGTGCGGCCGGTGGGGACAGCGAGCGGGTCGCGGTTGGCCACCCACATGGAGACCCGGCGTGAGCTGGTCGTATCGCGGTCCAGGAACACCTGCGTCTCGGCGACGTCGATGCCCGAGGCGAGCGCGTCGCGCTTCTTGACCGCGTCGGAGAACGTCTTGCCGTACGGGAGGTCCACGACGACGCGCCAGCCGTCGCCGTCCTGCCGGATGGGCTGCGGGAAGGCGATGCCCTGATCCGGCTTGGTGAGTCCGGCGGCCAAGAAGGCGCGGGTCACGATGTCCGAGGTCAGCTTGCGGTGGCGGAACTTCACCTTGGCCGCGTCGATCAGCGGCCGGTCCGCCGGCGCGCCCACCCACCCGAGCGCCCCGGTCAGGGCGATCAGGGCCAGGGTCCGGAGCCAGGCCGGGGCGAGCACCCACATGGCCAGAGCCGCGCCGAGGCCGGTCACGCTGGCCAGGGTGGCGATGATGCTGCGCAGCTTCACCCGGGCGTCCCGCTGCCGGGAGAGCTTGAGGTACTCCCCCGCGTCCTCGGTCCGGACTGCGGCGAGGCGGACCGGGAGGCCCTCGGCGTCGGAGACCCAACGGCCCGTCGCACCCACCCAGCGGAAGGCGCCGCGCGGTGCGTAGGCCAGCAGCTTCGCCGAGTAGACGGGAGTCCGCACCAGGTGGTAGGCGGTGGTCTGGCCGTAGTGGCCGGCCGCCCACTTCGCGACGGCGGCACGCTGCTTGGCGCTCGTCAGCCAGTCCGGGAGAACCGGCCGGCGGGCCTTGTCCTTGGCTTCGATGACTTCGGCGATGGAGGGCGGGAACTCGTGCTTGGGCGGGTCGACCGGATCGCCCTCGGCGACGGTCCCGTCGTCGTCCGGCTGGTCGTCGGGGAGTTCGGCCTCCCACTCCCCCGGCCTGGCTTCGCCCGGGGCCAGCGGCTCGGTCTTGCCCTTCTTTGCGGGGAACGGCAGGACCGACGCCGACCCCGGGGAGTTCTGCGTGCTGTCCGGCTCTTCACCGGACTGCTCGATGACGTGGATCTCAGACACGGTGGGTCTGCTCCCTCTGTAGCGGTGGGAAGGGGCCCGGACGGCGCTTTGGACGGCCGACCGTCCGGGCCTGTAGCTCGCGATCTGTGCGGTCAGGCGGCGCGCTGTTCTTCGGGGTAGGCGCAGGGGACGCACATGCCGAGCGAGGCCGGAATGACGTATCCGGCGTCGGTGGTGCACTGGGGGCAGGTGCGGCGGGCGAGCATCGCCAGAGCGAGCGCTCCCCACTTGCGCGAGGTCATGGGCCGGACCGGCTTGGCCAGGTCGACGCGGTACAGGTAGGCCACCAACGGCTCACGCCGGAACCGGGGCCGCAGGAGCTGCGCGGCGATCGGTTGGCCACCGGGCCGCAGCCCCTCGGCGCGGAGTTGGCGGCGGGTGGCCAGGCCCTCGGGGGCCAGGCGCCACGGGTAGGTCGGTATCCCGAACCGGGCACCGTCCGGGTCGAAGCACTTGGCGAACGTCAGCGAGGTCATCAAGCTGCCTCAGGCTCGGCACGCTCGGCCTTGAGCGCGTCACGCAACGTCCGGCCGTTGGCGGACGACGTACGGACCGCCTTGCGGATCCCCTCCGCCGTCAATCGGGCGTCGGGCCAGTCGGCCGTGACCGACCTGGCTTCGGCGAGGAGTTCGTCCGGGGTGCGAGTCGGTCGGGGCGTACGAGCCGACTGCGGCACCCGACCAGTCGCCCGGCGGGGAGCGGACTCGGCGGCCGCGACTGCCCGCGCAGGAGCCGACTGGGGAAGCTCGACCGGCTCGGCCACCGGCACCGCCTCGGCCTGTCCGATTGCCTCAATGGCGGGTACCGGGTCGGCCGACTCGGGAAGGGATACGTCGCCAGCGACGGTCGGGCCCTCGGCAGTCGACTTGTGCAGGTCAGACCCCAACCGATTTTCGGCGATCCCGGGTGGTACATCCCGATCTGCGGTCCCGGTGAACATGGCCGCGAGGGCGGCGTCCGCGCCGCTGGTGAGCCGGTCGCGCTGGACATCCAGGAGCCTGGCACCCAGCGACGCATCACCCAGCCCCACCTTCCGGGCCAGCCGCCACGATGTCCGGTCGGACCACTTCCGCACCCAACCCGACGGATGGTTCGCGGCACGACCCCGGTGGTACGCCAGGGCACGCACCACGGCGGCCGCTTTGGCTTCGGCTTCTGCGTCGCGGCCGTCCTGGTGGACCACGATCCGCCGGGCCAGGAACGCCATGCCCTCGGCCGACACACACATGCCCATCGGCGTCACGGCGTAGATCACAGTGCGGCCCGGGCCATCGGCAGCCATCGCAGCCATCACCGATGCGGCGGCGGGCAAGGCCCACAAGCCCACCCGGATGATCCCTGGGGAGGACTGCCCCAGCATCGTCAGGCCGAGCAGCACCAGCGCCAGCACGGCAGTCGCACCCTCACCGGCCGCCACCGCTCCCAGCGCCGTACCCGAACCGTAGGCACGGCTGATGTTGCTGAAGGTGCCCGCGCCACCAGCGACGCCGGTGGCCACCATGGGCACGAACGCGGCCGTCAAGACGGCCCTCTGCACCTTGGTCAGCGACCTGCGAGCCGTCATCACGCCGCCTCACCGCCGGTGCCACGTCGGCCGTCCCGGCGGCCGTTGACCGTACGCATCTCCGGGACGGTCAACCGCTGCGCGATGCGCCAGCCCCCACCGCCCTGCTTGGCCCGGTACATCTGCTCATCCGCACGGCGCAGAAGAGTGGAGAGCTCCGCGGCGCCGGCCCGGTAGTAGGCGGCGCCGATCGACGTATGTACCTCGACCAGGTGACCGTCGAACGGCACTGACCGGTCCAGTCGATCGGTGAGCATGTGTAGGTCTGCGCGCAGCTTGTCGACGCCGTAGCCCGGGATGACGGCGGCGAACTCATCTCCGCCCAGGCGCCCGGCTACGCCGGCGCGCTCCTCGGCCCACTCGCCCAGGCGCTGGCCGGTCGCGCGGATGACCGCATCTCCGGCCGCGTGCCCGAGGGAGTCATTGATCTCCTTGAACCGGTTGAGGTCCAAGACGAGTACGGCGAGCTGGCACTTCCGGGCGAGGCTCTTGCGAGCGCGTTCCGCGAACGGATCCCGCGTCCACAGGCCGGTGAGCGGGTCGCGGCGGGCGGTCTCGATCCGGCGCCGCATCCACAGGCTGTGAACCGACCAGCCAGATGCGAGCGGTAAGGCGGCAGACAGGGCGGTCAGGGTGTGGCTCATGCCGCGGCCCCCTTGCCGCCCTTGCGCGCCGGGCGGCGGCTGGCGGGCCGCCGCACCAGCGGGGTGATGTTGAACAGCTCCGGGGCGTTGGCCTCGATCACCTGGGCAGCGATCCGGCTCACGTCGTCGGGCAGGTCGGGGTGCTCGGCGAGGATGTCGCGGGCCGCGTCCATGCGGGCCGCGCGCTCCTCCTCGGTCTCCCCCTCCACCCCGAGCCACAGCTCCAGCGGGGTACCGAGGGCCAGTTCGATGAACTCGTTGACGCTGACGGCCTCCTGGCCGCCGATGTACGTACGCATCGTCTTTCTCCTGAAGTCGAAGGGACACCGAGGCGGTCGCGGTCTTTTGGCGAGAGGCGACCAGCCCCGGGGGTCAAGCCCTAACTCGGTGGAGCGAGGCTTCACCGGCGCACCGTTGCCACGGCACTCCGGCCCCGAGCCTGAGAATCGGGTGCGTCATCGTCACTGCTCTGACGCCAGCAGGGCGGCGCGTGCCGGGTGGCACCCCGAGGGGTGTTCTCCAGAAGCCAGCACGCGGAAGAAGTGGCCGCCGGCGACAACCCGTCGCCATGGGGACGGGGATCACGCCCCGCCTCGTATCACTTGGCACGCTGTTGAGTTCTCAAAGTGCGAGTGCTTCCTTCAGACCCCTTTCGAGGGCCCTCCGGGCAGGGCAAATGACGGATCGATCGCAGCTGCCTGCACGGCAGTTACGGCCGGTTGAGTCGCGTTTCCGGCGAAGCTCAACTCTGCCTCAGAGTGCACTGTGAGGCAGAGTTGTGCAAGCCCTTCTCCGCGTAAGAGCAGGGCGAGCGCTAGCTCTCTCTGTGCCGCTTGGGCACACTGAGGCAGTGACAGCGAAGAGACATGAGGTGCAGATGGTCGAGTGGACCGGCAAGCCCGCCTACCAGCAGGTGGCGGAGCAGCTGCGGCGGAGGATCGCGGCCGGCGAGTTCGCGGAGTCCCGCAAGCTCCCGTCCCTGGCAGACCTCCAGGCAACGTACGGCGTCACCGTGACCGTGGCTCGCGACGCCATCCGCCAGCTCAAGACGGACGGCCTCGCGGTCAGTCATCAGGGCAAGGGGGCGTTCCTGACCGCGGAGGCCTCCGACGCCGCGAAGCTCGCCAGCCCCGAGAACGCGATCGCAGAGCTTCGCGACCAGCTTGCTCGACTCCAGGGCGAGGTCGCCGAACTCCGCGAGCGGGTCGCGGAGCTGGAGGAGAAGTAGCTCCCGGCGCGCGCCGATCCAGCCGTCGCCGCCGGGGCACGTGATGGGTTCACGAGCGGCTGCCGTTGTCACGATCTTGCCCCCTTCGTTCGGATCGAATGGAGGGCTCCGACCTGCGTCGCTAGGCTGTCGTCGCCCCTCTGCATCCTTTGTAGACCGGGCAGTTGAGTGACCGACAGATCCGCTATGTGGCCGCCAAGAGGCGGCCACATAGGCCGCATGAGGGGGGACGAGTGGGGCAGCGACCGAACGACCTGACACCGCATGCAAGCCCTCAGCACTACCTCGGCGCCGAAATGCGCGCCTGGCGCACGCAGCGGGGCTTATCGCTGGGCAAGCTCAGCCGATCGATCCTGTTCAACACCAGCTACATGGCCCGCGTTGAGCGTGGCGGGCAGGCCGCGTCGGCCGATCTGGTCCGGGCCTACGACGACGCGCTCGGCGCCGGCGGCTCGCTCGTCCGGCTGCACGCATCGGTCCTCGAAGGGATCAGCCTTGAGGGCCTCCCCCAGGGGGATGTGGCTAATCGAGGGCCCCATGTGGCCAACGGCTCTGTGGCCCTGGCTGAGAAACCGGAGACTCAGGCACCGTCGGAGGAGGGGATGTCCGTCCCCGTTCGTTCCGATGACGGAAGGATCATCTTCGTGTCACTGTCCCGAAGGGCTCTGATTGGCGCGCTTGGCGCTGGTGCCGCCATCGCTGCAGCCTCCGACCTCTCAGCAGCGGCGAGCCCTGCCCCCCGATCCGATCTCATCGCCTCCGGGGCCGACCCCATCGAGCTCCTCCAAGCCACCCGACGCGTGCTGATCGACAACGACAACCTGTTCGGTCCCCATCGGGTGATACCGACGGTTCAGCAGCAGATCGCCGCCATCAAGGAGCTGCGCGCGAATCGCCGCGGAACCGATCGCCGGAAGCTGCTCCAGCTACAGACCCAGTACTCGGAACTGTGCGGCTGGCTCTACCAAGACCTCGGGGACTTCCGCGCCGCCCAGCACTGGATGCGCGAGGCTCTGGAGGCCTCCCACATGGCAGGCGACGACGAACTGACCACGTACATCCTGGCTCGCCGCAGCCAACTCGCCGGCGACATGAACGACCCGATCGAGGCGGTGGACGTGGCCGAGGCCGCGGAGGACCGAGCCGCGCCGAGGAGTCGTCTGGCCGCAGTGGCCGCAACGTATGGGGCCCACGGTCACGCACTCCGGAATGACCAGCTCATGGCGCAGCGGGCCTACGAGCACGCGCGGGAGCTGCTCGCCAAGATGGACCCGGATCCCAGCTCGCCTTGGGGTGTCTGGCTCGATGGCGCGTACATAGACGTGCAGCGGGCGCACAGCCTTGCCGCACTCGGTGACCATCGGGGAGCGGCTGCAGGCTTCCGGGATGCCATCAGCCGACTGCCCGCCGGCTACCACCGCGACCGCGGGGTCTACCTGGGACGGGAGGCCGTTTCCCTTGCCCGCGCGGGCGAGGCCGAGCAGGCGGCCTCCGCGGGGCTGCAGGCCTTGGCCGTCGCGAAGGAGACCGGGTCTGACCGCATCGCGCGGGAGCTGGCCCAGCTCGATGGGGTACTTGATCAATGGCATACGGTCCGTGGCGTGAGCGACTTCAAGGACGCTCTGACCGAGGCAGTACTACGCCAGGCCTGAACAGGCTCCCTCCGCCCTGACCAGCAACTGAAGGAGACCCCTAATGCCCCGCCCGTACGTCCTGCTGAGCGTGGCCACATCCGTGGACGGCTACATCGATGACACCAGCACCGCACGCCTTCTGCTGAGCAACAGCGAGGACTTCGACCGGGTGGACCAGGTGCGTGCCGAGTCGGACGCCATCCTGATCGGCGCCGGCACGATGCGGTCCGACAACCCCCGCCTGTTGGTGAACAGCGAGGAGCGGCGCGCGGCGCGGGTGGCCGCAGGAAAGCCCGCCTACCCGCTCAAGGTCACCATCTCCGCGAGCGGAGACTTGGATGCCGACCTGAAGTTCTGGCACCACGGCGGAGAGAAGCTCGCATACACCACGGACGTGGGCGAGGAGAAGCTCCGCGAGCGGCTGGCTGGCCTGGCGGACGTGGTCTCCACGGGCCCGGCCATCGACTTCGGCGCCCTCCTGGACGACCTCGGAGCCCGCGGCATAGAGCGGCTGATGGTGGAGGGCGGTGGACAGATCCACACGGGCTTCCTCTCACAGGGCCTGGCCGACGAGATCCACCTCGCCATCGCCCCCCTGGTCGTCGGCGACCCGAGCGCCCCTCGCTTCCTGAACCCCGCCACCTACCCCGGCGGATCCACCCGCCGAATGCACCTCGCCGAGGCCAGCACCATCGGTGACGTGGCCCTACTCCGCTACCTGCCCAAGCAGGAGGGCTCCGCATGACGCACGCCGATGATGTGACCTGGATGGAGCGGGCCATCGAACTCTCCCGCAAGTGCCCGCCGGCCGAGGGCGCCTTCTCCGTTGGCGCCATCATCGTGAGCGCCGACGGCGAGGAGCTCGCCCACGGCTACTCCCGCGAGACGGACGCCCACGTCCACGCCGAAGAATCGGCCCTGGCCAAGCTCACCGCGGACGACCCCCGCCTGGCCGGCGCCACGCTCTACAGCACGCTGGAACCCTGCTCGGAACGCAAGTCCCGCCCTCTCACCTGCACTCAGCTGATCCTCCGCTCCCCAATCCGCCGCGTGGTCATCGCCTGGCGAGAGCCGAGCCTCCTAGTGGCCGACTGCGTAGGCGTGGAAACCCTTCGCACCAAAGGCATCGAGGTTGGTGAGCTCTCCGACCTAGCCGATCAGGCCCGCGCGGTGAACGCCCATCTGCTAACTTAGAAAGATTTCAGAAATGGCTCGATTTTCCGCCGTCCACTAGGCTTCAGCCGATTAAGCGGACGGGAGCCGACTGCCCCACCGGCCTCAAAATAGGCTGGCAGGGAGAACAATCTTGCAAGAATCGCCGGGGTTTACCTTCGAAGCCAGTTTCCTTGAAGCAGAAGGCAACGTGGGCCCACGACCATAGGAATCACATCAGGGCAGGGCCTACCAGAGCCGCCCGCGCAGTGGAGCGTAGGCCTCTGCCATAGCCACCGCCTGAGCAATCACCTCTCGGGCTTTCCGATCCGGTTCATTCTCTTCCTGCGCACGCAGCGCTGCGACACTCAGCGGGTCAGCGGACCAAAGGCTCCCAAGTACTTGAGCTGCGACGATCCGCACAGCTGGAAACGATTCATTCACAAGATGTGCCATGAAGAAGTCCCGAGCGCTGTCGGAGCTGTCGCGACAAGCCCGTGCGTGAAGATCGCGGACGAGCTTGTCCACAATGGGCTTTTCTGTCCAGTAATGGGAGAGCGTTACAAGGGTTCTGCTTCGTACCAGCTCGTGCGGGTCTTCCGTCGCACGGTGCTGCACAAGCTCCCGCGCTGCGGGGTCATCGGTCCAGTAGTTGGCGAGCGCACCGAGGGCACTACTTCGCACATGCTCCGATGGATCTGCAATAGCTCGGCGCTCCACGAACTCCCGCACATCGGGGTTATCGGTCCAGAAGTGAGCGAGGATGCTCAAGCTGTCAACGCGTGTGTCTTCGTGGGGATCGTCAGTGGCGCAGCACTGGATGAGTTCGCGTCCAACCTGGTCTTCGGGCCAGCAAGCGGCGAGCGTGCTGAGGGCCCTGCTACGTACTTCTGCGTGAGAGTCTTCAATGGCACGCCGCTGCACGAACTCCCGTATCGCAGGGTCATCAGTCCAGTGGTCTCCAAGCTTGGCCAATGCCCAGTTCCGAACGTGCTCGTGCGGGTCTTCCGTAGCGCGGAGCTGCACGAACTCTCGCACGGCAGGGTCATCGGACCAGTGGTCTGCGAACGCGTCGAGGGCGTCGCTGCGCACCTGTTGGTGGGGGTCTTCAATGGCGCAGCGCTGGATGAGTTCCCGAACCGCCCGATCATCTGCCCAATGCTGACCCAAGGAAGCAAGCGCCCTGCTCCGTACATCCTCGCTAGCGTCTTCAGTGGCACGGCGCTGGACGGTTTCCCGAACGGCAGGGTCGCCCCTCCACTGGTCAGCAAGCAAGGCCAGAGCCTCGCTGCGCACCTGGTGACTGGGGTCTTCCATGACGCACGACTGCACAAGCTCCCGTACAGCTGGCTCCTCAGGCCAGTTCCTGGCTAGCGTGACGAAAGCCCAACGCCGTACGTAGTCGTCAGGGTCTTCAGTGGCGCAGCGCTGTACAAGCTCCCGCACCGCCGACTCCTTGGGCCAGTGATCTGCAAGAGTGTCGAGGGCGTCGCTACGTACATCTCGATGGGGGTCTTCAGTCGCGCACCACTGCACAAGCTCCCGTACGGCCGACTCCTCGGGCCAGTGCTCGGCAAGCACCTCCAGGGCCACGCTCCGGACACCAGTATCGGCATCTTGGAGGGCGGCGTTTTGGATGAATCTGAACACCTTTTCCTCATGCGGCCACTTTTGCCCGAGCCGCGGCAAAACATTTATTCGCGCAGCTGGCTGCCCAGACCCGGATGCGATAGCCAGAAGGACATCCACATCTTCGAACAAATCGTAAGCGACGGCTGACGACCTTATCCCACCCGCCGTCGCAAGGAGCCAGCGGCGAATATGTCGACTACCGGCCCATTGGGGACCAAGAGAATTGAGTGAAGTTTCCGTATCCGCCTCGACGCTTGGCCGAACTACGTGATGAATCTCCCAATGACGCGTAAGAGCCTGCGCGGTCTTAATACTCTGGTCTTCAAGCGCCCCCACTCGGCGTACTTCCGCCAGTGCACGCAGCGCGAGAACGGCGGACGGCGCCACGATTTTACTCTTGGAGGCGAGGATCCTATCGATCGCTGATGCAGCAACTTTCTCACCCAATTGTCCCACAATCAGCAACAAAACTTCATGCCATGCAGGGTCAGGGGCGTGCCGCATGAAGATGCCATCCAGAAGATCTTCGTCGCTCAAGTCACGCTGTTCGTACCGTCGAACAATATCGGAAGCCGCCAGATATTCCAGGAAAGCCCTGTGAACGAATCCGTACACCTGACTTCCGTAGAGACTTAGAATGAAATTCCGTTCACGGAATTGTCTCACCATGGCGCGGCTAACTTTTCTGGCAGGCGCCATATCAAGCTGGAGTGTTTCACGAAGATAATCGGTGAAGACTTGCTCCACATCTTCGGTCAGCACGTGATTGCCAGCAATACCGCCCTCTCCGCTTTGCATGTGCCGAGCGAGGCGTTCGAGCATTTCTCGACGATCGCGGTCATCGAGGTCAGCAATAGCGCGAATGTCCGAAGCCAGGTCAAGATGCTTCGCATCTTCGTCCCAATGGGCTATAAGCACGTTGACGGCATGCTGGTAGACTCCGGCACGGTCCCGAGGAAGTCTCTGCCGACGGGCAATAATCGCAAGAATAGTCAGCAAGAGCGGATTTCCTGCCAATTCACGCACTGGCCGCGAGCGATTGATCGCGTCACCGAGGCGGATTCGAAGCCTTTCAGCTTCATACTTATCGGCCGGACAGACCGCCTCATACCAGCGTGCCGTAAATTCAAAGATCTGAGCGTCATCAAGACTCTGGAGCATGTAATGACGGAACCCCGCCGCATCCAAAGCGTGCCGGTTGTAGCCAATTACTCGAGAGGTCACTACAACCCGAATATTTGGATAGCGAGCAGCGAATCCAGAAATTCGGCGCGTAACGTCATCCCGGACGCGGGGGTCGAATAGCTCATCTAGGCCGTCGAAAACCACCAAGGCCAAGCCGCTGGTCAGACAGCGGCGCAGCAAGGCTGGCGCTGGAGCATGCCCCTCGTGCACATGTACATAATCCAGAAAATCTTCGAAAGATCTTTCCCTCCAGTCTGCGTCTGCGTATCGACGCAGCTCAATCACTACTGGCAGCAACCCAGATAGCGACTGAAGCGGCCCCGTAAGAATCTGAGACGTGAGCACTAGAGCCAGGTAGCGAGCGAGAGTTGATTTTCCTGCACCTGGGTCACCAAGGAGAACAACACGGTCAGATCCTGCGGATGCAAGAGTTTCCAGCAACCGAATTGCAGGCCGCTCCCGGTAGGCTTGGCGAGCCTGTTCCCACATTTCCCGATCGACACCGGGTAGCAGTGTCGCATCGTCTTTCTGGTCCGAGAGCTCACCACAATCCACCAACCGGCGGTGCAGCTCCACGGGCAGCTCCACGCGTGGGGGATCAGCGCGGAGCATTGGCGGTACGAAGACCTCGCGCAGTTCCACCCGAGGATGCTCACCCTCGGTCGTCGGTATGAGCGCTTCTAGATCGAGCCGCCCGTAAGCGGAACGAATCTGTTCGGCGTAAACGTTCGATGCATCAATTGCTTCTTCCGCTGTCATCGCCACACCGACATCAGTTGTGGCATCGTTGACGATGATAATCGTGCGGTTATCTTGAACGCTACTACCCTTGCCAGTGGCGTTATAGGCAGCGTCGCCGCCTGCACTTAGAGCACTGGTTCCACGTGTGCTTACCTGCTTAGATTCATTTCTGCTTGCCGCGTCCGAAGATTCGTCACGGTTCAACTCTCCTCAACCTCGCTACCTTCACCGATCGCATTTCCGGTAACGTGTCCTCCAGCCGCCGTTGCTCCATGCCCGCGTGCGCTGACAGGAGCATCGGATCGGGCATTTGAAACCTGCCTTGAGGCAGAGGAATTCGCAGCACGCGTAACCTTGGAATTCTTCCCCACAGCATTACCGGAAACATCGCGGCCGCCGGCAACCGCGCTACGTCCCTTCGCCTGAACCGAAAGATTAACGCGCCCGCCCTGCTGCATCCCAAAGTAGACGGTCAGCGCGCAGCCTAGGAGACCAGCAACAGCCCCTGCGACGCTCGCGACACGATCACCCGTGTCTAGATCAAGGAGCACTGCCACCAGCAGAAGCCCTACCGCGGTGAGGCCGCAGAGCCCTGCGACTGCCCACACAGTCCTTCCGGCACCCATGAGGTTCCGCCTCCCCGAGCCGAGAGTTCGTAAGCACAAGCTCAACTGAGCCTAGGCCAAGGCACACAGCTTGTGCGTGCAGTTGCTCAGGTCCCCATCACGAATCTGGCAGCTACACATCGAACAGTCCGGCCTGACAATCCACAGGTCAGTGGTACAGGTTGGAGCCAAGCTCCTGCCTGTGGTCGGCCGCTGGCTGGGGTCAAGCGCAGAAGGTAGCTGACGGAGCACCCTCGTGTGAGCAGCGTGTGAGGTGTTGGATGGGTTACTTCTCTTTCAACGTTCCTGCAGGTCAGCGACCCTGAACTGCCGCTTCCGCAGATGCCCTCCGGAGCCGTGTGCGCAGGTTCGAATCCTGCCGGGGGCACTTCGCAGGAAGTGCCCAAAGACCCCGCCATCAGCGCTTTAGCTGAGACGGGGTCTTCGCGTATGCGCAGCCAACTGCCGTCGTATCGCTCATGGACGGCCTGGTGCGGGTCTCGTGGATGTGAACACGCCTTCCGTCGCGCTCATAGGTGTCGGAGGAACGCTGGGCGGCACCCTGGGCGCGCCAGCCGAGCCCAAGCGGCGGAGCAGAACCAGTGTGCGGACCGTGCACGCGCGCCGAGCGAGCGCTCCAGGCCAAGCGCGACCTCTACGCCCACCTGAACACCACGGCTCGCGCCTACCGGGTCGCCGTCGAGGCTGCCGAACGCGGTGAGAGCGTCGACGCGGCGCTTCTCGACACCGCCAAGGAGGCCAGGGCCGAGCAGTACTCCCGGGCGCAGATGGCACTGACGCATGAGGTCCTGCAAGTGGCCTCAGCCGTCAACAAGGCACTCGGAGTCGGATACTCGGTCGTCAAGCAGCTGCCGAGCAGTCCCCCGCCCGGCCCTGCGGCCGCTCCGCGTCGATACCGGTCTCTTCATGGCCGATGGGCTTTCGTCACGCAGACCTGCCCGAGTCGCCGACAGGGTACGGCTCCCAGGTCATGCTGGACCCAACCCGGGCCGGGCGCCGACCAAAATTCGCTCCGCCGATCTCAGACTGCCAGCGTTGTGGCAGGAGATGATGCCGGCGCAGTTTGGACCGAGCAGCAAACACTTCCAACAGGATCGTTTCGGCGAGCACGAGCTGGCATGTCGGCAGTGGCAGAACCACTATTGCCAGTTCACTGGAAAGAGACGCTCGTATCGGACCCAGAGGCTGAACTCCGAAAGGACCACGCCGTGCCTTCAATCTTTGATGTGACCTTCTGGAAGGCCACTACAGAGCGCGTCATCCGAACCTTCGCACAGGCTCTGGCGGCCACACTCATCGCCGGGGGCGCAAGTCTGCTTTCGGTGCCTTGGCCGGCTGCACTCGGCACCGCCGGGATGGCTGCGGTGTTGGCGCTGCTCACCGCCGTCGCTGCTGGACCCATCGGTCCCCCGGGCCCGGGCGTGACCGAAGAGGCGGTCAGAAATCAATGACTGAGTGATGTGCAGCCAAGAGGGCCGCGGATAGCCCCGTCCCTGCCAACAGCTCAGCCGGACTGGATCTGCATGGCCCAACACCGCAGACCACGTCGCCGCGACAACTCGGCGCGCCTGACTTGGGACTGAGTTGGACGGTTGATTGCAGCAACTTTCCGCATGACGACTTTTCGGTCTCCTGCCACCACGCGAGAGACCTGCGGCAAGGACAATCCGGACAGCCGTGTGGAAGTTCCGCGCAGCCTGTAGGCGCCTCTCATGGAAATAAGATTTGACCCGCACTTCCGGGAATCAGGCACCACCCCCTGGTCGGAGGCGGGGAGGCACCCATTGTCGTCATTGGCCAGATCGTCGACAGGGCCGATGTTCTCCTGTTCGGTGTTCCATGGGACGGACGCTCGGGGCCCCTGTAGCAGGCCGGAGCCGCCGTCGAGGATTCTCAACCGCAGCCCGAATTACGGTCCCCCATGAGGGGGCCCACTTTCTTCGCAGACCTCACGGGTGCCCCAGCGCCCCAACTGGCAGGTTTTCGTCTGACCGCGGATCCGCTCCGGCAACGACGACTTCTTCGCCCTCGCAACACCTGGCAGTGGTGACAGCCCTTCCCATGGCACCCGCTCGCGACGCGCCACCATCGCCACGGAGAGAGTGCCTTGAGGACAGCCAATGCCCGGTCGGCCAATCGGTCTCTCGTGACGCTGGAATGCACGGGCTCAGCGCCATGAGCAGGTCCACGGCACCGGATCCTCCCCAGCGGAGACCCGCCCGCCGATGCTGCATCACCAACCGACGGACGGGGACCTGGCGACCGGCTCCTACGTGGCCGCCGTCGTCCGATTGCCCGGTGAGCGACGCCAGACGGCGCGGCGGGGTGTCAGCCGTGCGGGCGGCCATTACGTGCGGGCCTGGGGGCGGGCGGACAGACTGGGCCCATGCCCGAACAGGCGCAGCGGCCGCCAGAGGACCCTCCCGAGAGGTCGTTCCTGGACAAGCTGGCGTACGTCGCGGCGCCGGGGACCGTCGTCCTCGGGCTGCTCTACTACTTCGGCAACCAGTACAACGAGGCCTACTACCGCGCGTTCGGCGTCCCACTCAGCGATCTGCCCCTCTCCATTCAGGCCGTCCTCGCGCGCAGCCCGGATGCCCTCTTCTTCCCGGTCTGGATACTGCTCGTCTGCGGGCTCGTCGTCCTGCTCGTGCTCGGCCGGATCGGGCACGCCCTGGCTCGACCCGAGAACGAGGGGCGGCGTCGTACGGCGTACCGCGCGCTGCTGGCGGTGGGCCTGCTCCTGGGGGTGGTCGGGGGCTACCCCGTCTTCTTCCAGGACGACCTGCTCACCTTCCTCCCCGCGGGTTCGCCACGCGGGCTGCTGCCCACCCTCGTGGTGGCTCTGGGAGTCAGCTTGGCCTTCTTCGCCATCCAGGTGCGCCTCGGGCAGCACGACCCCGGGCGGCGGAGCCCTCAGGTCCGCGACGCCGACCGGTTGTGGCTCGTGGCCGGGGCGTTGCTCCTGGGGCTGCTGACGTTGAGCCTGTTCTACGGCGTGTCCCGGTACGCGGCGATGGCGGGCGAGGAGCAGGCGGTGGCGGACGCGAACAACGGGATGCGGCGAAACCCGGCCGTTGAGGTCCTTTCGCGCCTGCCGCTGGTCCACCACGCGAAGAACATCAAGTTCAAGGACCTGGGCGCCAAGGCCGGGCCCTACCGGTACCGGTACAGAGGCTTTCGCCTCCTGGTGAAGACCCCGACCCGCTTCTACCTCGTCCCCTACTACGGGGGGTACGCGAACACCGTGACCGTCGTGCTCCCGGACGACGACGGTACGGTCCGGGTGCAGATGAAGGGCTCAGTCAGGTGAGCGCGGGCTCGGGCGTGGGGGTCTCGGTCTCGTCCGGGGTCTCAGGGGTCTCGGTTTCGTCGGGGGTTGCCGGGGTTCCGTCGGGCTCCGGCGTCGGGGTTTCGGAGGTCGTCTCCGGTGCGGCCTCGACGGCCTCACCGGTCACGGTCACCGAGAAGACGGGCCCCTCGGCGGTCGGGGCGGTGACCGTCCCCGTCCACGTGCCCGGTACGTGGGCGACGTGGCTGATCCGGACGCTGCACGCCTCCTGGGGCTGAAGAGTGACGCCACTGCAGCCGTCCGCGACGATCGAGAGGTCTCCGCTGTTCGCGGTGGCCGTCAGCGGCTGGACGGTCAGGGGCACCTGCTGGTCGTTGGCGAACTCCATGGTCCCTCCTGCCGGCTCGTCCAGTTGCGCCCTCGGCACGGCGACCGTCGAGCCGCCGCCGGAGCCTCCGCTGGTGCCGGGGAAGACCTTGCCCAGGTCATCGTCCTCCGGCGCGGTGGGGGACGTGTCGGTGGTCGTGGCGGGTCGGGTCGGATTGGTGTCGGGGTCGGAGTCGGAGCACGCCGACGCCGTCGTGGTCAGGGCCGTCAGCAGTGCCACCGCGGCGAAGCCGCGTCTGATGTCCGGCATCACGGTGTCGGCACCTCCCCTCCGGCTCTGGTCGGCTCCCAACGTCGCACAGCAACTCACTGTCAGCACGTAGACGGGAATGGTGACACACTGTTATCACTCGGCCGGCCTGCTGCTGACGCCCGCGAACAGCGGTTCTCGCCGTCCTCCCGCCCCGGGGCCGTCCGTCGTCCCGTCCCGTCCCGTCCAGTCCGGGGCGGGGCGTGACCGTGGACGTCGAACGTCGCCGGAGCCTCCCCCTGTCGTGCCAAGCGGAAAGCTCGCTCTGACAACGTGCGTGCGAGCGGTCGTTCGGCGCGACGGATCCAGCTCGGCGACCACGTTCCGGCCGGCGGGCACCCGGTCGCGGACCTCCCGACGGGTGTCGTTCGCCCCGAGGATCCGAACCTCGAACCGGGATGCGCCCGGGCCCGGCCGTTTCCGGTGGTCCGTACGAGGGAGGTGGGGCGGGGTCTGTGGGATCTGGGGGGTGGGTAGGGGCGGGGTGCGTGCGTACGTTGGGGGTGAGGCCGCATGGCGCCGCTGGCCAGGTGCCCCTGTGGCGGGCTCTGACGACCGAGAAGGGGCGGCACGGATGCGTGAGCTGGTGGAGACGGCGCGGCGGTGGGTGGCCGAGGGGCGGGCCGGGTATCTGGCCCGGCCCGTGACCGAGCAGGGGTTCGGGCCGCGGGATCCGGCCGGTGCCGTGCTCATCGACACGCGGGGGGAGTGTGTCGGCACGCTCTACCGCGGGGTCTTCGACGCCGAGCTCGCCGCCGAGGTCGCGGCCCTGCCGGCCGGGGTCACGGCGCGGGTGTGCGAGGTGTCCGTACGGGCCTCCGAGGCCGTGGCCGCGAGGCTGACCTGCGGCGGGCAGGCCGAGGTGCTGCTGCAGCCGCTGTCGGCGATCCCGGCGCAGTGGTGGGAGCTGCTCGGCGACGGGGTCGGGGTGGCGTTGGTGACCCGGCTGAACGAGGCCGCGGACCAGGCCGCCAGTGAGGTCGTACGGGCCACGGACGCGCCCGGTGACGATGCCGGGCGGCGGGCGGGCGAGCTGCTGGCGACCCGGCGGGCCGGGCGGGACGCGCTGTACGCGGAGTCGGGGCTGGTGCTGGTCGAGGCGTTCCCGTCGGCCCCGTACGTGGTCATCGGTGGCGGCGGTGAGCTCGCCGACATCATCGAGCGGCAGGCCTTGCTGCTGGGCTGGGAGGCCGTTCTGGTCACCGGCCCGGAGGAGGCCGACAAGGTGCTGGAGGCGCGCCGGGACGCCGCGTGCCTGGTCATGCTGAGCCATGAGGAGTCGTTCGACGTACCGACGCTACGGGTGGCCCTGACCCGGGAGGTGCCGTACGTCGGCGCGCTCGGCTCCCGCAAGACCACGGCCCGGCGGCGGGAGGGGCTGCTCGCGGCCGGGGTCACCGAGGCCCAACTGGCGCGGGTGCACGGTCCGATCGGCCTGGACCTCGGCGCCCGTACCCCGGCGGAGACCGCGCTGGCGATCTGCGCCGAGATCCTGGGGGAGCTCGGCCGGCGCAAGGCCGCCGGCGCCCTGCGGGATGCCGACGGCCCCATCAACTCCTAGCAGAGGCAACGGCCTTCACTGCCCCAGGGCCCGTTTGAGCTGTGTCTTGTTCATGTCCGAGCGGCCGTGGATGTTGCGGCGCCGGGCCTCGGCGTAGAGCTGTTCGTACGTGGGGCCCTGCGCGCCCGAGTGGGAGTGCAGGCCCCCGCGCCGCGACGAGGAGATGTCCTCCACGGATTCCTTGCTCGCGGTCCGGGATTCGCCGGCCCGGGCGCGTTCCTTGTTCACCGTCCGGGCGGCGATCTCCTTCGCCTTCTCCTCGGGCTCGCCGCGCCGCTCCAGGCCTTCCTTGATGTGCTCGTACTGCCGTTCGCGCTTCGGGGAAGATCCGCGGGGCATGGCCGGCCTCCTTGTCGTGTCCGGGGTACGCACACCCGGCGCGTACCCCGGATGGCCCAAGGTATCCAGGGCATAGCAAAGCATTTCGGACCTCAGTGCGGGAACATGGTCGTTATGGACACGACCCTGAGCGTGGACGCGACCCTCGCCGACATCGCATGGTTCCTGGTCGTCGGCATCCTCGTCGCCGGCTTCCTGCTGGGCGGCTTCCTGCTGGGCAAGAGGGTACGGGCGAAGGAGCCACCCCCGCCCACCCCCGAGAGCCAGCCGCACCTGCCCGAGGGTGGCGCGGTCTACGAGGTCCGCGAGGAGCGTGACCAGGTGGAGATCCCGGAGGGCGGGCTACGCCCGCACGAGATGCAGGGCTACGGGAACTTCGGCTCCACCACTTCCAGCCATCCGGACGAGGTCCGTGCGGAACGGGAGTCCGGCTACAAACTCCCGGAGGGGCCGGGACCGCATCCACAGCCGGGAGCCCCGCCGGACGCGGGGCGCGGCGCACACGCCTGACACAACGCCCCCTCGCCCCGTCGCCCCCTCACCCTCTGACCCGCGCCTCCCGCGCGGGTCAGAGGTCCGTCCGCAGCCGCAGCACCTCCGGCGGCGGGTGCCGCGTCGAGGTGTGCCGGACCTCCGCCGTGCGCGGTGGCCCGAGCGCCCGGGAAGGAACCGCAGCTTCCGCCGGCCGCACCGCCCGCCGGCCGGGTAGGCCTGGTCCGGCGCATCGAAGGCGGCGTACGAGGCGGGCAGGCTCTGCGCGAGCACGGCGGCCCGCGCCGCGGCGGCCGCCGCCCTCCGCTGCGCCGGCGGGTTCCGCAGTAGACCCGGAGCGTCCGCCCAGTAGCAGCACGCGTTCTGTGGGGTACTACCCGACCTGGCCTTTGGCGATGCCAACGGCAGAAGAGCGGCGATGAGCGGTGTCACCGCGGAGCGTGAAGAGAGCGCGTCCGGCTTGGTGGCCGCGCCCCGGACCGGCGACCGGATCGACGGCCACCGGTGGCTGCTTTCCTGCCACGCGGGCAGTCGCCGTGCCTACGATCAAGAATTGCCGACGGGAGGCGGATAGTGGGGGGATTTCGATCGGGAGTGGGGTCAGTCGCGCGCGGGCGGGGCCGATGAGCCGAGTCCCGCTACATCAGCCTGGAGATGGAGAAGATCCCACAGGGCGCCACCGGCTTCGCCCAGAGCAATCCGCCGAGCAACGCCGGCGCTGTCCTGGGGGCGTACAGCGCGATCAGGGAAGACGACGGCCGGAGGCATGTCCATCGCCATCGGCGACTCGATGCAGCGCGGTGTGGACACCTGGGCCTGGGTCATGGGCAACAACCTGAAGGCGGAGGCGGACGTCACGGCGAACGCGGGCATCGCCGACCTCTACCTCAACGCCAACGACCAGATGGGCCTCGTGGTCGACTCGTGGGCGAACGGCCGACAGGACATCAACGCCGATGCCAGGGCCGGCCTGAAGGACGAAATCCTCGATGGCCACGACCGAGGAAGCAACAGCACGCACAAGTACCCGACCGACACCGCCAACTGACGCGACCCCGTACAGGAAAGGCAGCCATGCCGCAGGAGACCCCCGGCCGCACGACACCAGCCAAGGCGTTCATCGTGCTCGGGCTGTGTCTGGCCGTGCTGGGAGGGGTCGGGGCATGGCTGCTGATCGGCAGGGAGGCCGCTGAACCGTGCAATGGCCTGGCCGGGGACGAACGCGTGCAGAAGTCAGCGGGTGCGGCCGTCCGCCCGGGCACGAGCTGCGCTGCTCTTGCCGAGGCCATCGTGAAGGCGTCGGCCGGGGAGGCGCCCGGCCGTCACACTCAGGCTCAGGCCCAGGCCCAGGCCCTGAAGGACGTGCTCGTCGCCCTCGGATCCGGAGAACCAGCGGAACTCACCCTGGATCCCGCACTGCGTGTCCCCCTCGCCACCGCCCTGGCCGACTACGCGCCCGATCTGCACGAGATGCTCGGCGGTATCGGCACCACCGACTTCCTGGCCAAGGCCGCACCCCAGGCCCCGCCGTGGCAGTCAGACGGCACCCACCACCTCACCGTCTTCGCCGACACCCTCAGGGGCGTCGTCCGCGCTGTCGCGCAGGACCCCGAGGCCTACGCATTGCTGCGCATGACGGAGACCCGGACCACGGCGCAGAGGCTCGCGGCGGTCCCGGCCGATGCCACGGACTACGGCCTCAGCGTTCCCCCGACGGAGAGCGCGCGAGCACTGGGCATCCTCGACGGCATCTCCGACGCGGTCACTCACGGCAAGGACAAGGGGCAGGCACGGGCGTGGCGCACGGTCGTCATGGACACTCTGCTGGACGGACCTGCCTCCCCGAAGAGCGAGCAGGATCCCCAGGCCTCTCATCTCACGATGGCATGGCTCCAGAACCTGCAGAATGCCTCCGAGGAGGAGCGCTTCGACCGGCTGCGTGCACAAGGTGTCGACATGGCCCGTACGTGGGCCCGGGAACGAAGGATGGACGAGCAGACGCAACAGGGGCTGCTCGCCAAAGTCGAACGCAGCGCACTCGGCGCGTACCGCGAGATCAAGTCCTGACTGCTGCCTCATCCCTCGAACCGGACACGCACGAACTTCGCCGTCTCGTGGCGACCGGCCGTCTCGCGCACCTCGACCAGGACAGGCTCGATCAGAAGCGTCACGAGCCCGTGGTCGGGATGTTCGATCCGCTCTCCCAGGAGGCCGCGTACCGATTCGCCGACCTGCCGGGCCTGCACTCCCGTCAGACGCGGGGAGGTCTTGACGGTTCGGCCGTCGGGAAGCTCCACGAGGAGAGCGTGCGGCCGCTGTTCCGGACCGAATACGCCGAGGAGTCTGCCGTCCCGGGTATCGGAGTGCCTGATCTTCCTCCAGGCCCATGTTTCCCCCGGCTGATAGGTCGAACTGAGCGACTTCGCCACGATCCCTTCGACGCCCACCGCCCTCATCTCGCGGTACCAGAGGTGCGCGGTCTCCTCGTCCAGGGTGGCCAGCACCCGCTGGAGGGGTGGCTCGGCATCGCCCAAAGCCCCACCGAGTAGCTCCCACCGTTCCCACAGGGGCAGGCCCCTGACGTCGGTCCCCGGGATGGCGAGGATGTCGAAGGCGATGTAGTAGACCGGGATTCCCGACCGCTCGCGATCGGCGCGGGACCGAAGCAGATCAGTGAAGTTCAGTCGCCCGTCCCGGTAGGCGCAGAGCTCCCCGTCCAGGACGATTCCGGGCGGTAGATTCTGTTGCAGGTATGCGGAAACCCGGGGGAACTCCATGGTGAGGTCCCTCCCGGATCGTGACTGCAAGAACACTCTTCCGCCCTCCGGGATGAAGGCGAGTGCGCGGAACCCATCCAGTTTGAGGGAGTACTGGAGGCCCCCGGGCATGCTGTCCTGCTCGGGGATCTCATCGGCCGGGCGCGGACGCATCACATCGAGGGGCGGCCGGAGGACCACCTTCGGCGAACTCTCTTCCATGCCGACAGGGTCTGTCCGCCCGGCCTTCGGGACGCAGTGGGGCTCGCTGCTCCGGCCGCCCTGTCACCGGAACAGCCTCACCCCGCGCAAGCTCGGAGATCGTTCACGGATGGCGTACGTGCCGTCGCGCGGGATGACGGTCGCACGCGGATCACGGGCGGGTGCCGGGGAGGGGGCGGGCCCGTGCGGGGTCGGTCAGCGGGCCGAAGAGGTCTCCGTCGCGGGCCAGCCTCGGGGCGATGTCGTCGGCGAGGAAGACGAGCCCGGCGGCGGTCCGGCAGGTTTCGACCTCCGCCCAGGAGACGGGCGCGGACACGGCCGGCCGGGCCCGCGCGCGCAGGGTGTAGGGGGCCGCGGTCGTCTTGGCGGCGGCGTTCTGGCTGTGGTCGACGAAGACCTTGCCGGGGCGCAGCGCCTTGGCCATGCGGTGGACGACCAGGTCGGGGAGCTCGCGCTCGGCCTCCTGGGCGAGCTGCTTCGCGTACGCGGACACCCGCGCGGACGGGGTCGGCTCCAGCGGCACGGCCAGGTGCATGCCCTTGGAGCCGGAGGTCTTGGCGTAGGCGTCCAGGCCGTCGGCGGCGAGCCGCTCGCGCAGCCAGAGCGCGGCGGTGCAGCACTCGACGACGGTGGCGGGCGGGCCGGGGTCGAGGTCGAGGACCATCCGGTCGGCGAGGGCGGGGTGGTCGGCGGTCCACTGGGGGGTGTGGAACTCCACGACGAGGTTGGCGGACCACATGAGGGTGGCCATGTCGGCGACGACCACCTGGGCGGCGGAGAGGTCCTCGGAGCGCGGCACGGGGGTGGTCCTCACCCAGTCGGGTGTGCCGGGCGGCGGGTTCTTGGTGAAGAAGAGCTGCCCGTCCGGTCCGTCGGGATAGCGCAGGAAGGACACGGGCCGGTCGTGGATGTGGGCGAGCAGCGGGCCCGCGACGGTGGCGTAGTAGTGCAGCACCTCGCCCTTGGTGAAGCCGGTCTCCGGGTAGATGACCTTGTCGAGATTGCTGAGCGCGATGCGACGGCCCTCCACCATGGTGATCGGCGTCATACGATGAGACTGCCACGAAACAGGAGGAACCGTGCGATCCATATGGAATGGGGCGATCTCCTTCGGCCTGGTCAGCATCCCGATCAAGCTCGTGAACGCCACCGAGAGCCACTCGATCTCCTTCCGCCAGATCCATGTGAGTGACGGCGGGCGCGTCCGGTACCGCAAGGTGTGCGAGCTGGACGGGGAGGAGGTGCCGAGCGCCGAGATCGGCAAGGGGTACGAGGAGGCCGACGGGTCGATCGTCCCGATCACGGACGAGGACCTGGCGCAGCTGCCGCTGGCGACCGCGAAGACGATCGAGATCATGTCGTTCGTACCGGCGGAGGAGATCGATCCGCTGCAGATGGACGCGGCGTACTACCTCGCGGCGAACGGCGCGACGGCGGCGAAGCCGTACACGCTGCTGCGGGAGGCGCTCAAGCGGAGCCGGAAGGTCGCGATCGCCAAGTACGCGCTGCGGGGGCGGGAGCGGCTGGGCATGCTGCGGGTCGTGGACGACGTGATCGCGATGCACGGGCTGTTGTGGCCGGACGAGATCCGGGCGCCGGAGGGGGTGGCACCGGAGGTCACGGTGTCCGTGCGGGAGGCCGAACTCGACCTGGCGGACGCGCTGATGGCGACCCTGGGAGAGGTGGAGATGGCCTCGCTGCACGACGACTACCGGGAGGCCGTGGAAGCGCTGATCGTGGCGAAGTCGGGTGGGGCGTTCGAACCGACGGAGGCCGCGGTGGAGCCGGCCGGTGGGCAAGTGATCGACCTGATGGCGGCGTTGGAGAAGAGCGTGCGGGCCGCGAAGGCTTCCCGGGGGGAGGCGGGGGCCGTCGGCGGGGCGGAGGCCGAGGTGACGCCGATCCGGCGGAAGGCGGGTGCCGGTGCGGGTGCGGGTGCGACTGCGCCGAAGGCGGTCGGTGGGAAGAAGTCGACGGCGGCTTCGGCCAAGAAGACCGCGGCTTCGGCCGCGACGAAGAAGAAGGCGACGACCACCGGCAAGGCGGCTGCGGGCAAGTCGACTTCGGCGGCCAAGAGTACGGCCAAGACCGCAGCGGCGAAGAAGACCGGTGCGGCGGCGAAGAAGGCCGCGACACCGCGGAAGCGGACCTCCGCCTGAGCCTTGGCGGTGGGGGCCTGCGGAGCTTTCCCCCACCCGCCCCGTCCCGAAACCGGGGCTCCGCCCCAGACCCCGCGCCTCACACGCCGGCGGGGCTGGAGTATCCGCCGGGGCGGTTGGTGGGGGTGAGCCAGGTGGTGGTGTCGCGGGCTCGGGCGAAAAGGGTTTCGACCTCCGGGGGTTTGAGCGTCGTGGGGGATGCCACGAGGTTCGGGGTCGCCGTCGGGGGCTGGAGGATGCGGATGTCGCGGACCGTGGGGGCCGTCTCGACCCGCGAGGCGTCGACCAGCGCCAGCGCCGGGGTGACCTTGGCGGCCAGGGCCGCCGTGGCGAAGGCCGCCGCGCGGCGGATCCAGCGGGGGTCCGGGCGGGGTTCCGCGCGGCCCACCGTGAGCAGGAGGTCGCCGATCACCGCGCGCTGGCGTCGGCCCGGGATCGTACGCACGCAGAAGATCCCCGCCGGGCCGATGAGCAGGTGGTCGATGCGGCCCAGGCCCGGGAGCGGAACGCAGTGCAGGGTCCGCCAGCCTTCGGGTTCCAGGGCGTCGAAGGCGTCGCCCATCCGCTGCTGCGCGGTCAGGTCCTGGCGCAGCCGGTGCCGGACCCTGGTGCCCGCCGGGCCGTGTTCCAGTTCGCCCAGCAGGGTCTCCCCCGGGCGGTTCGGGGCCAGGTCCGCGTCCGGCGGCAGCGCGAGACGTCGCAGGTCGGAGGCGGTGGGAACCGGGGGCGGGCCGATCGAGACCGTCCCGCTCAGGTAGGGGCGGAGCACCGCCAGGATCGCCTCGCGGTGGTCGTCCGCGAGGACGCTGATCCGGTTGGCCTGCCGGTCGTACCAGGCCACCGCCTGCCCGTCGGGCAGATTGACGTACAAGCGCCCGCGGCCGGGCCGGCCGCTCGGCAGAACCTTGAGTCCGCGCATCGCCCTCACCCCCGCCGTCCATGGGAGCAGCCGGGGCGCCGCAGGGCAATCCCTCGGATGTGTAACGACTCCGACGGAACGTTGCGACTCCGCTGTTACACGAACGGGGCGCTGCCGCAACGGCCGGGCCCTAGGTTTGACCCACCTGGATGGCCCAGGCCCTGACCGGCACCGAAGGACTTCCCCCGTGAGCACCGTCAGCCGCCGCACTCTCGTTCGCGCCGCCGCCGTGACCGCATGCGCCGGAAGTCTGCTGGCGCTGCCCACCGCCGCCGCCCTGGCCGAAGGGGTGCCCGCGGCCTCGTCCGCGCACTCCGCGGCCCCGCAGGCGATCCTCCTCAAGAGCCTCTCGCTCGCGGACGGGGTCTCCACGGCGAACGTCTACCGTGCGGCCAACGGCGCCTACCAGGCCGAGATCCTGGCGGCCGACGGCACCACGACGGCCACCCTGACCAGCCGTGACGGGGTCACCGCTTTCGGCGGCTCCGGGGACCTGCACGCGGCGCTGGACTCCTCCGGACGGCTGACCTCCTGGGTGGGGGACGTCCAGGCCCAGGGCGGCGACCACACCGTGGCGGGCGACGGGCACAAGACCGGGACCCGCCACGAGGCCCGCGGCGGGCAGGTCGTCCCGGCCTCCGTTCCACGGAAGGCGTCCACCGGGGACACCCACGTCGTCGCCGACGGTTCCGGCGGTGGGCGGCGGCTGAGTACGCTGGCGGACGGACCGGGCGACGGTGTGCTGCTGCTCGGCGCCGCCGGCGGGATCGCGGCCGTAGGCGCCGCCGGGCTGGGCTTCGCGATGCTGCGCCGAGGGCGCACGGACAGCTGAGACCGCCGCGTAAAGCGGTTGTACCTCCGCATATGGTTGACGTGATCGGCCGTCGGACTATCGCGGGCAGAAGGGCACAGGGGCTGTGAACAGGTTGCGCTTGCGTGTGTCCGCGCGCCCGCTGCTCCCCCTCCTCGCGCTGGCCCCGCTGCTGGCGGGCTGCGGGGACACCGGCGGGCTGGTGAGCGCCGGCTCCACGCCGACCGCGAGCGGACCCGTACATCTGTGGCCCGACCGCCGCGGGGCGTCCGTACCGCCCGCCGATCCGGGTGGCGCCCCGCCCGAGTACGTCAAGGGGATCCCGCCGGTCCGCGACCAGGACGTGCACGCCGTCGACCCGGTGGCCCTCGTCCAGGCCGAGCTGCGCGCCCATCCGGACAAAGAGGTCGGCCCGGACGGGATGCCGCCCCGGACGGCGGCCGCGATCCAGGAGTGCCCGAAGGTCGAGGACGAGAAGGAGCCGGAGGCGTGCCCGGTGCTGAAGCCGTACTACCGGGACCTCACGGGCAACGGCACGGACGAGCTGATCGTCGGCATCGAGTTCCCGGACAAGATGATGTCCGTACGGGTGTACACGGCCGACCCGGACGGGCGGCTCAACCGGATCATGGCGACCACGGAGACCGTCATCGCGGTGGAACTGGCCGGGCGTGACGTGATCCTGCGGGTGCCCAGCGGCAACCGCGGCTACGAGCTGGTCACCGCCTGGTCCTGGGACGAGAAGCAGCTCACCATGCTGCCGACGCGCGAGCAGATCGTACGGGTGCCCGGCAATCCGCAGGCCCCGGGGAGCCGGGAACCCGCTCCCGCGCCGGGTCGGCCGTGACGCCCGCGACGCCCGTGCGGCTGCCCTCCTGGACGGCCACGCTGACCTGGAAGTCGGCGTGCTTCATCGTGGTGATGTGCTGCTCGCTGGCCGCCGTGCTGGGCGCCCTCGTGCACGTGGAGGTGACCCGCCAGACGGTGGCCACGGCGCGGGAGAAGGCACTCGGCAGACTGCTGGAGGTCTCGCGCGCGTACGAGGCGGGAGAGCCGCTTCCGCGCGGTTCCTGGCTCGACCCCGTCGGGCTGCCGCCGGAGCTGCGGAAGCTCGCCGTCAGCGGGCGCCGGGGCACCGTGGTGGCGGACCACCGGGGCCGCCCGACCATGTGGGCGGCGGGCCCGGCGGACGGCCGCGCCCTCGCGACGACCGTCGACTACGGGCAGAGCGCCCGCACGATCAGCGGGCTGGACAACGCGATCATCTGGTCCTCGCTGCTGGCGATCGGCGGGACGCTGCTGGTGGGTGCCTTCGCGGTGACCCGGGTGACCCGGCGGCTGCACCTGACGGCGGCCGTGGCCCGGCGGATCACCCAGGGCGACCTCGACGCGCGGGTGGACGACCCGCGGACGAGGACCCCCTCGCGGCACCAGGACGAGGTGGCGACGGTGGCCGCGGCGCTGGACACGATGGCGGGGAGCCTGCAGTCGAAGCTGGAGAGCGAGCGGCGGTTCACGGCGGACGTGGCGCATGAGCTGCGCACCCCGCTGACGGGTCTGCAGGCGGCGTCGGAGCTGCTGCCGGAGGGGCGGCCGACGGAGCTGGTGCGCGAGCGGGTCCGGACGATGCGGCAGCTGACGGAGGACCTGCTGGAGATCTCCCGGCTGGACTCGGGCAGCGAGGTGGTGGAGAGCGATCTGCACCAGCTGGGGCGGCTGGTACGCCGGGTGGTGCGGGCGTCCGGGACGGACTCGGAGGTGGTGGTCGTCCGGGACGCGCACGTGGAGACGGACCGGCGGCGGCTGGAACGGGTGCTCGGGAACCTGGTGGCCAACGCCCACAAGCACGGGCGGCCGCCGGTGGTGCTGACGGTGGACGGGCCGGTGGTGACCGTGCGGGACCACGGGGACGGGTTCCCCGAGTACCTGGCGGCCCACGGCCCGCAGCGCTTCCGCAGCGGGGGCAAGGGCCACGGGCTGGGGCTGACCATCGCGGTGGGGCAGGCGGCGGTGATCGGGGCGCGGCTGGAGTTCCGCGCGGCGGAGGACGGCGACGGCGGCGGCCTGGCGGTCCTCAGCCTCCCGGGCCACTAGCCGGTCTCCTGGCCGGAGGTGTTGCCGACCGGAGGCGCGGCCGCGGGGTCGGCGCTGCCGACCGGGGGTACGGGCTCGGCCTTGCCGACCGGAGCCGCCGGAGCAGCGGTGCGGGGCGCAGGCCGACGGCCGGGGCTGGGCGCGCGCCGGGGCGTCTCCTCGGGCGCCGAACGTGACGAGGGGTCGGGAAAGCCGGGCGGCAGTGCGTTCGGCGCCCTGCGGGGAGCGCCCCGGCACACACCCAACCCCGGCCTCCGCACCCTGCCGGAGGCTCGGCGGAACACGGGGCGGCTCCCCCGTCGCGGAACCGGGCGGAGGGCGGGGACGGGTGTGTGCCGGGGTGTCCCCGCAGGGCGCCGAACGCCTTGCCGCCGCGCTTTCCGACGCCTCGTCACGTTCGGCGGCCGAGGAGACACCCCGGCGCGCGCCCGGCCCCGGCCGGAGCCCCGCCCAGAGGTACCCGACCCCGGCCGAAGCCCGACCCGACGCTCGCGGCCCCGCCCGGACCCGGAGCCGCCCCGGGTACCGGATCGGCGGGCTCAGGGGCGGGGGGGCTTCGTCCAGGGCCAGCGGATCTTGGGCTTGGTGCCCGAGGGGCGGAAGTCGTACTTCCAGCCCTTCTGCAGGCCGAGCCGCTTGGAGTACCCCGCCGGGACGCGTTCGTACAGCAGTACCGTCGGCGGGCCGCCGTCCGGGGCCGGGACGGGGATCTCGTACCACTTCGGGGGGTGTCCGGTCGGGCCGAGGAGGACGGGGAGGACCCGGCCGTCCATCGGGCCGCCCTCGAACGGGGTCGGTTGGCTTCTCACCGCACCAGTGTCACAGCAGGTGGGCGGCCTCGGACACCACCGGGATCACACGGCGGGCCAGGACCCCGACGGGACCGTCGGGCGATTCCAGGGCCAGGGCGGCCCGGGCGGCCTCGGCCGTTTCGGGATCCGTGGCGGCCGTGGCCGTCAGCAGGGCGATGAACTGGTCCAGCAGCCAGTCCCGGAGGCGCTCGACCTCGGGCTGCTTGCCCTCGTCGATCCAGATGAGGGAGGCCGCCTCGACGGCCGTGATCCACGTACGGACCATCATCCGCAGCCGGGGGCCGGGGGCCGGTACGCCCAGGTGGAAGAGGATCTGCTCGGCGGCGGCCCGCCGGATGCCGTCGACCGTCGCCGTGGTGCGGCAGGTCTCCACGACGCTGCCGCCCTGGAGGAGGGCGGCGAAGCCGGCGTCGTGTTCGTCGACGAAGGCCAGGTAGCGGTCCAGGGCCCGGGACAGGCGCCGGGTGAGGGGCCCCTGCTGGGGTTCGGCGAAGCACTGTTCGAGGAGGTCGGCGGCGGAGCGGAGGGCGGCCTCGTAGAGCTGCTGCTTGCCGCCCGGGAAGTAGCGGTAGACGAGCGGACGGGACACCCCGGCGGCCTCGGCGACGTCGTCGAGCGAGACCTCCTCCGGTGCCCGGTGCGCGAACAGCGAGAGGGCGGCGTCGAGGAGTTGGGCTCGCCGCTCCTCGACGCTCAGCCTGCGGTACGCGCGTACGGTCATGTCCGCAGGGTAGCCCCGCGGGCGCCGGACGAGTGGGTGTCCTGTGGATCAGGACCGGCGGCTCGCCTCCTGCGCCAGCAGCCCCGAGCTCTGCCAGAGCCTGCGGCCGACCCCGCGCAGCACGCCGATGTCGTCGAGGAAGTCGGTGAGCCGCTTCGCTCCGCTCTGCATGACCTCGCGGCGGTGGCCGCTCGCCTTCACCTGGGCGACGGCCTCGCGGCGGTCCAGGCCGACGTTGTCGTAGACGGCCGGGTTCACGAAGGCCAGCGAGAAGACGCGGGCGGCCTCGCCGCAGCTGATCCGGGTGAGCTCCTGCTCCCAGCGCGGGGCCGTCAGCATCTGGCGGCGCAGTTCCTCGCGGGCGTACCGGACGTGCCGGGCCTCCTCGATGACGTGGATCCGGGTGACGCCGCGGACCAGCGGCTGGACGCGCTCGTCGGGGAAGGTCAGGCGCTGCATCCAGTCGAGGATCTCCTCGCCGAGGAGGGTGCAGGCGAAGGAGCCGGGGGTGGTGGAGACGGTCTTCAGGATCCGCGCGAGGTTGTGGTTGAGGCGGGAGACCGGGTACTCGGGGGCGCCGGCCTTCTGGATCATGCGGGCGAACATCATCGAGTGGCGGCACTCGTCGGCGATCTCGGTGAGTGCGTAGCGGACGTGCTTGCTGGTCAGGGACTTGTCGTAGATGTGCCGGACCATGAGCTGCATGAGGATGATCTCGAACCAGATGCCGAGCGAGCCGAGCGCCGCCGCCTCGTGGCGGGAGAGGTCGATGCGCTGCTCCTCCCCCATCTTCTTCCACAGCGGGGTGTCGTAGAGGGAGAGGAGTTCCGGCGGCCAGTAGTACTTGCCCTCGATCGCCGGGGCGTCCCAGTCGAGTTCCTTGTCGGGGTCGAAGGAGTGCTTGGCCGAGGATTCGAGCAGTCGCTCGGCTATCTGCTCGCGGTCCTTGAGCAGGCCGAGGGCGTCCTTGAGCGCGGCTCGTTCGGTCACGGTCGTCATGGGTTCGGACACCTCGTCGTCGAGTTACCGGCGGTCGCTACTTATGAGACTGCTTGTCAGCAAGGTCGTCAATCCCTCGCGCACGACTTGTTGACCCCGTGTCTACCAACGTGTGACGCTGCCAACTGTCCGGTCCCACAAGGCAGTACGTGAGACGAGGGGGCGTCAGTGTCGACGCACGAGCTCTACACCGAGATCCCGGGCGAGCCGGTCTGGCAGGTTCCCGCCGCCGGCTCCGCCCGCTTCAGCTGGGAGTACGCCGACGGCCGCGAGCGGCTCCTGGCGCTCTACCAGAAGGGCAAGGACAAGCAGTGGGACGGCGGCAAGCGCATCGACTGGGACATCGAGGTGGACCCGTTCAATCCGCTGGGCACCCCCGAAGAGGCCCTGCCGCTGTACGGGACGCGGCACTGGGCCAAGCTCACCGCGAAGGACAAGGGCGAGCTGCGCCGGCACTACGCCTCCTGGAACTTCAGCCAGTTCCTGCACGGCGAACAGGGCGCGATGGTGTGTGCGGCACGCATCGTGGAGTCGGTGCCCGATCTGGACGCGAAGTTCTACTCCGCCACGCAGACCATGGACGAGGCCCGGCACGCCGAGATCTTCGGGCGCTTCCTGCACGAGAAGGTCGGGATGCTGTACCCGATCAACGACAGTCTCCAAGGGCTGCTGGGCGACACCCTGCGCGACTCCCGCTGGGACATGCCGTACCTGGGCATGCAGGTGCTCATCGAGGGGCTGGCGCTCGCCGCCTTCGGGCTGATCCGCGACACGACCACCAAGCCTCTGCCCAAGCAGCTCCTGGCGTACGTGATGCAGGACGAGGCCCGGCACGTGGCCTTCGGGCGGATGGCGCTGCGGGACTACTACAAGCAGCTCACGGACGCCGAACTGCGCGAGCGCGAGGAGTTCGTGATCGAGGGCTGCTACCTGATGCGGGACCGGCTGCTCGCGGTGGAGGTGCTGGAGAACTTCGGGATCGCGGCCAAGGAGGCGGCGCTGATCAGTGAGCAGTCGGAGTTCCTGCAGCTGTTCCGCAAGCTGCTGTTCAGCCGGATCGTGCCGTGCGTGAAGGACATCGGGCTGTGGGGCGAGCGACTGCAGCGGGCCTATCTGGACCTCGGCGTCTTCGACATGGGCGACTCGAACCTGGACCTGCTGATGAGCCAGGACGAGGAGATCGCCGAGGCCCTGGACCGCGAGCGGTTCGCGGCCGAGGAGTCGGCGCGGGTGGCGGAGGTCGAGGCAGCCATCGCCGAGGGATCGGGCGCCCCCTAGGCCGTCTCTTTCGGATCTTGTCGGCCGAGCTCGCGGCGTTCGGCGTCATGGGGCCTCCCCAGGCCCGCCAGGGCCGAGGGGAAGCATGGCAAGGCGGAGGGGCGCGCTGTGTACTGGACGTACTCGGGTGCGCCGACAACGCGGCCAGGTGCGGTGCCGGGCGTCGCGGGCCCGGCAAGATCCGGAAGGGACGGCCTGGCGGGCGTCCGGGATCTCCTGGGCGGTCGGGCCGCGGCTCCGGTCAGCCGGTCGCCAGCGCGGCCTCCATCACCGCCCGCGCGATCGGCGCCGCCGCGCCGTTGCCGCTGATGTCGCCCCGGTCGGCCGACGCGTCCTCGACCACCACCGCGACCGCCACCTGCGGCAGCGCCGTGCCCTCGGCCCTGGCCCAGGAGATGAACCAGGCGTACGGGGTCCCCGCGTTGCCGACGCCGTGCTGCGCGGTGCCCGTCTTGCCGCCGACCACCGCGCCCGGGATCGCGGCGTTGCGGCCCGTCCCGTTCTCCACCACCTTGACCATCAGCTCCTGCAGCCGGAGGGCGGTGGCCGGGTTCATCGCCCGGCCCAGGCTGCGCTGGTCGCCGCGCCGGACCTGGGAACCGTCGTCCTGGGTCGTCCGTTCCACCAGGTAGGGGTACGTGAGCTCGCCGCCGTTCGCGACGGCCGCCGCCACCATGGCCATCTGCAGCGGTGTCGCCGTGGTGTTGAACTGCCCGATCGAGGACAGGGCCAGCTGGTCCTGGCTCATGTCGGTGTCGAAGTTCGACCGGGAGACCCACGAGGGCACCCGCAGCCCCTCGGTGTTGAAGCCGAAGCGCCGCGCGGCCTCCACCATCTTGCGCAGCCCGACCTGTACGCCGATCTTCGCCATCACCGTGTTGCAGGACCACTGCACCGCGTCCGCCATCGAGGCGTCCTCGCAGCCGGTGCCCGCGTTCGGCAGCAGGGTGCTGGTCCCGGGCAGCGGGTAGGGGTCGGGGGTGCGGGTCGGCGCGTCCACATCGGTGACCACGCCCGCGTCGAGGGCGGCCGCAGCCGTCACGATCTTGAAGGTGGAGCCGGGCGGGTACGTCTCGCGCAGCGCCCGGTTGAGCATCGGCCGGGCGGGGTCCGCGTTCAGGGCGGACCAGGCCTCCTTGACCTTCGTACCCGTACCGGAGAGCACGGAAGGGTCGTACGAGGGGCTGCTGACCAGCGCGAGGATCTTCCCGGTGGCGGGCTCGACGGCGGCGACCGCGCCGCGCTTGCCGGCGAGCCCGGCGTACGCGGCGAGCTGCATGCCGGAGCGGACGGTGGTGGCGGCGTTCCCGCCGGCGGGGCGGCCGCGGGCCAGCTCGTACCAGAGCGGGAAGGCGGAGAGCCCGGGGTCGGTGCCCGACAGGATCGCGTCCTCGGCGCGCTCGACGAAGCTGGTCCCGTAGGTCTGGGAGGAGAAGCCGGTGACGGGCGCGTAGAGCGGGCCGTTCGCGTACGTCCGCTCGTAGCGCAGCAGTTGGCCGCTGTCGCGGGAGCCGGTGACGGGGCGCCCGTCGACCAGGATGTCCCCCCGGGGCTTGGCGTAGCGCTCGATGGCGGGGCGCTTGTTCGCCGGGTTCGCGCCGTAGGCGGCGGACTCCCAGACCTGCACGCGGGCGATGTTGACCAGCAGGGCGACCAGCAGGAGGGCGCAGAAGTACGCGCACCAGCGGATGTAGCGGATCACTCGGCCGGCTCCTTCGCGGGGCGGGGTCTGCGGGCGCTGTCGCTGAGCCGGACCAGCAGGGCGACGATGATCCAGTTGGTGACGACGGAGGAGCCGCCCTGCGCGAGGAAGGGCATGGCCATGCCGGTGAGCGGGATCAGGCCGGTGACGCCGCCCGCGATGACGAACACCTGGAGCGCGACGATCGAGGCGAGCCCGGTGGCGAGCAGCCGCCCGAAGGGGTCGCGCAGGGCGAGCCCGGCGCGGAAGCCGCGGGCGACGAGGAGCCCGTAGAGGAGCAGGATCGCGGCGAGGCCGACGAGGCCGAGCTCCTCGCCCGCGGTCGCGAGGACGAAGTCCGACTTGGCGGCGAACCCGATGAGGAAGGACTGGCCGTGGCCGAGGCCGGCGCCGAGGATGCCGCCGGCGCCGAAGGCGAAGAGCGACTGGGCGAGCTGGCCGGGGCCCTCGCCGCGCTCGATGGAGGCGAACGGGTTCAGCCAGTCGTCCACCCGGCCGTGCACGTGCGGTTCGAAGGTCCCGACGGCGTACGCGCCGAGGGCGGCGAGCAGCAGCCCGATCGCGATCCAGCCGATCCGCCCGGTGGCGGTGAACAGCATGATCACGAACAGCCCGAAGAACAGCAGCGAGGTTCCCAGGTCCCGTTCCAGGACCAGCACACCGACGCTGAGCAGCCAGATCGCGAGGATCGGGCCGAGCACGCGGCCGGGGAGGAGCCGGAGCTTCCAGAAGAGCCGGCGGCCGGTGAGGGCGAGCGCGGTGCGGTTCGCGGCGAGGTAGGCGGCGAAGAAGACCGCGAGCAGGATCTTGGCGAACTCCCCCGGCTGGAAGGAGAGCCCGGCGAACCGGATCCAGATGTGCGCGCCGTTGACCGCCGGGAAGAAGACGGGGATCAGCATCAGGACGAGGGCCACCGCGACGGAGAGGTACGCGTAGCGCTGGAGCACCCGGTGGTCGCCGAGCAGCGCGACGACCAGGACGAAGAGTGCCACGCCCAGCGCGGACCACAGGAGCTGGTCCCCGGCGGTGAGGTGCCCGGGGGTGGTCGCGTCGAGGCGCTGGATGAGGACGAGGCCGAGGCCGTTGAGGAGGACGGCGATGGGGAGCAGGAGGGGATCGGCGTACGGGGCCCGCAGGCGGACGGCGAGGTGCGCGAGCAGGGCGGCGGCGCACAGACCGGTGGCGTAGCGGGCGGCGGGGCCGGGGATGTGGCCGGAGGTGGCGAGGCCGACGTAGAGGTGACCGAGGACGGAGATCAGGACGGCTCCGGCGAGGAGGGTCAGCTCGACGCCGCGCCGTTTGGGGGCGCCGGCGCCCGGGGGCGGGGGCGGGGCGGGCTCCGCCACCTTTGCCGTCAGAGCGGTCATACACCGAAACGTAGCAAGCAGGCGGATGATATGTCCGCTTATGCCATAGTGTGCCGAAGAGTCGTCACAAACGGTCGGAAGTATCCCCGCACGTGAGGAGCCGAGGCGCATGGGACCTGTGGAATTCATCGTCCTCGCCTTTCCGGAGGAACAGCTGCGGGCCCCGGCGGTCGAGGCCGTGATGGGACTGCGCAAGACCGGGGTGGTCCGGCTGATCGACGGGATCGTGGCGACGAGGACGGCGTCGGGGGAAGTGCTGGCGGCCGAGTTCGACGAGTTCGTGGAACTGAACGGCCTGCTGACGGGCCGGGACGTGGCGCGGCTGATCGGGCCGGAGGACATCCAGGAGGCGGCGGGGCTGCTGGAACGCGGAAGCTGCGCACTGCTGCTCGTCGTCGAACACCTGTGGGCCGAGGACGCGGCGATCGCCGTACGGGCCGCGGGCGGCCGGATCGTCGGCTCGGTCCGCATCCCGCCGGACCGGGTACCGGCGGACCCACGGGCGGGGGTGGCCTGATGTTCATCCGCCCGATGGGAGTAACGGTCCGCGCGGCGAACCGCCCGCCGGGGCACCCGCTGCTGCGGGGCCTGCTGGCTCGGGCGTCGGGGGCGGCGGAGCCGACGGCGGGCTCGGTGGGGGCCCCGGGGCCGACCGCAGCGGGCCTGGCGGGCCCGACGGGCCCGGCAGAACCACCACCCGGACCACCGCAGGAATTCCCGCAGCCGGCCGAACCGGAGGCGGAGGCGGAGCCTGGGGCGGTGACCCCGCCGGACCGGGCCGCCGCGGCCGCGCCGGCCCCCTCGGCCGGCCTGGTGGCGGAGCTCACCCAGCTGGCCGGCCTGGCCCGCGAGGGCCTGCTGACCCCCCAGGAGTTCACGACGGCCAAGGCCCGCCTGCTGCGCGGCTGAGGGAGCGGCTGCTCGGCGCCGGACGGAACCCCCCGCACACACTTCGGATCGAACGCACATCCGGCTGTGGTTGACTGCCCCGCATGGACCTCGCACAGGGGGACACACCCCCTTTCGACCCCGAACTGGGCCTCGTACTGGCGGCTTGGGGGGACGCGGTGCGCGACCCCCTCACACCGGAGAACCTCGCGGCCCAGCAGGAACGGGACCTCGCGACCCGGCCCCGGCCGACGGTCGGGGAACTCCGGGCCGACGGACGCTTCGAGGTGGCGGAGCTGCGCGTACCGGGACGGGACGTCACGCTCCTGAGCGCCCGGCCCGCCGAAGCCACGGGCCCGCTCCCCCTGCTGTACTACATGCACGGCGGCGGAATGGTCATGGGCAACGCCCCGTCCGTACTCCCGCAGCTGCTGCGCGAATGGGCATCCCCCCTCGGCCTGGCCGTCATCTCCGTCGAATACGGCCTCGCGCCCCGGGCGCAGTACCCGGAACCGCTGGAGGACTGCTACGCCGGCCTCGCCTGGGCGGCCGAGCACGCGGCCGGCCTCGGCATCGACGCCGAGCGCATCGTCATCGGCGGCAAGAGCGCGGGCGGCGGCCTCGCCGCCGCGCTCGCCCTGCTCACCCGCGACCGGGGCGGCCCCACGCCGATCGGCCAGCTGCTCCTGTGCCCGATGCTCGACGACCGCAACACCACCTTCTCCAGCCACCAGATGGCCGGCGTCGACATCTGGGACCGCACCTCCAACACCACCGCGTGGCAGGCGCTCCTGGGCGACCGGTTCGGCGCGGCGGACCTCCCGCCGTACGCCGCTCCCGCCCGCGCCACGGACCTGTCGGGGCTCCCCCCGGCCTACATCGACGTCGGGTCGGCCGAGACCTTCCGGGACGAGGACGTCGCGTACGCGGACGCGATCTGGCGCGCCGGCGGCCAGGCCGAACTGCACGTATGGCCCGGCGCCTTCCACGGCTTCGACAGCCTCGCCCCCGAGGCGGCCCTCAGCCAGGACGCGCGCAACGCCCGCACCCGCTGGCTCCGGCGCGTCCTCGCGCAGCCCGCGAACGTGGAGACTTAGGTCACGCGCACCCGTGTCACAGGGGGTCGGGCCACCTCGTCTCAGGGGTGTAGCCAACGACGACCACCGAGGAGCACACCATGGACGCGCGCCCCGGGGCGGGGGGTCACAGCAAGGCCGTCAGGCGCTGAACGCTGCGGCCGCCCTCACGGCGCACGCCCAGGGGGATCAGAGCGGCGTGGGCCGGCAGGCGCACTCCCCCGGTGAACGCCACCCGGGTTCCCGGGCCTTCCGGCGCCGCCGCCACGCCGAGCAGGAGGAATCGGCTCTGCAACCAGCACCAGCCGGGCTGCTGCACCCCGCGCAGTCGCGCCCGCATTCCGTACCTGCTGCGCACCAGCGCCTCCACGTGCCTGCCTTGTCGGCGCACGACGCGCAGCCGCTCCATGTCGGGCACGACCTGCCCGAAGGCGCCTTCCAGGTCGCCCAGCAGGGACCAGACCCGTTCGAAGGGGGCGTCGACGTACGCCTCGGTCACGTAGGCGCCGCGAACGCCTCCGGCCAAGGCGTGCAGACGGCGTACGGGGTCGAGGTCCGTGACGGGCCAGGGCTCGTTCATGACGTCCACGCCTTCCTGAAGGTGTTGCGGGCGCGGTGCAGCCGCGACTTGAGGGTGCCCGGTCGCACGCCGAGCAGGTCAGCGGCGGTGCGCTCGTCCAGGCCTTCGATGTCGCGCAGCATCAGTACCGCGCGGTGCTCGGGGGAGAGCCGGCCCAGTACGTCCTTGATGTCGGCGGAGAGTTGCGGGTCGCCTCGGTCGGGGAGCGCGCTGAGATCGGCCGGTACGGTGCGGGCGGCGCGGTGCGCGATGCGGATCGCCTCCCGTACCGCGATGGCACGGACCCAGCCGTGCAGTGCGGCCGGCTCCTTCAGCGTGCGCAGCGACTTGAAGACCGCCACCAGGGCCTCCTGCGCAGCGTCCGGGCCCTGGCCCAGGGCTATGGGCGCGCAGACGCGGCTCACGTACGGGGCGAGGACGTCCAGGAGTTCGGCCATGGCGAGGGTGTCGCCACGCTGGGCGGCTCGCACGAGCCGGACCGTCCGGTCCTGTGGTCGTTCGTCAGGCACGGGCCGTTTCCTTCCACCTCGCCACGCGCAGGGCGGCGACGGCCAGGGCGGCGCACAGTGGGGTGTAGAGGATGAGGTTGAGCCAGTAGAAGGCGGTGCCGGTCTCCTTGGCGAACAGCCAGTAGATGCCCGCCGAAGCGCGCAGCGAGAGGCCCGCGGCCACGGCCAGGGTACCGACGCGGAGTATCAGCGGGCGGGGCCGGCGCGAGCGGGCGAGGACGAAGGCGGCGGCGGTGAGGAGCAGGGCGACAAGGGGAAGCAGGACCGGTGGTGTGAACGGCACGTCCGTCCCGAGAACTGCGTGGGACAGGCTCTTTTCGTCGGCCGCGGGCCATGTGGCTCCCGTCGTCCAGTACAGGTGGAGCACTGCGTCCGCGGTGAGCACCGAGGCGACGAGCGCGGCAGCGCGGGTCGGGGCCGGGGCGGCGGGCCGGTACGGCATGGGTTCTCCTACGTCGGCGAGAGGATTCCGTCGCCCTGATGAGGAGCCGTCCCCGCGAAACGTTCCCTCGGAGTACGTGAATTCTTCCGTGCCCAACCGGTCTACCGGCCGGCTCGGCCGGCTTCTTCTTGCAGCTTGCGGGCCCGTTCGGCCGGGTGGTAGGTCGGCCCGACACCTTCGATCAGCAGCAGGTCGCCTTCGATGTGGTCGGTGCGCAGGTGCAGGATGCTCCGGTAGGCGGGAGAGCCGTACCAGGCACGGGCTTCGGTCAGACCGGGGAACTCGATCAGCACCATGCTGCCGGGCCAACTGCCCTCTACGACTTCCGCCGGCGGGCCGTGAATGACGAAGCGGCCGGCGAAGGGGTCGAGGGTCGCCTGGATCCTCTCCAGGTACTCGATGACGTCGGAGTGATTCCGGCGGCTGCGGAGATGAGCGAAGCCGTAAGCAGGCACCACGGGGCTCCTTCGTTCCTTGGGTGAGTGATGACCGGGAAGGTAGCCGAGAGCCCTTGGGCAGTGCGATTACCCCGCAGGTAATTGAGCAGACGGGTGACCTGGGCCAAGAAGCATGAGACAGCGCCCATTTCGTCGTGGATGCAGGTCAGCCCCAGTCTGGGCACGTGGCTATGGGGTGATGCTCGCGCTGACCCGGCTCCACGACGAAACAGCGAGCGCTCAGCCCCGGATGGCCGTCGGACGCCGAGAGATGAGAAGCGCGTAGCGATCGGGCGCGCTCCCCGACGCGGGCCCTGGTCTGTGATGGGCCCCGCCTCTCGGTCGTGCCGGCCGGGACCTCCTCGCGCATCTCTGGCCGCCCCGCGCCTGAAGGCATCCCCCGGCCCGTTCCTTTGGGAGTTTCCCGGCGGTCTTCGTATGTCCGGGGCGGGTCGGTCGGTCAAGGGTGGCCGAAGGCCATCACGCAGTGACGCGACGTAGGAGCGCCCTTGAGGGACCGGCCCGAACCGGAGGGACGATGGGACTGACGGGAAACCCCCATACGCCTCCCTGATTCCGCCAGAGCGTCTCCCGCCCCCGAGGCCCCCAACCGGGTGAGGTCCGGCGACCGGCCGACTCCGCTGGAGGATTTGTCATACCGGGCGTGGCAGCATCGGCCGCCTCGGAGGTGATCACATGTCATATCGGCTGACATATCGGCCGCTTCGCGCCGTCTGCATCGCCGCAGTGCTCGTCGTCGCCGGGCCGGTCCCCGGGGCCGGGGCCGAGCCCGGGCTTCCCGAGGGGGAGTCCGTCGGGGTGCTGCTCACCCGCCTGCAGGGCCTGTACCAGAAGGCGGAGGAGGCCGCCGAGGCCTACAACGCCACCGACGTGGCCCTCCGGGCCGGCCAGGCCGAGGAGCGGCTGCGCGCCGCCGAACTCGGCAAGGCCCGTACCGCGCTCGACTCCGAGCGGGCCCTCGCCGGGCGGATCGCCCGGGAGCAGTACCAGGGCGGCCTGGGGCTGTCCCCGTACGCGCGGATGCTGCTCGCCGGGAACCCGCAGGCCGCCCTCGACCAGCGTCGGCTCGCCGCCCGCGAGGGTGCCCGGCGGGCGGGCGTACTGGCCCGGCTCGCCCGGGGCGAGAAGAAGGCCGACGCGCTCGCCGTCCGGGCCCGCGAGGCCCTGGACACCCGGCAGGCCCTGGCCGCGCAGCAGAAGCTCCACAAGGACGAGGTCGCCGCGCAGCTCAAGGAGGTCGAGCGGCTGCTCGCCGGCCTGACCCCGGATCAGCTCACCCGGCTCGGCGCAAAGGAGGCCGAGAACACCGCCGCCGCGCAGCGGGACCTGGTCGGTTCGGGCCGCCTGCCCACCCGTACGGGCACCCCCACGGCGGCCGGTGGCGCCGCCCTCACGTACGCGGCGGCCCAGATCGGCAAGCCGTACGTCTGGGGCGCCGAGGGGCCGGGGTCATTCGACTGCTCCGGGCTTACCTCTCAGGCCTGGGCGCACGCCGGGCGCGTCATCCCGCGGACGAGTCAGGAGCAGTGGGCCCAGCTGCCGAAGGTGCCGCTGGACCGGCTGCGCCCCGGGGACCTGGTGGTCTACTTCCCCAAGGCCACCCACGTGGGCCTGTACGTCGGCGACGGCAAGGTGATCCAGGCGCCGCGGCCGGGGGCGCGGGTCAAGGTCTCGCCGATCGCCGCGAACCCGCTGCTGGGGGCGGTCCGGCCGGACCCGGACGGTGCCCCGCTCGCGGAGTTCACCCCGCCCGCGCTGCCCGAGGCGGCGGCGGGCGGGGTGGAGGACGATGCCGGCTACTCCGCGGAGGAGGCCCCGGCGGCCCCGGCGGCCGCGGACGCCCCGGCTGCCGACGCCGACGCCGACGCCGAAGCGACCTCCGCCAGGTAGTCGGCGGTGTCCTCGGGGTCGTAGAAGTACGAGTCGAAGTCGGCCGGGTTGTCGAAGCCGTTGGCGAATCGATTCGCCACCGGCTGCAGCTGCCCGGCCGCGCCGATCAGGTTCAGTACGTGCTCCGGCGGGACGCCCAGCATCGCGTTCGTCCACTGGGTCACCGGCTTGCCCGTGGTGAACCAGTACTTGTCGAAGGTGGCCTTCATCCAGGCCTCGTCGAACGGCTTGTCCCCGTGCATCAGGATCGACGACAGGTACGAGGCGGCGCACTTCGCGGCGGAGTTCGAGCCCTGCCCGGTGATCGGGTCGTTCGCGACGACCACGTCCGCGACGCCCAGCACCAGGCCGCCGCCGGGGAGGCGTCCGATCGGGTTGCGGACGACCGGCGCGTAGCGCCCGGCGAGCGTGGCGCCCGCGTCCGTCAGCTCCACCTTCGTCGCCCGGGAGTACTCCCACGGCACGAACTTCTCCATCAGCTCCAGCGTGAGCGCCAGGTGCTCGGCCGGGTCCTTGACGCCGTTGAAGACGTCCAGCGGACCGCCCGGGAGGCCCTCCCAGAACAGGATGTCCGCCCGGCCCGAGGTGGTCAGGGTGGGCATGACGAACAGCTCGCCGACGCCCGGGACCAGGTTGCAGCGGACCGCTTCCGTCTCCGGGTGCTCCGGGCGCGGGCCCAGGCCGTGCACGTAGGCGACGGCGAGCGCGCGCTGCGGGGCGTCGTACGGGGAACGCGCCGCGTCCCGCCCGAACATCGAGACGAGCTCGCCCTTGCCGGCGGCGACCAGCACCAGGTCGTACGTACGGGAGAAGAAGTCGAGGTCGGCGACCGAGGCGCCGTGGATGACGAGCTGCCCGCCCCGCTGGACGAAGGTGTCGAGCCAACCGGCCATCTTCACGCGCTGGTCGACGGACTGGGCGTACCCCTTGAGCCTGCCGAGCCAGTCGATGGCGCGGCCGGCGTCGGGGGTGGCGACGGAGACGCCGAGGCCCTCGATCTTCGGGGCCTGCTGCTCCCAGAAGTTGATCTGGAGATCGCGCTCGTGCTGCAGGGCCGTGTCGAACATGCACTGCGTGGACATCACCCGCCCGGTGCGGATCTCGTCCGCCGTCCGGTTGGACATGAGGGTGACCTCGTACCCCTTCGACTGGAGTCCGAGGGCGAGCTGGAGACCGGACTGGCCGGCTCCCACGACAAGTATCCTGCGCATCTCTCACGCTCTCTGTTCGGGGTGCTCTATTCGGGGGTGGTGTCGAGGGCGTGGCCCACCAGGGCGAGCAGTGATTCGACCACCGTGTCGCGGCGCCGGGCGTCCATGATCACGACGGGTACGTGGGGCGGGACGCTGAGCGCCTCGCGCACGTCGTCGGGCTCGTACGACTGCGAGCCGTCGAAGTGGTTGACGGCGACGGCGTACGGGAGCCCGCAGGTCTCGAAGTAGTCGAGGGCCGGGAAGCAGTCGCGCAGGCGGCGGGTGTCGGCGAGGACGAGACCGCCGATGGCGCCGCGCACCAGGTCGTCCCACATGAACCAGAACCGCTCCTGGCCGGGGGTCCCGTACACGTAGAGGACGAGGTCGTCGTCGAGCGTGACGCGGCCGAAGTCCATGGCGACGGTGGTGGTGTTCTTGTCGGGGGTGCCGGACAGGTCGTCGGTCGGGGCGCTCGCCTGGGTCATCACCGCCTCGGTACGCAGCGGGGTGATCTCGGAGACGGAGGAGACGAAGGTGGTCTTGCCGACGCCGAAACCGCCCGCGACCAGCACCTTGACGGCGACGGGTGCACGGGAGCGGTCGTACTGCCAGGGCTGGGCCGGCTCGTCGTCCGACTGCGGCAGGGACACCGGATTGTCAGAGACGGCGAAGACCACTGAGCACCCTTTCCAGCAGCGCGCGGTCGGGCCGGCCGCTGCCGTGGCCCGTTCCGTAGACGCGGATCCGTCCCTGGTCGGCGAGGTCGCTGACGAGGACCCGCACCACGCCGAGCGGGAGCTTCAGGAGCGCGGCTATCTCGGCGATCGTCCGCATGCGGCGGCAGACCTCGACGATGGCGGGCATCTCGGGCATGCGGTCGGGCTTCTGCGGTTCGGAGACCTTCGTGTCCAGGGTGGCGACGAACGTCTCGACGTGCAGGACCTGCGTGAAGCGGGTGCGGCCGCCCGTGAGGGAGTACGGGCGGACGCGGGCGGGGCGGCGGTCGGCGCCGCGTATCGGCAGCCGGTCGGAGGCCGTACTCCTCACGGGGTGTTCTCCATCGACTGGCGCAGCTCACTGCGGACTTCGGGGGTCAGGACGTGGCCGGCGCGGCCGACGAACAGGGCCATGTGGTAGGCGACGACGCTCATGTCGCAGTCGGGGGTGGCGTGCACGCCCAGCAGGGAGCCGTCGCTGATGGCCATGACGAAGACGGAGCCGTGCTCCATCGCCACCATGGTCTGCTTGACCGAGCCGGTCTCCATGAGGGCGGCGGCGCCGGTGGTGAGGCTGCCGAGGCCGGAGACGATGGTGGCGAGGTCGGCGGACGCGCCGCGCGGGCCCCTGGGCTTGGGCCGGTCGGCCGGTTCGGCCGCGCCCGCTCCCGGGTCGGAGGACAGGAGCAGCAGCCCGTCCGACGAGACGACGGCGACGGAGTTGACGCCGGGCACCTCCTCGACCAGGTCGGTCAGCAGCCACTGCAGGTTGCGGGCCTGGGTGCTCAGTCCGTACGTACTGGGCGCGGTCATGTGCGTGCCTCCTGTGCGGTGTCCCCCCGGTCGGTCTTGCTCTGGCCCTGCCGCTGCGCCGGCCCCTGGTCGAGGGGCTGGTCGAGCGTCCGGTCAGGGGCGTGGTCGGGCCCCTGGTCCTGGGCCAGTTCGGCGGCGACGACGCGCCGTCCGTCCTGGGCTCCCTGGTAGAAGCCTCCGAGGCGGCGCCGCAACTCCTCGGCGTCGACCCGGCGTGGCGGCTGGGCCGGTCCGTCGGCCCGGGCCGTGCGCTTGGCGGGGACGGTGCGCGGGGTCCGCTTGGGCAGGCCCTTGTCCGTGACGTCGGCTTCGCCCTCGGCCTGGTCGGCCGGGTGGCTGCCCTGGCGGGGGAGCCAGTTGCCCTCGGCCGGGGCGTGGGTGTGCGGCTCCGGCTCCGGCTCGGTTTCCGGTACGTCGGCCACGGGCGCGGCGGTGTGCGCCGCGGCCGGGATCTCCTCGGCGGGGTCCACCGCGCCGGAGACGGGCTGCTCCGCGTCGGGGACGACCCGGGCGAGCAGCTGTTCCTCGGGGGTGGGCCCGTCCCCTGCCGGAGCCTCGGCCACGAACACCTGGTCGGCGGGGACCGGTTCGGCCTCGGCCGGCGCGTCGGCGGCCGGCTCCGTCCCGGCGACGACGGCGGGGCCGGCGAGCGCCTCGGCCAGGGTGATCGGGACCGCCGCGACGGCGGGCTCGGGGGCCGGTTCCGGCTCGGCGGCGACCGGGACGACCGGCTCCTCGGCGAGGACCTCGGCAGCAGCAGCCACGGCTTCGGTCTGCGCCTCGGCCTCGGCTTCCGCAGCCGCTTCCGTGGCGGCATCCGCGTCCACGCCTGCATCCGCGTCCACGCCTGCGTCCGCGGCCGCGTCGGGAGCGGCATGCGCCCCGCGCCGCCGCGGCGGCAGCGTGTTCTCGTTCGCCTCCGCTATCACTCCCGGCAGCCGCAGCGCGGGCGCGCCCGGCATGGCCAGGGTGTGCACCGGTGAGACCGCCGGGGTGTTGGGCAGCAGCGCCGCCGGAACGACCACCAGGGCCTCGGTCCCGCCGTGCCGCGGGGTGCGCAGCTCGGCGGTGACCCCGTGCCGGGCCGCGAGCCGTCCGGCCACGTACAGGCCCAGGCCGAGGCCGTGTTCCGCCTCGGGTTCTTCGTCGTAGGCCTCGGGCGTGGCCAGCCGGGCGTTCAGCGCTTCCAGGCGGTCCTCGGTGACGCCGATGCCCTCGTCCACGACGGACAGCACCACGTCGCCGGAGCCCTGCAGCCAGCCGGACACCTTCACCTTGACTTCCGGCGGGGAGAACGTGGTCGCGTTCTCCAGCAGCTCGGCCAGTACGTGCGAGATGTCGTCGGCGGCGTGCCCCGCGACCTGCGTGTACGAGGGCAGCGCGGCGATGTCGACGCGCTCGTAGCGCTCGATCTCGCTGACGGCGGCCCGCATCACGTCGACCAGCGGCACCGGCAGGCCCTGCCCGTGTCCGTGTTCCTGCCCGGCGAGGACCAGCAGGTTCTCGTTGTGGCGGCGCATCACGGTCGCCAGGTGGTCCAGCTTGAAGAGGGTCGCCAGGCGGTCCGGGTCCTGTTCCTTGGACTCCAGCTCCTCGATGACCGCGAGCTGGCGCTCCACCAGGCCCAGGGTCCGCAGCGACAGCGAGACGGAGGTCGTCGACATGATGCGCCGGTGCTCCTCCAGCCCCGCCCGCAGCTTCGTCAGTTCCTCCTCCAGCACTTCCCGGCCGGCGGCCAGCGCCTCGCTGCGGCCGATGATCCGGCGCCGGTCGGCGTCGAGCCCGGCGATCCGGGTGTGCAGGGAGACGGTCTGGTCGCGCACCGCGTTCAGGTGGCGCACGACCTCGGCGAACTCGTCGTTGCGGCCCGTGAACCGCACCGGTTCCACCGAGCCCTCGGGCGTGGCCAGCCGCTCCGCGCCGCGGCGCAGGACCGACAGCGGCCGGGTCAGCGACCGCGCCACGGCGGTCGAGACGCCGACGGCGAACAGGAACAGCAGGCCCAGCAGCGCGATCACGATTTCGAGCCGGGTCACGTCGTCGTCGCGCAGCGTGGCCAGGGCGGTGGCCCGTTCGCTCGCGAGGGTGGCCTCGACGGTGCGCATGCGGTCGATGCGGGCGGTCAGCGCGGTGCCGACGGCGGCCCCGTCGGTCTTTCGGTCGGCGGGCGTCAGGGTGGGCCGGTCGGTGAGCCGCTTGAGGAAGTCGTCGGCCGTCTTGACCTCGGGGCCGGTGACGGTGGCGGCCAGGGTCTGGCGTACGTCGGGCCGCGCGGCCCGCGCGAAGTCGTCGAGGGCGGCCTGTTCCCGTACGCGCGCCCGCTGGGCGGCGGCGGTGAGTTCGTCGACGACGGCCGAGTTGGGGGGCTGGTCGCCGCGGGGGACGGCCAGCGCGGCGAGCAGCAGTCCGCGGGTGGCCGAGGCCTGTTCCACGGCCTGGCCCAGCGGGGCCAGCGGGCGGGTGGTGGTGAGGGCGGCCTCGGCGCGCGGCGGGGTCAGCACGGCGAGCCGGTCGCCGGGGGCGAGGAGTTCCGCGATGACCCCGGCGTAGGCCTGGTGGACGGCGAGGGCGCTGCCCTTGCCGTCGACGGCCTCGGTGCGGACGGTCCGTACGCGGGCGAGGGCCTGGGCGGTCGCCTCGTCGGCCTCGGCCTGGACCTCGGCGAGCTGCCGGTCGGTCCCGGCGATGCGCTCCTGGACGGGTCCCTTGGCCGTGCCGGGCCGGCCCTTGGCGGCGTACTCGACGACCGCGTCACGCTCGTCACCGAGGAGGTGCGTGAGGGTGAGGGTCTGCCGGGTCCGTTCCGCGAGGGTGACCAGGTGCTGGGAGTCGTTCAGTTCCCTCGACGCGGAGACGACGGCGGGCGCGCCTGCCGCGAGGACTGTGAGGCCGGCGACGGCTACGCCGACGACCAGCCTGCGGCGCACGCGGACGCGGCGTCCTGCGGGGGCCGGGCCGTCGGCGGCGGTGCCGTTCTTCCGAGACCGCTTCTTCTGCACCGGTGCTCGCAATCCTGTACGTGTGCTCTTGCTCGTCTACTCGTGTGGCCGAGGTAACGGCCGGTCAACAAGTAAACGCCCCCTGCCCCCTCGTACCGCCTCAGACCTTTGCAGCGTGCTGGGGAGAGAGCCGCACATCACCCAACCGGCCACCCGAACGAGTGAACATCAAGGATGAGTTGCCGACCAACTCGGGCACCCCGTGCCGGAGCGTCTCCCTGGACAGGTGGTTGAAAGATCGATACGGGCTTTGGCAGGATGCCCGCCCACACGACCGCCCCGGCGCCCCGACCCTCGCGGCCCGCCCCGGGCGGCGGGTGCGCGGGGCGGCCCGCGCGCACCCGATTTGGTACGGACCTTCCCCCGCCCACCGCGCCGCGCGCGGCAGAATGCGGCCATGCGCATCGACCTCGCCTCGGCCCCCGGCCACCAGGAACGCCCCAATGAGGACTGGGTGTCGGCCGCGATCCCCGCTTCGGGCGGCGGCGTCCTGGTGGTTCTGGACGGGGTCACCCCGCCCCGCGGCGACGACGGATGCGTGCACGGAGTGCCCTGGTTCGCCGCCCGCCTCGGCGGCCGATTGACCGAACTGTCCGGATCGCGGCGGGACATGCCGCTCGATCAGGTTCTGGCCGAGTCCGTCCGCGCCACGGCCGAAGCCCACCGGGACACCTGTGACCTTTCTCACGTACGCACCCCGCAGGCGACGGTCGTCGTGGTGCGCTGGGACGCGGAGTACGTGGAACACCTCGTCCTCTCGGACTCCGTACTGCTCCTGCAGGCGCCCGGCGGCGAGGTGACGGCCGTGCTCGACGACCGGCTGGACCGGATGCCGCCGGAGGTGCTGCGCTCGGTGGCCGCGACCGACGCCCTGCGCAACGCGGAGGGCGGCTTCTTCACGGCGGCCGCGGATCCGGCGGTGGCGGCCCGGGCGGTGACGGGGCGTACCCCGCGCGGGCGGGTACGGGCGGTGGCCGCGCTCACGGACGGGGCGAGCCGGTGGACCGACACCTTCGGGCAGGGCGACTGGGCCGACTGCCTGGCGGTGCTGCGGAAGGAGGGTGCGCAGGGGCTGATCGGCCGGGTGCGTGCCATCGAGTCCGACGCGGCCCGCCCGGCGGCGGCCCGGTCCAAGCGGCACGACGACGCGTCGGCGGTCTACGCGGAGCTCTGAGCGGTCCCGGCTCCGGGCGGTCCGGGGATCCGGACTCCGGGCGGTCCCGGCTCCGGGCGGTCCGGGGATCCGGACTCCGGGCGGTCCCGGCTCCGGGGTCCTGCGGTGCCCTACTCCCCGCCCGCGTTCAACTGGTTCAGCAGCCGGGCCAGTTCCGCCACTTCGCCGCGGTCCCAGTCGGCGAGCTTGCGCATGTACTGCTCGCGGCGCGCTCCGCGGACCCGGAGGAACCGCTCCCGGCCCTCCTCCGTGAGGCCGACCAGGGAGGCCCGGCCGTCGGCGGGGTCCGGCTCGCGGGCCACCAGGCCGAGCACCTCCAGGGCCCGCAGCTGCCGGCTCATGGTGGCCTTGCCGACCCCGAAGTAGGCGGCGAGCTCGGTGGCCCGCTGCCGGCCGGCCGCCTCCAGGCGTACGAGGAGCCCGTACGCGGCCGGCTCCAGCTCGGGGTGGAGCTCGCGGGCCATCTCGCCCGAGGAGGCGCGGGCCCGCCGGAGGAAGACGGACAGCTCCCGCTCCAGGGCAAGGAACTCCTGGTCTTCGCTCCCGTGCACGTCCCGCTCCTTCGATGATGTGTGGCACCCACGTGGATGCGGGGCCAGTATTTCGCAGCGGGTGTGCCGACGGCCCGGTACCCCGCCGGAGCGGGACACCGGGCCGTGTGCACGCGTCAGGCCGCCGCGACGACCGCGGCTTCCGCCCGGGCCAGGGCGAGCTCCAGGACCTGGCGCACATCCGTCACCGGGTGCACCTCCAGCTTCTCCAGCACCTCGGCCGGGACGTCGTCCAGGTCGGCCTCGTTGCGCTTCGGGATGATGACGGTGGTCAGTCCGGCCCGGTGCGCGGCGAGCAGCTTCTGCTTCACCCCGCCGATGGGCAGGACCCGCCCGGTCAGCGAGACCTCACCGGTCATGGCCACGTCCGTGCGCACCTGCCGTCCGGAGAGCAGCGAGGCGAGCGCGGTGGTCATGGTGATGCCCGCGCTCGGACCGTCCTTGGGCACGGCGCCCGCCGGGAAGTGGATGTGCACGCCCCGGTCCTTCAGATCGGCGACCGGGAGCTCCAGTTCCGCGCCGTGGGAGCGCAGGAAGCTGAGGGCGATCTGCGCCGACTCCTTCATGACGTCGCCGAGCTGGCCGGTGAGGGTCAGGCCGGCCGCGCCCGTCTCCGGGTCGGCCAGCGAGGCCTCCACGAACAGCACGTCGCCGCCCGCGCCGGTCACCGCGAGGCCGGTGGCCACGCCGGGGACGGCGGTGCGCCGCTCGGCCGGGTCCTGGGCGGACTCCGGTACGTGGTGCGGGCGTCCGATCAGGGCCCGCAGGTCGTCGGCGCCGATGCTCAGGGGCAGCTCGCGCTCGCCCAGTTCGTGCTGCGAGGCGACCTTGCGCAGCAGCCGGGCGAGGGACCGCTCCAGGGTGCGTACGCCCGCCTCGCGGGTGTACTCCCCGGCCAGCCTGCGCAGGGCGTCCTCCCCCAGGACCACCTCGTCGGGGCCGAGTCCGGCACGCTCCAGCTGGCGCGGCAGCAGGTGGTCGCGGGCGATGACGACCTTCTCGTCCTCGGTGTACCCGTCGAGCCGGACGAGCTCCATCCGGTCGGCCAGGGCCTCGGGGATGGCCTCCAGGACGTTGGCGGTGGCCAGGAAGACGACATCGCTGAGGTCCAGTTCCACCTCCAGGTAGTGGTCGCGGAAGGTGTGGTTCTGCGCCGGGTCGAGGACCTCCAGCAGGGCGGCCGCCGGGTCGCCGCGGAAGTCGGAGCCCACCTTGTCGATCTCGTCGAGGAGGACCACCGGGTTCATCGACCCGGCTTCCTTGATCGCCCGGACGATCCGGCCGGGCAGGGCGCCGACGTAGGTCCGGCGGTGGCCGCGGATCTCTGCCTCGTCGCGGACGCCGCCGAGGGCGACGCGGACGAACTTGCGGCCCATGGCGTGGGCCACGGACTCGCCCAGCGAGGTCTTGCCGACGCCGGGCGGCCCGACGAGGGCGAGGACGGCGCCGCCGCGGCGGCCTCCGATGACGCCCATGCCGCGCTCGCCGCGCCGCTTGCGGACGGCCAGGTATTCGGTGATGCGGTCCTTCACGTCGCCGAGGCCCGCGTGCTCGGCGTCGAGCACGGCCCTGGCCCCCCGGATGTCGTACTCGTCCTCGGTGCGCTCGTTCCAGGGCAGTTCCAGCACGGTGTCGAGCCAGGTGCGGATCCAGGATCCCTCCGGGCTCTGGTCGCTGGCCCGCTCCAGCTTCTCGACCTCCTTGAGCGCGGCCTCCCGCACCTTCTCGGGGAGGTCGGCGGCCTCGACGCGGGCGCGGTAGTCGTCGGACTCCTCGCCGTCCTTCTCGCCGTTCAGCTCGCGCAGTTCCTTGCGTACGGCTTCCAGCTGCCGGCGGAGCAGGAACTCGCGCTGCTGCTTGTCGACGCCGTCCTGGACGTCCTTGGCGATGGACTCGGCCACGTCCTGCTCGGCGAGGTGGTCGCTGAGCGCCTTGACGGCGAGCCTGAGGCGGGCGACCGGGTCGGCGGTCTCCAGCAGTTCGACCTTCTGCTCGACCGTCAGGAAGGGCGAGTACCCCGAGTTGTCCGCGAGCGCGGAGACGCCTTCGATCTGCTGGACCCGGTCCACGACCTGCCAGGCGCCGCGCTTCTTGAGCCAGCTGGTGGCGAGTGCCTTGTACTCCTTGACGAGCTCGGTGACCGCCCCGGGCAGCGGATCGGGCACCGTCTCGTCGACGGTCTCGCCCTCGACCCAGAGCGCGGCTCCGGGGCCGGTGGTCCCGGCGCCGATGCGGACGCGGCCGAGGCCGCGGATGAGCGCGCCGGGGTCCCCGCCGGAGAGCCGGCCGACCTGTTCGACGGTGCCGAGCACACCGGTCCCGGCGTACGTCCCGTCGATGCGCGGCACGAGCAGGACCCGGGGCTTGCCGCTGCCGCTCTTCCCTGCGGCGGCCTGTGCCGCCTCCACGGCGGCGCGTACCTCGGCGTCGGACAGGTCCAGCGGTACGACCATTCCGGGCAGCACGACCTCGTCGTCGAGCGGCAGCACGGGCAGGGTGAGTGTGACGGACGTCGAAGCCATGATCTTCCCTCCGGCAGTGAAGTTGAGCTCTGCCGACTCAATGCATGTGCGCCTCCTGTTGTTCCCCAAGGCCCGTTCGCCCGGGGCGAACGCGTCAGACCGCGGAGACGCGGATGTTGCCCGAAGTGGTCTGCACCGAGACGCGGGAGGGCGCGGAGGCCTCGTCGGGAAGGGTGACGTCGCGGGCGCCGGAGTCGGTGGAGACCTTGATGCGGTACGGGGCCTGCGGGACCTTCAGGGCGACGTCGCCCGAGCTGGTCTCGGCGAGCACCGATGCCGGGGCCTTCGCGAAGTCCAGGCGGGCGTCGCCCGAGGACGAGCGGATGTCGGCGCTCGGGCCGGACAGGCCGGTGGCGGTGATCTCGCCCGAGGAGGTGCGGACCTTCAGCGGGCCGCCGATCCGGTCGGCCGTGACCGTCCCGGAGTCGGCCTCCACCTCGGCCCCCGCCACCCCCGTCACCGTGATGGCGCCGCTGGAGCTCTCCAGCTCGACCGTGGCCGCGGCCGGAACCTCCAGCCGGTAGTCGATGTAGCAGTTGCCGGAGCAGCTGTCGCTGAAGGTCAGTACGCCCCCGGTGACCTTCTGGCCGGTCGCCGGGACGGTGTCCCCGCGGTAGTGGACGGTGCGGTGGACCGTGACTCCGGGACCGGTCCCGGGGGTGACGGCGATCGAGCCGGACCGGGCCCCCGTCACCTTCACCGCCCCGACCGCCTCGGTGACCGCGGCATCGGCGGCCGCCGTCTTGTAGGCACCGTCCGCGAAGGCGCCGCCCGAAAAGGAGCAGCCGGCCAGGAGGAGGCCGGCGCCGAGGGCGGCGATCGCGGTGCGGGCCGTGCGGGTGGAGGTGGCGTGAGAGGTCATGGCCCGATTCTGGTTCGGGAGCGCGCCCCGGGCCGATGGGGCTCGTACCCGAACCCGGGGTGGGGCTAACCCCCGTCGTGCCCCGTCCCCCCGGCCGTCACGGGCCGGTGGTCACGGGCCGGTGGTCACGGGGAACTCCGAGGGCCTGGCGGGCGTGCCGGGCATGCCCCACTCGCTCCAGGAGCCGTCGTACACCGCGATCTCCTCGTACCCGGCGAGGTCGGCGCCGAGGGCCAGTACGCAGGCGGTCACCCCGGATCCGCAGCTGAGGTAGAGCCGTTCCCGATCCCCCGTCAGCGCCCGGAAGGCCGCGCGCAGTTCCCCGGCCGGCCGCATCAGGCCGCTCGGGTCCTGGAGTTCGGCGAACGGCAGGTTGACCGCGCCGGGCATGTGGCCGCCGCGCAGGCCCGGGCGGGGTTCGGGGGCGGTACCGGCGAAGCGTTCCCGCGTGCGGGCGTCGAGGACGGCCGCGGCCGGGTCGGCCAGGGCCCTCGCGACGGTGGCGCCGTCGACCAGCAGCCCCGCCCGGGGCCGGGCGGTGAAGGAGCCGCGCGGCCCCTCGTACGACGGGCCGGTGTCCGAGACCGGCAGGCCGGCTGCGGTCCAGGCGGGCAGTCCCCCGTCGAGGACGGCGGCCCGGTCGAAGCCCATGGCGCGCAGCATCCACCAGGCGCGGGCGCTGGAGTAGACGCCGGCGCCGTCGTAGACGACGACGGTGTCCGTGTCCTCTACGCCGAGGGCGCGCATCGCCTCGGTGAACTCCGGGGCCCCGGGCATGGTGTGCGGGGCGGGCGCGGAGTGGTCGGACAGGGGGCCGTCGAGGTCGAAGGGGCGGGCGCCCGGAATCCGCCGGGCCGCGGCGCGGTGGGCGCCGACGGAGGCGTCGAAGAGGACCAGGCCGGGGGCACCCAGCCGCCGGGCGAGCCAGTCCACCCCGACGAGCGGTCCGGGAAGGGGCCCGGGCCGCGCTTCGGGCCGTGCTTGGGACGCGGCGTCCTGGGGCTGGGTCATGCGGCACCTCCGGCTGTACGACACGTGTCGCCCCATCCTGCGACGCGGCCCGCACCGGCTCCCCGCCCGGGGTCAGCCGCAGCCGCCCGGCCGGGCGTAGACCGCCACCCGGGCGCCGCGCACCCCGGTCATCGAGCACAGGTCGAAGTGGGCGGCCAGCTCCTCCCGCTTGACCGCCTCCCGCGGGTACGCGTCCAGCGGCTGACCGGCCGGGTCCAGCAGCACGATCACCCGGGGCGAGGCCAGCAGGGCCGACCGGATCCGGTCCGGGGGCAGCTCGGTGCCCTGGAGGCTGTGCGAGGCCGCCGGGGTGCGGTCCAGGGCCACGTCGCGAAGTTCCGCGTACAGCCCGGGCGATGACAGCAGCCACTCGCGCCTGCGCGAGGGCGTGAACAGCACCGCGTCTCCCGGCCGGGCCCGCTCCCGGACCGCTGCGGCCACCGCGAGCACGTCGTCCTTGCGGCTCTCCGGGGTACGCAGCCACACCGACCAGATGCCGAAGGGCACCAGGAGCGCGCCCGCCAGCAGCCACGGCCACCACCCGCGGGCCTGCGCGAGCCGGACCCCCGCCAGCAGGGCGAGCCCGGCCAGCGCGTAGATCACGTACCGGTCGACGTACCAGGGGTTGAACAGTGAGATCACCATCAGCACCCCGGGCGGCAGCAGGACGAGCGGGAGCGCCACCCGTACGAGGTCGGGCGGAGCGCCCCGCGCGAGGAGCAGGGACGCTGTGCCCACCACCCCGTACGCCACCCAGTCCTGCCAGCTCGGCCGCCCGAGCCAGCCGAGCTGCTGCTCGGCCTGCCGGGCGCTCACCACGGCCAGCGGCAGCAGCAGGACCACCAGGACGGCGGCACTCCGGCGCCAGCCGCGCGAACGCCACGCGGTGAAGGCGTGGGCGAGCAGGGCGAGCGCGGCGAACTCGTGCAGCCAGCAGCCGATCAGCAGCACCACCGTGTAGGCCGGCCACCGCTCGCGCAGCATCAGGTACGTCGCCCACACCACGGCGGCCGCGACCAGGGCGTACGAGCGCCCCTCCTGGGCGTACATCTGTACGGGGGGCAGTACGGCGTACGCACAGCCCGCGAGCAGCGCGGCCCGCTCCCCCGCGAGCCGGTGGGCGACGGCGGCCACCCCGGCGGCCGCGAGGGCGGTGGCGGCCACGGAGGGCAGCCGCAGCGCCCACAGGCCGCCCTCCCACACCTGGAACACCCCGTGCATGAGCACGTAGTGCAGGCCGTGCACGGCGTCGACCCGGCCCAGCAGCTCCACGATCCCGCCGAGCGGCCGGTGGGCCACCTGCCAGGTGACGGACTCGTCGCGCCACATGCTGCCGCCCCGCTCCAGGTCCCACAGGCCGAGGAGCACGGCCAGCAGCGGCGGGAGCAGGCGCCAGGGGGCGATCCGGCTGATGTCGGCCTCCGCGTGCGGTCGGGACGGGTGTCGCAACGGGTGTGCGGACTCCATACTCGGGGTTGGGCACGAGTCCCGGCGGAGGTGGGTGTGCGCACGTTACGAGCGGTTGCGGTGGCGGTGCTGAGCACGGTGGTCCTGGCGGGCTGCGGGCCCTCGGGGCCCGGGGGCGGCGACGACCCGGCCCCGAAGCCCTCCACGGAGCCGGGCACGAGCGCGAGCGCGTCCGCGGACCCGAGCACGGGCGCGAGTACGGGCCCGAGCACGGACGCGACGGCCGGCCCGACCGCGAGCCCCACGGCCGGTCAGGTCCCCGCCCCCGGCGAGACCCTGGTCCGGGTCACCCGGACCGGCGGCTTCGCCGGGCGGACCCACACCCTCGTCGTCAAAGGCGACGGCTCCTTCACCCGGCTGGACGCCGAGGCGAAGCCGACGGGCACGGGCAAGCTGTCCGGGGCGGAGCTCGCCCGCCTGAGCACCGCCTTGCGGGAGGCCGATTTCGCCCGGCTGCCCCGGGTCGCGACCGGCGGTCCCACGATCTACGACGGGTTCTCCTACGTCTTCGTGCACGACGGCCACGAGGTGGCCGGCGACCAGGGGTCCCTGCCGGAGGCCCTGACGAAGGTGCTGGACGCGCTGCCCCCGTTCACCGGCGGCTAGGCCGTCCGGGCCGTCTCTTTCGGCCTAGGTGTGTTGTCCCGGGACGTTGGTGACACGCGTGCTGGGTACTTGAAATGGGTGAGGGCCTCCGGGTTCGGTGTGGATTGCGACATCTGCACCGATCCGAGGAGGCCCTCGTGCCCCACCGTAACGCCCCGCTGACCGAGACCGGGCGACTGCGCCTGGCCCGCTGTGTCGTGGACGACGGCTGGCCGCTGCGGCGGGCAGCGGAACGTTTCCAGGTCAGCCACACCACCGCCGCCCGCTGGGCCACCCGCTACCGGCAGCTGGGCATCGCCGGAATGAGTGACCGCTCCAGCCGACCGCACCACCAGCCGCGCCGAACACCGGCCGAGGTGGAAGACCAGGTACTGCGTCTGCGGCGTGAACACCGGATCGGGCCGCTACGGCTCGCCGCGCGCTGCGGCATCACACCCTCGACCGCCCACCGCATCCTGATCCGTCACGGCCAGCCACCACTGGCCGCACTCGACCGGGCCACCGGCGAACCCATCCGCCGCTACGAACGCGCCCGCCCCGGCGAACTCGTCCACATCGACGTCAAGAAACTCGGCCGGATCCCCGACGGCGGCGGCCACAAGACCCTCGGCAGAGCCGAAGGACGCCGCAACAAGACCGGTACCGGCTGGGCCTACCTACACACCGCGCTCGACGACCACACCCGCCTCGCCTACACAGAAGACCTGCCCGACGAGACCGCCCCCACCTGCGCCGCGTTCCTGCAGCGGGCGACCGCCTGGTTCGCCTCCCTGGGCATCACCGTCGAGCGGGTCCTGACCGACAACGCCTGGGCCTACAGCAAGAACACCTGGCGCGATACTTGTCGTGACCTGGGGATCAGCCCCAGGCGGACTCGGCCCTGGCGTCCACAGACCAACGGCAAGGTCGAACGCTTCCACCGCACCCTGCTCGACGAATGGGCCTACCGGCAGCCCTACACCTCAGACCACGAGCGCATGGAAGCGTTTACCGACTGGCTGCACTGGTACAACTACCACCGACCCCACACCGGCATCGCAGGCCAAACACCCGCCAGCCGCGGCACCAACCTGTCCGAACAACACACCTAGGCCGTCTCTTCCGGATCTTGCCGGGCCCGCGACGCCCGGCACCGCACCCGGCCGCGTTGTCGGGGCGCCCGAGTACGTCCAGTACACGGTGCGCTCCTCCGCCTTGCCATGCTTCCCCTCGGCCCTGGCGGGCCTGGGGAGGCCCCATGGCACCGGACGCCGCGGGCTCGGCCGACAAGATCCGAAAGAGACGGCCTAGGCCGGCGTGGCCGCGATCTCCCGCAGCAGCCGGTCCAGGAATCCGCGCAGCCGGGCCGGCATGTCCACGCTTCCGGGGGCCAGCACCCACTGGATCTGCAGGCCGTCCATGACGGCGAGGATCTCCCGGCCGACGGCCTCGCAGTCGGTGTCCGGGCGCAGTTCGCCGCGGGCGACGCCCGCCTCCAGCAGGTCGACGGTGTAGCCGAGCACCCGGGCGTAGCGCTGGGTGAAGTACGCGTGTGCCGGGTGCTCCGGGTTGCCGGACTCGCCGACCAGGGTGTTGAACATCCGGACGATGCCGGGCCGCCGCTCGTTGTCTGCGGCGAGCCCCACGACGGTGGCGAAGTGGGCGGCGACCGACTCGGCGGGCTCGCTGAACAGGCGGTCCACGTCGTGCCGCTCGCTCTGGGCGAGGACCGAGAGCAGCAGGTCCTCCTTGCCGCGGAAGTGGTGCAGCAGTCCGCCCTGGGTGATGCCGCAGTCGGCGGCGATGCGGGCCAGCGAGGACGCGTTGAAGCCCCACTGCGCGAAGTGCTCGACGGCCGTGTCGAGGATCTTCTGCCGCCGGGCGTCGCCCACCGCGTAGGTCCCCCGGGCCGAGCCCTTCGAGGTCTTCGAGGCCGTCCGCCCCGTGTCCTGTGCCATGCGGACACCCTAAGCCGCAGCCCTTTCCGGCCGCCCGGGGCGTGTGACCCGGCTCACTTTTCAAAAACCTAGCAGGTACGCGGTTTTCGGCTCTACCGTGACCGTGCCGATCCGCCCGGTCCCGTGCTCCAGGAGCCCCGCCATGAACGCGACGCCCGATTACAAAGACGCAGCACTGCCCGTGGGCCGCCGCGTGGAGGACCTGCTCTCCCGGATGACCCTGGAGGAGAAGGCCGGCCAGCTCTTCCACTCGATGCTGATGATGAACGCGGACGGCACCCCGGTCACCGAGACCGACGGCTCGATGCTCCCCTTCACCACGCCCGAGCTGATCGAGGACCGCTTCCTCACCCACTTCAACCTGCTCGGCACCTACGGGCCCCGCGAGATGGCCCGGTGGCAGAACGCCGTCCAGGAGATGGCCGCGGCCACCCGCCTCGGCATCCCGGTCACCCTCTCCACCGACCCGCGGCACACCTTCACCGACAACATCGGCGCCTCCTTCAACTCCGGCGCCTTCTCCGCCTGGCCGGAGGCCCTGGGCCTGGCCGCCATCGGCGACCCCGAGCTGGTCCACCGCTTCGCCGACACCGTCCGCCGCGAGTACCTCGCCGTCGGCTTCCGCGTCGCCCTGCACCCGCAGATCGACCTGGCCAGCGAGCCCCGCTGGGCCCGCCAGTCCGGCACCTTCGGCTCCGACGCCCGGCTGACGGGCGAGCTCGTGGCGGCGTACGTACGGGGCCTGCAGGGCCCGGCCCTCGGCCCCGGGTCGGTGTCCGCGATGGTCAAGCACTTCCCCGGCGGCGGCCCGCAGAAAAACGGCGAGGACCCGCACTTCGCGCACGGCAAGGAGCAGGTCTACCCGGGCGGCATGCGCGAGCACCACCTGGAGCCGTTCAGGGCCGCGATCGCCGCCGGATGCGCGCAGATGATGCCGTACTACGGCCAGCCGATCGGCACGGACTGGGAGGAGGTCGGCTTCGGCTTCAACAAGGACGTGGTCACCGGCCTGCTCCGCGAGGAGCTCGGCTTCGACGGCATCGTCTGCGCCGACTGGGGGCTGCTCAACGACGCGACGATCTTCGGGCAGGTGCACCCGGCGCGCGCCTGGGGCCTGGAGCACCTGAGCGTGGCCGAGCGGGCGGCGCGCGGCCTGGAGGCCGGCTGCGACCAGTTCGGCGGCGAGCAGTGCCCCGAGGTGATCGTGGAGCTGGTCCGCTCGGGCCGCGTCGCGGAGTCCCGGATCGACGAGTCGGTACGCCGCCTGCTGCGGGAGAAGTTCACGCTCGGCCTGTTCGAGGACCCGTACGTGGACCCGGACGCGGCGGCCGAGATCGTCGGCCGGTCCGACTTCACGGCCCTGGGGGCCGCGGCCCAGCGCCGCTCCCTCACCGTCCTGACCAACCCGGACGGGCTGCTCCCGCTCACCGCGGGGCCGAAGCTGTACGTGCGGAACGTGGACGCGGCCGTCGCCGCCGGGTACGGCGAGGTCGTCGGCGACCCGGCGGACGCGGATCTCGCCGTACTGCGGCTGCGTACCCCGTACGAGCCGCGGGAGAACATTTTCGAGTCCTACTTCCACTCGGGTTCACTGGCCTTCCCCGAGCCCGAGCTCGCGGAGATCCTGGCTCTCCTGGACCGGGTCCCGACCCTGGTCTGCATCAACCTGGAGCGGGCCGCCGTCATCCCGGAGATCGCCGAGCGCGCGGCGGCCCTGGTCGCCGACTACGGGGCCTGCGACGCCGCGCTGCTGGACGTCGCCTTCGGGCGCGCCGCCCCCGAGGGCCGCCTCCCCTTCGAGCTCCCGCGTTCGATGAAGGCCGTCGAGGCCTCCCGTCCGGATGTGCCGAACGACACGCTCGACCCGGTCTTCCCGCACGGCCACGGGCTGCCCCTCCAGCGGCCCCGGGCAACGCCCGAGCACCCCCCGAGCACCCTCCGGGCCCCTTCCCAGGAGCCGCTCGGAGGCCAGGAACGGCGAGGCACCTGACCGGTCTCGCCCGCCGGGTGCCGGTCCCGTGGGGGGACCGGCACCCGGTATCACATATTCCGCTTACTGTGGTCCCGTACATATGCCATGTCCGAACCCCACGTAGCCGCAGGCCGACGCCTCCTCTACGCTGCCTCCCATTCACGCGGGATCTTCAGGGGCGGACATGGAACAGACACACACCACCCATCAGAGCGCCGCGGCGACACCGGGCGCCCAGCGGCGTGTGCTGGTCGTCGAGGACGACCACACCATCGCCGAGGCCATCGCGGCCCGCCTGCGCGCGGAGGGCTTCCAGGTGCAGACCGCCGGCGACGGCCCCTCGGCCGTCGCGGCGGCCGAGAGCTGGCTGCCGGAGCTGCTGGTCCTCGACATCATGCTGCCCGGCTTCGACGGCCTGGAGGTCTGCCGCCGGGTCCAGGCGCAGCGGCCCGTGCCGGTCCTCATGCTCACGGCGCGTGACGACGAGACCGACCTGCTCGTCGGGCTCGGGGTCGGCGCGGACGACTACATGACCAAGCCGTTCTCGATGCGCGAGCTGGCCGCCCGGGTCCACGTCCTGCTGCGGCGCGTGGAGCGGGCCACCATGGCCGCGCACACCCCGCGCGGGGCCACCCTGCGCCTGGGCGATCTGGAGATCGACCACGCACAGCGCCGGGTCCGGGTGCACACCGAGGACGTACACCTGACCCCCACCGAGTTCGACCTGCTGGTGTGCCTGGCCGGGACCCCGCGGGCGGTGCTCTCCCGGGAGCAGCTGCTGGCCGAGGTGTGGGACTGGGCCGACGCGTCCGGGACCCGTACCGTCGACAGCCACATCAAGGCCCTGCGCCGCAAGATCGGGGCGGAGCGGATCCGTACGGTCCACGGCGTCGGGTACGCCCTGGAGACCCCGGCCCAGGCATGAGCGGCCCGCCGATCCGGCAGCGGCAGCGGCCTCCTGCGGGGCTGCGGCCCTTCTCGCCCTTCTCGATCAAGACCAAGCTGGGCACGCTCGTGGTGGTCTCGGTCTTCATCACGACGGGCCTGCTGCTGGTGGCCCTGCGGACCGACACCGAGCTGCGCTTCATCACGGTCTTCTCGGTGATCGCCTCGATGCTGATCACCCAGTTCGTGGCGCACAGCCTGACGGCGCCGCTGGACGACATGACGACGGTGGCCCGGGCGATATCCCACGGCGACTTCACCCGGCGGGTCCGCGGGGCGGGGCGCCGCGACGAGCTGGGCGACCTGGCCTCCACCATCAATCTGATGGCGGACGACCTGGAGGCCGTGGACCGGCACCGCAAGGAGCTCGTCGCCAATGTCTCGCACGAGCTGCGCACGCCCATCGCGGCGCTGCGGGCCGTGCTGGAGAACGTGGTGGACGGGGTCTCGGCCGCCGATCCGGAGACCATGCGCACGATGCTGAAGCAGACCGAGCGGCTCGGCGGGCTCGTGGAGACCCTGCTGGACCTGTCCCGGGTCGACAACGGCGTGGTCCCGCTGCGCGCCCGCCGCTTCGAGGTGTGGCCGTACCTGTCGGGCGTGCTGAAGGAATCGCGGCTGGCGGCCGCCGGCCGGCCGGGGCTCCTCTCCGGTTCGGGCGGGCACACCCGCAACGACGTGCACCTGCACCTGGACGTCTTCCCGCCCGAGCTGTGGGCGCACGCGGACGCCGAGCGGCTTCACCAGGTGGTCGCAAATCTGATCGACAACGCGGTCAAGCACAGCCCTCCGCACGGCCGGGTCACGGTCCGCGCCCGGACCGGCGACGCGCCCGGAAGCCTGGTGCTGGAGGTGCGCGACGAGGGCCCGGGCATCCCCGAGGCGGAGCGCCACCGCGTCTTCGAGCGGTTCAACCGGGGCAGCGCGCGCGGCGGCGACGGAGGAACCGGACTGGGCCTGGCGATCGCCCGCTGGGCCGTGGAGCTGCACGGGGGCCGGATCGGAGTGGCCGAATCGTCACGCGGCTGCCGCATCCTCGTCACGCTTCCGGGCAGCTCATAGGTCTCGTGTTGACGTAGGGTTCGAGTGGGAAGGACATGATCTCGGCCACACGAACCGGGGTCCGTCAGGGGTGCGAAGCCATGGGGGCCGCAACCTCGGTGCCCCCTACCCGAACCAGGCTCGTTTCCCGCCATTCCACGTGATGAAACCCGCCGTTCGATGTGACCTGCGCGACGTAAGTCCCGCCCGGCCTGCATGCAGCGCCCGAGGAGGCGTAGCCTTTATTCCCGCTGTCCATACCTTGTGAAGCGGAAGAGGGCGGTTGCCGCCGTGTCGCCACAGTCCCCCAGTAACTCGAGCACCACGACCGAAGCAGCAGAGGGCGGGAAGAACCCTGCCTCAGGCTTCGGTGCCAATGAGTGGCTCGTCGACGAGATCTATCAGCAGTACCTCCAGGACCCGAACTCGGTCGACCGGGCCTGGTGGGACTTCTTCGCCGACTACAAGCCGGGGGGCGCTGTCGCTCCGGTGAAGTCGGACGGTCCCGAGAAGCCCGCGACGACGGACGGCGCCTCCGCACAGGCCGCCACCACCGTCACCGCGGCGCCGCAGGTCGCCGACGCCGCCGCCACGGGGGCGGCGCGCGCCGCAGCCCCTGCCCCAACACCCGGTGCGAGCGCCGGCTCCCCTGGAGCGGCTGCCGCCGCGCCAGCTTCTGCGCCTGTGTCAGCTCCTGCCCCTGCTCCTGCCACCCCCTCTGGTGCCCCTGCTGTGACTGTCACCTCCCAGGCCCCGGCCGCCGCACCGGCCGCGCCCGCCCCCTCCGCCGTAGCCCCCCAGAAGGCCGCGCCCGCCACCGAGGCCCCCGCGGGCCCCGAGCTGGTGACGCTCCGCGGCCCGGCGGCTGCCGTCGCCAAGAACATGAACGCCTCCCTCGACGTGCCGACGGCCACCTCCGTCCGCGCCGTCCCGGTGAAGCTGCTGTTCGACAACCGCATCGTCATCAACAACCACCTCAAGCGCGCCCGGGGCGGGAAGATCTCCTTCACGCACCTGATCGGCTACGCGATGGTGCAGGCCATCAAGGCCATGCCGTCGATGAACTACTCCTTCGCGGAGAAGGACGGCAAGCCGACCCTGGTCAAGCCCGACCACGTGAACTTCGGCCTCGCCATCGACCTGGTGAAGCCCAACGGCGACCGCCAGCTCGTCGTCGCCGGCATCAAGAAGGCCGAGACCCTCAACTTCTTCGAGTTCTGGCAGGCCTACGAGGACATCGTCCGCCGCGCCCGCGTCGGCAAGCTGACGATGGACGACTTCACCGGCGTGACGTGCTCCCTCACCAACCCCGGCGGCCTGGGCACCGTCCACTCCGTGCCCCGCCTGATGCCCGGACAGTCGGTCATCATGGGCGTCGGCTCCATGGACTACCCCGCCGAGTTCCAGGGCACCTCGCAGGACACCCTGAACAAGCTGGGCATCTCCAAGGTCATGACCCTGACCTCGACCTACGACCACCGGGTCATCCAGGGTGCGGCCTCCGGCGAGTTCCTGCGCATCGTCGCGAACCTGCTGCTCGGCGAGGACGGCTTCTACGACGCCGTCTTCGAGTCGCTGCGCATCCCGTACGAGCCCGTCCGCTGGAACCGGGACATCGACGCCTCGCACGACGACGACGTCACGAAGGCCGCCCGCGTCTTCGAGCTGATCCACTCCTACCGGGTCCGCGGCCACGTCATGGCCGACACCGACCCGCTGGAGTACAAGCAGCGCAAGCACCCCGACCTCGACATCACCGAGCACGGCCTCACCCTGTGGGACCTGGAGCGCGAGTTCGCGGTCGGCGGCTTCTCCGGCAAGTCGATGATGAAGCTCCGCGACATCCTCGGCGTGCTGCGCGACTCGTACTGCCGCACCACCGGCGTCGAGTTCATGCACATCCAGGACCCCAAGCAGCGCCGCTGGATCCAGGACCGCATCGAGCGCCCGCACTCCAAGCCGGAGCGCGAGGAGCAGCTGCGCATCCTGCGCCGCCTGAACGCGGCGGAGGCCTTCGAGACCTTCCTGCAGACGAAGTACGTCGGCCAGAAGCGCTTCTCCCTGGAGGGCGGCGAGTCCGTCATCCCGCTGCTCGACGCCGTCATCGACTCGGCCGCCGAGGCACGCCTCGAAGAGGTCGTCATCGGCATGGCCCACCGCGGCCGCCTGAACGTCCTGGCGAACATCGTCGGCAAGTCGTACGCGCAGATCTTCCGCGAGTTCGAGGGCAACCTCGACCCGAAGTCCATGCACGGCTCCGGCGACGTCAAGTACCACCTGGGCGCCGAGGGCACCTTCACCGGCCTGGACGGCGAGCAGATCAAGGTCTCGCTCGTCGCGAACCCCTCGCACCTGGAGGCGGTCGACCCGGTCCTGGAGGGTGTCGCCCGCGCCAAGCAGGACGTCATCAACAAGGGCGGCACGGACTTCACGGTCCTCCCGCTCGCGCTCCACGGCGACGCGGCCTTCGCGGGCCAGGGCGTCGTCGCCGAGACGCTGAACATGTCGCAGCTGCGCGGCTACCGCACCGGCGGCACCGTGCACGTGGTCATCAACAACCAGGTCGGCTTCACCGCCGCCCCGGAGTCCTCGCGTTCCTCGATGTACGCGACCGACGTGGCCCGCATGATCGAGGCGCCGATCTTCCACGTGAACGGCGACGACCCCGAGGCCGTCGTCCGCGTGGCCCGGCTGGCCTTCGAGTTCCGCCAGGCGTTCAACAAGGACGTGGTCATCGACCTCATCTGCTACCGCCGCCGCGGCCACAACGAGTCCGACAACCCGGCCTTCACGCAGCCGCTGATGTACGACCTGATCGACAAGAAGCGCTCGGTGCGCAAGCTCTACACCGAGTCCCTCATCGGTCGCGGCGACATCACGCTGGAAGAGGCCGAGCAGGCGCTCCAGGACTTCCAGGGCCAGCTGGAGAAGGTCTTCGCGGAGGTCCGCGAGGCCGCCACGCAGCCCGCGGTCGCCGCGCCGGCCGCCCCGGCCCCGTCCGCCGACTTCCCGGTCGCCGTGAACACCGCGATCTCCCAGGACGTCGTCAAGCGGATCGCCGAGTCCCAGGTCACCATCCCCGAGGGCGTCACCGTCCACCCGCGCCTGCTGCCGCAGCTGCAGCGCCGCGCGGCGATGATCGACGAGGGCACCATCGACTGGGGCATGGGCGAGACCCTCGCCTTCGGCTCGCTGCTGATGGAGGGCACCCCGGTCCGGCTGTCCGGCCAGGACTCCCGCCGCGGCACCTTCGGCCAGCGCCACGCGGTCCTCATCGACCGGGAAACGGGCGAGGACTACACCCCGCTCCTCTACCTGTCGGAGGACCAGGCCCGCTACAACGTCTACGACTCGCTGCTCTCCGAGTACGCGGCCATGGGCTTCGAGTACGGCTACTCGCTGGCCCGTCCGGACGCGCTGGTCCTCTGGGAGGCCCAGTTCGGTGACTTCGTCAACGGCGCGCAGACCGTCGTCGACGAGTTCATCTCCTCGGCCGAGCAGAAGTGGGGCCAGACCTCCGGCGTCACGCTGCTCCTCCCGCACGGCTACGAGGGCCAGGGCCCGGACCACTCGTCCGCGCGTCCCGAGCGCTTCCTCCAGATGTGCGCGCAGGACAACATGACGGTGGCCATGCCCACCCTGCCCTCGAACTACTTCCACCTGCTGCGCTGGCAGGTCCACAACCCGCACCACAAGCCGCTCATCGTCTTCACCCCGAAGTCGATGCTGCGTCTGAAGGCGGCGGCGTCGAAGGCGGAGGAGTTCACGACCGGTTCGTTCCGTCCGGTCATCGGTGACACCACGGTGGACGCGAACGCGGTCCGCAAGGTCGTCTTCTGCGCCGGCAAGGTCTACTACGACCTGGAGGCCGAGCGCGAGAAGCGCGGCATCACGGACACCGCGATCATCCGCATCGAGCGGCTGTACCCGCTGGCGGGCGCGGAACTCCAGGCGGAAATCGCCAAGTTCCCGAACGCGGCGAAGTACATCTGGGCCCAGGAGGAGCCGGCGAACCAGGGTGCGTGGCCGTTCATCGCGCTGAACCTGATCGACCACCTCGACCTGGCGGTCGGCGCGGACGTCCCGTCGGGCGAGCGCCTGCGGCGCATCTCGCGCCCGCACGGCTCGTCGCCGGCGGTGGGCTCCGCGAAGCGCCACCAGGCGGAGCAGCAGCTCCTGCTGAACGAGGTCTTCGAGGCGTAACCCCGCCCCGATCCCGGCAGTACGGAAGGCCCGGCCCCTCACGGGGGCCGGGCCTTCCGGCTGTCGTGGCCCCGGGCGGCCGATGATCTTACCGATTCATGACGCCCCCCTCTTGGGACGCCCACAAGTCCCCTGCCGCCTCTAGCGTGTTCGTACATCACCGAGTCCGACCGGACGGCGCGCGCCGCATCCGCTACCGGTTGTCTCCGACGAACCCGAAATCTCATGAGAAAGCAGGATGATGACGGTCGAGACGCTTCCCCTCTGCGCCTACCCGGAGTGCACCAACCACCCCGAGGCGCCGACGCCCGGCAACCCCGAGCCCGCGTACTGCGCCCACCCGGATCACAACGCGCTGGGGGCGTTCCGCAGGTTCCGAGCCAAGCGGCAGCAGCGCAAGGACGAGAAACGCCGGGCGGCCGAGGTCAAGAAGACGGGCAAGGACGGATCCGGCGCCCGCGCCGACCTCGTGGCGCTCATCTCCCAGCTGTCCACGGACCTGCCGGGCTACATCGAGGAGCTCGCGATCATCACGGACTCGGCCGCGGCCGAGGAGCGCATCAGGGCGGTGACCGAGGCCGCGGCCCAGCGGGCCCTGGACGCCGAAGGGCGCACCGCGCTGGCGGAGGAGGCCGCGGACATGGCCATCGCCCAACTGGACGTGGCCAGGCACCGGTTCGAGGTGGAGGCGGACGAGATCCGCCAGGCGTCCGCGCAGCAGGTGGCCGACGTGCAGTTCGTGCGGGCCGAGCTGGAGCGCTACCGCGAGCGGGTCGCCCAGCTGGAGGAGCGACTCGACAGGATGCGCGAGGAGGCGGACGCGGCCCGCCGGGAGCGCGGGGAGCTCGCACGGCAGCCGTGAATCACCGATCCGGGACACGGAAAGTTGAATGCGGAACCGCCGCCATTGCAGACGGGCGTATCGGGCGATCGCGAATTGCGCCGATATAAGGCGGCGACGGGAATTGCACGCACCCTTCTCGGCCATCCATTGCGGCACGGAAATACCACCACCGGAGGAAACGATGTCTCGAACCATGAAGCGGACCACCAAGCTGGCCACCGTCGCCGGGATGGTGGCAGCCGTCAGTGCGGGAATGGTCGTGACCGCACCTGCGAGTCAGGCGGCTCCGGTCGCGGCCTTCCGCCTCAGCAATTTCTCGGCGACCATCGCGAACATCTGCGTCCACACGGACATCGCAACACAATGCTCCGGAAACATGGCGGCAGGAAAGAGCGAGGTTTGGAAGGTGGCGTACAAGGGGCCGCGCAAGTGGTACTGCACTTCGACCGCGAAGGGACTGACCGGCACCGCCAGCACCCCTTACTTCAGCCGCGATGACGTCAAGGAATGCGCGGAGGTCGGCAACATTTTCGGAGCCAGCATCCAGCTCAAGTAACAAGAGCCGGGGGCACCCCGGGTGCGCCGTCCTGTCAAGTCACGGGCTTGCGGGACATGACCGGGACGGGCGCCGGCGGGCGTACTGGAGGTGTGACCCCGCGGCGCTGACCGCGGGGCCACCGACCCAGTCGGTCCACACCTTCGAGGAGCCCACCATGTCCTACGACGTCCACACCCCGGCCGCCACCCGACCGAAGCGCCGCATCGCGCGCTTCGTCATACCCGTCGCCTCGGTCGCCTTCATCTCCGGAGCCGTCGCGCTGCCTGCATCGGCGGCGATCGGCCACCCACCCCGTGCCACGGTCGGCGTCCGCACCGAAGACAGCAACCCCAACCGCCAGCCCGGCGGGGGTGCGTACGGGCCGAACACGTGTAAACCCGGCTACGTCTGGCGGGACAGCTACGACGGCGACACCCTGTGCGTCACTCCGGGGGAACGCCAGCGCGTCCACGACGCCAACCCCAACCGCCAGCCCGGCGGCGGCGTCTACGGACCGAGCACGTGCAAGCAGGGCTACGTCTGGCGGGACAGCTACGACGGCGACACCCTGTGCGTCACCCCGGAGGAACGCCAGCGCGTCCACGACGCCAACCCCAACCGCCAGCCCGGCGGCGGCGTCTACGGACCGAGCACGTGCAAGCAGGGCTACGTCTGGCGCGAGAAGTGGGAGGGCGACACCCAGTGCGTCACGCCCGCGGAACGCGACCGGGCCAAGGGGAGCCAGGCCAGGACGATCGACGACGGCCCCAACCTCATCGGGATCCCCGGCCTGTAGCCCTTGAGGGTTGTTCCCGTGCACCGGACGGGAGCAACCCCACCACGACGCCCGTAGGCTGGCCGAGTGATTCGGACCGTCGTTCTGGACATCGGTGAGACCCTCACCCGAGACGACCGCTACTGGGCCGCATGGGCGGACTGGCTCGGCGTACCCAGGCACACCCTCTCCGCGCTGGTGGGTGCCGTGGTCGTGGACGGCCGGGACAACGCGGACGCGATCCGACTCCTGCGCCCGGGCATCGACATCGCCGCCGAATACGCCGCCCGGGACGCCGCGGGGCTCGGCGAACGGCTCGACGAGAGGGACCTGTACGAGGACGTCCGTCCGGCCCTGACAGCACTCCGGGCCACCGGACTACGGGTGATCGTCGCGGGCAACCAGAGCCCCCGGGCCGGTGACCTGCTGCGCGCGCTCGACCTCCCTGCAGACCTCGTCGTCACCTCGGGCGAGTGGGGCGTGTCCAAGCCGGCGCGCGCCTTCTTCGAACAGGTGCTGGCGGTGTCCGGCAGCCCCGCCGCCGAAACCCTGTACGTGGGTGACCACCCGGCCAACGACGTCCACCCCGCGCGAGCCGCAGGACTGCGCACGGCCCACATCCGGCGCGGCCCCTGGGGCCACTGGTGGGCGGACGCCCCCGAGGTCCGGGCCGCCGCAGACTGGTCGATCGACTCCCTCACCGAACTGCCGGACATCGTCGGTCAGTAGGGAACGGGTGCCCGTTCGCGGGACGCCCACTGCTCCGCACGGTACCGTCCGGCCATGGCCGAACACATCGGGCAGCGCATCGCCGCTCGGCGGCGAGCTCGACGCATGGCACAAGCCGACCTCGCTCGCGAAGCCCACGTCTCAGTCCCGATGATCAAAGGCTGTGAACGAGGCGTCCGTTCACCCGGCCCGTCCACGCTGGAAGCGATCGCCGCAGCTCTCGGCGTGGACGCATCCCGCCTCGATCCGGCCTACATCGGTACCGGCCGCCGCGTGCACGCCGCACTCCCGGCGATCTCTGCGGCGATCGCCGGATACGAGTTCATGCCGGACGCAGCCGGCAGGCCACTGGGCCAGTTGCGGAACGACATCTCTATTGCTGTCGGCTGTCGGCTTTCGCCTCGCAGCCCAGTACGGCCTGATCGCGGCGCAGGGCCCCAAACTTCTCGGAGACGCGCTGGCGTACCTGCACTCGGCCGCCGGCAGCCAGAGAGAGGAAGCCGCGCGCCTCGTCGTGGCGGCAGCGCGGACCGTTGATGCCGTGGCCTAGAAATTCGGCGCTCACGATCTCTCGGCCCGGCTGATCGACGTGATGCGGTGGGCGGCCGGCCACTCCAATGACCCTGACCTGACGGCCTGCGTCGCTTACGTATGGGCTGAGACCTTCCTTGCCGCCCGCGCGCACCGGGTCGGTCAGCTCGTACGGGAGCCCGACAGAGCCTTCGACTGCCTCAAGGAAGCCCGCATGCACGCGGCGCAACATGTGCGCGAGCACCCGTGGGCCCGAGAGGACATCGGGAAGATCCGCCGCCTCAAGCGGGCTGCCGCCAGCTCACTGACGTCCTACGCCGAGTGGATCGGAGCGATCTGAGCAACCCCTGGCAGGGATACAGCCTGCATCCCTTGCGGCACTCGTAGCGGAACACCATCTGTCTGCCCGCACACCGACAGATGGGAGGGCTCGTGACTCAGCATGTCGAACGCCCCAAGCCGGACCACCCCTGGCAGATCACGCACTGCCCGCGCCGACTCGGCGAACAGGAAACCCTGCACGGGCCGCCGCCGTGTACGCGATGTCGCGTCCGGCGCCGAAGGACTGCTGATGGCCGTGATCAACGAGGACGTGTCGGACTCCGTCCACCCGCACTGGATGGAACTGGCCTACATCCGAGCCGCCTCGGGTCGCGAGTTCACCACCGCGGTAGGCAACGTCGAGCCGGCCGAATGACCAACCCCGGTGGTGTCGTCGCTCATCGCTGCGTGCGGCGGGTGAGGCGGGCGGCGGCGAGGTGGAGCACGTTGTCGTTGGGGGTCCGGGGTGGGCTGCCGAGAGTGGCGGCGTGGCTGCGGAGCAACGAGATCAGGTGCCGGCCGGCCGACGGGGCTTCGGTGGGGTCGCCTCGGTCGAGGGCGGCGGTGAGCATGTCGGCGAGCTCGCGGGTGTGGTGGGCGAGGGCGTCGGCGGCGAGTCGGGCGGCTTCGGCCGGGCGGTGGCGGCGGGTGAGCTGCTGGGTGAGGGTGGCGAAGGCTTCCCCGGGCGGGGCGGGGAGGAGCTGTTCGGTGTCGAGCTCGTCGGCGAGGCGGCGCAGCATGGCGGCGGCGGTGGCGCGCGGGAGGTTGGAGCGGACGTCGGCGGGGCCCTGGTTCGGGAGGGTGACGATCAGGCGGTGGGTGTCGAGGGAAGCGAGGGTGACGGCGTCGGGTGTGCGGGTCACGGGGGTGGGGCTCCTGTCCGGGGTCGAGGTACTGCTCACGCGCGTGGGGGCGGCTTCCTCGCGGTGAACGACGACGCGGGTTCCGCGGTCGCGGGTGGCGGCGGCGTTCCGGCGGCCCGGCGCCGTACGGGTCAGGTCAGGAGCAGGCGTGGAACGCGGCGGCTGCGGCACCTCCCGGGGCTGCCGACGACAGTCGGCCAGTGGGACGCCTGGACCGACCTGCAAGCCCACGCGCGGGCGCTCGTGCAGAGCATGACCGACCCTGTGGGCAGGGCGGTGCAGACCGCGATGTTCTCCGACGCCGGCCGACTGCCGGAAGTCGCCAAGGCGAGGCGAGGCGGCGGATCTTCGCCGACCGGTTCCGGCGGGCCGAGCCCGTCATCGCGCGCGCCGTCGAACGGGGCGGACTCCCGGCCGACACCGATCCGGTCGAGCTGATCAGAACTCTGGTCGCCCCGATCCACTTCCGCTTGCCGGTCAGCGCCGATCCGGTGGAGGAAGGCACCGCCGAGCAGGCCGTGCGGATCACGCCCGCGGCCGCCCGCGCCGGCGCCCTGGCCCGGGGCTCCGCCGTAGCCGTCGAGGCGACCGAAGAGGACGCCGGTCAGGCGTGAGGGCGGCGTGCAGCGCCGCGAGAGGGGTGGGCCGCACCTGAACGTCAGCTCCGCGACCCGCTTGGCGCGCCAGGCTCCACAACCCGTGCACGAGACCGGACGGCCGTGCGCCGCCGTCGTCGAGGAGCGCGTAGCGATCTGGCGCGTCCAGGCCGCCTGACAGGCCGCCAGGTCCATCCGGCCGCCGTGTGACGGAGCTTCGGCCGCGCCAGACCCGGGATCCGATGCGGATGGGCCCCGCCTCGGGACCCGCCCCTCGGGCATCCGCCCGCGCATCGCCGATGTCCCCGGGGGGCTCTTGTCGCCCGGCCCGTTCCTTCGGGGGCTTCCCGGCAGTCTTCGACTTTCCGGGGCGGGACGGTCGGTCAAGGGTGGCCGGAGGCCATCACGCAGTGACGCGACGAAGGAGCGCCCTTGAGGGATCGGCCCGCCCCGGAGAGACGATGAGACTGACGGGAAGCCCCCATCCGCCTCCTTGATGCCGCCCGAGCGGCTCCCGCACCCACGCCCCACCCTCGCGGGACAGCCCGGCCGGGCCGGACCTCGCCACCGCCCGACCCCGCCCGGCAGGCCATCGCTGCCCCGCCCCGCCGCCGAGGGAGGCGGGTGGGCAGCCGCCGCCCCGGAGCGGTGGGGCCGAGGGGGTGAAGGCCCCGCACACGTAGGCCCCGTACCGCCCCTCCCTACGGCTGTGGCTCGAAGTCCCAGTACGGTCTGGTCTGTTGCTTCGCCGAGATCGTGTGGACGTGCTGGGCCCCCAGGGTGCGGGTGAGGCCCTTGATGCCGGCGTCCTCGTGTTTCGCCGCCTCCTCGTACTCCCGTACCGACCGGAGGTCCGCGGCCAGGGCGATCTGGGCGCTCAGGGCCATCGGGTGGTCCGGGCCCAGGACCCGCTCCGCCGTGCGCAGCGTGTCCCGGCTCAGGTCCAGCGCGTCCTCCAGCCGCCCGGTGATGTTGCGGTGCCCGGTGGCGTTCAGGGCGCAGCCCAGCGTCCAGGGGTGCCGGTCGCCGAGTGCGCCCCGCATGCCGACCAGCGCCTGCTCCGCCAGCGAGAGGGCCGCCGCGCGCTCCCCCTGGGCCCGGAGCACGAGGCCGAGGTTGCCGACCGTGCCGATGCTGTACGGGTGGGCGAGGCCGAGCTGGGACTGGTAGCCGCGGACCACGTCCTCGGAGATCCGGCGGGCCTCGCCGATGTCCCCGTACTCCCTGAGGTAGGTGGCGTAGTCGGAGGCGACCATCAGGGTCCACGGGTAGTCGACCCCGAAGACCCGGGTGGCCCGCTCCCACACGGTCCGCAGCCGCAGGCCCGCGCCGGGGATGTCGCCGGAGCGGCGCAGGCACATCCCGAGGTTGTGCTCGGCGCGCAGGGTCTGGGGGTGTTCCAGGCCCAGCACCTGGGTGTTGATCTTCACGCCCTGTTCCTGCCGGGTCTGGGCCTCGTGGTAGCGGCCCATCAGCCGCAGTCCCATGGCGCAGGCGATCCCGGAGGACAGGGTGGAGATGTGGTGGGTCCGCAGGACCCGTTCGCGGCGGCGCAGGGTGTCCAGGTCGAGGTCGTAGGCGTCCTGGTAGCGGCCGAGGAGGCGGTAGGTGGCGGCCAGGTTGTTCTGGGCGGCGAGGGTGGTGGAGTCGTCCTCGCCGAGCAGTTCGCGGTAGGTGGCCAGGCAGTGCTCGAAGATCTCCCGGGCCGGTTCGAAGCGGGCGATGCACAGCAGGACCCCGCCGTACGAGCTGGTGGCGCGCAGGGTTTCCAGGTCGCGGTCGCCGCGTTCCCCGGCGAGCCGGTCGGCGCGGGCGCGGGTGAGGGTCTCGGCGCGCCGGAACAGGCCGAGGTTGCGCAGGGCTTCGCCGTACTGGTAGCTGAGTTCGCGGACCTTGGGGTGGTCCTCGCCGAGCAGGGCCCGCCAGATCAGGTCGGTCTCCTCGGACAGGCGCAGGCAGGTGCGGTACTCCCCGGCGAGGATCAGGTAGCGCAGGCAGTGCAGCAGGAAGTTCTGGATGCGCGGGTTGCTGCTGGTGAGCACGCCGGAGGTGGCCAGGTGCGGGATGAGTTCGGCGTACCGGGGCCACAGGCGGGAGTCCGAGGGCCGGCCCGGGTCGGCGGCGGCTAGTACCTGGCGTACGGCGCGGGCCAGGGGCTCGGCCTCCGCCTCGGAGAGGTCCTCGCGGACGATGCCGTGGACCATGCGGTGCAGCTGTACGGTTTCCAGCCCGCTGCCGCCTTCCTCCACGGCCAGGTCGGAGTACTCCAGCCGGACGACGGAGAACTGGACGAGTTTGTTGAGGGCGGCGTTCCACCGGATCTGGTCGTTGATCAGCCCGGCGAGCTGTTCGGGCACGTCGTCGGCGGGGAATTCGCGCAGCAGGCGCAGCGGCACCGGGCCGGGGGCGAAGAAGACGAACAGCCGGAGCAGGGCGAGGGCGTCGGGGAAGTTCTCCCGGACGTTGTTGAGCAGTATGGCGAGGGCGGTGGGGAAGGGCAGGGGGTAGTCCTCGGAGACCGTGACGGCCTCGCGCGAGTCCATCCGGTGCTGGAGCAGGACGAGGTAGTCGCCGACCGGCAGCGGGGAGTCGGCGAGCCAGCCGGCGGTCTGGTCGAGGGCGAGCGGGTAGTCCTCCAGGGCCTCGGCGAGCTGGTCGGCCTCGTCGGCGGTCAGGCGCAGGGCCCGGCGGCGGATGAAGGTGATCGACTCGGGGCGGGCGTAGAGCGGGACCTCGACGAGGCTGGTGTGCCGGGCGGCCCACTCGCGGTTGCGCGAGGTGATGATCACGTCGCCCGCGCCGGAGGGCAGCAGGTCGATCAGGTCGTCCGGGTTGTCGCAGCCGTCGAAGACCATCAGCCAGCGGCCGTACGGGTTCCCGCGCCGCAGCGCTTCGAGTACGGCCCGGATCTGCTCGCCGTAGCTGCCGGCGCCGCGCGGCAGCCCGAGCGCGGGGGCCAGGTCGGCGAGGCGTTCGCGCAGGGTGGGCCGGTCCTCGGCGGGGACCCACCACACGATGTCGTACTCGGAGGCGAAGCGGTAGGCGTACTCGGTGGCGACCTGGGTCTTGCCGACGCCGGAGAGCCCGAGGAGGGTGACGGTGGACGCGCCGGGCGGGGCGTCGGTCAGTGCCTCGCGCAGGTTGCCGATGACGTCGTTGCGGCCGGTGAAGCGCGGGTTGCGGCGCGGGACGCGGCCCCAGATCTCCGGCGGGTCGTTGGGGAAGCGCGGCCCGCGGCGGCCGGTCTCGGTGCCGATCCGGTCGGTGGGCAGCTCCAGGCGGCGCAGCACGCGGTACTCGGCCTCGTACGCGTCCAGGCCCCACAGGTCGGTCTTCTCCAGCACGGCGACGGCGCTGGGCAGCGGGGCGTCGGTGAGGCAGACCGCCGCGAACCGGTCGGGGTGGCGGTCGGTGACGGCGCGCAGGGCGGTGTTCCACTGCTCGTCGGTGTGGGTGCCGGCGGAGAAGTAGCGCTCGCTGAGGACGAGGAGGACCCGGCTGCCCGAGCGGGCCAGGTCGTCCAGGGCCTGGTCGATGCCGGGACTGTTCTGCGGGTCCCAGCGCTGGAGGGCGACGCGGTGGCCGTGCTCCTCCAGGCGGTGCGCGATCCACACCGCCCAGGGGCGGTTGAATCCCGCGAAGCTGATGACGAATCGCTGTGGCTGGGGCGGCTGGGGCGGCTGCTGCGCCGCCGGTTCACGGTCCTGGCGACTACCGGTGGTCATCGGGCCGTCTCCCTGGAATCCGGGCGGTGGACGGGCTTGAAAGGTACCGCAGCGGACGGTCCGTCAGCCTTGTGCGAACGGCGCGAGTTCGGGGTGTGCCTCGCACCAGGCGCGGCGTTCGCGGTCGACGGCTCGGCGGGCCGCGGTGTGCTGGTCGCCGGGCGGCGGCAGGTCGTCCATGGCGCGTTCGGCGGCTCCCATCGCGTCGGTGAACTCCCGTCCGGCGGCGGTCAGTAGCTCGTGCGCCCGCAGGGTGGGCAGGACGGCGGCCACCTGGGCGCGGATCCGGGCGTGCTGGGCCCAGGCGCCGCGGGCCCCGTAGAGGGCGGCGCGCTGCCAGTACCCGGCGAGGGCCAGGTGGGCGTAGGCGCCGTGCAGCAGGCCCTCCAGGGGGCGGGGGTCGCTGCGCCAGGGGGCCCAGTGGCGGGGCGTGTGGTCGGCGGTGTGCAGGGTCAGGACGTCGGTGAGGGCGCTCAGTTTGCCGTGCTGGACCTCGTGGACGAGGGTCGCGGCGAGCGCGGGCGGGGCCTGGGCGCGGGCGAGTACGGAGCCGGCGGCCGCGGGGAGGGTGGCACCGCTGGAGCGGGAGCCGCCGGCCAGCGGCACGAGGGAGCGCAGCAGTTGGACGGTCTCCTCGGCGCGGCCGGTGTCGTAGCGCTGGAGCAGGGTGAGCGCGCCGGACCACTGGGTGTCCCACCGCTTGTGGCCCTTGGGGGTGAGCCGGCGGGCGGGGCGGACCGGGGCGGGCTGCGCGGGGCCGGGCGCCCGGTAGGGGTCGAGGTCGTCGAGGGCGGTCCGGCCGCCGGGCAGAGCGTGCAGGGGCACGGTGGCGGGGTGGTCGGGGTCCCAGGAGCGTTCGCAGAGGGCGAGCGGGCCGGGGCGGTCCGGGCGCAGCAGTCCGAGGGTGGGCAGTACGAGCCGGCCGTGCAGGGGCCGCAGGGTGTGGCTGAAGGGGATCCCGGCGCGCAGGGCGGCGGCGACGGCGAGGGCCCCGAGGTGTCCGAGGTCGGGCGCGGGTCCGCACGGGGCGTGCAGCCGGCGCAGGGTCTCCTCGGCCCACACCCCGGTGGCCGGGTAGTGCAGTACGTCGCGCACGGCGCCCGCGTCGCGGCGCTCGGCCTCCTCCAGCAGGGCCCAGTGGTCGGCGGTCTCCCCGGACCGGCCGCCGGGGGCGGCGTCGAGGACCGCGCGCAGCAGGAGCAGGCGTTTGGAGCGGCGCACGTCGCGGACCAGGCGGGTGCCCTCCGGGGAGGGTTCGGTGGAGGCGAGGGCGCGCAGGGTGGGCGGGGGGACGCTGAAGGCGGTGAGGGCGTCGGTCATGAGGCGACCGCCGGGGGCTGGACGGCGGGGGCTTGGACGGCGGGACCCTGGGCGGCGGGACCTTGGGCGGCAGGTGCTTGGGCGGAGCGGGTTCCGGTCGCGGGAGCATGGGTCGCGGGGGCTTGGGCGGCGGTCTGCGCGGCCCGCTGGACGGCGGCGGCGATGTGCCGGATCAGGGGCTGGAGGTCGGCGCAGTACACGGACGGCCGGCGGAAGCCCTCGCCGGCGCGGTAGCGGTGCGGGTAATGCCCTCCGCCGCACACGTCGACCAGCTCGCAGGCGCGGCACCGCGCGGCGAGCGCGTCCCGGCCGAGCTGGCGGGCGGCGAACCCGGGGTGGTCGAGGAGCTGGTCGAAGCTGTGGGTGTCGAGGGTCATCCCGGTCGCGGCGGCCCCCTCGTACGCGGATTTCAGCGAGTCGGCCTGTTCGATGGAGCCGTCGGTCTCGATCACGGCGGTGGCGGCGGGCGTGAGCCCGAGGGTCTCGGTGGTGGTGGGCAGGCCGAGCAACAGGGCGATGATCTCCTCGAAGAGCCGGATCCGGGTGCGCCGTACGCCGTCGTGCCACCAGCGCTCGAAGACGGCGAGGAGCCAGTCCGCGTAGGGGGTCCGGCCCGGGTGGTGGCCGGGGGGCGGATCGCTCCAGTTCGCGAGCGGCAGGAGCAGCCCGATGCTGGGCGGGGCGAAGGCGAGCAGGGACTCGTAGGTCTCCACCGGGTCGTGGTCGAGATCGACGACGCAGAGCACTCCGGCGTAGCTCTGCGGATGGCGGGCCAGCAGCCGCAGGCCGCGGGCGGCGGACGCGAAGCCGGGCCGTCCGGCGTGGTCCACCCGGCGGGTGTTGTGCGCGGGCAGCCCGCCGTCGAGGCTGACGCCGACGCGGATCCCGGCGGCGGCCAGGGCGGCGATGCGGCCGCGGGTGAGCAGGGTGCCGTTGGTCTGGACGGTGGCGGTGACCCGGGTGCGCGGGGCGGCCCCGGCCACGGCGGCCCGGACGGCGTCGACGGGCGCGGCCAGTCGGGCGGGGGCGGTGAGCAGCGGTTCGCCGCCGTGCAGGACGAGGTCGATCCGGGGCAGGTCGTGGGCGGCGGCGTGCTCGGCGATCCGCTGCGCGGCGCGGGCGGTGGTGGCCGGGGTCATGGCGGTCGGCTGGTCGCGCCAGCCCTGGTCGGCCATCTCGTAGACGTAGCAGTAGGTGCAGGCGAGGTTGCAGCGGCTGCGGGTCTTGAGGACGAACTGGCGGATCGGGTGGGGCCGGTGGCCGGCGGCCCGCGCGGCGGCCACGTCGAGCCGGGTGTGGGGCCAGGGCGCGTACCGGGCGTGGCGCAGCCGCTGGGCGGCCAGCGCGGCGTCGCCGTACGGGGCGGGACCCGCGTCGGCGTGCGCGGCCGGGGCGGGAGGTGCGGCCGCGTCGGCGTGCGCGGCCGGAGCGGGAGGTGCGGTCGGAGCGGGGGGCGCGGTCGGGTCGGGGCCGTCGGGTGCGGGCAGCGGGGTTCCGCTCGTGGCCGCTCGCCGCATCGCCGCACCTCCCTCCCCCGGCAACAACCGCCCGGGGACACCCCGGCGGACGGTCCATCCCTGCCCTGGGGACGGTCCCGGCTAACGGCGGAAAGTGGTCAACTCGGTTTCAAGGTAGGACGGATCAGGCATGGTGCGATCAGGCCACGCTGGAGTCGAAGGCGTTGAGGATCTCCGCGGGATGGGTCACCCGCTCGACCATGCCCTCGATCACCCCGGCCAGCACGGGATGGTCGATCCCGCGCAGCGCCGCCAGGTCCAGCCCGGAGAGATCCGGCAGCCGCCCCGGGCATCCCGGGGTCGCCGCCGCCACTTCCTGCTGCTTCGTCACCATGTGCCGCCGGGCCCCCTGTCGCGTCGCACACCGGATGGTCCACTTCCCTTTCCCGTCGGCCGGTCCGTGGAAACAGCGGTCCCCGGCCCGGCCCGCGCCCTCGGCGCGGGCGTCAGAGCCCTGCCTCCAAGGCCAGGATCCGTACGCGGACCGCCTCCGAGCGCCCCGCGGCGCCCTCGCGGGTCCGCGTCCACAGCTCCAGAGCCGAACGGTACGCGTCCAGGGCCGCGCGGGGCCGGGCCAGGCGTTCCAGCACGTCCCCGCGCAACTGCTGGACGCGGGCGGCCAGCTGGACGGCGGTGTCCGCGCGGTCCTCCACGTCGGCCTCCAGGGCGGCCCGCCAGGCCCGCCGGTAGGAGTCCGCCGCCCGGTCGAGGCGCTCCAGCGCCCGGGTGTGGCCGTGGATCTCCTGCTGGACGTCGCCGTGGTCCCGCCAGATGCGGGCCTGTTCCAGCGGGTTGCGGCTGTGCCGGACGGCCAGCTCCAGCAGGTACTCGGCCTCCCGCAGGTCCACCGGGTCGCCCTCGTACGCGTGCCGCAGCCGGAGCCCGGTGGCCAGCCGCAGCAGCCGGTGGGCCGCACCGGGGTCGGACTGCGGGACCGCGGCCCGGCTCTCGCGCAGGACGCGTACGGCGGCCCCGGTGAACGGCCGCCCGTCGGTGGCCCGGGCCCGGTCCAGGAGTACGTCGCCCCACTCGGGCAGCAGTTCCCCGAAGGCCTCCGCGTCGCGGGGGATCAGCCGCCGGGCCCGGGCGTACGCCCCGGCCGCGTCCTCCAGTGCCGTCGGGTCGGCGTCCCGCGCGTACCGCTCCCGGTGCACGCGCGCCAGGCAGACCAGGGCGGCGACCCGCAGCTCCGGGTCGCCGCCCGCCTCCGCCAGGGCCGCTTCCAGCTGCCCGGCGGCCTCCTCCAGCCGGCCGGGGAGGCGGCGCAGCGCGTCGGCGAGCTCCACCCGGACCTGTGCGGTGCCCGGGCCGGTACGGCCGGTGCGGCCGGGGGCGGCGGGCGGGACGGCCAGGGCCGCGGCCAGGCGGGCTGCGGCCTGTTCGGCCAGGGCGGTGCGCTCGGCCGGGTCCGGGGTGCGGGGCAGCAGGGCCAGCAGGACGCGGCCCAGGGCCAGGTGCAGCTCGGGGTACGGGGCCGGACCGCCGTCCCGGGCGCCCTCCCCGGCGCCCTCCCCGCCTCCGTCCCCGCCGCCCTCCGGGCCGCCGTCGGTGCCGGAGGCCGGGGCCGCGCCCGGTGCCCGGCCCGCCAGGGGTTCCAGGGCCGTCCGGGCCTCGCGGAGCGCGCCCGCCTCGTCCCGCAGTCCGCTCAGCCGGATCAGGGTCTCCGCCCGCCGCACCGCGCAGTCCCGGCGCAGTTCCGGGTCGGCCGCGGCTCCGGCCGCCGCGAACTCCATGTCCGCCGCCGCCAGCAGCTCCGCGTCCGGTCCGGCGGCCAGCGCCCGCTCGTACAGCACGCGGCCGAGCACCGCGCCCGCGCGTGCCGTCCGCAGCCCGGTCACGGCCCGTTCCGCCTCGGCCAGCAGCTCCGGGTCCCGCTGGGCCGCCCACAGCCGCAGCAGCGCCCCCGCCAGCTCGGTCTCCGCCTCCTCCGGCGGGTCGCCGGGTCCCGGCGGGGCCGTCACCGCCCGCCGGAGCACCGCCACGGCCTCGTACAGCGCCCGTGCGCCGCCGTCCCCGTCGGCGTCGGCGTCCGCGAGCCGGTCCCGGGCGGCGCGCACCGCCCCGGCCCGGGTGGGCACCGGGGCCGCGGGGGGCCGGCGTACCGCGGGGCCCTCCTGCGGCATCCCGGGCAGGTAGCGCCGTACGACTTTGGCCGAAACCTGTGCGAAGGCCTGCGGGAGCCGCCCCTCAGGCACCCGCTCGTCCTCCTCGGGTCCGGGGTCGGCGACCGCCGGCGGGGTCCCGGTCAGCTGCGAGACCGCGAGCGCGGGGAAGTTCCGTACGCCCCGGCCGAAGTGCGCCAGTACGTACTCCGAGCAGTGCTTGAGCACCAGCGCGGCCTCGTCCCGCCCCAGCGGCCCCAGTAGGACGTCCTGCACCCCGGGGACGAACTCGTACCAGTGCCCCGGCCCCGGGCCGCTGCGCCGCAGCAGCCCGCTCAGCAGTACCTCCGCCAGGTCGGAGGGCTCGGAGTCCGGCAGCATCGTGCGCTGCACCAGCCGCATCACGGGCAGCGTCAGCGGCGCCGCCGACAGGTACACCGCGAGCTGTACGGCCCGGGGCGCGGCCGAGGACCGGAACCGGGCCACCAGCTCGCGCGGCGGGCGCATCGCACGCGGCGGCGGCAGGGGCGCGGCCGGATGGTCGGCCCGTACCCGGCCCACCTCGGCCGGTACGGGCCCGGCCGTGAGCCCGGCCAGCAGCCGGGCCCACGCGCCGAGGGCGGTCGCGCTCGGCGGCAGCACCGGCACGGTCAGCCCGCCGGTGGGGCGCCCGGGCAGCGGCGGCCGGTCGGGCCGGAAGGCGAGCTTCTGCCCGCCGCCCTCCGGCCGGGTGAGCGTGCCCCGCTCGGTGGGCAGCCAGCTGCGCCCCCACAGCCGCTGCGGCAGCGGCTGGACGACCATGCACGGGGTGCACTCGGCCCACCGGTGCAGCAGCCGCTGCGCGGTGCCCTCGCGCCACAGCGGCCCGGCGCAGTCGGAGACCACCATGGTCAGGGCCCGGCCGGTCGGGTCCCGTAACTGGTCGCCGGAGCGCAGGCCGGAGGCGCGTACGCAGCCGGGTGCGGGGCTGCGGCCGAGTGCGGCCGTGCCGTCGGCGAGGCGGTGCAGATAGTGCACCTGGACGTCCCGGAAGGCACCCAACCGCTCGCACACGGACCGCAGTTCCTCGAACATGTCCTGCCAGACGGCCATCGACGGGGACGCGTCCATCACCAGCCGTACGGTCGCCTCGCGCCGGCTCTCCGGCCGGAGCACCGGGATGACCAGTCCGAGGGTGCGGGCGCTGGCCTCGGCGGTGGCGGCCTCGTCGATCACCAGCCGGGTGGGCGGGCCGGGCGGGCGGTGCCGCTGGAGGGCGCGCAGGGCCCGCTGGATGTCCAGGATGCGGGGCAGCGCGGCGGCGCCGGGCACGCGTACGGGCACTCCGTACTCCTCGGGGGACTCCCCCGGCCGTTCCCCGTCGGCGCCGTCGGCCCGGGCCGCGCCGGGTGCGTAGAGCCCGACCGGCGCGTCGGCCTCCGTATCTGTGCGTACGGGCTCGGCGGGCTCCCCGGCCGGCTCCTCGGCCGGGGTCTGCGGGGCGCCCGGCCCCGGCCCGCCCGGGGCGGCCGGCCCGGGCGGGCCGATGTGGCCGGCCAGCCACAGGGCGTCGGCGAGTTCCCCGGCGGACGGGTCGAGCCCGGCGGAGAGCAGCAGCGCGGCCAGTTCACGGACGCCGGGTGCGCCGGCGGATGCCACGGCCGATCACCTCGGGCGGTCGAGGCGCTGGATGAGCAGGTCGGCGAGGTCCTCCCGGGTGGGCGGGGCGGCGTAGTGGGTCAGGTACACGGCGTTGAGCAGCTGGTCGGCGGCGACCAGCTCGGACTGGGAGCGGCTGAGGAACTCCCGGATCAGGTCGGCTCCGAGGCGGGCGGCCTCCTCGCCGAGGTGGGCGCGGACCATGGTGGCGAGCCGCTTCTCACCGGGCTGACCGAGCTTCAGCTGGATGCAGCGGCGCAGCAGGGCGGCCGGGAAGTCCCGTTCCCCGTTGCTGGTCAGGATGATGAACGGGAAGGCCCGGCAGCGCACGCGGCCGCCGCGGACGGTGACCTTGGTCCCGTCGTCGGTGAGCACCTGGACCTCGGGCTCGCTGTCGGCGACCCGTTCCAGCTCGGGGAGGGCGAACTCGCCTTCCTCCAGCACGTTCAGCAGGTCGTTGGGGAGGTCTATGTCGCTCTTGTCGAGCTCGTCGATGAGCAGGACGCGGGGCCGGGCCGTCGGCAGCAGGGCGGTGCCGAGCGGTCCGAGCCGGATGTACTTCCCGATGCCGGGCACCCCGGAGTGCGCGGCGGCCGGGCCGCCTCCGCCGCTCGCGGCGATCTGGACGTCCTGGAGCCGGGCCAGGGCGTCGTAGCGGTACAGGCCGTCCTGGAGCACGGTCCGGGACACCACCGGCCACCGCAGTACCCGCCCCAGCTTCAGCTCGTGGGCGACGGCGTGCGCGAGGGTGGACTTCCCGGTGCCGGGGAAGCCGGTCACGAGCAGCGGCCGCCGCAGGTAGAGGGCCGCGTTGATGGCCTCCAGCTCCTCCGGTTCCGGCCGGTGCAGTTCGGCGGCCTGCCGGTGCGCCCCGAGCCGCCGGGCCACGTTGCCGTCGGCGGCCCGGGCCGCACCGCCCGGTTCCGCCACGGGGCCGCCGTCGAAGTCCCGCCAGGGCGGCGGGTCGGGCAGGGCGTCGATCCCGTCGTGGGGCTCGCCCACCCCGCGGTATATGAGCCACTCGTCATTCATGGTGCTCCTGCTCCCTCCCTCGCGTCGTCCGCGGCGCCCCCGTCACAGGTCGCCCTGGAGCGGCTCCTCCTCCGGCAGCGGCCGTGCCGGGTCCTCCCACACCAGCCCCGTCCCGGCCGCCCAGTAGGCGTCGGGATCCGCCCCGTACGCCCGGCCCCGCAGGTTCTGCAGGCGTACGGGGAGCACCTCCGCCCGCCCCGCGTCGGCCAGTTCCTCCCGCAGCCCGCGGTGGAAGGGGGCGCAGGAGGCTCCCGGGTCCGGCGGTGGCCGCCGGGTCACCACCACCCCGTATCCGGCGTCCCGTACGGCGTGCAGCGAGCCGAGCGTGGGCTCCTGGTCGGCCGCGCGGCAGTGCACGGGCACGGTGTTGTCGGGGAGTCCCGTCAGCCACTCGGCGGCGGGGCTGCGCGGGCGCCCCCGTATGCAGTCGGCGCGTTCGTCCTGCAGCGGTCCGGCCTGGACCCGTGCCCAGCGGGCGGAGGCGTCGGTGCCCTCGCGGTCGGCGGGGTGCTCCCTGGCCTCGCCCGGGCCGGCGCCGCCCGGGTTCGCGCCGGCCCGGTTCGTCGTCCCGGCGGGGTTCGTCCCGGCGGGGTGGCGCAGGACCACCGGCCGCTGCACGCCGAGCGGTACGCCGCCCACCACCACCCATTCGTCCACCGCCAGCCCGAACAGCGCGGGGGCCACGGCCACTTCGAGCAGGGCGGCCGCCTCGTGGGTGTCGCAGCGCCGGAAGCCCTCGGCGAGCGGGGCCCGCAGGGCCTCCGGCAGGCCCGTCAGGGTGGCCCGTACGCCCGAGTCCACGGGTGTCACCCGCCCGGCGTGCGCGGGGCCGGCCAGCACCGAGACCCGCCAGTCGTAGACGTCCTCCCAGCCGTGCGCCCACACCTCCAGCAGCACCGAGGCCCCGGGCGGCAGCCCGCTGGAGCGCCGGGCCGGGCCGTACGCCGTCCGCCCGGCCGAGGCCCGGCGGCGCCGTTCGCGCTCGGCGAGGCCCCGCTCGTGGCGTTCGCCGAGCTCGCGCCGCAGCGGCCGCCACAGCCGCTCGGCCGTGGCCCGTACCCAGTCCCACAGTTCCTCGTCCGCGCCCGGCGTGGCCGGCTCCCGGTACTCGGCCACGCTCACGTCCGTCGCGTACCGGAGCATCGCCGCGGCCTCCGCGGTCCCGCCCGGCGGGTCGTGCAGCAGCCCCAGCCCGTCGCGCCAGCTCAGCGGGGCCGGCGGCAGCGGGTCCGGCTCCTCGCCGCGCGCCTCCTCGACCAGGGCGCGTACGACCTCGGAGGAGCCCGGCGGGGGCAGCTCGGCCAGCAGCCCGAACAGGGTGGTGCGTTCGCCGGGGGTGAGCCGGCCCCGGCCGGCGTACGGGTCGCCCTCCTGCGGCGGGAGCTCGCCGTGCACGTCGGTCCAGGTCCGCCGGTTGTCGAGGTCGCTGAGGTGCTGGTCGTAGTGGTACAGGTCGTGGGCCTGCATGATCCGGCGGTAGAGGCCGACCTGGCCCCGCGCGGCCATCGGCAGGGTGCGCAGCTGCACGACGGAGACGGCGAGCCCGCCGCCGCCCGTCTGCCGCCGGGCCTTGAGCACGCCGACGACCTCGCCGCGGACGAGGTCCACCACGGGCCCGCCGGACATGCCGGGCTCGATCTCGTCGTCGTCGCCGAGCCGGATGGCCGCTCCGTTCCCGGCCGTGCCGCGCAGCCGGGTGGTGCGGCCGGTGATCTCGGGGGTGCCGAGGTCCTCGGTGCAGCCGAAGTAGGCGACCTCGTCGAAGCGTGGTCTGGATCGGTCGGTCAGCCATACGCAGGCGTGCGAGACGGGCGCCAGCACCCTGACCAGCGCCAGGTCGGGCAGGTCCCACAGCGCGTGCCGGCCGGGCCGCCGTTCCTCCAGCCGCTCGGGCAGTACGCACTCCACGCGCCCGGTGACCGTGCCCGTGATGCTCCCGGCGGAAAAGGTGATGCCGACCTCGCGTCCCGTCAGACGCACCGCAGCACCCCCTTCGCCGACCACGTGCGCGCACGTCAGGACCCAGCCGGGGGCGATGAAGAAGCCGCTCCCCCACGTGGGACCGGTCCGATGACTGCGAGGGTTGTCATACCCGCCCGGCGGGGCGTGAACGCGTACGGTCGCCGCCTGGACGAGGGGCTCCAGAAGCTCGAAGGCGCGCGCGGACCCGGTCGTGCGCCCGTCCGTCATCCGCACCCCCCGCTCGTTGGGCATCCAGGCTAGACCCGGGGACGGCGCGTGCGGGAGGTCTCGCCGATAGGCGGATTATCCTGGCGGGAAACACCCCCTGCACACCCCCATCACGGCACGGAGCCCGACTTGTACTTCACCGATCGCGGCATCGAGGAGCTGGAGAAGCGGCGCGGCGAGGAGGAGGTCACCTTCGAGTGGCTCGCCGAGCAGCTGCGCACTTTCGTCGACCTGAACCCGGACTTCGAGGTCCCGGTGGAACGCCTGGCCACCTGGCTGGCCCGGCTGGACGACGACGAGGACGCGGACGACGAGTGATCCTCCGGGTCCGGACGCGGGGCTGACGGCCCTGCCCGGACCGCACGTACGTGACCGTCCGGTGCGACGGCACGCGCAGAGGGGCCCGTCCGCACGTGCGGACGGGCCCCTCTGCGCGTGGGAGGGAAGGCTCAGGCGGCCTTGGTCTCCCAGAAGATGCGGTCGATCTCGGCGATGAGCTCAAGAGCCTTCGCGCCGGTCGCCGGGTCGTTCGACGCCTTGGCGGCCGAGAGGGCCTTCAGGGTGTCGTTGACCAGGGTGTGCAGCTGCGGGTACTTCTCGAAGTGCGGGGGCTTGAAGTAGTCGCTCCACAGCACCGAGACGTGGTGCTTGGCGAGCTCGGCGCGCTGCTCCTTGATGGTGATGGCGCGCGCGCGGAAGTCGGCGTCTTCGTTGGCCTGGTACTTCTCCTGCACGGCCTTGACGGACTCGGCCTCGATGCGGGCCTGGGCAGGGTCGTACACGCCGCACGGAAGATCGCAGTGGGCGGAGACCTTCGCCTTGGGGGCGAAGAGGCGGGAAAGCATGGAGTTTGTCCTCCTCGTGATCGTCTTCTCAAGGGGGAGATTACTCGCTGAACAACCGGATTTCGCGGGCGCCCCCATGGGCTTAGGACAAAAGTCCAGGGGCACGGCCGGACCGGTGAGCGAATGTACGGACCGGTGCGGCAGCATGCGGGGGTGACGAGGAGGACACGCATGGTGGAGTTCGGGCGCCCGCGCGGGCGGTTCGAGGTGGTGGAGGTGACGGGGCCTTCGATGGTTCCCACGCTGCTGAACGGGGACCGGCTGGTCGTCCGGTACGGGGCTGCCGTACGGCCGGGCAACGTGGTCGTGCTGCGGCATCCGCTCCAGCAGGACCTGCTGGTGGTCAAGCGCGCGGTGGAGCGGCGGCCGGGCGGCAGCTGGTGGGTGCTCGGCGACAACCCGTACAACGAGACCGGCGACAGCACCGTCTTCGGGCCGGTGCCCGCGGAGCTGGTGCTGGCGACGGCGGTGCTGCGCTTCCGGCCGCGCGAGGAGGATCAGCGTTCGCTCAGGGCCCGGCTGTCCTGGGCGGCCTCGGCGCTGCGCCCGCTGCGGGCGGACTCCTCGGCCTCCAGCCGCTTGCGGGCGCGGTAGGCGGCCACGTTCGCCCGGGTGGCGCAGCGGTCGGAGCAGTAGCGCCGGGAGCGGTTGGTGGAGGTGTCCAGGTAGGCGTTGCGGCAGGGCGCGGCCTGGCACAGGCCGAGGCGGTCGGGGCCGTGCTCGGTGAGGGCGAAGGCCAGGCCCATGGCCGCCATGGCGGCGTAGCCGGCGGAGGCGTTCGAGGGGTGCTCGGCGAGGTGGATGTGCCAGTCGGGGCGGCCGTCGTCGGCGAGGGTCTCGTGGCCGGACACCTGGGGGCTGACGGGGAACTCCATGAGCAGCGAGTTCAGCAGGTCGACGGCGAGGACCTCGTCGCCGCCGTCGGCGGCCTCGAAGACGGAGCGCAGGCGGCCGCGGACGTTGCGGAAGCGGGTGACGTCACCGTCGGTGACGCGGCGCGCCATCTGCTGACTGGCGCCGAACAGGGCGCGGACGGCGTCCACCGAGGTGAGCGCGTCCTTGTTGCGGGCCGGCTCCTCGGTGTTGACCAGGCGCACGGCGAAGTCCGAGTAATGGGCCAGTTCCACTTGTAGTCCTTACGGCTGCGGATTAGTGTCTCCGGTAACGGCTGAGACGTCTTCGAGGGTATTACGTATGGAGGGGTTCGGGATGACGGATACGGCGGATACGGCCGAAGCGGCGGGCACGACCGACTGGCAGGCCTGGCAGGACAGCTGGGACCGGCAGCAGGAGTGGTACATGCCCGACCGCGAGGAGCGGTTCCGCGTGATGCTGGACATGGTCGAGGCACTGGTGGGACCCGCCCCCCGGGTGCTGGATCTCGCATGCGGTACGGGAAGTATCACGGACCGCGTCCTCAAGCGGTTCCCGGAAGCCACCAGTACGGGCGTCGATCTCGACCCCGCCCTGTTGACCATCGCCGAGGGGCACTTCGCGGGCGACGCACGCGTCACCTTCGTGACCGCCGACCTCAAGGACCCCGACTGGCGCGCCGCCCTCCCCCGCGGTTCCTTCGACGCGATCCTGACCAGGAAATCCCTCTAAACACACACCCTACTGCGCCGTTGTTGATCTAGTACGGCGAACACCCGAACAGACGTCTGCCCCGCCTGTCTGCCTCGGAGGAAGCTGACGGGCGGGGCCGAATCAGTGTCTGGGGCGCGTCTAGCGAAGCGACGCGAGGACCCGTGCCCGCAACGTCTCATCCGTGATCGTTTCCACGCTGCGCCACGCGTACCCGCTCACCTCTTCCTCCTGGAGCGCCACGGTCTGATCCCCCTCCAGCCGGAAGAGGTACCGGAAGTCGAAGTGCTGGTGCGCAGGCTCCCCCTTGCTCTCGTTCGCGGGAATCGGGTGCACGTCGATGTGGACCGGGACCGCGTGGACCGGGGAGACACTCAGGGTGATGCCGGTCTCTTCGATCAGCTCACGGAGTGCGGCACCCAACAGATCCGCATCCTCGGGCTCAAGATGCCCGCCCGGAGTCAGCCACTTACCAAGCGCCACGTGCCGAATGAACAGCGCCTGACCCGCGTTGTTGATGACCAAGGCCCCCGCTGTGGCGTGGCCCCGGAATTCCTTCCGGCTGGTCACGTCGGCCCCCTGGTCGATCAGCTCGTGAACGACCGCCAGGGCGGACTTGTCTTCGGGGTGCGCGTCGGTGTACTCGGCGAGGGTCGTACGGATGTGGTCTGCCGTGATGGGCATTCGATCACCTGTTGTAGTAGTGGAGCCAGGTAGCCGCGATGGCTTCCCGGTCGGCGGTGGGCACCTCGTGCATGGCGGCATCCAGCCCACCGCGAGCCAGCATGGCCGCGCCCGCGAGGATTTCGGCCTGAACGAGGAAGATGAACGGTCCAACGCTCGCACCGTGGATGAAGTTGACCGCCTCGCCTCCGTTCAGCAGATAGAAGTAGTGGCCGGTCGTGCTGTAGCGGCTCACGTGCTCGCCGGCGCTGTCGCGGGTGTAGCCCGAGGGCAGGCCGCTCAACTCCAGCTCGTCTTCCGAGCTGGTCACCGTCGCCACGTAGGCCCCGTTCTTGAGCTGCGGGAAGTCCTCGCCGCGCAGAGACAGCGCCCCCGTTGCGCAGAGAACGAGTCCGGCCGCCGCTATGGCTTGGTCCCGGTCCCGGGCAACTTCGAACCCCTGCGACATGGCCTGTGCGCGCCGTACGGGGTCGATGTCGTAGACGATCACCCGTACGCCCTTGACGTGCAGCAGTCGGGCGATGCTGGATCCGAGCTTGCCGAACCCGAGGACCAGGGCCGGGCGCCCGTGCAGGATGTCCCCGCGCTGCCGCAACAGCGCTTCGGCGGAAAACACCACGCTCTGCCCGACGAGGAAGTCTTCCGGGTCCTTGAGTGGCGAGCGAGCCACGGACACGACCGGGCACGGCAGCTTGTCCCGTTCGGCGTAGCGCTTGTGTCCGTTCTCGGTGTCCTCGACCACTCCGAGGACGGTTCCCGAGAACCGTTCACACAGTGCGTCCAGCGATGGCGCGAAGTACCCGCCCACGTCGAGCAGAACAACGCTCTCGCCGGCCGCTCTGGTCTCCAGGTACGTCACGGCGGTGTCCGGGTCGCTGAACATGTAACGGGACAGTTCATCGCACGCCACCGTTCGTTCGATCTCTCGGCGAGCGCTCGCGTGGATGGACTTGGGCTTGGGCAGAACGGCCCGCAGGTGCGACACCTTGCCCACGGCCCCGACGAACGCGGGTCGCTCGGGCAACAGGTGAGTGATCAAGAGCGAGGACGGACGCTCGGGCGGCGTGAACGCTTCGGCGACCTTGCCGAAGTACGTGTCAAGCCGTGCACGATCGGCTGTTTCCATGGACATCCTTTCTTGTTGTCGTCGGTCAGCGGAAGTGGGCGAATCGAACTACCGCGCGCGTACTCAGCACATGTCCTGGCATCGCCGACAGGTACAGCGGGGCTCGGCGGTGCTGGCAGGCAGCGGGTTCTGTGGATCACTCGGCACGATGATCTCGGGACCGTAGGTCTTTCCGCTGTCCCGAGATACGCGCAGCGTCATGGCACTACGCCTGGTGGTGTTCGTATTGTCTCGGCTCACCGCCCCACCCTTCGCCTCTGGCTCTGTCTGACAGAACGCTAGGCAAGGCGCGGGATGCCGGAGGGAGGGTATTCGCGGTTATTCTCGCGGACTCAAAGACTGCCTTGCCCGCATAAGCATCCGGTGCGCCTCTGCGCCGTAGAGAGCGTTCCTCTCCAGCGCTTCCCACGCACGAACGTGCAGGGCGACGTCTTCCGGATCGTCCAACCACATTTCGGCGTGCCACGTCTCGGTGATCACGAGGTTGTCGTCATGGACCGAGAATCCGACCCCGGCGGGGACGTTCATGTCCGCTTCGAACGGCACGATCCCTACCCTCACGTTCCCCGAGCCGAGCCGCCCCACGATTCGATCAAGCTGCGCCGAGAGCACCGGGGGTGAGCACGGGCGGGCCCTTAGAGCCCCTTCCCAGATGAGAAAGTGAAACGTCCGGCTCTGGTCCGTGAGGATGTCCTGCCGCCCCATGCGCGCCTGCACGGCGGCCTCGATGTCCCTGGGGGCGGTGTGGATCGCCGAGTATCGAGTGAGAACGGCGCGCGCATAGTCGGCGGTCTGAAAAAGCCCGGGTATCAGTGCGGGATCGAAGCTGCGCCGAGAGTGAGTCTTCTGAGCCTGTGCCCAGTGCGCTTCCTGCACGGCGCGATAACCGCCCGCCAGCTGTCTGCGCCATGATCGGTACTGCGTCTCCAGCCCGCGCAGCCGACCGACCAGTTCACCGCTCACCTCCGGGCTCCCGGTCCCCTCGGCCCACGCCTTGAGATCGGCGACGGTCGGCGTCTGCTTGCCGTTTTCCAGCTTGCTGACCTTGGACTGTCCCCACTCAAGCCGGTCGGCAAGTTCGCGGCCCGTAAGCCCGCCCTCGGTACGCAGCTCCCGCAGGCGCGCGCCGAGGGACACCCGGGCTTGCTGAAAGTCCGTACTCACTCAGCGGACGGTACCTGAGCCGTGAACTCCTGGTACGGGACTGCGTGGTGCCATGCCGCATCCCGCACCTGGCAGGCCCGCAGCACTTCCGCCGGATCGGTGATCAACTCCATGCCGATGGTGCGCTCACCCTCGAAGTGGAAGCGCGCCACGGTGCGGGAGTCGAACAGCCAGAAGTCCGAGAGGTTCACGCCGTAGCGCTCGGCATCATCGCGCCACAGGTGGCGGATGTCCTCGCCGGCTGCCACGTTCGTCCGAGCGCAGGCGAGCAGGTACCGCTGACCGGTGGTCGGCGGGTTGTCCACGATCCGTACCCGCTCGAAGCGCTTGCCGCTGTCCACCATGCGCCGGACGTTGGCGAACCACGGGTGCCCGACTTCCCCGGCCGTGTCACCGGTCCGCAGGAACTCTTGATAGGACGGCATCGCCTGATCGGACGCGTATCCGCTTCGGGTCTCCAGCCGCCATGCGGTGTGCTCGAACCCGTCGTTGATGAACTCGCTGATCTTCTGTTGCGGCACGAACTCGGGCACGTGCGTGACCTCCCTCGGGGAGAAGTTCGCCAGCAGCGCCCGAGGCACGACCACGAACGCTTCTCCCTCCTTGACGTACTTGAGCTGTGCCACGTCCGTGGGGTCGGTCACCGCATCCCCTTGTACGAGCACTTCCCCAGTGTCCAGGTCCTCATACAGCGTCGGGCAGTCGCCCACTCCGGATGTGCTCCCGAGGACCCGCAGTCGCCTTGCCATGGCTGTTCCCCTCGTCGTCGGACACAACAGCGCAAGCATGATGATCCGAAGGGGCCCCTGTCCGGGGTGATTCTCGATTATTCGCATCCCTGGCCACACGCAGAAAGCCCCCGCACCCGCCACCCTGTGAAGGGAGACGAGCACGGGGGCTCTGTGGGTTGATCAGCCGGTCAGCACGTTGGTCAGTCGGGCGGCTGCCTTTCCTCCGAACAGTGCGAGACCGCAGTAGAAGTCGATGCGGGTCCGGTAGACGGGCTTGTCGTGGGACTCGCCGAGGTCGGTCGCCTGTACGCCACCGTTGGTCAGTCCGGTGACCCCTGCGTCAGCCTCGGTGGACCCGAAGCGGACCGCGTAGATGTCACCGGTCTGCTTGCCGCCGGTCCCAGCCGTCAGGGGCAGCACGTCCGTACCGTCGAGCTTCTGGCCCGCGTCGAGCATCGGGATTCCGTTCCACATCACGGCACGCTTGCCCGCGATCTCCGACGTCAGCAGTTCGGAACCGCCGAGCCGGCGGAACCCTGATGCGATCTTGGCTCGGATGTCGGCGTTCATGTAGAGCGCGCCGTTGGCACCGTTAATGCCGCGGACGCGTGCGGTCAGGGTGTCCAGCGCATCGAAGAACTCGTAGCCGTTGGCCACCGGTCCGAGCCCCTTGGCATCGGTGACCTGAGTGCCGAAGAGGCGCTTACGCAGACCGTCGAACCCCTTCGGGTCCACCATCACGTCGCCGTTGAAGAACTGATCCGAGAAATGAACGGATGCCGCCTTGACCTTCATCATGATCTGAACGGCCCGCTGATCGTTCAGGTTGCCGCGGGTCTGCGCGATGAACTTGTCCACGTCCGCGTCACCACCCAGGATGGCAAGCGTCTCGATCCTCTGATTCAGAGTTCCCGTGCTTTCCGGATACGCCTCGTTGACCGCGCGGAACGAGACGCCCGGGAGAGTGGATTCCTCGTTGTATCGGTAGGCATTTCCAGCGACCGTCAGCAGCGGAAGGCGATCCAGGATCGGCGATTCCTGAACGAACGTCTCGATGACACCGCGCTGCAACTGGTCCTGCGAGAGCTTGGCAGATTCGGCCAGAGTAATCATTGAATTCTCCAATGGTGATAGTGGATACAGCAAAGGAGCGAAACCGTGAACTCGGTGTCGCTCCACAGGAAAGCTCTAATGAGCCGTGCAAGTTTTTTGCCTCCCTGCCGTGCGGTCTCGGGAGGGGCAGGGGTCACCCCCCTGGGTCAGAACGGCGGACGCTCCAGCGATTCACGCCGCGAACGCGCTTCCGCAGCGAATCCGCCCGGCTGATGCCTCGCGGTCTCCCTGCTGTGGCACGACGTGCACAGCGGACGCAGGCGAGAGGCAACGTCCGGATCGGCAACCCCCCGAGCAAGCAGCGACCGACGCGACTCGGGGAAGTGGTCCGCAACCGTCGCGGTCTTTCCACACAGCACGCACCACGGGTTCCGGTACAGGTACGCGCGCCGGATGTAAGGCCAGCGAGGCCCGTACGCGCTCGTCCCTGGCGTGACCCGCTGCGCGGTTGCCTCGCGCTCATGAGCGGCACAGCGGCCACCACGGGCGGTCAGCTCGGGGCACCCGGGTACAGAGCAAGGGGGGCGGGGTCGTCGGGGCATGGGGGATCACCTCCAAAAAGGGTGGGGTAGTGGAGTCAAGGGCCACACGGGCGATCTCGTTCGCGCCACCTCGCCGATTCCCGGCCGTTCCACCGCAAGTCGCGGTTGCGGTGACGTTGCGCAGTGCAACGCTCTGACCAGGCAGGCAGGTAGCCGGCCAGCGAGGAGACGCCATGTCTGAAACCACGTCCAACGCCAAGGGACCGGCCCCGGTCACGTACAAGCCCGCAGCGACCGAACCGACGCTCATCCCGGCGGACCAGGTCAAGCCCGAGGACATCGGCAAACTGTCGATCGAGTACCGGGACGGTCAACCTGTGGTCGTCGTCAGCGGGGGGACTGTCATTCCAGCGCACCTCCCTGTCGTCGGCTCCGGAGCCCCCACACCCGGCTACGCCCGGGTTCGCGACCTGGCAACGTTCAAGCCACACCTTGAGAACGATTCCCACTGGTTCTACCTCGGTCCTGGGGCCACCAACGGGGATCCGATCGGACGCTAGCTCCGAAGTCAGCAGCGGTCTTGGCCCTGTGGCACGGGCGGCGTAGCGCCTGAACGTTGCCGTCCGTGTCCGTCACGCAGCGGCCCCGAACTCCGTTGCTGTCTTAAGCGCGTGGCACCCGTGGCACAGCACCTGCACGTTCTCGTCTGTGTCCTCGCCACCGAGGGACAGCGGGCGCACATGGTCCACGTCCACGTCATCGGAGCCGTACGTTTCCAGGCACCAGTCACACCAGGCCGTACCCCGTTCCTGCACGTGTCGGCGGAGCCGCGCAGCAGCGTCATACCGTGCCGCCCGTCGCCGGCTCCGTGACCGCCGTGCCCGAACAGCGGGGCGACGCTCGTAGTCCTGGTGGTGGCCGTGGCAGCGTCCGCGGTGTGTGGCGGGCTCGGTGCAGTCGATACAGTGCATGATGACCCCCTGGTCGTCGTGGTCCTGGTGCTCGATGACGCGGTGCAGTGACCGCCACCGATAGGGGCTCGTTGAGCCGAGTATGGACACGCGAAAGATCGTCGTTGGCGGCGCCCTGGCCGCACTATTTGCCCTCGGATGTGCCCCGTCTTGGTCAGCCGCGCAGGCCGGGCCAGTTGACAGCACCGCTGGCATCGAACGCGAACAGTGCGATGGATCCGAGATGTTCAAGCTCGACGAAACCGATGCCAGGGGGTACTACCAGTGCAACATCGCTCTCGGTCGATGGGAACTCCACTATTGCGGAGACGGTCTTTGGTGGAGCCCTGAAGGCAACCGTTGCGACTGGCCGGAAAACTCAGGCCAGACGCCTTCTTAGCCCGTACAAGGAAACGCTGTTGTTGGGTCATCGGGCTGATATGTGTGAGGCAAACCGTGGCACCGATGCCTTGGGCTCCCAACCATGGCGCCGTTCGGCGCCGTTCCTCGTAGCCCTCGTCGTCCTCGCCGGCTCGGGACCAGCCCAGACGCGATGGGGACCACACGCGCTTACAACCCCTTTCGGCACCCCGGAGGGCGGTTACTCATGGGCGGTGTGGTCCCCGCTCGCTGCCTCACGACCCCTGCGGCCACCCCCGTAACGAGGGGGTGCGTGGTGCACGGGCAGCGCGTTGATTCCGAGAGCGGGCACTCTGTCCGCCGGGTTCCCCCGTTGGGTGGGTGCGCGGTATTCCCGGTCTCGGAAGTAGTGGAGAGCAAGGCTTGCCGCACCCCACCGGGGTGAGGTTGGCTGCGCTTGCTCCGGTCTATGTGGAGAGCAACCCTTGCCCGCCCTCGCAGTGGCGTGGGGCAGAGCCGGTTTCTCTCTCGGTCCTAGTGGAGAGCAACCCTTGCCCCGAGCCCGGTCGGTGATGCGGTGGCGTTCGGGGTAGCTGTCTCTGTTCTTTCTTATTTTTTCTACGTGTTCTAAAAAGACGGTTGTAACCGTCACTCCAACACCACTCGCCCCGCTGGTGAGCTGCCCGAGCCCTAAGGGGCCGCCAGCGAGCAGTCGCGGAACGCCCCATACGCCTGCCTGCGGGCACGAGAAAGCCCCGGACGGTCACGGGGACCATCCGGGGCTGTTCGGCCGCTTACAGGCCGTCAGGCACTGGCATCGATGTCTTCAAGCTCGGCCAGCGCGGCCTCTTCTGCATGTTCTTGTGCCGCCTTCCGATTCGCTGCCTGCTGCTCCGGGTCGAGCGCCGTTGCGCGGAACCGGCGCGTGGAGTGGCCAGGGTGAAGCTCTATCCGCACGTCGAACTCCGCGAGGATCTCGCGACGTGCCACATTGTCAGGAGCGGACAGCCAGTCCTCTTCCACGGTGCGGCCGACCGACATCCAGCGCATCCCCGCCGGACGCTCCGGAAGCTCCTTCAGTTCGGCGATCTCCCGCGTCATCCGGGCATACTCGGTCCGGAACCACTCCGTGTCCTCTTCCGACTCGTACAGGCCCGCCTGGCGGTCTCCCCGGAGCCGCGTACGGTCGGCCTCGATCTCCGCGATTCGCGCGGCGTACCCGGTACCGGGGTCGAACTCCTTGCGCCGGACGTCGTGAGATCCGAACGCCACAAGGAACCACTCCGTAACCAGCTCATCCAGCATCGGAATGGACATCGTCGGTGCGGGCTTGCAGTGCGCCGACGTGGGGATGCCCCGTACACGTGCCGAGCAGCCGTACGCGTTGTTCTGCTTGTGGCGGGACGCCACCCACAGCCGGTGACCGCAGGTGCCGCAGAACGCCAGACCAGACAGCAGGTGCTCGCCCTTCGGGGCACGTGCACCCGTCCACTTCGCAGCCGTCTTCGCGATCAAGGCGTCCCGGGTCGCGTGGTCCCACAGGGGAGGGGCAATGCGCACGGCGTGACCGTCCGGACCGATCACCGGGCGCTCGTCGTGCATCAGGTACCCCAAAGACGCCTCGCTGGTCAGCATCCGCTTGATCGCCTTCGGGTTCCACAGCGTCCCCTTGGGCTGCCGCCCGTACATGACCGATCGGTGATCGGCCGGAGAGAGCACTCCCGCCCGGTTGAGCCGGACGGCCTCCGTGTGGACGGTCACCATGCCCGTCTCGTCGGCGAGGATGCGTTGCGCCACGTCCCGGATGATCAGCGCGGCAACCGGGTCCAGCTCCACGTGATCGACCTTGGCCGTGGGGTGCAGGCGGACGAACTGATACCCGTACCGGTTCTTCTGCTTGGGCTGTCCGGCCGCACGGGCACGCTTGGTCTCGTCCCGGTTGCGCTTCTGGATGGCCCGCAGCTCCATCTGTGCCCCGAAGGACTCCATGGACAGGCGCATCTCGTCGTTGGGGTCGTCCAGGTTCCACGGACCCTCGTGACCGTATGTGATCAGCAGACGCCCGGACTCGTGGACCGTGTAGGCCGTGTTCAATACGTCCCGCTGGTTACGGCCGATCCGGTCAACGGCCGAGCCCGCGATCCCGTCGTACGGGCCCATCTCGTCCCGCAGCCAGGGGCCGAGCTGCGGGCGCGCCATCGGGTCAGTGGCGCCCGAGACCTCCCAGTCGTCGGCCCATGCGATGAGGTGGCCCCCCACGGCGGCAACGGCGCTGAGCACCTGGTCCAACTGCTTCTCAGGGCTGTTGGTCGAGTCCTTCAGGCGAGAGAGGCGACGTACCCCCACCAGGCACTTTCCGCATCCGTCGCACTCACTCGTGATCATGCGGTTCATCTTGCGCGATCTCGCTTCCCGCACGCATGTGCGTTTTGCGGGATCTCCCGACGGCCACCGCCCTGCACTGGCTGCCGAGCGCGGAGCTGGCCGTCCTGTACGGACAGCTCGCGCCGCTCCTGGTTCCGGGCGGGGTGTTCATGAACGCCGACCACATGCCCGACCCCGCCACCCCGCGCATCGACGCCGCCGAGCACGCCCACCGGCACGCCGGCATGGACCGGGCCAAGGCCGCCGGAGCGGTGGACTGGCGCGAGTGGTGGGCGCTGGCGGGGGCCGACCCGGCGCTGGCCGAGCAGGTCGAGCGGCGCTTCGAGATCTACGGGGAGCACGCGGACGGCGACACCCCCTCCGAGGCCTGGCACGCCGAGACCCTGCGCGCCGCCGGCTTCGCGGAGGCCCGTACGGTCTGGCGCTCCCCCTCGGACGCGCTGGTCCTGGGCCTGAAGTAGGGATCCCGAAATGACCGAGGGGCGGTACGGATTCCCGTACCGCCCCTCGTCCGTCCGCGGGTGCAGGTCACTGCACCCCGGAACTACAGCACCTTGGAGAGGAATGCCTTCGTGCGGTCGTGCTGGGGGTTGCCCAGGACCTCGCGGGGGTGGCCCGACTCGACGACCACGCCGCCGTCCATGAAGACGAGGTTGTCGCCGACCTCGCGGGCGAAGCCCATCTCGTGGGTGACCACGATCATGGTCATGCCCGACTCGGCGAGGTCCCGCATGACGTCGAGGACGTCACCGACCAGCTCCGGGTCGAGGGCCGAGGTGGGCTCGTCGAAGAGCATCAGCTTCGGCTCCATGGCCAGCGCGCGGGCGATCGCCACGCGCTGCTGCTGGCCGCCGGAGAGCTGGGTGGGGTAGTTCCCGCCCTTGTCGCCGAGACCGACGCGGTCCAGGAGCTTGACGGCGCGCTCGCGCGCCACCGCCTTGGACTCCCCCTTGACCATGACCGGGGCTTCCATCACGTTCTCGATGGCCGTCATGTGCGGGAAGAGGTTGAAGCGCTGGAAGACCATGCCGATGTCCCGGCGCTGGGCCGCGACCTCGCTGTCCTTCAGCTCGTAGAGCTTGTCGCCCTTCTGGCGGTAGCCGACGAGCTGCCCGTCGACGTACAGCCGTCCCGCGTTGACCTGCTCCAGGTGGTTGATGCACCGCAGGAAGGTCGACTTGCCGGAGCCGGACGGGCCGACCAGACAGAAGACCTCACGCGGGGCGACCTCCAGGTCGATGCCCTTGAGGATGTGCGCCGCACCGTAGGACTTGTGGACGCCCTCGGCCTTCACCATGGCAGTCGTCATCAGGCCACCGCCTTGCGGTTCGAGAAGCTGGACAGTTTCGCCTTGACCTTCTGCAGCGGTGTCGGCGGCAGCGAGCGGAGCGCACCACGGGCGTAGCGGCGCTCCAGGTAGTACTGGCCGACGCTGAACACCGAGGTCAGGGCGAGGTACCAGATCGAAGCGACGAAGAACATCTCCATCACCGCGAACGAGGTCGAGGCGATGTCCTGAGCCGCGCGCAGCAGGTCGAAGTACTGCACGGCGACCACCAGCGAGGAGGTCTTGAGCATGTTGATGAACTCGTTGCCCGACGGCGGCACGATCACCCGCATGGCCTGCGGCAGCACGACGCGGCGCATCGTCTGCGTGCGGGTCATGCCGAGCGCGTGCGAGGCCTCGGTCTGGCCCTCGTCGACCGACTGGATGCCGGCGCGGACGATCTCCGCCATGTACGCGCCCTCGTTCAGGCCCAGACCCAGCAGGGCGGCCAGGAACGGGGTCATGACCTGCGTCATCTCGTCCTTGTAGAACCCGAGGTTCAGGATCGGGAAGATCAGGGCGAGGTTGAACCAGATCAGCAGCTGCACGTACACCGGGGTGCCGCGGAACAGCCAGATGTAGAACCAGGCGATGGTGCTGGTCACCGGGTTCTTCGAGAGCCGCATGACGGCGAAGAGAATACCGAGGACCAGGCCCAGGGCCATCGAGGTGATGCTGATCCAGACCGTGTTGACGACGCCGCGCAGGATCGTCGGGTCGAACAGCTTCTCCGGCACGGTCGCCCAGCGCACGTTGCCCTGCGAGAAGGCGACGGCGAGCGCCACGACCAGGCCGATGACGACCACGGCGCTGACCCAGCGGCCGTAGTGGCGCACCGGGATGGCCTTGATGGCCTCGGGGGGGAGGGCCCCGGCCGGCGGGTTGTCCGCCGGGCCCGGGACCTTGTCGAGCTTGTCAGTCACAGTGACTGCCCTTCAGTGTGCTGCGGTGGTACGCGGAGATCAGGAACCGGCGTTGATCTTGGCCTCGGTCACGGCGCCGGAGCCCGCGTTCCACTTGTCCAGGGCGGCCTTGTACGTGCCGTCCTTGATGACCGCGTCAAGGGCTTCCTTGAGCGCGTCGCGCAGCTGGGTGTTCTTCTTGTCCACCGCGATGCCGAAGAGACCGGCGTCGGTCGGGTTGGCGATGGCCTCGAAGTCGTTGCCGCCGCCCGCGGTCTGCGCGATGTACGCGGCGACCGGGGAGTCGTTCAGGTCCGCGGCGGCGCCGCCGGCCTTCACTCGGGTCTGGGCCTCGGCATCGGTCGGGAAGGACTCGATCTTGAGCTCGCCCTTGCCGTCCGTCTTGCACTTCTCGGCCTGGGTCTTGGCCGACTCCTCGTACGTGGTGCCGCGCTGCACGGCGACCGTCTTGCCGCACAGGTCGTCGAGGGTCTTGATGCCCTGGGGGTTGCCCTTCTTGACCAGGATGCCGGTCGAGGAGGAGAAGTAGTCGACGAAGTCGACACCGGCACCGGTCTTGGCGCCCTTGTCGTCCAGGCCCTCCTGACGGGCCTTGGTGTCGGTGAGCGAGGACATGACCAGGTCGCTGCGGCCCGTCTGCATGCTGCCGATCAGCGTGTCGAAGGTGCCGGACTCGAACTTGAACTGCACGCCGAGCTGCTTGGCCATGGCCGCCGCCACGTCGGGGTCGACGCCGACGATCTTGCCGCCCTCGGTGAACTCCATCGGCGCGTAGGTGGCGTCCGTGCCGACCTTGATGACACCAGCGTCCTGGACCTTCTTCGGGAGCTTGGAGAAGAGCGGGGCGCTGCTGTTGGCGGCCGCGCCCGACGGGGTGCTGGAGGCCTTGTCGGTCTGGTCACCACAGCCGGTGAGGATCAGGGCGCCCGCGACCGCGATCGCGCCGACCGCGGCGATCCGGGACCGTGCAGCGGTCGTACGACGGGTGGTGCTAGCGGTCATGGCTTGGTTCCTCCGGCGCTGGTGGAAAAGCATCGAAAAACGGTCGGACACGCACCATCGAGTGTCGCGACCTTGTGTGATTACGGCATCTTGCCATTCGGACTGAGACATTCAGGGTGCCCGTCAGGTCAAAATCGCATAACGGGCGCCCTGGGTAGCCCAACAGGACTGCGGAGAACGGGGTTCGAGGCCGCAGATACTGCTGTGACCTGCTGTTTTGGCCGCAGTTTCTACGGGGCGTCTCGCCCACTGGACGGCAAGGTTTGGACTTTTCGCCAAAAGCCGGGCAGCGGGCCTACAGTTGAGCGGGAATCGACTCGTCTGGGCGAGCGTTCTTCGGGTAGAACAGATCCTTACACCCCTCATCCGGGGCTCAGGGCGCGCGTGCGGCGCGCCCGCGCGTACGAACCTCCCCTTCGCGGAGACGGGCCAACCGTTGACGCGGAGTACGGACGCGGTGCCCGCCCACCCCTTAACCAGGAGTGGCCACCCTCAACGAACAAAAGGAATTAAGGGGTCACACGAAGTGGCAGCGGAGATCGTCAACCCTCGCAGCGACAGCGCGACGGACAACAACCCCGACGCGGTGTTCGCACTGCACCGGGGCGGCAAGATGGCCATCCAGGCCACGGTTCCGGTGAACGACAAGGACGACCTGTCCCTGGCCTACACGCCGGGCGTGGCGAAGGTGTGCACGGCCATCGCCGAGCAGCCGGAACTGGTGAACGAGTACACCTGGAAGTCCAACGTGGTCGCCGTCGTCACCGACGGCACGGCCGTGCTCGGCCTCGGTGACATCGGCCCGGAAGCCTCCCTCCCCGTGATGGAGGGCAAGGCCATCCTCTTCAAGCAGTTCGGTGGTGTGGACGCGGTCCCGATCGCGCTCGCCACCAAGGACACGGACGAGATCGTCGAGACGGTCATCCGTCTGGCCCCGTCCTTCGGCGGGGTCAACCTGGAGGACATCTCGGCGCCCCGCTGCTTCGAGATCGAGCGCCGCCTCCAGGAGGCGCTGGACATCCCGATCTTCCACGACGACCAGCACGGCACGGCCATCGTGACGCTGGCCGCGCTGCGCAACGCCGCCAAGCTCACCGGTCGCACCCTCGGCGACCTGCGCGCCGTGATCGCGGGCGCGGGCGCGGCGGGAATCGCCATCGCCAAGATCCTGGTGGACGCGGGCATCGGCGACGTCTGCGTCACCGACCGCAAGGGCGTCGTGTCCGCGGACCGCTCCGACCTGACGGACGTCAAGGCGGAGATCGCCGGCCTGACCAACAAGACCGGCCAGACGGGCTCCCTGGAGACCGCGCTGAACGGCGCGGACGTCTTCATCGGCGTCTCCGGCGGCTCCGTCGCCGAGGAGGCGGTGGCCACCATGGCGAAGGACGCGTTCGTCTTCGCCATGGCCAACCCGAACCCGGAGGTCCACCCGGACGTCGCGCACAAGTACGCGGCGGTCGTGGCCACGGGCCGTTCGGACTTCCCGAACCAGATCAACAACGTGCTGGCCTTCCCGGGCATCTTCGCGGGTGCCTTCAAGGTGCGCGCCACCCGGATCACCGAGGGCATGAAGATCGCCGCCGCCGACGCCATCGCCGGTGTCGTGGGTGACGAGCTCGCCGCCGACTACGTGATCCCGTCGCCGTTCGACGAGCGCGTGGCCGAGGCCGTCGCCACGGCCGTGGCCGCGGCGGCCAAGATCGACGGTGTGGCCCGTCTCGTCTGAGACCGGACCTGAGCAGTACGCCAAGAGGCCCGACCGGATCCCATCCGGCCGGGCCTCTGCTTTTGCACGCGGCGCTCGCGCGGTGCGGCCCTGGCGGGCCTTGCCGGCTTCGCGCCGCTGCGACGGACTCCGTCCGTCGGGCCCGGGACCGGGCCGGGTGCGACGAAGGCCTCACCCGTGCGGTCGCGGGAGGTCTGGAACCGGGCCCTACCGAGCGGTAGCGTCGCGGCATGTTCGCTGCCTACGCCGCCCGAATCGACCGTGACCAGCCGCTGAACGGCCTTGTGCTGGGCGACCGCCCGGCCCCCGAGGCCCGGCCCGGCTGGGTGACCGTGAACGTCAAGGCCGCCTCCCTCAACCACCACGACCTGTGGTCGCTGCGCGGGGTCGGCCTCGGCGAGGAAAGACTCCCGATGATCCTCGGCTGCGACGCCGCCGGAATCGACCAGGACGGCAACGAGGTCGTCCTGCACTCCGTGATCGGCCAGAGCGGCCACGGGGTCGGCCCGGACGAGCCGCGCTCGATCCTGACCGAGCGCTACCAGGGGACCTTCGCCGAGCAGGTGACCGTCCCCGCCTGGAACGTGCTGCGCAAGCCCGCCGAGCTGACCTTCGAGGAGGCCGCCTGCCTGCCGACGGCCTGGCTGACGGCGTACCGGATGCTGTTCACCAACGCCGGGGTCCGGCCCGGGGACTCCGTCCTGGTGCAGGGGGCCGGCGGCGGTGTCGCGACGGCCGCGATCGCCCTCGGCAAGGCGGCCGGCCTGCGGGTGTTCGCCACGAGCCGGGACGAGGCCAAGCGCAAGCGCGCCGTGGAGCTGGGCGCGGTGGAGGCGTTCGAGCCGGGCGCGCGGCTGCCGCAGCGGGTGGACGCCGTGATCGAGACGGTGGGCGCCGCCACCTGGTCGCACTCCGTGAAGTCCCTGCGCCCGGGGGGCACCCTGGTGATCTCCGGCGCCACGAGCGGCGACCGCCCCGCGCACGCCGAGCTGACCCGGATCTTCTTCCTGGAGCTGAAGGTGGTCGGCTCGACGATGGGCTCGAAGGACGAGCTGGAGGACCTGCTCGCCTTCTGCGCGACCACCGGGCTGCGGCCGGTCATCGACGAGGTGCTGCCGCTGGACCGGGCGCGGGAGGGATTCGAGAAGCTCGCGGCGGGCGACCTCTTCGGCAAGATCGTACTCACTCCCTGACCGGCCTCGATGTCAACCAGGGTTGACGAACCTCTCGCGTCAACCTACATTGACATCCATGACCGAAGCCACTGATCTCGCCGAACGGGCCGGTGACCGTGACCCGCGCGTGGGCCTGCGTGCCGTGGCCGCCCTCCGGAGGCTGCTGGAGCAGCTGGAGGCCGTACAGGTACGCAGCGCCCGCGCGCAGGGGTGGTCCTGGCAGGAGATCGCGGCCGAGCTGGGCGTCAGCCGGCAGGCCGTGCACAAGAAATACGGGAGGCTCTGATGTTCGAACGCTTCACCCGCGACGCCCGGTCGACCGTGACCGGAGCGGTGACCGAGGCCCGGCAGGCCGGGGCACCCACCGTCACCGAGGAGCACCTGCTGCTCTCCCTGCTGGCCCTGGGCGCCCTGGACCCGCTCGGCGTGGACCGCGCGGCGGTGACCGCCGACCTCACGGCGGCCCGCCGCCGGGGCGGCATGTCCAGGGCGGACGAGGAGGCGCTGGCCGGACTCGGCATCGACCTGACCGAGATCGTCTCCCGCGTCGAGGAGAGCCACGGCGAGGGCGCCCTCGCGGCCCCCGCGCCCCGCAGGCGGACCCTGGGCTCCTCGATCCGCTCCGCCCTCGGGCGGGAGGACGCGGACGACCGCACCGGCGGCCGCCACATCCCCTTCGCCGAGGGGTCGAAGAAGGTCCTGGAGCAGTCCCTGCGCATCGCACTGGGCCGCAAGGACAACCACATCGGCACCCTGCACCTGCTGCTGGCCCTGACCTCCCGCCCCGGCACCGTCTCCGAGGTCCTGTCGGACCACGGCGTCACCTACGGCACGGCCGAAACGACCCTGGCAGCCTGACCGCCCCTACGCCTGTAGCCCCGCCCCTTCAGCCCCGCCGGCGTTTGAGGCGCGGGGTCCGGGGCGGAGCCCCGGCCGCGGCGCCGCAGGCGGGCTAGGCCGTCTCTTCCGGATCTTGCCGGGCCCGCGACGCCCGGCAAGATCCGAAAGAGACGGCCTAGGACCTGGCTCCGAACGTGGCCCCCAGGCGGCCGCTGGCGGCCTTGAGGTGCCCGCGGGCCTCGGCCACCTGGGCCGCGGTCACCCCGCGGTCCCGCGCCGCGTCTCGGACCTCGTCGCGGAACCGGTCCAGCAGCCGGTCCAGGTCACGGGCCGGGTCTCCGGTGGACGCCAGATCGGCCGCCCAGTCGCCGTCCGCCGACACATCCGCATCCGCCGCCCCCGCGGGGGACGCGCCCTGCGCACCGCTCCCGAGCCAGGCTCCGGCCAGGCTGCCCAGGACGCCGCCGGACTTGGCGAACTGCTCCTGGAGCTGGCCCGCGATGCGCTGGACCTCCTCGCGGGCCCGCTCCTGGGCCTCCTTGGCCTGGCGGCGGGCCTGCTGCGCCTCCTCGCGGGCACGGCGGCTCTCGTCCTTCGCCCGGCGCGCCTGTTCCTTCCACTCCTGCCGCGCCTTGCGCAGGTCCTCCTTGGCGGCCTTCCAGGACTCGTCCTCGACCTGGGTCGCCGATGCCGACGCCGCGGCCCGCATCTCACGGCGCAGGTCACCCGCCGCGCCCCGGACGTCGTCGCGCATCTCGGCGGCGAGCTCGGTGACCGAGTCGCGGATCTCCACCTCCAGGTCGGCCAGTTCGCCGCCGCGGTCGGCGAGTTCGGCCCGGCCGGCATCGGTGATCGAGTACACCTTGCGCCCGCCCTCGGTGGCGTGCGTGACCAGACCCTCGGCCTCCAGCTTCGCCAGCCGCGGGTACACGGTGCCCGCGGAGGGCGCGTACAGGCCCTGGAAGCGCTCCTCCAGCAGGCGGATCACCTCGTACCCGTGGCGCGGGGCCTCGTCCAGCAGCTTGAGGAGGTACAGGCGGAGTCGGCCGTGGGCGAAGACGGGCGGCATGTCAGAGCACCTTCTTGTCGAGCGCGAGGGGGGCGGCGGGGCGGTCCGCGTCGGCCTGCGGGCGGCGCAGCAGCGCGATCGAGCCGGAGACCGTGGTCGCCCGCAGGGCGCCGGCACCGGAGCCGAGGGTCCCGGTGATCCGCTTGGCTCCCATCTGGCCGGAGACCCGCAGGTCCTCGAAGGCGTTGGAGACGCGGCCGGTGGCGGTGTTCGCCTCGACCTTGGCGTCGGCGGGGTGCGGGAGGCGGATCGCGACCTGTCCGGAGACGGAGTTGAGGAAGATGTCCACCGGCCGGGGGTCGGCGGGGTCCGCGGCGAGGTCGATGAGCATGTCGCCGCTGACCGAGTCCGCCCGCACGTTCCCGCCCGAGCCGTCGACCACGGTCAGGCCGCCGGAGACGGAGTGGAAGCCGAACTCGCCGGAGACGGACTGGGCCTCGACACTGCCGGAGACGGTGTGCGCCTTGACCCGGCCGGACAGTCCGACCAGCGTGGCGTCGCCGGAGACCCCGTTGACGTCGGTGCCGCCGGAGATGCCGGAGACGAAGACGGCGGCGCCGACCGCGGCCACGTGGACCTGGGTGGCGGCGGGCACGGTGAGGGTGATCGCGACGCTGCGCTCCCAGGCCTTGCGGCCGGAGGCGGAACCGGCCCAGGCCTTCCAGGGCTTGGTCTCGAACCACTGCTTGAGGCCCTGGGAGCCGTTCCAGGGCAGGTCCTCGTAGGAGACGGTGAGCGTGCCGCCGTCCTGCACGACGTACAGGGGCGGTCCGTCCACCTCGGTCACCTCCAGGCGGGCCGGACCCTCCTCGGCGGCGACCACGTTGACCGTGCCGCTCACGAGGCGGACGCGGAGCTCGGTCACCGGCTCCTCGAAGGTGAGCTTCTGCGGTTCGTCGAAGTGCCATGTCGACGGCGACGGCGACGGCGACGACTCGGGCGACTGCTCTGCCATGGTGCTGATCCTCCTCGTGCGTTCACGGACCGGGCTCGACGCACGCAACATATCGCGTCTTCTGCTAACACGATATATCGCGGTTGAGCGAAGTCAAGCGCCCTTCCGAAACCCCACGGTTCGGGGTGTTTTGCACTATTGTGTGGGCATGTCAATATCCAGGGCCGCGACCGGCGGAATGCTGCTCTGCCGTGCCGAACCCCTTGCCGTCCGGCCCCCGGCACACCTGTTGCGCGTACGCCTGCTGCTCGCCCCGGCGGGCGCGTGGAGCGTGCTCGTCCCCGAGGACAAGCCGTGGCGGGGCGGCCCGGAGAGCGTGGCGGAGGTCCTCTCCGGCTGGGGGTCGGCGATCGCGATCGGCACCGACCGGCCGGTGCTGAGCCTGTGGTGGGAGGCCGGCCGGACCGGATTCGCCCTGGCCGGCGGCTTCCGGCGGACCGTCGTCTACGCGTGGGACGCGGCCGGGCGGCCGGCCGGTGAGCCCGACACCATGCGGACCCTGTCGGCGCGGCTCGGCCTGGACCCCGTACTCGACCTGGCGGAACTGGAGCGCCTCACCCGCCCCGACGCCGACCCCGCCGTGGACGGGGAGGCCCGGCTGCTCGCACTGGTCGCCCTGCTGAGGCGCGCCGGACTGGCCCTGCCGCCCGGGCTCTCCCCGGGCGAATCGGCCGACCGGCTGCGGGGTGCCGCCGGAGTGGCTCCCGGCGTGGAGACGCTGGAGTGGTCCGGCCGGCGCGACGCGGTACGGGCCGGGCTCGACGCGGTGGAGCGGGGCCGGCTCGGCCCGTGGGTCCGCGGCCCGAGGGCCCGGCTGCTGGGCGCGGCCCAAGTGGCGGCCGGCGCGCCCCTGCTGGCCTGGGCGGCCCACCGCCGCCGCCCGGGCTGGGCGGCGGCGGGCGCGGTCCTGCTGGCGCAGGGGGCCGCCTCCCTGGCGTACGACCGGGCCCGGGCGCGGCGCTGATCGGCGCCTTGCCGGTCAGCGGGCCGTGGGCGGCAGTTCCTTGATCCGGTCGACGACCGTACGGGTCATGACGGCGCTGGTGTACACGACCGTGCCGGGCTTGATCAGGCCCTGTTCGCCGGACTCGCCCTGCACCTGGACGCTGCGCTCGCCGAGGAAGGCGAGGGTCTCGCGGTCGAAGATCCACTCCTCGCGCTGGCCGGAGTGCTCGTCGAGCCGGGCGACCGCGATGCCGCTGCGGCCCGCGGCGTCGACCGCGTCGTCGACCGTCACCACGCCGGGGATCTTCGCCGCCGCCCGGTAGAGCGCGGTCGTGAGCTCGGCCGGCGGGTAGCTGGAGCGCAGCAGGTCGCCGATCGTGGTGAAGGCCTCCTGGTCGGGGCCCCTGCCCTTGCCCTTGGTCTCCTCGTAGATCCGCCGGAGCAGCACGTCGGGGTCGGTGGGCAGGGTGGCGAGGTAGTTGTGGGTGGGCGCGTTCAGGTGCGGCGTGGGGGTGTTGCCCATCTCGTCGGGGCCCGCCAGGGTCACGCCTTCCGGTCCGGTGTTGCCGGGCTCGATCAGCCAGCCCTTGGTGCCGTCCGGGGAGTTCCACTGGTGGCGCACGTGCAGTTGCTCGCTGACCAGGGTGCTCTTGTCGCCCTCGGTCTTCACATAGGTGTTGGCCGTCTTGCTGCCGATGTAGACGAACTGGTCCGCGCGCACGGCCGGGCCGGCGACGGAGGCGGAGGCCAGCGAGATCCGGTCCAGGAGCTGCGGCGCCCCCTTGGGGTCGGCGGCGCCGATCCGGGTGGTCAGCGCCGGGCCGGTGGCGACGGTGGAACCGGGTCCGTCCGCGGCGCCCCGGTCCAGGTAGGAGAAGAAGCCGACGGCAAGTGCTCCGGCCAGCGCGAAGGCGGCGGCGGGCACGAACACCGCCCGGCGCAGGAACGGGTTGCGCGGCCCGGTGGCACGGCCGGGGGCGGAAGCCGGGGCGGCGACGACGTGGGCAACGTCGGCGGCTCGGAGGTCTTCGTGGATCTGGGCCATCAGGCGCTCCTTGTGGAACTGGTGGCGGCCCGCGGGCAGATCCCGTGCGGCGAACGGCGGGAGGAGCGGGTGCTCCTCCCGGCCGGCCGGGCGGGGCCGGGAGGGGTCGGGGTTCATCGGGTTCCTTCCTGTGCGGACCGGACCGTGTTCGTGCGGTCGCCATATGTCTGTCGGGGCCGAGCCGCGGGTTCCCGCTTTTTCTTCTTCAGTTCTGTTTCAGCGAGTTTGCGTAGCTTCGTACGGGCCCGGGACAGCCTGGAACGGACCGTTCCGACCGGGATGCCGAGGACTCGGGCGGCTTCGGCGTACTCCAGGCCTTCGCCCAGGCACAACAGGAGGACTTCGCGCTCGGGCGGGCGCAGCGCGCTCAACTGCCCGAGCGTGGCCGCGATCTGCCGCCGGTCGTCCAGCCGGCCGGCCACCTCCTCGGCGTGGTCGGGCACGGACGCGGCACCGGCCGCCGCCGTGGCGGCGGCAGCGGCGGCCCGGTAGCGGCGGTTGCTGCGGCAGTGGTTGCGGGCGAGGTTGGTGGCGATGCCCAGCAGCCAGGGCCGCAGCGAGCCGCCCTCGGCGTCGACCGTGCCGCGCAGCCGCCACGCCTCCATGAAGGCGGCCGACATGACGTCCTCCGCGGCGGCCCAGTCGCCGGTCATCCGGAAGGCATGGTTGTAGAGGGTGCGGGCGTAGCTGTCGAACAGCTCCGCATAGGCGTCCGGATCCCCGGACCGCACCCGGGTTCGCATCTCTGTCGTCACTCCTGTGGGCTGTCCGGCACCCGGGGCGGAGTTCCCGTGACCTGCGTCACGTCCACCGCGGAGCGGTGGACGGCCGGTCAGACCCCGGCCCCCGGAGGGGACAGCCTAGGCGAGCGCCCGTACGGGCCCGGCTACGCCGCCTCCAGCAGCGGGCTCGCGTGGTGGTGGAGCCAGGCCCGGTACGGGGGCGTCCGCAGGGCGGCCTCGCGATAGGCGGCGCGCAGGTCCTCGTAGACCTCGGCGTGCGCGCCCGGTCTGGTGGCCAGCAGCAGGCGCACGGCGAGGGGGTCCCCGCAGAGCGGCCGGATCGCCATGTCCTCGCGCGGCCCCGAGGTCGGCTGGCACGGGGCCACCGCCTCGCCGGAGATGATCAGCGAGGTCGCCGTGTGGTAGTCGGCGTGCAGCACCGGCGGGTCGAGTCCGGCGCCGGCGAAGACGCGTCTGAGGCCGTCCCACTCGCCGTCGACCGAAGGGTCGACCATCCAGCGGTCGGCGGCCAGGTCCCGTAAGGAGACCACGGCCTGCCCGGCGGCCGGATGGTCCCGGGACATCGACACGAACTGGGGTTCCCGTTCCATCAGTACGTGCATCTGCAGCCCGGGCGGCACCCGCAGCGGACTGCCCTCCACCTCGTGCACGAACGCCACGTCCAGCTGTCCCGCGGCGACCATCCTGAGCAGTGCGTTCGCGGAGACGTCGACCACGAGCGAGGTCTCGGTGTCCGGAAGCCGCCGGTGGATCCGCCGCAGCCAGCCCGGCAGCGCGCTGCTGGCCGTGGAGCCGATGCGCAGCCGTGAGGCGTGGGCCAGTTCGCGGGCCTCCGCCACCAGCGCGGCCATCTCGGCGAGCAGCGGGCGGGCCCGGCCCAGCACGGTCCGGCCGAAGGGGGTGGGCCGGCAGCCGGTCCGCTCGCGCAGGAACAGCTCGCCGTCGAGGGCCCGTTCGATGCGGCGCAGCTGGGTCGTCAGGGAGGGTTGGCTCACGCCGAGTTGCCGGGCGGCCTTGTGCAGGCTTCCGGCGTCGGCGATGGCGCACAGCGCGCGCAGGTGCCTGACCTCAAGCTCCATGCCCTGAGGGTAGGCCGGTCACTGCTGACCGCACCAGCCACCGATAGCCCCCCGAATCCCGCCATTCTCACGCTAGTTGGGCTGCCGAAATCTCCCTGATAGGTCCGCGTTATCGGGGAGTGACATCATCCGCCGGGCACTTGTGCTCCCGCAGACTCCGGTTCGAAAGACCACCCCCCACCGCACCGGACGAGTAGGAGCTCCCCCACATGCGCCACTCCCGTAAGGCCATGCTGGCCACGACCGTCGGCCTCGGCCTCGCCGCCGCCCTTGGTGTCGTCCCCACCGCCACCGCCGCGCCCGCTCCCGTCGGAAACGCCGTGAGCTACGCCGCGTACGAGCGTTCGCCGGAGAACGACGCCGCGAACCGCGCCTTCTTCGAGGCCGTGCAGCGTTCGGTCGCCGAGCAGCGCGCCGCGAACCCGGGCGCCCTGGCCGTGACCGTCACGTACAACACCCGCAGTGCCCCGAGCTTCCGCAGCCAGATAGCCCGCTCCACGCAGATCTGGAACAGCTCGGTGTCCAACGTGAAGCTGCAGGAGGTGTCCTCGGGCGGGAACTTCTCGTACCGCGAGGGCAATGACTCACGTGGCTCGTACGCGAGCACGGACGGGCACGGCCGGGGTTACATCTTCCTGGACTACCGGCAGAACCAGCAGTACAACTCCACCCGGGTGACGGCGCACGAGACCGGCCACGTGCTGGGCCTGCCGGACCACTACTCGGGTCCGTGCAGTGAGCTGATGTCGGGTGGCGGCCCGGGCACCTCGTGCCAGAACGCCAACCCGAACTCCGCCGAGCGGGCACGGGTCAACCAGCTCTGGGCCAACGGCTTCGCCTCCGGTCTCGGTGCGAAGGATCTCGCCGCCAAGGGCTGAGGTCACCGCTCCTCGGGATCCGCGTAATCGGGGCAGTCGGGGTTCCGGCAGGGACCCCGGCCCCACACGGGGATGAAGATCCCGAGGGACTTGCGCCGCCTGACCACCGTGTCGACGCGGCGCCCGCACGCCGGGCACGTCTGCTGTTCGTGCCCGGCCTGCGGGGCCACCGTCTCGTGCGCGTGGTGATGCTGTTCACCGGCCATACCTCCACGGTAGGCCGGTTCCGTGCGTTCGGCGGGTCAGCGCCCCCGCGCGTAGGTGGTCACGACCTGCCCGCCGCCGAAGGTCCTGACGCCGGTCAGCTCCAGGTCGCGCCGGGCGAAGCCGGCCCGCGTGAGGGGCATCCCGCTCCCGGTGAGGACCGGGTAGGTCTTGATCACGAACTCGTCGATCTCTTCGACCAGCTGGGCGGCGAGGTCCGCACCTCCGCAGAGGTAGATGCCGAGCCCGTCCCGGGCCTTCAGCTCCCGCACCCGGGCCGCCACGTCCCCGCTGATCAGCTCGACCGCCGGGTCGGGGGTGACCGCGATCGAGCGCGTGGCCACGTACTGCTTCAGGTGGGCGTACGGGCTCGTGACGCCCGCCTTGAGGGCCGGGTCGTAGGTGCCGCGTCCCATGACGACCGCGTCGAAGCGCCGGGCCGTCGAGATGTCGACGCCGAACATCTCGTGAGCGTGGGTCGGCAGGGTCTCCGGGTACTCGGTCGTGAGGTATCCGAGGTACTCGGGGTCCAGGTAGTCGTTGAAGAAGTCGCCGTCCCCGTCCGGGTCCGCCATGAACCCGTCGACGGACGCGGCGATGAAGTACGTGAGCTTGCGCAAGCGATTCTCTTCCACTGGGCAGCGCCACCGCACCGGGGCACATCATGCAAAGTACTTCGCCTGTAGTGGTTACGCAAGGGATATCCCCCCTGGGGGGGGGCGGGACCGCGGCTCTCAGCCGCGCGGCTTGCGCCACATCGGCCACATCAGCGGCCCGTCCGGAAGCCGTACCGCCTCCCCCGTGAACTCCCAGCCGAGCCGTTCGTACAGCCCCTTGCTGCGCTCGCTGCTCGCCTCCAGGTACGCCGGCACGCCCTCGCGGTCGCAGCGCTCCAGCACCGGCCGGATCAGCTCGCTCCCCAGCCCCTGCCCCTGCCGGCCCGGGGCGACCGCGATCATCAGCAGGTACTCGTGCTCCTCCGCCGTCGGGTGCACCGCGCCCGTGAGGCGCCCGACCAGCTCGCACCGCTCGTTGTCCGGGTCCGCCACGGCCCGCATCCTCGCCGGGACCTCGTCCTCACCCTCGGGAACCCCCGCCGGGATCCTCAGCCACAGCGCGGCCGCCGACCCGTCCACGGCGTAGTCGATCCGGCCCTCCTCCAGGGCCACGTCCACGAAGACGCCCAGGAACTTCCCGTGCACCGCGGCCCGGTGTTCCGGGTCCGGGAAGACCCAGCTGCTCACCGGGTCGGTCCGGAAGGCCTCGTCGAGCAGCCGCGCCACGGCGTCCCGGTCCGACTGATCCGCCTGACGTATCTCCAGCGCCACTGGTCACACCCTTCACTCACGCGTCAACAACCGTGAGCGATCCTAGAGTTGACGCGGACATGCGGTAAGGCCCGTTCCGGCACCGTGCGGTACCGGAACAGGCCTCGCCCCCTCGGGCTCCCCGGATCTGCTCGCGCCCCCCGCGCCCTCATCTCGTACGGCGCGTCACGAACTCCGCGAGCGCCAGCAGCCCGCCCGCCGCTCCGAGGTCCGCAACGGCCCGGGACAGCTGTTGGACCGCCCGCCCCATCCGGTCCGCGGCCTGGGCCTGCGCCCAGTCGCGCCCGCCGGCCCGGTCCACCGCGTCGGCCGCCCGGCGTACGTCGTCCCCGGTCATGGGGCCCGCGTACAGCTCGGCCAGCTCCTTCCCCGCCGCGGTGTCCGAGGTGAGGGCGGCCACGACGGGGAGGGACTTCTTGCGGGCGATCAGGTCGGCCCCGGCGGGCTTGCCGGTGTGCCCGGGGTCCCCCCAGATGCCGATCAGGTCGTCGATCAGCTGGAAGGCCAGCCCGGCCTCCCGCCCGAAGGCGTCCATGGCGTCGACCTCGTCCGGCCCGGCCCCCGCGTACAGGGCGCCCAGCGCGCACGAGCAGCCCAGGAGTGCCCCGGTCTTGGCCGTGGCCATGGCCAGGCACTCGTCGAGCGAGACCTGCGGGCGCTGCTCGAAGGCGCAGTCCGCCTGCTGGCCCGCGCACAGTTCGATGACACAGGCCGCGAGCCGGGCCGAGGCCGCCGCGGCGGCCGGATGCGGGTCCTCCGCGAGCAGCCGCAGCGCGAGCGCCATCATCGCGTCGCCCGTGATGATGGCGTCCGGCGTCCCGAAGACGGTCCAGGCCGTGGGCCGGCCCCGCCGCCGGACGTCCTTGTCGATGATGTCGTCGTGCAGCAGCGTGAAGTTGTGCGCCAACTCCACGGCCGCCGCCGCCCGTACCGCCTCTTCGGCCGGGCCGGCCCCGGGACCGCGCAGGGCCTGGGCCGCGGCCAGCACCAGGGCCGGCCGGATGGCCTTCCCGGCCCCGCCGTCGGCGGGGCTGCCGTCCTCGTGCTCCCAGCCGAAGTGGTACATCGCCACGCGCCGCATATGACCCGGCAGGCTCTCGACCGTGTGGCGCAGCTGCGGGTCGACCGCTTCTCTCGTCCGTTCCAGCAGGGCCGCGGCGTCCTGGCCCTCACCGGTCGCGATGGCGTTCACGGCGGTCAGCGCCAACGGCCGATCTCGACGTTCTCCAGTACGCCGAGCGCGTCCGGCACCAGCACCGCGGCCGAGAAGTAGGCGGTGACCAGGTAGGAGATGATCGCCTGCTCGCTGATCCCCATGAAGCGGACCGACAGGCTCGGCTCGATCTCGTCCGGGATGCCCGGCTGGTGGAGCCCGATCACGCCCTGCTCGTCCTCGCCGGTGCGCATGCACAGGATGGACGTGGTGCGGGCGTCGCTGATCGGGATCTTGTTGCTCGGGAAGATCGGCACCCCGCGCCAGGCGGGCACCCGGTTGCCGCCGACGTCCACCGACTCCGGGTAGATGCCGCGCTTGTTGCACTCGCGGCCGAAGGCGGCGATCGCCTTGGGGTGCGCCAGGAACAGCTTGGAGCCGCGCCGCATGCTCAGGAGCTGGTCCATGTCGTCGGGGCTGGGCGCGCCGTCGTGCGGTTGGATGCGCTGGTCGTAGTCGGCGTTGTGGAGCAGGCCGAAGTCGCGGTTGTTGAGCATCTCGTGCTCCTGGCGCTCGCGCAGCGCCTCGACCGTGAGCCGCAGCTGCTGCTCGGTCTGGTTCATCGGGTGGTTGTAGAGGTCGGCGACGCGGCTGTGGACCCGCAGGACCGTTTGTGCAATGGAGAGTTCGTACTCGCGCGGCCGGGCCTCGTAGTCCACGAAGGTACCGGGGAGGACGGCCTCGCCCTGATGGCCGGCGGAGAGCTCGATCGCGGCCTCGCCGTACTTGTTGGTCTCCCGGCCGGGCCGGGTCCGTACGTCCTCCACGTGCGCGCGCAGCGACTCGACCCGGTCGGCGAGGAGCTGGAAGTCCTGCCGGGACAGGGTGAGCACGGTGCCGGAGGTGGCGGCTCGGGCGGTGTACTCCCAAATCGATTCTTCATCGACGAGGGAGTCGTCGCCGAAGTACGCGCCGTCGGCGACGGTCCGCAGGACGGCGTCCTCCCCGTAGGGGCCGGGGCCGATCTGCTCGATGCGGCCGTGGGCGAGCAGGAAGACCTGGTCGGCGGGGCTGCCGAAGGAGGTCAGCTCCTGGCCGGCCTCGAAGTCGACCTGTCGGCACCGCCGGGCGAGTTCGCCGAGGACGTCGAGGTCCTCGTAGTCGCGCAGCAGCGGGAGCTCGCCGAGCTCGGCCGGGATCACCTGGACCTGGGTGCCGGTCTTGACGAACTCCACGACGCCGTTGCCGACCGAGTAGCTCAGCCTGCGGTTGACGCGGTACGTGCCGCCCTGCACGGACACCCACGGCAGCATCTTCAGGAGCCACCGCGAGGTGATCTCCTGCATCTGCGGCGCGGACTTGGTCGTGGTTGCCAAGTTCCGTGCGGCCGTCGTCCCAAGACTGCGTTGCGGCGTCTGGGCCTCGGACTCGGAACCCGCCTGGACCGACATGTCTTTCCCTTTCGATCACTCCATGGATCTGCGGGAGAAGCCTTTCAGCACGGAACGTGGTGGGACCATTACACAAAAGGGTGGGACTACTCCGTCCGGGCACGGGGCACTCTTTGGGGTCACCCATCCCCCTCATGAGCCTCTTCAGCACCATGCACCCCATCGGTTTCGGCCACACGTGAGCCACGCGTGAGCCACACGTGAGCCTCGCAGGAGCCTCGCGCCGACCTAACTTGCATCATGGATGCAAGTTTGCCTACGGTGACCCCATGCGGCTGACCCGATTCACCGACCTGGCACTGCGCGTCCTGATGCGCCTGGCCGTCGAGGAAACGGACCTCCCGACCACCCGTGACGTGGCGGCGACGATGGAGGTCCCCTACACGCACACCGCCAAGGTGGTCGCCCGGCTGCAGCACCTCGGCCTGGTCGAGGCCCGGCGCGGCCGTGGCGGCGGGCTCGCCCTGACCGCCGCCGGGCGCGCCGCGCCGGTCGGTGCGGTGGTGCGCGAACTGGAGGGCGAGGGCGACGTCGTGGAGTGCGAGGGCACCACCCCCTGCCCGCTGCGCGGCGCCTGCGTACTGCGCGGCGCCCTGCGCCGGGCCCAGGAGGCCTTCTTCGCCGCACTGGACCCGCTCACGGTGAACGACCTGGTGGCATCCCCCACGGGACCGCTCCTGCTGGGCATTTCGAGCAGGGCGCCGACCGGATCCGGGGGCCCCTGACCCGTCCCGCCGGCCCGTCCACCCGCCGGGCCGGCCGGCCCGGCCGGGCCGGCGGGAGTCCGAACAGAAGTCCGCACCACGGCGGTCCTTCTGCGATCAAAAATACGCATCTTAGATGCAAATTCACACAGTCACGTCCAACAACGCATCACGCGAGGAGTTCCGCATGCTGTCCGAGAAGTCGAGCGCGACCGTACGAGCCACCCTGCCCGCCGTCGGGGCCGCGATCGGCGACATAGCCGAGCTCTTCTACACCAAGCTCTTCGCGGCCCACCCGGCCCTGATCCGCGACCTGTTCAACCGGGGCAACCAGCGGGCCGGCCTCCAGCAGCAGGCCCTCGCCGGCTCCGTCGCCGCCTTCGCCACCCACCTCCTCGCCCACCCGGACACCCGGCCCGACGTGATGCTCGGCCGCATCGCCCACAAGCACGCCAGCCTCGGCGTCACCCGCGGGCAGTACGCGGTCGTCCACCAGCACCTCTTCGAGGCCATCGCCGAGGTCCTCGGCGAGGCCGTCACCCCCCAGGTCGCCCAGGCCTGGGACGAGGTCTACTGGCTGATGGCGAACGCCCTGATCGCCCTGGAGGAGCGCCTCTACGCCGAGCAGCGGGTCGCGGCCGGCGACGTGTGGCGCGAGTGGACCGTCACCGAGCGGGTGGCCGAGACCGCGGACTGCACCACCTTCCGGATCGTCCCCGCGGACGGCGCCCCGGCGCCCGCCCACCGGCCCGGCCAGTACGTCTCGGTCCAGGTCGAGCTCCCGGACGGCGCCCGCCAGATCCGCCAGTACAGCCTCATCACCTCCCCGGGCTCCGCGGTCCGCGCGATCACCGTCAAGCGGGTCCACGGCCCGGCGGCCGCGGGCCCCGACGGCGAGGTCTCCAACCACCTGCACACCCGCGTCCGGACCGGAGACACCCTGCGGGTCTCGGCCCCGTACGGCGACCTGGTCCTGGCGGACTCGGCCGCCCCGGTACTGCTCGCCTCGGCCGGCATCGGCTGCACCCCGATGCTCTCGATGCTGGAGCACCTGGCCGACACCGGGCACGCCGCCCCGGTGACCGTGCTGCACGCCGACCGCTCCCCCGCCGACCACCCGCTGCGGGGCGACCACCGGGCACTGACGCACAAGCTGCCCGACGCCTCGGCCTGGTTCTGGTACGAGGAGTCGGCGGAGCCGGGCGACGGCGAGGGCCTCATGGACCTCTCGGCCGTTCCCCTCGCCCCGGGCACCAGGGCCTACCTGTGCGGGCCGCTCCCCTTCATGCGGGCCGTGCGCGAGCAGCTGATCGCCAGGGGGGTGCCGGCCGCCGACATCCACTACGAGGTCTTCGGCCCGGACCTGTGGCTCGCATCGGCCTGATCCCTGGCTGGATCGGATCGCTCGCCGTACGAATGCACTAGCCGCGGAAGGGCCGCCTCCACTAAACCGGAGGGTGACGAGACGGGCACAGAGGGTGCCCGCCGCGCACCGCAACGAAGGAGGCGGCCATGGCCGCACCCATGTCCGCGGACCGTTTCATCAACGCACTGCGCAATGAGGGCCTGACCGTCGTCGAGGTCGGCGCCTGGCGCACCCACAACCGCAACCACAAGGGTCCCTGGGGGCCCGTGCACGGGGTGATGATCCACCACACCGTCACCCGCGGCACCCCGTACACGGTCGAGCTCTGCCGGAACGGCTACAGCGAGCTCCCCGGCCCGCTCTGCCACGGAGTGATCGCCAAGGACGGCCGCGTCCACCTCGTGGGCTACGGCCGCGCCAACCACGCGGGCGCCGGCGACTCCGACGTCCTGGCCGCGGTGATCGCCGAGAAGCGGCTGCCGCCGGACAACGAGACGGACACCGACGGCAACCGCCACTTCTACGGCTTCGAGTGCGAGAACCTGGGCGACGGCGCGGACCCCTGGCCGGCGGTCCAGCTCGACGCCATAGCCCGCGCCTCGGCCGCGATCTGCCGGTTCCACCGCTGGACGGAGCGCTCGGTGATCGGCCACCGCGAGTGGCAGCCGGGCAAGGTCGACCCCAGGGGCTTCACGATGGACGCCATGCGCGCCCGCATCGGCGAGCGCCTGAAGTAGCCGGCCCCGCGGCCGGCGGCTCGGGGCCGTCCTCCCCGGGCCGCCGTCCCCGGCACCACGCCGGGGACGGCGACGGAGCACCTCTACCTGCTGCGCGCGGCCATGGCCAGCGCGATCACCCACCCCACGACGGACCAGCCCAGGAACAGGTTGACCACCAGAACGGAACCCTTGTTGGGCACCCCTCGCCCGAACGCGACCGCGGTGGGAATGAAATAGGCCAGGACGATGATCAGAAGTCCCAGCGCACCGAACGGAATCGCATCACTGCTGCCCATGAATTCCCCCCCATGTTCAACGGATTTGACGATCCATCATCACTGATGACCCACTGCACGTGAAGAACCTCCCGGGCCCGGCCCCGCCCGGCCGGACGCGCACTGCGGACCTGATGTGCGGCAGCACGGGCAGGGGCGGATCACAATGGACGGGTGAACCCGCCCGCGAACGTTGACGCGCTCCTGCAGCCCCGCCCGCCGTCACCCCTGCGGGAGGTCCGCGACGACAGGTTCGAGCGGCACGGCGTACGGCTCCTGCTCAAGCGCGACGACCTCGTGCATCCGGAGCTGCCCGGCAACAAGTGGCGCAAGCTCGCGCCCAACCTGCGCGCGGCCGTGGACGCCGGCCACGACGGCCTGGTCACCTTCGGCGGGGCGTACTCCAACCACCTGCGGGCCACCGCCGCCGCCGGGCGGCTGCTCGGGCTGCGGACGGTCGGCATCGTACGCGGGGACGAGCTGGCCGGACGGCCCCTGAACGACTCGCTCGCCCGGTGCGCAGCCGACGGGATGCGGCTGCACTTCGTGTCCCGGTCGGAGTACCGCCGCAAGGCCGAGCCGCGGGAGCTGGCCCGGCTCGTGGACTCGGCGGGCGCGGGCGGCGCGTACGTGGTCCCCGAGGGCGGCAGCAACGCCCTCGCCCTGCGCGGCTGCGCCGAGCTCGGCCGGGAACTGCGCGGCGCCGCCGACGTGGTCGCGGTGGCCTGCGGTACCGGCGGGACACTGGCGGGTCTCGCGGCCGGGCTGGCTCCCGGGCAGCGGGCGCTCGGGGTTCCGGTCCTGGCCGGCGGTTTCCTGGCCGCGGAGATACGTTCCCTCCAGGCGGCCGCCTTCGGGGGTCCGGCCGGCGCGTGGACCCTGGCCGAGGACTACCACCACGGCGGCTACGCCCGGGTCCCGGACGAGCTGGAGGCCTTCGCCGCCGACTTCGGGTCCCGCCACGGCCTCCCGGTGGAGCGGATCTACGTGGCCAAGCTGCTCTGGGCCCTGACCGAGCTCACCGCGTCCGGCGCCTTCCCGCGCGGCACGGCCCTCGCCGCGGTGGTCACGGGCCGCCCGTGACCGGCCGCGCTCAGCTCTCCTCGCGGTAGGCCGCGGCCTCCTCCAGGTCCAGCCGGCGCAGGAGCGCCCGCAGCATCTCGTCGTCGATGCGCCGGTCGTCCCGCAGCGTCACGAAGACCTCCCGTTCGGCCGCGATCATCTCCCGTGCGAGCCGCCGGTAGACGTCGTCCGCCGACTCCCCCGTCTCCGGGTTGACCTCGCCGAGCCGCTCCCACACCGCGTTGCGCCGGCGCTCCATCACCGTCCGCAGCCGGTCCGCCAGCGGCGGTGGCAGCGTGCTGTTCTCCGGTTCCTCCAGCAGCTCCGCCAGCCGCTCCTCGGCCGCCCGCGAGGCCTCGCTCTGCGCCTGCGCCTCCGCCAGGGTCTCGGCCTGCACGTCCTTCGGCGGCAGCTTCAGCGCCCGGATCAGCGGCGGCAGCGTCAGCCCCTGCACCACCAGCGTCCCGATGACGGTGGTGAAGGTCAGGAAGAGGATCAGGTTCCGGTGCGGTACGTCCACCGGCACGGAGAAGGCGATGGCCAGCGAGACCACGCCCCGCATCCCGGCCCATCCCACGATCACCGGGGCCTTCCAGTCGGTCTCCGGCTCCCGGTCCCGGATCCGCGGCGACAGCCAGCGGGGCACGAAGGTCGCCGGGAACACCCACAGGAACCGGGCCACCACCACCGCGAGGAACACGGCGGTCGCGTAGGTGGCCGCGTGCAGGCCGTCGTACTCCCCCAGCCCCGTGAGGACCACCGGCAGCTGGAGCCCGATGAGCGCGAAGACCACCGACTCCAGTACGAAGGCGACCACCTTCCACACCGCCTCCTCCTGGAGCCGGGTGGCGAAGTCGACCTGCCAGTTGCGGTGCCCGAGGTACAGCGCGACCACGACCACCGCGAGCACCCCGGAGGCGTGCACCCGCTCGGCGGCCGCGTACGCCACGAAGGGGATCAGCAGCGACAGGGTGTTCTGGAGCAGGGGTTCCCTCAGCCGCGTGCGCAGGTGGTGGATCGGCACCATCAGGAGCAGGCCCACGCCGATGCCGCCGACCGAGGCCAGCAGGAACTCCGCGATGCCGCCCGCCCAGCCGGCGCTCACCCCGACCGCCGCCGCCAGCGCCACCTTGTAGGCGGTGATCGCGGTGGCGTCGTTGACCAGGGACTCGCCCTGCAGGATGGTCGTGATCCGGTTCGGCAGCCGCAGCTTGCGGGCGATGGCGGTGGCGGCGACGGCGTCGGGAGGCGCGATCACCGCGCCCAGCACCAGCGCCACCGGCAGGGAGAGCCCCGGCACCAGCAGGTACGCCGCGTACCCGACGGTGAGCGTCGCGAAGAGCACGTAGCCCACCGACAGCATGGCGATCGGCCGGACGTTCGCGCGCAGGTCCAGGTACGAGCTGTCCACGGCGGCCGTGTACAGCAGCGGCGGGAGCAGCAACGGCAGCACGATGTGCGGGTCGAGGGCGTAGTCGGGCACCCCCGGGACGTACGCGGCCAGCAGACCGGCGGCGACCAGCAGCAGCGGTGCGGGCACCGGGGTGCGGCGCGCCAGCCCCGCTACGGCCGCGCTGCCGGCGACGAGCGCCACCAGCGGCAATACCTCCATCGAAGATCCACCTCAATCGTCGGCCGCTCGCCCCGAACGCGCGGGCTTGGCCGAGGAGATCCCCATGACTCGCACGGCGGGAACGTATTCTGTACGAGATCAAGCTCCGGTCAAAGCGTGACGCAACGACACTCCGCTGCCTCGCGGCTCCGGCCCGTGCGCACGGTTCGCCCCGAGACTGAAGGCCGGGGTTCCGGTACAAGGAGAATGCGATGAGCGAGTGCACCCACGTTGCCGAACTGCCGCGTCCCGAACCGGTGCCCTCACACCACACCTGCCCCGAGTGCCTGACCCTCGGCAGCCACCCCGTACAGCTGCGGATGTGCCTGGCCTGCGGGCACGTGGCCTGCTGTGATTCCTCGCCCCACCGGCACGCCACGGCCCACCACCAGGAGACCGGTCATCCGGTGATGCGGAGCTTCGAACCGGGTGAGACCTGGCGCTGGTGTTTTGTCGACGGTTCGATCGTCTGAAGCGGGGTAGTTCAACCCTCCGCCGGTTCCCCTGATTTGGGCCCCGCAGACCCCTAGCCACTGTGCGTACCCATGGGCTTACCATCAGTCACTGGCTCGCAGGCGGGGTGCACGAAGCGGGCACCAAGAGGGGTGCCGCGACACGATCGCCCGGATCGCGATAGCGTCACCGGCGAACAGAGCTCGTACCACCTTGGAGGTGAGGGTGTCCCAGATCGCAGGCGAGCCCGGGACTCAGGACTTCGTGGAAGTCCGGCTGCCCGCTGCGGGTGCCTACCTGTCGGTGCTGCGGACGGCCACGGCCGGTCTCGCGGCACGTTTGGACTTCACCCTCGACGAGATCGAGGACCTCCGCATCGCGGTGGACGAGGCCTGCGCGATCCTGCTCCAGCAGGCCGTGCCGGGCTCCGTCCTCAGTTGCGTGTTCCGGCTGATCGACGATTCGCTGGAAGTGACCGTCTCGGCGCCGACCACCGACGGGCGCGCACCGGAGCGTGACACGTTCGCGTGGACGGTCCTGTCGGCACTGGCCGGCAAGGTCGAGGCCACGGTCGAGGAGAACCGGACGGTGAGCATCAGCCTCTACAAACAGCGCGGCGCGGGACCAGGCCCGGCGTGAGCGGCGGGGAGATCCCGGTGCGGGGCGGGGATCGGCCCCGAGTACGGCACGAGGTCGACGGCGGCATCCCGGAGCAGCAGCACGCCCGGCCGCACCCGGCTGACGCGGATGCGGAAGACGGCTTTTTGGACTCGGCGGAGCGACGGGCGGGCCCTATGAGCGAGAACCAGCAGGAACAACCACAACCAGACCGGGCGACCGGGACGGGAGCCGGGGCCGAGGCCCCGGCCCCGGTGGTGCCCCCGGCAGCGCCGGTGCCGGCGTTCCCGGTGACCCCGGCGCTGCCGGATCCGCGCGACCGCAGCGGCGCGCGGGCCCTGTTCATCGAGCTGCGGGCGCTGCCCGACGGCTCGGTGGAGAAGGCCGAGCTGCGCAACCGGCTGGTACGGATGCACCTGCCGCTGGTGGAACACCTGGCGCGGCGCTTCCGCAACCGCGGTGAGCCGCTCGACGACCTGACCCAGGTCGCGACGATCGGCCTCATCAAATCGGTGGACCGGTTCGACCCGGACCGCGGGGTCGAGTTCTCCACGTACGCCACGCCCACGGTGGTCGGCGAGATCAAGCGCCACTTCCGTGACAAGGGCTGGGCGGTGCGGGTACCGCGTCGTCTGCAGGAGCTGCGGCTCTCGCTGACGACGGCCACGGCCGAACTGTCCCAGCAGCACGGCCGCTCCCCGACGGTGCACGAACTGGCCGAGCGGCTGGGGATCTCCGAGGAGGAGGTGCTGGAGGGGCTGGAATCGGCCAATGCCTACAGCACGCTCTCCCTCGACGTCCCGGACACCGACGACGAGTCGCCGGCGGTCGCGGACACCCTGGGAGCGGAGGACGAGGCCCTGGAGGGGGTCGAGTACCGCGAGTCCCTCAAGCCGCTGCTGGAGGGCCTGCCGCCGCGGGAGAAGCGGATCCTGCTACTGCGTTTCTTCGGCAACATGACCCAGTCGCAGATCGCCCAGGAGGTCGGCATCTCCCAGATGCACGTCTCCCGGCTGCTGGCCCGCACGCTGGCCCAGCTCCGCGAGAAGCTCCTCGTCGAGGAGTAGCCGAGGAGCGGAGGAGCGGAGGAAGAACCGGACGACCGGTTATCGGGCCTGTTCCCCGGGCCCGATACCGAGAGCCTCGGTCGCCGTCGGATTCACCAGGAGCGCGACGACGGCCACCGCGGCCACGGCCAGCGCCACGGCGGCGGCGATCACCGCGCCGCCGGTGTTGTAGAGGGTCCAGGCCACCGGCAGCGCCATCAGCTGGGTGATCAGGGCCGGGCCGCGGCTCCAGCGGCGTCCCAGGCGCAGCCCGCGGGCCGCGACCAGCGGCAGCGCGGCGAGCGCGAGCAGGGTGAGCCCGCCCGTCTCGGCCTGCTGCGGGGAATCGGGGTCACCGGCGATCCCCACGAACAGCATGTAGATCCCGAGGCCGGCCAGCGCCAGGCCCTCCAGGGCGGTGAGCGCGGCGGCCGCGGTCAGCCGGCCGGGCAGCGCGGCGGTCGGGACGGCGGCGGGGGCGGGGGCGTTCGCGGGCTGCTTCTTACTCACTCCAGCAGGGTAGCGGCGCGCCCCGGGCCCCGGAGGGGACGGGCAGTAGGGTCGGCGTCCGAAGGGGTGGGTAGTCTGGCGCTCATGCGTGCACTTCTCGTGGCCAACCCAGCAGCGACGACCACCAGTGCGCGCACGCGCGACGTCCTGACCCACGCCCTGGCCAGCGAGATGAAGCTGGAGGCGGTCACCACCGAGTACCGCGGGCACGCCCGGGACCTGGGGCGCAAGGCCGCGCACGAGGGGCTCGACCTCGTCGTCGCCCTCGGCGGCGACGGCACGGTCAACGAGGTGGTCAACGGACTCCTGCACAACGGGCCCGATCCGGAGCGGCTGCCGCGGCTGGCGGTGGTTCCCGGCGGCTCCACCAATGTGTTCGCGCGCGCCCTGGGTCTGCCCAACGACGCGGTCGAGGCGACCGGCGCCCTGCTGGACGCGCTGCGGGAGCAGCGCGAGCGGACGGTGGGTCTGGGCCTGGCGGCCGGCACCCCGGGCACGGAGGACGAGTCGGTCCCGGCCCGCTGGTTCACCTTCTGCGCGGGCTTCGGCTTCGACGCGGGCGTGGTGGGCCGGGTGGAGCAGCAGCGCGAGCGCGGCAAGCGTTCGACGCACGCCCTGTATGTGCGACAGCTCATGCGCCAGTTCTGGGAGGAGCCGAACCGGCGTCACGGCACGGTCACGCTGGAGCGTCCCGGAGCGGACCCGGTGACCGATCTGGTGCTGTCGATAGTGTGCAATACGTCACCGTGGACGTATCTGGGGAATCGTCCGCTTTACGCCTCCCCCGAAGCCTCGTTCGATACTGCGCTTGACGTATTGGCACTGGACCGTTTGTCAACTCCGGCGGTCGCGCGGTACGCGACACAGCTCCTGACCTCCACTCCTGAGCGGGGTCCGCACGGCAAGCACGCGGTGTCTCTGCACGATCTGACCGACTTCACCTTGCATTCGAAGGTTCCGCTTCCCTTCCAGATGGACGGCGATCACCTCGGACTGCGGACCAGCGTTCGGTTCACAGGCGTACGCCGTGCACTGCGTGTGATTGTGTGAGTAGAAGGGCCCGCGGGCCTTTCACTCGAACGTTTACACGTCGGTCCACCCTCACGATGTAGGGCTGTGACCTAGTAGACACCGACGAATCAAAAAAAACTTTCCGGAAGGGGTTGTATCCCCGTCCGAGGTTTGCGAATCTCTTCATGGCGATCGGGACAGCCCGCAACACCCGGCACCCACACAGACCGCCAGAACCCCTCCACGAATCTCTGACTGATCACCCGCGTGAAACCGGGCGGTCGCGCTTCCCTCACGGGGGGATTCGTGAAAGCGTTCACATTCACAAGCAACTTGCCCGCAATACAAGGAGATGGAGCAGCCATGGACTGGCGTCACAACGCCGTTTGTCGTGAGGAAGACCCGGAACTCTTCTTCCCCATCGGCAACACCGGTCCTGCGCTGCTGCAGATCGAGGAAGCCAAGGCCGTCTGCCGCCGTTGCCCCGTCATGGAGCAGTGCCTGCAGTGGGCGCTCGAGTCCGGTCAGGACTCCGGTGTCTGGGGCGGTCTCAGCGAGGACGAGCGCCGCGCCATGAAGCGCCGCGCCGCTCGCAACCGGGCGCGCAACGCCAGCGCCTGACAACGACTTTCGAGCCTCGACGCGCAGCGCGTAGTAACCGAACAAGCGCTCAGCACTGTGCTCTTGAGCCCCGGACCGAAGCATTCGGTCCGGGGCTCAGTGCTGTTCGGGACCCGGTTCCGGCACGCTGGGTGAACCCGGGCCGTCACGTTGAGTCACTGCACCGCTGCTACTTCTGCGGGCTGGACGGGATGTCGAGGACGACCTTGGTGCCGCGCGGCTCGGCCCGGAGCATGTCGAACGTGCCGCCCAGCTCCCCTTCCACGAGGGTCCGTACGATCTGCAGTCCGAGATTGCCGGCCCGCTGGGGGTCGAACCCCTCGGGCAGACCGCTGCCGTCGTCGAGCACGGTGATCAGCAGCCGGCCGTCGGTGCGGCCGGTTCCGGTGCGGATCGCGGACACCTCCACGGTGCCCCCCTCGCCCTGGGTGAAGGCGTGCTCCAGGGCGTTCTGCAGGATCTCGGTCAGCACCATCGACAGCGGAGTGGCAACCTCCGCGTCCAGGATCCCGAACCTTCCGGTGCGCCGGCAGTCGACCTTGCCCGGTGAGATCTCCGAGACCATCGCGATGACACGGTCGGCGATCTCGTCGAACTCGACCCGCTCGTCGAGGTTCTGAGACAGCGTCTCGTGCACGATCGCGATCGATCCGACACGGCGCACGGCCTCGTTCAGTGCCTCGCGGCCCTGCGGCGAATCCATCCGGCGGGACTGGAGCCGCAACAGCGCGGCCACGGTCTGGAGGTTGTTCTTCACCCGGTGGTGGATCTCCCGGATGGTCGCGTCCTTGGTGATCAATTCACGTTCGCGACGACGCAGTTCCGTGACGTCGCGGCACAGCACCAGGGAGCCGATCCGGGTGCCCTTCGGCTTGAGCGGGATGGCGCGCAGCTGGATGACCCCGCCGTTGCCGTCGACCTCGGTCTCCCGGGGGGCCCAGCCGCTGGCGAGCTTGACCAGTGCCTCGTCCACCGGTCCGCGGGAGGGGGCGAGTTCGGCCGTGATGTTGCCCAGGTGCTGGCCCACGAGGTCGGAGGCGAGGCCGAGCCGGTGGTAGGCGGAGAGCGCGTTCGGGGAGGCGTAGGTGACCACGCCGTCGGCGTCGAGGCGGATCAGGCCGTCCCCGACCCGCGGGGAGGCGTCCATGTCGACCTGCTGGCCGGGGAACGGGAAGGAGCCCGCCGCGATCATCTGGGCGAGGTCGGAGGCGGACTGGAGGTAGGTCAGCTCCAGTCGGCTCGGTGTACGCACAGTGAGCAGATTGGTATTGCGCGCGATCACTCCCAGTACCCGCCCCTCGCGGCGGACGGGGATCGACTCGACGCGGACCGGCACCTCCTCGCGCCACTCGGGGTCGCCCTCGCGCACGATCCGGCCCTCGTCGAGCGCGGCGTCCAGCAGCGGGCGGCGGCCGCGCGGCACCAGGTGGCCGACCATGTCGTCCTGGTACGAGGTGGGGCCGGTGTTCGGGCGCATCTGGGCGACCGAGACGTACCGCGTGCCGTCGAGGGTGGGCACCCACAGGACGAGGTCGGCGAAGGACAGGTCGGAGAGCAGCTGCCACTCCGAAACCAGCAGGTGGAGCCACTCCAGGTCGGTTTCACCGAGAGCGGTGTGCTGGCGTACGAGGTCGTTCATGGAGGGCACGTTGCGAGCGTACCCCGGGTACGCGCCATGACTTTCCCCACGACGGTACTCAGGAGTATCCAAGGGGGGCGCAGGCCGCGTACTGTTGGAGGAAGTGACGGGTTTCCAGGCCCTGTCATTGGATGGACAGAACAGAATGGTCTAGTCCACAATTGATTTCAGAACCTCCGCCCTCCCCGCACAGGAGGACGGATCGAGGTAAGCCGCGCGCTCTGCCCTGACCGCGCAGGCACCTCCACCGGCCGTCGGGAACCGCACACCTGTCGGCCGTAAGTACTCCGGGCTACGGTGCCGGGCGGGTCGAGGGTCCCGTCCTGCACCGTGGCCCAGAGGAACCCCTCCGCGGAACGCCCCGAGCCGGTCAGGCCGCGGGCCAGGCCAGCAGGGCCCGCTCCGCCACCGCCTCAAGCTCCTCCCGGCTCGCCCCGTCGCGCGACTGCTGGGACATCCCCTGAAGCACCGCTCCGGCGTACCGGGCCAGCGCCCGCGCGTCCGTGTCCGCGGGCAGCGCGCCGGTGGCCACGTCGGCCCGGATCCGGCTCTCGAACATCACCAGGTTGGCGTTGCGGCGCTCGCGCAGCGCCTGCGCCACCTCGTCCGAGGTGGTGTTGATCGCGGCGCTGATCACCATGCAGCCCGGCGGGTGGGCCGGGTCGGTGTAGACCTCGGCGGCCTCGCGCAGGATGCGGGCGACGGCCGCCCGAGCGGTGGGCTCCTCGGCGAGCGCCACGCTCGCGAAGTCCCCGTACCGGCCGCCGTACACCACGACGACCTCGTCGAAGAGCTTGCGCTTGTCGCCGAAGGCCGCGTAGAGGCTGGGCGCGCTGATGCCGAGCGAGGCGGTCAGGTCGGAGATGGAGGTCGCCTCGTAGCCGCGCTCCCAGAAGGCGAGCATCGCCTTGTCGAGGGCGGAGTCGCGGTCGAAGGAACGGGGCCTGCCGCGCTGTCCGGTCACCATGCCCGCATTCTATAGCGGGCGCTAGGAAATCTGGTACGTTCATTTCTGTAGCGACCACTAGCGATTACTGGAGGGGGGGCGCGTCATGGGCGTGCTCAAGGGGAAGACGGCACTGGTCACCGGCGGCAGCCGGGGCATCGGACGGGCCGTGGCCGAGCGGCTGGCGCGGGACGGGGCACTCGTCGCGGTGCACTACGGACGCGACGAGGCGGCGGCGAAGGAGACGGTCGCGGCGATCGGCGCGGCCGGCGGACGGGCGTTCGCCATCGGGGCCGAGCTCGGCGTCCCCGGCGACGCGCAGGCCCTCTGGGCCGCGTACGAGGCCCATCCCGACCACACCGAGGGCGTGGACATCCTGGTCAACAACGCCGGGGCGGCGGCCTACGCGGGGATCACGGACACCGACGAGGAGCTGTACGACCGGGCGCACGCGCTCAACGCCAAGGCGCCGTTCTTCGTGATCAAGTACGGGCTGGAGCGGCTGCGCGACGGGGGCCGGATCGTGAACGTGACCGGCACCCCGGACATCGCCCTGCCGGCCATCCTGGCCACGGTCACGGCCAAGGGCGCCACGAACGCGCTGACCCGGTCGCTCGCCGCCGAACTGGCTCCGCGCGGGATCACCGTGAACTCGGTCGGCCCCGGCATCACCGAGACCGACCTCAATGCGGACCTCCTCGCCGACGCGGCGACCCGGGCCCACCTGGCCGCCCGCTCCGTCTTCCACCGGGTGGGCACGGCCCGGGAGGTCGCCGACGTGGTGGCCTTCCTGGCCTCGCCGGACTCCCGCTGGGTGACGGGCCAGCACCTGGACGCGACGGGCGGCCTGCAGCTCGCGCTGATCTAGGCCGTCTCTTTCGGATCTTGTCGGCCGAGCCCGCGGCGTCCGGTGCCGTAGATGGCAAGGCGGAGGGGCGCACCGTGTACTGGACGTACTCGGGCGCCCCGACAACGCGGCCAGGTGCGGTGCCGGGCGTCGCGGGCCCGGCAAGATCCGGAAGAGACGACCTAGGGGCGTCCTGCCGATCACGCCGGGCTGATCGGCAAGACCCGGCCTAGGGTCGGTCGGCGGGGATGCTGCTGGGGACGGTCGGGAGCATGACGCCCCTGGGAGCCGCGGACTCCGCGCCGCCGGCCATCGCGATGCCGAAGGCGTCGGGGAGTTCGTAGGGCTCCGCGGCATCGAGGTCGACCTGGTAGCCGAGGTCCCCGAGGCTCGCCGCGGTCAGCCGGCTCAGGGGGTTGCCGGGGCCCCCGATGGTCGGCGACATCAACTCGTTGCCGAAGACCCGCTCCCGCCAGTGGCCGCCCGCGCTTCCCGCGCCGCCGACATTCGCGACCGGCACGGGAGTGGGCTGCCCGGACCCGATGAGCGCGCCGAACTCCTTCATGGCGCCGGGACCGACGAAGGTGGGGTTGGGGCCGGGGAAGTCCTTCAGCAGACCGAAGGTGTCCCAGATCGTCCCGATCCCCAGCACGTGGCCCATCTCGTGCGTGATGACGTCGAGCAGCGAGCCGTCGTCCTCCATCTGCCCCAGGTCCGCCTTGTCGAACCGCATCATGCCCGTGGCGGGGAGGCGCGCTCCGGTGACCGCGGTATCGCGCCGGAAGCGGGTCGGCCCCGCCTCCCCGAGCGTGCCGAAGACCCCGTCGATCACCACGCCTTCGGCGTCGATCAAGAGGTCGTCGATGACGACCTCGCCGGTGAAGTCGCGCACGATCGCGGTCTCCAGGTCACCGACGATGACCTTGGCCCAGCGTTCGGCGGCCTCGGCGAAGACGTCCCGCTGGCCACTCGTCAGTCCACCGATGAACCGCACCTCGATCTGGAACGGGGAGGTGGTCGCGGCGAGCAGCTCGGCGCGCCCGGCATCCGCGACGGCTCTGTAGGTCTCGAAGGCGTACGTGGTGTGCCTGCCCATGGCGACCACTCCAATCGCATATACCATGATTTACCTACATAAACCACCGTAGGGGAGAATGGAGTTGTAGACAGGACAACCAAAAGGTTGAAGGTTCTCCCGGCCTCACGGGAGGCCGGACCTCCGGAACCGGACCGCCATGGATGGCGACGAGACCCTGTCATGGACGGCAGCCTCTGCTAGATTGGTCTATACCACCTTACCCACTCCAGATCGGCAGGCCCCGCGTGGAAGTTGTCATCGTCCCGGACGCCAAGGCAGGCGGCGAGCTCATCGCGGAGGCCATGGCCGCCCTGGTGCGGCGCAAGCCCGACGCCCTGCTCGGCGTGGCGACCGGCTCTACCCCGCTGCCCGTCTACGAGGCCCTCGCCGCCAAGGTCAAGGCCGGCCAGGTCGACGCCTCCAAGGCCCGGATCTGCCAGCTCGACGAGTACGTCGGCCTGCCGGCCGGGCACCCCGAGTCCTACCGTGCCGTCGTGCTCCGCGAGGTCGTCGAGCCCCTGGGTCTGTCCGAGGCCTCCTTCATGGGCCCCGACGGTTCGGCCGAGGACATCGTCGGCGCGTGCGAGGCCTACGACCGCGCCCTGGCGGAGGCCGGCGGCGTCGACCTCCAGCTGCTGGGCATCGGCACGGACGGCCACATCGGCTTCAACGAGCCCTGCTCCTCGCTCGCTTCCCGCACCCGGATCAAGACGCTGACGGAGCAGACCCGCGTGGACAACGCGCGCTTCTTCGACGACGACCTGGAGCAGGTGCCGCACCACGTCATCACCCAGGGCATCGGCACCATCCTCGACGCCCGCCACCTGGTCCTCCTGGCCACCGGCGAGGGCAAGGCCGAGGCCGTCGCGCAGACCGTCGAGGGCCCGCTGTCCGCGCTGGTCCCGGCCTCCGCGCTGCAGCTGCACCAGCACGCCACCGTGATCGTGGACGAGGCCGCCGCCTCGAAGCTGAAGCTGGCCGACTACTTCCGCCACACCTACGCCAACAAGCCCGCCTGGCAGGGCCTTTAGCCGCACGGCACGACAGAAGGGCCGGACTCCATCGGCGGGAGTCCGGCCCTTCTGTCGTGTGTGGGCAGCCGCTGCGCGGGCGCTACGCCCCTGCGATGACCTCGGCCGCGGCTCGGCCGCAGACGCGGGAGGCGCCGTGCGTCGCGATGTAGAGCGCTCCGCGAGGCTCCGTCCGGGGGAGGCCCATCTCGACGACGACCGTGTCCGGCCGGGCCGCGACCAGCGCGTCGAGGGCCTCGGTCATCCAGGGGTGCCGGTGCGCGTCGCGGACCACCGCGACGACGGTACGGTCCCCCGCCGCCGCCAGGACGTCCCCGGCGGAGGAGCCTTCGGGATAGACGCCCGCCGCGGTGCCCGGGAGCAGCCCGGCGAGTTCCGCCGCCAGGCCCCACGGGGTCTCGTCCCCGACCGCGATGTTCGCGACGGGCGCGAGCGTGGCGACGTAGGGCGCCGTGAGCGGCTTCGCCCAGCCGGTGACGGCCACGGCGCGGCGGGCGGCCGTCAGCCCGATGCCGGACGCGCGGCTCCCCTCCGGCTGCGCGTCCGGCCGGGCTCCGCGGGTCCATGCGGCGAGCGCGCGGACGCGGGCGGCGGCGTCGGCGAGGCGCTCCTCGGGCAGTGCCCCCCCGCGGACGGCCGCGACCAGCGCGTCGCGCAGCCGCAGGACGGTGGCTTCGTCGGCGAGTCCGCCGCCGACGCAGATGGCGTCGGCGCCGGCCGCGATGGCCAGGACCGAGCCGCGCTCGATCCCGTACGTCCCGGCGATGGCGTTCATCTCCATGCCGTCGGTGACGATGAGGCCCTCGTAGCCGAGTTCCCCCCGCAGCAGACCGGTCAGGATCTGCGGGCTGAGCGTGGCCGGGCGGGTCGGGTCGAGGGCGGGCACCAGGATGTGCGCGCTCATCACGGCCTTGGTGCCGGCCTCGATCGCCGCCTTGAAGGGGACGAGTTCGCGGGCCTGGAGGGTGTCCAGGTCCACGTCGATGCGCGGCAGGGCGTGGTGCGAGTCGACGCTGGTGTCGCCGTGGCCCGGGAAGTGCTTGGTGCACGCGGCCACGCCGGCGGCCTGGAGGCCCTGGACGTAGGCGGCGGTGTGCCGGGCGGCGAGGCGGGTGTCGGCGCCGAAGGACCGTACGCCGATCACCGGGTTGTCCGGGTTGGAGTTGACGTCGGCGGAGGGGGCCCAGTTGAGGTTGACCCCGCACTCGGCGAGGCGGCGGCCCAGCTCACGGGCGACGTCCCGGGTGAGGCCGGTGTCGTCGACGGCGCCGAGGGCCAGGTTGCCGGGGAAGGACGAGCCGCCGCGGACCTCCAGGCGGGTGACGTCGCCGCCCTCCTCGTCGATGGCGACCAGGACGTCGTCGCGCTCGGTACGCAGCTGCGCGGTCAGCGCGGCGAGCTGCTCGGGCGAGGCGATGTTGCGGCCGAACAGGCCGACGGCGGTGAGGCCTTCGCCGACCCGGCGGAGCAGCCAGGCGGGGGCGGTGGTGCCCTCGAAACCGGGCTGGAGGACGGCGAGGGCGTCGCGGGTGAGCGTATCGGTGCGGTGCGCAAGGACAGTCATGACGGCGTCATCCCTTCACGGCGCCGGCGGTCATGCCGCCGACGGCCTTGCGCTGGAGGAAGATGAAGATCAGCAGGACCGGGACCGCGAAGAGCGAGGAAGCGGCCATGGTGGCGCCCCAGTCGTTGCCGAAGGCGGACATGAACTCGGTCAGCCACAGCGGCAGGGTCTGCGCGCTCTTGTCCTTGTTCAGGATCAGGACCATGGCGAACTCGTTCCAGGCCGTGATGAAGCCGAAGAGCGAGGTGGACATCAGGCCGGGGGCCAGCAGCGGGAAGATCACCTTGCGGAAGGCCTGGCCGCGGGTGCAGCCGTCGATCTGCGCCGCCTCCTCCAGGGTCACCGGGACGGCGGCGATGAAGCCGCGCAGGGTCCAGATGGTGAAGGGGAGGATCATCACGAAGTAGATCGCGGTGAGCAGCGGGAGGCTGTTCAGCATCTCGCCGTCGCGGGCGATCATGTACATCGCGATGACCATGACCTCCCAGGGGGCCATCTGGGCCATCATCACGGTGAGGACCAGGCCCTTGCGGCCCTTGAACCTCATGCGGGCGATCGCGAAGCTCGCGGCGAGGGCGACGAGCAGGGCCAGCAGGACGGCGCCGACGGTGACCAGGACGCTGTTGGTGACGTACGTCCAGAAGTTCTCGACCCCGGTGGCCTTGGCGAAGTTGGCCGTCGTCGGCGTGAAGACGAAGACGGGGTCCTTCGTGAGCATCTGGTCGGCCGGCTTGAGGGCCGAGGAGAACATCCAGTACACGGGGAAGACGAAGACCAGGGCCAGCAGGAGCGCGCCGAGGTTCTTGGCCACGGCCGCGGGGCGTACCGGGCGGCGGGTGCGCAGCTGCTGTGCGGGCCTCTCGGGAGCCGCGGGCTTCGGGGCGGTGGTGGTGCTCACTGCTCCTCCTCCTGCTTCAGGATCAGGCGGAAGTAGAAGGACATGACGATCACGAGGATCACGATCGTCAGGACGGAGATCGCGGCGGCGAGGCCGTAGTGGGCCTGGCTCTGGCCCTCGACGTAGGCGAAGACCGGCAGGATCTCGGAGGCGCGGTCCGGGCCGCCCTTGTTCATCGCGTAGACCTGGGTGAAGGCCTTGAACACCCAGATCACCTCGAGGAAGGTGGTGATGAGGAAGAAGGGCTTCAGGTTCGGGAAGACGATCTTCCAGAAGGTCTGCCAGCCGTTGGCCCCGTCCATCCGGGCGGCCTCGTACAGCTCGGCGCCGACCGTGGTGAGGCCGGCGTACATGTTGAGGGCGACGAACGGGATGGAGCCCCAGACCACCAGGATCGTGACGATCACCATGGTGGAGAGGCCGGTCTCCATCCAGTTGTGCTGCTCGTAGCCGGAGAAGCCGGCGGTGCGCATGACCCAGTTCATGACGCCGAACTGCTCGTCGAACAGCCAGCGGAAGACCTGTACCGAGGCGACGATGGGCATGGCCCAGGCCATCACCAGGGCCATCGAGAGGACCAGTCGCATCTTCTTGCCGAGCTTGTTCAGCAGGATGCCGATGAGGCTTCCCAGCACCATGATCAGCGCGACGTTGGCCAGGGTGAAGCCGAAGCTGCGGACGACCACGGTCCAGAACTTCGTGTCACCGAGCAGCTCGGTGTAGTTGTCGAGTCCCGCGAAGGGGTACTTCCGCTGGATGAACTCGATCTTGTTGATGTCCTGGAGGGACAGGATCACGTTCTTGATCAGCGGGTACAGCAGGAGCGTCGCGAGGGCGAGCACCGCGGGCGCGACCAACAGATAGGGCAGCCACCCCGTGGGGAGCGACTTCCCGCCCCCGCGAGGCGGCGTGGGGCCGGGGCCGGTCGCTGGGGCCGGCGTCTCGGGCAGTCCGGCGGACTTCGGTGGTGCGTCCTGTGGAGCGCTGGTCACCGCTCCCTGGGAGTGCACGGTCATGGCTTGGCTTCCTCGCGGTTGACTGTGGAGTCAAATGCGCGACCGGGGGCGCGGCGGGTGTCCGGGCACCTGCCGCACTCCCCGGTGCGTTCACACTGCTGGGTCGTGCGGTACTGCGGGGCGGGACTACTTGTTGATGCGCTTCGCGATCTCCGCGTCCGCGTCCGCGCCCGCCTTGGCTGCGTCCTCGCCCTTCAGGACCTTGGTCATGAACTCCTTGATGGGGTTCGGCTCGGTCTCGACGTTCGCCCAGCCCGCGGTGACCGGGGTGATCTTGCCGTTGGCGCCGGCCTTGCCCATGGCCTCGGCGAAGGAGCCCGCGGCCGGGGTGAAGTTGGCGCCGGCCTGGTTCGGGAGCAGCGCGCCCTTGGTCTCGGCGGCGTACTTGGTCATCTGGTCCTTGCCGGCGGCGAGGGCCAGCCACTCCTTGGCGAGCTCCTTGTTCTTGGAGCGCTCGGCGATGGCGAGGTTCGAGCCGCCGAGGAAGACGGTGCCGGACTTGTCGGCGGTCTTGCCGGGGATCGGGAAGTAGCCGAAGTCGGCTTCCTTGCCCGCGTCCTTCAGGGCCTTCTCGGCACCGCCGGCCTCCCAGCCGAGACCGATCCAGGAGGCGACGCCGCCCTTGGGAACGATGTCGGTGGACTGCTGCGGGGTGGCCTCGTCCTTGTCCTTGGGGGCGGTGGAGAAGGACTGGAGCTTCTTGTAGAAGTCCATGGCGGAGGCGGCCTGCGGGGTGCCCAGTCCGCCCTTCCACTTGCTGCCGTCCTTGACGGCGAGGTCGCCGCCCTCGTCCCAGATCAGGCCCGCGAGGACGTACCAGCTCTGGCCGGGCAGGTAGATCGGCTGCGAGGCCGGGTCGGCCGCCTTCAGCTTCTCCAGGCCGGCGACCCACTCGTCGCGGGTGGTGGGCGGGGTGACGCCGGCCTTCGCGAAGGCCTTCTTGTCGTAGATGACGACGCGGTTGGCGGCGTACCACGGGGCGGAGTAGAGCTTGCCCTCGACCTCGGCCGAGGCGAGCATGCTCTTCTGCCAGGCGTCGGCGCCGAGCTGGGCCTTGTCCTTCGTCAGGTCGGCGAGACCGCCGGTGACCGCGTAGCCCGCGGTCTGGGTGTTGCCGAGCTCAAGAACGTCCGGAGGCGTGTTCTCGGAGAGGGCCGTGGTGACCTTCTCCTGGATGCCGGTCCACTTCTGCTCCTCGACCTTGACCGTCACACCGGGGTGCTTGGCCGAGAACTCCTTGTTGACCTCGTCGATCCAGGCCTTCGGCGCGGAGCCGTCCATGACCCAGACGGTGATCTCCTTGGGGCCCGCGTCGGCCTTGGCCTTGTCGTCGTCCCCGTTGCCACAAGCCGCGAGGCCGATAACCATGCCCGCGACTCCAACCGCCGCGATGAGCTTGCGCTTCACGCCACCCTCCTCAGGGATGCCTGCCTGCACTTCCCTTGCCCGCCGCGGTGACATACGCGAAGTACTGCCGTGGGGCCGGGATCTGATCCATATTGGTTTAGACCAGTAGCTGGAGCTTGGCCTAGACCTTTAGGGGTGTCAAGGGTCTAATGAGCGGGTGCCCGGTCCGTTATCGGACCGACACCTGGGGAGAGAGAAGGCCTGTCCCCCCTTACGTGTCACGATGTGACCGCACATATCGGAGGAGCCGGTGACGGCAGCGAAACTGGAGTCGGGAAGGCGGGCGGCGATGGCCACCGAAGGGGCGACCACGGAGCCGGAAGGCGGGGCAGCCACTCGCACGGCGCGTGTGCCCAAGTACTACCGACTCAAGCGGCACTTGCTCGACATGACCGAAACACTGCCGCCCGGCACGCCGGTACCGCCCGAGCGCACGCTCGCGGCCGAGTTCGACACCTCGCGGACCACCGTCCGGCAGGCCCTCCAGGAACTGGTCGTAGAGGGGCGACTGGAACGGATCCAGGGCAAAGGCACCTTCGTCGCCAAGCCCAAGGTCTCCCAGGCCCTGCAACTGACCTCGTACACGGAGGACATGCGGGCCCAGGGCCTGGAACCGACGTCCCAGCTCCTCGACATCGGATACGTGACGGCCGACGACACCCTCGCCGGACTGCTCAAGATCACCACCGGCGGACGGGTGCTGCGCATCGAGCGGCTGCGCCTGGCCAGCGGTGAGCCGATGGCCATCGAGACCACCCACCTCTCGGCCAAGCGCTTCCCCGCGCTGCGCCGGTCGCTGGCCAAGTACACGTCCCTCTACACCGCGCTCGCCGAGGTCTACGACGTGCACCTGGCCGAGGCCGAGGAGACCATCGAGACCTCACTGGCCACCCCGCGCGAGGCCGGGCTGCTCGGCACCGACGTCGGGCTGCCGATGCTGATGCTCTCCCGGCACTCCCTGGACGCCGACGGCGAACCGGTGGAGTGGGTGCGCTCGGTGTACCGCGGCGACCGGTACAAGTTCGTCGCCCGGCTCAAGCGCCCCGCCGTCTGACCCCTGTCACCCCGCTCCGCGTACCGGAATCCCACGACCGGAATGCGGACGGGGTCTTACGTTCACCAGGCAATCCCCCGTAGATTCCGCCTGCTTACGCAGATGATCGACGAGGGGACGAGGTCATGCCTGAACCGGAAGCAACAGGGACAGAACGGGACGCGGCGAGTCCGGGCGGCACGGCGGGCTCGCCTTCTCCCAGATCCATCGCCGCATGGGTGCTCGTCGGTCTCGTCGGCGCCATCGGCTGGGGCGTGCTGGCGCTCTCGCGCGGCGAGGAGATCTCCGCCGCCTGGCTGCTCGCCGCGGCACTGGGCTCGTACGCGATCGCCTACCGCTTCTACGCACGCTTCATCGCGGACCGCGTACTGAAGGTGGACGCCACCCGGGCCACCCCCGCCGAACGCCTCGACAACGGTGTCGACTTCCACCCCACCGACCGCCGGGTGCTCTTCGGCCACCACTTCGCGGCCGTGGCCGGCGCCGGCCCGCTCGTCGGACCCGTACTCGCCGCGCAGATGGGCTATCTGCCGGGCACCATCTGGATCGTCGCCGGCGTCATCTTCGCCGGGGCCGTCCAGGACATGGTCACGCTGTTCTTCTCCACCCGCCGCGACGGGCGTTCGCTCGGCCAGATGGCCCGGGACGAGATCGGCCCCGTCGGCGGGGCCGCCGCCCTGGTCGCCGTGTTCGCCATCATGATCATCCTGTTGGCGGTACTGGCCCTGGTCATCGTCAACGCACTGGCACACTCGCCCTGGGGCGTCTTCTCCATCGGCATGACCATCCCGATCGCCGTCTTCATGGGCTTCTACCTGCGCGTGCTGCGGCCGGGCCGGGTCACCGAGGTCTCCGTCATCGGTGTCGCGCTGCTGCTGCTCGCCATCGTCGCGGGTGGCTGGGTCGCCGAGTCCTCCTTCGCCGGGACCTTCACCCTGGAGAAGGAGACGCTGGTCATCTGGATGGTGGTGTACGGCTTCCTGGCATCGGTGCTGCCGGTGTGGATGCTGCTCGCGCCCCGCGACTACCTCTCCACCTTCATGAAGGTCGGCACGATCGCGCTCCTCGCGCTCGGCGTGGTCATCGCGATGCCCACCCTGAAGATGCCCTCGGTCACCGACTTCGCGGCGAGCGGCGACGGACCGGTCTTCGCCGGGTCGATGTTCCCCTTCGTCTTCATCACCATCGCCTGTGGCGCGCTCTCCGGCTTCCACGCGCTGGTCTCCTCGGGAACCACCCCGAAGATGATCCAGAAGGAGACCCAGGTCCGCATGATCGGCTACGGCGCCATGCTGACCGAGTCCTTCGTCGCCGTCATGGCGATCATCGCGGCCTGCATCATCGAGCCCGGCCTCTTCTTCGCGGTCAACTCCCCCGGCGGCGTCATCGGCACCACGGTCGAGTCCGCCTCCCAGGCGGTGACCAACTTCGGCTTCGCCATCTCCCCCGAGGCGCTCGCCCAGGCCGCGAAGGACGTCGAGGAAGCCAGTCTGCTCTCGCGCACGGGTGGCGCGCCGACCTTCGCACTCGGAATGTCGGAGATCTTCTCCGCCGTCGTCGGCGGCGCCGGCATGAAGGCCTTCTGGTATCACTTCGCGATCATGTTCGAGGCGCTCTTCATCCTGACGACGCTCGACGCGGGCACCCGCGTGGGCCGGTTCATGCTCCAGGACACCCTCGGCAACGTGCACAAGTCCTTCAAGGACGTCAGCTGGAAGCCCGGCGTGTGGTTCGCGAGCGCGATCGTCGTCGGCGGCTGGGGCTACTTCCTGTGGGTCGGCATCAAGGACCCGCTGGGCGGCATCAACCAGCTCTTCCCGCTCTTCGGCATCGCCAACCAGCTGCTCGCCGCGGTCGCACTGGCCGTCTGCACCACGCTGCTGGTCAAGTCCGGCCGGCTCAAGTGGGCCTGGGTGACGGGCGTTCCGCTGGTCTGGGACGCCACGGTGACCCTCACCGCGAGCTACCAGAAGATCTTCTCCGAGGACGTGAAGGTCGGCTTCTTCGCCCAGCGCGACAAGTACCAGGCCGGCATCGACGCCGACAAGGTGCTGGCGCCCGCCAAGAACATGGACGACATGCACACCGTGGTCACCAACGCCACGGTCGACGGCGTGCTGTGCGCCCTCTTCGCCCTCCTGATCATCGTGGTCCTCGCGGACGCGGCCCGGACCTGCCTCAAGGCCGTCCGCGACCCGGGGTCGGCGACCCTCTCCGAGACCCCGTGGACCGAGTCGAAGATCGTCGCCCCGGCCGGGCTGATCGCGACCGCCGAGGAGCGGGCGGAGCTCGCCGCGGCGGGCCCGGAGGCGGGCGGCGGACCCGTCAGGGAGCCGGTGGCGTGAGCACCGTACGGAACGTGCTGGCCAGGGCCCGGTTCTACGTACGGGAGTTCTCGGGGGAGGCCGCGTACGACCGCTACGTGGCCCACGCCCGCTCCCACGACCCGGACGCGGAGGTCCTCACCCGCCGCGCCTTCGAACGCGCCCGTACGGACGCCCGCGAGGCGGACCCCCGCGAGGGCTTCCGCTGCTGCTGAGCCACCCCGCACGCGAAGGCCCCGCCGGATGCTTCCGGCGGGGCCTTCGGGCTGTTCGGTCTCCTGTACACCCGGGGCTTCTCCTGCCTGCGGCTACGGCGACGACGGCGCCGACCGCCGTCCTGCACACTCGACCGCATGGACATGGTGATCAGAACGGCGCTGCCCGACGACTACGCGGAGCTGGGTGAGATCACGGCGCAGGCCTACCTCGCCGACGGGCATCTGGACTTCAACGAGGACGACGCGTACCTGAACGTGCTGCGCGACGTGGCCGGCCGGGCCGCCCGGGCCGAGGTGCTCGTCGCCGAGCGGGACGGGCGGTTGCTCGGCGGTGTGACCTTCGCCGCTCCGGGCAGTCCGCTCGCCGACATCGCCGCCCCCGACGAGGCGGAGTTCCGGATGCTCGCCGTGGCCCACGAGGCGCGCGGCCAGGGCGCCGGCGAGGCTCTGGTGCGGGCCTGCGTCGAGCGGGCGCGGGCCCTGGAGGGCGTGACCGGCCTGGTTCTCTCCACCCAGCGCAGCATGGCCGGAGCCCATCGGATCTACGCGCGCCTGGGCTTCGTACGCACTCCGGAGCGGGACTGGGCGCCGATCGAGGGCCTGACACTCCTCACTTACCGGCTCAAGCTGTAGCCGTGCCGACACTACATGTGGGGGTTACCGCACAGGGCCGCCCCCACATGTATGCTCATGCCTGCTGTCGCCGCAGGGGAATCCGGTGCGAATCCGGAACTGTCCCGCAACGGTATGAAGTGTCCGGCTACCGGATGCCAAGTCCGATGACCTGCCGACAGCGCGCCCGGATCGACCGAACCGGGTGCCGATTCGTCCGGGCCTCGCGGTTGGGCCGGTGGACGCCATGCGGGGTACGCGTTCTCGTCGCGCCCGCGTGCGCCCGCTCGCGCCCCGCTCCGCCGATGACCGGGCCGAGCGAGGGAGAGCTCCCGCCGTGACCATCGCGCCTTCCGCACCGCGCGCCGAGTCCACTTCTGGCGACAACACCGAGGGCCCGGGGGCCACGCTGCTGCGTACCCTCACCGAACTTACGGCGGACCTCCCCGACACCGACCCCGGCCGGGTCGCGGCCTCCGCGCTGCGCGGCCGCAGCTCCGCCGCCGACGACGCCGAACTGCGCGGGCTGGCCACGGAGGCCGCCGCCGGCCTCATCTCCGAGGACCCGGCCTACTCCCGGCTCGCCGCCCGCCTGCTGACGCTGGCCGTGCGCGACGAGGCCGCGAGCCAGGGCTCCACCTCCTTCTCGGCCTCGGTCGAGGTCGGCCACCGCGAGGGCCTCATCGCCGACCGCACCGCCGAGTTCGTCCGCACCCACGCGAGCCGGCTCGACTCGCTCGTCGAGCTGACCCTCGCCGAGGGCGCCGACGACCGCTTCGGCTTCTTCGGCCTGCGCACCCTGCACAGCCGGTACCTGCTGCGCCACCCGATCACCCGTCAGGTCATCGAGACCCCGCAGTACTTCATGCTGCGCGTGGCCTGCGGCCTCGCCGCGGACGACAGCGTGCAGGCCGTGGAGGAAGTGGCCTCGCTGTACCGGCTGATGAGCCGCCTGGACTACCTGCCGTCCTCCCCCACGCTCTTCAACTCCGGCACCCGGCACCCGCAGATGTCCTCCTGCTACCTGCTGGACTCCCCGCTGGACGAGCTCGACTCGATCTACGACCGCTACCACCAGGTCGCCCGCCTCTCCAAGCACGCCGGCGGCATCGGCCTCTCGTACTCCCGCATCCGTGCCCGCGGTTCGCTGATCCGCGGCACCAACGGCCACTCCAACGGCATCGTGCCGTTCCTGAAGACCCTCGACGCCTCCGTCGCCGCCGTGAACCAGGGTGGCCGCCGCAAGGGCGCCGCCGCCGTCTACCTGGAGACCTGGCACGCGGACATCGAGGAGTTCCTGGAGCTCCGCGACAACACCGGTGAGGACCAGCGCCGTACGCACAACCTGAACCTCGCCCACTGGGTGCCGGACGAGTTCATGCGCCGCGTGAACGCCGACGCCGACTGGTCGCTGTTCTCCCCGGCCGACGTGCCCGAGCTGGTCGACCTGTGGGGCGACGAGTTCGACGCCGCCTACCGCAAGGCCGAGGCGGACGGCCTGGCCCGCAAGACCATGCCCGCCCGCGACCTGTACGGCCGGATGATGCGCACCCTCGCGCAGACCGGCCAGGGCTGGATGACCTTCAAGGACGCCTCCAACCGCACGGCGAACCAGACCGCCGAGCCGGGCACCGTCGTGCACTCCTCGAACCTGTGCACCGAGATCATCGAGGTCACCAACGACGGCGAGACGGCCGTCTGCAACCTCGGCTCGGTCAACCTGGGCGCGTTCGTCATCGACACGGCGGACGGTCGCGAGATCGACTGGGAGCGGATCGACGAGACCGTCCGCACCGCCGTCACCTTCCTCGACCGCGTGGTGGACATCAACTTCTACCCGACCGAGCAGGCCGGCCGCTCCAACGCCCGCTGGCGCCCGGTGGGCCTGGGTGCGATGGGCCTCCAGGACGTCTTCTTCAAGCTGAAGCTGCCCTTCGACTCCCCCGAGGCGAAGGCTCTGTCCACCAAGCTCTCCGAGCGCATCATGCTGGCCGCCTACGAGGCCTCCTGCGACCTCGCCGAGCGCAGCGGCCCGCTGCCGGCCTGGGAGCAGACCCGTACCGCCCGCGGTGTCCTGCACCCGGACCACTACGACGTCGAGCTGAACTGGCCGGAGCGCTGGGCCGCGCTGCGCGCCCGCGTCGCCGAGACCGGCATGCGCAACTCCCTGCTCCTCGCCATCGCCCCGACGGCCACGATCGCCTCGATCGCCGGCGTGTACGAGTGCATCGAGCCGCAGGTCTCCAACCTCTTCAAGCGCGAGACGCTCAGCGGTGAGTTCCTCCAGGTGAACGGCTACCTGGTGGAGGAGCTGAAGCAGCTCGGCGTGTGGGACGCCCAGACCCGCGAGGCGCTGCGCGACTCCTCCGGCTCGGTCCAGGGCTTCGGCTGGATCCCGGCCGAGGTCCGCGAGCTGTACCGCACGGCGTGGGAGATCCCGCAGCGCGGTCTGATCGACATGGCGGCGGCCCGTACGCCGTTCCTGGACCAGTCGCAGTCGCTGAACCTGTTCCTGGAGACGCCCACCATCGGCAAGCTCAGCTCGATGTACGCGTACGCCTGGAAGCAGGGTCTGAAGACCACCTACTACCTGCGCTCGCGCCCGGCGACGAAGATCGCCCGCGCCGCGCAGGCGGCCACCCCCGTCGAGCTGCCGCAGGCGGTCGCCGACGCCGAGGCGCTGGCCTGCTCCCTTGAGAACCCCGAGTCCTGCGAGGCCTGCCAGTAATGAGCTCCAACGACCAGAAGAACCTCCTGGACCCGGGCTTCGAGCTCACGCTCCGCCCGATGCGCTACCCGGACTTCTACGAGCGCTACCGGGACGCGATCAAGAACACCTGGACCGTCGAGGAGGTCGACCTCCACTCGGACGTCGCCGACCTGGCGAAGCTGACGCCTTCCGAGCAGCACATGATCGGCCGGCTGGTCGCGTTCTTCGCGACGGGCGACTCGATCGTCTCGAACAACCTGGTGCTGACGCTCTACAAGCACATCAACTCCCCGGAGGCGCGCCTGTACCTGTCGCGCCAGCTGTTCGAGGAGGCCGTGCACGTCCAGTTCTATCTGACGCTGCTCGACACCTACCTGCCCGACCCGGACGACCGCGCGGCCGCCTTCGACGCGGTCGAGGAGATCCCCTCCATCCGCGAGAAGGCGCAGTTCTGCTTCAAGTGGATGGACTCGGTCGAGAAGATCGAGCGCCTGGAGACGGCCGCCGACCGCCGCCGCTTCCTGCTGAACCTGATCTGCTTCGCCGCGTGCATCGAGGGCCTGTTCTTCTACGGCGCCTTCGCGTACGTGTACTGGTTCCGCTCGCGCGGTCTGCTGCACGGCCTGGCCACCGGCACCAACTGGGTCTTCCGCGACGAGACCATGCACATGAACTTCGCCTTCGAGGTCGTGGACACGGTCCGCAAGGAGGAGCCGGAGCTCTTCGACGACGCCCTCCGGCAGCAGGTCACCGACATGCTCAAGGAGGCCGTGGAGGCGGAGCTGCAGTTCGGCCGCGACCTGTGCGGTGACGGCCTGCCGGGCATGAACACCGAGTCGATGCGCGAGTACCTGGAGTGCGTCGCGGACCAGCGCCTGGTCCGGCTGGGCTTCCCGCCGGTGTACGGCTCGCAGAACCCGTTCTCCTTCATGGAGCTGCAGGGCGTGCAGGAGCTGACGAACTTCTTCGAGCGCCGTCCGTCGGCCTACCAGGTCGCGGTCGAGGGCACGGTCGACCTGGACGAGGACTTCTGAGGCCTCGTACGACCCGTACGAATTGACCGGGGAGCCGGGATGCGGAGTTTCCGTGTCCCGGCTTCTCGCGTTTCCCGGGTGCTCAGTGGGCGATGGGGCCCCAGTACCGCCGGGCGGAGGGCCGGAAGGTGCGCCGGCGCGGGGTGGGCGGGAGGCCGCCCGCACGCTGGCGGGGCAGCCACACCAGCCGGGTCGCGACGGCCCGGATCTGCTGGTCGATCCGCCGGTCGCGCAGGATCCCGTAGAGGCCGGGCCCGAGTACGAGGGCGGCGATGGCGAGGACGGCGAGGTAACTCACGAAGGTGGTCATAGGTCTACTGTCCGCCTGATCGCCCATGATCGACAGTGGCAGTACTGTCATGAAAGACCGAATTACTGCCACACTGGGGTCATGCTGACCAACGTGGCCGTGGCCCTCGTCGACGGAGTCGCCCCCTTCGAGCTGGGGATCTTCTGCGAGGTGTTCGGAATCGATCGCAGTGACATGGGCGTGCCGGTGTACGACTTCGCCGTGTGCGCGGCGGAGGAGGGGCCCCTGACCGTGGGCGGGGGCGCCTTCGGGATCACCCCCGCGCACGGGCTGGAGCGACTGGAGGAGGCCGACCTCGTCTGCCTGCCCGCCGCCAATGACGCCGGCGTACGGATCTACCCCGAGCCCCTGCTGGAGGCCCTGCGCCGGGCCGTGGACCGGGGTGCGCGGGTCCTGAGCGTGTGCAGCGGGGCCTACATCCTCGGCGCCGCCGGGCTGCTGGACGGCCGCCGGTGCACCACGCACTGGATGCACGCCGCGGCCCTGACCCGCCGCTTCCCGCGGGCCGTCGTCGACCCGGACGTGCTCTACGTCGACGAGGGCTCGGTGATCACCGCCGCCGGCACGGCCTCGGGCATCGACGCGTGCCTGCACGTGGTCCGCCAGGAGCACGGGGCCGAGGTGGCCAACATCATCGCGCGCAGGATGGTCGTACCGCCGCACCGGGACGGCGGGCAGGCCCAGTTCATCCAGCGGCCGCTGCCGCGCACGGCCTGTGACACGGTGGGCGAGGTGATCGAGTGGATGGCCCGCCACCTGGACGAGGAGATCACCGTCGAGCAGCTCGCGGAGCGCGCGCACATGTCCCCGCGGACCTTCGCCCGCCGCTTCCTCCAGGAGACCGGCACCACCCCGTACAAGTGGGTGCTGCGCCAGCGGGTCCTGCTGGCGCAGGAGCTGCTGGAGTCGACCGGTGAGACGGTGGACGCGATCGCCGGCCGCTGCGGCTTCGGCAACGCGGCCGCCCTGCGCCACCACTTCCTGCGGACCCTGGGCACCACGCCGAACTCGTTCCGGCGCGCCTTCCGGGGCCCGCAGGCCGCCTAGACCGTCACTTCACGATCAGGCGTTGGGGACGGTCTCGTAGCGCGGGGTGCCCTCTTCCATCTGGCGGAGGGCGTCCTTGCGGTCCCGCTTCGAGAGGCGGTCGATGTACAGGTAGCCGTACAGGTGGTCGGTCTCGTGCTGCAGGCAGCGGGCGAAGTAGCCGGTGCCGCGCACCTTGATCGGGTTGCCCTGGGCGTCCTGGCCCTCGACCTCGGCGTAGTCCGGGCGGGCCAGCGCGGCGTAGGCCGTCGGGACCGACAGGCAGCCCTCGTTCGAGTCGTCCAGCACGCGCGCGGCGGCCGGCAGCTCGATCAGCTTCGGGTTGACGACGACACCGGTGTGCCGCTTGCCGTCGTCGTCCGGGCAGTCGTAGACGAAGACCTTGGCGTCCACGCCGATCTGGTTCGCGGCCAGGCCCACGCCCTCGGCGGCCTTCTGGCTGGCGAACATGTCGTCGATCAGCTGCGCCAGCTCGTCGCCGAACTCGGTGACGTCCTTGCACTCCCGGTGCAGGACCGGGTTGCCGACCACGGTGATCGGACGGGCCGTACCGCGCTGACGGTGGGCGAGCTCGCGCGCCTCACAGTCCTCGGTGTCCACGACGTACCCGTCGTTCACGCCCTCGACAACCTCGTTCTCCTGCTGCGCCATGTCCGCCGTACGCCTTCCGTAAGTCCCGGTCACCGATGGTCGTGGTGGCCACCGATGTGCCCGTACAGCGTCTCAGATCAGCTGAGTAATCCCGAGCCGGACCGGGTATCTGGTCCGAGGACGCGCACCCACCGTGGTGGAGTGGCGTGGGCGTGGAGGTGAAATCCCGCGCCCAGCGCTGCCCCTTGAGGCCGGTGTCGGCTGGTGGTGGGTGTGCTGATCGTCGTCACGTCCTGGTGCCGGTGGGCTGCGCGGGGCAGTCGGGGCCGGTCCGGGTGAGCATGTCCCTCCGGACGCTTTCCCGCCGGGCTTTGCGGACCGGCGGGGGAGGGTGTCCGGCGTCGCCTGGGCGTCGGACGTGTTGCCTTGCGTCGGGTAGACCCGGTCTTGGATCGGTCCCGGCCGTTCTTCGGCGTGGTCGGAGTGATGACCGCGCCCGCTTCGAGTGTGTCCACGACCGTACGGATGGCCAGGTCGCCTGTGATGCGGTCGCAGACGGTTTTGCTCTGGTGGGTGAGGCCGCGTGATGCGATGCGCCGCCAGGCACCTTGATCTCGGTCGCCCTGCCAGGAATAGGAGGGGCAGACGGCCCATTTCCAACCGGGCAGGGTGGGCCGGTCTGGGGCTTTACGGTGTCGTAGTGGGGTGAGGCATCGCGGGCAGTGCCTGGAGGTATTGCGCGCGGGGACGGTGACGACGGCTATGCCGGTCTCGGCGCCCAGATGCCGCATGCGGTCCACGATCTTCCCGCGTACCTGCTGGGACATGCGCGTGTTGAGGGTGCGGCCCATGCCACGGGCTTCCATCGAGCGGAGGTCTTCGACGTAGATGACGCTCGCCCCGGCGGCGATGGCCTGGTCAACCGCCCACCGGGCGGCGGCCCAGGCCAATGCGCCGTTGAGGTTCGACCGGCGTGCACAGACCCGGCTGATCTCCTCGCTGAGGACGGTGTGTTTGGCGGCCAGGACGTGCTGCTCGTCTCCGGCCGTGAGTCGCTGGTAGTGGTCGGCCTTGGCCTGCAGACGCTCGGACAGTCGGCGCAGCCGGTGCTGTTTGGCGAGGACGCCGGCCGCCCGGAACATACCCCCGGCCCCGAGTTCGGTGATGCCGCCGTCGCCGTGGAGGCGGGCCGCGCCCGCGCTGAGCAAGGTGTTGAGGCCCCAGTCCACGCCGAGCGCGACCACGTGCCCGCTGCGGGCCGTTTTCGGCACTGGGTGGGTGTAAGCGAGATCGGCGCGGACACGCCCCTGGTGCGGGCGGAGGGTGGGCAGGTGCAGCACCGCGCCGGCGGGGATCACAGGCGGCAGCTTGATGGGGCAGGACACCCACGTCCAGTCCCGGTACGACTGCGGATCGGGCCGGGTCGGGAGCTGCAAACGCAGCAGCGCACGGCCCGGCGCATCCGCCCGTTCGATGGTGGCCTGCTGCCCGTCACAGGCCGACAACAGCAGCACCCGCGCCGCCCTGGGCTTGCTCTCCACCTCGAACAGGTCAACAGGCATCCGGTCGTGTTCTTTGACGAACGCAGCGATTTGCCGGGTGCGGGAGTTGATGACGCTGGACGGTTGATGCTGCCCGCCCGGCACCGCCACGCGTACCGCGTCCCACTCCTCCGAAGTCCGCTTCCCCGGGGCGGCGGGCCACGTTGCGAGTACCCCGGCGGTCAGGTCAGCACGCCACCTCACCGCCCGCAGCAAGCGCCCGGCCTGCTCCTGTGCCATCCGAACGATCCTGTCATTGACACGAACACCCTCGGGTGGCACGACGGCCCATCCCAGGCGGCGCAGCGCCATCCACGCGTTCGATGGCAGCCTCTTGCCCCCACCGTCCACACCGGACGCGAGCACTCCCACATCGGCCGCATTCCAGCGCGCGGCCAGCAATGCGGCGGACATGCCAGAGACCAGATCGACTGTCCAGCCGACACGCTCCGCCAGCACTGAGACCGTCAGCAGTTCACCGGTCTTCTCATCCACACCCGTCCGCAGCAGGCCAAGAGCACAAGCGGTCCGGGTGGTCTCGCCCTCGGTGACTGGCACCTTCCACCCCACCGCTCACCCCCATGCCGCCGGTGCTGTCATCCGATCAACGACACACCCCATGAAGGGTCACGCATTCGACCCGCGAACCCGTATCTGATATCCGCGCAGCACGAACACCATGACGGGAACGCACACGTTCGCTACAGATGCCTTGAAACCAGGTGATCCTACGGCCCAGGGTCAGCAGACTTCTTCGAGATCCCGCCACTCCCTGGTACCCGGGCTGTCCGCGACCCAGCCGTCGAGCAGTCCGCGCACCAGACCGGCCGGTGCCGCGATCCCGCATTCGCGCTCGGGGACCCACAGGGAGCCCGAGCCGGCCGTACGGTGCCCGAGCGGTCCGGGGTGGCCCGGCTCGCTGTGGTCGTGCGGATCGAGGTGCTGCTCGCCGTCCCCCTCGTCGCTCGGCATCTCGCTCTCCGAGCAGGTCCGGCACAGCAGCCGCACCGACGAGGACCAGTCCTCGGCGGCGAACCCGGCGTCCGAGGCCAGCTGCTCCAGCGCGTCGCGGTCCGCCTCGGTGGCCGCCTCCAGCAGCACCACCCAGGTCGGCACCGGGGACGGCGCCCACAGCTCGATCTCGTCGAACACGGGGTACGAAGGGCCGGCCGCGGTCACGCGCTCGCCGTGCGGGACGCCGTCGTGGAGCACGACCTCGCCCCAGCGCCGCCCCGAGGAGGGCAGCGGGATCGACAGGACCTCCAGCCGGGCCGGGTCCAGCCGACGGCCCCAGACCACCTCGGCCTCGCCCTCGGGCGAGAGCCGCACGGCGGCGCTGCCGAGCTCCATCCCGACCGGCTCACCCGCCCCGGCCGCGTCCCCGGGCACCTTCAGCCCGTACGCCTGCCAGGCCCGCCGGGCCAGCGGCCAGTCCTGCAGCGCGGTGGCGGCGATCCCCACGTTCCACCAGTCCGGGGCGCCCGTCTCACGGTCCAGCAGGGCCACGGCGCGCAGCCCGGCGGCCCGCGCCTGCTCCCAGTCGTGCCGGAACTTGTGCAGCAGCGCCAGATTGAACCAGGACTCGGACAGCCAGGGCTCCAGGTCCGCCGCTCTCGTCAGGAGCGCGCCCGCGTCCTCGTACCGCCCGTCGCCGATCAGCGTGAACGCGCGGTCGGTGGCCTGCCGCCACGAGGCGGAGGGCCGATGCCGTACCTTCCCGAAGATCCTCACGATTCCCGCCTGCCTGGGGGCACCTCCCAGCGGTCGCTGGGGGACAACGGTGCAGCCTTGCGGACACTCCTACGGTCCCTCTTACTGGCATCCAACCATGCCCACTCGGACGGCCGCTCATTACCCATGGGTTACCCAGGTGGGACGGGCACCACTCTGCCACGTCCGCCCCTGGCCAGAACCCTTGCCAGGCACTCCACGACCTCCGGCTGGTAATCGTGCCCGGTGCCCAGGCGGAGCCGCTCCAGGGCGGCCAGTGAGCCACCCGGGTGACGGCTCCCGCCGACCAGATCGTCGTACGCATTCACCGTACGCACGATCCGGGCCGCCGTGGGCTGCTCGCGGTACGGATCCGCCTGCCGCTCCACCACCACGGCGACCTCGGCGGGCACCCCGGTCTGCCGGGCCACCTCCCCGCCCAGCTCGGCGATCCGGCGGGCCTCGCCGTCGGGCAGCCCGGCCGTGGCCCCGTCCGGGACCGGGTCCACGAGGGAGAGCTGACCGATGTCGTGCATCAGGGCGGCGTACTCCAGCACCGTGAGCTCCCGCTCCGACAGGCCCAGCTCCCGGCCGACGGCGCAGCTCAGGGCGGCCACCCTGCGGGAGTGGCCCGGCCGGGTGCAGCCGGCGATCTCGGTGGCGCGGGCCAGCGAGGTGATGGTCTGGCGGTAGGTGGTGCGGATCGCGGTGATCCGGTGGAAGGACAGCTGGGTCAGCAGCAGGGGCACGCAGAAGACGGTGACGGCCCACAGGCCCGCGACGGCCGCGCCGAGCGCCGTCACGACCCCGGTGGCGCAGATCGCCGCGCCGACGCCGAGCTGGGCGCGCAGTTCGTCGTGGAGCAGCCGACCGTACGGCCGGCCGGTCCGGGCCCCGGCGAGCGCGGCGGCGAGCACGGCGTCGCACAGGGCGGTGAGGCCGAGGAGGAGGAGCAGGTAGCCGACGAGGTACGGGCCCTGGCCCACCCACCGCTCCAGCCGGCCCGAGTTGTAGAGCGGCTGGAAACAGGCGGCGGCGAAGGCGACCGTGAGCACCCGGCGGGAGAGGTGGTCGAGGGCGGGCCCACGGCCCCGGGCGATGTGCGGGACGATCCCGGCGAGGAGGGCCGCGACGACGACCGCGATGGTCTGGAGCACCCCGTGGTGGGTGGGCTGACCGGCGTTCTGGCCGAGCAGGGCGTAGGCGAGGGCTCCGGCGGAGCCGAGCGGTGCGGGGCGGCGGCCGAGGAGGTCCCGGCGGTCCCGGAGGGCGAGCTCCCCGATGGTGATCAGGATGGCGAAGGCCAGGGCGGCGCCGGGCTCGGCGACGCCGTTCCACAGGGTGTGGCCGAGCGCGGCGCCGGTGAGCACCCCGGCGGCGCCGCGCACGGTCCACGCGGCCGTGGCCCTCATCCGCCTCCGCCCGCCCCGGCGCCGTCCGGGTCCGGGCCGGACCCGCCGGCCGGGCCGGGGGCAGCGGGGACCCGGTCCGGCGGCGGGGCGGCCGCGGCCGGACGGGAGCCCTGGTCCGGCATCCCGGCCAGCACCGAGGGCCCCGGCCCGGCTCCCGTCCCCGCCGCGGCGGGGCCTGCCGGGATCACCTGGAGGTCCTCGTCCGAGGTCACCACCGGGTGCCAGCCGGTCCGGCCGATCGCGTCGACCAGCGCCCGCACCATCGACGGGTCGAACTGCGCCCCCGCACAGCGTTCCAGCTCCGCCAGGGCGACCGGCACCGGCCGGGCCCGGCTGTACGAGCGGGTCGAGGTCATCGCGTCGAAGGCGTCGGCCACGGCCACCACCCGGGCCAGTACCGGGATCTGCTCGCCGGTCAGCCCGTACGGATAGCCGGAGCCGTCGACCCGCTCGTGGTGGTGCAGGATCGCGGACCGGGCCTCGCCGAGGAAGCCGATGCCGCGCACCATCTCGTGCCCGTACTCGGGGTGCAGCTCGATGATCCGGCGCTCCTGCGGGGTGAGCGGCCCGTCCTTGCGCAGCAGCCGGGTGGGGACGCCGAGTTTGCCCACGTCGTGCAGGATCCCGGCGATGCGCACCGTCTCCAGCCGGTCCTCCGTCATGCCCAGCTCCCGGGCGATCATCGTGGAGGCCTGGCCGACCCGTTCGCTGTGGCCGCGCGTGTAGCGGTCCTTGATGTCGACGGCCTGGACGAGGGCGCGGATGGTCGCCTGGTGGGCGGCGCGCTCGCGGTGGTACTGGGCGAAGACCCAGCAGGAGATGTACATCGGCAGCAGGACGAGCAGCGCGGCCGGGGGCCCGTAGGGGCTGCGCCACATGACGGCCGTCATCAGGCCGGCGAGGCCGTGGACGCAGTGCGGGGCGAGGGAGAAGGGCACGAGCCCGCGCCAGGCGGTGGCGGCCGGGCGGCGTTCGGCGGTGGCCAGGATGCCGCCGTCGAGGGCGGTGAGCACGAGGCAGAAGGCGATGGCCGCGGCCGTGGCGGGAAGCAGTACGGAGGGGAAGTCGGCCGGCCCTGCGGGGGACCCGGAGCCGGCGGAGGACCCGCCGCCCAGGGTGACCGGGCCGCGCAGCAGCCCGTGGACCTGTCCCGCGACCCAGGCCGCGCTCGCCTGCTGTGCGCCGTGCCACACGCGGCGCACCCGGGCGGGCCGCTGGACGACGGTGCCCGCGAGGCCCCCGGGCAGCGCCACGAGCGCGGCGGCTGCGGGCGGGAGCAGGAAGACGGCGGCGAGCACCACGGGGAAGAAGGGGCCGATGCCTTCGGGCACCCGGCCGCGCAGCGGCGGGCAGACCTTGACGAGTTCGCAGCCGAGGTGGAGCACGGCGAGCAGGGCCGCGGCCGCCCAGGGCGTACCGGAATCCGTGAGGGCGGGGGTGACGCACGCGACGGCCGCGAGAACGGCGCACAGGATGTATCCGCGCGCCCCCGGCGGAAGTGCCCGCATAGCGCCCTCCTCCCCTGTGCCGTGCACACCGGGTGCTGAATCGGGCCAGCACCGAATGGGGAGAATAGGTGGGGCCCGGAGCGAGGTGGGCCACATTTCCGCATTGGGCCATGCGGACGCCCCCGGATTAGCACATTCGGGTGAAGGAAGTGCTCTTCCGGGGGCGGGTGTTCAATCGTCCGGCCGGTCACCGACTCGTATCAGCCGGGAGCGGGATTGTCGGCGGTGACGTCGTGGTCGGGCACCGCCTGACCGGACCTGATCAGTTCGATCCGGCCCATCACCTTCGACCGCAGGTCGGTCGGTACGTCGTCCGACCCGCAGCAGCGCTTCACCAGCTTCTTCACGGCCTGTTCGAGGCCGTACTTCTCCAGGCAGGGATTGCACTCGCCGAAATGCGTCTCGAACTTGGTGCAGTCACTGTCCGGCATCTCCTGGTCGAGGAACTCGTACAGGTGATCCAGGACCTCGGAGCACTCTGTCTCGTGCGGCTCTCCGCAACTCATGAGTCCGAGCCTTTCCGGTCGTTCGACTCTCCCGCGCCCGCGGGAACCAGCCCGCGCTCACGGGCATAGTCCTCCAGCATTCCGCGGAGTTGACGGCGGCCACGGTGCAGTCGTGACATGACCGTACCGATGGGTGTACCCATGATGTCCGCGATCTCCTTGTACGCAAAGCCTTCTACGTCGGCAAGGTAGACCGCGATGCGGAACTCCTCCGGAATGGCCTGCAGGGCTTCCTTCACGTCCGAATCCGGCAGATGGTCGAGCGCCTGCGACTCGGCGGAGCGCAGCCCGGTCGACATGTGCGACTCGGCGCGCGCCAGCTGCCAGTCCTCGATCTCCTCCGCGGCGCTGCGCTGGGGCTCACGCTGCTTCTTGCGGTAGGAGTTGATGAAGGTGTTCGTCAGAATGCGGTAGAGCCACGCCTTCAGGTTGGTGCCCTCGCGGAACTGGTGGAAGGACGCGTACGCCTTCGCGTACGTCTCCTGGACCAGGTCCTCGGCGTCGGCCGGATTGCGCGTCATGCGCAGCGCGGCCGAGTACATCTGGTCGAGGTAGCCGAGGGCGTCCCGTTCGAAGCGCGCGTTGCGCTCCAGGGTCGTCTCCTCCGCGTGGCCTTCGTCGGTCCCAGCGACAGGACCCACCTCCTCCGACAGCGTGGCGGATCCGAAAGCGGATCCGCTCGAATCGGAGAATAGTCGACCTTCCCGGCCCTCCGCCGCCCGAAGCGAGCCGCGCTTCGGCGCCGGCAGCACGGTCCAGTCCAGGTCAGCGGCCTGCCGACGGTTCTGGCTGATGACCTGGGTCATGCGCTCCCTCTCCTCCGACGAGTTCCCCTACGTTCCGACATCCGAGACAACAGAAGGGGCGGGCGGCGCATTCCCGGGCGCCCGGCGGGTTTCCGGCTTTCTCCGGGACGCGGCCTGCGGGCCTCAGAGGGGGAGCCGCGCGAGCCACTCCCCGACCGCGTCGGTGATCGTCCGGAGCGCCTCCTCCTGGGTGGTGTCCGCCTTCTTCGGCACCGCGAAGCCGTGATCGGCGTACGCCACCTCCACGAGCTCGTACGGGTCCTGCGCGCCCGGCGGCGGAAATTCCCCGGGCCGCCCGAAGGGGTCGCGGCCGCCCTGGACCACGAGGGCCGGCCGGCCGGCCCCGGTGAGCTCCCCGGCGCGGGACTTCTCCGGCCGGCCCGGCGGGTGCAGCGGGAAGGCCAGCGCCAGCACCCCGGCGGCCCCCAGCCCGGCGGCGGTCCGGCAGGCCACCCGGGCCCCGGCGCTGCGCCCGCCCGCGACCACCGGCAGTCCGGGCCCCGTGAGCGCCGGCCACAGCCCGCGCCATCCTTCGTCCAGCACCTTGGGCGCGGCGGCGACCTTCTTCCCGGCGACCCGCCACGGCTGTTCGACCAGGGCCACCGTGATCCCGCGGGCGGGCAGGGCGGCGGCCAGCGCCTGGAGGTCCCGGGCCTCGATGCCGCCGCCGGCGCCGTGGCTCACGGCGAGCACGAGCCTCGGCCGCGGCGCCGGGTGCCAGGTGATGCGGGCCTCGCCCGCAGTGGTGTCGACACTCTCGGTACACGTGGTCATGCGTCCCATCCTGCCCGGGTCAGAAGAGGGTGCCCTCCTCCGGCGCGGCCAGCTCCGTCAGCAGCTCGGGGCCGTTGTTGCGCACGTTGCTCACGGCGGTCGACACCGGGTAGGCCCGCATCAGCCCGCCGGGCGGCGGGGCGAGCAGCTCCCGCAGGGAGCCCTCGGTGTCGGTGTTCGCCGGGTCCAGCCAGGCGTCCCAGCGGTCGGGGGTGAGCATGAGCGGCATCCGCGGGTGGATGTCGGCGAGCGAGCGCGGTCCCTCGGCGGGGGCCACGCCCAGGGGGCCGGTCTCGGCCTCCGTGGTGATCACCGAGCAGGTGACCCACCAGGAGAGCGGGTGCTCGTCGGGCAGGGTCCGGTCGCGCCAGAACTCGTATATCCCGGCCATGGCGAAGACGGCGCCGTCGGAGGGGAGCACGAAGTAGGGCTGCTTGCGGGCCCGCTTCTTCTTGCCCTCCACCTCCAGCTGCCGCTCGTCGTGGGCGGTGACCCACTCGTAGTAGCCGTCGGCGGGGACGATGCAGCGGCGCTGCGCGAAGGGCCGGCGGAAGGAGGGCTTCTCGTGCAGGGTCTCGGACCGGGCGTTGATCATCCGGGCGGCGCCGTCGGGGTTCTGGGCCCAGGAGGGGACCAGCCCCCATTTCAGGACGCGCAGCTGGCGAACCGGACGCGGGTTCGAGGCGTCTTTGAGGGGACGGTCGAGGACCACGTGGACCTCTTTCGTCGGCGCCACGTTGAAATCGGGGGCCAGGGCCTCCTCCGGCTCCCACCTCTCGATGCCGAAGGCCTCCACGAGGTCCTCGGGCCCACGACCCGCCGCATACCGTCCGCACATGGCTGTCACACTGCCATGTCGCCCGTACCTCACCGCAAGGAGTCCGCCACCTTATGGACAGCAGCACGACGGCCGGTCTGTGGGACCGGCTCACGGGCATACAGGCCGCGCCCGACCTGTGGCTGGTGATCGTGACGGGGCTCGTCGCGGCGGCCGCGGTGGGGCCCCGCCCGCTGTGGCGGCTCTCGCGCAACGCCGTCACCATCGCGCACGAGGGCGGGCACGGACTGCTGGCACTGCTGACCGGGCGGCGCCTGAGCGGGATACGGCTGCACTCGGACACCAGCGGGGTCACCGTCAGCCGGGGCAAGGCGACCGGGCTGGGGATGATCCTGACCGCCGCGGGCGGGTACACGGCGCCCTCGCTGCTCGGCCTGGGCGGGGCGGCGCTGCTGTCCGCGCACCGGATCACGCTGCTGCTGTGGGTGGCCACCGCCCTGCTGGTCGCGATGCTGGTGATGATCCGGAACGCGTACGGGGCGCTGACGGTGGTGCTGACCGGCGGAACCTTCCTGCTGGTGTCCTGGCTCGCCCCGGCCGGGGTGCAGGCCGGTTTCGCCTACCTGGTGGTGTGGTTCCTGCTGTTCGGCGGGGTCCGGCCGGTCTTCGAGCTGGGGGCCAAGCGCCGGGGCGGCGGCGCACCCGATTCGGACGCCGACCAGCTCGGCCGGCTCACGCACCTGCACCCGGTGGTGTGGCTGCTCTTCTTCCACGTCGTCGCGCTGTGCTCGCTGATCGGCGGCGCCCGCTGGCTGCTCGCCCTGTGACCGCTCCCTGAGACGGGGCCGGGATCAAGATCTGGGGTCGGGGGAAGCCACTAAAGTGGTGGCCATGACCGAGACCCCCGCGCTCCCTGCCCTCTGGCCCGCTCCGCTCGCCGAGGGGACCGTCCACGCCACCGTCACGGTGCCGGGCTCCAAATCGGTCACCAACCGGGCCCTCGTGCTCGCCGCGCTCGCCGCCGAGCCCGGCTGGGTGCGCCGCCCGCTGCGCTCGCGCGACTCCCAGCTGATGTCCGACGCGCTGCGTGCGCTGGGCGTCGGCATCGAGGAGACCGTCTCGTCCAGTTCGGCCGGTGCCACCGACGGCGCGGTGGGCGGCGAGGCCTGGCGGATCATCCCGGCGGCCCTGCACGGCCCGACGACCGTGGACGTCGGCAACGCGGGCACGGTCATGCGCTTCCTGCCGCCCGTCGCCACCCTCGCCGACGGCGACATCCGCTTCGACGGCGACCCGCGCTCCTACGAGCGCCCGCTGGGCCAGGTCATCAGCGCCCTGCGCACCCTCGGTGCCCGCATCGACGACGACGGCCGCGGCTCGCTGCCCATGACCGTCATGGGCGGCGGGGCCCTGGAGGGCGGCGCGGTCGAGATCGACGCCAGCAACTCCTCGCAGTTCGTCTCCGCGCTGCTGCTCTCCGCCCCGCGCTTCAACCAGGGCGTCGAGGTCCGGCACGTGGGCGGGAACCTGCCGTCGATGCCGCACATCCGGATGACCGTGGAGATGCTGCGCGCGGCGGGCGCCCAGGTCGACACCCCCGAGGCCGGCGGCGAGAAGGACGTCTGGCGGGTCACCCCCGGCGCGCTGCTGGGCCGCGACATGGTCGTGGAGCCGGACCTGTCCAACGCGCAGCCCTTCCTGGCCGCGGCCCTGATCACCGGTGGCACGGTGACCATCCCCGACTGGCCGCGCCGCACCACCCAGCCGGGCGACGCGCTGCGCCGGATCTTCACCGAGATGGGCGGCTCCTGCGAGCTGACCGACGCGGGTCTGGTCTTCACCGGCACCGGCAAGATCCACGGCATCGACGTGGACCTGAGCGAGGTCGGCGAGCTCACCCCGGGCATCGCGGCCGTGGCCGCGCTGGCCGACTCCGATTCGGTGCTGCGCGGGGTCGCGCACCTGCGGCTGCACGAGACGGACCGGCTGGCCGCGCTGACCGCGGAGATCAACGGGCTCGGCGGGGATGTCACCGAGACCGCCGACGGCCTGCGCATCCGGCCGCGCCGGATGCACGGCGGCACCTTCCACACGTACGACGACCACCGGATGGCCACCGCGGGCGCGGTGATCGGCCTGGCGGTGGAGGGCGTGCAGATCGAGAACGTGGCGACGACCGCGAAGACCCTGCCGGACTTCCCGAAGATGTGGACGGACATGCTCGCCGGGGACGCCGGTGGCTCCGGGGCACCCGGAACGGGTGCGGGAGCGTAGGGCCCGTCATGCGCAGGTACGGCAAGCACACCGACGAGGACGACATCCGCCAGCGCCCGAACCCCAAGGGCAACCGGCCGCGGACCAGCATCCGGCCCAAGCACGAGGACGCGGCCGAGGGCTTCGTCCTCACCGTGGACCGCGGCCGGCTGACCTGCCTGGTCGAGGGCCGTTCCGTGCACGCGATGAAGGCCCGCGAACTGGGCCGCAAGGCCGCGGTGGTCGGCGACCGGGTCTGGATCGTCGGCGACCTCTCCGGCAAGAAGGACACCCTGGCCCGCATCGTGCGGATCGAGGAGCGCAGGTCCGTCCTGCGGCGCACCGCCGACGACGACGACCCGTACGAGCGGGTGGTCGTCGCCAACGCCGACCAGCTGGCCATCGTCACGGCCCTGGCCGACCCGGAGCCGCGGCCCCGGATGATCGACCGCTGTCTGGTGGCGGCGTACGACGCCGGGCTGGAGCCGCTGCTGGTGCTCACCAAGTCCGACCTGACCTCCGCGGACAAGATCCTGGAGATCTACGCGACGCTCGGCGTGAACTACGTGGTGACCAACCGCGAGGAGCTGGCCACCGGTGACGCGGCCGACCGGGTGCGCGAGCGGCTCGACGGCCGCATCACCGCCTTCGTCGGGCACTCGGGCGTCGGCAAGACCACCCTGGTGAACTCGCTGGTCGCCGAGGGCCGCCAGCGCGCCACCGGCCATGTCAACGCGGTCACCGGCCGCGGCCGGCACACCACCACCTCGGCGCTCGCGCTGCCGCTGCCGAGCGGCGACGGCTGGGTCATCGACACCCCGGGCGTGCGCTCCTTCGGCCTGCACCACGTGGACCCGTCCCGGGTGATCCTGGCCTTCCCGGACCTGGTGCCGGGCACCGAGGAGTGCCCGCGCGCGTGCAGCCACGACGAGCCGGACTGCGCGCTCGACAAGTGGGTGGAGGACGGCCACGCGGACCCGGCCCGGCTGTACTCGCTGCGCCGGCTGCTGGAGACGCGCGAGCGGCGCGAGGGCGACTGACCGTCCCACGGAGGTTCGGCCGCGTTTGTCGGGGGCCCTGTCTGGATAAATGCATAATCGCACCAAGTGACGTGATGTCACGTGACGCGGGGAGGCATTCGACATGGCGTGGCTGCTGGTCGTGGTCGCGGGACTCCTGGAGACCGGTTTCGCGGTATGCCTCAAGCTCTCCCACGGATTCACCCGGCTGGGGCCGACCATCGCCTTCGCCTGCTTCGCGCTCGGCAGCTTCGGTCTGCTGACCCTGGCGCTCAAGAAGCTGGACGTGGGACCGGCGTACGCGGTGTGGACGGGCATCGGCGCCGCCGGGACGGCGATCTACGGCATGGTCTTCCTCGGCGACCTCGTCTCCACCCTCAAACTCGTCTCGATCTCGCTGGTCATCCTGGGCGTCATCGGGCTCCAGCTGTCCGGGTCTGCGCACTGAGCAGCCTGCGCAGCTCGCCCGGCCCCGGCTCCTCCCCCGGGGCGATCACGTAGGAGAGGGCGAGGCGCACGGCGAGCTCGCAGCGCTGCGGACCCTCCCCCGGCGTCAGCGCGGCGGCCGCCCGGTCCCGGACGGCCCGGGCCAGCTCGCCGGGCCCGGGTGCCCGGCCGCCCGCCGCGGGCAGGCCCGTGTCCCAGGAGCCGGTGAGCAGGGCCCGTACGAGGGGCTGGGCGCAGGCCGCCCGTACGGTCCACTCCGCGACGGCGGCGAGCCGCTCGGCGGCCTGGGCCGGGGCGGACAGGGCCCGGTCGACCCCGTCGAGGTAGCGGTCGGCCTCGCGGCGGACCAGCGCGCGGCCCAGGCCCGCCTTGCCGCCGAACTCGTTGTAGAGGGTCTGCCGGGACACCCCGGCCGCGGCGGCCACGTCGACCATGCGCACGTCCGGCCAGGGGCGCGCCGAGAGCGCCGCTCCCGCCGCCTCCAGCAAGGACTCCCGGGCTGCCGGCATCCGCGCCTCCCCGTTCGGCTCTCTCCGGCCAGAGTTGACGGGCCGCCAGATCCTGTCAAGGGCGCGTCGGGGCCGCACTGTGGACGGCGTTGGCCGGGCTCCGGGAGTCTCGATACTGTTCGGGCATGCCCGAGTATGACGATGACCTGCGCCTTGCCCTCGAACTCGCCGACGCGGCGGACGCCGCCACGATGGAGCGCTTCCGCGCCCTCGACCTGCAGGTCGAGACGAAGCCGGACATGACCCCGGTGAGCGAGGCGGACAAGGCGGCCGAGGAGATCATCCGGGCCGGCATCGCGGCCGCGCGGCCGGACGACGCCGTCCTGGGCGAGGAGTACGGGCTGGAGGGCAGCGGTCCGCGCCGCTGGGTGGTGGACCCGATCGACGGCACGAAGAACTACGTGCGCGGGGTTCCCGTCTGGGCGACCCTGATCTCCCTGATGGCCCAGGACCCCGACGGCGAGTTCCGCCCGGTGGTCGGCGTGGTGTCCGCGCCGGCGCTGGGCCGCCGCTGGTGGGCGACCCGGGGCGGGGGCGCGTACGCGGGCGGCGCGCTCGGCGAGACCGGCGCCATCGGCGTGTCCAAGGTCGGCGGGCTGGGCGACGCCTCGTTCGCGTACTCCTCACTGAGCGGCTGGGAGGAGCAGGGCCGGCTGGCCGGGTTCCTGGACCTGACCCGGGCATGCTGGCGGACCCGCGGCTACGGCGACTTCTGGCCGTACATGATGGTCGCCGAGGGCTCGCTGGACCTGTGCGCCGAGCCCGAGCTCAACCTCTGGGACATGGCGGCCATCGCGGTCGTGGTCCAGGAGGCGGGCGGCCGCTTCACCAGCCTGGACGGCGTGGACGGGGTGCACGGCGGGAACGCCGCGGCCTCGAACGGACTGCTCCACGAGGAGATGCTGGGCCTGCTGCGCCCGCGTGCCTGAGCCCGCCGCGCGCTGTTCACGCTCCGTCGCGCGCCTTCTTGTCGGCCCTGCGGGTCCATGGGAATCTGATACTCCCCCCGCTTGTGCGCTTGTGAACCGTTTCTCTTGAGGCGGCTCCCCGGACGCACCCACCCAGGCGGGGGGACTCACCCCAGGAGGTGGCTCTCTTCATGCTCGTCCGTGACGCCATGAGCACCGTGATCCTCACCCTCGGACCCGCACACACCCTCCGGCAGGCGGCCTGCCTGATGTCCGGCCGGCGCGTCGGCGCGGCCGTCGTCCTCGACCCCGACCACAGCGGAATCGGCATCCTGACCGAGCGCGACATCCTCAACTCGATCGGCGCGGGCCACGACCCGGACCGGGAGTCCGTGGGCGCGCACACCACCAACAACGTCGTGTTCTGCACCCCTGAAGCCACCGTGCAGGAAGCCGCCGAGGCCATGGCCCACGGCGGCTTCCGGCACCTGATCGTGCTGGAGCACGGCGGACCCGTCGGCATCGTGTCCGTGCGCGACGTCATCCGCTGCTGGGTCCCGGCGCGGCGCACGGTCGCCGCGTGAAACGACGCCGGGCCGCAGCCCTCCGAGGAGGGCTGCGGCCCGGCGTCCTGCTACGGCAAGCGCTCCGTGTCAGCCGCGGAGGGCCTGGACCGCGGCTTCGAGCCGCTTGCCGAAGTCACCGTCCGCCTGGCGGAAGTTGTTGATCGCGCGCTCGACGATGTCGTCGCGGGAGACCTTGGCGATGAAGCCGGACAGGTTCTCGATCAGGCGGGACTTCTCGTCCTCCGAGTACAGGCGGTAGAGGTTGCCCGCCTGGACGAAGTCGTTGTCCTCGCTGTGGACGGCGGCGGCGTGGTTGCCGGTGCCACCGGTCACGTCGATGGGCTGCCACAGCGGGCGGTCCGTCTGGTGCGGGCCGCCGAAGCTGTTCGGCTCGTAGTTCTTCGCGCCCTTGTGGCGGCCGTCGTACAGGTAGCCGTCGCGGGAGTTGGTGCGCGCCTCGGTGGCGTGCGGGCGGTTCACCGGCAGGTGGTCGGCGTTGATGCCGACGCGGTAGCGGTGGGCGTCGCCGTAGCCGAAGAGGCGGCCCTGGAGCATCTTGTCCGGGGACGGACCGATGCCGGGGACGAAGTGCGCCGGGCTGAAGATGCTCTGCTCGACCTCGGCGAAGACGTTCTCCGGGTTGCGGTTGAGCTCCAGCTTGCCGATCTCGATCGGCGGGTAGTCCTCGTGCGGCCACACCTTGGTGAGGTCGAACGGGTTGAAGCGGTACTGGGCCGCCTCGGCCGCGGGCATGATCTGGACCTGCACGGTCCAGGTCGGGAAGTCGCCGCGCTCGATGGACTCGCGCAGGTCGCGCTGGTGCGAGTCGGGGTCCTCGCCGGCGAGCTTGTTGGCCTCGGCCTGGGTGAGGTTCTTGATGCCCTGGTCGGTCTTGAAGTGGTACTTGACCCAGAAGACCTCGCCGGCCTCGTTGTTCCACTGGAACGTGTGCGAGCCGTAGCCGTTCATGTGGCGGTAGGACGCGGGTATGCCGCGGTCGCCGAACAGCCAGGTCACCTGGTGGGTGGACTCGGGCGACAGGCCCCAGAAGTCCCAGACGTTGTCCGCCTCCTGCGAGCCCGTGTACGGGTCGCGCTTCTGGGTGTGGATGAAGTCGGGGAACTTGATGGCGTCCTTGATGAAGAACACCGGGGTGTTGTTGCCGACGAGGTCGTAGTTGCCCTCTTCGGTGTAGAACTTCAGCGCCCAGCCGCGGGGGTCGCGGACCGCGTCGGCGCTGCCGAGGTTGCCGGCGACGGTGGAGAAGCGCAGGAAGGTCTCGGTCTCCTTGCCGACCTCGGACAGGAACTTGGCCCGGGTCCACTGCGAGACGTCGCGGGTCAGCGTGAAGGTGCCGTACGCACCGGCGCCGCGGGCGTGCACCACGCGCTCCGGGATGCGCTCGCGGTTGAAGTGCGCGAGCTTCTCGAGCAGCAGCTGGTCCTGGACCAGAACGGGGCCGCCGACGCCGGCGGTCTCGCTGTTCTGGTTGTCGGCGACCGGCGCTCCGGCCTCCGTGGTGAGCGGTCCCTGCGTCACGTGCGCCTCCTGCGTCATGCCTGCGTGTCCTGTCCTTGGCGTTTGCCGTAACCGATCCTACGATGGACTTTGTCTAAGTCAAGTAAGCATCCAAGTCCGCACCGGTTCGGGAGTTACACCGAATCCCCTCACTGTTAGGCTGATGTCTATGAGTGACCTGCTGGATCGACTTCGCGGACGCGGCTGGCGCATGACGGCGCAGCGGCGTGTCGTGGCCGAGGTGCTCGACGGTGACCACGTGCACCTGACGGCCGACGAGGTGCACGCGCTCGCGGTGGCCAGGCTGCCCGAGATCTCCCGTGCGACCGTCTACAACACCCTGGGCGAACTCGTCACCCTCGGCGAGGTACTGGAGGTCTCCACGGACCGCCGCGCCAAGCGGTACGACCCGAACGCCCACCGGCCCCACCAGCACCTGGTCTGCGCCCAGTGCGGCGCGATCCGCGACGTGCACCCGGCGGGCAACCCGCTGGCGGACCTGCCGGACACGGAACGCTTCGGCTTCGTCGTGTCGGCGGTCGAGGTGACGTACCGCGGCGTCTGCCCGAACTGCGCGGCCGCCTGAGCGCACGCACACGAAAGGGCTCGGACCCCCTGAGGGGTCCGAGCCCTTCGCGTTCGCCTTCTTGCAGTCGAAAACGCGCCAGGAACGACCCAGGGCCCGGATCCATTGGATCCGGGCCCTGAGTCTTCAGTAGCGGGGACAGGATTTGAACCTGCGACCTCTGGGTTATGAGCCCAGCGAGCTACCGAGCTGCTCCACCCCGCGTCGGTAAACCCAACGTTACGTGAAGGCCCGCGGCAGATGCAAATCGGTTAACCGGCCAGCCCCCGGTGCAGGAGCGCGGTCAGCATCTCCACCACCTCGTCGTCGTCGAGTCCGGCCCCGCCGGTCATGGCGGCGTACCCCAGCATCGAGATCATCGCCCCGATCGCCGCCGCGACCAGTTCGGGGTCCCCGGGCAGCTCACGGCCCTGTTCGCGCATGTACGCGAGGTGCTCGCGCAGGGGCGCGGTGTCCTCGACGAGGCCCCCCCAGGCCCGTCCCGAGCCGGGCGGTTCGGCCATGGACTTCTGGAAGAGGGCGACCACGACGGGCAGATGGTCCCGGAAGGCGTCCCAGGCGACCGCTACATGCGTCCGCAGCTGCGCCCGGTCGGCGAGGTCGTGCTCGCGGGGGTGGTCGTCGGCACCGACCGCCGCATCCACCTGGGCCCCCATGTCCGCGAGCAGCGCGTCCAGCAGCTCGTCCTTGCCCGCGAAGTGCTCGTAGAACGACCCGGTGGACCGGCCGGCGGCCTTGGTGATGTCGGTGATCTTCGTCTGCGCGTAGCCGCGCTCCAGGAAGAGCGCCCGCGCCGCCTCCTTGAGCGCCGCCTCCGTGCCTGCCGCCCGCTCCTTGCGCACTCCCACCGCGATCCCCGTTCCCACTTGACGCCGTCTTCCGCGCCTCATCATACTGAACCGAGTTTCACCGAATCAGAGTTCAGTGAATGTGAATTCAGCGAAAGAGGTCGGGCATGCGTGTGTCAGTCATCGGGGGCGGAGTCGCCGGATCGGCGAGCGCGATCGCCCTGCGCCGCGCGACCGGCGCGGAGGTCACGATCCACGAGGCGTACGAGGATCCGGCCGGGCAGGTGGGCTCGTACCTCAGCCTCGCCGTCAACGGGCTGCGGGGGCTGGAGGCCCTGGGCTGCCTCCCGCAGGTACAGGCCGCCGGGTTCCCGGTCGCCCTGCAGCGGATGTGGTCCGCGTCGGGCAAGCTCCTCGGGGAGGTGCCGCGCGGCCGGCTCGCCTCGGACAGCCTGCACAGCACGACGCTGCTGCGCGGGCGGCTGGTGGAGGTGCTGCGCACCGAGGCGGTCCGGGCCGGAGCCCGGATCGAGACGGGGCGGCGGGTGGACCCGGCGGACCTGGACGCGGACCTGGTGGTGGCGGCCGACGGCATCTGGTCCGCCACCCGCTCGGCGCTGGACCCGGCGGCGCCACAGGTGCGGTACGCGGGGCTCTACTGCGTGTCGGGGGTCTCCGAAGGCGTGCACCTCACCCCCGGCACCTACCACTTCGTCTTCGGCCGGCGGGGGGCGTTCCTGTGCGTCCCGGCGGCGGACGGCACGGTCTGGTGGTCGGCCCAGGTGCCGGCCCCGGAGCCCCCGGACCCGGCGGAGGCCACCCGGGCCCGCCTGGCGGAGCTGTACGGCAAGGAGGAGCTGCCGCTGTCCCTGATCCGGGCGGCCACCCGCGTCGACCGGCCGATGCCGATGCACCGGCTGGCGGACGTGCCCGTCTGGCACGACGGGCGCACCGTCCTGATCGGCGACGCGGCCCACCCGGTCGGGGCCGGGCAGGGCGCGTCGATGGCGATCGAGGACGCGGTGGCCCTGGCCCGGTGCGTCGCGTCGGTTCCGGGCGTGGAGGCGGCCCTGGCCGAGTACACCCGGCTGCGCCGCCCCCGGGTGGCCCGGATGACCCGGGCCGCGGCGACGAACCGCGACGCGAAGACCCCGGGCACGGTGCGGCGCCGGGTCAACGACCTGCTGATGCCGATCGCCTTCCGGCACGTCTACTCCCGCTCCACCTCCTGGCTCTACCGCTAGGAGCCGGAGCGGGCGCCCCGCCGGGCCTCAGGCCGAGAGTTCCTCGGCCAGGGCCTCGCGGAGCCGGGCCGCGCGTTCCGAGACCTCGGCCGGGCCCAGTTCCATGGCCCGCACGCACCACTTCTGGCCCTCCGCGAGGTCCCCGTGGCGGGCCGCCAGCAGGCCGAGGCGCAGGGCGGCGCGGCCGTGGCCGGCCACCGCAGCGCGGGTCCACCACAGGGCGGCCTCCGGCTCGTTCCCCTCGCGGGCCAGCAGCAGCCCGAGGTTGAAGGCGCCGTTGCGGGAGCCGGCCTCGGCCGCCTCCCGGTACCAGCGCGCGGCGACGGCCAGGTCGCCGCGGGCGGCGGCCAGCATGCCGACCCGCACCTGGGCCCGGCGGTGCCCCAGCTCGGCGGCCCGCTCGTACCACTCCTCGCTCTCGGTGCGCGGGGCGCCGCCCACGGGCTCGCCCAGGGCCACCGGCTCCGGCGGCGGGGCCAGCGACTCCAGCAGCGCGGCCAGGCGGAACGCCGCCTCCGCGCTGCCGCCGCCCGCCGCGCAGCGCAGGTGCCGCTCGGCCGCCCGGTCCTCGCCGTCCCGCACGAGCGCGATGCCGACCTGCAGCGCCGCGTCGGTGTGACCGGCCGACGCGGCCCGCTCGTACCACTTCAGCGCCGTCCGGTCCTCGTCGCGGCTGGCGAACAGGATCCCGAGGTTGAACGCGGCGTCGACGCTGCCCGCCTCGGCGGCCTTGGAGAACCACGGCTCGGCGCCCGCGGCGTCCCCGACCTGGAGCAGCATGATCGCCAGCGCGTTGGCCGCCTCGCGGTGCCCGGCGTAGGCGGCCCGCCGGTACCACTGCTCGGCCTGCGCGGTCCGGTCCTGTGCGACGCACAGCAGAGCAAGGTTGTACGCCCCGTTTTGGTCGCCCGCATCCATGGCGGTCCGGTACCAGCGCTCCGCGGTCTGGGTCTCGCCGCGTGCGGCGTGCAGCGCGCCCAGCGCGTTGGCGGCGTTGCCGTCGCCGTCCTGCGCCGCCCGGTGCCACCACACGGCGGCGCTCTCCTCGTCGCCGGCGTCGCGCAGCAGGAAGCCGAGCGCGCACGCGGCCCGGGCCTCGCCCTGCTTGGCGGAGGTCAGGTACCAGCGTCCGGCCTCCTTGAGCTCGCCGCGCGCCTCCAGCAGGGCGCCCAGGTGCAGGGCGGCGCGCCGGTGCCCGCGCGCGGCCGCCTGCCGGTACCACTGCTCGGCCTCGGTGGGGTCGCCCTTGCGCAGGTGCCTCGCCAGCCGGTACGCGGCTTCGCGGTGCCCCTGTTCGGCAGCGGCGCGGAACCACCGCTCGACGCCCTTGTCCCCGCGGTGCTCCAGCAGGTCGGCCAGCCCGTACGCGCCCAGCGCGTGGCCGGACTCGGCCGCCTGCCGCATCCAGTACTCGGCGGCGGGCTCGTCCCCGCGCTCGCGGAAGTAGCGGCCCAGGGCGTGCGCGGCGGGGGCGGATCCGGCGACGGCGGCGACCCGCCACCAGCCGGCCGCATCCTCGGGGTAGCCCCGCTGGTGGAGCAGCACGCCGAGGTTGTTCGCGGCGGCGCGGTCCCCTTCCCCGGTGGCTCCCCTCAGGTACGGTTCGGCGCCGTCGAGGTCGCCGCGGCGCAGCAGCAGCGCGCCGAGCACGCTCATGGCTCCGGGGTCGCCCTTGTCGGCGGCCGCCCGGTGCCGGGCTTCGAGCTCGGCGTCGCTCGCCGCGTCGGTCTCGGCGAAAATCTCCTCCGCGCTGTGCTTGTCCAAGAAGTCCGCATCGGTCAGTGCGATCTGCGCGTCGGCGACCGGAGCCGCCCCCTCGGCCTCTGTGTCCGTCCCGGACTCCGCCCTCACAAACCGCCCTGTCTCCAGCAGAGTTGACCTGTCCCCCATAAATCCCATCGTCGCATCACCTGCTACCCGCGTACACCTGGTATGTCGCAGCCAGTGAGGTCACTACAGCGTTTTGTCGACATGCCCACAGTGGGGTAAGTCAAACACGCTCCACCCACAAGTCACCCTCCCCGGTTACCGCGTGTCCGTCCCGGACATGACGAAGGCCCGGATCCCATGGATCCGGGCCTTCATCTTCAGTAGCGGGGACAGGATTTGAACCTGCGACCTCTGGGTTATGAGCCCAGCGAGCTACCGAGCTGCTCCACCCCGCGTCGGTGAAACCACCGTATCACGACGCGGGGTGGAACCATTACCCAGTGATCATTGGCCGGACGGGGTGGGTGTCGTCAGCTTCGCCTCGGCCTCGATCGCCCGCTTCAGCGCCGCCTTGATCTCGTCCTGGGCCTTGCCGAAGGCCGCCCAGTCGCCGGCCTGCCGGGCCTTCTCGGCATCCTCGATGGCCTTCTGCGCGTCACCGAGAGCCGCCTTGACCGTCGGGTCCTGGGCGGTTGGCGGCGTGACGGTGCCCTCGCCGGGCGGCTGCGCCGGGGGTACCGGAACGGTCGGCGCCTCGGCCCCGAAGACCACGTTCAGCGCCTTCTCGAGGGTGTCCTCGAAGGCGGTCTGGTTGCCGTAGGTCACCAGCACCTTGCGCAGCAGCGGGTACTTCAGGCCGGAGCTGCGGACGTAGACCGGCTCCACGTAGAGCATCCCGCCGTCGAGCGGCACCGCGAGCAGGTTGCCGTACTCGATCTCCGAGTCGCCACCGCGCAGCAGGCGGATGGACTCGGCGATCTTCGGCTCCGACTGGAACTTGCTCTGCACCTGGCCGGGGCCGTCCGGCGGCTTGCTCGTCGGCATCTTCAGAATGCGGATCTTGCCGTAGTCCGGGGTGCCCGGATCGGCGTTGACCGCCATGAAGGCGCTCAGGTTGGGCCGCTCGTTCGGCGTGAACGTCGTAGTGAGCGAGAAGACCTGGTCCTTCTCCTTCTGGCCCGGCATCTTCATCGACAGGTAGTACGGCGGAACGGCCGTACCGGCCTTGGTCGTCGGGTCGTCCGGGACCGCCCACGCCTCACTGCCGCTGAGGAAGGTCTGCGGGTCGGTGACGTGGTACCGGGTCAGCAGCTCGCGCTGGACCTTGAAGAGGTCCTGCGGGTACCGGAGGTGTTCCATGAGCGGCTTGGCGATGTCGGCCTTGGGCTTGACCGTGCCCGGGAACGCCTTCATCCAGGTCTTCAGGACCGGGTCCTGGGTGTCCCACTGGTACAGGTCCACCGAGCCGTCGTACGCGTCGACGGTGGCCTTGACCGAGTTGCGGATGTAGTTGACCTGGTTCTCCTGGGCGACCACCGCGCGCTGGCTGTTGGTCAGCGAGTCCGCGGTGCTCTGGCCCAGCGTGGTGCGCGAGGCGTACGGGTAGCCGTTGGTGGTCGTGTACGCGTCGACGATCCACTTGATCCGGCCGTCGATCACGGCCGGGTAGGGCGCACCGTCGATGGTCAGCCACGGGGCGACGGCCTCGACGCGCTGCTTGGGCGTGCGGTTGTAGAGGATCCGCGAGCCGTCGCCGATGGCGCCCGAGTAGAGGATCTGCGGCTCGTTGAAGGTGAGCGCGTAGGCGGCCCGGTTGACCGGGTTGTCGAGATTGACGCCGGAGTCGCCCTTGTAGCTCGTCTCCTTCTCGCCCTTGTCGTCCGAGTAGTCGAGCTCCTTCTGCGGACCGCCGACGATCGAGTACTGCTTCGTCTGCTCGCCGTAGTAGATGCGCTGCTCGAAGTCCGTGCCGAACACACCCTTGGAGGGCAGGTCGGACTGGGTGAAGTCGGGAGCGCCCTCCTTCACGGTGGTGCCCTTGGCCGCGACCACGCCGTAACCGTGCGTGTACTTGAAGTGGTCGTTGATCCAGTTGTTCTTCGGGATGCCGCCGATGTTCAGCTCGCGCAGCCCGATGACCGTGTCCTGGCCGCTGTACCGGTCCACGGCGAGCGTGGACGGGAAGGCGTAGTAGCCCTTGACCTGCTGGAGCTGCTGGAAGGCCGGCGAGACGATGTTCGGGTCGAGGATGCGGATGCTGGCCGTGGTGTCGGCCTGCGGCCGCAGCTTGCCCCGGTCCTCCGTCTGCGGGACGCCCGGGTAGTCCGTGACCTCCGAGCCGGCGATGCCGTAGGCGTCGCGCGTGGCCTTGATGTTCTTCTGGACGTACGGGGATTCCTTGGCCTGCTCGTTCGGCTGGACCTGGAACTTCTGCACGATCGCCGGGTAGAGCCCGCCGATCAGGATCGCCGAGAGCACCATCAGGCCGAAGCCGATGACCGGGAGCTGCCAGGTGCGGCGCCACAGCGTCGCGAAGAACAGCACGGCGCAGATCGCGGCGATGGCGACGAGGATCGTCTTCGCCGGCAGGTAGGCGTTGGCGTCGACGTAGCGCAGGCCCGTCCAGTTGTCGGCGGCCTTGAAGTCGCTGGACTTCACGGCGAGCCCGTACCGGTCGAGCCAGTAGGCGACCGCCTTGAGCGTGACGAAGAGGCCGAGCAGCACCGAGAGGTGCCCGGTGGCGGCGGCGGTGGCCCGTGCACCCGGGCTGGTCACGCGCAGTCCGCCGTACAGGTAGTGCACGACGGCCGCGGCGATCACCGACAGCACGACGGCGGCGAAGCCGAAGCCGAGCAGGAAGCGGTACCAGGGCAGGTCGAAGGTGTAGAAGGACACGTCCATGTGGAACTGCGGGTCCTTCGAACCGAAGGGCACGCCGTTCACGTACATGAGCCAGGTCTTCCACTGGCCGGCCGCCGAAGCGCCCGCGATCAGGCCGACGAGCACGGCGATGCCCAGCAGCAGCCACTTCTTGTACGGGGCGATGCTCATCCGGTAGCGGTCGAGGCTCTGCTGCTCCATCGACATCGCGCTGAGCGGCGGCCGCAGCCGATAGGCCAGCCAGATGTTCAGCCCGACCGCACCGGCCATCAGCAGACCGAAGACGGCGAAGAGGCCGATCTTGGTCCACAGGGTGGTGGTGAAGACGGTGGAGTACTTCACGGAGCGGAACCAGAGCCAGTCAGTCCAGAAGCCCGCGAACATGATGAAGAGCATGGCCAGGACGGCCAGTACGCCCAAGGTCATGAGGAGAGTTCTCGCCCGCCGGGAGGGGCGGCCGACTCTCATCCGTGGCCCGGAAGGGCCTCCGCCGCGGTCCGGCATCTGGAAAGCCAAGGTGCGCACCTCGAAAGCTGAGTCTGGTAATGAACGGGCCCCCGATCGTAGGGCCCACTCATGCAACTTACTGAGGCTTCGGTCAGTTCCCGGTAATCGATGGAAAGGAGGCAGGATGTTGCCCATGTCCAACCTTTCACCTTCCCCCGGCACCCCCATGGCGGCCGGCCCGCTCACCCGCGCCTGCCTCGAGATCGACGAGTACGCGGCCGGCCTCGGCTGGGACAAGCCCGCGCGGCTCTTCGCCCTCGTCGACACCGCCCGGCTCAAGAAGCAGGAGCCGCGGCTGGCGAGCCAGCTCGGTCTCGACCAGGACGACGCCGGCAAGTCCTCCCTCACCCCCATCGAGCAGGACGAGGTCCCGAAGGGGACGCCGCTCGACAAGTTCCTCGGCACCATCGCCTGGCCCGACGCCGTCGTCGGCTGTGCCCTCACGGTGGAGCGGCTGATGCTGCCGCCGTCCGCGGAGGCCTCCGTACCGGAGGGGCTGAACGACAAGCAGCTCGCGAAGTGGGTCGCCGGGCACCCGGAGCGGCAGGAGGTGCGCCTCACCGTGGCCGTGCTGCGCGACGGATCGCGCGAGTCGGCCGTACGACTGCGCGAGAAGGACTCCTCGACGGAGGTCCTCACCGGTGCGGGCCTGGTCCCCGGCCTCGCGGAGGCCCTGGCGGCGACCTTCTCGTAAGCCTTGCCCGTCAGGGGGACGGAACGGTCGGGGTTAGCGCGTGCACCGCGGCAGCCCGGCCGTGTCCCCCTTGCTGATCTTCTCCAGTGCCTTCGTGGCGTCGTCGATGGTGGACACCTTGACCAGGGTCAGCCCGTCGGGGGTGTGGGAGGCCGCGGAGGCGCAGTTCTCGGCGGGCGTCAGGAAGTACTCGGCACCGGCCTTGCGGGCGCCGATGGTCTTCATCTGGATGCCGCCGATGGGGCCGACCTTGCCCGCGTCGTCGATGGTGCCGGTGCCCGCGACGAACTTCCCGCCGGTCAGGTCCTCCGGGGTGAGCTTGTCGACGATGCCGAGGGCGAACATCAGCCCGGCGCTCGGGCCGCCGACGTCGGCGAGCTTGATGTCGATCGTGAACGGGAAGGTGTGGTCGGTGCCGGCCCGGATGCCGACGATGGCGTGACCGTCGCCCTCCGCCTTGCCCGCGGTGATTGTCAGCTTCGAGGTGGCGGGGTCGTTGTTGCCGGCCTTCGCCGCCTCGGTCGCCTCCTTGGCGGGCACGATCGTGAACTCCACCGGCTCGCCCGGCTTGTGCTTGGTGACGAGCTTGGCCACGTCCTCGGGTGCGGTGACGGCGGTGCCGTCCACGGCCTTGATCACGTCCCCGGCGTGCAGCCGGCCCTCGGCGGGGCTGTCCTTGACCACGGTGGAGACGATCACCCGGGCGGTGACCGGGATGCCGAGCTGCTTCAGGGCCGCCACCTTGGCGCTCTGCTGCGACTGGCTGAACTCCTCGGCGTTCTCCTGGGTGGACTCCGCCTCCGTCTTCCCGTTCGGGTAGAGGTTCTCGTGCGGGACGACGATGTTGTCGCCGGCCAGCCAGCCGTAGACCGCTTCCACCAGGCTCATGTCGTAGTCCGCACCGGTGACGCGGACCGTGGTCATGTTGAGGTGACCGCTGGTCGGGTACGTCTTGCGTCCGGCGATGTTGAGGACGGGCGCGCCGTGCGAGTCCCCGAGCGTGTTCACCGTCGGGCCGGGGCTCATCTCGGAGTACGGGACCTTGATGAACACCCCTGCGCAGAGCAGCGCGAACAGCACCAGGGTGGAAGCGAGCATCGTCGCGGTGCGGCGTGGCATGGATCCGACAGTACGGGACGGCCCTGGCGGGCGGCCCTCGGGGCCGGTCCGTACGGGGTCCGCACGCGAAACTCTCAGCGGAATCTCACCGACGGCGGCGGACCGGAGCGGGACGGACGCGGAGCGTCGAACGGCGGCGGACGCCTCAGACGGCGTCGGAGGCGGAGTGGGCGGACGAGGAGGAATGGGCGTCGGCCTTCACCCTCGCCTGATCGGCGTTGGCCATGGCTTCCCGGAACCGGGCATAACCCGCGAGCTCGGATATGTCACCCTGTGTGCGGTCGCGTGCCGCCCAGCTGCCCCATATCGCCGCTCCGATCGCGGCGAACAGCGGAATCAGCAACCACGCCAAAGACGCCATGGGCGTGCCTCCCTACCCCGAAGTACGTTTCGTTGGTGGCTTCAACGCTCGTGCCCATGGGGGGGTTACGCAAATCGAGGGCGTGTTGCGCGGCCGAACGGGTGCGAGGCTACCGCCTTCCGGGTGGCGTTCCGTGACCGGGGGTTCAGTCGGCGCCGGAGCGCCTCACGGGCTTCGCCCGGCCGTGCCGGACTCCTCCCGGCGGGCCTGCGCGGCCGGAGCCTCAGCAGGCGCCGACCCACTCCTCGGTGCCGTCGCTGAACGACGCCCTCCTTGAAGGCCGGACTCCTCCCGGCGGGCCTGCGTAGCCGGAGCCTCAGCAGGCGCCGACCCACTCCTCGGTGCCGTCGCTGAACGTCTGGTGCTTCCAGATCGGGACCTCGTGCTTGAGGTCGTCGATCAGCATCCGGGCGGCCTCGAAGGCCTCGCCCCGGTGCGGGCAGGACACGGCGACGACGACGGCCAGGTCGCCCACGGCCAGGTCGCCGACGCGGTGCACGGCCGCCAGGGCGCGGACCGGGAACTTGGCCACGACGCGCTCGGCCACGCGGCGCATCTCGGCCTCGGCGGTCGGGTGGCAGGAGTAGCCGAGCGAGTCGACGTCCGCCCCGCCGTCGTGGTTGCGCACCGTGCCGACGAAGAGCGTCGTACCGCCCGACGCGTCGTCGCCGACGGCCTGGAAGACCTCGTCGATCGACAGGGCGGTCTCGCGGATCTGGAGCAGCCGGATCGGGTCCGAAGCGGCCTGCTCACCGGGGTGGTCGAAGTGCGGTGCCATGCCCTCATCGTGCCCTAGCCGCTGACACGGCGAAATAGCAGATTCGCCCGGGGCGCGGGCGCCGCCTTGGGAGCCTCCTACAGGGCGGACCCGCGGAACCCTGCGGTCCGCCCGGCCGGACGGCGTGCGCGGCGCCGGAGCCGGGGCGGGGGCCGGTCAGATCCCGCGGCGCTTGCGTGCCAGGCGGACGGCGGCGGCCGCGCCCAGCAGCGCCACCGTCGCGCCCGCCGCACCGGCGGCCGTGGCGGCGTCCCTGCGGCCCAGCCGGCGGCCCGCGACCGTGTGGCGGCCCGAGACCTCCTGGAGCAGCTCGGCGAGCACCTCCTCGTTGGTCCAGCGCGGCCGCCAGCCCGCCGCGTGCAGCCCGCTGACGCTGACCACCCACGGGTGCATCGTGTAGGCGAGGTCCCCGGCCGGGGACGGGGTCAGACCGATCCGGTGCAGCCGGGCCGCCGCTCCCAGGGCGACCGCGGAGGGGAGCTCCATGCGGCGGATGCCGCTCAGCTCCTCGACCTCCTCCTGCTCCAGCCACCCCTCGCAGCCCACGGCCAGCTCGCCCTCGACCTTCTCCAGGGCCGCGTACTCCAGGGCGCTGACCAGGTCGTCCACGTGGCAGAACTGCCAGGTGGGGCGGGATCCCGCCACGACGAGCAGCCGCGGGGACTCGAAGTACCGGGTCAGGGCGGTGTCGGTGCCGCCGACCAGGACGGCCGGACGGATCACGGTGACGTTCAGTCCGGGGTGCGCGCGCGGGGCCCGGCGGCCGAGGCGCTCGATCTCCAGCAGGTCGCCGACGCCGGTCGCCTCGGCGGTGGCCCGCAGCTCGGAGTCCTCGGACAGCGGGATGTCGTTGTCCGGCAGGGCCCCGTAGACCATCGCCGAGGTGCAGAGCACGACGCGGTGCACGCCGGCCGCGGCGGCGGCCGTCAGGACGGTCTGGGTGCCGCGCACGTTGTACGCCGTGCGGGCGGCCGGGTCGGTCTCCAGGTCGAGGTCCAGCGCGAGGTGGACCACGACGTCCGCGCCGCGCAGCTTCTCGGCGATCGCGGGGTCCCGTACGTCGAGGATGTGCCACTGCGCGGCGGCGCAGTCCCCCCGCCGCTCGTCGATGGCGACGACCTGCTTGACCTCGTCGGAGGCGGCCAGGCGGCTCACCAGGGCCGCGCCGACTCCCGAGGCGGCGCCGGTCACGGCGATCACCGGGCTGCGCCGGCGGATTCCCTCCGGGTTTCGCGGCTGGCGAACGCCGGGGGCGCCGTCACCGTGCTCGGAGCTGTTTTCGTCGTCGTGCATCGCGCGAAACTGCGGATCTGGGGAACTCACCGGGCGTCTCCAGCGGTTGTCTTCAGTAGGGACGCGTCGTGACGCGTACCCACCAGGTGATGTCCATCCTGCCGCAGCCCAGGAGTCGGCGGAGCACCGAGCCCGGATGCGGCCGCGGTGTCTACGCTGGGTGGTGTTGTCGGACCATTGCCCGTCGGCTCCCGCCGGCGGCCCTACGAGCCGAGGAAACCCGTGAGCGACACCCCATTCGGATTCGGCCTTCCGCCGGAGGAGCCGGAGAACGGCGACGATGGCAAGAAGAAGGGCAATCAGGGCGGTCAGGGCGGCCCGGCGAATCCCTTCGGGTTCCCCGGCATGGGTCTGCCGGGCGGGGCGGGCGCTCCCGGAGCGGACAACCCGTTCGCCGCGATGTTCGGTTCGATGAACCCGAACGACCTCGGTGCCGCCTTCCAGCAGCTCGGCCAGATGCTGAGCTACGAGGGCGGTCCCGTGAACTGGGACATGGCCAAGGACATCGCCCGCCAGACCGTCGCGCAGGGCACCGCGGACGGCGTGAAGGACACGAGCGTCGGCGTCGCCGAGAAGTCCGCCGTCGAGGAGGCCGTGCGCCTCGCCGACCACTGGCTGGACGGTGTGACCTCGCTGCCCTCCGGCGCCACCACGGCCGTGGCGTGGAGCCGCGCCGAGTGGGTCGAGGCGACCCTCCCGGTGTGGAAGGAGCTCGTGGACCCGGTCGCGGAGCGGGTCGGCGCGGCCATGGGCGGCGTGCTGCCCGAGGAGATGCAGGCCATGGCGGGGCCGCTGCTCGGCATGATGCGCTCCATGGGCGGCGCCATGTTCGGCCAGCAGATCGGCCAGGCCGTCGGCACCCTCGCGGGCGAGGTCGTCGGCTCGACGGACATCGGCCTGCCGCTGGGCCCGGCCGGGAAGGCCGCGCTGCTGCCGCTGAACATCGAGAGCTTCGGCAAGGACCTGGGCGTGCCCCCGGACGAGGTACGGCTCTACCTGGCCCTGCGCGAGGCGGCCCACGCCCGGCTCTTCGCCCACGTGCCGTGGCTGCGCTCGCACCTGTTCGGCGCGGTCGAGGGCTATGCCCGCGGCATCAAGGTCGACACCTCCAAGCTGGAGGACGTCGTCGGCCAGCTGGACCCGTCCAACCCGGAGCAGCTGCAGGAAGCGCTCCAGGGCGGCATGTTCCAGCCGCAGGACACCCCCGAGCAGAAGGCCGCCCTCGCCCGCCTGGAGACGGCACTCGCGCTGGTCGAGGGCTGGGTCGACGCGGTGGTGCACGAGGCCGCCAAGCCCCGGCTGACCTCGGCGGACGCGATGCGCGAGACCATGCGGCGGCGGCGCGCCTCGGGCGGCCCGGCGGAGCAGACCTTCGCGACGCTGATCGGCCTGGAGCTGCGCCCGCGCCGGCTGCGCGACGCCTCGCGGCTGTGGGCCTCCCTCACGGACGCGCGCGGTGTGGACGGCCGCGACGGCCTCTGGGAGCACCCGGACATGCTGCCGACGGCCTCCGACCTGGACGACCCGGACGGCTTCGTGCACCGCGAGCAGCTGGACTTCTCCGAGATCGACAAGATGCTCGGCGAGGCCGCCGAGAAGCGCGAGCAGGACGGCGACGAGAAGAAGTGAGCCTGCACGAAGACGCGGTCCTCGTCCTGAAGGCGTACGAGGACCAGCCGGAGCTGCGCGATCTGTACCTGGAGCACCTGGCGGCCCACCCGGACGGGGTCTACAAGCCCTGCGGGGCCGGGCACGTCACGGGCAGCGCGCTGGTGATCGACCCGGTGCGGGGGCGGGTCCTGCTGACCCTGCACAAGAAGCTCGGCATGTGGCTCCAGATGGGCGGCCACTGCGAGCCCGGTGACCGGACCCTCGCCGACGTGGCGCTGCGCGAGGCCCGGGAGGAGTCGGGCATCGCATCGGGGCTGACCCTGCTCGAGGGCGGGCCGGTGCGCCTGGACCGGCATCCGATCCCGGCTCCGTGCCACTGGCACCTGGACGTGCAGTACGCGGCGCTGGCTCCGGCCGGCGCGGTGGCGGAGATCAGCGAGGAGTCCCTGGACCTGCGCTGGTTCCCGTACGAGGAGGTGGCGGCGGTGGCCGACACGTCCGTCGTACGGCTGCTGGAGGCGACCTTGGCCCGCCTCGGCGGCTGAGCCCGCCGAGGCGGATGCGGCGAAGGGGCGGTCCCGTGCGGGGCCGCCCCTTCGCCGTGCCGGGAACCGTCAGTTCCAGGCGTTGTTCTGGTTCTGCGCGTGCGAGCCGTGCTGGCCCATGCCGAACTGCGCGGCGACGCCCTGGCCGAGCTGCGCGTTCTGCGGCGGCAGCACCTCGCTGGGCTGCACCAGCGCGAAGCCGGTGCCGAGGAAGCTCAGCTCCCAGCCCTCGCCGGTGTTGCCGCGCCGCCGCCACACCCCGCTGGAGTGCGTCTGGGCCTGCATCTGGACCCGCAGCGACGTGGACCAGGCCACGATGGCGTCCGCGTCGACATTGACGTACTTGTCGGGCGTGACGTGCATCATCAGCGGCTGCCCGGAGGTCATCAGCGCGACCTTGCCGCGGCCGGAGATGTTGAGCTGGTACTTGCCCGAGCCGGAGATCCCGTACTGGCTGTCCACCGCGATGACCTCGGTGTGCAGGGTGGAGTCCAGGGCCAGCACATAGCTGCTGTCGACCGTGAGGCCGTCCTGGTCCACGTCCACGACGTGGACGTACTGGGCCAGGTTGGCCAGGTAGACCGTGCCCTGCCCGGAGCAGCGCATGAGGTCCAGGCCCTCGCCGGTGCGGCTGCGGGCGTTGCGCTGGCTCGTGCTCTGGTACTCGCCGTCGAAGTCGATGAGTCCCTGGTAGGCGACCATCGCGCCCTTGCGGGCGAGTACGTCGTCGGAGCCCGTCAGCGAGACCCGCAGCAGCTGCGGGTTCTGGATGGCGTACCGCTCCTGGGACTGCGCCTCGGCGTGGGCGAAAAGTGCGCTCTGCATGATGTGTCCGCTCCCCCTCAGCCCCGGGCCCGGAGCCGGTCGGTGCTGTCCTCGCTGGGCTGTACGACGACGATGCCCTGGCCGGAGAAGGCCATCTGGTAGGCCTCCCCGCTGCCCCGGCCGATCATCGACGAGGCCTTGAAGCTGCGCTTGCCCTTGACCTTGAGATTCGGCGACCAGGCGACGAGCGCGTCGGGGTCGACGTACGTCTCGTCCTCGCCGCGGCCGCAGTCGACCACGATCGGGGTGCCTCGGGAGGTCAGGGCGACCCACCCGGTGCCCGCGATCTGCACGTTGAACAGGCCCTGGCCGGCGAACTTGGCGAGACCCTTGACGCGCTCGACGCCCCACTGGAGGTGCGCGTCGAAGGCGAGCAGGTTGGTGCCGTTGACCGAGAGCGAGTCGTTGTTGAGGTTGATGACGACCACGTCGGCGCCGTAGTCGGCCAGGTAGAGCAGGCCGTCGCCGGTGCACTTCATCAGCGGTGCGCCTTCGCCGGTGATCCACTGCGAGGCCATCTGGCGGACGGCCGGCGGGTTCGGCTCGTACTGGACGAAGCCCTCGTAGGCGACCATCGAGCCGGTGCGGGCGAAGAGGTCCTGGCCGCTCTGCATGGCGACCTTGAGCATGGCCCGGCCGTGGTTCTCCATGCGGGCCGTGACGGGGGTCGGGGCGAAGCCCGCGAGTTGCTGGTTCATTGCGTTCATGTCGGGCTCCCTCAGACCTCGTACGGCTGGACGACGATGAAGTTGCCGGGAGCGCCGCGGAACTGGAGGTTCACGGTCTCCCCGCTGTGGCCGGGGTAGGCGTTGCGCCGCAGCCGGACCTGGCTGGAGATGATCACCTGCGAGGCGGAGGACCACGCGACGATGGCGTTGCTGTCCGCGAAGGTGGTCGGGGTGACGGGCAGGACCACCGGGACGCCGTGCGTCTTGACGATGACCGTGCCGGTGCCCTGGAACTGCATGGTGAACAGGGCGCCGCCGGGGATGCCGTGGCCCTCGATGCGGCGGACCTCGTGCTGGAGCGACTCGTCGAAGGCGAGGACGGCCTCGGCGGAGACGCAGATCCCGTCGCCCTGCAGCTCGATGGCGTGCAGGTGGGCGCCGTTCTCCGCGAGGAAGACCTGGCCGCGGCCGGTGCAGCGCATGAGCTGCATCTCCTGGCCGGTGGCGTTGCCGACGATGCGGCCGGCGAAGCCCGCGCCCTTGTAGCTGAAGTCGACCTTGCCCTGGTAGAGGACCATGCTGCCCTGGCGGGCGAGGACGGCCTGGCCGCCCATGGACAGGTCGACGCGCATGAGCTGCTGGTTCTGCGGGGTCCAGCGGGTGCCGGTGGGGGCTTCCTTGTACGGCTGGAGCGCGGCGGCGAGGCCCGCTCCGGCGGCCGCCTGCTGCGGCTGCTGCGCGTACTGCGGCGGCTGCTGGCCGAAGGCGGGCTGCTGCTGGCCGTACGGGGGCGGCTGCTGGCCGGGGACCTGGCCGTACGAGGGCTGCTGCGGCGGCTGCCCGTAGGGCGCGGGGGCCGGGGCGGGCGGCGGCACCTGGCCGTAGGACGGCTGCGGCGGCTGGCCGTACGGGGCGGGGGCCGGCGGGGCGAGCGGCGCGGCCATGGTGGGCGCGGCGTGCACCGGGGCCGGGGCCGCGGGCTGCTGGTACTGCGGCTGCGGGACGGCGCCGGGCGCGGGCACGGGCGCGCCGAAGGACGGCGCGGGGGCCGGGGCCTGCTGGGCGGGGGCCGGGGCGCCGAAGGCCGGGGCCGGGGCGGCCGCCTGCGGCGGCGGGGCGAACCCGGGCGAGGCGGCGGCCGGGGCCTGCTGCGCCGGCTGCGGGTCCTCGGCGACCTCGCCGCCGAAGTTCCGCAGCAGCGCGTCGAGCCCGCCGTCGAAGCCCTGGCCGACGGCGGCGAAGCGCCACACGTCCTTCAGGTAGAAGTCGCCGAGCATCACGGCCCGCTCGGTGGTGAACTCCGAGCCGGTGAACGCGTAGCGGACGACCTCTTCGCCGCCGGCCACGATCCGGATGTAGCCGGGGCCGATCTGCGACATCTGTCCGGCACCGTCGATGGTGGCGGTGAAGGACAGTTTGTGGATGGACGCCGGAATGCGGTCCAGCGTCACCCGGAAGGATTCGGTGTCGCCGGACTGCGCACCGAGTTGCTGAATGGACTCTTCCGGCGACTTCGGCTGATTGAAGAAGACGAAGTAACGGTCGTCCGACAGCTGCTCGTTGGCGTCGAGGCCGAAACAGCTGATGTCGAAGGCGAGCCCGGATCCGGCGATCTGGACGCCTACGTACAGATCGGTGCCCGCCGTGAGATCACTGATCTTGGCCTTGTGGCCGCGTTGGAATTCCCTGGCCATACGTACGACCGTCCCCCATCCCGACTGTGAATGCGTGGCGCTCAGGCTAACGGCAATTGCCGACATCCGGCCAAGCCGGTACCGACCCGGTACAAAACACTGCGTGCGGCACGAGGGGCGGCCGGTGGGCCGGCGGGAGGGTGGGCGGGCGGGTCGGCGGGAGGGGCGGCAGGCGGGGCGGCGGGCTCATTCCTCGCGGGCGGCGGGGACCTTCGGCAGCCGCTCGGCGGCGACCACGCCCTCCAGGTAGCCGCGGGCCCGCTCGGTGCGCGGGTACGCCTCCAGCAGCTCCCAGAAGCGGGGCCCGTGGCCGGGTACGAGGAGGTGGGCCAGCTCGTGCAGGAGCACGTAGTCGACGACGTACTCGGGCATCCCCTGGAGCCGGTGCGAGAGCCGGATGCTGCCTTCGGCGGGGGTGCAGGAGCCCCAGCGGGTGTTCTGGTTGGTGACCCAGCGGACCGTGTTGGGGCGGGCGCGGCCGTCGAAGTACTGCTCGGACAGCTGCGCGGCCCGCTCGGTGAGTTCCGCGTCCCCGAAGGTGCGCCGGCTCTCCTGGGCGGCCAGCTTGTCGAGCATGACCCCCACCCAGCGCTGTTCCTCCGCCTCGGACATCCGGGCAGGGATGAGCACGACCGTACGGTCACCCTCGCGGTAGGCGGATACGGTCCTGCGGCGGCGCGCGCTCCGGCGGACTTCGACGGCGCGCTGCGGTGGGTCGGCGGACACGCCACGACGGTACCCGGTCGCGGTGGCGGAAGTCCCGCCCGCCCGCGGTTCGAACACGAGGGATTCACGGCCGTTTTCCGGAATCCCATTTCCCTTCATCTCATATGCCTAATAACTCGCACCTGTGGACAAACTTCGGCACGGATTCCGGTGGGCGGGCACTGTTGCGGAAGAACGGGAAACGGGCTGCGCATAGGCGCACCGGTGGCCACAAGTGCCCACGCGTGCGCACGGGATATCGAGGGGGACGGGACATGTATCCGAAGGTGAAGCCGGCGCTGGCGCGGGCGTGGCGGGATCTGCAGACGGTTCAGTTCGGGGTGACGCCCGCCCACGCGGTGGTGCTCGGCCCCGTGGACACGGCGACGGGCACGCTGATCGACCGGATCGACGGGACCCGGGGGATGGAACTGCTGCGGGCCGAGGCCTCGGGGATGGGACTGCCGGACGGCCGGGCCGACGAGGTGGTCAGGACGCTGGCGGGGGCCGGCCTGCTCGACGACGCCACGGCGGGCGGCCCGCGGGCCCAGGCCCTGCGGGGGCATCCGCAGACCGTGGAACGGCTGGGGCCCGACCTGGGTTCGCTGTCCCTGGTCCACCGGGAGCCCGGCGGGGACTTGCGGGGGATCGCCGCCCGCCGGGCGATACGGGTCCGGGTGCGCGGGAGCGGCCGGGTGGGGGCCGTGATCGCCGCGGTCCTGGCGGGAGCCGGCGTGGGCCGGGTGGAGGTGCTCGACGGGGGCCGGGTGGAGCCGGCGGACGTGGCGCCGGGCGGGCTGGACCCCGGCAGCGTGGGCCGGCCGCGGGCCGAGTCCGCGGGCAGGCTGGTGCGCGAGTCGGCCCCGGGGCGCGCCCCGGGGGCCGGGAAGGACGCGGGGGCGGAGCCGGGGCTGGCCCTGGTGGTGGTCGCGCCCCGGGACGGGCTGCACGCCTGGGCCCCGGATCCGGACACCGCGGCCGACTGGATCGCCGCGGGCATCCCCCACCTGTTCGCGGGGGTGTTGGAGGGGACGGGGCTGGTGGGGCCGCTGGTGCTGCCGGGTTCGACGGCCTGTGCGGGGTGCATGGAGCGCGACCGCGTGGACCGGGACGCGGCCTGGCCGAGGATGCTCGTGCAGTGGCGCTCGGCCCACCGCCGCCGCGCGGGTGCGGCCTGCGACCTGGGTCTGTCCACGGCGGTGGCCGGGCTGGCCGCGGCCCACGCGCTGGCCTTCCTCGACGGGCATCTCCCCGCTTCCACGGCCTCCCGCTGGGAGGCGGCCCTCCCCACCCTGCACTGGGAATCCACCCCGGTCCCCCCGCATCCCGACTGCCCCTGCGGGGCGGGTGGGTCGCCTGAGGCCGATCGGGCGGGCAGCGGCCGGGAGGGCCATGACAGGATGCGCTGATGGTGTCGGGGCGGCGGAGCCCTTCCTGAGTCCGCCGTTCGCGGCGCAGCTGTCTGGGACATGGAGGGGCGTATGTCTGATCTTCCCCGGAAGGCGGTCACCCGTACGGTCAAGCTGGCCGCGCTGCCGCTCGGCATAGCGGGGCGGGCCACGTGGGGGCTGGGCAAGCGGATCGGGGGCAAGTCCGCGGAGATCGTGGCGCGCGAGCTCCAGCAGCGCACCGCCGAGCAGTTGTTCCGCACGCTCGGGGAACTGAAGGGCGGTGCCATGAAGTTCGGGCAGGCCCTGTCGGTCTTCGAGTCGGCGCTGCCCGAGGAGGTCGCGGGGCCCTACCGGGCAGCGCTGACCAAGCTTCAGGAGGCGGCCCCGCCGCTGCCTGCGGCGACGGTGCACCAGGTGCTGGCGGACCGTCTCGGCGCTGACTGGCGGGACCTGTTCGAGGAGTTCGAGGACAAGCCGGCCGCGGCGGCCTCGATCGGGCAGGTGCACCGGGCGGTGTGGCACGACGGCCGGGAGGTGGCCGTCAAGGTCCAGTACCCGGGGGCCGGTGAGGCGCTGCTGTCGGACCTGAAGCAGCTGGGCCGGTTCGCGGGGCTGCTGGGACCGCTGGTCCCCGGCATGGAGATCAAGCCGCTGATCAAGGAGTTGCGCGACCGGGTCGCGGAGGAACTCGACTACGAGCTGGAGGCCGAGGCCCAGCGGACGCACTCGGACGCCTTCGTGGACGACCCGGACGTGGTCGTGCCGGACGTCGTGCACCAGGGCGACCAGGTGCTGGTGACCGAGTGGATGGAGGGGACCCCGCTGTCGGAGGTGATAGCCGACGGGACCCAGGAGGAGCGGGACCGCGCCGGACAGCTGCTGGCCGGGTTCCTGTTCTCCGGTCCGGCGCGCACCGGCCTGCTGCACGCGGACCCGCACCCGGGCAACTTCCGGCTGATACCGGGGGCGGACGGCCGGACGCGGCTGGGGGTCCTGGACTTCGGCACGGTCGACCGGCTGCCCGGGGGCTGGCCCAAGCCGATCGGCAGGTCGCTGCGGATGACGCTGGACGGTGACGCCGAGGGGGTCTACGGGCACCTGTGCGCGGAGGGGTTCGTGAAGGAGTCCGTCGAGCTCGACCCCGACGCGGTGCTGGACTACCTGAAGCCGATCATCGAGCCCGCCGAGGCCGAGGAGTTCACCTTCACCCGGCCGTGGCTGCGCGGCCAGGCGGCGCGGATCGCCGATCCCCGCTCCCCCGCGCACCAGTTGGGCCGGCAGATCAACCTGCCGCCGTCCTATCTGCTGATCCACCGCGTGACGCTGAGCACCATCGGGGTGCTGTGCCAGCTGGGCGCGACGGTGCGGCTGCGGGACGAACTGGACACCTGGCTGCCGGGGTTCGCCTCCGCCGAGTGACTGCGCGGGCGCGTCACCACCAGGACGAATCGAGCCTGCCCTCGATCGCCCGGAGGTTGGCGCGCGCGCAGTCGACGCAGAAGTACTGTCTGGTCCCGTTCTCCACCGAGCAGGTCCAGGTGGGTGGGATCTCGCCCGGGGCCTTCGCGCCACAGCCCGCGCAGACGACGGGCTGGGCCTCGGATCCCGACGGGCCGGGATGGGGAGTCGGCTGGTCCACCTCCGGACGATATCCCCGTACGGGTCGCAGACCCCGCGCAACGCACCGGCCGAAGGGCTCGTTCCCCTTCGGCCCTGTTCAGACGAGGGTGATCGTCACGTCGACGTGGTGCGCCGTGTAGCTGACGGCCTCCCAGAGCACCGCACCGGCGAAGGCGTACAGGGTGGCGCCCCATCGGGTGACGGGATCGGGCAGCCAGCGCGGGGACGCCGGCGCGAGTTCCGGGACGACGGGCGCCGTCCGAGAGGTCGGTGCCGTCCGTCCCGGCCGGATGTCCGACGGGGCCGGTGCCGACGAGCTGGTTGTGCAACGATTGCACATGGTGTGTCCTCCGGATGTGCCGTGGGCCGGCCACTCATCGGGTGTTGTGAGAGACGGTCGATGAGAGGCCCGGCCTGTCTGTCAGCTGCGGTTCTTGAAACGTAGATAGAGCGCGACCGCGCCCGGGAGGGCGGCGACCACGGACATGACACGCGAGATGAAGGCCGTGGACGGATCCGCCACGAACATGGTGACGATCATGCTCACCACGAGCCCGAGGGTGAGGAGCGAGGTCGCCCCGAGCACCACGCTGGTCCGTTCGTCCGCCCGGCGCTGCCGGGCCTGGATCGCATCGGTCTTCTGCATGATGCGTGCGTAGTGCTGGTCATGGACTGAGCTGTGTCGAACCTCCTTGCCGTGCATCAGGATCCCCCTTCCATGTGATCTGCGAAGAACTTGACCACCGCGTCGAGGTCGGTCACCTTGCCGATGCGGGCATCCGCCTTCGTGGTCCCGACGGAGTTCCTGGAGACGCGGAGCCGGGCCGCGGCCACCGTCATGGGGTAGGCGTAGACCCTCCGTGCCTCGAAGACCCGCTTCATCGCCTCGGGCATCGCATCGATGACCCGCAGGCCCTTCATCACCTCCTCGTCCGCGACATCGGCGAACAGGGTGGCGTACTGGACCTCGTGCCAATGCTTGCCGGTCCAGAGGTCCTTGCGTTCGCTCATGGCCTTGCGTGCGTAGTGGTGCACCAGCTGCCGCAACGCCTGCTCCTTGCGGTGCTGCTGGTTCACCCAGTCCGCGCAGAGCCACGCGTAGGCGTCCTCGACGACGCACAGGATGTCCACGCGGGGATCGGCGCACCTGGTGAACGCGATCCGCTGACAGAACACGGTCTGATCGTCGATCAGAGCCCGCTGCGCGGCGATGATCTCGGGCGTCTTCTCATAGAACCTGACCCGACCGTTGACTCGCATGTTCTTGTCGAAAACGGACACCGGCACCTCCTCTGGTCTTGCCCCGACCACCAACTACGGTGCCAGGAAAGCCTCAGGAGGTGTGGCGCACTCCAGGCGGAACACGATCGCCGGGGTGTGCGCCGGGCGTACCCGAGTCGGGGAGGTGTCGCGCGACGCGGTCCAGGCGCTCCCGCAGGCTCGCCACGAGCCGGTCCGCCGCGACCTGATCGGCGGTGGCGGCCAGGCGGTAGGCGGCGGCGATGTCCCGCATCCCGTAGGCGAAGTCGACGGCACGCTCGACGTACTCGGCGAACGCCTCCACCGGGTCGACCGGGTTAACCGGGTTAATCCGCTCCACCACACCGGTGACAGCCGGAGTCACCGGCCTGCGAGGGGACTTGGGCCGGTTCATCACCTGCTCGGCCTCCGCGTGCTGCCGCTCCGGCGGCAGGCCGCCGATGCGGCGCGCCTCCTTCACCGGCAGCTCTCCGCTGCGGACCTTGTCCTTGAGGTCGTCGGCGAGCTTGAGCAGGGCGAGCCGCTGCGAGATCCACGCCGGGGACTTGCCCAGCCTTTCGGCGACCTTCCTCTGGGATCCGTACGCCACGACCAGTCGCCGGATCGCGTTCGCCTCCTCGAGCGGGCCGAGACCGGCCCGGTGGATGCTGGTGATCAGCGCCGACTCCAGGATGTCCTCGGAGCTCAGGGCCAGTTCGTCGCGGATGTCGATCCGCAGCTCGTCGAGCTCGGCCACGCGCGCCGCGGCGAGCCTGCGGTTTCCGTCGACGACGACGTAGGCGGCCTCACCGAGGCCGCGTTCCTGCCCGGCGTGGACGGCGAGGAACGCCGCGCGCCGGACCACGGTGACGGGGTGGATCTGCCCCTTGCTCCTCAGCGACCCGGCCATCTCCTCGATGTCACCGAGCTCGTCACGCGGATTGAACGGGTTGTGTGCGAGCTCGACCGGCCTCACTGCGAGCGGCTCGCTCCTCGTATCACGCTGCATGCGCAGCACCCTAGAGCGGACGCCGGGAGCGGGCGTGCCGGGAAGAGGGGGAATACGGAAAGGCGTCGGCCCCCGACGCCCGGTGGTCCGGGTGACGGGGGCCGACGCCTGCTGTTTCTTCAGCTGTCAGTGCATGACGGCCATGGCCAGCGCGCGCCGGGCGCGCATGGAGACGCGCTCGGCACGCCGCTGCATGCGGCGGGCGGCGACCAGGCGCACGGCGTGACGCTCGGCGTCCGCCTCACGCATACGGTCGTCCATATGGGCGCGAGCCAGGGCTTCTGGGATGAGTTGCATTTCGCGGGTCCTGTTCTGACGCGAGGTGATCGCGCCGGCGGTGATGAAGTCTGCGTGGGCGGCGCCGTGGGGCTGCTCGCTCGTGGTGTAGGAGGTCATGAGGGCCTGCTTCAGGGGGTCGTGCGTCAGGGGGCGGTCGATGGTTCCGATGGCGGTCATGCCGTGACAACCGGGTTCTTGCGCGGGCGGCCACGGGGACGCTTGCGGGCGACGACGACACCCTGGACGAAGAGCTCGCCACCCCAGACACCCCAGGGCTCGCGGCGCTCGACAGCCCCGGCGAGGCAGGCCTCGACCAGCGGGCAGGTGCGGCAGAGGGACTTGGCGTACTCGACGTCGGCCGGGGACTCGGCGAAGAAGACCTCGGGGTCGAAGGTGCGGCAGGGGACGGGCACGCCGAGGTTCTCGATGGCGTCGTCGAGCGCGGTCAGCGCGGTGAGCGGGGTCAAGGTGTGGTCCTCCGGGACTGCGGGCGGGGAGATCATTTGGGTCTGCGGTACGGACGGGGCGTGCGCTTCGAGTTGCACGGTGTTTTCTTCCTCGTCTTGTTCGGCTAGTCGTTCCGGCCGGTCGGCCGGGTTCGGCTGGTACCTGGCTGCCAGTCCCGTGGCCCCTTCGCTCCGTCGTCCCGGTTCGGGACAAACAGAAGGGCCGCGGATCCCGGGTGGGGTTCCGCGGCCCTGAAGGCGCCGGCCTGATCATGCGATCAGGCTGGATCACTCCAGGGTTCGAGCCCGCGGAAGGCCCACATCAGGTGGTGCTGCTGCTTCGTCTGCTTCTTCTGGGATCCGGCACCGGCTGCGGCAGCGAATCCATAGGCGCCATGCGTCTGCGCTTCTGCTGCCAGTACTGCCACCGGTGCCTTGGTCGGTCGCTCATTGCGCTCACTGACCGGAAGGATCGCCAGCAGGGCGGGGCGGTCGGCGGAAATCGCGGACACACCGGTACCCAGGAGGGAGACGGAACCGAGCAGGCAGGAAGCGTCGACCGAGCGATCGGTCATGTTGGTGAAGGTCATGAAGCTGGTCACTGGTCTCGCCTCCTCTCGGCGTCTCGGGGACTCGGCCCGGGGGCCTGTCCCATACGTATTCGGATAAGTACAGCACGGATCCAGGGCTTCGGAGAAGCCACCGTTTCCGTTGCTAAGAACCTATGGGTCTTCGCTGGGCATGTGCAAACTATTTTTCCGACGAGTTTCTACGCGTCGTCAGGATGCCCGGCCGCAACCTCTTGACCTGCGCAGATGGCCAGGACATCGGCTCCGTACCGGTCAAGCTTACGGCCGCCCACTCCGGAGATCATCGACAGCTCCCCCTCCTCGGCCGGCGCGGCCTCCGCGATGGCCATCAGCGTCTTGTCCGTGAAGACGCAGTAGGCGGGCAGTCCTTGCTCCTTCGACTGGGCCGCACGCCAGTCCCGCAGTCGCTCGTAGAGGCCTTCGTCCATGTCGGACGGGCAGTCCTCACAGCGCATCAGTTTCAGCTCGCCGGCCTCGGTCAGGGTCTTGCCGCAGACCCGGCACAGCACAGGACCGCGGCGCACGCGCCCCCGCACCCCTCGCTCGGCCGCGGAGCCCGCTGTGGCCCCCGGGGCCGCGGAGCCCGGCCGCAGGCCGTTGAGGAAGCGGCTGGGGCGCCTGGAGGCCCGGCCACCGGGGGCGCGGGAGACCGCCCACGACAGGTTCAGGTGGATCCGTGCCCGGGTGACGCCGACGTAGAGCAGCCGCCGTTCCTCCTCGACCTGCTCGTCGGTCTTCGCATAGGTGATCGGGATCATGCCGTCGGTGAGGCCGACGAGGAACACGGCATCCCACTCCAGGCCCTTCGCCGCGTGCAGCGAGGCCAGCGTGACGCCCTGGACGGTCGGGGCGTGCTGGGCCGCCTTGCGCTCCTCCAGCTCGATCGTGAGGTCCGCCAGCGTGGCCCCGGGCCGGGACCGGGCGAAGTCCTCGGCGAGCCGGACCAGTGCGGCCAGCGATTCCCACTGGTCGCGCACGGCGCCGGAGCCGGCGGGCGGCTCGGTGCCCCAGCCGGTGGAGCTGAGCACCGCCCGGACCTGGGAGCCCAGCTCCACGACGTCGTCGAGCAGCGGGTCGTTCCCGCCGGAGCGGGCGGCTCCGCGCAGCGCGAGGATCGCCTTCTGGACCTCCTGGCGCTCGAAGAACCGCTCGGCTCCGCGCAGCTGGTAGGGGACCCCGGCGTCGGCGAGGGCCTGCTCGTAGACCTCGGACTGGGCGTTGATGCGGTAGAGCACGGCGATCTCGCCCGCCGGAACACCCGCGGCGATCAGGTCGCGGATCCGGCGGGCGACGCCCTCGGCCTCGGCGGGCTCGTCCGCGTACTCGGCGTAGACGGGGTCGGGGCCGGTCTCGCGCTGCGAGATCAGCTCCAGGCGGTGCTCGGCGGCGCGGCCCTTGGCCTGGTTCAGGAGCCCGTTGGCCAGATGGACCACCTGGGGGGTGGAGCGGTAGTCGCGGACCAGCTTGACCACCGTGGCCTGCGGGTAGCGGGTGCGGAAGTTCAGCAGGTGGTCGGGGGTGGCGCCGGTGAAGGAGTAGATGGTCTGGCTGGCGTCACCGACGACGCAGAGGCTGTCGCGCTCGCCGAGCCACAGGTCCAGCAGCCGCTGCTGGAGCGGGCTGACGTCCTGGTACTCGTCGACGACGAAGTGCTGGTACTGGGTGCGGATCTGCTCGGCGATGTCGTGGCGGTCCTGGAGGATGCCGACGGTCAGGAGCAGCACGTCCTCGAAGTCGATCATGCCGCGGTCGCGCTTGAGCTGTTCGTACGTCCCGTAGATCTGGGCGATCTCGGCGAGGTCGCGGGGGGCCTCGCGGCCCGACTTGAGGGCGGCCACCGGGTAGTCGGCGGGCACGGTCTGGGTGACCTTCGCCCATTCGATCTCGCCGGTGACGTCGCGCAGCTCGTTGCGGTCGAGACGGATCCGGCAGCGCGCGCCGGCCTCGGCCACGAACTGGATCTTGCGCTCCAGCAGCCGGGGCACCTCCCCGCCGACCGCCTTCGGCCAGAAGTACTGGAGCTGGCGCAGGGCGGCGGAGTGGAAGGTGCGGGCCTGGACCCCGCCCGCTCCCAGGGTGCGCAGACGTCCGCGCATCTCACCCGCGGCGCGGTTGGTGAAGGTGACGGCGAGCACACTGGCCGGCATGAGCTGCCCCGACCGGACGCCGTAGGCGATCCGGTGGGTGATCGCGCGGGTCTTGCCGGTACCGGCACCCGCCAGCACGCACACCGGCCCGCGCAGGGTCGTCGCGACCTCGCGCTGCTCCGGGTCGAGGCCCAGGAGCACCGCGTCGGCCGAGTCGGCGGAGGCGGGGCCACCCGGGAACGATGAGGAGTGCGTTGCTGCTGTCACCCCGCCATGCTGCCAGGTCTCGTGAGTCTGGCGGGAAAATTGTCCACAGGCAGTACGTATCAGTCGTATCAGTCACACCGCGTGCGCCGGGGCGACCGCACGGGAATGGCCGCAGGGTCCCGTACGTTCGAGTACTCGGACCACCGAGCCCTCACGAAGGAGAGCGCAGCATGCAGGACACGGGCACCGTCACGATGTACAGCACGACCTGGTGCGGCTACTGCCGTCGGCTGAAGACCCAGCTGGACCGGGAAGGCATCGCGTACAACGAGATCAACATCGAGCTCGACCCGGAGTCCGCCGCGTTCGTGGAGAAGGCCAACGGCGGCAACCAGACGGTCCCCACCGTCCTCGTGAAGTCCGCCGCGGGCAGTGAGTCCGTCATGACGAACCCGAGCCTGGCCCAGGTCAAGCAGGCCCTCGCCGTCTGACCGGCCCAGGAGCGGACACAGCGGAGGGCCCCCGCCGAAGCGGGGGCCCTCCGCCGCGTCACGACCACCGCGTCACGGGGCGGGGAAGTGACGAAGGTTACGCGGCGGCCTTCGGCAGCGGCTCGCCGTACCAGAGCTCGACCAGCCGGGCGGCGATGGAGATGCCCGACGGGGGCAGCACCTCGCCCGACGCGAACGCCGCCCGCAGCTCCTCGCGGGAGAACCAGCGGGCCTCCTCGATCTCCTCGCCGTCCACCGTGATCTCGGAGGTGGTGGCGCGGGCCGTGAAGCCCAGCATCAGGCTGTACGGGAAGGGCCACGGCTGGCTGGCCACGTACTCGACCTCGCCGACCCGGACGCCCGCCTCCTCCCACACCTCGCGGATGACGGACTGCTCTATCGACTCGCCCGGCTCCACGAACCCCGCCAGCGTGGAGAAGCGGCCCTCGGGCCAGTGCACCTGGCGGCCCAGCAGCGCACGGTCGTGCTCGTCCGTGACCAGCATGATCACGGCCGGGTCGGTGCGCGGGTAGTGTTCGGCGCCGCAGCCCGGGCAGCGGCGGATGTGCCCGGCCGCCGCGACCACCGTGCGCTCGCCGCAGCGCGAGCAGAAGCGGTGCATCCGCTGCCAGTTCTCCAGCGCCACCGCGTGCACCATCAGCCCGGCGTCGCGCGGGGACAGCAGCAGTCCGGCCTCGCGCAGGCCGGCCGGGCGGGCCGACTGGTCCATGCGGCCGGGCAGCGCGTCCTTCTGCAGCGCGAAGTACCGTACGCCGTCCTCGTCGGTGCCCAGGAAGTAGCGGTGGGTCTCGGTGACCGGGGCCTCGAAGGCCGGGGTCATCACGATGCCGCTACCGCCGTCGGGGGTGTCGTCGATCAGGACCTGGCCGCCGGAGACGACGAAGACACGGGTCGTGGGGTGGCTCCAGGCCGCGGCGAGCCACGCCTCGTCGAGACGGTGGTGCGCGGCGCGGTCGATCCCGCTGGGCGCGGCGAGCGAAAGAGGGCGCTCGGTGAGAGGGCGCTCGGTATGGGTGCTCACAGGTACTTCCAACTCCCCCGGTGGTGGGACAGGCAGGCTCGGTACGGCAGGTGTGTGCGTCGGGTGTCAGGCGGTGGTGCGGTGGTGGGCGGCCAGGTCTCCCCAGAGGTACGCGGTCGTCTCGACGCCCTTGAGCAGGAGGTCCAGCTCGACCTTCTCGTTCGGTGAATGCCAGCCGTCGGACGGTACCGAGATGCCGAGGAAGAGGACGGGTGCGTCCAGGACGTCCTGGAGGTCCGCGGCGGGGCCGGAGCCGCCCTCCCGCGTGAAGCGGATCTTCTCGCCGAAGGCGCGGCCCATGGAGCGGACGACCGACTGCAGGGCCGGGTGGTCCAGCGGGGTCAGGCAGGGGCGGGTCGGTGCGCCGAAGGTGATGGAGTGGCGGATCCCGTCCGGGATCCCGGCCGCGACCCAGTCCCTGACGGCCGCCTCGACCTCGTAGGGGTCCTGCCCGGACACCAGGCGGAACGACAGCTTCAGGTGGGCGGAGGCGGGCACGATGGTCTTGCCGCCGGGGCCCTGGTAGCCGCCGCCGATGCCGTTGACCTCGGCCGTGGGGCGGGCCCAGACGCGCTCCAGGGTGGAGTACCCGGCCTCGCCCGCGGCCGCGTGGGACTTGGCCGTACGCAGCCACTCGGACTCGTCGAAGGGCAGCTCGGCGATGAGCGCGCGCTCCGCGTCCGTCAGCTCGGCGATGTTGTCGTAGAAGCCGGGGATCGTGACCCGTCCGTCGGCGTCGTGCAGGGCCGCGACCAGGCGGGCGGCGACGGTGGCCGGATTGGGCACGGCCCCGCCGAAGGCGCCGGAGTGGATGTCCTGGTCCGGGCCGTGGAAGTCGATCTCGCAGTCGGCGACGCCGCGCATGCCGGTGCAGACGGTGGGGGTGGTCTCGGACCACATGCCGGTGTCGGAGACGATCACGACGTCGGCGGCGAGCTCGGCGGCGCGGGCCTCGACGAGGGCGCGGAAGTTCGGGGAGCCGGACTCCTCCTCGCCCTCGATGAGGAGCTTGAGGTGGACGGCGGGAGCGGCGGCGCCGGTGGCCGCCAGGTGCGCCCGTACCCCGAGGGTGTGGAAGAAGACCTGCCCCTTGTCGTCTGCGGCGCCGCGCGCGTACATGCGGCCGTCCTGGACCACCGGCTCGAACGGGTCGGTGTGCCAGCCGTCGGCGAGGGCGGCGGGCTGCACGTCGTGGTGCCCGTACACGAGGACGGTCGGGGCGTGCGGGTCCTCGCTCGGCCAGTGCGCGAAGACGGCGGGCGCGCCGGGGGTCTCCCACACCTCGGCGACCGGGAAGCCGGTCTCCTTGAGCTTGGCCGCGAGCCATTCGGCGCTGCGGCGTACGTCGCCCGCGTGCTCGGGCTGGGCCGAGACGGAGGGAATGCGGAGCCACTCGGCGAGGTCGTCGAGGAAGGCGGCGCGGTGGGTGTCGATGTACGTGCGGACGACGCTGTCCGGCGGGGTGTCGCTCATGCCCCCGAGCCTAGCTGTCCGCCTGGTGGTCACCGTCCGGGTCCGATCCGCCTTGGAGGATCCGCTCAAGGCCGGCGCGGTCCGGGAGGTTGCGGGGGCGGATCACGCGGCCGCTGCGGACGTGCAGGAAGGCGGCGGAGACCCGGTCGAGCGGGGTGTTCGTGGCCTCGGCCCAGGCCACGCGGTAGACGGCGAGCTGGAGGGGGTCGGCCTCGGTGGTGCGGCCGGTCTTCCAGTCCACGATCTCGTACGAGCCGTCCGGGTTGCGGTAGACGGCGTCGATCCGGCCGCGCACGACCCGGCCGGCGAGGGTGAGCTGGACCGGGGCCTCCATGCGGTGGGGGGGGCGGTCCGCGTACGGGCTGCGTTCGAAGGCGGCCTTGAGGGAGTCGAGGTCGGCCTCGTCGGCGATCTCCTGGTCGGAGCCGGCGCCGGGCAGGTCGGTGACGGGGTCGAGGACGTCGAGGAAGGGCAGCGGCAGCTCGTCGAACCGGGACTCGACCCAGGCGTGGAACCGGGTGCCCTGGCGGGCGGCGGGCTGCGGGGGCCGCGGCATGGGGCGGGCGAGGTCGCGTACGAAGCCCTGCTCGTCGGCGGCGAGCCGGAGCAGCTGGCTGGCCGACAGGGCGGACGGCAGCTCGACGTCGCGGACGGCCGCGCGGGCACGGCGGAGCTCGCCCTCGAGGGCGTCGAGATCGCGGTCCCAGGAGGCGACGGCGCGGGCCTCCTCGGGAACGAGGTCACCGCCGTGCCTCCCGGCGGGGTCGGCGGGGTCGGGGGGCACTGCCGTGCCGGGCCGCCTTCCGGCAACGGGACGTACCGAGGGCGGGGCCGCCCCGGCCGCCCGGAGATCCCCGTCCGGCGCGTCGGGGGTGGCCGGGGCGGATGCGTCCCCCGCCCCGCCCGGAACCGGGGCGCCGCCCCGGGCCCCGTGGGGCGCCGACGCGGCCGCGCCGTCCCCGGGCAGGCCCCGGGCCCATGCCTCGGCCGCCCAGGGGTCGTCGAAGTCCGGCCCGGCGGGGTGCCGGGCCGGACCTGCCCAGGCTTCGCCGGACCAGAGGTCGTCGGGCGGCTCGGCGGCGGCGGTAGGGGCGGATTCGTCCCCCACCCCACCCCTTCCCGGAGCCGGGGCGCTGCCCCGGACCCCGTGGCGAGCCGGCGCGGCCGCGCCGTCCCCCGGCCGGGCTTCGGGCCAGGGCTCGGCCGCCCAGGGATCGTCGAAGTCCGGCCCGGCGGTGCCGGCCGCCTCGGCCGGGCGCTGCGCGGGCGTCTGCGGCAGCAGAGCGTCGCCGGGCCGGGCCGGGGCTCCGGGCTCCGTCGTCGCCGAAGGCGTACCGGCGCCGTCGGCCGGGGGGCCCGGGGGCCAGGTGCCGTCGGCCGGGGCGTCCGGTTCCCAGGGGTCTTCGGCCGGCCACGGCTCCTCGCAGTCCGGGGGCCAGAGGTACTCGTCCTCCTCCGGGGGCGGGGCCGCGAGGTAGGACTCCACCAGGGCGGCCGCCGCGCGGCGCAGGGTGAGGGAGTACGGGTCGAGCGGGAGGGGCCAGGAGTGGTCCGGGGTGGACTCGCCGGACAGCGCCGGGTTCTCGGCGGTGGGGTCGGGCTCGTCCGCCCAGGCCTCGATCTCGCCGAAACCGGCCGCGCAGTGCTCGTACAGGGCTTCGAGGAACGGCGACGGGCCGCGGCGCCTCTTCTGGCTCGGCCCCCACCAGTGGCCGGAGGCCAGCAGCAGGGAGCGCGGCCGGGTGAAGGTCACGTAGCCGAGGCGGAGCTCCTCCACCGACTTGTGGTCCTTGAGCGCGGCCTTGAAGGCCTTCAGGCCCGCCGAGGTCCAGGCCGGATCCCCGGGCAGGGTGGGGGCGTCGCCGCGCAGCGCGTACGGGAGCACCTTCGCGTACGAGGTCCAGGCCTCCGGCGGCTTCTCCTTCGGGAAGGCGCCCGCGCACAGGTCCGGGACCACCACGACGTCCCACTCCAGGCCCTTGGACTTGTGGGCGGTGAGCACCTTGACCGTGTTCTCGCCGCCGGGCAGGGCGTGGTCCAGGCCCTTCTCGTACTGGGCGGCCGTGCGCAGGAAGGCCAGGAAGGCCAGCAGCGTGGCCTCGCCGTCGAGGGCGGCGAAACCGGCCGCCACGTCCATGAAGTTCGACAGGGTCTCGCGGCGGCGGGCCGCCAGCGCGTGCGGGGAGGCCGACAGCTCCACCTCCAGGCCGGTGGCGGTCAGCACCCGGTGCAGGACGTCCATCAGCGGGTCCGCGAGGGAGCGCCGCAGGTCGCGCAGTTCCTGGGCGAGGTGCGCGAAGCGGATCCGGGCCTCCGCCGAGAAGGGGAGGTCGTCCGGGGCCTGTCCGGCGCCGTCGAGGAAGGTCTCCAGGGCGTCGGCCAGCGACACGATCTCCGCCGGGTCCACGCCCTCCACGGCCGCCGCGAGGCGTTCGTCCGGGTCGGACCCGGCGGGCGCGCGGCTCACCAGCTGCCGCGCCCGGCGGCCCAGCAGGGCCAGGTCGCGCGCGCCGATCCGCCAGCGCGGGCCGATCAGCAGCCGGACCAGGGAGGCGTTGGCGCCCGGGTCCTGGAGGACCTCGCAGACGGCGACGAGGTCGGCGACCTCGGGCAGGTGCAGCAGCCCGGAGAGCCCGACGACCTCCACCGGCACGTCCCGGTCCACGAGCACGGCCTGGATCTGCGCGAAGTCCCCGGCGGAGCGGCACAGTACGGCGATCTCGCGCGGCTCCGTCCCGGTACGGACCAGGTGGGCGACGGAGTCGGCGAGCCAGTCGAGCTCCTGCGCGTGGGTCTCCAGCAGGGCGCAGCGGACCTGCCCGGCGGCCTCGGCGCCCGGCGCCGGGCGCAGTGCCTCCACGCCCTCGTGCATGGCGCGCAGCGGGGCGGCGAGTCCGTTGGCGAGGTCCAGCAGGCGGCCGCCGCTGCGCCGGTTCTCGCTGAGGGAGAGCCGGGTGGCGGGGGTCCCGTCGGCGTGCGGGAAGTGCTCGGGGAAGTCGTCGAGGTTGGCGACGGAGGCCCCGCGCCAGCCGTAGATCGCCTGGCAGGGGTCGCCCACGGCGGTCACGGCGTGGCCGGAGCCCGCGCCGAAGAGGCCGGACAGCAGGAGCCGCTGGGCGACGGAGGTGTCCTGGTACTCGTCGAGCAGGACCACCCGGAACTCCTCGCGGAGCAGTGCGCCGACCTCGGGGCGGGTGGTGGCGAGCTGCGCGGAGAGGGCTATCTGGTCGCTGAAGTCGAAGAGGTCGCGGGAGCGTTTGGCGGCGCGGTAGCGGACGACCAGTTCCAGCAGTTCGAGGCGGCCGCGCACGGCCTCGGGGACCTTGCGGAGGTCCTCGTTGGTGAGCTTGGTGCCGGCGAGGACACCGAGCAGCTCGGTGTCGTGGAGGCGCAGCCGCTCGGGCTCGACCAGGTGCTCGGAGAGTTCGCCGTCGAGCGCGAGGAGGTCGCCGACCAGGTCGGGGACCGATTTGGTGAGCGAGGGGTACGGGCCGGGGGCCTCGCGCAGCACCTTCGCGGCGAGCTGGAAGCGGGTGGCGTCGGCGAGCAGCCGGGAGCTGGGCTCCAGGCCGATGCGCAGGCCGTGGTCCTTCAGGAGCTGTCCGGCGAAGGCGTGGTAGGTGGAGATGCGGGGCTCGCCGCCGGCCGCGTCCGGGTCGGCCGGGGAGGGGTCCGGGTCGGTGATGCCGGCCCGCGCGAGGGCCTTGCGTACGCGCTCGGACAGTTCACCGGCGGCCTTGTTGGTGAAGGTCAGGCCGAGCACCTGCTCGGGTGCGACCGCGCCCGTACCGACGAGCCAGACGACGCGGGCCGCCATGACGGTGGTCTTGCCGGAGCCGGCGCCCGCGACGACGACCTGGGGGGCGGGCGGGGCGGTGACACAGGCCATCTGCTCGGGCGTGAAAGGGATCCCGAGGAGCTCCTTGAGCTGCTCGGGGTCGGAGAGGGCGGGCGGACGCGCGGGCACGTAAAAAGGCTAGCCGCCCCCACCGACAGCCCCGACCGCCGAACGCCGAGCGCCGAGCGCCGACACGCGACCGGCGACCGGCGAGCTCACTCGACCGTCTGGCGGCCCTCCGGGCGGGCGCTGCACGAGCTGCGGAAGGAGCAGTGGTCGCAGTGGCGGCCCGCGGCGGGCGCGAACCGCTCGTCCAGGACCCGGCCCGCGGCGGTGGCCAGCAGGTCGCCGACCCACTCCCCGTCGAGCGGCTGCTGGGCCTGCACCTTGGGCACCGCGTCGCCGCCCTCGCGGATCGCGGCGCCCTGGCGGAGCTGGACGAGCTCGGCGCCGCCCGGCGCGGGGCGCAGGCCGTCGAAGACCTCGTCGACGGCACCCTCGCGCACGGCGAGCTGGTAGACGGCGAGCTGGGGGTGGCGGGCCACCTCGTCCTTGGTCGGCGCGGATTTGCCGGTCTTGAAGTCGACGACGTACGCACGCCCCTGCGGGTCCGATTCGACCCGGTCCATGGAACCCCGGATGCGGACGGCGACCTCGCCGGCTTCGAGTGTGACGTCGAACTCGTGCTCCGTGGCCACGGCCTCGCGGCCGCCGCGGTCGGTGGTGTGCCAGCGCAGGAAGCGCTCCAGGGCGGCGCGGGCGTTGTCCTTCTCCTGGCGGGACTTCCAGGGGGCGTCGAAGGCGAGGGCGTCCCACACCGAGTCGAGGCGTTCCATGAGGACGGCCAGGTCGGCGGGGGTGCGGCCGGAGGCGACCTCGTCGGCGAGGACGTGGACGACGTTGCCGAAGCCCTGGGCGGCGGTGGAGGGGGTGTCGGCCTTGACCTCGCGGCCGAGGAACCACTGGAGGGAGCAGGTGTTGGCGAGCTGCTCCAGGGCGCTGCCGGACAGGGCGACGGGCCGGTCCCGGTCACGGAGGGGGACGCTGCTGCGGGTGGGCTCGTACAGGCCCCACCAGCGCTGCGGGTGCGCGGCGGGGACCAGCGGGCGGTCCTCGTCGTCGGTGAGCGCGGCGAGGCGGGCGAGGCGGCGGGCGGCCGCGTCGCGCAGGGCGGGCGAGGCGTCGGGGTCGACGGTGGTGGCGCGCAGCTCGGCGACGAGCGCGGCGACGGCGAGGGGGCGGCGGGGACGGCCGGTGACGTCGCGCGGAGTGACGCCGAGCTCGGTGAGGAAGCGGGAGGGCTGGTCGCCGTCGTCGGCGGGGGCCTTGACGGCGGTGACGACGAGGCGGTCGCGGGCGCGGGTGGCGGCCACGTAGAACAGCCGGCGCTCCTCGGCGAGCAGGGCGCCGGGGGTGAGGGGCTCGGCGAGGCCGTCGCGGCCGATGCGGTCGGCCTCCAAGAGGGAGCCGCGGCGGCGGAGGTCGGGCCACAGGCCCTCCTGGACGCCGGCGACGACGACGAGGGACCACTCCAGTCCCTTGGAGCGGTGGGCCGTCATCAGCCGGACGGCGTCGGGGCGGGTGGCGCGGGCCGTCAACGTGTCGGCGGCGATGTCCTCCGCCTCCAGCTGTTCGAGGAAGTTGAGCGCGCCGCGGCCGCCGGTGCGTTCCTCGGCGCGGGCGGCGGTGTCGAAGAGGGCGCAGACGGCGTCGAGGTCGCGGTCGGCGTTGCGGCCGGCCGCGCCGCCGCGGCGGGCGCTGCGCTCCAGCCGCTGCGGCCAGGGGGTGCCGTCCCAGAGGACCCACAGGGCCTCCTCGGCGGTGCCGCCGCCCTGGAGCAGCTCGCGGGCCTTGCGCAGGAGCAGGCCGAGGCGTTGCGCGCCGCGGGCGTAGGCGGGGTCGTGGGCGGTGAGCCGCTCGGGCTCGGCGAGGGCGCGGGCGAGCAGTACGTCGGAGGGCGCGGGCACCTTGACGCCGGCGGCGCGCTCCTCGTCGCGCAGGGCACGGCCGAGCCGCCGCAGGTCGGCGGCGTCCATCCCGCCGAGGGGGGAGGCGAGCAGGGTGAGGGCGGCCTCGACGGTGACACCCCCGGCGGCGTCGCCCCCGGCCGCGTCGCCCCCGGCGGGGTCGGCGAAGCCCCCCGGGGCGGGCTCGACGGCGTCGGGGTCGGCTGCGGCGGGGGATGCTTCCCGCCCACCCGCCCCTACAGTGCGAGCGAGCTCGTCGGCCTGACCGCCGGGACCCGCCCCGACCGCGTCGGCCCGGGTGGCGGCGGAGCCGGTGCCGGCCTCGGGGCTCCGCCCCGCGCCCGGCTCGCCCACGACGTCGGCCGCCGTCGGGCCGTCGAGCCGCGCCGGGCCGCCGTCGGGGCCGGCGTGCTGCCCGGAGGCCACGCCGGCCCGGTCCTGCGGCGCGGACGGGTCGGCCGGCGACGCGGCGGCGGAGCCGGTAGCGGCTTCGGGGGCGACTCCCGAGAGGTCCGCGCCCGGCGCCGCCGCTTCGGCCCGGTCCTGCGGAGCGGACGGTGGCGCGTCGGCGGAGCCGGTAGGGGCTTCGGGGCTGCGCCCCGGGTTCGGCTCGGCGCCGGCGGGCTCGCCCTCGTCCGCGGCCTGCGCCGGGTCGCCCACGGCTACGGCGGGGCTCCGCCCAGGGTCGGACTCGGCGGTGGTGGCTGCGGCGCGGAGGGCCGTCAGGAGGGGGGAGACCGCCGGTTCGTGGCGCAGGGGGGTGTCCGCGCCGTCCGTTTCGACCGGGACTCCCGCCGAGATCAGGGCGCGGCGCATCGCCGGGAGGGTGCGGCCGCCCGCACGGACCAAGACGGCCATCTCCTGCCAGGGCACCCCGTCCTCCAGGTGGGCCCGCCGCAGGATGTCGGCGATGTTGTCCAGCTCGGCGCCCGCCGTCGGGTACGTGAAGACCTCCACCCGCCCGCCCTCCCGCACCGGCGCGAGATCGCGGTGCGCGCGGACCGCCTCGGCCGGCAGTCGCGGGACCGGCATCCGGGTGGTGAGCAGCCGGGTGGCCGCCAGCAGGGCCGCGCCGGAGCGGCGGCCGACGGTGAGGGCCTTGACCCGCGCGCCGGGGAAGGCCGATCCGAAGTCCAGGACGTTGTTGATGTCGGCGCCGCGGAAGGCGTAGATCGACTGGTCGGGGTCGCCGAAGGCGACCAGCGTGCCGCCGGGGCCGGTCAGGGCGCGCAGCAGCCGCAGCTGCGAGGCGTCCGTGTCCTGGTACTCGTCGACGAAGATCGCGTCGTAGGCGGAGGCGAGGGACGGCGTGCGTTCCGCGAGGAGCACCGCCCGGTGCAGGAGTTCCGCGTAGTCGAGCGTGCCCTGCATGTCGAGGACGTCGAGGTACTCGGAGAGGAAGGCCGCCGCCGCCTTCCAGTCCGGGCGGCCGATGCGGTCGGCGAACGAGGAGAGGGCCTGCGGCCCGAGGCCCAGTTCGCGGGCGCGGGCGAGCACCGCCCGGACCTCGTCGGCGAACCCGCGCGTGGTCAGCGCGGCCCGCAGGTCGTCCGGCCAGCGGATGGAGCGGATCCGGCGCTGGCCCTCCAGGAGGGTGCGGACCATCACGTCCTGCTCGGGGCCGGACAGCAGCCGCAGCGGGTCGGCGAAGAGGTCGGTGTCCTGGTGGGCGCGGACGAGTCCGTAGCAGAAGGAGTGGAAGGTGGTGGCCTGCGGGGCGCGCGCGCCGCCGAGGCGCAGGGCGGCCCGGTCGCGCAGTTCCACCGCCGCCTTGCGGCTGAAGGTGAGGATGAGGATCCGGGCGGGGTCGGTGCCCGCTTCGACCCGGGCGGTGACGGCTTCGACCAGCGTGGTCGTCTTCCCGGTGCCCGGTCCGGCGAGGACCAGCAGTGGTCCGCCGGTGTGGTCAACCACAGCCCGCTGCGCTGCGTCCAGCACAGGGGGATCCACCCGTTCCGGCCCGGTGCGCACGAGGCGGTACGCGTCGGGGGTCCGCGTACGCCGCCGTTCGGTGCGGTCGGAGGAAGAGGTGATCACGTGGGGTGCCGGTCCTGGTGGGTCTGCGGGGTGTGGCGGTGCTGCCGTGACGGCTCGCGCGGAATCCGCCGCGGAAGCCGAAGAGGCAACGCTACGGCAACCGGCCGACGGCGCGCAGTCCCCCCGGGTACCCCGGACGGGCGTTCGGCCCGTCGCCCGATCGCCCGTCCGGGCCGCGCATGGCCGAAGCTGTCAGGTGTGAGCCTCGTCGCGCGTGCCGTCCTCCCCGCCATCCGGTCCGGGGGACCCGTCCCAGCGCGCCCGGCGCATGTCCAGCCGCGGCTCGCCGCCCGCGGTCAGGCGCAGCGGGGTGGCCTCGGTCCGGTAGTGCTCCAGGGCGCGCACCTCGTGGCCGGGCAGCGGCAGGCCGTCCGCCCGCACCACGCGCCACCAGGGCACGGCTCCCCCGTACAGGGCCATGACACGCCCGACCTGGCGGGGTCCTCCCTCGCCGAGCCACTCGGCGACGTCCCCGTACGTCATCACCCGGCCGGGCGGAATACGCTCGGCCACCTCCAGTACGCGCTCCGCGTACGCGGGCAGCTCCTCACTCATTCAGCACATGGTGCAGTACGTCGGCCCCGCTCCGGCGGAGGTCTCGCTTCCGCACCGGCGCGCACCCTGATGCCCCGCAGGCCCGCCGGTCCGTGCCACCATCTTCCGGGCGGTGACTGGTGATACGTGATCAAGAAGAGACGGATGTGACGACGAAGGAGCAGGGTGTGAGCCCTCCGGACGGCGCGGCGACCGACGACGGCGCACGCCCTGACGACGGCCGCGCCGCCCGCCCCGAACCCGTCCCGGAGCCCCGTCCGGAGCCCCCGCGCCCCGACGGCCGGACCGACCGGACCGACCGCACGGGCGAGGCCGAGGCCGAGGCCGAGCCGGTTGAAGCCGAGCCGGCCGAAGCCGAGCCGGCCGAGGCCGCCGAGGACGCGCACGGTCACGCCGCCACCGACGCCGACCGGGTCGAGGTCGACGAACCGCTGCTCGCCGCCCGCGTGCACCGGCCGTCCGACCTCGTACGCCTGCTCGTCGGCATCCTCGGCATCGCCGTCCTCCTCGCCATCGCCGCCTTCGCCCACGGCACCACCGTGGGTCTGGAGGAGGACATCAGCAAGGGCACCGGCCAGGCACCCGCCCTGTTGATCAAGGTCGCCGCCCTGGTCTCCAGCATCGCGGTGCTGCTGCTGCCCGTCGCCTTCGCCATCGAGCGGCTGATCAAACGCGACGGGCTGCGCATCGCCGACGGCGTGCTCGCCGCCGTCCTCGCGCACGGCGTCACCCTCGCCACCGACCTGTGGGTCTCGCAGGCCGCCCCCGACACCATCCAGGACGCCCTGACCCGCCCCGCGGCCGGTGGCACCCTCACCGACCCGGTGCACGGCTACCTCGCGCCCGTCATCGCGTACATGACCGCGGTCGGGATGACCCGCAGACCCCACTGGCGCGTCGCCCTGTGGATGGTCCTCCTGCTCAACGCCTTCGCCATGCTGGTCAACGGCTACACCACCCCCTTCTCGATCATCCTCACGGTGCTGATCGGCTGGAGCGTCGCCTACGGCACCCTGTACGCCGTCGGCTCGCCCAACGTCCGCCCCACCGGCCAGCACCTCCTCGCCGGACTGCGCCGGGTCGGCTTCCAGCCGGTCAGCGCGATGCGCGCCGAGATGCCCGAGGGCCCCGAGCCCTCCGAGGCCAACGACCGGGGTCGCCGCTACCACGTGACCCTGGAGGACGGGCCGCCGCTGGACGTCACGATCGTCGACCGCGAGCAGCAGGCCCACGGCTTCTTCTACCGGGTCTGGCGCCGGCTCACCCTGCGCGGCATCACCACCGGGCGCAGCCTGCAGTCGCTGCGCCAGGCGCTGGAGCAGGAGGCGCTCCTCGCCTACGCGGCCATCGCGGCCGGGGCGAACGCGCCGAAGCTGATCGCCACCTCCGAGCTCGGTCCGGACGCGGTGATGCTCGTGTACGAGCACCTGGACGTCCGGGCGCTGGACGCGCTCGCCGACGAGGAGATCACCGACGAGCTGATCCACCACACGTGGAAGCAGGTACGGGCCCTGCAGTCGCGGCGGATCGCGCACCGCCGGCTCACCGGGGACGCCCTTGTGGTGGATCGTTCCGGCAATGTCATCCTGACCGACCTGCGCGGCGGCGAGATCGCCGCCGGCGACCTGGTGCTCCGGATGGACATCGCCCAGCTGCTGACCACGCTCGGCCTGCGGGTCGGCGCCGAGCGCGCGGTGGCCTCGGCCGTGTCGGTGCTCGGCCCGGACGCGGTGGCGGACTGTCTGCCGCTGCTCCAGCCGATCGCGCTGAGCCGTTCCACCCGGGCCACGCTGCGCAAGCTGGCCCGGGAGCGGGCGGAGCGGCAGCGCGAGGCCGTACTGGAGTCCTCGCGGGCGGCGAAGGCGGCGCGCGAGGCGGAGTCCGCGGCCTCCGCGACCCCGGTCTCCGCCTCGGCCGCCGCCGACCGCAAGGCCGAGAAGAAGGCCCTGGAGGATGCGCTGGACGGGGCCCGCGAGGAGGATCTGCTGACCCAGATCCGCCACCAGGTGCTGCTGATCCGGCCGCAGGCGCCGGTGGAGCCGGCCCGGCTGGAGCGGATCCGGCCGCGCACGCTGGTCTCGTTCATCGCGGGCGCGTTCGGTGCGTACTTCCTGCTCACGCAGCTCGCCCACGTGGACTTCGCGACCATCATCGGCCAGGCGCAGTGGGGCTGGGTCGGGGCGGCGCTCGCCTTCTCGGCGCTGACCTACTTCGCGGCGGCGATGAGCCTGCTGGGCTTCGTCCCGGAGCGGGTGCCGTTCCTGCGGACCGTGGTCGCGCAGGTGGCCGGATCGTTCGTGAAGCTGGTGGCCCCGGCGGCCGTCGGCGGTGTCGCGCTGAACACGCGGTTCCTGCAGCGGGCGGGGGTCCGGCCGGGGCTGGCGGTCGCGAGCGTGGGCGCCTCCCAGCTGTTCGGGCTGGCCAGCCACATCCTGCTGCTGCTGTCGTTCGGCTATCTGACCGGGACCGAGAAGACCCCGGAGATGACCCCGTCCCGCGCGGTCATCGCGGGTCTGCTGACGGTGGCCGTGCTGGTGCTGGTGGTGACGGCGGTCCCGTTCCTGCGGAAGTTCGTGGTGACGCGGGTACGGGCGCTGTTCGCGGGCGTGGTGCCGCGCATGCTGGACGTGCTCCAGCGGCCGAAGAAGCTGCTGACCGGCATCGGCGGGATGCTGTTGCTGACGGGCTGCTTCGTGATGTGCCTGGACGCGTCGATCCGCGCGTTCGGCGGCGGCGAGGCCATCAGCTACGCGAGCATCGCGGTGGTGTTCCTGGCGGGCAACGCGCTCGGATCGGCGGCGCCGACACCGGGCGGCATGGGCGCGGTGGAGACCACGCTGACCCTCGGGCTGATCGCGGCGGGTCTGGAGAAGGAGGTCGCGATCTCGGCGGTACTGCTGTTCCGTCTGATGACCTTCTGGCTGCCGGTGCTGCCGGGGTGGATCTCGTTCAACTTCCTGACCCGCAAGGAAGCCATCTAGCCTCCGGCTCCGGCCGGCGGATTCGGCACCGGGGCGCTCCCGTACCCGCCACGGCGCTTCGCGCCCGCGCCTCGAACGCCGGCGTGGCCGGATGATCCGCCCGGCGGGGGCGGTGTCCCAGGCGGGTGGCAGCATGCGTCCATGAGTGAAGACCAGGACAGCCGTTGCCCGTTCGACGATCCGGCCGCGGTGCTGCGCGCGGACCGGGCGGCCCTGCGGGGCGGGGCCGCCGGTGGAGGGGGCATCGGGCGGGAGGTGTTCACGCAGGCCGAGGCCGTCTTCGGGCGGGCCGACGTGGGGCGGGCGGAGTTCGCCTCCTGGCTGCACTTCGCCGCGACCGTGCTCGGGCACCACGACTACGCCGCCCGCGTCGCCGAGGCCGAACCGGGGCTGCCCTGGCGGACGGTGTGGGCCTGGTGGCGGCCCGTCGGCGCCTACGTGGCCGAGCCGAACCTCAGCGGTGACCACACCGCCGAGGTGTACGACCTCGACGGGGGCGCGGCCGTGAAGGTGTGGGCCCTGTGGTGCGAGGACGCGTGGTTCGACCTGGAAACGGGACGCCGGCTGCCCGCACCGGCCGACGGTGCGGCCGTGGAGCGCGAGGTGGAAGATCCGGACGGCCCTTGGCTGTTCGACGCGTACGAGGAGAGCCGGGCGCTGAACTGCCCCGGCACCTGGGAGGAGCCGGTTCCGCTCGGCGGCGGCCGCTACCTGTACGCGGAGGCGCGCGGGGTCGTCGTGGTGGAGGAGAACGCCGCGGCGCTCGCCGACTGGCCCCGGGGCACCGCCGACTCCTCCTCCTGGGCGTCGGCCGAGGACACCCCGTGGTTCCGCCCGGGCACGCGCGGCTCCGGCCCGCTCACCGCCGCCGGACTCGCCCGGACCTTCGGGGACGCGTGGGTCACCCGCGTCCCCGCCGACGAGCTCCCGGACGCGCTGGAGCACCCGGCCACCCGGGAGTTCCTGAGCGGGGTCGGGCTGCCGCGCCACTGGGCCGCGGGCGTCAGCTCGTTCGAGGTCGCCCCGGAGTTGCTGCGGCCGCTGACCGCGCAGGCTCCGGAGGCCGGGGACGAGGACCTCCTGCACCTCGGAACCTTCGATTTCGGGTACACGGACCCGGGCCTGGTGGGCGTCCACCGCGTCACCGGCGCGGTGCACATGTACCAGGAGTCCGTCATCCCGCTGGCCCGGGACCTGGCGTCCTTCGTCGGGTTCCTCGACGGTGTACGCCGGTACATGGGCGCCTGCTGGTCCTCGTACCCGGCCGAGGACGGCATCGGGGACTTCCGGGAGGCGATGGCGGCCCTGGATCCCGGGGCGCTGGCCGACGGCTCGCCCTCCGCCGAGACCTGGGAGCACCTGTTCGCCGCGATCACGGAGCTGAGCGTGTACGGCTACTGAGCGGCGGGCCGGAAGGCGGGCGGGCGGCCCCCCGTTCGGGTCAGCGCACGGGCGGGGTCGCCGCGGGGCCCACAGGATGGGGACATGCCGACACACGCCTGGCGGGTCACCGCCGCCGCCACGCTCGCCGCCGGGCTGATCGCCACGGCCGCCTGTTCCGCAGACGGCGACGGGAAGAAGACGACGGCCGACGGCACCCCGGAGGTCAAGCCCCTGAAATGGGGCGACTGCGAGGCCCCGACCGCCGCCCAGGGCGGCGGCCAGGCCCCGCCCAAGGACTGGCAGTGCGCCACCCTCGACGTCCCGCTCGACTACGCGAAGCCCGAGGGCGAGACGATCCCGATCGCCCTGATCCGGGCCAAGGCCCGGGACCAGAAGAACCGGCTGGGCTCGCTGGTCTTCAACTTCGGCGGACCCGGCGGCTCGGGCATCAGTACGCTGCCGGGCGCCGCGAAGGAGTACGAGGCCCTGCGCGCCCGGTACGACCTGGTGAGCTTCGACCCGCGCGGGGTGGGCGGCAGCGATCCGGTCCTGTGCGAGAACGACAAGCAGCTGGACCAGTACTTCAGCGAGGACTCCTCCCCCGAGACCCCGGCGGAGGAGAAGGCCTTCCTCGAGAACATCCGGAAGTACCAGGCGGCCTGCGAGAAGAACTCCGCCGAGCTGCTCCCCCGCGTCGGCACCGAGAACGCCGCCCGCGACCTGGACCGCATCCGCCAGGCCCTCGGTGACGAGAAGCTGAACTACTTCGGCATCTCCTACGGCACCGAGCTCGGCGGGGTCTACGCCCACCTCTTCCCGAAGAACGTCGGCCGGGCCGTCTTCGACGCCGTCGTGGACCCGACCAAGACCGCCGAGGAGAGCGCCCTGGGCCAGGCCAAGGGATTCCAGCTCGCGCTCGGCAACTTCGCCCAGGACTGCGTGGACCGCGGTGACGAGTGCCGGCTCCGGGGCAGCACGCCCAAGGAGATCGAGGCCGACATCATCAAGCTGCAGAAGGCGCTGGCCGCCAAGCCCATCCCGGGCATCGGGGACCGGATGCTCACCGAGACCCAGGCGACCAACGGCATCGCGCAGGCCCTGTACTCGAAGGAGCTGTGGCCGCTGCTGGAACAGGGCCTCGACGAGGCGGAGGGCGGTCAGGGGCAGCTGCTGATGGCCCTGTCCGACGCGCTCAACGGCCGTGACCAGCAGGGGCGTTACAGCAACATCGGCGCGGCCAACACCGCGATCAACTGCGTGGACGACAAGGAACGCAACACCCTGGAGCAGACGAAGGCCAAGCTGGCGGAGTTCCGGGCCGCGTCTCCGGTCTTCGGGGACCTCCTCGGCTGGGGCATGATGTCGTGCACCGGCTGGCCGGTCCCCGGCACCTGGGAGACCCCCGACGTCTCGGCGCCGGGCTCCGACCCCATCCTGGTGATCGGCAACACCGGTGACCCGGCCACCCCGTACGAGGGCGCCCGCAAGATGGTGGAGCGGCTCGGCCCGGGCGTGGGCGTGGAGCTCACCTACAAGGGCGAGGGGCACGGCGCGTACAACAGCGGCGACCCGTGCGTGCAGAAGGCGGTCGACAGCTACCTGCTGGACGGGAAGACGCCGCCCGAGGGCACCGTCTGCACCGCGGCCCCGAACCCGACGCCGCCGCCCGAGGCGCCGGAGTCGTCGGCCGCCTGATCCGGTCCGCGGGACGAACGCCGAAGGGGCCGTACCCCGGTCGCCCGGGGTACGGCCCCTTCGGGCCACTGCTGGTGGACCGGCCGGGAAGCCCGGCCTAGTAGACCGGCTTCTCGGGCTCGATCTGGTGGACCCAGCCGATCACGCCGCCGCCGACGTGCACCGCGTCCGCGAAGCCCGCGGACTTCAGGACGGCGAGGACTTCCGCACTGCGGACACCCGTCTTGCAATGCAGGACGATGCGCTTGTCCTGCGGCAGGTCCTGGAGGGCGGTGCCCATCAGGAACTCGCCCTTGGGGATCAGCTTCGCGCCGGGGATCGAGACGATCTCGTACTCGTTGATCTCGCGGACGTCGATGATCTCGATGGGCTCGTCGGTGTCGATCCACTCCTTGAGCTGCTTGGGAGTGATCGTCGAACCGGCGGCCGCCTCCTGGGCCTCCTCCGACACGACGCCGCAGAAGGCCTCGTAGTCGATGAGCTCGGTGACGGTCGCGTTCGGACCGCAGACCGCGCAGTCGGGGTCCTTGCGGACCTTGACCTGGCGGTACTGCATCTCCAGGGCGTCGTAGATCATCAGACGGCCGACCAGCGGCTCGCCGACGCCCGTGAGGACCTTGATGGCCTCGGTCACCTGGATCGACCCGATGGACGCGCAGAGCACGCCCAGCACGCCGCCCTCGGCGCAGCTCGGGACCATGCCCGGCGGCGGGGGCTCCGGGTAGAGGCAGCGGTAGCACGGGCCGTGCTCGGACCAGAAGACCGAGGCCTGGCCGTCGAAGCGGTAGATCGAGCCCCACACGTACGGCTTGTTCAGCAGCACGCAGGCGTCGTTCACCAGGTAGCGCGTGGCGAAGTTGTCCGTGCCGTCGACGATGAGGTCGTACTGGCTGAAGATCTCCATCACGTTCTCGGCTTCGAGCCGCTCTTCGTGAAGGACCACGTTCACGTACGGGTTGATGCCCAGCACGCTGTCACGGGCCGACTCGGCCTTGGAACGGCCGATGTCCGCCTGGCTGTGGATGATCTGGCGCTGCAGGTTCGACTCGTCGACCTCGTCGAACTCCACGATGCCCAGCGTGCCGACGCCGGCCGCGGCCAGGTACATGAGGGCGGGCGAACCGAGACCGCCGGCACCCACGGCCAGCACCTTGGCGTTCTTCAGGCGCTTCTGGCCGTCCATCCCGACGTCCGGGATGATCAGGTGCCGCGAATACCGACGGACCTCGTCAACGGTGAGCTCAGCTGCTGGCTCGACCAGCGGTGGCAGCGACACGGGCACTCCGAAGATGGGAGCATCCCCGCAGGTGCAGGGAGCAAACTGATGGTTGTTCTCCCAGTAACACTGCCACGCCCGTCTTCATTCCAAGACACCTGTCCCGATCCTTGAGACGATTTCGTCCCAGTACGCGGGCATTGAGGCCCAGGGGTCGCTGCCGCGCGTCCCGAGCCGGTCGGTGAACCAGATCGTGCCCGCCCCCTGCCAGCGGGCGATCCGCATCGCCTCCTCCAGATGCGCGCGCGGCACCCCGTGGACGAGGTGGCAGAACCGCTCCGCCGGATGGTCCGCGGTCCACTCGGCCACCTGCGACCAGCGGTAGTCGGACCAGGCCCCGGAGAAGGTGACCAGCTGGTCGGCGGCCTCCGCATAGCCCTCGTACGGGTGCGTGCCGTGTCCGAGCACGATCCGCAGGTCCTCGCCGAGCCCCCGGAGGGTGTCCACGACCCGGCTCACCGAGGCCAGCTCCGCCTTGCCGGCCGGGGTCCCGGCCAGGTAGAAGCCGGCGACCCCGTACCAGTCGCGGAAGCGGTGGGCGTCGGAGACCAGCTCCCCGAAGGACCGCGAGCCGTCCCGCATCGCGAGATGACCGAGGATCATGCCGCCCGTGCGGCGCAGCTTCGCGGCCGCTTCCGTGCAGTGCGGATCGGGCCGCCCGCCCGGGCCGTCCGCCACGTTGAGCACGGCCCAGTGCAGCGGGGTGCCGGGGCGGGTCAGCTCGGCCCACTCGACGGGGGCGAGCAGCGGGTGCGCGTAGCCCGGGATGCCGAGGCCGAGACGGCCGGCCTCGGTCGCGGCGGCGGTCACGGCCCCGGGCGGCGTCGTCAGATACGGCACGCCGCCTCCATCCAGATGTCCGCGAGGGATTCCTCCAGGTTGATCCGGGGCCGCCAGCCGAGCCGGTCGCGCGCGGTACGGACATCCGCCTGCTGCCAGGCTCCGCAACCGTCCGGGTACGGGTACGACTGGGGAGCCGCGGCGGCCATCTGCTCGGTGGTGGCCTCGGAGCGGGGCGATCCGATGGCGCCGAGTCCGCCCGGGCGGCCGGGGTGCCCGTGCGTCTGCTGGGGTCCGCCGTGCGGGACGTCCAGCTCGTGCAGGGCGCCCGCGTACCCGGCGACCCGGGCGAGGACCCCGGCCGCGTCGCGCAGCCGGACCGCGCGGCCGGTGCCGATGTTGACCACGCCCTGGGCGGCGGACAGCGAGGCGGCGTGCACGGCCCGCGCCACGTCCCGTACGTCCACGAAGTCGCGCTGCACGCCGAGCCCGCTGAGCTTCAGCTCGCCGTCGCCCGCCTGCATCGCGCGGCGCATGGCCTCGGCGAGCCGGCCGAGCGGGGATCCGGCGGGGGTGCCGGGGCCGACGGGCGAGAAGATCCGCAGGACGACGGCGTCGAGTCCGGAGCCCAGGACCAGTTCGGTGGCGGCCAGTTTGCTCACCCCGTACGGTCCGCCCGGTCTCGGCACGGCGTCCTCGGCCGTGGACGATCCGGGCTGACTGGGCCCGTACTCGGCGGCGCAGCCGAGCTGCACCAAGCGGGCCCCGCAGCCGCTGCGGCGCAGCGACTCGCAGATCGTCGCGACGGCGACGGTGTTGTGCCGGGTGAGTTCCCGGGCCCCGCCCCGGGTGGCTCCGGCGCAGTTGATGACGACGCCCGGGTGGACGGCGTCGAGGAAGCGGGTGAGCGCGCCGGGGCTGCCGGTGGCGAGGTCGAAGCGGACGTCGGCGTCGTCGCCGCGGCCGAGCGCGGTGAGCTGGACGGCGGGGTCGGCGAGCAGCCGGTCGGCGACGTAGCGGCCGAGGTATCCGTTGGCTCCGATCAGCAGCACCCTCATCGCGTGACCCCTTGGTTGGTTGGCTGGCCGGTCATGTCTGTGTCTCCTTGCGGACGGATGGACGGATGGGTGGGGCGGGGTACGGGTAAAGCGCCTCGGCGTCGGCTCCGAAGGTCTGGGGACGTCCCGGGGACGTCAGGGCCGTGCATGCGCGGAGGCGCGGGCCAGGGCGAGCACGGCGTGTACGAGGAGTCCGGCCACGGCGGCGAGGGCCGCCGCGGGGACGGGGACCAGGGCGAGGGCGAGGGCCGCGCCGACGGGGGCGCGGTGGGCTCCGTGCCGCAGCAGGAGCCGGGTCAGGAAGAGCAGCAGCGCGAGGGGCACGGCCACCGGGAGCGGTGTTCCGGCGAGCGCCGCGGCCGCGGCGGCGGCCCCGGTGAACAGGGCGACGGCCGCCAGCAGGAGCGGACGCGCCCGGTCGGCGAAGTCCTCCAGGGCGCGGCTCCCGTCGAGCCGGGCCCGCGCCCCGGCGGCGAAGGCGACGGCGGCCAGGTGCCCGGGGACGACGGCCAGCGCCAGGCCGACGGCGAGGGCCGTGCCGTGCCGGTACACGGCCCAGCCGGCGACGGCCGCGGCCAGCACGTGCGCCGCGTAGGGGAAGCGGCCCCCGGCGGCCCGCCCGGGCCACACCAGGGCGGCGGCGACCGCGGTCACGGCGGCGGCCCCGGCCCACGCCTGACCGGCGGCGGCCGCGGCGCAGGCGAGGGCGGCGGGCAGCAGCGCGTAGCCGACGGCGCGGAAGGCGTCGGGGCCGGCCGGGACCAGGGCGGGTGCGGCGGCGGCGACCTCCTCGTGGGGGCTGCGCGCGTACAGCTCCTCGGCGAGCGAGAAGACGTCCCGGTGCCGGAACCGTGCGGCGGTGCGGTCGGTGATGCCGTGGGCTTCCAGCCCGGCGGCGATCTCCAGCGGGTCGACGGCGCGCTCGCACAGTTCCCGGTGCCGGTGCAGCAGGGCCTTGACGGGGTCCCCGCCGGCCCGCCGCCGCACCGGCCTCGCGGCCGTCCCGCCGACCCGTTCAGCCTCGCCGGCGTTGCCGGGGGCGCTGCCCCCGGACCCCCGCGCCTCAAACGCCGGCGGGGCTGGGGGTAACGCCGGCGGGGCTGAATTCGGCGGGGCCGTGATCTCGGGGTCGATGGTGGTCATACGGCGGCCTCCGGGGACGGCTCGGGGGCGGGGGCCCACGTCGGGCTGGTCCAGTGGCCGGGCACCCGGGCCTCCGGGGGCCGGGCGAAGGGGATCTCGCCGTCGGGCCGCGCGGAGCCCTTGGCCAGCAGCCGCAGGTAGATCTCCTGGAAGGCGGCCACGTTCTGCTCGACGGTGAAGAGCTCCAGGGCCCGCGCCCGGGCGGCGGCGCCGAGCCGCTGCGCCCGCTCGGGGTCCCGCAGCAGGGACAGGCAGGCCTCGGCGAGCGCCCGGGGATTGCGCGGCGGGACGACGAGCCCGGTGCCTCCGATGACCTCGCGGACCGCGCCCACGTCGGTGGAGACGGTGGCGCGCCCGCAGAGCATCGCCTCGGCGAGGGTGACCGGGAAGCCCTCGATCACGGAGGACAGGACGACGACGCGCCCGGCGCCGTACGCCTCGGCCGTGGTGGGGACTTCGGGTCCGCCGATCTCCTCGAAGGTGACCGGGTTCTCCCCGGCCGTGACCGAGTCGGCGGCCTCGTCGGGGAAGAGCTGGGCGGCCAGGGAGCGGCAGTCGGCGAGGTAGCCGGGGGCCGTGGCCGTGGCGAAGATCCGCAGCCTGGTGTCGGGCGCGGCCCGGCGGACCTCGGCGAAGGCGTGCAGCAGGGCGATGAGGTCCTTGGCGGGCTCGATCCGGCCGACCCACACCAGGGTGTCGGGGTCCCCGAGGTCAGCGGCCTCGCCGACGGTGGCGAATCGGTCCGCCTCCATCCCGGGATAGACGGTCCGCAGCCGTTCCCGGGTCGCCCCGCACCGCTCCTGCCAGCGCCGGGCGTGCGCGTTCCCGGGGGTCAGGAAGTCGGCCCGGGCGTAGATCTCGGTGGCGAGCCGCAGCTGGAAGGCTGCGAGCAGGGCCCGTACGGCGGGGCGGGTCTCCGGCTCGCCGCGGTTGTCGAGCTGGGCCAGGTAGTGGGCCCGGAGCTGCACCCCGTACTCGGTGACCAGCAGCGGGACCCCGAAGAAGCGTTTGGCCAGGAGTCCGGGGAGCGCCGCCACGCCGCCCGCGGCCGCGTGGCAGATGTCGGCCTCGCCGAGACCGCCCCCTGCCCGGGCGTCCTCCCCGTACCAGTCGAGGGACAGCGGCCGCAGCATGACCTCCAGTTCGTCCGCGAACTCCAGCAGGTCGGCCACCTGCGCGGCCTGTACGGTGCGAGCGGCGCCCGGCGCCCGGCAGGCGGACTCCAGGGCCCGCACCGCGGACTCGGAGCGCAGGGCCGCGTACATCCCGCCCTGTTCGCGGGCGAGTCCGGCGAGCCCGTACAGCCCGGCGGCGAAGGGCTGCGCCTCGCCGGCGCAGATCCCGTGGACCAGCTCCTTGAAGCAGTCCAGGAACCGCCGGCGCTCCCGCCGGGAGTAGGTCCGCCCGTCGTCGGCAGGGGCCCACAGGGGGGCCGTCCGGACCCGGGTGACGTGCTCGGGCAGTGGCACCCGGGCGCGTTCCTGCTCGGCGCTGCGGCTCAGTGCGTAGATCTCGAACTCGTGCTGCGGGAGCCCGCGCACGAGCCGGTCGCACCACAGCCTCGCCTCTCCCGTGGCATACGGATAACCACCTTCCGTGAGCAGTCCGATCCGCACGAGTGGCACCCCCGATCTCCCGTTCAGGCGGTCGCCGTTCGGTCAGGCGACCCGCCGCGGGAAAACTCAAGCGGATATGCCGAAGGCGCGACGGACGGTTGTCCGTCGCGCCACCGGAAGGGGTGAAGAGTCGTAACTTTCCCGTACGGTTCGCGTTCGAGCACGCTAGAAGTACAGCCTCGGAACCGGCCCGGGCCGGACCACTCCCGGGACCGCTGCCGGAGCCGCCGCCGGTGCCGCGCCGTCCGGCACCCGGCTACGCGAAGACCTCCTGCCGCGTCCTGCGGCGGCCGGCCGCCAGCGCGGGATCCAGGGCCGGTACGGCGGCCAGCAGCTGCCGGGTGTAGGGGTGGGCGGGGCGGTCGTAGACCTCGTCCACGGGGCCCTCCTCGACGATCTCCCCGGCCCGCATGACGGCCACCCGGTCGCTGACCTGCCGGACCACCGCCAGGTCGTGCGCGATGAAGACCAACGCGATGCCCAGCTCCCGCTGGAGCTCCGCCAGCAGGGCGGTGACCTGCGCCTGGGTGGTCACGTCGAGGGCGGAGACCGGCTCGTCGCAGACGATCAGCCGGGGCCGGGGCGCGAGCGCCCGCGCGATGCCCACGCGCTGGCGCTGGCCGCCGCTGAACTCGTGCGGGTAGCGGTCGTAGTGCCCGGCCTCCAGCCCGACGCGCAGCAGCAGCTCCTCCACCCGGGCCCGGACGGCCGCCTCGTCCCGCTCCCCGGCCGCGCGCAGCGGGTCGGCGATGGACTCGCCGACGGACCGGCGCGGGTTGAGGGAGGACACCGGGTCCTGGAAGACCATCTGCACACCGCCCGCGATGCCGGTGACCTCCACGCCGTCCCGCCGCACCTGCCCGGAGCCGGGCTCCAGCAGTCCGACGAGCATCCGCCCGAGCGTGCTCTTGCCGGATCCGCTCTCGCCGACGATCCCGAGGGTCTCCCCGGCGTGCACGGCGAGGGACACCCCGGCGACGGCGGCGACCTTGCGCCGGCCCCGCCCGAACTCCTTCCGCAGGGAGAAGGCCTCGACGACGGGCACGTCCGCCGGTTCCGGCCCCGCCGGGGACGAATCCGGCCTCTCCGTCGTTTGAGGCGCGGGGTCCGGGGCGGAGCCCCGGGAACGGCGCCGCGCCTGCTCACCCGCGGCCCCCCGTACGGGGCGCGGCCCGTCCAGCCTCGGTACGGCGGCCAGCAGCGCCCGCGTGTACGGCTCCGACGGCGCCGCCAGCACGGAAGCGACCGGCCCCCGCTCGACGGCGGAGCCACCCCGCATGACCAGCACCTCGTCCACGCTCTCCGCCGCCACCCCGACGTCGTGGGTGACCAGCAGCAGCCCGAGTCCGCGCTCCTCGCGCAACCCGTGCAGCAGGTCGAGGATCTGGGCCTGCACGGTGACGTCCAGTGCGGTGGTCGGCTCGTCGGCGATCAGCAGCCGCGGCTCGCACGCCAGCGCCATCGCGATGAGGGCCCGTTGCCGCATGCCGCCGCTGAACTCGTGCGGCCGCGCGCGGGAGCGGCGTACCGCGTCCGGGATGCCCACCCGGTCGAGCACCTCGACGGCGCGGGCCCGGGCGGCCCGCCGGGAGACGTCCGCGTGGATCCGGTGGACCTCGGCGATCTGGTCGCCGATGGCGTAGTACGGGTCCAGGGAGCTCAGCGGGTCCTGGAAGACCATGGCGGCGGTCCCGCCGCGCAGCCGGCGCAGTTCGGCCGCCGATGCCGCGGCCACGTCCGTGCCGCCGACCCGGACGGTGCCGCCCAGCCGGGCGCCCGTACCGCGGTGCAGTCCCAGCAGGGCCGCGGCCACGGTGGACTTGCCGCTGCCGGACTCGCCCACGACGCCGAGGGCGTGGCCCGCCTCCAGGGTGAAGGAGACCCCGTCCACGGCCCGTACGTGCTCCCCCTCCCCGCCGACCGGGAAGTCGACGACGAGGTCGGTGACCTCCACCAGTGAGTGCGTCATGCGAGGGTCGCCCTTCGGTCCGCGGCGGCGTACAGCAGGTCGGCGATCGCGCCCGCGAGGACCACGGCCGTGCCGATCGCGAGGACGACGCCGACGACGACGGGCAGGTCCACGACCCGTACGCCGTCGATGAGGGTCTTGCCGAGGCCGGGGATCCCGAACAGCGACTCCGTCAGCACCGCGCCGCCGATCATCGTGCCGAAGTCCACGGCGCTGAGCGCGATCACGGGGGCCACGGCGCCGCGCACCGCGTGCCGCGTGACCACGGCCCGCTCCCCCACCCCGTAGGCGCGGAAGGTCCGGATGTGGTCCTCGGCGAGCGTCTCCAGGGTCGAACTGCGCGTAAGGCGGGCGTACTTGGCGCTCTCGAAGAAGCCGAGGGTCACCCAGGGCAGGAGCAGGTTCCAGGCCCACTGCTCGGGGTCCTCGGTCAGCGGCACGTACGTCGGGAACGGCAGCCACTGGAGGTAGGCGCAGACGGTCATGAGCAGGAGCAGCCCCAGGATGAAGACGGGGGTGCCGGTCCCGGCGAGGGTCAGGACGGTCAGGGCCCGCTCGGTGATCCCGCCGCGGCGCAGCGCGGACAGCAGTCCGGTGCCGACGCCGACCACCAGCCAGATCACCAGTGCGCCCAGCGCCAGCGACAGGGTGGCGGGCAGCCGGTCCAGGATCAGCCCGGTGACCTGCTGGTCGTTCTGGTACGAGAAGCCCAGGCAGGGCGCGTCGCAGTGCAGCATGAGCCCGGCGCCGCCGGAGTAGTCCCGGCCGGCCAGCAGTCCCCGGAGGAAGTGCAGGTACTGGGTGAGGGCGGACTCGTTCAGCCCGAGCTGTTCGCGGACCTGGGCGATCTGCGCCGGGTTGCAGCGCTCGCCGCAGGCCAGGCGGGCCGGGTCGCCGGGGGCGAGGTAGAAGAGGGCGTAGACGATCACGGACAGGGTGAGCAGCACGAGCAGTGCGCCGCCGGTCCGTTTGAGCACGAAGCGGGTCACGCCGTGCGCTCCTTTCTGGTGCCGACCCGCAGCCGGGAGCCTTCGCGCGGGTCGAGGGCGGTGCGGACGGCGTCGCCCAGCACGGTGGAGGCGAGCACGGTGACGAAGAGCAGCCCGGCGGGGAGCAGGACGTAGGCCGGGTCGGCGCGGAACCAGGTCTGCGCGCTGGAGAGCATCTGTCCCCAGGAGGGCGTGGGCGGTTTGACGCCGACGCCGAGGAAGGACAGCGAGGCCTCGGCCACGATGGCGGTGGGCACCTTGATCGCGGCGTAGGTGATGACGGGCGCGGCCAGCGAGGGCAGCAGTTCGCGGCGGGCGATGCCGAGCGTGCCCCGGCCCGAGAGGCGGGCGGCGTCGACGAAGTCGAGGCCGCGCAGGGCGAGGGCCTGGGCGCGCACCATCCGGGCGGTGCCGCCCCAGTCGAGCAGTCCGATGATGAGGATCAGCAGCAGCGGCCGGGGGAAGTCGGGCGGGACGACGGCGGTGAGGGCGATGCCGATCACCAGCATCGGCAGCGCGATCATCACGTCGGTGAACCGGCCGATGAGCTGGCCAGTGAACCGGCCGCCGAGCGCGGCGGCGAGTCCGACGCCGACACCGACGAGCGTTTGCACGACGACGGCGCCGAGGGCGACGAGCAGCGAGATCCGCGCCCCGTACAGCAGCCGGGTGAGCAGGTCGCGGCCGGTGCCCGGTTCGACGCCGAGCCAGTGGTCGGCGGAGATCCCGCCGAAGGAGCCGAGCGGTACCCCGCCGCGCGCGGAATCCACGAGGTCGTCGTGGTACGCGTTCGGGTCCTGGCCGGTGAGCTGGGCGACCAGCGGTGCGGCGAGGGCGAGGAGGACGAGCAGGGCGATGACCCCGGCGGCCGCGAGGGCCGCCGGCCGGCGGCGCAGGCGCCGCCGGACCTGGCCCGCGGTGCCCGCGCCCGGGGCGGGGGCCCCGGGCGCGGGCGCCGGCTGCTGCGGCGCCGACTGCTTGAGGGCGGTGCTCACTTGACGGAGACCTGCGAGATGTCGAGGACGCCGGTCCAGTCGCTGATCACGACGTTCTTGATGTCCTTGCCGACGAGCCGCTTGTAGACCGGGTGGAAGAGCGGCACGTCCAGGGCCTGCTCACCGATCTTCTTGTCGAGTGCGCCCCAGCGCTTGCCGGCCGCCGCGAGGTCGGTCAGCTTGGCGATCTCGTCGATCTCGGCGTTCACGGCCGGGTCGTTCAGCTGCGCGTGGTTGTAGTTGGAGCCGTTGGTCACGATCTGCCGGCCGTCGAAGATCGGCGCGAGGAAGGGGGCTCCGGACGGCCAGTCGGCGCCCCAGCGGGAGAGGAAGAAGCCGGGGGTGTTCTTGGCGTCCCAGCGCTTCTCGTTGAAGGCGTTGTTCTCCAGGCCTTCCAGCTTGACGGTGATGCCGGCGGCCGCGAGGGCCTGCTGCACGGCGGTGGCGACCTCGGGGCTGGTCTGGCGGTTCTGCGCGGTGGAGTGGGTCAGGGTGACGGTGATGCCGTCGGGGAAGCCCGCCTCCGCCAGCAGCTGCTTGGCCTTGGCCGGGTCGCCGGTCTTCCCCGCCGGGAAGTGGTCGTACGGGGTGAAGCCGAAGGCCTCGCGCTCGGGCAGGAAGGTGGTGGCGGGTTCGGCCAGCGCGGATCCGCCGGCGGCGTTGATCACGCTGGTGCGGTTGATCGCGTGGGAGATGGCCTGGCGCACCTTCGGGTTGTCGAAGGGGGCCACCTTCGGGTTGAAGGCCAGGTAGTTGATGTAGCCGAAGTGGCCGGTGCCGACGCGTGCGGCCAGCTCCTTGTTGTCGCCGATCTGGGCGAGCTCGGCAGGTCCCAGGTTGGTGTCGGTGGTGACGGCGGCGGCGTCGGGGCCGGAGCTGGTGGTCAGGCGCTGGTTGATGACGGCGGCGTCCAGACCGGAGCGGACGTCGATCTTGTCCGGGTAGGCCTTGCGCTCCTCGTCGCTCTTCTCGTCCCAGTGCTCGTTGCGCTCCAGGGTGAGGTGCTCGCCGTCGTTGTCGTTCTTGACGACCTTGTACGGGCCGGAGGAGACGGGGTGCTCCTCGTACTTGACGCCGGTGTCCTTGGCCTTGGGGACGGGTGCGAACTGCGTCTGCGTGGCGACGAAGGGGAACTCGCCCTCGGGCTTGCGGAGTTTGAAGACGATCGTCTTCGGGTCGGGCACGACGATCGAGTCGAGGCCCTTGCCGCCGTCCTTGTACGGGCCCTCGTAGCTCTCCCCGCCGACCAGCCAGTCCCGCAGGTACGGGGCGCCGCCCGACAGCTCGGCGGCGAAGGACCGCTCGATGCCGTACTTGATGTCGGCGGTGGTGATCGGGGAGCCGTCCTCGTACTTCAGCCCGTCCTTGAGCGTGTACGTCCACTCGGTGGCGTCGGCGTTGGGCTTTCCGGTGTCGGTGGCCAGGTCGGGCACGACCTTGGCGCCGGCCGCGCCGTCCTCGCGGTTGCGGGTGGTCAGTGTACGGAAGACCAGCGAGGGAACGTTCCCGCCGCCCGAGGTGTAGAGCCGGGCCGGGTCGAAGTCGCTCTGCGGCTCGGAGTTGAGGACGGTCAGGGTGCCGCCCTTGCGCGGCGCGCCCGCGGCGCCCGGCCTGTCGCCCGAACCGGCCTTGCTCGCACCGTCCTCGGGGCCGCAGGCCACGGCGCCCCCGGCCAGGACGAGGCTGACGGTGACGGCGGCCACGCGGCGCGCTATGAGATGGCGGTCGGGTCCGGCGGAAGACATGGGTGTGAAGACCTCTCGGCGTGAAGGAAGTGCGGAAGGGCCACGCGAGGGGCAGCGGTCGACAGCGGTACCGATGGATCACCGGTTGCCGGAACACGAGGAAGCCGCGCCTGCGGGCGTGCGTGCACCCGGGCGCGGCGAAGGAGCTCGAAAAAGGGTCGCGGCGCTTGCGGGTCGGCGTCAGCGACAGAAGATGTCGGCCACGCTGTGCGCGGTCACACCAAGCAGCGCCAGCTCAATGGCGGCGCTCGCGGTCATGGTGTGGTGGTGCGACATGCGGAGAACGATTGCCGATGATCGGACGGATTGTCAACGCGGATCCCCGCCCGGCCGGCGGGCGGGGTCCCGGCGCGTCGGTCAACTGTCCGGGAAAACCCAGGGGTTGGGCTTGCACTGGATGCCGTTGATGTCGAGGGACTTGGTCTGCTGCTGCATGATCGGCGCGAGCGCGCCGGGGGTGCGGCAGTTCACGTGGCCGTGTCCGAGCCGGTGTCCGACCTCGTGGTTGATGAGCATCTGCCGGTAGGTGAACATCTGGTCCGGCCCGTAGGTCGCGGAGCCCTGCGCCCAGCGGAACGCGTTGATCATCACCCGGTCCGTGGACGCGGAGTCGCAGGAGACGTTGTCGACGGTGGTGTCCAGGTCGGACTTGGCGCACCAGACCCCGGTGGTCCCGGGACTGGCCAGGGTGATCACGAAGTCCGCCTCGCCGCCCGGCACCCGCTCGAAGGTCTTCTCGCCGTTGTGGGCCCAGCTGCGCGGGTCGTTGAGGGTGCGGTGGACGGCCTCGGCGAACAGCTGCGGGTCCAGGCCGAGACCCTGCTCGACGTCGACCCGGTAGCGCACGAGCTTGCCCTTGCCGGGGGCCTTGGCCACACCGGGCACGGTGTCGAAGGTGCCGGGTCCGGCGAGTTTCGCGTCGATCGGCAGCTGCTGGGCCATCTTCTGCTCGTACGTCAGCTCCACCTCGGGCGCGGCGGGCGCCGCCGCCTGCGGCGGGGTCGCCCGGTCGTCCGAGCGGGAGGCGCCGGCGTCGGCGCGGCTGTTGCCGGCGGCCTGCGCACCGGACTTCTCGCCCTCCCCGTCCGAGGTCACCTGGCCGGCGACGACGACGGCGAGGACGGTGGTGACGGCCACGGCGGCCACGGCGGTGTACGTACGGACCTTCCGGCCACGGCCGGAGCCGGAGGACTCCCCGGCGCCGTCGTCGGCGTCCTCGGGCACGGCCGGAGCCACCGGATCGACCGGCTTGCGCGGTCCGGGCACCCGGGGCTGCGCGCCGGTGGAGGTGACGGGGTCCAGGTCGAATCCGGCCGGCGGCGTCAGGGTGACCTGCGGGAAGCCCACCGCGGGGGTCCCGAAGGCCGGGGTGTCGCTGTCACGGAAGGCCGTGGGCGCAGGGCTGGGCGCGGGCGCGGCGGGCTCGTGCGGGCGCCGCACTCCGCGCCAGTCGCCGTACACGGAGTCGGGGTGGGCACCCCAGACGTCGTCGGACTCGTACTGCTGGGGATGGCCTCCGGTGCGCGCGTCGGCGTGGTACCGGTCCTGGGGCACGTACCCCTGGTGGGTGACGGTCGGCTCGGGCCAGTACCCGGCGGACGGTTCCTCGTAGGGCAGGGGCGCGGGCTCCGGCTGCGGCCGGACGGGTGCCGGAGCGGCGGGAGCCGGAGCTGGGGCAGGGCCCTTGCGACTATGTCGTCCCACGGTCCTCAGCCTCTGCCGTCTTCGGTATATCGGTCACTCTCGCCCGTCCCGGTGTCGCTCAGCAGCTCCCGGAAGGCGGCGGCCACCGCCTCGGGGTACTCCATCATCGCCACGTGTCCGGCCTCGGGCATGCACAGCAGTCGCGAACCGCGGAACGCCGCGGCCGCCTTGTGCGCCATGCGGTACGAGACCAACTGGTCCCGGCCACCGTAGACCAGCAGCGAGGGCGCGAGCACCCGCTGCGCCTGACGCCACAGTCCGTGCTGGCCACCGAGGGTGTAGGCGTCGACGATGCCGCGCGAGGAGCGCGTCATCGCGTCCCAGAAGTACGGCAGGGCCATCCGCCGCTCCATCTCCTCCACGGCGTGGCGGAATCCCTCGGGTGTCACCCGGGAGGGGTCTCCGTAACAGAGCTCCGTCACCCCGCGGGTGCGCTGTTCGGCACTGAGCCCCTGCGTCAGCCGGCCGAAGAGCGCGGCCACCCCGGGCACGGCGAGCAGCGCGGTCGGCACGGCCGACTTCTGTACGCGCAGCTCGGGCAGGGCGGGCGAGATCAGGGTCAGGGTGCGCACCAGGTCGGGCCGGACGGCCGCGACGCGGGTGGAGACGGCTCCGCCGAGGGAGTTCCCGAAGAGGTGGACCGGGCCGCGCCCGGCGGCGTCGAGGTGCCGGATGACGGCTCGGGCGAAGGCGGTGACGGAGTAGTCGCGGTCGGCGGGTGGTGGGGACCAGCCGAAGCCCGGCAGGTCGAGGGCCTCGCCGTCGACGGTGTCGGCCAGCCGCGCCATCAGGTCCGACCAGTTCTGGGAGGAACCGCCCAGTCCGTGCACGAACAGGGCGGGCGGCAGTCCCGTGCGCAGGGGCGGGCGGACCCGCACGGCCAGTTCCAGGCCGGGCAGCACGGCGGTGCGCAGCTGCTCCCCTTCGGCCACCCGGGCGGCTCCCGCCTGGGAGGACGGCTCGGCGGTGGACCGCACGCCTGGCAGCTCGGTCGAAGACATGCGGGCAATGTTACGAGACGATCACGTTCCTCTTCCTGTGTTCGCCGTCACAGACACAGGCCGGATCCATATAGCGGTGCCTCCGCGATCCTCCTAGGCTCGTAAGTGAGCACAAGGAAGCGAGGGGAGCGGCATGACTGTCGACCCTGCGGAGCCGGACACCTTCCGGGAGCAGTTTCCGGAATCCCTCGATCCTGAGGCGCCCGAGGCGGATGTGGCGGAGCAGCTCGCCGATCTCCGGCCGGACGAGGACGACCCGATCACCGCGCGCGCGGTGGACGGGGTCACGGACGGCGATGCCGTCGAGCAGGCGCGGGTGGTGCCGCTGGACGAGGACGACTACCGCTGACCCATCAGCTGACCGAGCACCGACCAAACCGCTGATCAAACCGCTGACCAGCGCCTCCGGGCCGTCCGTACCGCGAGAAAACTCGGCTTGAACCCTCCAGATTCGGTTACCGAAAAGTACGATGGCCGCGCGGCGCAGAGCGCACTGTGTTCTTAGAGAAAGTGGGAGGCGGCGTGACAGCCATCGAGCAGACCGAGGCAGCGCGTCCGCGGGGCACGCGACTGCCGCGCCGAGCCCGGCGCAACCAGCTGCTGGGCGCGGCCCAGGAGGTTTTCGTCGCGCAGGGGTATCACGCGGCGGCCATGGACGACATCGCCGAGCGGGCCGGTGTGAGCAAGCCGGTGCTGTACCAGCACTTCCCCGGCAAGCTCGACCTGTACCTGGCCCTGCTGGACCAGCACTGCGAGGCCCTGCTGCTGGCCGTGCGTACGGCCCTCGCGTCGACGACGGACAACAAGCTGCGCGTGGCGGCCACGATGGACGCCTACTTCGCGTACGTGGAGGAGGAGGGCGGCGCCTTCCGGCTGGTCTTCGAGTCCGACCTGACGAACGAGCCGGCGGTGCGCGAGCGCGTCGACCGCGTCTCGCTCCAGTGCGCCGAGGCCATCTCCGACGTCATCGCCGAGGACACCGGCCTGTCCAAGGACGAGTCGATGCTGCTGGCCGTGGGCCTGGGCGGGGTTTCGCAGGTCGTGGCCCGCTACTGGCTCTCCAGCGAGAGCCCGGTCGCCCGCGAGACGGCGGTCGGCCTGCTGACCTCGCTCGCCTGGCGCGGCATCGCCGGGTTCCCGCTGCACGGCACGGAGTCCTGAGGGCCGCCGGCGGTCCTCGTCGGCCGCTGTTCGCTGCGAGCGTGTCCGCTCTGCGCGGTCCGCGTCCCCTCACCGGGCTAATGTGGACCGCGTACGGCGCGGCTGATCGCGCGAACCGGATCGTCGGAGGGACAAAGCCGTGGAGGTCAAGATCGGCGTGCAGCACGCACCCCGGGAGATCGTGCTGGAGAGCGACCTGAGCGCCGAGGAGCTGGAGAGCATCGTCACCGCCGCTCTGTCCGGCACCGCGCCGCTGCTGAGCCTCACCGACAACAAGGGCCGCAAGGTCCTGGTGCCGTCCGACCGCCTGTCGTATGTCGACCTGGGCGAGCCGAGCGTGCGCAAGGTGGGCTTCGGCGCGCTCTGAAGAACTGTTGGAAACGGCCCGGTGGTTGATCCCACCGGGCCGTTTCTGTTTCTTCCGCTTCGGGTAGGACCGCAGTGACCCGGTTTGCCCTGACGTATGGGAGAGACCTCATGCTGCTGCTGGAAGTGCTCGGCTCCGCACTCCTGGGCCTCGCCTTGTCCGCGACAGCCGCCCGGGTACTCACGCGCCGGTTGCCTTCCACCAAAGTCGTGCTGGTCAGCGGGGTACTGGGGGCGCTGTTCGGGGCGTATCTCACCCACTTCGCGCTGGGGCCCGGGCACAACACCCTGACCGCGACGCTCATCGGCGCGGTGCTCGTGTCGGCCGTGGTCCTGTCCCTGCTGCTCCGTCCGGCCGCAGGGCCCCGCAGGCCGTCCCACCGGACTCCGTTTTCACTCCCGTCGCGGGGATGACCACGACCCCTGAAGCCCGCTCCTGAACCCTGCCCCTGAACGACGTACGTCGGCCCCGGCGCGCCGTGTGCGCGCCGGGGCCGACGTGTGGAGCGGGTACGCAGCCGCACCGGCTTCCGTACGGTCAGGCGGCGAGGCCGAGGGCCGCCATGCGCTTGGTGTGCGCCTTGGTGATGCGGGTGAACATCTCGCCGACGGCCGCCAGGTCGAAGCCGGCCGCCATTCCGTCGACACCGCCGACCAGCATGGTCGAGAGCGCGTCGCGCTCGGCGACCACGCGCTGGGCCTGCGAGAGGGCCTCGCCCATCAGTCGGCGGGCCCACAGCGCGAGCCGGCCGCCGCATCGCGGGTCCGCCTCGATCGCCGCGCGGACCTTCTCGACGGCGAAGTTGCCGTGGCCGGTGTCGTCGAGCACGCCGAGCACGAGGGCGCGGGTGTCGGTGTCCAGGTGGGAGGCGACCTCACGGTAGAAGTCACTGGCGATGGAGTCGCCGACGTAGGCCTTGACCAGGCCTTCCAGCCAGTCCGACGGCGCGGTCTGGCGGTGGAAGTCGTCGACGCCCTTCGCGAAGGGCTCCATGGCGGCGGTGGGCTCGACCTCGATCGCCGCGAGCCGGTCCCGCAGCCGCTCGAAGTGGTGGAATTCGGCGGAGGCCATCGCGGCGAGCTCGGCCTTGTCGTCCAGGGTGGGCGCGAGCTTCGCGTCCTCCGCCAGGCGCTCGAAGGCCGCGAGCTCTCCGTACGCGAGCGCCCCGAGCAGGTCCACGACGGCGGCCCGGTACTGCGGCGAGGCAGAGGCGGCGGCCCAGTCCTGGGCGGCGATCCCCACGGCTTCGGCGGGGGTGCTGTCGTCGGCGGGCGAGGCGTTTTCTACGGTCGACATGCTCCGCACAATAGCCCGCCGAATGGCCCTCCAAGTCACCACGCCGGTTCCTTGCCTGTCCAGCTAAACGCGCCTACCCGGTGAATTCACCCGACACACCTGCGCGATTCCGGGGTACAGTGGTAATGCGCCTGCCGAATACTCGGCGGGCCATCCGAATGAGGATGCCCGGTCGGTGGCCCGATCGGCTCCAACCGACCGCCCTCGGTGAGGTGCGTACGTTCATGCGTACCGCCTACCACGAGGGGCCCCCTCAGCGGCAGATGCGCTTGAGCGAAGGCTAGTGGTCCCGCGCAGCTTCGTACGTAGCAGTACTGCAAGCACGGCACGGTACGACCCCCCTCGCCGCCTCGCGCCGCGTCTCACAGAAGAGGCAGCACCCTGACTACGTTCCGAGACCTCGGGATCTTTCCCGAGACGGCCGAGGCCCTTGAAGCCGTCGGCATCGTGTCCCCCTTCCCGATCCAGGAGATGACCCTCCCCGTCGCCCTTTCCGGCACGGACGTCATCGGCCAGGCCAAGACCGGAACCGGCAAGACGCTCGGTTTCGGCCTTCCGCTGCTGGAGCGGGTCGTCGTCCCGGCGGACGTCGAGGCCGGCCGCGCCACCCCGGCGCAGCTGACCGACGCTCCGCAGGCCCTCGTGGTGGTTCCGACCCGCGAGCTGTGCACCCAGGTCACCAACGACCTCCTGACCGCGGGCAAGGTCCGCAACGTCCGCGTCCTCGCCATATACGGCGGCCGCGCGTACGAGCCCCAGGTCGAGGCGCTCAAGAAGGGCGTCGACGTGATCGTCGGCACCCCGGGCCGCCTGCTCGACCTGGCCGGGCAGAAGAAGCTCGACCTCTCGCACGTCAAGGCCCTCGTCCTGGACGAGGCCGACGAGATGCTCGACCTGGGCTTCCTGCCCGACGTCGAGAAGATCATGTCGTACCTGCCCGCGAAGCGTCAGACGATGCTGTTCTCGGCGACCATGCCGGGTGCGGTCATCGGTCTGGCCCGCCGGTACATGACGCAGCCGACCCACATCCGCGCCGTCTCCGAGGACGGCGAGGGCGCGACCGTCGCCAACATCACGCAGCACGTCTTCCGTGCGCACAACATGGACAAGCCGGAGCTCGTCTCCCGCATCCTGCAGGCCGAGGGCCGCGGCCTGGCCATGATCTTCTGTCGTACCAAGCGCACGGCGGCCGACATCGCCGAGCAGCTGGAGAAGCGCGGCTTCGCGTCCGGCGCCGTCCACGGCGACCTGGGCCAGGGTGCGCGCGAGCAGGCGCTGCGCGCGTTCCGCAACGGCAAGGTCGACGTGCTGGTGTGCACCGACGTCGCCGCGCGCGGCATCGATGTCGAGGGTGTGACCCACGTCATCAACTACCAGACGCCGGAGGACGAGAAGACCTTCCTGCACCGTGTGGGCCGCACCGGCCGCGCGGGCAACAAGGGCATCGCCGTCACCCTGGTCGACTGGGACGACATCCCGCGCTGGCAGCTGATCAACAAGGCGCTGGAGCTGGACTTCCACGACCCGGTGGAGACGTACTCCACGTCGCCGCACCTGTTCGAGCAGCTGAACATCCCGGCCGGTACCAAGGGCATCCTGCCGCGCGCCGAGCGCACGCGGGCCGGCCTGAAGGCCGAGAACCTGGAGGACCTGGGCGAGACCGGCGGCCGCGGTGGCCGTGGCGGCCGCTCCGGTCCGGCGGCCGCCGCCGTGGTGACCGAGGAGCGTCCGGCCCGGACCCGTACGCCGCGCCAGCGCCGCCGTACGCGGGGCGGGACGGAGCTCGCCGAGGGCGCCGAGGCCACCGCGCCGGTGACCCCGGTCCAGGCTCCCGAGGCCCCCGCGGCCCCGGCCGCCGACGAGCCGCGCCGTCCGCGCCGCCGCCGCACCCGTGTGGCCGCGGTCCCGGCCCAGGCCGCCGTGGCCGCTCCGGTCGCCGAGGCTCCGGCCGTCCAGGCTCCGGCCGCCCCGGCCCCTGTCGTCGAGGCTCCGGCCGCTCCGGTGACCCCGGTCGCCGAGGAGGCTCCGGCCCGCCCGAAGCGCGTCCCGACCCGCAAGGCCACCGCGGCCGCCGCGGTGACCCCGGTCGCCGAGGTCCCCGCCGAGGAGGCCCCGGCCCGGCCGAAGCGCGTCCGTACCCGCAAGGTCACCCCGGCCGAGCCGGAGCCGGACTTCCAGATGCCGCCGCTGGTCGAGCCCGTCCGGGCCCGGCGCACCACCCGCAAGGCAGCCCCGGCCGCCGCGGTGACCCCGGTCGCCGAGGCTCCCGCCGAGGACGCTCCGGTCAAGCCGAAGCGGACCCGCACCCGCAAGGTCGCGGAAGCCGCACCGGTCGCCGAGGCCGCCGCGGTGGCGGAGGAGGCTCCGGTCAAGCCGAAGCGCACCCGCACCCGCAAGGTCGCGGAAGCCGCACCGGTCGCCGAGGCCGCCGCCGTGGCCGAGGAGGCCCCGGTCAAGCCGAAGCGCACCCGCACCCGCAAGGTCGCGGCCGCGCCGGAGGCGTAAGCCTCGCGCAGCACCCCGCCGATGGCCCCGCTCCCCTTCCGAGGGGGCCGGGGCCATCGGCCTGCCCGGGCCGTGCGGGGCACCCGTACGGGCCGGTAACCTCGGGCCATGAGCAAGCCGCCGCGCCTCACCCTGCCCTCCGCCGCCCGCGCGTACCTCCTCACCACCGACCGTGGCTCCTTCGCCGTGCACGAAGCCGGTGAGCCCGTGCGCGGCACCGCCCTGCTGGTTCCCGGCTTCACGGGCAGCAAGGAGGACTTCATCGGCCTCCTGGAGCCGCTGGCGGCCGCGGGGTACCGGGTCGTCGCCGTGGACGGCCGCGGCCAGCACGAGACCCCGGGCCCGCGCGAGGAGGCCCCGTACGCCCTGGAGGAGCTGGCTCGGGACGTCCTCGCCCAGGTCCGCGCGCTGGGCGCGGACCGCGTGCACCTGGTCGGCCACTCGCTCGGCGGTCTGATCTCCCGCGCCGCCGTGCTCCGCGACCCTTCGCCCTTCGCCTCCCTCACCCTGATGAGCAGCGGGCCGGCCGCGATCTCCGAGGACCAGCAGGCGCGGACGAAGCTGCTGGTCGCCGCACTGGAGGCGATGGGCGACGACATGCCCGGCATCTGGGCGGCGATGCGGGCCCACGATCCCGAGGACGCGGCCGCGGACTCCCCCGAGCTCGCGCACTTCCTGCGCGAGCGGTGGCTGGCCACCGTCCCCGAGCAGCTGATCGTCACCGGCCGGACGCTGATCTCCGAGCCCGACCGGATCGAGGAGCTGAGCCGGGTCGAGCTGTCGAAGCTGGTGCTGTCCGGGGCCGTGGACCAGGCCTGGCCGGTGCCGCTGCTGGACGAGACGGCCCGGCGCCTGGCCGCTCGGCGGGTGATCGTGCCGGGGACGGACCACTCCCCGAACGCCGAGGACCCCGCCACGACGGCGCGCGAGCTGGCCGCGTTCTGGGACTCCTGCACCGGCCTGTAGTTAGCCAGTGAAAAAATTTCCTTAGCGTAGGGAATGATTGCGGCCTACACTTCGTTGGACCAGTGCAAGGAGAAACACTGACGAAGGGAGAAGCCCCGTGCGCTTCGAGATTCTGCGCCTGGACGACGTCGACGGATCCGCCGTGGACAGCACCGTCGTCGACGCGGCCTCCGTCAACCGGATCGTGCAGCAGGCCGCAGCCGTCGGCCAGCGCATCCTGATCCGACCGGCCGAGAGTGCGTCCTGCTGACGCACCGCACGAAAACGTTCGCGCCCCCGCACCGTTCCCGGTGCGGGGGCGTTCGCATGTGCCGGCCGCGCGCGGCAGGCACGGGGGCGGGCGGGGCGGGCGGGGACGGGGCCTCAGGCCGCGCCGACCACCTGGAGCACGCCGTTGATGATCTGCTGGACGGCGATCGCCGAGAGCATCATGCCGGCGAGCCGGGTGACGAGGACGACGCCGCCGTCCTTGATGACCCGGATGATCACCAGCGAGTAGCGCATGGTGATCCACAGCACGACGTGCATGGCCACGATCGCGGCCCAGACCGAGACCTCAGCCGCGGCGCCGTCGGCCTTCTGGACGGCCAGGATCACCGACACGATCGCGCCGGGGCCGGCCAGCAGCGGCATGCCCAGCGGGACCAGGGCCACGTTCACGTCCTTGGTCTGCTTCGGCTCGTCGTTCTTGCCGGTGAGCAGGTCCAGCGCGATGAGCAGGAGCAGCAGACCACCGGCGATCATCAGCGCCGGGACGGAGACGTGCAGGTAGTCCAGGATCTGCTGGCCGCAGATACCGAAGACCGCGATGACACCGAAGGCCACGCAGACCGCCTGCCAGGCCATGCGGCGCTGCACCTTGACGGGGCGGCCGGAGGTCAGGGCGAGGAAGATCGGCGTGATCCCCGGGGGGTCCATAATCACAAAAAGGGTGAGAAAAAGGGATCCGAAGACGGCGAAATCAAACACAGTGATGCCTTGCAGAAGAGAGGGGTGTCGCGAAGAAGAGGTGTGGGACGGGTGGAGCGGGCCGGATCCGGCCGGTCAGCGCTCGCGTCCGCCGGCGCCCGGCACCGGGAAGGCCCCCGTCGCGCGGCGCGTGATCTCGCCGTAGATCTCGGGGTCGGTCGTGTACTCCCCGAGGCGACAGGTCTTGCGGCTGCCGTGGTAGTCGCTGGAGCCCGTGGTCAGCAGGCCGAGGTCGGCCGCCAGACCGCGCAGCCGCACGCGGGTGTCGGTGTCGTGGTCCATGTGGTCCACCTCGACGCCGTCCAGGCCCGCGGTCGCCAGCTCGGCTATCGCGGACTCGGAGACGCACCGGCCGCGCTTGACGGCGGCGGGGTGCGCGAGGACGGTGACCCCGCCGGCCGCCTTGACCAGGCGCACGGCCTCGAACGGGTCGAGCTCGTGCTTCTCGGCGTACGCGCGGCCGCCGTCGGCGAGCCAGTCGGGCGTGAAGGCGTCCGAGACGGTGGGTACGACGCCCAGCTCGACGAGGGCGGTGGCGATGTGCGGCCGCCCGACGGAGCCGTCGCCGGCGATCCTGGCCACCTGCTCCCAGGTGACGTCGACGCCGAGGTCCTGGAGCTTGCCGATCATGGTCCGGGCGCGCGGGGTGCGGTCGTCGCGGACGAGCTCCCGTTCCCGGGCCAGCTCGGGCTCCTCGGGGTCGAAGAGGTACGCGAGCATGTGCACGCCGATCCCGTCGAGCCGGCAGGACAGCTCGGCCCCGGTCACCAGCGTCAGTCCGGCGGGCAGGGCCGCGAGGGCCTCGCCGTATCCCCGCACGGTGTCGTGGTCGGTCAGCGCGACCACGTCCAGCCCGGCGCCGGCGGCGGCCAGCATCAGCTCGGCGGGGGTGTCCGTACCGTCGGAGGCCGTGGAGTGGGCGTGCAGGTCGATGCGCACAGCCTGGCTCCATGGGTCGTACGTACGGGGGACACTCCAGGATAACCGGGCCGCGGAGCCCCTCGGGCCCCGCGAGCGCCTCAGGCGGGGCCCAGGATGCGGGGGCTCAGGGCCCCGCACGGAACGAGCTCGACCTCGGCTCCCGCGTCGCGCAGGTCGGTGAGGACGAGCTCGTCGTACATCAGCAGGCCGGACTGCTCCGGCCAGACGATCGCCCAGAGCCACAGGCCGCGCGCCTCGCCGGCGAAGACGGCCCGGTCGTCGGGGCCGCCGGCCACGTGCCACAGCGGTGTCGGGCGGCCCGCCGCGACCACCTTGGCGTGGGGCGGCGCCGATACGTCGATGGACGAGCCGGGGTCGACGCCGTCGATGCCCGCGTACCGCGCGCCGAGGCCCACGCCCAGCTCCTCCGCGATCAGCAGCAGCTCGCCGATCCCGCCCAACGGGCCGGGGCCGGAACAGGCCACCGCCGTCGCCCGGCCGCCGCTGCGGTCGTCACCGGCGGACGCGACCCCGGTGAACAGCCACCCCACCGGCAGCGGCCACGGCATCCACACCGGCACCCGCGCCCGGTGCACCATCACGTTCAGGCCTTCGACGCTCGGCGGGATGACGGGTTGCAGGGGGTGGACAGCGCCGTGCACCGCGCACTGCCAGGAGTCGGAGAAGAGTCCGGGCGCCCTGACCCGGCCACCGCACTTCGGGCAACTTGGTTCACCCCTCATAAGAAGCCACGCTCCTCCCCGCCCGGCCCCCAGTCAAGGCACGCTCACCCGTCCGGGCCCTCAGTCCAGCGCGACGGCGCTGCGCACAGGGTCCCGCAGGTCGGTTCCGCGCGCGAGCCAGCGTTCCTGGAGGGCGGCCGCTCCGTGCACGCGTTTCCAGGCGGCCTCGTTCGCCGTCATCGGCAGCAAGGGGAGGAAGTGGACCGGGTCCATGGGCTCGTCGAGCTCCAGGTCCTCGACCAGACCGCCCGGTTCCGCCACGAGGACGGAGCTGAAGGGGGCCCCGTCCCAGAGCGGTTCGCCCACGTCCAGCGAGGCCCCCGGGGCCACGATCAGCCCCTCGACCTGGGGGGACGCGGCCAGCACCGCGAGCGGCCGCAGGAGTTTGTCGGTGGCCGCAAGGCCCGCCCGTACGGTCAGCACGAGCTCGGCGCGCGGGCCCCGTACGGGGTCGGCGACCACGGCGGTCGGATCGGTCATCGGGTGCGCGGACATCCCGAGGGTCGCGTACCGCACGAGGTCGCCCTCGGCGAAACGGAGTACCTCGATGCGGTCGGTGCCCAGGAAGGTGACGGCGGCGCGTGCGTCGGGTTCACCGAACGCGGTGCGCAGCCGGGCCTCCACGAGAGCCAGAATTTCTGCCATGAACCGAGCATAGAACTCGTATCAGGCGGGTAAAGGGCGGGTCTTGACCATCCGTCGGCTGATAGTGTTGACAGCTGTTCGGGGCCGCACGCAGAAGCGGTGTTTCAGTGCCCCGGCAACAGGACGTCCCTCACGGGGGACCGGCCGGAGGAGGTGGGGCTGCGGTGGACCGAAGTCGATCGTGCAGTACCAATCGCTCTTCCACTTCTGTGACGGGCGCATCCCGCCCCCTTTGATCTGCTCGATCCACCTGATCCGCTGATCAGTAGAAGAGCGACGGCAGAACGTTTGTCCTCCCGTCCTGTTCCCTCCCCTGCCCGGGCCTGCCCGCCCGCCTGCGGAGGAGGGTCTCCCACCCGTGCGGTCCGCAGCCGTGCGCGAGAAGGAGCCTGCCATGTCGATGCTGCCCTACCTGCGTGCCGCCGTTCGCCCGGCCCTGCGCAGGGCCACCCCCGTACAGCCCGGCTACGACACCACCCGCGACCCGTCGGCGAGCAGCGCGGTGGTCGACTGCGCCGTGTACCGCGACGGGCGGCGGATGCTGGGTCCGGCGTGTCTGACGCCCCGTGAGGCGATCCGCCGGGTCCGCGAGGACGGCGGGTTCGCCTGGATCGGCCTGCACGAGCCGACGGAGGCCGAGTTCGCGGGGATCGCCGCGACCTTCGGACTGCACCCGCTGGCCGTGGAGGACGCGGTGCACGCGCACCAGCGGCCGAAGCTGGAGCGCTACGACGACACCCTCTTCACCGTCTTCAAGACGATCCACTACATCGACCACGCCGAACTGACCGCCACCAGCGAGGTGGTGGAGACCGGCGAGGTGATGTGCTTCACCGGCCCCGACTTCGTCATCACCGTCCGGCACGGCGGGCAGGGCTCCCTCAAGGGGCTGCGCCACCGCCTCCAGGACGACCCGGACCTGCTCGCCAAGGGCCCCTCGTCGGTCCTGCACTCCATCGCCGACCACGTGGTCGACGGCTACATCGCGGTCGCGGCGGCGGTGCAGGACGACATCGACGAGGTGGAGAGCGAGGTCTTCGCCGCCCCCGCCAAGGGCAGTGCGCGCGGCGGCGACGCGGGCCGCATCTACCAGCTCAAGCGCGAGGTGCTGGAGTTCAAGCGGGCGGTCTCGCCGCTGCTGCGTCCGATGGAGCTGCTGAGCGAACGGCCGATGCGGCTGGTGGACCCGGACATCCAGAAGTACTTCCGCGATGTCGCCGACCACCTGGCGCGGGTGCACGAGCAGGTGGTGGGCTTCGACGAGCTGCTGAACTCGATCCTCCAGGCCAATCTCGCGCAGGCGACGGTCGCCCAGAACGAGGACATGCGCAAGATCACCTCCTGGGCGGCGATCGTCGCCGTGCCGACGATGATCTGCGGCGTGTACGGGATGAACTTCGACCACATGCCCGAACTCCACTGGCGCTACGGCTATCCGATGGTGATGGCCGCGATCGCCGCCTCCTGCTTCACCATCCACCGCGCACTGCGCCGCAACGGCTGGCTCTGAGCCGGGCCCGCCCCCGGGTCCTGCGGGCCGGGACGCCCGCCCGCGCGCGGGGAGCGACCCCCTACCCTGTCGGCATGACTCTCAGCACGCTCGACCTGGCCCTCGTCGAGGAGGCCACCAAGAAGTCCGGCCTGATCTGGGTGCGCGGCGGCGGGGCCGACCGCGCCCTGTGGCACGCCTGGGTGGACGGCGCGGCCCACGTACTGGGCGACGGGCCCGGCGAGCAGCCGTTCCCGGGGCTGGCGGACGGTGCGCGTGCCGAGGTGACCGTGCGGAGCAAGGACAAGGGCGGCCGGCTGGTGGCATGGACGGCGACGGTACGGGAGCTGGCGCCCCGCGGCGAGGAGTGGCACGCGGCCGTGGCCGAGCTCAAGGGCAAGCGGCTGAACGCGTCCGACTCGGAGGACATGACCGAGCGGTGGGCGCGGGAGTGCCGGCTGCTGCGGCTGGAGCCGGAAGCGGTCCGGGCGCAGCTCCCGGACGGCTCGCTGGCCGCCGTCCCGCTGCCGTCCCCGGCGACGACCCGCCAGGCCGTCCCGGCGGGCCTGCCGAAGCTGCTGCTGAAGCGCAAGAAGGCCGCCCGGGGCTGAGCTGCCGTACGGGGGTGCCGGGGAGGGGTGCCTGCCGGGTCGCCCGGCCCCGGCAGGGCCGCATCCGCCCGACCCGGCGGATCGTTACGGCTTCGTCGGGTTCGCGCCCTGGCCGGACCCCTTGGAGGGGGCCGGGGCGGGGGCGCCGCCCTGGTCCTTGGTCGTCGGCAGCTGGGACCCGTAGTCGACCGTCTGGTCCTGCGCGGGTGCCTCCAGCGGGAACGTCTTGCCCCACTCGGCGAGTTCCACCCGGCCGGCGCCGCCCGCCCGCTCCATCATCAGCGGGTACGGGGTGCCCTCCAGCGAGACCGACAGCTTGCCGCCCTTGCCCGCGTCCGCCGTGACCTGGACCGCGCGGGTGTGCCCGACCTTGGTGTACGAGCCCTTGGCGAGCTTGCCCTCCAGTCCGAGCAGTCCGTCCAGCAGCACGTCCATGTCGGTGAAACCGCGGAACTGCTTGTACGAGGGGTCGCCCTCGGGCACCTTCACGAACTTGTCGCCGAGCTTGCCCGCCGAATCGGACTGGCCCCAGAACGCCGCGCTCGCCTTCAGGTACAGCTGCTCCCCCACGCGCAGCAGCTGGAAGGTGTCCTCGTTGGACTTCACCTCGCCGGAGCCGCCGTCCGCCTTCAGCTGCATGTCGAGCGTGAAGGACTTGCCGCCGCTCACCAGCGTGCCGGACAGGTGCACCGAGTCGGCCTCCGTCGCGGCCGCCTTCGCCTTCGCCTCGATCTTGTCGGCGGACAGCTTGCCGACGCCGTTCGTGCCCTCGTCGGGGTCCTCCCCGCAGCCCGTACCGGTGACGGCGAGGCCCGCGCACATCACACCGATCAAGGCGGCCCGGCGCAGCCGCGCGGCAGGGAAGTAGGCGGTCACGGGCGGGTGCCTCTCGTCGGTCGTCTGCGAGCAGCAGGCAGCGTACCCGCCCGTACCCCGAGCCCCGCGACCGCGCCCCGGTGTTCGCCCGCCCCCGGGCGGACCGCCCCACCAGGACGCCTTCGGGCGGCACGGGCTAGCCTGAGGGGCGGCACGACTCTTGATCGACGCACTAGGAGGCGCTCGGATGGCTGCAGGCGCCCCGCGGATCTTCGTCTCGCATCTGTCGGGTGTGCCCGTCTTCGATCCCAACGGCGACCAGGTGGGCCGCGTGCGCGACCTCGTCGCGATGCTCCGGGTCGGCGGGCGCCCGCCGCGGCTGCTGGGCCTGGTGGTCGAGGTCGTCAGCCGGCGGCGGATCTTCCTGCCGATGACCCGCGTCACCGGAGTGGAGTCCGGGCAGGTCATCACGACCGGTGTGGTCAACATGCGGCGGTTCGAGCAGCGCCCGACCGAACGCCTGGTCCTGGGCGAGCTGCTGGACCGGCGGGTGACGCTGGTCGCGAGCGGCGAGGAGGTCACCGTCCTGGACGTGGCCATCCAGCAGCTGCCGGCCCGCCGGGACTGGGAGATCGACCGGATCTTCGTACGGAAGGGCAAGTCGGGGGCGCTGCGCCGGCGCGGCGAGGCCCTGACGGTGGAGTGGTCGGCGGTGACCGGCTTCTCGCTGGAGGAGCACGGGCAGGGCGCCGAGAACCTGGTCGCCACCTTCGAGCAGATGCGCCCGGCCGACGTGGCGAACGTGCTGCACCACCTGACGCCGAAGCGGCGCGCCGAGGTGGCCAACGCCCTCGACGACGACCGGCTCGCGGACGTGCTGGAGGAGCTGCCCGAGGACGAGCAGGTGGAGATCCTCGGCAAGCTGAAGGAGGAGCGCGCCGCCGACGTCCTGGAGGCGATGGACCCGGACGACGCGGCCGACCTGCTCTCCGAGCTGCCGGAGGACGACAAGGAGCGGCTGCTGACCCTGATGCAGCCGGACGACGCGGCCGACGTGCGCCGCCTGCTGTCCTACGAGGAGAACACCGCGGGCGGTCTGATGACCACCGAGCCGATCGTGCTGCGGCCGGACGCGACCGTCGCGGACGCCCTGGCCCGCGTACGGCAGGCGGACCTGTCGCCGGCGCTGGCGGCGCAGGTGTACGTGTGCCGGCCGCCGGACGAGACGCCGACGGGCAAGTACCTGGGCACGGTGCACTTCCAGCGGCTGCTGCGGGACCCCCCGTTCACGCTGGTCAGCTCGATCGTGGACACGGACCTGCCGCCGCTGCGGCCGAACGCCTCGCTGCCCGCCGTCACCACGCACCTCGCCGCCTACAACATGGTGGCGGTGCCGGTGGTCGACGAGAGCGGCTCGCTGCTGGGCGCGGTGACCGTGGACGACGTGCTGGACCACCTGCTGCCGGACGACTGGCGGGAGACGGACTTCCATTCCGAGGAGGCCGTCGGTGGCCGCTGAACGAGGACGCTTCGACCGCGGGCGGGGCGAGCAGGCGCGCGAGCGGCGCCGCGAGCAGATCCGGGAGCGGCGCGAGCAGGCCCGGACGCAGGCGCGCGAGCACGGGCTGGCGGCGGAAGCGGCGGAACGTTCCGGCGAGCGCGCCGGGAGGTCCTCGGGCGCCGGATCGAGCGCGCTGACGCGCTCACGCGTGCGCCTGGACCTGCCGCGCGCCCCGCGGCGGTCGCTGCTGCCCGAGTACGACCCGGAGGCCTTCGGGCGGCTGTCGGAGCGGGTGGCGCGCTTCCTGGGCACCGGCCGGTTCATCGTCTGGATGACCCTGGTCATCATCGTCTGGGTGCTGTGGAACATCTTCGCGCCGGACGACCTTCGGTTCGACCCCTACCCGTTCATCTTCCTGACGCTGATGCTGTCGCTCCAGGCCTCCTACGCGGCTCCGCTGATCCTGCTCGCGCAGAACCGGCAGGACGACCGCGACCGGGTCACCCACGAGCAGGACCGCAAGCAGAACGAGCGCTCCATCGCCGACACCGAGTACCTGACCCGGGAAATCGCCGCCCTGCGCATGGGCCTGGGCGAGGTCGCCACCCGCGACTGGATCAGGTCCGAGTTCCAGGACCTGATCAAGGAGATGGACGAGCGGCGTCTATTCCCCGCCGAACGTGACGAAGGCGACCGCTGACGGGCTTTCCTGCGGCCTGCTACCGAGCCGTACCATCGGGGCATGGCTACCGACACAAGCTCCGCCGCCGCGCCTGAGCAGGACGCGATCCTGGACGCACTGGCGACGGTGAACGACCCCGAGATCCACCGGCCGATCACCGAGCTCGGCATGGTCAAATCGGTGGAGATCGGAGACGGCGGAGAGGTCGCCGTCACGGTCTACCTCACGGTGTCGGGCTGTCCCATGCGCGAGACCATCACGAAGAACGTCACCGAGGCCGTCGAGAAGGTCGCGGGCGTCACCTCCGTCGCCGTCACCCTCGACGTGATGAGCGACGAGCAGCGCAAGGACCTGGCGGCCACGCTGCGCGGCGGCACCGCCGAGCGCGAGGTGCCCTTCGCCAAGCCGGGCTCGCTGACCCGTGTGTACGCGGTCGCGTCCGGCAAGGGCGGTGTCGGCAAGTCCTCCGTCACGGTGAACCTGGCCGCGGCGATGGCGGCGGACGGCCTGAAGGTCGGCGTGGTCGACGCGGACATCTACGGCCACAGCGTGCCGCGCATGCTGGGTGTGGACGGCCGTCCGACCCAGGTCGAGAACATGATCATGCCGCCGTCGGCGCACGGCGTGAAGGTCATCTCCATCGGCATGTTCACCCCGGGCAACGCCCCGGTGGTGTGGCGCGGGCCCATGCTGCACCGCGCGCTCCAGCAGTTCCTGGCCGACGTGTTCTGGGGCGACCTGGACGTGCTGCTGCTGGACCTGCCGCCGGGTACGGGTGACATCGCGATCTCCGTGGCCCAGCTGGTGCCCAACGCGGAGATCCTCGTCGTCACCACCCCGCAGCAGGCCGCGGCCGAGGTCGCGGAGCGGGCCGGCTCCATCGCCGTGCAGACCCACCAGAAGATCGTCGGCGTGGTCGAGAACATGTCGGGCCTGCCGTGCCCGCACTGCGACGAGATGGTGGACGTCTTCGGCTCGGGCGGTGGCCAGAAGGTCGCGGACGGCCTGACCAAGACGGTCGGCGCGACGGTGCCGGTACTGGGCTCGATCCCGATCGACGTCCGGCTGCGCGAGGGCGGCGACGAGGGCAAGCCCGTCGTCCTGTCCGACCCGGACTCCCCGGCCGGCGCGGCCCTGCGCGCGATCGCGGGCAAGCTGGGCGGCCGGGCGCGCGGCCTGTCGGGCATGTCCCTGGGCATCACTCCCCGGAACAAGTTCTGACCGCCCCGGTGTGGACGGTCGTTCGGCCTGAGGGTCCCCCCTGGACGAAGCCCTTGGGGGATGGAGCGGGCGGGCACACCGGAGCGGTGGCCCGCAGGGGCCGCACAGCGTGAGAAGGGCACCGCCGCAAGGCGGTGCCCTTCCGCTTGCCCGTACCCGTACGGCTACTCGTACGAGGCCAGGTCCCCGATCGCCGAGAAGCCGAGCCCGTACGCGCTCATGCCCCGGCCGTACGCGCCCAGGTGGACTCCGCTGCCCGTGGAGCCGGCCAGCACCCAGCCGAACTCCGACTCGCGGTAGTGGAACGGTGTCGGCTCCCCGTCCACCGGCAGCGACAGCGTGGACCAGTCCTCACCGGCCAGGTCGTCCGCCAGCTCCCACGCGGCCTCGGTCTGCTGGTCCAGCCAGTCGTTGCGCAGCGCGTGGTCCATCTGTCCGGGCCAGCTGTACGCCAGCAGCCCGGAGCCGGCCAGCCAGGCCGCCGAGGCGACCGAGGTGGCCTCCAGGACGCCGGTGCCGTCTCCGCTGCGGCGCAGCGGGTTGCTCGCGACGGTGATGACCACCGCGAAGCGCTCCTTCTCACCGGTGGCGAGCTCGCCCCGGGCGGAGGGCTCGTCTCCGTGGCCGGTGGAACCGTGCTCCACCGTGCCGTCGGCGGCCACGGCGACCTGCATGAGCCAGCGGGGACCGGTGAAGGCCCCGTCCAGCCCGTACCAGGGGAAGTCGGCCGCCAGGAAGCCCTCGGCCGTCCGGCGGGCCGCCGGTACGGGCGCGGGGGCCTCCTGTGGCTCCGTATCACTGTGTGGGCCGGTATCCGGCTCCTGGGCGGGTGCGCCTGCGGGGGCGGGGGCCTCCGCGGTCTGTGCCCCTACCCGGCTGCTGCTCGTCGTCTCCATCTGGGCGGCCTCTCGTTCCGTGGGGTCCGGAACGGCCCTCCCCCTCGCTGTGCTGGGGGGACCCCCTCCCTCGGGCGTCCTGCGATCCGGACAGATGGAGGATAGCCATCCGACCGCGGATCGCCGGGAAGGCCGCGCGTCAGGTGGCGTCGGCGTCGAAGCGCGAGCGCTCCTCCGGGGCCGGGGCGGCGGGCTTCTTCAGCAGGTCCGGGCCGGTCACGGCGGGCGTGGCGGAGCCGGCTGCGGCCGTGGCCGAAGGGGCCGGGGCGGCGCCGGCCTCCGAGCTCTTCACGGCGTCGGAGACGTCGCTGAGCTCCTTGCGGAGATCGAAGCTGGTGCGGATCTCCTTGAGGTCCTCGTTCTCCGTCAGCTGCTTGCGGATGAAGGTCTTCGGGTTCAGGTCCTCGAACTCGAAATCCTTGAATTCCGGGCCGAGTTCGGAGCGGATGTCCTGCTTCGCACTGTCCGAGAACGCCCGGATCTTCCGGATGAAGCCCGTGACGTCCTGAATGACCTTGGGCAGCTTGTCCGGTCCGAAGACGAGGATGCCGAGCACCACGATCGTGACAAGTTCGAGTGCGCCTATGTCGTTGAACACCTTGCCGCTCCTCGGCTCTCTATCACTTCGGGCCCCGACACACGGTACCCGGCGTTGTCCACGCGCCCATACCTGCGTACCGCCTCCGCGGCGGTTTCACCCTGTCGTCATCCCGCGCTCATGAGCCGTTCGCCGATCCGAGGACCACCTTTAGTGTGCTTTCGCGGCCGCCGCGGAGCACGGTGAGGTCCAGCGGGTCGCCGGGGCGGTGGGCCCGGATCTTGATGATCAGCTCGTCGCCGCCGCGGACCCGCTGGCCGTCCACCTTGGTGATCACGTCCCCGGCCCGGATCCCGGCGCGCGCGCCCGGTCCGTCGGCGACGACGGACGGCTTGCCGTCCTCTCCCTTGTCCCCGACCCGGGCCCCGTCGCCCGAGTAGTCCATGTCGAGGGTGACCCCGATGACCGGGTGCGTGGCGCGGCCGGTGCGGATGAGCTCCTCGGCGACGCGCTTGCCCTGGTTGACGGGGATGGCGAAGCCGAGCCCGATGGAGCCGCCCTGCCGGGTGGCATCCTCCTTGTCGGCCCCGCGGATCGCGCTGTTGATGCCGACCACGTGGGCCTTCGCGTCGAGGAGCGGGCCGCCGGAGTTCCCCGGGTTGATGGGGGCGTCGGTCTGCAGCGCGTCGACGTAGCTGATGTCGCTGCCGTCGCCCTTGTCGCCGCCCGCGGTGACGGGCCGGCCGGTGGCGCTGATGATGCCGGCGGTGACGGTGTTCGACAGGTCGAAGGGCGCACCGATGGCCACCACCGGGTCCCCGACCTTCACGTTCTCGGAGTTCCCCAGGCTCAGCGGCTGGAGCCCGCGCACCCCGCCGACCTTGACCACGGCCAGGTCGTAGCCGGAGTCACGGCCGACCAGCTGGGCGGTGACGCTCTCGCCGGTGCTGAAGGTGACCGTTATCTCCTGGGAGTCGGCCACCACGTGGCTGTTGGTCAGGATGTGCCCCTGCTGGTCGAGCACGAAGCCGGTACCCGTACCGCTGCCCTTCGTGCCGCGGACGTGCAGGGTCACCACGCCGGGCAGTGCGGTGGCCGCGATCCCGGCCACGCTCTCGGGGGCCCGGCCCCGGTCGGCGGCGGCGGCCTGGGGGAGTTCCAGGCGAGTGCTGCTCCGCCGCTCGGCGAGCACGCCGAGGTAGCCGCCGACGCTGCCGGCGAGCAGGGCCGTTCCGAGGCTGATGGCCACCACCTGCCACAGCCGGATCCCGCGCGGCGTCCGGCCCCGGTCCACGACCTGCAACGGCTCGGCGCCCCAGGGGTCGTACCGCACCGCGGGGACCGCGGCCGGTGCGCTCGGGGTCGGATCCGACACGCCCGGAGCCGAAGTCGACACGTCCGGATCCGCGGCCGGCGCGTCCGGGGTCAGGTCCGACACGCCCGGGGCCGCGTCCTGTACGTGGTCCTCGCCCCCGGTTTCGGGCCGTGGCGCGGGAACCCCTTCGCCGCGGCCGTCCCCGGCCGTCCCCTCGGGCCGGCTCCACCACTGTGGAGCCGGGTCGGTCTGCTGCCTGTCGGCCATGGGCGCTCCCCGCGTACCTATGCGCATGTGCCGAAGATTCAATCAGGTCCCGCGTCAGCGCAGCAGGGAGACCGGGCGTGCCGGGTACTGCGGGGTGGGCTGGAGCGGCGGCAGCGGGGTCGCCACGGCCGACAGGAGGGTCGGGACGGCCTCGGGGGTGGGCAGGCGGTCACGGACCCCCTGATCGGCCGCCGGCAGGGCAGGCCCGGGCCGGGAGGCCGGGGCCGGGGAATCACCCCGCAGGTTGGGGTCCACCTCCAACGGCAGGGCGCCACCGAGCGCGAGCGCGGCCAGCGAGACGGCCCCGGCGGCGACGAAGGCGAACCTGCGGCGCGGACGGCCCACCTCGTGGATGCGGAAGCCCTCCTGCGGCCGCGGCCGGGCGGCGACCGGCAGCCCGTACGCGAACGCGTCGAAGGGGTCGGGGCCCGCGGTGCCCGCCGGGTCGGCGGGACGGCCGGGACCGGCGGGACCCAGGGGACCCGACGGATCGTCGAGGCCGCCGCCCGGCAGCCCCTGCAGCCGCGCCAGCAGCCCCGCGGACAGCGGCGGCGGCGCGCTCTCCACGAACATGGTCTTCAGACGTCGCTGGGCATCGGCCTCGGCCTTGCACCGGGCACAGGTCGCCAGGTGGGCCAGGACCCGATCGCGCGCGTCGTGTTTCAGCTCCCCGTCCACCAGGGCGGCGAGCCGGTCTCCCAGGTGCTGTTCGGCGGGTGACGGACTGACGTCGCTCACTCGGCTCCGCCCTCTCCCCCGGCGCCGGGTGCGCCCATCGCCACTCCGGCCAGCGCGCGCTGCTCGGCACGGGCCTGCGGGGACCGGTGCTTGAGTGCCTTGCGCAGGTGCGAACGGCCCCGGTGGATACGGCTGCGCACGGTGCCGAGCTTCACGCCCAGCGTCGCGGCGATCTCCTCGTACGACAGGCCCTCGATGTCGCACAGCACCACGGCCGCGCGGAACTCGGGGGCGAGGGTGTCCAGCGCCTGCTGCACGTCCGCGTCGAAGTGGGTGTCGTGCAGGACCTGCTGCGGGGACGGCTCACGGCTCGGCAGCCGCTCGGCGGCGTCGTCGCCGAGCGCGTCGAAGCGGATCCGCTGCTTGCGGCGCACCATGTCCAGGAACAGGTTGGTCGTGATGCGGTGCAGCCAGCCCTCGAAGGTGCCGGGGGTGTACGTGGACAGCGAGCGGAAGACGCGGACGAAGACTTCCTGCGTCAGGTCCTCGGCGTCGTGCTGGTTACCCGTCAGACGGTAGGCAAGGCGGTAGACCCGCGCGCTGTGCGTGCTGACGATCTCCTCCCATGAAGGAGGGGTCCACGCCTGGGAGCCCGCATCGGCGGCAAAGGTCGCGGTGGTTGCGGCGTCGGCGGTGTGGAAGCGGTCAGCAATGTAGGTCACGGATTTCGGCTCACCCGCCGACCAGAAGAGGCGTCTCAGTACGCCCCTACGATCCACAGGCGCAGCCGCACCTCCCCTGTCGGCTCTGGTGGTGTCCAGTGGAGTCCCTACCATAGCCACCCCCTCTGTCAGCTCCGGATAAGCGTTTTTGCAGTATCTTTACGCGAGGTTTAAGTCCGGGAGCGGTCCTGGCCGTCGATCTGCCCGGCACCGTCCCTTCTTATCCCGCCTCCACCCTTCACAACGCCCGGTCCCATCTGCGGGTTCCCGACGTCAACGGATACAGTCACCGTTGCGCCAACTATGGGGACAGGAGAGGGTCATTACCGGCAACCGGCAGACGAGCTGGGCGTTCGCCGACGCGTTTGTCGCCGAGGACGACGCTCTGCGATGGGCCCGCGACCGGTCCAGGGAAGCGGGCCTGAGGTCCGTCTCCCCCGGCACCGGGGCCGCGCTGCGCCTGCTGGCCGCCACCGCGGACGCCAAGGCGGTCGCCGAGATCGGCACCGGAACCGGCGTCTCCGGCATCCACCTGCTGCACGGAATGCGCCCCGACGGGGTCCTGACCACGGTGGATCCCGAAGCGGACCGGCAGGCTTTCGCCCGCCAGGCCTTCCGCGCCGCCGGCTTCGCGGGCAACCGCGCCCGTTTCATCCCCGGCCGCGCCCTCGACGTGCTCCCGCGCCTCGCCGACGGCGGATACGACCTCGTCTTCTGCGACGGGGACCCCTCCGAGTCCCTCGACTACCTCGCCGAATCGTTGCGGCTGCTGCGCCCCGGCGGACTGGTGTGCTTCGAGGGGGTCTTCTCCGACGGCCGCACCGTCGACTCCGCGGCCCAGCCGGTGGAGGTCCTGCGCGTCCGCGAGCTGCTGCGCAGCGTCCGCGAGAGCCCCGCACTGGAGGCCGCGCTGCTCCCGGTGGGCGACGGACTGCTGTGCGCCGTACGCCGCTGAGCCCTTGAACCGTTGAGCCGTTGAGCCGCGGGGCATCGGCCCCGCGGGGTCAGCCGAGGAGCGCGAAGGTGAGGGCCGCGGTGCCGCCCAGCGCGGTGCCCGCGAGGAGCTGGGCCGGGGTGTGCGCCTTCAGCACCAGCCGGGACCAGCCCACGGCTGCGGCCACGAGCACCGCGGGGAGCACCTGGGGCCCGAGGACGAGCAGCAGGATCATCACGGTGCCGCCGGCCACCGACATGTGGATCGAGATCTGCCAGACCACCGTGACCAGCAGCGAGGACACCAGGCCCACCAGCATCGCGACGACCAGCGCGAACACGTCCCGGGGGGCGCCCAGCAGGTGCAGGAGCGCGACCCCGGCGACGACGGAGAGCAGGCTCAGGGCCATCGGGACGACCCGCTGGCGCCGTATGCGGATGTGCTGGTCGGTCAGCGCGCCCCGACGGACGCCGAGGGCGATGATCCCGATCGGGACCACCCCGCAGAAGAGGGCGGCGAACAGGCCCCAGCCGAGCCCGGCCCACGCCGTGGTGCTGTGCCATCCGACGAGCAGGAGCAGCGCGACCACCAGATGGGCCGGGGCCAGCGCGTCGGAGAGGATCCGGGCGGCCTTCTGGCGGGGCGTGCAGTCGGCGAAGGCGGGCGGCGCGGGCGGGGTGAAGGGCACGGCGCGGCTCCGGAGGGCTCGGGTCCAGGGACGACGACACAACGCTGCCCCGGCCGCGGGATCACGGTCGGGGCAGCGCAGAGAATACGGAAAAGCAGAAGGCGGGAGTGCTGTCGGTGTCCCCGTGGGGTCAGCCGACGACCTTCTTCAGGGCGTCACCCAGGGCGTCCGCCTCATCAGGGGTCAGCTCGACGACAAGCCGACCGCCGCCCTCGAGCGGTACGCGCATGACGATGCCCCGCCCCTCCTTGGTGACCTCGAGCGGGCCGTCGCCCGTCCGCGGCTTCATGGCCGCCATGCTCGTTCCCCTTCCTGAAACCAGCTCATCGTCAGCCGACGGCCCCGTTCAGGCGCCTAATACCCGGCATCGAACACATTGCTTCCCAGCCATTATCCCGCATGTCAGGACCCGATGACCAACATCGCAAGGGAACGCTTGGGCAACGCGCTCGACCAAAACCACTCATTTCGGGGATCCGCCTGCGATACTTCGCCGCCGCAACCGGGAAGCGGCATCGGCTTTCTTTGACGCACATCACATGTGCGCGCCACGTCCGGTCCGCCATGCTGACCTTTGTACCGGACAGTACCGACCGGTAGCCAAGCCCGCGACGAAGGGGGACCCCCTGCCATGGCCGACAGCGTGCTCTACGAAGTGACCGACGGACTCGCCACCATCACGATCAACCGCCCGGACGCGATGAACGCGATGAACACCGAGGCCAAGGTCGCCCTGCGCGACGCGGTCCAGGCGGCGGCCGCCGACACCGCCGTACGGGCCGTGCTGCTCACCGCGGCCGGGAACCGGGCCTTCTGCGTGGGCCAGGACCTCAAGGAGCACATCGGGAACCTCGCCTCGGACCGCGAGACCGGCACCTCGCTGACCATGACCACGGTGGCCGACCACTACAACCCCATCGTGCGGGCGCTCACCGAGATGCCGAAGCCCGTGGTGGCCGGTGTGAACGGCGTCGCGGCCGGGGCGGGCTTCGGCTTCGCGCTGGCGGCGGACTTCCGGGTGGTCGCCGACACCGCCTCCTTCAACACCTCGTTCGCCGGGGTGGCGCTGACCGCCGACTCCGGGGTCTCCTGGACCCTCCCCCGGCTGATCGGTGCCTCCCGCGCCTCGGACCTGCTGCTGTTCCCGCGTTCGATCAAGGCCCAGGAGGCGTACGAGCTCGGCATCGTCAACCGCCTGGTGCCCTCGGACTCCCTGCACGCCGAGGCGGAGGCGGTGGCCCGCGCGCTGGCGGCCGGCCCGACGGTCGCGTACGCCGCGCTGAAGGAGTCCCTGGCCTACGGGGCCTCCCACACGCTCTCCGAGGCCCTGGCCCACGAGGACACCCTCCAGACCCGTGCGGGGGCCTCCGAGGACCACTCCATCGCCGTCCAGGCCTTCCTCGCGAAGCAGCCGCCGAAGTACCTGGGCCGCTGAGACACCTCCCGCGATCCGGCCCGGCCCGGCCGGCTCAGGCCGGGTCGCGGGCGACGCAGTCGGCCAGGTGGTCGTTGACCAGCCCGCAGGCCTGCATCAGGGCGTAGGCCGTCGTGGGGCCGACGAAGCGGATGCCGGCCTTCTTCAGCGCCTTGGCGAGGGCGGTGGACTCCGTCGTGACCGCCGGGACCTCGGTGACCGTCAGCGGTGCCGGTCCCGGCTCCTCGGGGGCGTGGGACCAGATCAGGGTGTCCAGCTCGCCCGGCTCCCATCCGGCGAGGACCTTCGCGTTGGCCAGGGTCGCCTCGATCTTGGCCCGGTTGCGGATGATCCCCTCGTCGGCCAGCAGCCGCTCCGCGTCGCGGTCGTCGAACTCCGCGACCGCCGCGATCGAGAAGTCCGCGAAGGCCTTGCGGAAGCCCTCGCGGCGCCGCAGGATCGTGATCCAGGACAGCCCCGACTGGAACGCCTCCAGGCACAGCCGCTCGTAGAGGGCGTCGTCCCCGTGCACCGCACGGCCCCACTCGGTGTCGTGGTAGTCGACGTAGTCCGGCGTGGACAGCCCCCACGGGCAGCGCAGCAGCCCGTCCGCACCCGCCACCGAGCCGCTCACCGCTCACCGCCCTTGCTGAGGTCGACGTGCCCGGGCGCGTCCGACGGGGCGGCGGCGGGCGCCGCGGCGGCCGTCAGCTGCGCGATCCGCGCGTCCCGCTCGGCCAGTTCGGCCGCGAGCCGCTCCAGTACGTCGTCCACCTCGGCCATGCGGTACCCGCGCGGGGCGACCGGCAGCCGCAGCGCGTCGATGTCGGCCCGTACGACGGGCCGGGTCTCCGGCAGCCCGTCCGCGACCCGGTCCGGCTCCGCTTCCGGCAGGACGGCCTCCGAACCGCCGCCGATCACCGCCAGGGTGACCGCTGCCACGACCACGACCAGCGCGATCATCAAGAAGAAGAACACGATCAACTCCCCTGAGAGACTCCGGCCACCAGGTTAAGGTCGCAGGCGAGGCGCAAGGGCCGCCGAAGGAGGAAAGAGCAGGATGCTGCGACTGGGCAGGCGCGAGTTCGACACCCACGAGCCGGTGATCATGGCCATCGTGAACCGGACGCCGGACTCCTTCTACGACCAGGGCGCGACGTTCCGCGACGAGCCGGCGCTGGACCGGGTCGAGCACGCGATCGCCGAGGGCGCGGCGATCATCGACATCGGCGGGGTCAAGGCGGGCCCCGGCGAGCACGTGGACGCGGCCGAGGAGGCACGGCGCACGGTCGGCTTCGTGGCCGAGGTCCGGCGCCGCCACCCCGACGTGGTGATCAGCGTGGACACCTGGCGGCACGAGGTCGGCGAGGCCGTGTGCGAAGCCGGGGCCGACGTCCTGAACGACGCCTGGGGCGGGGTGGACCCCAAGCTCGCGGAGATCGCCGCGCGTTACGGCGCGGGCCTGGTCTGCACCCACGCGGGCGGTGTGCAGCCGCGCACCCGGCCGCACCGGATCGCGTACGAGGACGTCATGGAGGACGTGCTGCGCGTGACGGTCGGGCTGGCGGAGCGGGCGGCGGCGCTGGGCGTCCGCCGCGACGCGATCATGATCGACCCCGGACACGACTTCGGGAAGAACACCCGGCACTCGCTGGAGGCCACGCGCCGGCTGGACGAGATGACGGCGACGGGCTGGCCGGTCCTGGTCTCCCTGTCCAACAAGGACTTCGTCGGCGAGACCCTCGACAAGCCGGTCAAGGAACGCCTGCTGGGCACCTTGGCCACGACCGCCGTCTCGGCGTGGCTGGGCGCACAGGTCTACCGCGTCCACGAGGTGGCGGAGACCCGGCAGATCCTGGACATGGTCCGGTCCATCCAGGGCCACCGCCCCCCGGCCGTCGCCCGCCGCGGCCTCGCCTGACGTCCCGACGGCCGGAGCTCGCCTGACACGCCCGTACCGGGTCGGGCCCGGGGCCGGGTCGGGCCCGGGCCGCACAGGGCCCGGGCCCGGGGCCTACTTGCCGACTTCCTTCGTCACCAGCGCAATGGCCTCGTCCACGTCGTCGGTGACGTGGAACAGGTAGAGGTCCTTCTCCGAGGCCTTGCCCTGGGCGATCACGGTGCCGCGCAGCCAGTCGATCAGGCCGCTCCAGTACTCCGTGCCGAACAGCACGATCGGGAAGCGGGTGATCTTCTGGGTCTGGACCAGGGTCAGCGCCTCGAACAGCTCGTCCAGCGTGCCCAGGCCGCCCGGCAGGACGACGAAGCCCTGGCTGTACTTCACGAACATCGTCTTGCGGACGAAGAAGTACCGGAAGTTCAGGCCGAGATCGACGTGCTGGTTGAGCCCCTGCTCGAAGGGGAGCTCGATGCCGAGGCCGACCGAGACGCCGTTCGCCTCGCGGGCGCCCTTGTTGGCCGCCTCCATGGCCCCCGGACCGCCGCCGGTGATCACCGCGAAGCCGGCCTCGACCAGCGCGCTGCCGATCCGCACGCCCGCGTCGTACTCGGGCGAGCCCTCCGGCGTACGGGCCGATCCGAACACGCTGATCGCGGGCGGCAGCTCGGCGAGCGTGCCGAAGCCCTCGATGAACTCCGACTGGATGCGCAGGACCCGCCAGGGATCGGTGTGCACCCACTCGGAGGGCCCCGCCGAGTCCAGCAGCCGCTGGTCCGTCGTACTGCCCGCCTGCACCTGGCTCCGCCTCCTCAGCACCGGCCCGAGCTGCTGCTCCTCGGGCCGACGACGAGCGGAACCCTCGGGACTGCCGTGGTTGCCCATGCTGTGCTCCCTCCTGCTGATCGTTGGATCAGGGTAGGCGCACAAAGGTGACGAGAAGCGGAATTCAGGAGGTCAGCCAGGCGCGGAGTCGTTCCTCGCAGTGCAGGATCGCCTTCGTCTCGACGCGTTCGTCGACCTTGTGCGCCAGCAGGGCGTCGCCCGGGCCGTAGTTGACCGCCGGGACCCCGAGGGCGCTGAAGCGGGAGACGTCCGTCCAGCCGAACTTGGGCATGGCGCGGCCGCCGACCGCCTCCATGAAGGCCTCGGCGGCCGGGTGGGAGAGGCCCGGGAGGGCGCCGGGCGAGGAGTCGTCGACCACGAACTCGGCGATGTCGCAGTCCGCGAACACCTCCCGTACGTGGGCCAGCGCCTCGGCCTCGCTCCGGTCCGGGGCGTAGCGGAAGTTCACGGTCACCGTGCACGCGTCGGGGATGACGTTGTTGGCGACGCCGCCCTCGATGCGGACCGCGTTGAGGCCCTCGTGGTACTCCAGGCCGTCGATGACCGGCTTGCGGGGCTCGTAGGCCGCGAGGCGGGCGAGGATCGGGCTCGCCGAGTGGATGGCGTTGGAGCCCATCCAGCTGCGGGCGGAGTGCGCGCGCTCGCCGGCGGTGCGGAGCAGGACGCGCAGGGTGCCCTGGCAGCCGCCCTCGACCTCGGCGTTCGAGGGTTCCAGCAGGACCGCGAAGTCGCCCGTCAGCCAGTCGGGGTGGGCTTCGGCGACCTTGCCGAGGCCGTTGAGGTCGGCGGCGACCTCCTCCTGGTCGTAGAAGACGAAGGTGAGGTCCCGGTTCGGCTCGGGCACGGTCGCGGCGATGCGCAGCTGCACGGCGACACCGGACTTCATGTCGGTGGTGCCGCAGCCCCACAGCACGTCGTTCTCGTCGAGGCGGGAGGGGACGTTGTCGGCGATCGGCACGGTGTCGAGGTGGCCGGCCAGTACGACGCGCTCGGCGCGGCCGAGGTCCGTGCGGGCGACGACGTTGTTGCCGAAGCGGTCCACGGTGAGGTGCGCCAGGCCGCGCAACGCGTGTTCCACGAGGTCGGCGAGTACCTTCTCGTCGCCGCTCACGGACGGAATGTCGACGAGCCGGGCGGTCAGCTCGGCGGCGTCCAGGGTGAGGTCCAGCTCGGATTCGGACATGGAACTGACCCTAACGCCCCGGGATGCGGCGAAGCCTCGTACGTCCGGCCGGTGGACGCGTCATATGCCTCAAGTACGGTGGGCCGCGTGTCCGAGACCCGTGATCCCCGTCCTCGTCGCCGCCGGCTGGTCCGGGCGGCGGTCGGCATGCTCGTTCTCCTCGCGGTGATCGGGTACTTCGCCGTGCAGCACGATTCGAACGGTGGCGGCGGTGCCCCGTTCTGCGTGGCCAGCGCGGATCCGGTCGGGGGGGAGGAAACCTCCGAAACGTACGAGATGTCGCCGGAGCAGGCGGCCAACGCGGCGACGATAGCCGCCGTCGGCGTCGCCAAGGGCCTGCCGGACCGGGCGGTGACCATCGCGCTGGCGACCGCCATGCAGGAGTCCGCGCTGCGCAATCTCGATCACGGCGACCGGGACTCGCTGGGCCTCTTCCAGCAGCGGCCGTCGATGGGCTGGGGCACGCCGGCGCAGATCACGGACCCGGTCTACTCGGCCGGGATCTTCTACGACCACCTCGTCGACGTGCCGGGGTACTCGCGCCTGCCGCTGACGGTGGCCGCGCAGAAGGTGCAGCGCAGCGGTTTCCCGCAGGCGTACGCGAAGCACGAGCCCGACGCGATCGTGCTGACGGCGGCCTTCGCCGGCGGCGGCACCCTCAACTGCGGCGGGCCCGCGCCCACCGGGCCGGGCGACCCGGAGAAGGTACGGGCCGACCTGGTCCGGATCTTCGGCAAGGACGGCACGCACACCATGTCCCCGCAGGGCGGCCAGGCCGGCCGGAACACCGGCGGCGGGCAGGCCGCCCCGGAGGCCGAGGTCACCGTGACGGAGAAGAAGAACGGCGGCGAGGACGCGACGCGCCGCAGCCGGGCGATGGCCCACTGGGCGGTGGCCAACTCGAAGGCGATGGGCATCTCCCGGGTGTCGTACGGCCGGCACGGCTGGATCGCCGGCAAGGACCGGGGACGGTGGCAGGACAAGGGATCCACGGGGACGAAGGACGGCGTCAAGGACCCCCACTACGCGGGGCCGGGCGAGGTACGGATCTTCATGGCCCGCTGATCCGCTCCGATGCGGGGCACGCGTCGGGGGCGCCCGGGCTCACGTGCGAGCGATCACTCCTGCGGGGGGATCCGTGTAGCGGGCCACGGATGCCCGATCAGGACGGAATCCCTGGTCGGCGCGCATCCAATGCGCTTTTCGCGGAAGCCGATTAAACGATGCGTTACCGATCCTTTACCCACCGGCACCGCAACTCCACCCGCCCCGGGAGCGGTTAGCACGGCGTACTCAGCCGCTACCGCTTAGGAGCAACATGTCTCTCCCCCTGACCCGTCGGATCGCCCGTGCCGCGCTGCTGATCGCAGCCGGGGCAGCGCCCGTGGTCGGTGCGGCCGGCGCGGCCAGCGCCGCCGGTCTGGAGTCCGTGCCGCAGCTGGGCCAGCTCACCGCCACCGACACCGCCGCGACGGCGGACGCGGCCACGGACGCCGCCGACAGCGCCACCAAGGCCCTCCCGGCCCCCGCCGCCGACGTGGCAGGTACCGCGCAGGGCCTGCTCGGCGGACTGCCCGCGACGCAGGAGCTGCCGGTGTCCTCCCTGCCGACGTCCTCGCTGCCGACCTCCGGTGTCCTGCCGGGCGGGCTGCCCGGTGGCCTGCCGCTGGGCGGCTGACGCCTCGGGAACGAACCGCCGAGGGGGCCGGGAGTGCGAACTCCCGGCCCCCTCGGGCGTTGCCGTCGTGAAATCCGGCCGTCAGCCGAGGCGCTTGACCGCCGCCTCGACCCGCTCGTCGGTGGCGGTGAAGGCGACGCGCACGAACCGTGCGCCCGCCTCGCCGTAGAAGTCGCCCGGCGCGACCAGGATGCCCAGGCCCGCGAGGTGGGCGACGGTGTCCCAGCAGGGCTCGTCGCGGGTCACCCACAGGTACAGGCTCGCCTCGCTGTGCTCGACCCGGAAGCCGTGCGCCTCCAGCGCCGTACGCAGCGCCGCGCGGCGGGCCGCGTAGCGCTCGCGCTGCTCCTCGACGTGGGTGTCGTCGCCGAGCGCGGCGACCGTGGCCGCCTGCACCGGGGCGGGGGTCATCATGCCGCCGTGCTTGCGGATCTCCAGCAGCTCGCCGAGCACGTCCGCGTCACCGGCGACGAAGGCCGCCCGGTAGCCCGCCAGGTTGGAGCGCTTGGAGAGGGAGTGGACGGCGACGATGCCCTCGTACGAGCCGCCGCAGACGTCGTCGTGGAGGACGGAGACGGGCTCGGCCTCCCAGCCCAGTTCCAGGTAGCACTCGTCGCTGAAGAGCAGGATCCCGTGCTCGCGCGCCCAGGCCACGATGCGGACGAGGTCCTCCTTGGCGAGGACCTTGCCGGTGGGGTTCGACGGGGAGTTGAGCCACAGCAGCTTCACACCGGCCGGGTCGAGCTCGGTCGGGTCGTCGTAGACGACCGCTTCGGCGCCGCACAGCCGCGCGCCGACCTCGTAGGTGGGGTAGGCGAGCCGCGGGTAGGCGACCTTGTCCCCGGCGCCCAGGCCCAGCTGGGTCGGCAGCCAGGCCACCAGCTCCTTGGAGCCGACGACCGGCAGGACGTTGCGGTGTTCGGCGGCGCTCGCGCCGAGGCGGCCGCGCACCCAGCCGGTGATCGCGTCGCGCAGGGCGACGGTGCCCCACACGGTCGGGTAGCCCGGGGAGTCGGCGGCCTCGATCAGGGCGCGCTGGATCAGCTGCGGGACCGGGTCCACGGGCGTGCCGACCGACAGGTCGACGATGCCGTCCGCGTGGGCCGCCGCCGTGGCCTTGTAGGGCTCCAGCTTGTCCCAGGGGAAGGCGGGAAGACGGTCGGATACTGCGGCCACGGTGGTCTCTGCTCTCTCTGAGTGCTGGTGGGTACGGGTGCCGGAAACACGTCGGTCCCGTGCGGCGGGAAGGCCGTACGGGACCGAGGGGCGCGTCTGCCTGAAAGGTCAGTGCTCGCCGTTGATACCGGCGGGCAGCGCCGCGACGAAGGGGTGGTCGCGCTCGATCAGGCCCAGCTTGGAGGCACCACCGGGCGAACCGAGCTCGTCGAAGAACTCGACGTTCGCCTTGTAGTAGTCCTTCCACTCCTCCGGGGTGTCGTCCTCGTAGAAGATGGCCTCGACCGGGCAGACCGGCTCACACGCACCACAGTCGACGCACTCGTCCGGGTGGATGTACAAGGACCGCTGGCCCTCGTAGATGCAGTCGACGGGGCACTCTTCGATGCATGCCTTGTCCTTGACGTCGACACAAGGCTCCGCGATGACGTAGGTCACGCTCTCGTTCCTCCTCGGTAGGGCTTTCCATATCGCGCGGGAGCGCGGCGTCGTCGATGCCCGCACCTAGTATCTCCGTTCCCGGGCACGATCCGAACAGGAGGGGCGGACAGAGCTGTGGAAATCACTGCCGGTGGACTGCTGGAGGTCCGTATTACCCCGGCTGACGTGGGTAAACGAGTCTCTGTACGACGGGTGGAGGCCGTAGTGAGCGGATCACCCGAGTTCACGGACACGGTCGGGGTTCTCACATCCTGGGACCAGGGTGTGCTGCTGATCACAAAGAAGGACGGGCAATCCGTCCGCATCTCGGAATCCTCGCTGGTGGCGGGCAAGATCGTGCCTCCGGCGCCGGCCCGGCGGCGGGGTCCCGCGGCCTCCTTCGAGGAGCTCTCGCGGGTCGCCGCGCGGGCCTGGCAGCCGCTGGAGAGCGAGCGGCTGGGCGGGTGGACGCTGCGGGCGGCCGCCGGATTCACCCGGCGGGCCAATTCCGTGCTGCCGCTCGGCGACCCGGGCATACCGCTGGACGATGCACTCGCGCGAGTGACCTCCTGGTACGCGGAGCGGTCGCTTCCGGCCTATGTGCAGGTCGCGACGGGGGCCGCCGGCACCCAGGAGATGCTCGGCGCGGAGCTGGAGCGGCGCGGCTGGGTGAACGAGGTGTCGGCGGAGGTACGGATCGGGGCGCTGGCGCCGGTGGCCGACGTGGACGCGCCCGCGGTCGGGGACGTACACCTGACCCGGGTCCCGGACGGGGAGTGGCTCGGGCGCTACGGGAAGGTGAGCGACCCGGACCTGGCCCGGCGGATGCTGGTGGAAGGGCCGTCGGTGTGGTTCGCGGCGCTGCCCGGGGGCCGGGCCATCGGGCGCTGCGTGGTCGACGGGCGGTGGGCGGGCTTCGCGGCGGTGACCGTGGACCCCGCGCACCGGCGGGAGGGCCTGGCGACGGCGGTGATGGCCGCGCTGGCCCGGCGGGCGCTGGAGGAGGGCGCGTCGGCGGCGTGGCTGCAGGTCGAGACGGACAATCCGGGGGCGCTGGCGCTGTACGACGGGCTGGGCTTCGCGACGCACCACGCGTACCACCACTACCGGGCGGCCTCGTGAGTTCCGCGGCCTGGCGGGAGCAGTTCGCGGCCGAGGCCCGGGCGGAACGGCCCGACCTGGCGCTGCTGTGCCTGCTGCTGGCCACCGAAGGGGACCCGGAGCTGGACGAACGCGCCATGGACTGGGCGCAGATCGAGCTGGACCGGCTGGCCGGGATGCTGCCGTACGGGCTGCGCGGCGGGCGGGCGTGGGCGAACGCGGTGACGGAACTGCTGGGCGGGCGCCTCGGGTTCCACGGCACCCCGGCGGACTACGACCGGCTGTCGTCCTCGCTGCTGCACGAGGTGCTGAGGCGGCGGCGCGGGCTGCCGATCCTGCTGTCGGTGGTGTGGCTGGAGGTGGCCCGCCGGGCCGGGGCGCCGGTGTACGGGCTGGGGCTGCCGGGGCACTTCGTGGTGGGCTTCGGGGACCCGGAGGAGGGCGTGGTGGTGGACCCCTTCGCGGGTGGCGCGTCCCTGGGCACCGGGCCGGCGGAGCTGGCTTCGGGGCCGCGTGAGCCCGCCCGGACGCTGGACATCGTGCAGCGGATCCTGGCGAACATCCGGGCCTGGGCCTCGGCCCGCCCGGAGCAGTCGGGGGTGGCCCTGTGGGCGGTGGAGCTGTCGCTGCTGCTGCCGTCGCATCCGGCGGCGCTGCGGTACGAGCGGGCGCGGCTGCTGGTGGAGCGGGGCTCCTTCCAGGAGGGGGCGGCCGAGCTCGACGCGTACGCCGGGGTGGTCTCCGCGGTGGACGCCGACGCGGCGGCCCGCATCCGCGCGGAAGCCGTCTCGGCCCGCGCCCTCCTGAACTGACCGGGCCTCCGCCCCGCGCCTCCCGGCCTCGTCGGCGCCTCCAGGCTCGCCTGGGCCACATCCAGCCCCGCCGACACTTCCAGGCTCGCCCAGGCCACATTCAGCCCCTCCGGCGTTTGAGGAGCGGGGTCTGGGGCGGCGCCCCAGGAAACCCGGCTCCGCCGGGCACCGGGCTCCGCCCGGACCCGCGCCTCAAACGCCGGCGAGGCTGGAAGTGGCCCCGGCGAAGCCGGAGTGCGGCCCGCGAGGCTGGGTGGGTCCAACGAGGCTGGGGGCGGCCGGCGAGGCTGGGTTTGGCCCGGCCAAGCTGAAGTGCGGCCGGCGGGGCCGGGTTGGCCCGGGTCTCGAACCCCGGCGGGGCGGCAAAGGCTAGAGCCAGCCCTTTTCGCGGGCTGTGCGCACGGCTTCGGCGCGGTTGCGGGCCGCCAGTTTCTGGATCGCCGTGGAGAGGTAGTTGCGGACCGTGCCCTGGGACAGGTGGAGCCGCGCCGCGAGTTCCGCGTTGGTCGCGCCGCTCTCCGCCTCCCGCAGGACCTCCCGTTCGCGGTCCGTCAGCGGGTTCGCGCCCTCCGCGAGGGCGGCCGCGGCCAGGGTGGGGTCGATGACGCGCTCCCCCTGGAGGACCTTGCGCACGGCGGCCGCCAGCTGCGCGGCCGGGGCGTCCTTGACCAGGAAGGCGGAGGCTCCGGCCTCCATCGCGCCGCGGAGGTAGCCGGGGCGGCCGAAGGTGGTCAGGATGACGATCCGCAGGTCGGGGAGTTCGGCGCGCAGGGCGGCGGCCGCCTCGATGCCCGTCATGCCCGGCATCTCGATGTCCAGCAGGGCCACGTTCACGTCGTGCGCGCGGGCCGCCGCCAGCACCTCGTCGCCGCGGGCCACCTGGACCCGTACCTCGATGTCGGGTTCCAGGCCGAGCAGCGCGGCGAGGGCCTCGCGGACCATCGACTGGTCCTCCGCCAGGAGGATGCGGATGGGACGTGAGGTCATGTGCTCGATCCTAGGGGGACGCGGGCGGTGAGGGCGAAGCCGGTCCGGCCTGCGGCGCCCGCCGACAGGGTTCCGCCGAGGGCCTCCAGACGTTCCGTCAGGCCGGTCAGGCCGTTGCCGGGGCCGCCCTGGACGCCGCTCGTGCCGTCGTCCGTGACGGTCAGTTCCAGTACCGGCCCGTCGAGGGTCTGGCTGGTCTCCAGCGTGACCCGGCAGCGCTTCGCGCCGCTGTGCCGCACCACGTTCGTCACCGCTTCGCGCAGGGACCAGGCCAGGGCCGATTCCGCCGCCTCCGGAAGGTCGTCGGCCGGGGGCGCCGGGAGGTCGGCCAGGACGCCCGCCGCGGCCAGGGCCGTGCGTGCGCCCGCGAGTTCGCCGGGGAGGGTGGGCCGCCGGTAGCCGCTCACCGCTTCGCGTACGTCGACCAGCGCCTGCCGGCTGACCTGCTCGATGTCGGCGACCTGCTGGGCGGCCGCCTCCGGCTGCCCGGGCAGCATCCGGCCCGCCAGCTCGCTCTTCAGCGTGATCAGCGACAGCGAGTGCCCCAGCAGGTCGTGCAGGTCCCGGGCCATCCGCAGCCGCTCCTCGTTGGCCGCGAGCTGGGCCACGGTGGCCCGGGCCTCGCGCAGCTCCATCGTGGTGCGGATCATCGCCCGGACCCCGGCCATGGCGAATCCGCCCATCAGGGCCGGGATCAGCAGGCCCGCCAGGTAGGCGGTGCCGTCCGGGACCGCGTTCGCCGTGACCGCCAGCAGGGCGGTGGTGACGAGGACGGTCCAGCGGGCGTACCGGGGCGGCAGCGCGGCTCCGGAGGAGATGGCCACGTAGACGAAGAGGACGAGCCATTCGCGGCCCAGGGCCAGCGACAGGACCATGGCCTCGGCGGCGAGCACCGCCAGGGAGAACAGCACCCGGCGGACCGGCATCGGGTGGGCGGTGCGGAAGACCAGCACCAGGTACCAGGCGACGAAGACCGCGAGGCCCAGGCCGGCGAGCACCCGGGCCGCGGGGCCGTGCCCGCCGTCGGCCAGGTCGGCGACGGGGGCGCTCAGGTAGAAGAGCCAGACGCTGATCCAGAGCGCCTTCACCATCTTCTGATGACGGTTCTCGGGCTGTTTGGCGATCTCGGGGAAGTCCCGGTCCTCGTCTTCCTTCGTCAGCGCCACGGGTTTCATGCCTTCAGTGAGTCCTTGCGGTACAGCCAGGCGGCCGCACCGGTGAACAGTACGAAGTAGACCGCGAGGAGCGCCACGTCCCCGGCCCGGGGCGCGCCGCCGAGCTCGATGGCCTGGCCGAGGCCCGCGTAGGCGTGGGTGGGGAGCCACTCGCAGATGTTCTGGAGCCACTGCGGGAAGTTCGCGGTGGGCATCCACAGGCCGCCGAGGATCGACAGGGAGAAGTAGACGAGCATCGTGATGGGGCGGACGTTGTCCCCGCTCGCCAGGTAGCCGAGGGCGACGCCGAGCGCCGCGAAGACCAGGCTGCCGGCCCAGATGGAGCCGGTGAGGGCGAGCCACTGCCAGGCGTCGAACCGTACGCCCTTCACGGCGGCCGCCACCGCGAAGACGACCAGGATGGCGGGGAGCGAGAGCACGCCGGCGCCCGCGGTCTTGGCGAGGACGTAGCCGCGGCCGGGGAGGGCCGTGAGGCGCAGCTGGCGGACCCAGCCCTTCTCCCGTTCCTTGGCGATGCGTTCGCTGTTGCCCATCAGGACGGCGGTCAGGGCGCCGAAGGAGGCCATGGCGACCATGTAGAAGGCGGGCATGGTCAGTTCGGTGCCCATGACCTTGGTGGTGCCGTCGAGGGTTCCGCCGAGCATCAGGAACAGCGCGGCCGGGTACATGATCGTGAAGAAGAGGTACTTCTTGTTCCGCAGGGCGCGGACGATCTCCAGCTTGATCAGGGCGTTCACTGGGTGGCCTCCTCGGCCTCGGTGAGAGCGATGAAGGCCTGTTCCAGGCCGAGGCCCGCGACCTCCAGATTGCGGGGGTACAGACCGAGTCCGTACACGGCGTGGACGGTGGCGTCGGCGTCGCGGGACTGGATGCGCACGGTGTCGCCGTGGTGCTCGAAGGCCGTCAGGAAGGGCAGCGCGCGCAGCTGCTCGATGTCGGTGCCGACGGCGGCGGGCAGGTCGAAGGAGATCTTCCGGGCCCCGGCCTTGGCCTTGATCTCGGCGGCGGTGCCGTCCGCGAGGAGCCGGCCCTTGCTGAGCACCAGGACCCGGTCGGCGATCGCGTCGGCCTCTTCCAGGTAGTGGGTGGCGAAGAGGACGGTGCGGCCCTGGTCGGCCTGTTCCCGCATGGTGGCCCAGAAGGACTGGCGGGCGGTGACGTCCATGCCGGTGGTCGGCTCGTCGAGCACGATCAGGTCGTTGTGGCCGGCCGTGGCGAGCGCGAAGCGCACGCGCTGTTCCTGGCCGCCGGAGAGCTTGTCGACCCGGCGGTCGGCGATCTTGTCGATGCCGGCCCGGGAGAGCACCTTGTCGACCGGGTGCGGCCGCGGGTGCAGGGCGCAGCCGAGCGCGACGATCTCCCGTACGGTCACCTCCTCCATCAGGCCGCCGCTCTGCAGCATCGCGCCGACCCGGCCGGCGGCGACGGCCTCGCGCGGGGTGGTGCCGAAGATCCGGACGGAGCCGGAGTCGGCGGGGCGCAGGCCCAGGAGGAGGTCGAGGGTGGAGGACTTGCCGGCGCCGTTGGGGCCGAGGAGCGCGACGGTCTCGCCCGGGTGGAGCGTGAGGGAGAGGCCGTCGACCGCCCGGACCGTGCCGTAGCTCTTGGTCACGTTCTCGAAGCTGACCACGCTGTCGGTGGTGGGCTTCGCGGTGCGTGTCGCGGTCGTCGTCGTCATGGGTAGAGATTCGCCCGTACGGGGTCCCGCGCGGCAGTGTCGGGCGTCGTGTGTGCCGGATGACGGATGTCATGCGGCGGACATGACGGTGCCCCCGCCCGGGGTACGGGCGGGGGCACCGGTCGGCCGGTCCGGACGGGACGGGACGGACTAGCTCGGGTTGGTGTCGACGACCACGGTGCGTTCGGCCGTGGTCTTGCCGCGCAGGGCCTTGCCGAGGGCGCCGGCGATGTCCTGGGGGGTGACGGCCGTCTTCTCGCCGGTGCCGCGGGTGATCAGGATCCCGTCGAAGGTGTTCCCGTAGGTCGCCTTGAGCGCCTCCAGGTCGAACTTCTCGGTCAGGCGGCCGTCGACGGGCTGCATGCTCAGGATCTTGGGCAGGGACCGGGCGCCGAAGGCGATGGACTTGGTGCCCACCTTGACGGTGGCGTTCGCGGACATCGCGGGCTCGGCGAACTCCTTCATGGCCCGGTCCAGTTCGGCCTGGCCGATGGCCGGCGCCTTGGTGGTGGTCGGCAGTTCGGCCACGGCCGCCTTGCCGGTGGCGACCTGGTCCTTGAAGGTCTTGGCCACCAGCTGGACGGAGGCGTCCACGTCGAGGGTGGTGCCGGGGGTGCCGGGGACGGCGACGGCCTTGCCGGTGTCGAACTTGATCGTTCCCTCGGTGGCCGTACCGGAGGTGCCCGCGAGCTCCTGCAGCGCGACCTGGAGCTTCTCCTCGTCGGTCGGCATCACGGGGTCGGCGACCCGCTCGTTGCCGAGGAGCGAGCCGATGACCGTGATCGGGTTGTAGTCGCTGCCGGCCGCGTTGCGGACGGTGGTCTGGGCGTCCAGCGTCAGGCCGGCCTTCTCGGGCTTCAGCTCGACCGGCTTGCCGCCGACGCTGAGCTGGATCGGGGCGGCGGCGCGGGTGCCGAAGGCGGTCTGGAGCTTGGAGACGGCCTCGTCGCGGCTGCCGCTGATGTCGACGCCGAGGACGGTGGTGCCCTTGGGGACGTCGGAGTGGTTCAGGAGCAGCCCGGCGCCGTAGGCCACGCCGATGAGGGCGATGACACCGCCGCCGAGCAGGACCAGCTTGGAGCGGCCCTTCTTGGCCGGCTTGCCGGTGGCCTTGGGCTGCGCGGCCGCGGGGCGGGGGGCGGCCGGCGCGGGGGCCGGTACCGGGGTGGGCAGCGGGCCGTCCAGCTCGGGGCCGGGCCACTGCGGGGCCTCGTCGAAGGCGGCCGCGCCGGCCGGGCCGCCGACGGGGCCGGTGCCGAAGCCGGGGCCGCCGGTGGGTCCGGCGGGGCCGCCGCCGTAGGCCGGGAACGCCTCGGTGACGGGGCCGGTGTCGTCCTGGTCGCCCCCGTACGCGGGGAAGCCCTGGGTCGTCCCGACGCCCGGGCCGCCGGGCATCGGGGCCGTGGGGGCGGGTGCGGAGGCCTGGGCGAAGCCCTGGCTGTAGTCCGGGACCACGGGCGGCGGCGTGGTGCGCGGCGGCGCGAAGGCGGCGTCCGGTCCGGGCACCGGCGGGGCCTGGGTGCGCTGCGGCGGGGCGAATCCCCCGCCCGGCATGGCCGGCGGCGTGGGCGCCGGAGTCGGCGTCGGGGACGGCGTCCGGGTGGGCAACGGCCGCTGCGCGAGCGGCGGGGCGGCCGCCGCCGGCGGCATCCGGTCCGCGGCGGGAGCGGGCGCGGGGGCCGGGGCCGGGTTGGCCGACTTGCGGGGGGCGAACCAGTTGCTGGCCGGCTCCTCGGCCTCGGCCGCCGGGGCGGGCGCGGGCGCGTCGGCCGGCTCCGGGGCGGCCTCGATGCGGGTCGGCTGCGGTCCGCGCCGCTGCGCGAGCGGCGGCGGGGAGGCCTGCTCGGGGGTGGGCTCCGGTCCGGTCCGCTCGCCGGCGCCGGCCGAGCCGGAGCCGTTGCCCATCGCCTTGCGCACGACCACCGGCGGGATCGGCCGCGAACCCGGGATGTTGATCCGGATCCGGGTCGTCAGGGTGGTCTCGGTCTTGGGCCCGTCGGAATCGGGCGTGGACGGCTTCGAGGTCACAGCGTTCTCCTCCGGAGCGGTCGCCGCAGCGTCCGTGGACGGGTACTGGCCGGTTCCGTACGGCGGTGTACCCGAGGGGTAAGCGGCTCCACCGTGCCCCTTGGGCCCGGAGGACGAACTGTCGGTTTCACGACTCAAGGCAGGTTCTCCCGGTTGGCTCCGCCGCCCGTCATACCGTGCGCGGGCAGCTCGGCGGCCCGTCCACCATACTGGCCGCCGCCCGCAGGCAACTGACTGGCGGGAATCAGCGGTTCCTGATAGCGCCCGTCAAACCCCTCTGAAGTGCCCGTTGACCACGCGCGCGCCCTCCCCGGCGAACCTCCCTACGAGGTCCGACACCACGTCACTTGGCAGGCCGGGAGGCCGAAACCGGCCGTTCCAGCGGACCGCGCATCGTGGCACACATCACAGCGAGAACGGTTCCACCCAAAAGGTAGACGTACACGCCGATTCCGGACGAACCGAGGAGGAAGTCCCCCTCGGGGCGCGGAATGCCGAGCATCACGTACGAGAGGAACCAGCCGACCGCGGCGCCGCCCACCCCGAAGCCGGTCCCGAGGGCGATCCGGCCCCCGAGGAACAGCCCGAGGACGGCCAGCAGGGCGAGCAGCAGACCGCCGGGGGGCCAGAGGCCGACCACCAGCCAGCCGGCCGCGCCGGTCAGCGCGCCCGCGACCAGCATGCCCAGGCAGCCGGCGATCCGGCCGGCCGTGACCGTGCCGCTCATGCCTCCACCCCCGCGAAGAGGTCGTGTTCGCGCTCGCCCGCCGGGACGCCCGGCCGGCCTTCGACGAGTTCGTAGTACTCGCGGGTGAACAGCGGCTGCGCCAGGTCGTTGGAGAGGGCGAAGAAGGACCCGTCCACGGCGATCTGGGTGGCGTGGGCCCGCATGGCGGCCGCCTTCGCCGCCGCGAAGGTGTCCTTGGCCTCGATCTCCGTGGTGATCCGCTCGTCGGCGACGACCCCCGGCACGTCCCCGGGCGAGCCCACCGCGGGGAAGGGCAGCTCGGCCCCGGCGGCGCGCAGCCGGGCGAAGCCCTCCTCGACCACCGAATGCGGGACGCGGTTCCAGTAGATCTTCCCGACCGCGTGGGGCACGCCGAGGTCGCGCCGGAAGGCGGTCTCCGCGGCCAGTTCGGCGGCGCGCATGGCGACCCGGTGGGCCTGGATGTGGTCGGGGTGCCCGTATCCGCCGTCCGGGTCGTAGGTGACGAGCACCTGCGGGCGCAGCTCCCGGATGACCTCCACGAGGTACGCGGCGGCCTCGTCCACGTCGGCGGACCAGAAGGCCTCCGGGCGGTGGTTCTGCGGGGCGCCCATCATCCCGGAGTCCCGGAAGCGGCCGGGGCCGCCGAGGAACCGGTGGTCGTGGACGCCCAGTTCCGCCATGGCCGCGGCGAGCTCGCCGACGCGGTGGGCGCCGAGGGTGTCGTCGCGGTCGGCCGCCAGGTGGGCGAGCCCGGGCGGGATGACCTCACCCTCCTCGCCCAGGGTGCAGGTCACCAACGCGACGTGGGCGCCCTCGGCCGCGTACTTGGCCATGGTGACGCCGTTGTTGATCGACTCGTCGTCCGGGTGCGCGTGCACGAGGAGCAGACGACGGGCGGGAAGACCGTTCATGGGGCCTAGCCTACGAGGCGGGGCCTAGGTCCTGTCGTCAAAGTGGCGTCGGTAAGGCCCGCGGCGTCCGGTGCCATGGGGCCTCCCCAGGCCCGCCAGGGCCGAGGGGAAGCATCGCAAGGCGGAGGGGCGCCCGTGTACTGGACGTACTCGGGCGCCCCGACAACGCGGCGAGGTGCGGTGCCGGGCGTCGCGGGCCAGACGCCACTTTGAAGACAGGACCTAGAACTTGAGGCCACTGATCATGCTCGCCACGTTCGAGGTGAGCTGGCTGAGGGTCGGGGCGATGGTGGAACTCGCCAGGTAGAAGCCGAGCAGTACGCAGACCACCGCATGTCCCGCCTTCAGGCCCGCCCTTCGGACCAGCAGGAAGACGATGATCGCCAGCAGCACCACGGCGGAGATCGAGAGTGCCACGGCGTTTCACCTCCACGTCGAGCGGACATCGGTAAGCGCATTCGTGCTCGGCAGGAGTCATACCCACCGTGCGCTACGGATCATAACTATCCGTACCAGCGCATCGATCGAAATCCGGCAGCACGAGGGGCGCATGCCGCGCATGAGTGGGGTCACGGGGAGGCCGGCCGGCGAGGCTGTACGCCTCCCCGGCCGGCTGTCGGCACCCGCACGGCCGCACGGCATCCAGGTTGCATGCCCCAGATCTCGGGGCAGAAACGGTCAAGTTGCCCCCACGTAAACGGAGTTGCCGAGGGTGTCCACCCCTTCCCGCACAACGCACAGTGGTGGCCGGAAATGATCGGTCGACGCCTACTCCTTCGTCAGCGGATCCGTCGGCGGCGGGGGCGGCTGGTCCGACGGCGGGACCACCTGCTTCTCCGCCGCGAAGTGGCAGGCCGACGGGTGGGCCGCCGGGCCCGACGGGAAGACCTGCGGGACCGCGAGCAGCGGGACCTCCGCCGTGCAGCGGGGCTCGGCCTTCCAGCAGCGGGTGCGGAAGGGGCAGCCCGAGGGCGGGTTGGCCGGGGAGGGCACGTCGCCGGTGAGGATGATCCGCTCGCGGTGGGCGCGGGCCTGCGGATCCGGGACCGGGACGGCCGAGAGCAGTGCCTGGGTGTACGGGTGGGTCGGGTGGTCGTAGATCTGGCTGTCGGTGCCGATCTCGACGATCCGGCCCAGGTACATGACGCCGACCCGGTCGGAGATGTGCCGGACGATCGAGAGGTCGTGCGCGATGAAGACGTAGGACAGGTCGAACTCGCTCTGCAGCCGGTCCAGCAGGTTGATCACCTGGGCCTGGACGGAGACGTCCAGCGCCGAGACGGGCTCGTCGGCGACGATGATCTCGGGCTGGAGGGCGAGGCCGCGGGCGATGCCGATGCGCTGGCGCTGGCCGCCGGAGAACTGGTGCGGGTACCGGTTGATGTACTCCGGGTTCAGGCCGACCACGTCCAGGAGGTCCTGGACGCGTTGCCGGCGCGAGCCCTTGGGGGCCACCTCGGGGTGGATCTCGTAGGGCTCCCCGATGATGTCGCCGACCGTCATGCGCGGGTTCAGCGAGGTGTACGGGTCCTGGAAGACCATCTGGATGTTGCGGCGCACGGCCTTCAGGGCGCGCCCCGACAGCTTGGTGATGTCCTCGCCCTTGTACGAGATCGCGCCCGCCGTCGGCCGCTCCAGGTTGACCAGCATCTTGGCCACGGTGGACTTCCCGCAGCCGGACTCGCCCACGATGCCGAGCGTCTCACCGGCGCGCAGGTCGAAGGAGACCCCGTCGACCGCCTTGACCGCGCCGATCTGCTTGCGGAAGAGGATGCCCCGGGTCAGCGGGTAGTGCTTGACCAGGTCCTTCACTTCCAGCAGGGACTCAGCCATGGAGGCATTCCTTCCAGAAGTGGCAGGCGCTGGTCCGCTCCACCGGGGACTCGGTCACCCGGTACAGCGGCGGGACGTCCGTGCGGCACACCGCCTGCGCCATCGGGCAGCGCGGGTTGAAGGCGCAGCCGGGCGGGATGGCCACCAGGTTCGGCGGCAGCCCCTTGATGGCGTACAGCTCCTGGCCCTTCTGGTCCAGGCGCGGGATGGAGTCCAGCAGGCCGCGCGTGTACGGGTGGGCCGGCGCCTTGTAGATCTCGTGGACCGGAGCCGCCTCGACGATCCGGCCCGCGTACATGACCGCGATCTTGTCCGCGACGTCCGCGACCACGCCCAGGTCGTGGGTGATCAGGATCAGGCCCATGTTCAGCTCGCGCTGGAGCTCGGCGAGCAGGTCCATCACCTGGGCCTGGACGGTGACGTCCAGGGCCGTCGTCGGCTCGTCCGCGATGATCAGCGAGGGCTCCAGGGCCAGCGCCATCGCGATCATGATGCGCTGGCGCATGCCTCCCGAGAACTGGTGCGGGTAGTCCCCCACCCGCTCCTTCGCCGCCGGGATCTTCACCCGGTCCATCAGCTCGACGGCCTTGCCCTTGGCCTCCTTGCGGGACATCCCGCGGTGCACCTCGTACATCTCGCCGAGCTGCGCGCCCACGCTCAGGACCGGGTTCAGGGAGGAGAGGGCGTCCTGGAAGATCATCGCCATCTCGGCGCCGCGGATCTTGCGCCGCTCCTCCTCCTTCATCGTGAGGAGGTCCTTGCCCTTGAAGAGGATCTCGCCGCCCGCGATCCGGCCCGGCGGCATGTCGAGGATGCCCATCACGGCCTGGGCGGTGACCGACTTGCCCGAGCCCGACTCGCCGAGCACGGCGAGCGTCTCCCCCTCGGCCACCGAGTAGTTGACGCCGTTGACGGCCTTGGCGACTCCGTCGCGCGTCTTGAATTCCACGTGCAGGTCGCGGACTTCGAGCAGCATGTGCGGGGCTCCTCAGCGCAGCTTGGGGTCGAGGGCGTCGCGCACCGCGTCGCCGAGCATGATGAAGGCGAGCACGGTCAGGCTCAGCGCGCCGGCCGGCCAGAGCAGCATGTGCGGGGCGTTGCGGATCTGCGAGGCCGCGTTGGAGATGTCGATGCCCCAGGAGACGGTGGGCGGGCGCAGGCCGACGCCGAGGAAGGACAGGGTGGCCTCCAGGGCGATGTAGGTGCCGAGCGCGATGGTGGCGACGACGATGACGGGGGCGATGGCGTTGGGCGCCACGTGCCGGAGCATCATCCGGCCGTTGCCGGCGCCGAGGGCACGGGCCGCCTGGACGTAGTCGTTGTGTTTGGCGGTGATGACGGAGCCGCGCCCGATGCGGGCGATCTGCGGCCAGCCGAGGAGCACGATGAAGCCGACCACCGGCCAGACGGTGGTGCTGGTGACCACGGACAGGAAGACCAGGCCGCCGAGGACGACGGGGATGCCGAAGAAGATGTCCGCGACCCGGGAGAGCAGCGCGTCGCCCCAGCCGCCGAAGAACCCGGCGAGCCCGCCGAGCAGCGAGCCGAGCAGGGCGGCGCCGAAGGTGGCGCAGACGCCCACGGTGATGGAGGCGCGGGCCCCGTAGACGGTACGGGTGTACACGTCGCAGCCCTGGGTGTCGTAGCCGAAGGGGTGGCCCGGGGAGGAGCCCTGCTGGGACTTGGACAGATCGCACTGCAGCGGGTCGCCGCTCGCGATGAGCTGCGGCCAGATCGAGATGATCACGAGGAAGAGGATCATCAGCGAGGAGATGATGAAGACGGGGTTGCGGCGCAGCTGGTGCCAGGCGTCGGACCACAGTGAGCGGGGCTTGTCCTGCGGGCCCGGCCCGGAGGACGCGTCGCCCAAGGTCTTCTCCAGGCTCTCCGCCTCGTCCAGCGCCAGATCCATGGGCCCGCCCTGGCCGGTGGGTGCGATGGCCTCCCCCTCTCCGGGTTCCAGTGGGTCGTAGACGGGCTCGCTGCGCTCAGGCATAACGGATCCTCGGGTCCAGGACCGCGTAGAGCAGGTCGACGAGCAGGTTCGCCAGCAGGAAGACGATGACGAGGATGGTCACGAAGCCGACCACCGTCGGGGAGTTGTTGCGCAGGATCCCCTGGTAGAGCTGGTATCCGACGCCGTGGATGTTGAAGATCCGCTCGGTGACGATGGCGCCGCCCATCAGGGCGCCGATGTCGGTGCCGATGAAGGTGACGACGGGGATGAGCGAATTGCGCAGCAGGTGGCGGGTGACGACCCGGCGGCGCGGCAGGCCCTTGGCGACGGCGGTGCGCACGTAGTCGGCCTTGACGTTCTCGGCGATGGAGGTGCGCGAGAGCCGGGTGACGTAGGCGAGGGAGACCAGCGCGAGCACGATGCCGGGCAGGATCAGCTCGTTGAGGGGGGCGTCCGGGGAGACGGTGGGCCGCACCCAGCCCCATTTGACGCCGAAGAGGTACTGGAGCAGATAGCCCGTCACGAACGTCGGTACGGAGATGACGACGAGGGTGAGGACCAGCACGGAGGTGTCCACGGACTTGCCGCGGCGCAGGCCGCTGATCACGCCCAGGGTGATGCCGATGACGATCTCGAAGAAGATCGCGACCAGGGTCAGGCGCAGGGTGACGGGGAAGGCCGAGGCCATCAGCTCGGTGACCGGCTGGCCGTTGAAGGCCGTGCCGAAGTCGCCCTGGAAGATCTGGCCCATGTAGTGGACGTACTGCTCCCACAGGGGGCGGTCGAGGTAGAGGTCCTTGCGGATGCGCGCGGCGGTGGCCGGGTCGGGCGCCTTGTCGCCGAAGAGGGCCGCGACCGGGTCACCGAGCGCGTACACCATGAAGAAGATCAGGAACGTGCTGCCGATGAACACCGGGATCATCTGGAGCAGCCGCCGGATCACATAACGTCCCATGGACTGCTCCAGGATCGATCCGAAACGCGGGTCAGCCGACCTTGATCTGGTCGTACACGGGGACGCTGAACTGGTTGAGCGCCACGTCCGAGAGCCGCTCGGCGTAGCCCGCGCTGCCGTTCTGGTACCAGAGGGGGATGGCCGGCATCTGCGCGGCGAGGATCTTCTCGGAGTCCTGGAACTTCGCGACGGCCTTGGCCTGGTCGCTCTCCTGGTTGGCCTCGTCGACGAGCTTGTCGAAGTCCGCGTTGCTGAACTTCCCGTAGTTGGAGGAGGCCCCGGTGTAGTAGAGGGGCTGGAGGAAGTTCTGGATCAGGGGGTAGTCGGCCTGCCAGCCGGAGCGGAAGGGGCCGGTGAGCTTGAAGCTGCTCTGCTGGTTGCGGAAGTCGGCGAAGGTGCCGATCGGGTTGACCGTGCAGACCGGGCCCTCGCCCAGCGCGTTGTTGATGCTGTTGCAGACGGCGTCCATCCAGTCGCGGTGCGAGCCGGTGTCCACGTTGGAGGTCAGCGTGACCTTGCCGCCGGGGAGCCCGCCGGCGTCCGTGATGAGCTTCTTGGCCTTGACCGGGTCGTAGACGCAGGCGTCGCCGCAGACGGTGGAGGAGAAGCCGCCCTTCTCGCCGAGGGCCGGGGAGGTCCAGTCCTTGGCCGGGGTGCGGGTCTCACGGAAGATCTGCTTGGTGATCTCGTCGCGGTTGATGGCCATCGAGATCCCGCGGCGGACGTTCTCCATGCCCTCCTTGCTCCACTGCGGGTCGTACAGCGGGAAGGTGAGGGTCTGGATGATGAGGGCCGGCTGGTTGATGTAGCGGTCGCCCAGGTCGTTCTTGACGTTCTTCAGCTGCTGCGCGGGCACGTCGTCGACGAGGTCGAGGTTGCCGGAGATCAGGTCGGTGTAGGCGGTGTTGTTGTCGGTGTAGACCTTCAGGTCCACACCGCCGTTCTGCGCCTTGTCCGGACCGGGGTAGGTGTCCCACTTGCGCAGCTTCATGCCGGTGCCCTTGGTGTACGAGTCCACCGTGTACGGGCCGTTGCCGATCGGCTTGTCCAGCCAGGCGGCGTGGTCGGTGAAGAAGGCCTTGGGCAGGGGGGAGAAGGCCTGGTAGCCGAGGGTCTCGGGCCAGGTGGAGAACTTGTTCTTCAGGGCGACCGTGAAGGTCTTGTCGTTCTTGACGACCAGTCCGGACATCGTCTTGGCCTTGGGCTCACCGGAGGCGGGGTGGACGTCCGCGTAGCCGACGATGTCGGAGAAGAACGGCGAGTTGTTCTGCTTGTTGCGCACGTCCGCGCCGTAGTTCCAGGCGTCGACGAAGGACTGGGCGGTGACCGGCTCGTCGTTGCTGAACTTCCAGCCGTCCTTCAGCGTGATGGTGAAGTTCTGACTGTCCGTCGTCTCGATCTTCTCGGCGACCATGTCGAGGGCCTCGCCCGTCTTCGGGTCGTAGCGCTTGAGGCCCCGGAAGAGCATGTCGAGCACCTTGCCGCCCTGCACCTCGTTGGTGTTGGCGGGCTCCAGTGGGTTCTGCGGGTCACCCCACGAGGAGCTGACGATCCCCGCCTCGCCGCCTCCGCCGCTGTCGCTACCGCCGCCGCAGGCCGTCGCCGCGAGAGCGACGGCCACCGCACATGCGGCCCACTGGGCGTGGGTGGCTCCGCGCATGGAGTGCCTCCTATGGATCCCAAGACTCGCTTAGGGGCCAATGTCACCCTATGTGGGGCCCTGCACACTCCTGGTTGGACCGATTGCACCCGCGCGTCCCGCCCCTGTCACCCCTGGGGGTGCAACGAAAGCTCCCACGAGTCGACCGCGTAGTGCAGGCCCATGCCGTGCGCCTCGTACAGCGCGAGCGCACCGGTCTCGTTGTGGGTGTCCACGCCGAGGCCCACGCAGTCCCGGCCGCGCTCCGCGTAGACGGCGAAGCAGTGGCGGAGCAGGAAGCCGCCGAGGCCCAGGCCCCGTACCTCCTTCGCCACGCCGAGGTGGCTGATCCAGGCCATGCTCGTCCGGTCGTCCCGGGTGAGCAGCACGGCCACGTCGCCGTGGCCGGGCAGGCTCGCGATCCACACCAGCGACCAGTCGAGCGTGCGGCCCTCCATGTGGTCGAGCCAGGTCTGGTACGGGCGGTCCACATGGCCGAAGTGCGCGGCGAAGGTCCGCTCGATCAGGGCGTGGGCCCGGTGGCGGTCGGCCTCGTCCTCGCCGCAGTGGCGCAGGGTGAGCCCGTCCGGCGGGGTCGGCGCCGGGTCGGCGGCCGGTGACAGGGAGCGGGTCATGACCTGGTAGCGGCGGATGGTGCGGTAGCCGCGGCCGGTCAGGAGGGACAGGTCGAGGGTGGGCCGCACGTTGAGCTGCATTCTCAGCACGCCCTGACCGCCGGTCAGCTCCCGGGCCCGGGCCTCCATGCGCTCCAGCAGCGAGGCGGCGGCCTCGTCGTGTCCGGGCAGTACGTAGTGGTCCCCGTCGACGCGGCCCGGGCCGGAGTCCGCCCAGACGAGGGCGTAGGCCACGAGCCGGCCGTCCTCGTGCGCGAGCCAGGAATCGGTGGCCAGGTCCACGTCCGGGGCGTTGAGATCGGACTCGACGGTGCCGAGATCGGTCTCCGGGCGGCCGATCTCGATCACGTCGACGGCATTGAGCAGGGCGCAGATGTCGGCCGCGTCCCCGGGCCCGGCGGGCCGTACGGTGAGGGTCATGCCGTCACTCTCCGTCCCCGGCTCGCGGGGGCGCAACCGGTTTCCCCGGGTCCCGGACCGGACGCGGAAACGGCTGGTCCCCGGCGCCGTGCGGCACCGGGGACCAGCCGTCGAAAGCAACGCGTCGGTCAGACGGCCAGGATGGCCTTCTCCTCGGCGAAGTGGCACGCGGACTCGTGCGCGGCCAGGGTGTTCACGCCCTTGAAGCGCTCCGGGATCGCCAGCAGCGGCTCCTCGGTGGAGCACTTGTCCTGGGCCTTCCAGCAGCGGGTGCGGAAGCGGCAGCCCGACGGCGGGTTGGCCGGGGACGGGACGTCACCGGTGAGGATGATCCGCTCGCGGCCCTCGCGCGCCTCCGGGTCCGGGACCGGGACGGCGGAGAGCAGCGCCTGGGTGTACGGGTGGGTCGGGTGCTCGTAGATCTCGGCGTCGGAGCCGATCTCGGCCATCTTGCCCAGGTACATGACGCCCACGCGGTCCGAGATGTGCCGGACGATCGAGAGGTCGTGCGCGATGAAGAGGTAGGAGAGGTTGAACTCGTCCTGCAGCTTCTCCATCAGGTTGATGACCTGGGCCTGCACCGACACGTCGAGCGCGGAGACCGGCTCGTCGCAGATGATGATCTCCGGGTTGAGCGCGAGGCCGCGGGCGATGCCGATGCGCTGGCGCTGACCGCCGGAGAACTGGTGCGGGTACCGGTTGATGTACTCCGGGTTCAGGCCCACGACGTCCAGGAGCTCCTGGACCTTGCGGCGCCGGTCGCCCTTCGGGGCCACCTCGGGGTGGATCTCGAAGGTCTCCCCGATGATGTCGCCGACCGTCATGCGCGGGTTCAGCGAGGTGTACGGGTCCTGGAACACCATCTGGATGTTGCGGCGGACGGCCTTCAGCGCGCGGCCGGACAGCTTGGTGATGTCCTGGCCCTTGTAGAAGACCTCGCCGGCGGTGGCCCGCTCCAGGTTCATCAGGAGCTTGGCGACCGTGGACTTGCCACAGCCGGACTCGCCCACGATGCCGAGGGTCTCGCCCCGGTACAGGTCGAAGGAGATCCCGTCGACGGCCTTGACCGCACCGACCTGCTTCTTGAACAGAATGCCCTGGGTCAGCGGGAAGTGCTTGACCAGGTTACGGACCTGGAGGATCGGCTCGCGCTCGGTGGTCGTCTTGCTGAGCTCAGCCATGGATCTGGTCCTTCCAGAAGTGGCACGCGCTGCCGCGGCCGGGCAGTTCGGTGCCGTCCTGCTCGGTGACCGGGTGCAGCACCGGGATCTCCGTACGGCAGATGTCCTGCGCCTTGGGGCACCGGGGGCTGAAGGCACAGCCCGCCGGGATGCGGAGCAGGTTGGGCGGCAGGCCCTTGATCGCGTAGAGCTCCTGGCCCTTCTGGTCCAGGCGCGGGATCGAGTCCAGCAGGCCACGGGTGTACGGGTGGGACGGGCGCTTGTAGATCTCGTGGACCGGAGCGGTCTCGACGATCCGGCCCGCGTACATGACCGCGATCTTGTCCGCGACGTCGGCGACGACGCCGAGGTCGTGCGTGATCAGGATCAGGCCCATGTTCATCTCGCGCTGGAGCTCCGCGAGCAGGTCCATGACCTGTGCCTGGACCGTCACGTCGAGGGCCGTGGTCGGCTCGTCGGCGATGATCAGGTCGGGCTCCAGGGCCAGCGCCATGGCGATCATGATGCGCTGGCGCATACCGCCGGAGAACTGGTGCGGGTAGTCGCCCACGCGCGCCTTGGCGGCGGGGATCTTCACGCGGTCCATGAGCTCGATGGCCTTGACCTTCGAGTCCTTCTTGGACATGCCGCGGTGGACCCGGAACATCTCGCCGAGCTGGTCGCCCACCGAGTAGACCGGGTTCAGCGAGGACAGCGCGTCCTGGAAGATCATCGCCATCTTGTCGCCACGGAGCTTGCGGCGCTCCTCGTCGGACATCTTGAGGATGTCCTTGCCGTGGAAGCGCACCTCGCCGCCGGACACCCGTCCGGGCGGGCTGTCGAGGATGCCCATGATCGCCTGAGCGGTGACGGACTTGCCGGAGCCGGACTCGCCGAGCACGGCGAGGGTCTCGCCGGCGCTGACGCTGTAGCTCACGCCGTTGACGGCCTTGGCGACCCCGTCACGGGTCTTGAACTCGACCTGGAGGTTGTCGACCTCCAGCAGCGGCACGGCGGATCCGCCGCCCGTCTCCGCAACGCTGAGAATCTCCGACGTGGTCACGCCGCCACCTTCGTCCTGCTTGCTGATGTTGTCTCGGGGCATCGGGCGGCCCTACCGGAGCTTCGGGTCGAGCGCGTCACGCAGGCCGTCGCCGACGAAGGCGAAGCCGAGCACGGTGATGACGACGAACAGGCTGGGGAAGTACCACAGGTAGTCGTTGACACCGATGAAGCCCTGACCGGCCGCCAGCATGTTGCCCCACTCGGGGACGTCGACGGGGACGCCGGCGCCGAGGAAGGACAGCGCCGCGACACCGACGATCGTGGTGCCGACGTTGAAGGTCGCGTAGACCAGCACGGCGGTCAGCGAGTTGGGCAGGATGTGCGTGCGCACGATCCGCCAGCCGCTCGCGCCGAGTGCCTTGGCCGCGTGGACGTAGTCCATCTCGCGCACCGACAGGATCGAGCTGCGCAGGAGCCTGGACACGGTCGCCCACGAGAAGATCGCGAGCGAGATGACCACCGGGGTGATGCCGCGACCGGTGACCAGGATGATGACGACGGCGCCGATCATCAGCGGGAACGCGAGGAACACGTCCGCGATGCGCATGACCAGCGTGTCGGCGAAGCCGGCGAAGTAACCGGCGATGGCGCCGAGGGCGACACCGATCAGCACCGCGAAGAAGATCGAGGCGAGGCCGACGAACATGGCCACGCGGGTACCGGCTATGAGGCGCGAGAACATGTCGCGGCCCAGGGCGTCGGTACCCATCCAGTGGGTGCCGTTGGGCGAGGCGAGGGTGTTCTCGAGGTCCTGCGCACCGGGGTCGAACGGGGTGAGCATGTTCCCGAAGATCGCCGTCAGGAACAGCAGCGAGATGATCACGAGGCCGACGACGGCCAGCTTGTTCTGGACGAAGCGGTGGCGGATCTCGCCCCACTGGCTCAGTTGCTTGGGTCGGGGTTCGGCCGGGGCCGAAGCGGACGACACGGGGTTCTCGTCCCCGATCGCCGGGCTCGTTGCGAGCTCAGACATGAGGAAATCCTCCTTGGGGGCGGTCAGCTGAGGCGGATACGCGGGTCGAGGGCCGCGTACAGCAGGTCCACGATGAGGCTGAGGACGACGAAGATGGCGACGCTGTAGGTCACGACGCCGATCACAATCGGGTTGTTCTGCTGCTGAATCGCCTGAACCAGTGCCAGACCGACACCGTCCCAGTTGAAGATCGCCTCAGTGATGAGCGCACCACCGAGGAGTCCGCCGAACGAGATGCCCAGGTAGGTGACCACGGGGATGGACGAGTTGCGGAGTACGTGCTTGAAGAGCACGCGCCGGCGCGGAAGTCCCTTGGCCACGGCCGTCTTCACGTAGTCCGCGCGCAGCACCTCGAGCATCGTGCCGCGGGTGAGGCGGGCGACGAACGCGATGTCGGTGATCGCGAGGGTGACCGCGGGAAGGACCATGCCTTCGAGCTTGTCGCCGCCGAGCTGCGGGAACCACTGGAGTTCCACGGCGAAGTACTTCATGAGCAGCATGCCGATCACGAACGTCGGGAAGCCGACGGCCATGGTCGTAAAAAATGTCGTGGCCATGTCCAAGATGCTGTATCTGTAGAGGGCGGCGATGATGCCGACCCCCATACCGAACACCGTGACGAGGACGATGGCCAGCAGGGCCAGCTTCGCGGTGTTCTGCAGCTTGGGGCCGAGGATTTCGGACACCTCGCGGCGCTGGACGAAGTCCTCGCCGAGGTCTCCGGTCGCGACCTTTGCCACGTAGTTCACATACTGCTCGGGCAGCGACTTGTCGAGCCCGTAACGCGCCTTCAGTTCCGCGACCACTGCAGGGTCGCGTGCCTTGTCGCTGCCCGCGATCGAACCCACGGGGTCACCGGGGAGAACGAACAGACAAGCGAACAGAACCATGGTCGCGCCGATGAGGACTATGACCATCTGCCCGAGGCGACGGGCGACGTACCTTCCCATGTTTGTGCCTCTCTACCTGGCCGCTTCTGGGAGCAGCGGCCTCCGGCCCAAGGAACGGGCCGGCTCTCGGCCTGCGGGGATTGCCCGCGGATGTGAGGGGTGCCGAAGTAAAAACGGCCTGCCGAGCGGGGCCGCGGCCCACCGGTCACCCGGGGGCCGCGGCACGTTCGCTCCTGACGGATATACCGTCCGAACCGATTACTTCTTGAGCGAGATCTTCTCGAGGATCGGGTCCTCGTTGAAGTTGATGTCGTCCAGACCGTTGAACTTGTCGGTCGCCATCAGGCGGAACTGGGAACGGTTGAAGGTCGGGATGAGGGCCATGTCGTCCATGGCCATCTTCTCGGCCTGCTTGTACATCGCCAGTCGCGCGGCCTCGTCCTTGGTGCCACGGGCCGTGTCGATCAGCTTGTCGAACTCGGGGTTGTTGTAACGGACGCGGTTGTCACCGGTCACGTTGCCCTCGGCGTCCTTGGACATCGAGGTCGAGTGCAGCAGCGGGAACAGGAAGTTCTCCGGGGTCGGGTAGTCCGCGCCCCACGCGAAGCGGTAGATGCCGGTGGCGCCGCCACCCTGCTGCTCCTTGAGCATGCCCGGGAAGTCCTTGCCGTCCAGCTTGACCTTGACGCCGAGAACGTCCTCGAGCTGCTTCGCGATGGCCTGGACCCACTCTTCGTGGCCCGCACCGGTGTTGAAGCTGAACTTGATCTCGGTACCCGGCTTCAGGCCGCCCTTCTCGGCGTGCTCCTTGGCCTTGGCGACGTCCTGCTTGACGCAGGAGACGCACAGGTCCTTCTGGTACGCCTTCGGGAACGACGGCGGCACGATGGTGGTCGACGGGGTCTGGAAGCCCTGGAAGACACCCTTGGCGATGGCCTGACGGTCGATCGCGTAGGAGATCGCCAGACGGGCGTCCTTGTTGTTCGTCGGACCGTTGTCACCGATCGGCAGAACGAAGTTCATGCCGTTGGTGTCCTTGGCGAACCACTTGTTCTGCGGCTTGTACTTCGCCTCGGCCGTCTTCAGCATCGGCGTCGGGATGTGCGCGTAGTCGAAGGTGCCGGCCTGGAAGCCGTCGTACTCGAGCTGCTGCGCGGTCTTGTCGTTGAGGAGGGTGACCTGGACCTTGCCCAGGGACGCCTTCTCGAGCCCGTAGGTGTCGTTACGGACGAGGTTGATCGACTTGTTGTGCTCCCACGTGCCGTCCATCTTGAACGGACCGTTGCCGATGGGGGCCTCGCCGAACGCCTTGTCCTCTTCGCCGACCTTGGCGACCTTCGGGACCGGGCTGTAGGCGTTGTGCGCCGTCTTCAGGACGAACTCGCAGTCCGCCTTGGACAGGTCCACCTTGATGGTGGTCGGGTCCGGGGTGGTGACACCGGAGAAGGTCTTGGCGGAGCCGTCCTGCAGCTCGGCGTAACCCTTGATGCCGGCGAAGTGGTACGCCACGTCGGACGCGGCGGCCTTGTGCGCGGCACGGGCCCAACCACGGGCGAACGACTCGGCGTCGACGACCTCGCCGTTGGAGAACTTGGTGTCGGGCTTGATCTTGAAGGTCCAGGACGTGCAACCCTCGTCCGACGTCGCCGACTCGGCGAGCGCGGGCTCGGCCAGGCCGTCCGGCGTGTTTCCGTACAGGCCGGTGAACAGGGCGTTGGCCAGCAGGACACCGGTGGACTCGTGGGCACGCCCCGGGTCGATGGTGTCCGGCTCGGTGCTACCGAGACGGAACACGCCACCGTCGGCGCTTCCCTTGTCCTTGCTGTCACCGTCACCGCCGCCACAGGCGGTAGCGGCCAGGGCGACGACAACCGCGCCCACGACCCACTTGGCGCTCTTGGCACCGCGCATGGGTTTCCTCCTCATGAGTCCACTGATCGACTTGAGGGGCAAAAAAACCTCGCCGACACCCCTGACGGCGAGCATTTCCGTGCCCATAGTGTGCTCGTGAGTCGGCGCGATCCCCACATCGCGTGACCCATTGACCCGAGCTCAATGGAGCCATCCTCAGGGACTGCCAGGCCGTAAACCACACTTAAGTGGTCTCGTTTTCACAACATCGATCCGCGTCAGAAACCCGAAATCCGGACAAACGGATAGGAGACAGACACGTGCGAAACGGACGGTTAGCTCATCATCCGGAGCGTCACGGTCGGTATGCGGACACCTGAACGCAAAAATCCGCTTGACAGAAGCGAACAGCCCCTCTCTTCACGGACTCCGTGAAGAGAGGGGCTGCTGCACTACCAGGGCCCTGCGGGCGGCTACGCCCGCCGTGGCCGCCGCCCGAGCAAACCCGGGCGAACGGCCGTACGGCTGTTGTTACTTGGCGGACTTGGCGCGCGACGCGGTGCGCGAGCGGTCCTTCTGGTCCAGGACGACCTTGCGGATGCGGACGGCCTCCGGGGTCACCTCGACGCACTCGTCGTCGCGGCAGAACTCCAGGGACTGCTCCAGCGACAGCTTGCGGGGCGGCACCACGTTCTCGGTGTTGTCCGCGGAAGCCGCACGCATGTTGGTGAGCTTCTTCTCCTTGGTGATGTTCACGTCCATGTCGTCGGAGCGCGAGTTCTCGCCGACGATCATGCCCTCGTACACCTCGGTGCCGGGGTCGGTGAACAGGACGCCGCGCTCCTGCAGGTTGATCATCGCGAACGGCGTCACGGAGCCGGCGCGGTCGGCGACCAGCGAACCGTTGTTACGGGTCACCAGCTGGCCGAACCACGGCTCGTGGCCCTCGTGGATCGAGTGGGCGATGCCCGTGCCGCGCGTACCGGTCAGGAACTCCGTACGGAAGCCGATGAGACCGCGCGACGGGACGACGAACTCCATGCGGACCCAGCCGGAGCCGTGGTTCGACATGTTGTCCATGCGGCCCTTGCGGACGCCCATGAGCTGCGTGACCGCGCCCATGTGCTCCTCGGGGACGTCGATCGTCATGCGCTCGACCGGCTCGTGCACCTTGCCGTCGATCTCCTGCGTGACCACCTGCGGCTTGCCGATGGTCAGCTCGAAGCCCTCGCGGCGCATCTGCTCGACCAGGATGGCGAGCGCGAGCTCACCACGGCCCTGGACCTCCCAGGCGTCCGGACGCTCGGTCTCCAGCACGCGGAGCGAGACGTTGCCGATCAGCTCGCGGTCCAGACGGTCCTTGACCTGGCGCGCGGTGACCTTGCGGTCCTTGACCGCGGACTTGGCGTCCGCGCCCTTGCCGCTGCCGCCGCGGCCGACCATCGGGGAGGTGTTCGTACCGATGGTCATGGAGATCGCCGGCTCGTCGACCGAGATCAGCGGGAGCGCGATCGGGTTCTCCGGGTCGGCCAGGGTCTCACCGATCATGATGTCGGGGATACCGGCGACCGCGCAGATGTCACCCGGGCCCGCCATCTCGGCCGGCTTGCGGGTGAGCGCCTCGGTCATCATCAGCTCGGTGATGCGGACGTTCGACTGGGTGCCGTCACGCTTGATCCAGGTGACGGTCTGGCCCTTGCGCAGCTCGCCCTGCTCGACGCGCAGGAGCGCGATGCGGCCGAGGAAGTTGTCGGCGTCCAGGTTCGTGACGTGGGCCTGGAGGGGGGCCTCCTCGTCGTACACCGGGGCGGGGACGTGCTCCAGGATGGTGGAGAAGAACGGCTCCAGGCTGTCGCTGTCCGCGGGGACGGTGCCGTCCTCGGGCTTGGTCAGCGAGGCCACGCCGTCACGGCCGCAGGCGTAGACGATCGGGAACTCGATCTGGTCCTCGTCCGCGTCCAGGTCCAGGAAGAGGTCGTACGTCTCGTTGACGACGGCGTCGATCCGGGAGTCCGGGCGGTCGGTCTTGTTGATGCAGAGGATGACCGGCATCTTCGCCTGCAGGGCCTTGCGCAGGACGAAGCGGGTCTGGGGCAGCGGACCCTCGGAGGCGTCCACCAGCAGAACGACGGCGTCCACCATCGACAGACCGCGCTCGACCTCACCACCGAAGTCGGCGTGGCCGGGGGTGTCGATGATGTTGATCGTGATCGGGGCCCCGCCGTCCTTGGGGTGATACTTCACCGCCGTGTTCTTGGCGAGGATCGTGATGCCCTTCTCACGCTCCAGGTCGTTCGAGTCCATCATGCGGTCGTCGAGGTGCTGGTGGGCGGCGAAGGCACCGGCCTGCTTGAGCATGGCATCGACGATGGTCGTCTTGCCATGGTCGACGTGGGCGACGATGGCGACGTTACGGATGTCGTGGCGCGTGGGCACTTCGGCGCTTCTCCCGGGATCGTGGATGGCGTCGCGTACGGTCCGGCACGCGCGCCTCGGCCGGGCGAAAACCTGCCACGGCCTTACCCCATGGTACGTCGCGTGGCGGGAACCGCCTGCCGGGGGGTCTGTCAAGAGGCCGGATGAATGAGTGCGGCCGAGCGCTGCGTGGGGTGGCTCGACCGCCGTTCCTGCTGGTAATCGCACGGGTCAACGGGTACGCACGACCTTGCCCGCCGGAGGATCCGGCGGGCAAGGGACTTGAGTCACATCTGAGCTTGCGACCCTGCGGTCAACCAGACAGGCACCGCTTTGTCATCACTTCTTCTCCCGCCCTACTTCTTCTTGTCCTTCGCGGTCGGCGCCTTCTTCCAGCCGATGTCCTGGTAGCGGGGGGCGCCGAGGCCGAAGGCGCCGGCGTTGGCGAGGCCCGGCTTGACCGCCACCAGCTCCGGGCGCTGGAAGAGGGGGATGGAGCCGGCCGCGGCCCAGATCCGGGCGTCCGCCTTGCGCATCAGCTCGCGGGACTGCTCCTCGTCCAGCTCGCCGAGCGCCTGGTCGAAGAGCTGGTCGATGTGGTCGGTGCCGACCCGGGTGTAGTTCTGTTCGACGAGGAGCGAGCCGTCCGCGGCCGGCTCCGGCTTGGCGAAGATGGGCCGGGCGTCGGTGGCCGGGTAGGCCGTCGCGGGCCAGGAGTACAGGGCCAGGTCGTACTGGCCGGAGGCGATGTGGTCCTTGAAGAAGCTCTCGTCGGCCACCTTGATCGTCTCGGTGTTCACGCCGACCTTGCGGAGCATCCCGGCGATCCGCTCGCCGACCGTGCGCAGGGACTCCGAGCCGGGGCCCGCCGGGAGGACGAAGCGCAGGCTCAGCGCCTTGCCGTCCTTGGCGAGCATGCTGCCGGAGGTGCGGACGGGCTGCTTGGCGGGGGCCGGGGCCGGGGAGGCCTTGGCGGGGTCGGCCTCGCCGTCGCGGGCCGGGACCCCCTTGCCGTCGTCCTCGGCGGCCTCCGCCCGGGCCGCCCGGGCGACCCGGGCCGCCTGGGCGAGCAGGGACGCCCGCTGCTGGGCCCCGAAGGGGGCCGGGGCGAGCACCTGGGACGGCCCGTCCTGGGCCTGTGCCGGGGCGGTGTCGGCCTTCGGGCGGTCCGCGGTCGCCTCCCGCGGCTCGCCGTTGGCCCCGTCGTCCTGGCCCACGATGTAGAGCCCGTCGTTTCCGGTGCCCGGGCCCGACGGGGTCTTCGAGTCGTCCTGCGGCGCGCTCTCCGGGCCGGCCTTTGCGCCCGCGGGCTCGGTGAGCTTGCCGCCCTTGCGCCAGCCCGCGTCCGCGAACAGGGCCTGGGCCGCGTGGGGGTCCAGGCCGCCGAGCGCGTCGCTGTTGTCGGCGTACGCCCGCTGCCCGGCCAGGGCCAGGTGGCTGCCGACCGGCTTCGCGGGCAGGCCGAGCGGCTTGAGCACCGCCTCGGCCAGCGCCCGGCGGTCCAGGGCCCGGGCCACCGCCCGGCGCACCCGCTCGTCCGCCAGCGGGCCGGAGGCCCCGTTCATCGCGAGCTGGGTGTAGGCCGGCTCCAGGGACTTCCGTACGGTGAAGGCCTTCAGCGCCGTCTGCTCGTCCGCGTACCGCTTGACCGAGGCGAGGTGCTTCTGACGGCTCTCCGTCTCCGCCGCCGCCTTCTCCTCGTCCGCCCCGAAGGCGGTCGCCCAGGACAGCGTGGCCTGCGCCGGGGTCAGCGCGGCCTCCGGGCCGTGGGCCGGGGCGCCGCCCGCGCCCGGTCCCTTCTTGGCGGCCGCGTCCCGGCGGGCCAGTGCGATCCGGTCGGCCCCGGCCCGGTCGATCTCCGCCAGATCGAGCTTCCCGGCGGCCAGCGCCGCCGGGCGCTCGGCCCGTGGCACCGCCGTCAGGATCAGCGTGTCCAGCTTGGCCTGCCGGCCCCACCAGCGGGCGTTGCGGGTCAGGGCGGCGGTCCCGGTCTTCTTGTCGATCGCGCCGAGCGCGAAGGGTCCGGCGGTGATCTTCAGCGCGCCGCGGGCGCCCTCGTTGAAGGCCTCCGGGGTACCGGTGACCTGCTTGGGGTAGAGCGGGGTGAAGAGGGAGCGCCAGTCGGCGTACGGCTTGTTGAAGGTGACCCTGACCTCCAGGTCCGTCTTGCCCTTCTCGATCTTCTCGATCCGGTCGTAGCCGGCGTTGCGCGCCGTCCAGAACGCCGAGTCCTTGCCGTTCAGGGCCCGCCACTGCGCCACGAAGTCGGCGGCGCCGATCTCACGCCCGTCGCTCCACACCGCCTTCTGGTTCAGCTTGTACTGGACGACCTGCTTCGGCTCCCGCTCGATGACCTCGGCCTTCTCCAGGTAGTCCGGGTTGGCCACCGGCCGGCCCTTGGCGTCCAGCACGAAGAGCTGGGGCAGCACGGCGCCGGCGATCCTGTTGGTGGTGGCGTCCGCGTCGGCCTGGAAGGTGTTGAGGGTGTCCGGGAGCGTGTCCACCGCCCAGCGCAGCACACCCCCGTCCGCGACCTTGTCGCGGGTGGTCGGGGCGATGTCCTGTCCTGCGGCGGCCTGACCGCCCTCGTCGTCACCCGCGCCGCAGCCCGTGAGCAGCGGCAGTGCGAGGACTCCCGAGGTCAGGAGCGCCAAGGACCTGCGCCTTCTCTGGGACATGGGTGGTACCTCCGGGGCGGGGCGTGGGGGAAGCATGATCACGTTCGGCGGTATATGGAGCTGATCACACCGGTTGCCGGAACCCACTGAAATCGACGCTCCGCCGCACCCCTCGCAGCCGCCTCTCGCCACGCCGCGAACCCCACCCGTGCGGACCAATCCCGTTTGCGCGGCAGGAGGCGTTCCCCCGGGAGAGGGATGAGAATGGGGGGCAGGGAGGGGCGCACGGTTCACGCCTGCGCGCCCGCAATCGCTGCACGTCCCTTCACAACGGGGGACGGGAAGCGCGACACTCGCAGGCGCACATGAGCGTTGCCACCGCACCTGGCGGAAGTGAGGGCAAATCATGTCCCTGCAAGACGATCTGAGTGCCGTACGGCGCAACCTGGACGAGCTGACGCGCAAGGTCGAGCGGCTGGAACAGCAGGCCGCCCGGCAGAAGCCGTCGACGACGGCGGCGGGTCCGGACCCGTCCCGGATGGTGACGGTCCCGGACACCCCGTACGACAGCTCCCTGTGGACGGACTCCGACGACGAGGGCCTGGGCGCCCGCGACCGCCGCGCCCCCTGAGGCAGCCCGTCCCGGACCCGCATCCACCCACGCCCCGTCCGGTCCGGCCGTCCGCGGCCGGACCGTCCGGGGCACCCCTCATCACTCCTCCCGGAGTCTTCTTTGGCCACAGGCACGGAACGACCCCAGCAGCGGCCCGGCGGCGTCCACGACGCCTCACGGGCCGCGATCGCGGCCCGGCACCTGCGGACCGACCGGTGGTGGCTGGCCCCCGCCGGCACCGCGGCCGGGCTGTTCGCCTTCATCGTCTACTCGACCTGGCGGGCCTTCGCGAACGCCGACTACTACGCGGCCCCGTACGTCTCCCCCTTCTACTCCCCGTGTCTCGCGGAGAACTGCGTCCCGATGAAGGGCGGGCCCAACTGGGAGATCTTCGGCAGCTGGTGGGGCCTGTCCCCCGCCCTGCTGATCCTGGTCTTCCCGCTCGGCTTCCGGCTGACCTGCTACTACTACCGCAAGGCCTACTACCGGGGCTTCTGGGCCTCACCGCCCGCCTGCGCCGTCGCCGAACCCCACACGAGGTACACCGGCGAGACCCGCTTCCCGCTGATCCTCCAGAACGCGCACCGGTACTTCTTCTACGCGGCGGTCCCGGTCGCGGGCATCCTCACGTACGACACGGTGCTGACCTTCCGCGACGAGCACTACGCCTGGGGCCACATGGGCCTCGGAACCCTGCTGTTCCTGGTCAACATCACGCTGATCTGGGCCTACACCCTGTCCTGCCACTCCTGCCGCCACATCATGGGCGGCCGGCTCAAGCACTTCTCGAAGCACCCGGTGCGCTACCGGCTCTGGGGCTGGATCAGCCGCCTCAACGCCCGCCACATGCAGCTGGCGTGGGCCTCGCTGATCAGCGTGGCCCTGTGCGACTTCTACGTGTACCTGCTGGCCAGCGGCGCCTTCACCGACCCGAGGATCTTCTGAGATGGCTCAAGTGGAACGGCAGCAGTGGGACGTGGTCGTGGTCGGCGCCGGGGGTGCCGGGCTGCGGGCCGCGATCGAGGCCCGCGAGCGCGGCGCCCGTACGGCCGTGATCTGCAAGTCCCTGTTCGGCAAGGCCCATACGGTGATGGCGGAGGGCGGGATCGCCGCCTCCATGGGCAACGTCAACGAGGGCGACAACTGGCAGGTGCACTTCCGCGACACCATGCGCGGCGGCAAGTTCCTCAACCAGTGGCGGATGGCGGAACTCCACGCGAAGGAGGCCCCGGACCGGGTCTGGGAGCTGGAGACCTGGGGCGCGCTCTTCGACCGGACGCCCGACGGGAAGATCTCCCAGCGCAACTTCGGCGGGCACGAGTACCCGCGCCTCGCCCACGTCGGCGACCGGACCGGCCTGGAGCTGATCCGCACGCTCCAGCAGAAGATCGTCCAGCTCCAGCAGGAGGACTTCAAGGAGTACGGGGACCACGAGGCCCGGCTCAAGGTCTTCCAGGAATGCACGGTCACCAGGGTCCTGAAGGAGGGGCCGAGGGTCTCGGGGGCCTTCTGCTACGAGCGCGAGACCGGCCGCTTCTTCGTGCTGGAGGCCCCGGCGGTCGTCCTCGCCACGGGCGGGATCGGCAAGTCCTTCAAGACCACCTCCAACTCCTGGGAGTACACGGGCGACGGCCACGCGCTGGCCCTGCTCGCGGGCGCGCCCCTGCTCAACATGGAGTTCGTGCAGTTCCACCCGACCGGCATGGTCTGGCCGCCGTCGGTCAAGGGCATCCTCGTCACCGAGTCCGTGCGCGGTGACGGCGGGGTGCTGCGCAACTCCGAGGGCAAGCGGTTCATGTTCGACTACGTCCCCGACGTCTTCAAGGAGAAGTACGCCGAGTCGGAGGAGGAGGGCGACCGCTGGTACGAGGACCCGGACCACAACCGGCGCCCGCCCGAGCTGCTGCCGCGCGACGAGGTGGCGCGGGCGATCAACTCCGAGGTGAAGGCGGGCCGCGGCTCACCGCACGGCGGCGTGTTCCTCGACGTGTCCACCCGGATGCCGGCCGAGCGGATCAAGCGGCGGCTCCCGTCGATGTACCACCAGTTCAAGGAGCTGGCGGACGTGGACATCACGGCGGAGCCGATGGAGGTCGGCCCGACCTGCCACTACGTGATGGGCGGGATCGCGGTCGACTCGGAGTCCGCCGCCACCGTCGGGGTGCCGGGGCTGTTCGCGGCGGGTGAGGTCGCGGGCGGGATGCACGGCTCGAACCGGCTCGGCGGCAACTCCCTCTCCGACCTGCTGGTCTTCGGACGGCGGGCCGGGCTGCACGCGGCGCAGTACGCCGACTCAGCCGGACGCCCGGCGGTCGCCCAGGCGGAGATCGACGCGGCGGCGACGGAGGCGCTGGCCCCCTTCCACGCCGCCGAGGGCGCGGAGAACCCGTACACGCTCCACCAGGAGCTGCAGACGACCATGAACGACCTCGTCGGCATCATCCGGCGTGCGGGCGAGATGGCCGAGGCGCTGGAGAGGCTCGCGACCCTGCGCGTACGGGCCGCCCGGGCCGGTGTCGAGGGACACCGGCAGTTCAACCCCGGCTGGCACCTCGCCCTGGACCTGCGGAACATGCTGCTGGTCAGCGAGTGCGTGGCCCGCGCGGCCCTGGAGCGCACCGAGAGCCGGGGCGGGCACACCCGTGAGGACTGCCCGTCGATGGAGCGCGGCTGGCGGCCGGTGAACCTGCTGTGCCGCCCGGTGGACCCGGCGCCGCAGGACCCGGCCGCCGACCGGATCGCCCTCGAACGGACCCGCACCGAGCCCATCCGTCCCGACCTGCTCGCGCTCTTCGAGAAGGAAGAGCTGGTCAAGTACCTCGCCGAAGAGGAGCTGTACGAATGAGTACGTACGACGCGAGCTTCCGGATCTGGCGGGGCGACGCGGAGGGCGGGGAACTGCGGGACTTCACCGTCGAGGTGCACGACGGGGAGGTGGTCCTGGACATCGTCCACCGGCTCCAGGCCACCCAGGCCTCGGACCTGGCGGTGCGCTGGAACTGCAAGGCGGGCAAGTGCGGCTCGTGCAGCGCGGAGGTCAACGGCCGGCCGCGGCTGATGTGCATGACGCGCATGTCGACCTTCGAGCGGTCCGAGACGATCACGGTCACCCCGCTGCGCGCCTTCCCGGTGGTCCGGGACCTGGTGACGGACGTGTCCTTCAACTACACGAAGGCGCGGGAGGTGCCGGCGTTCGTCCCGCCGGAGGGGGTGGCCCCGGGCGAGTACCGGATGCAGCAGATCGACGTGGAGCGCTCGCAGGAGTTCAGGAAGTGCATCGAGTGCTTCCTGTGCCAGGACACCTGTCACGTGGTGCGTGACCACGAGGAGAACAAGGGCGCCTTCGCCGGCCCGCGCTTCCTGATGCGGGTGGCGGAGCTGGACATGCACCCGCTGGACGCGGCGGCGGAGGCGGGCCTGGACCGCAAACGGACCGCGCAGGAGGAGCACGGGCTCGGTTACTGCAACATCACCAAGTGCTGTACGGAGGTCTGCCCGGAGGGCATCAAGATCACCGACAATGCGCTGATCCCGCTGAAGGAGCGGGCGGTGGACCGCAAGTACGACCCGCTGGTGTGGCTGGGGAACAAGATCGGGCGCCGGCAGGGCTGACGGACCCGGGCCCGGGCCCGAGACACCCCCGAGGGAGGGCCCGGGCGGGGCGGTCACCGGTACGACTCCGAATGCGGGGCCCGGGAACCACCCATAACCTCCGAATTGTGATTCCGCCGAGAAGCAGACCGCGCCGCAGGACGTCCGTACGGGCCGGGCTCGCCCTCGCGGCCGGGCTGCTCGCGGTCGGCGGCTGGGGCGCGGCCGGGGCGGTGCCCGCGCGGGCCGAGGATCCCGTCACCCTGTCCCAGCAGGGGCAGATCACCGACCTCGTGGGGGCCCTGGGCGACCGGAAGGGCGCCGTCACCGCCGCGCTCGACAAGCTGTACGCCGACCGGAGGATCCAGCTCTTCGTCGCCTACGTACGGGACTTCTCCGGGCGCTCCGCCCAGAGCTGGGCCGACGCCACCGCGCAGCGCAACGGCCTCGGCCAGAACGACGTCCTGCTGGCCGTGGCGACCGGGGCCCGCCAGTACGCCTATTCGGCCGATGTCGACTCCGGTTTCACCGAGCAGCAGCTGGCCACCGTCGCGCAGACCGCCATCGAGCCCGCCCTGAGGCAGAACGACTGGGCGGGCGCCGCCATCGGCGCGGCCAACGGCTACAACGCCGTCCTCGGCGGTCAGCCGGTCCCCGTGCCCACCATCACCCCCGGCCCGGCGGATCCCGGCGGCAAGGAGAGCGGCGAGAGCGGGGCCGGGGACTTCGTGCTCCCGGTGGTCGCCGTCGGCGCGGCCGGGGCGCTCGCGGCGTACACGTACACCCGCCGCAAGCGCAGGGACGCCGCCGGAGGCGGGCGCGGTACGACGACCGGGCCGGGCTGGCCCGAGGGGGCGCCGGACCGGCTCCCGCTGCCGGAGCTGGACGCCTCGGCCAAGACCCTGCTGGTGGAGACCGACGACGCGGTCCGCACGAGCACCGAGGAACTCGGTTTCGCGACGGCCCAGTTCGGCGAGGAGGCGGCCCGCCCGTTCGTCGCGGCCGTGGCGTTCGCCAAGGACGAGCTGACGCACGCCTTCCGGCTGCGCCAGCAGCTCGACGACGCCTACCCGGAGGACGACGCGACCCGGCGCCGGATGCTGGACGAGATCGTCGCCCGGTGCACGGAGGCGAACCGGCGGCTGGACGCCGAGTCGGCGGACTTCGACCGGCTGCGGGACCTGGAGAAGAACGCCCCGCAGGCCCTGGCGTCCGTGGAGCAGGGCTACCTGGACCTGACCGGGCGCGCCGCCACCGCCGAGGCGACGCTGACGGCGCTGGCCCGGCGGTACGCGGACTCGGCGTCCGCGCCCGTCGCCTCCAACGCCGAACAGGCCAAGGACCGGCTGCTGTTCACCGCGACCAACCTGGGCCTGGCCCACGCGGCCCTCGACGCGGGCGAGAACGGCACGGCGGCCGTGCACGTACGGGCCGCCGAGGGCGCGGTGGACCAGGCGGCGACCCTGGTGGACGCGGTCGAGCGGCGGGCGCAGGAACTGGCGGAGGCGGCCGGGAAGCTGCCGGGCGCGCTCACCGAGACGGACACCGACCTCGCGGACGCCCGCGGGCTGCTCACCGGCACCGCGGAGGGGACCTCGACGGCGGACCTGCGCGGGCGGATCGGCCGGGCGGAGGCCGTACTGGCCGACGTACGGCGGGAGGAGGCGGCCGGCCGGTACGACCCGATCGACGCCCTGCGCCGGATCGAGGAGGCCGACGCGGCCCTCGACGAGGCGCTGGCCGGGGCGCGGGAACGGGAGTCGGGGCGGCAGCGGGCGGTGGCCCTGCTCGACCAGGCCCTGCTGGCGGCGCGCAGTTCGATCGGCGCGGCGACGGACTACATCACCACCACCCGGGGCGCGGTGGGCAGTCAGGCCCGCACCCGGCTGGCGGAGGCGGGCCGGCACCTGGAGCGGGCGGTGTCGGTGGCGGCGGCCGACCCGGCGGGGGCTCTGGCGGAGGCCCAGCGGGCGGACGGGCTGGCGCGGCAGGCGCAGGAGCTGGCGGAGCAGGACGTACGGGCGTTCCAGGACCCGTACGCGGGGCGGCGGTACGGCGGCGGCCAGGGCGGCGCCGTACTGGGCGGGATCATCCTCGGCGAGATCCTGCGGGGCGGCGGGGGCGGTTTCGGGGGCTTCGGCGGCGGAGGCGGGGGCGGTGCCGGCGGTTTCGGGGGCGGCGGGGGCGGCAGCGGTCCCGGCTCCTTCGGCGGCGGCGGAACCCGCGGCCGCATGGGCGGCGGCGGCCGCTTCTGAACGGCACACACATCGGCCCTGACCAGGAGAGACCCACCATGAGCAAGCAGACGATCCTCGGCCGCGTCACCCAGCTCGCCAAGGCGAACATCAACGCGCTGCTGGACCAGGCGGAGGACCCGCAGAAGATGCTGGACCAGCTGATCCGCGACTACACGAACAACATCTCGGAGGCGGAACAGGCGGTCGCGACGACGATCGGGAACCTGCGGATGCTGGAGGCGGACCACAAGGAGGACGTGGAGGCGGCCGCCGAGTGGGGCGGCAAGGCCCTGGCGGCGAGCAGGAAGGCGGACGAGCTGCGGGCGTCGGGTGCGGCGGCGGACGCCGACACGTTCGACAACCTCGCGAAGGTGGCGCTGGGCCGGCAGATCCGGTCGGAGAAGGAGGCGGCCGTGGCGGAGCCGACGATCGCCGCCCAGACGGCGGTCGTCGACAAGCTCAAGTCGGGCCTGGACGCGATGCGGAACAAGCTGACGGAGCTCCAGGCGAAGCGTGACGAGCTGGTGGCCCGGGCGAAGACGGCGCAGGCGCAGAACACGATGCTGGACGCGGTGAAGAACATCGACGTCATGGACCCGACGAGCGACCTGGCGCGTTTCGAGGACAAGGTGCGGCGGGAGGAGGCGCGGGCGCTGGGCAGGCAGGAGCTCGCCGCGTCCTCCCTGGACGCCCAGTTCGAAGCCCTGGACGACCTGGGCAAGGCCTCGGAGATCGAGGCCCGCCTGGCCGCGCTCAAGCAAGACCGCGCAGCCTAGGCTCCCTGGGCCGTCCCTTCCGGATCTTGCCGGGCCCGCGGCGCCCGGCACCGCACCCGGCCGCGTTGTCGGGGCGCCCGAGTACGTCCAGTACGCGGTGCGCTCCTCCGCCTTGCCATGTACGGCACCGGACGCCGCGGGCTCGGCCGACAAGATCCGAAAGAGACGGCCTAAGCCGTCTCCGCGAGCTGCGCGGAACGCTCCGCCGCGGCCGCCCGGACCTCCGGTTCCTCCATCGGGTCCTCGCGCAGTGCTGCCAGCCGCTCGCGCACCTCCGGGAGGTCCGGGGCGTGCGCGATGCCCAGCGTGCGGGCCGTCTGCTCGCAGTCCCACAGGGATTCGGTGTGCGCGTGGTCCAGGCCGGACGGGTCGATGGCGGCCAGTGCCTCCAGGTAGCCGGGCCGTTCGCTGGAGTGCGGGTTCCGCAGCCAGTAGAGCCGCAGGACGGGCGCGGCCGAGGCGGCGGCGGACCCGAAGCGGGCCAGCCGCCTCGCGGTCGGGTCGGGGCCGCACCAGGCCCGCACCTCCCACTGGTCCGCGAGCCGGCGGAGGAGCGAGGGCAGCGCCTCGGCCTCCCCGTGGTCGGCCAGTACGTCCACCCCGAGCTCCGCCAGCCACTCCCGGTCGTCCGCCGCCCACCCGCGCGCGGCCGGCACGGCCCGGGCTCCGAGGCGTTCGACCGCCCGGCGCAGCGGCGCGAGCGGCCGTCCGCCGGCGGAGGCGCCGAGCGACGGCACGAGCGGGATCAGCTCTTCCGTGGCGGGCCGGCCGGCGAGCTCGCGCAGTGCGTCCGCCTTCGCGCGGTCGCTGCCGCGGGTGTCGGCCAGCAGCGAGAGCAGCTCCTCGTCGCTGTGGCCGTCCAGGCCCCGGCGCGGCCGGGCCGGTACGTCCCGCGTCCCGATGCCGAACCGGATCCAGGGCTCGCGGGGCCAGGGCGGCTGCGCCTCCCGGCCCGTGCGGGCCCGGGCGACCTCGCCCAGGTCCTCCCACCAGTCGGCCGGCCAGCGGTCCGCGACCGACTCCAGTACGTCGGCCCAGTGCTCGCCCTCCCGGACGTGGGCCCGCAGCCCGTCCCGGGCCTCGGCCGAGCCGGAGAGCGCGAGCAGCTCCAGCACGCGGACGGCCCGCAGGCATGCGTCCTCGTCCCCCGCCAGCTGTTCCACGACCGGCGTCGGGGACAGTTCCAGGTCCCGGACCAAGCGGGCCAGGTAGAGGGAGCGTTCGTCGATCCCGTCCCACCGCCAGTCCCGCCGGATCCCGTCGTACACGAACGGCGCGGCCGCCGCCGGGTCCTGCAGCGCCCTCACGGCGCCCAGGCCCCGGCCTCGTTGCAGCAGCCCTTCGAGACGGTCGTGGCGGGCGTAGGACATCTCGTCTTCGTCGCTCATCACCCCGCACCCTGCCCGTCGCGGTACGGGGCCGCCACTCGTTATCCGTACATGCTCAGCAGCTGCTCCGCCGACAGTTCGGTGACGGCCTCCGATGCCGCGCCGGGCAGCGGGAGTTCGAACCAGACCGTCTTGCCGCGGTGGGTGCGGCGCGTGCCCCAGCCCGCCGAGAGCAGGCCGACCAGCTGGAGGCCGCGGCCGCCCTCGTCGGTGTCGCGGGCGCGCCGGCGGCGGGGCTGGACCAGGTTCGCGTCCCAGACCTCGCAGACCAGCGTGCGGTCCAGCAGCAGCCGCAGCCGGATCTCGCCCTCCCCGTAGCGCAGGGCGTTGGTGACCAGTTCGCTGACCAGCAGTTCGGTCGTGTCGAGCAGGCCCTCCAGGCCCCAGGCCGGGAGCTTGGCCCGGGCCAGTTCGCGGGCCCGGCCCACCGAGCGGGCCTCGCGCGGCAGTTGCCAGTCGCCGACCGCGTCCAGCGGCAGGCCCTGCACCCGTGCCATGAGCAGGGCGATGTCGTCCTCGCCGTGCCGGGTGTCGAGGGTGTTCAGCACGTGGTCGCAGACGTCCTCCAGCGGCCGGACCGGGTCCGCGAGGGCCGCGCGCAGTCCGCGCAGCCCCTCCTCCAGGGGGTGGTCGCGGGATTCCACGAGTCCGTCCGTGTAGAGGGCCAGCAGGGCGCCCTCCGGCAGGTCGACCTCGACCTCCTCGAAGGGTTCGCCGCCCACGCCCAGCGGCATTCCGGGCGGCACCTCCAAGAGCAGTGCGGGCCGCGGCACGCCGGCCTCGTCCGGGGGTTCGACCAGCACGGGCGGCATGTGGCCCGCGTTGGCGATGGTGCAGCGCCGCGTCACCGGGTCGTAGACGGCGTACACGCAGGTGGCCAGGTACACCTCGGAGCGGTCCGCGTCCCGCGAGTGCAGGGCCGCCCGGGAGGCCTGCTGGGAGCCGCCGGGGGCGCCGAGGCCGCGGGCGATCTCGTCGAGCGCGGTGAGCACCTCCGCCGGTTCGAGGTCCAGCAGTGCGAGGGTCCGTACGGCGGTGCGCAGTTCTCCCATGGCCACGGCGGCCCGCAGGCCGCGGCCCATGACGTCGCCGACGACCAGCGCGGTGCGGTGTCCGGGGAGTTCGATGACGTCGAACCAGTCGCCGCCGACCTCGGTGGCCGCGTTGCCGGGCAGGTACCGGCAGGCGATGTCGAGGCCGGCCGCCTCCGGGTCGCCGGGGGGCAGCAGGCTGCGCTGCAGGATCAGTGCCCGCTCGTGCTCGCGCCGGTAGAGGCGGGCGTTGTCGATGCATACGGCGGCCCGTGCGGCCAGTTCCACGGCCACCGCCCGGTCGCGTTCGCCGAAGGGTTCGCTGCCCTTGGTGCGGGAGAACTGCGCGAGCCCGACCACGGTGTCGTGGGCGACCATCGGCACGACCAGCGTGGACTGGACGAGGTCCTCCGGTCCGCCGCCCTCGATCAGCCGGGGCCGCGCCGTACGCAGGGCCAGCGCGCCCGGAGACGCGGCCGGGTAGCGGTGGATGTCGCCCACGGAGACCGGTGCGCCCGGACCGGACAGCGGGGCGTCGGAGACGGCGGAGGCGAAGGCCACCCGGCGCAGGGCGGCCGAGGGCGTCCGCGCCGGGCCCTGGCCGGGCAGGCTGGGCACGCCGGGGCCCTGCGGCCGGGCGGGCCGGTCGTCGTCGCCGAGCAGCAGGCCCTGGTAGAGGTCGACGGCGGCCAGGTCGCAGAAGCCGGGGACGGTGACGTCGAGGAGTTCGCGGGCGGTGGTCTCCAGGTCGAGGGAGTTCCCGATGCGGTGCCCGGCCTCGTTGAGCAGGGCGAGGTTGCGCCGGACCCCGGCGGCCTCGCGGGCGGCGAGGTGGCGGCGGGTGACGTCGGTGCCGATCCCGGCGACACCGATGGGGCGGCCGCTGCCGCCGTGGACGCGGTAGAGGTTGATGGACCAGTGGCGGTCCTCCCGGCTGCGGGGGGTGGCGCCGGTGATCCGCAGATCGGTGACCGAGTCCCCGGTGTCCAGTACCCGGCGCAGGGCTTCGGTCATCCGGTCGGCCTCGTGCGCCGGCAGGTAGTCGTGCACGGTGCGGCCGCGGTGCTCCTCGACGGCGCCCCCGAAGACGGTGGCGAAGCGGCGGTTGGCCCGCTGCACGGTGAGGTCCGTGCCGAAGAGCAGGAACCCGAAGGGAGATTGGCCGAATATGGCCTGTGAAGCCGCGAGGTCGGATTCGATCCGGCGCAGCGCGCGCACGTCGACGACGACGCACAGCGCGGCCCGCTCGGCGGTCTCGGTCTGGGTGGGCATCACATAGATCTCGGCCACGCCGTGCGCGCCGTTCCCGCCCGGGATCCGGAAGGGGATCAGGCCCGTCCATTCCTTGCCGTCGAGGATCTCGGCGACCTTGCGGTGCGCGTCGGGACGCAGCTCGGGCGGCATGAAGGCGTCGACCGGGTCGCGTCCCACGGTCTGGGAGGCGCTCAGCCCGAAGAGTTCCTCGGCGCGCAGGCTCCACTGGTCGATGAGCCCGTCCGGCCCGATCGAGAAGGAGGCGACCTTTATGTAGTCATATATCGAGCCAGGCGGACTGCTGTGCCACAGGGCGTCGTGCCATGTCTCGCGCGGCACGTCGGCCTGATGTGCCTGCGCAGGTATCTCGCTCACGCGACCGTCCCCTCCAGCTCACCGCAACCGGACCGGCCATGACCGAAGTATTCAGCACCACGGCCCCGGACGGCACGGCGTTCACGATCACAGCACGGTCTCGATGATTTCGAGCCATGTCGCGCGATCTCCCCCGAGTGTCTCCCGCCGACTGCCGCCGGGAGGCGTTCTCGAAAGGTCACACGCCACCGTTCTCCTTGTTACTCACCAGGAAGAGCCAATTCGAACCACACAGTCTTGCCCGATTTCCCGTGCCGGGTCCCCCAGCGCTGCGAGGAGACGGCGACCAGGTGCAGGCCACGGCCCCCCTCGTCGTCGTGGTCCGCGACCCGCTCGCGGGGCGGATCCGGAAGCGGATCCGAAACCTCCACGAGCAGTGCGGGGCCGCCCGCGGGGCTGCCGGCGGCTGGATTGCGCCGTTCCAGGCGGACTCCGATGGGGCCGGAGGCGTACCGCAGGGAATTGGTGACGAGCTCGCTGACCAGCAGGACGGTCAGGTCGCCGACGGCCTCCAGGCCCCAGTCGTGCAAGGTGCCGCGGACGGCGTGGCGGGCGGTGCGGACGGCACCGGGCTCGGCGGGGAAGGCCCACTCGGCGCACTCACCGTCTGTGTCGATCACGCCGATCACTTCCCGGGCCAACAGCGACCCCAGTCCGGTTCGTCGGGGACGAAAGGGGGACGAGATAGGGATTAATAGCGACATACCCGATATTCGGGGCGTCGTACCACTCGATCCCCGCCCACCGGCGCACTGTGGCGCAGACGGCCTAGACCGCGAGCGTCACGCGCCCCCGCCACCGCCGTGGCGCAGCCGGCGTCCGGCCTCGGCGACCGCGGGCCGGTCCTGGTCCAGCCAGTCCACCGATTCCAGCTCCTCCGGCCCGAGCCAGCGCAGCTCGTCGTGGTCCTCCAGCGGGGCGGGCACTCCGGAGAGCAGCCGGGCGGTCCACACGTGCAGGACGAGCCCGGGGCGCAGCGGCCACTCCCCCGGGATCCGCTCCAGCGGCTCGGCCTCCACGCCGAGCTCCTCGCGCAGTTCCCGCACCAGCGCGTCGGGGACGGACTCACCCGGCTCGGCCTTCCCGCCCGGCAGCTCCCAGCGTCCGGCGAGCTCGGGCGGTGCGCTGCGGCGGGCGGCCAGCAGGCGCCCCTCATGACAAAGGGCTCCGCCCACGACCACTCGTACCGTCATGGGCGGAGCCTATGCCAGCGTCGCGGGGCGCTGCGACGCTCAGTTCATCGTGGCGGTCTGACCGATCCGCTCGACCCAGTAGAGCTGCTTGTGTCCTCGGTCCTCGAGGCTGTCGGCGACCTTCTGGGCCTCGGCCCGGGTGGCGTACCGGCCCACCCGGTAGCGGTTGCCGTTGTCGTCCTCGCGTATGACCAGCCACGGAAGCAGGGCCCCGCCGTCGTTCATTGCGTTACACCCTCCGCCGACGTATCTGTCCGGGAAACCGCATTGCGCATATGCCCGAGCTTACGCCCGACCTTTACAGAGCGGATACGGTTTTTCACGAAGAGGTACCTCGCAGGCGTACGCATCCGGCCATGCGTACGAGCGGGCCGTGCGCGCCGGTCCGAACGGGGCGCGCGGGAGGCCGGCGCGGGGCCGCCGCGCCGCCGTACGGCGGGCATCGGCGCAGGTGGCGCCGAGGGGGCGGCGGGGCGTCCGGCACGATCCGGGCCGCGGCGCTCCGGGCGGGGGTCCCGGCATGCGGACCGAACGGTCCGGGGACGCCGGGGGCCGGGTGGCCGGGGGTGTCCGCCATCGCGCCGAAATCCGCCGGGTCGTGGGCGTCGCACCGGGCGCGCGTGAACCCCCGGGCGGCGCCCGGGGGTTCACACCGCCGGGGAGCGGCTACCTCACCGGGAGGTGGTACGCCAGGCGGTAGCGGTCCGCCGGGACCACCACGTCGGCCGTCTCCACGGCGCGGCCGGAGGCGTAGTAGGTGCGGCCGATCACCAGCACCACGTGCCCCGGCACGCCGCCGAGGAGCAGGATCTCCTCCGCCAGACCGGGCCGCGCCCCGACCTCCTCGACCACGTTGTCCACGACGACGTCGATCGCGGCCATCCGGTCGACCACCCCGGAGCCGCCCAGCGGCCCCTCCTCCGGCAGCATCACGGGGGTCCGGCCGGTCACGGCCAGCGGTTCCCAGGAGGTCGACAGCATCATCACCTCCCCCGCGTCGCGGAAGACGTACCGCGTCCGCATCACGCGCTCGCCGGGCTCGATGCCGAGCCGCTTCGCGATCTCCGCGGGCGCGCCCGTCTGCTCGCTGCTCGACTCCCACGTGCCGCGCGCCTCCGCGTCGGCCTGCTCCTGCCGGAACGGCGTCGAGGCGCCGCCCGTGCGATAGCCGGCGCGGGCGACCCGCCGCGGGACCGGCTGCTCCCGTACGTACGTGCCGGATCCGGACCGGCCCTCGACCAGTCCCTCCGCCATGAGGACCTTGCGCGCCTCCAGGGCCACGGTGTCGGAGACCCCGTACTCCTCGCGGATGCGTGCCTGAGAGGGGAGCCGGGCGTGCGGGGGCAGAGAACCGTCGACGATCTTCCGTCGCAGATCCCCGGCCACGCGCAGATAGGCCGGCTGCTCACCGAAAGTCACTGGCCACTCCCATCAGGTTGACAGACAGCTACACCCTGGCAACCGACGGTTGAAGACCGCAAGCAAGGGCCAGAGTTTCACTCGAAGTGATGAAGCCAGGTCACTCAAACCCGCTACCGTGCGTTACCCGTGCGATGTCACACCGACTCGGACGAGGGCCCCTCGCCGGTCCCGCCGTCCGGGTCCTCCGCGTCGCTCCGGCTGTCCTGCAGCCATTGCGGAATGACCGTCGAAAGCCCGTACGCACCGCGCAGCGCCCGCTCCGTCTCCATGGACATCGCGGCCAGCGCCCGGTCCCACTGCTTGTCGAACTCCTCCGGCGTCCTGGCCTGCGAGGCGCGCTGCCACTGCGCACGCGCCGCCTCGATCTCCGCCAGCTGTGCCGGAACGGCCTTCTCCAGCCCCGCCCGGGCCGCGTCCCCCTGGAGGACCTTCGCCTCGGCGCCCAGCACCGCGTGCACCTCGCGCGCCCACGCCTGGTAGGCGGGCAGCGCGTCCTCCACGTCGTCCTCGGGAGGCCGGCTCATGACGAACTCGACGGTGTTGGCGGCCCGCAGGAAGGCCGACTGCTCGGGCTTCAGCATTCCGGCGTCCTTGCGCAGGCTGCCCCGCCACTCCTCGTCGGTCGTACCGATCACGCAGAGCAGCGTCCGGTCCCCCTCGCGCCAGGACTCGCGCGAGGGCGCGTAGTAGAACATCTCCGCGTACTCGGGCAGCGCCCAGGTGTCCATCGCGTACTCGTCCTGGGCCTTCCAGCACGCGTCCTCGGAGGCGCGGTCGGCCTCGCGCGACTCGGGAACGTCCGGCGCGTCCAGCGCCTTGGAGGCGGTGACCTCACCGTGGTGCACCCGCGCGCAGTCGATCCGGTACGTCACCGGCCGCTCGTCGACCAGGTCCCCGCCGGGAACGTTGAAGCAGTCGCCCGCCCGCAGGTCGCCGAGGTCCGTGAGCTCGCCCTCGACGTCGGTGTACTCGCTCAGCGACGGGAACCGGTCGTCGGCGGCGCTCAGGAACCGGCCGGCGGTGAAGACCAGCACGCCGGTCATCACCACGGACACCACCAGGCCCACGATCGCCAGGGCCTTGCCCCGGTCCCCGCGCTTGGTGATCTGCACGAGGGCCGCGATGCCGAAGGCCACGCCGAGCGGCGGGAAGCACAGCAGCCCGGACAGCAGCGAGGCGAGTGCGAAGCCGTTGAGCGCCGGCGGCTGCTGCCCGTGACCGGGCGGCGGACCCCAGCCCTGCCAGTGGGGCGGCGGCGGGGGCCAGGAGTGGCCCGGTCCGGGAGGAGGACTCGGCGGGGTGCTCACGGGGGCGGACTCCATCGCAGGGCGGCATCGCGGGGCGCGCCGCGGAAGGCGCGAACGAATGCGCGAAATAGTACGCAGCGGGGGCGCCCGGCAGGTCGGTCGCCCCCGCTGCCCCGCACGGCCCGGCCGGCGCCCTCCGCTCCCGTGCGGCGGCGCGTGACACGGAGCCCGTCGGTGATCACCGGCGCGTAACATCCTTGCTGTACACCGGCCATGACCGAGCAAAGGTGTTCCCCACATGACGCACGCACTCCCCGGCTACATCTGTTCCGAGGACGGCACCCGCGCGGACGTCCGGACCGCCCCGTGGGGGTGCCCGGTCTGCGGCGGCCCCTGGGACCTCGATTTCACGCCGGACCCGGCCGCGGTACTGGAACCGGCCGCGGGACCGAATTCGCTGTGGCGGTACGGGTCCGTGCTGCCGCTGCCCGGGGCGTTCTCCGTGTCGCTGGCCGAGGGGCACACCCCGATGGTCCCGCTGGCGGAGCGGATCCACGCCAAGCTCGACTTCCTGATGCCCACGCGGTCCTTCAAGGACCGGGGCGCGGTGATGCTCGTGGAGCTCGCCCGGCGGCTCGCACCGCAGCGGGTGGTGGCGGACAGCAGCGGCAACGCCGGGACGGCGGTGGCCGCGTACTGCGCGCGGGCCGGACTGGCCTGCGAAATCTTCGTACCCGAGGGCACGTCGGAGAAGAAGACGGAACGGATGCGGTCGCACGGCGCGGAGGTCCGGGTGGTCCCCGGTGGCCGCGAGGCCGCCTCGGAGGCGGCGCGGGCCGCGGCGGACGCGCCGGGGGTCTTCTACGCGAGCCACGTGTTCAACCCGTACTTCCTGCACGGGACCAAGACGTACGTGTACGAGGTGTGGGAGGAGCTGGGCGGGCGGCTCCCGGAGGCCCTGGTGGTCCCGGTGGGCAACGGCACCCTGCTGCTCGGGGCCGCCCTGGCCGTGGAGGAGCTGGCCCGGCGCGGGGTCCGGCCGCCGGCGCTGATCGCGGTCCAGGCGGAGGCGGTGTCCCCGCTGGCGCAGGCCTTCGCGGCGGGCGCCGAGGAAGCCGCCCCGGTGGAACAGCGGCCGACCCTGGCCGAGGGGATCGCCATCCCGGCGCCGCCCCGCGCCCGCCAGATCCTGGCGGCGGTCCGCAAGTCCGGCGGCACCGTCCTGACCGTCCCGGACGACCGGCTGCAGGAGGCCCAGCGGGACCTGGCCCGCCGCGGCCTCTCCGTGGAGCCGACGGCAGCGGCCTGCTGGGCCGCGGTGGGCCCGGCGGCCCCGGGAGACCCCCTGCAGGGCCGCACCGCCGTGCTCCCCCTGTGCGGCGCGGGCGGCTAGGCCGTACGGACGGCGAACAGGCGGCGGCGCACCACCACCGCCCCAGCCGTCCCTCCCGCCCCACGTCCATGTCGGAATTCCGCGAGACCGGACGCACCCGGTCTGGTGAACTGACCCCATGACCACCCATGTTGATCTCGCCGCCAAGGCCGCGGCGTTCACGGCCCTGCACACCCCCGCCGCCCCGCTCGCCCTCGCCAACGCCTGGGACGTGGCCAGCGCCCGCATCGTCGCGGCCGCCGGCGCCCCCGCCGTCGCCACCACCAGCGCCGGCGTCGCCTGGTCCCTCGGGTCCCCCGACGGCGACGCGCTCGCCCGGGACCGGGCCCTCGACCTCGTCGCCCGCGTGGTCGCCGCCGTCCCCGTGCCCGTGACCGCCGACATCGAGGGCGGCTTCGGGGCCGACCCCGCCGCCGTGGGCGAGACCGTGACCGGAGTCCTCGCCGCCGGCGCGGTCGGCATCAACATCGAGGACGGCCACCGCGACCCCGCCGAGCAGATCGAGCGCCTGGCCGCGGCCCGCGCCGCGGCCGACGCCGCCGGGGTCCCGCTCTACATCAACGCCCGCATCGACACCTACCTGCGGGCCTTCGGCGAGGACGCCACCCGCCTGGACGACACCCTCGCCCGTGCCGCCGCGTACCTGCGGGCGGGAGCCACCGGCGTCTTCGTGCCCGGTGTCCTCGACCCGGCCACCGTCACCGAGCTCGCCAAGGGCATCGACGCGCCCCTCAACATCCTGCTCGGCCCGGGCGCCCCGACCGTCGCCGCCTTCGGCGCCCTCGGCGTCTCCCGCGTCAGCCTCGGCTCCTGGGTCGCCGAAGCCGCGTACGCCGTGGTCCGCCGCGCCACCGAGGAGCTGATCGCGGAGGGCACCTACGGAGCACTCGCCCACTCCCTCCCCTACAGCGAGCTGAACGACCTGCTCAAGGGATGAGAAACAGGGAAGCGTGCATGGGCCAACGACCTTAGGATCCGAGCATGAGCACCTCAACGCCGGTCGACGGCAGGGCCGCCGGCCCGGCCACCACCCCCCGCGGCAGGATCCCGGGCACGGTCTGGGCCGCCCTCGCCGTCGTCTACGTCGTCTGGGGCTCGACCTACCTCGGCATCCGGATCGTCGTCGAGACCATGCCGCCCTTCCTCTCCGCCGGAGCCCGGTTCATCACCGCCGGCCTGCTGCTGTCCGCCGTCGTCGCCTGGCGGTACGGTCCGGCCGCGCTGCGGGCCACCCGCGCCCAGCTCGGCTCGGCGGCCCTGGTCGGGCTGCTGCTGATCCTGGGCGGGAACGGCCTGGTGGTCCTCGCCGAGACCTCGGTGCCGTCGGGCCTCGCCGCGCTGCTGGTGGCGGCGGTGCCGATGTGGGTGGTGGTGCTCCGGGCGAGCACCGGGGACCGGCCCCCGCCGCGCACCCTGGCCGGGGTGCTCGTGGGTCTCGCCGGGCTCGCGGTGCTGACCAGCCCGGGGCTCAGCGGCTCGGTGCGGCTGTCGGGGGTGCTGATGGTCGTGGCGGCTTCGGTCCTGTGGTCGCTGGGCTCGTTCTCGGCGCCGCGGCTGAAGCTGCCGGACAATCCCTTCACCGGCAGCGCCTACCAGATGTTCGCGGGCGGGGCCGCCGCCGTGGTCGTCGGCCTGCTGCGCGGCGAGCACCACGGTCTGGACCCGGCGGCGTTCTCCACCGCCTCCTGGCTGGCCCTCGGCTATCTGACGGTCGTCGGCTCGCTCGTCGGTTTCACGGCGTACGTGTGGCTGCTCCAGGCCGCGCCGCTGTCGCTGGTGTCCACGTACGCGTACGTCAATCCGGTCGTCGCCGTGGCGCTCGGCACGCTGATCCTCGACGAGGCCCTGTCCTGGCAGATCCTGGTCGGCGGTGCGATCGTCGTGGCGGCGGTGGGCGTGATCGTCGGTACCGAGCGGAAGAAGTAGCGGCGGCGCGGGCGCGCTCAGCCCCGTGCGGCCGCCTCGTACAGGGCCTTCGCGTGCTCGTCGAACAACGCGGCCGTGGAGTCCACGTCCGTGTCCCCGCCGCTCAGCACCCCGATCAGCCGCCCGGCCCGGTCCGGCCCGCCCCGGTCCGCGATCCAGGGGCTGCCGCTGGTCCCCGTCCAGAACCCGGCGCAGCTCATGTAGAGCATGTCGGGGTCGTCCTCGTCGTGGCGGGTCTGGGTGGTGCAGGAGACGGGCTTGTTCTGCGGGTTGTGCTCGGACTCCGGGTAGCCGACGACGGTCACGTCCCGTTCGTACCCCGAGGTCCACTCGGGCTTGGGGGCCTCGGCGCCGCCGCCGACCGCTTCCTGGATGCTGCGCCCGTCCTCGTCCGGCTCGATGGTGAGGAAGGCGAAGTCGGCGGTGTCCTCGCCCCATTTCGTCCAGCGGTCGTCCACGTGGATCGACTTGACCTTCCACACCCCCAGCGGCTGGGTGCCGGCGCCCTCGCCGGAGAAGGCCGGGGCGAAGGAGAGCTCGCCGATGGCCAGCCCGTCGTGGGCCACCTCGCCCGGTCGGCCGTCCTCGCCCGCGGGGGCCACGCAGTGCGCGGCGGTCGCGACGACGTTGCCCCGCGGGCTGTCGACGACGCTCGCCGTGCACCAGTGCTCGCCGCCCGCCATGAGTACTCCGACGGTGGGGAAGGGGAGCACCGGCCGCTCGCCGGGCGCCTTGAGGAACGCGACGGCGAACACCGCCGCGATCCCCGCCGCGGCGGCCGCCGACGCCCCCTTCACCACCGTGCTCATCGCACGCCGGGATCGGGTGTCGGTCCCTTCATCACCTTGCTGATCCACTCCAGAGCGCCCTCCCTCATACCGCGCACGTACGACTTTCCGTTGTGCTCACCATCCTGGATCACCTGCAGCGAGGTGTGCACGGGGCCCTTCCCGAAGTCGTTCATGAACTTCTCGGCCTTGTCGCGGCCGGTCTCCGCGGTGCCGATCTGGAAGTTGATGTAGACGTCCGGACCGCCCGCCGCGATCAGCTTCTCGGCGAGCTTCTCCGGGTTGTCGGCGTCCATGGCCTGCTTGTTCCCCTGCCACAGCGGGGAGTCGGGGACGATGTCGACCCCGCTCGCGATGGCCGCCTTGAACCGGTCGGGATACTTGAGGACGTGCTTGAAGGCGCCGAATCCGCCCGCGGAGGAGCCCATGAAGGCCCAGCCGTCGCGGGAGGTGAAGGTCCGGAAATTGGCCTTCGTGAAATCCGGGATGTCTTCGACCATCCAGGTGCCCATCTTGGGCTGGCCGGGGATGTCCGAGGCGTCGAAGTGGTGCTTGGTGTCCGCGTTGTGCACCGGCATGATCAGGATGAAGGGCAGGCTGGTACCGGCCTTGGCCCCGTCGCTCACGGCCTTCTGGAGGCCGAGGCCGGGGCCCGTGCCCCAGTAGTTGGTGGGGTAGCCGCGGCCGCCGGGCAGGGAGATCAGGACCGGGAAGCCGCTCTTGGCGTACCTCGGGTCGTCGTACTCCTTGGGCACCCACACCCACACGTCACCCGTGAAGCCGGACTTCTTGCCGGTGAGGGTGGTGCGGCCGATCTGGGTGCCGTCCGGCAGCCGTGAGGTGCGGATGAACGAGGCCTTCGGCCCGGTCGGCATCTGCACTTCGGGCGGCAGCTCGGCGGCCGCGCCGGCCTTCTCCTGGACCTTGCCGAAGGAGACCGGATCCCCTATGTCCGAGAAGAGGCCGAACTTGTACGCCGCGGTTCCGCCTGCGGCGAGGGTGAGCGCGAGCCCGCCGCTGATCAGGATCATGCGCAGGCGATGGGGGCGACGGCCGCCCTCGGTCACAGGGCTGCCGTCGCCTTGCTGGTCTTGCTGCACGGTTTTTGTCCCGTTCCTTCTCCGGCGCCCACCAGGAGCGCGGGTCGGACCGATCGGTCCCCCTTACACCCTTTACAGAGGTATGAACGACGGGATGGGTTGCCTGGGACGGGGGTGACGTGGCGAGCACCACGCGGCCGGCCGGGACGCGCGGCTGCGGCGCGGCCGGGCAGGTCAGCCCGCTTCGGGCTTCGGCCCCTTCAGGACCTTGCTGACCCACTCCAGGGAGCCTTCCTTCATGCCCCGGACGTAGTGCCAGCCGTTGTGCTCGCCGTTCTGGATGTCGCGGATGGTCATCTTGACCGGCCCCTTGCCGTACTGCTGCTGGAACTTCGTCATCCGCTCCTTCCCGCTCTCCTTGGTGCCGATCTGGAAGTTGATGTAGACCTCGGGACCCTTGGTGTCGATCAGCTTCTGGGCGAGCTTCTCCGGGTCGTTCGCGTCCATCTCGGCCTGGTGTCCCTTCCAGAGCGGGGAGTCCGGGACGATCTCGCCGCCGCTGGCGATCACGGCCTTGAACCGGTCCGGGTGCTGCAGGACGGTCTTCATGCCGACGAATGCGCCGGAGGAGGAGCCCATGAAGGCCCAGCCGTCACGGGACTTGTACGTACGGAAGTTGGCCTTGACGAAGTCGGGGACGTCCTCGGCCATCCACGTGCCCATCTTGGCCTGGCCGGGGATGTCGGAGCCGTCGTAGTAGTACTTGGCGTCCGGGTTGAGCACCGGCATGATCACGATGAACGGCAGGCTGGTGCCCGCCTTGGCGCCGTCGCTGATGGCCTTCTGGAGGCCGAGGCTGCGGTCGGCCCAGTAGTTGTCCGGGAAGCCGTTGCCGCCGGGGAGCGCGATGAGGACCGGGAAGCCGCTCTTGGCGTACTTGGGGTCGTCGTACTCCTTGGGCGCCCACACCCATACGTCGCCCTCGAAGCCGGACTTCGCGCCGGCGAGACGGGTCTTGGCGATGATCGTGCCGTCGTCGAGCTTGGCGGTCTGCTTGAAGCCGGACTTGGGGCCGGCCGGCAGAGCCACGTCCGGGTCGCCGGAGGGCGTGGCGGCGGTCGCCGGGGCGCTCGGTTCCGCCTTGGCCGTGGCCGGGGGCGGGGTGCCCTTCCCGAAGCTCACCTCCTCGCCGTTGCCGGAGAACCAGTCGAGCTTCCAGGCGCCGACCCCGGCGCCGCCGACCAGGAGTGCGAGGGCGACCGCCGCGCCGATCCGTATTCGGCGCCGGGAGCGCTTCGGCTCCGGGGTCCGGGCGGCGGCGGGCCGCTCGCCGTACGGCCGGTACTGCTGCGGCGGGCCCGGGTACCCGGGGAAGTCCTCGTGCCCCTGGTACTGCTCCCGGGGCGGGTACTCCTGGTACGACGGCTGCTCATCGGGCCGAGGGCGCTGCGGGTGCTGGTGCACGGACTTCACTCCGAACGGTCATGACTGCCCCCCGGGGCAGAACGGCTGGACATCCCCCAGAGGGCGTCCTGCCGGTCGGACACCCCCTGGTTCTGATGTGCGGAAGCCCCGCACAGTTCCAAGGAAGAGCAAAGTCCTGCCGGGATCCGGCAGGACGGCCGGCTCAGCGCTGGGCTTCGAGCGCCTCCGCGCACCGCCCGAGCAGCTGGATCAGCAGCTCCCGCTCCTCAGGGGTGAATGCGGCGGCGAGCGCCCGCTCCACCCGCACCGCACCGGAGTCCGCCAGCTCCATCGCCGTGCGTCCCTCGTCCGTGAGCCGGGTCTCCAGCACGTTGCGGTGCCATTCGTGCGGGGTCCGCTCGATGAGCCCGCGCTCCTGGAGGTTCTTCAGCACGGTGTTCATGGTCGGCGGCGTCACCCCGCACAGGCGGGCGAGCGCGGCGGCCGAGATGCCGGGCTTCTCAGCCAGCCAGAGCAGCGCGGCGTACTGCGGAACCGTTACTGCGGCCGGCTTGCACGCCGTGTTCTTCGCCGCGAGAAGCGCCTGCTCCGCACGCTTGAGGTGAGAGCCGATGCGCTCCTCGGGGGCCATGGAGGTCATGCCCGCATCTTACGGCCACCCTTGCAAGCATTAGAGCTCTCACATAGATTCGCCTTCACCTACTCATCAGAGGACACCCGTGAAGACGAAGTCATTCCTGCCTGCCGCGCTCACCCCTGCCCGCACTCCGGTCCCGACCACGGCCTGGACCGCGGCCCTGGCGACGGCCCTGGCCGTGACCCTCGGCCTGGGAGCGGCCCCGGCACAGGCGCACGCCCCGGCGGGCGACCCCCGGATATCCACGGCCTTCGCCCTGCCCGGCGGGAAGGTCTACCCGGAGGGCATCGCCACCGACCCCCGTACCCGTACCGTCTACGTCGGCTCGTACGCGGACGGCACCGTCTACCGGGCCCGTCCCGGCCGGCCCGAGGCCGAGGTGTTCCTGCCCTCCGGCACCGACGGCCGCCGCACGGCGAACGGCCTGCGCGTCGACGCGCTCGGCCGTCTGTGGGTCACCGACTCGACCGCGGGCGTGGCGGTCTACGACACCGCCGACGGGTCCCGCCTGGCCCACTTCGAGGTGGCCCGGGGAGCCGGGGCCCCCGCCCACTTCATCAACGACCTGGCCCTCACCCCGGACGGCACCGCGTACCTCACGGACAGCGTCCGCGGCGTGATCTACCGGGTGACCCCCGAGCAACTGGCCCACGGGAGCGGCGCCCTGACCGAGGCCTACGACCTCTCCGCGGCCCTGCGCCCCCGGCCGGCCGGCGGCTTCAGCCTGAACGGCATCGCGGTCGACCGGACGGGCCGCTACCTCCTCACCGTCGACATGCCGGAGGGCGACCTCTACCGCGTCGACCTGCGCACCGGCGCCGTCCGCCGCGTCGACCTCGGCGGCGGCGACCTGAAGGCCGCCGACGGCCTCGACCTCTCTCCCGACGGCACCTTGCGCGTGGCGCACAACGCCACCAACACGCTGACCCGCTGGCAGGTCTGCGCGGACGGCACCCGCGCCCGCCTGACCCGCACGATCACGGACCCGTCCCTGCAGATCCCCACGACCCTCGCGCACACCCCGGGCCGCACGCTGGTGGTCCGCTCCCAGTTCGACAAGGGCGGCCCCATGTCCCCGGACTCGGGCACCCCCACCACGTTCACGGTCGCCGCGGTCCGCGGCCTGTGACCCGCGCCGGCGGTGCCTGAGCGTTCCGGTCCGGCGGCACACCGACCGGACGTACCGTCATGCCGCCCTCAGCAAGGCTGAGTTGCGCCCGCCTTGGCCTTCCGGCGGGCCCGCAGGTCGGCGAGTGCGTACGGCAGCCCGGGCAGCAGCAGGAGGGCCGCGACCCACAGCGGGAGCGTGAACAGCACCCCGTCCCCGGTCAGCCACTTGGTGAGGATCATCACGGGCAGACCGACGGCGAAGGAGAGCAGCCAGTGCTGGTGCACGGGCATGGTGCCCCGCCGCAGCTCCCAGGCGACCGTGATCGAGCCGATGGCCACCCAGAAGGCGAGGTAGTCGGCGGTCACGGGCAGTTGGACGGTCCACCGGATCAGGTGCGAGAAGACCGGCAGGAAACCGAGGACGAAGCAGGCCATGGCCATCGTGCGCAGGGCCCGCCGGGTGAAGGGGGCACGCTCGCGCGCCCAGGCCGCGGCGAAGGCCCGTACGTCCGGGCCGACGACGTCCTGCGCCGTGCGCCCGGCGGCCTCCGCGTCCTCCAGGTGCGCGGAGAGCTCGTCGAGCATCTCCCGCATGGCGGCCTCACCGACGCCGCGGTACTCCCAGTTGCTGCGGCAGGCCGCGAGTATCTGCTCGTTGGTCATGGTGTGCCTTCCCCCGTGGAGTGCGTACCGGCGCTCAGGATCCGGCCGACGGGCCCGGCGAAGGCCTGCCAGTCGGCCCGCCCCCCGGTCAGCTCGGCGTGCCCGGCCTCGGTCGGTCGGTAGTACTTGCGCGGGGCGCCGCCGCTGGGGGACGGGGCACGGTACGAGGAGATGAGCCCCGCCCGTTCCATCCGTGCGAGCAGCGGATAGATGCTGCCTTCACTGACGAGGTCGAGCCCACCGTCGGCGAGCGCCTGCGCGAACTCGAAGCCGTACCTGGGCCGTTCGGCGATGAGGGACAGCAGGCAGAGGTCGAGCACTCCGCGCAGGAGCTGACTGCGCCGTTGGTCGGCGGTCGCGTTCGGCTCCTTTGTCATGCGGTACAGGATAGTCAGCGACTTCCTTGCACCGCAAGATAATCCGGCCCGCTCACGCCGGTCCGGCGCCCTGCCGGCCGACCGTCCCCAGCCTCGCCTGCTCCTCCTCGACGATCTGGCGGGCCATCGCGACGTCCGACACGTCGACCGCGTCCGGCGTGGACTCGGCGACGGCGCTGCGCCGTGCGTACGCGTCGAACAGCCGGCTCTTGTTCTTCAGCATCCGGACCATCCGCTCGTCCACCCCGCGCGTGGCGAGCAGCCGGTGCACCCGGACCGGACGCACCTGCCCCATCCGGTGGGCCCGCGCCACCGCCTGGTTCTCGATGGTCGGCTTGACCTGGGGCTCGCAGATGATCACGACGGAGGCGGCCTGCATGTTGAGCCCCGCTCCCGCCGCCTCGATCTGCGCCACCAGCACCGCGTGCCCCGGCGCGGCGGCGAACTCGTCCACCACCTGCTGGCGGCGGGCGGGCGGCACGCTCCCCGAGAGCGGGCCGAACACCCGGCCGCCGCCGGGACCCGGCGCGGCCTCCAGGGCGTCCTTCACCACCCCCAGGACCTGCCTGAAGTTGGAGAACACCACCACCTTCAGCCCGTTCTCGGCGGCGTCCTCGACGATCTCGCGCAGCCGGTTCAGCTTCGCCGACCTCTCGGGGTGCGCGTACGCCGCCCTGCGCATCGCCATGAAGTTGGCGGAGCGCACGGCCTCGCGGTAGGCGGCCTCGTCCGAGGCGCTCAGCTCCTCCCACTCGTCCGTGTGCTGGAGCGCGGGCAGTTCGGTCAGCACGTCCTGCTGGTTGCGGCGCAGATAGACCGGGGCGACGGCCTTCCGGAAGGCCTTGGAGCCGGCCACGCCGTCCCGGTCGCCGACGGCCGCGGCCAGGTCGGGCTGGAGGATGTTCACCAGGCTGCGGAACTCGGCGACCCGGTTCTCCATGGGCGTTCCGGTCATGAACAGCACGCGGTCGCAGCGTTCGGACCATTCGGTCACGGCCTGGGCCCGCCGGGTCTTCGGGTTCTTCACGTAGTGCGCCTCGTCCACGACCAGCATCCCGATCTCGCCGCCCCCGGGCGCGGGAAAGCCGCGCAAGGCGTCGAAGGTGGTCACTGCGACCCCGCCCCGGCCCTTCCAGTCGGCGAACGCCTCCTGCCGGTCCGGGCCGTGCAGGCACATCACGCGCAGCTTGCTGCGGGCCTCGATCTCACGCGTCCAGTTGATCAGGACGCTGGCCGGGCAGACGACCACGAAGTGGCTGCGGCCTTCGGCGGCGAGGTGGGACAGGGCGGCGATGGCCTGGATGGTCTTCCCGAGCCCCATCTCGTCCCCGAGGATCACCTTGCGCTGCGCCAGCGCGAAACGCGCCCCGAAGGACTGGTAGCCGCGCAGCGACACCCTGCGGTGCGTGTCGTCGAGCAGCTGGCGGCGGACCCGCTCGGCGACCTCGTCGGGCAGGAACCCCTCGGCGGCGGCCGCGTCGGGGCTGCGGCCGGAGATCTCCGCGAGGAGGCTGTAGTACTCGGCGGACCGCAGCTCGAAGTCGACCCAGGCCGCCACCTCGGTCGAGGGACCGCGCAGCAGATCCACCGAAGCCTGCGCGAGCAGCTCGGGCACCGCGCCCTGCTCCGCCTCCTCGGTCAGGCCTCGGACCTCCGCGACGGCGCCGAGCGCCCGGTCCCGCTTGGCCTGTCCCGCCAGCAGCATCCGGCCCCGGCCTCTCTCTCCGTGTCCCCGCATCCTCCCACCGCCGCCCCCCGTCACCGACCCGGGTCCGTGGCCCGCCCGGGCGGGGTACTGCGACGACCGGCGCGGTCCGGGCCGGACGCGACGGTGACCGGTCGCCGCGACCGCCGGGGCGGTCGGGGCAACCGGTCACCGCCGGGCGTCACTCGCCCAGGAGCCGGGCGGTCCGGGCGTCGAGCTCCTCGCGGACCATGCGGGCGTGCTCGGTGCGCGCCTTGTAGTGGTCGTGACCCAGCCGGGCCTTGTCCTCCTCGGCCCACACCTCGGCCGCGTACCGGCGGACCTCGTGGTCGATGGCGTCGACCCGGCGCTGCGCCTCCTGGTCCTCCAGGTGGATGCGCTTGTTGGCCTCGCGCCGCTCGGCGAGCCTGCGGTCGTACTCGGACGGGCCGCTCATCAGCTTGGCGAGCACCGGCATGGCGTCGACCAGCAGCAGCACGGCGTGCAGCAGGAACATCATGAAGAGCGCGAAACCGTCGGACCAGGCCACCGTGGACAGCGCGCCGGCGCGCAGCAGCAGTCCGTCGTGCTGCTGCGACGTCTGCCGCTCGGCGACCTTGGCGTCGATCGCCTTCTTGACGTCCGTACGGTAGGCGGTACCGGTGTTGATCAGCCGCTCGGACAGGACGTTGCCCTTGCCGACGAGCTCGGCGCGCTTCGCCTCGTACTCGGCGACCTTGCTCGTCTCCTTGTACGCGCTGGTGTCGGTGCGGGCGCGCTCACAGGTCTCGGAGGTGTCCCAGCCGTTGCCGCGCCGGATCCAGCGGTCCTCGGCGCACTCGCGGCGCTCGGTCGCCAGCTTCCCGCCGAGGGTGTCGTTGTAGGTCTTGATCTGCTCGTCGAGACGGGCGGTGGCGGCGGCGATGTCTGCTATGTCCTGTTTGATCGAGGCCGGCTCGCCCGGCACCGTCATATGGAAGTCACCGCACTCGCCTCGCTTGGTGGTGTCCTGGCCGTCGAGGGGGTTGCAGTCGGTGAGGTGGCCCCGGAAGTCGGCGAGGTCGCGCTCCCTGCTGACCGCCATCTCCTGGCGTATTTCCCGGTCGAAGATCTGGAACAGCAGCGGCTCGGCGATGGTGAGCCCGAGCACCACGGACAGGAACAGCCGGGGCACCAGCATGCGGGCCGCCCGACCGCCGGTGTAGCCGTGGGTGCTGGAGACCAGCCAGCTGTCCAGCGCCAGCACGATCCACGCCCACACCATGCCGACGACGACGGCCACCGCGACCGGCGTGCCCTCGCGGACCGTGCCGATCGCCATGGCCATGGAGGCGCCGCCGAGCAGCGCGGTGTTGAGGACGATGGCGCCGTACCACGTGTAGCGGGCGCGCTCTGCGCTCTCGCGGTCGAGGATCTCCTCGCGGATGCCGATCAGGCGGCGCAGGAGCGCGGCGGGGCTGCGGCCGCGGCCACCCCAGGCCCGGTAGGAGCGGTGGGAGGGGCGGGCGGGCCGGGTCTCGGCCGCCCACGCGTCGTACTCCTCCTCGGGCGGGCGTACGGGGGTGTCAGCGGCCACGCTCCTCCCTCCCCGCTTCACCGAGGTCGTCGTCGGCGATCAGGGGGCGGCGCGCGGCGCGGGCGCCGTCGTCGTCGCCTGCCCCGTCCCGGTCCCGGTCCCGGTCGGGGCCGCCGTCGCGTGCGGACCGGTCGTCGCCGTAGCGGTCGTCGCCGTAGCGGTCGTCCCCGTACGCATCGTCACGCCGGGCGTCGCGCCGGCCGTTCTCCCGTCCGTACTCCTCCTTCTCGTACGGGTCCTCCCCGTCGTACGACCGGCCGCGGCGCTCGTCGGAACGGTCCCGGGACGACGCGCCGGTGCCCTCCTTCAGCTGCGGGGTCTCGGCGGCGCCGGCCACCTGCGCGGCGGCGGGCGGGTCCTGGTCGAGGAGGCCCTGCCCGGTGCTGAGGCGCTCGACGAAGGCACGGGCGTCGATCGGCGCGTTGTCGAGGAGGCCGCGGTTGATCATCTGGCGGCCCAGCTCCTGGTTGATGTTGTCGCGCCGGTCGGCCCGGTGACGCCGCTCGGCCCGGTCGGCCAGCACGTCCTCGCGCTGCTCCGCGCGCTGCCGCAGCCGGTCGTCGCGGTCCGCGGACCGCTGCTCTCGCTGCTCCTCCCGGGCGGCGTCGAGCGCGGCGCGCTGGTCCTGGCGGTCGACCTCACGGTGGCGGTCATCGCGCTCCAGGCTGTAGCGGAGGTCCTCCCGTTCGGCGAGGCGCCGCCGTTCGGCGTTCTCCCAGTGGCGCTCCTCGTCCTCGCGCTGCCGCTCGCGCCGCAGCCGGTCGGTCTCGCGCTGCCGCTCGGACAGCTCGGAGTACCCGATCTCGCCCCGGCGCTGGGCGAGGATGTCGGTGTTGGCCGGGTCGGTGCCGAAGTCCTCGAGGTCCTTGAGCGCCTCCGTGCGCTCGAACTCGTAGTCCTTGCGCTTGAGGTTGTGGGTGTAGTGCTGGTCCTCGGCGTCCGTCCGCTGGGTGTACGACCGCCGGAGGTCGTCCAGTTCCTGCTGGTGCCGCATTTCGAGCGACGTGCGCTCGGCTTCCATCGCCTTGCGTTCCTTCTCGCGCTCGTGCTCCATCAGCTCGCGCTCGCGGCGTACCGCCTCCTTCACGCGGTCGTGCTCGCGTTCGCGCCGCTCCTCGTCGGCTCGGCGCTGCTGGTCGGCGAACTCCTGCGGGGTGAGCACCGTCAGGTACGGATCGCCGACGGAGAGCCCGGCGATCCGCGGCGGTTCCATCTCCAGGTACGAGATCAGGCGCGCGGTCAGCCTCCGGGACACCTCCTTGCCGGCTTCGAGCGGCCATTCCTGGGTGACGTCGGTGAGTCCGGGCAGCGCCCGGAGGTAGCCGAGCAGCCGGGACTCCACGTCGACGACGCCCTCGCGGACGACGGCCACGGGGTCGGTGACCGTGCAGTGGAAGGCGACCTGGACGGTGAAGCCGTCGGTCTCGGCGGACGGTACGTCGGTTCCGACGGTGACGGGCACGGCGGTGCGGCAGTCGACGACGGTGACCGAGCCGGCGTTCAGGACGGTCTCGTCGCCGGGTCCGCGGACGCCGTGGTCGGTGAGGTACTGGTCCCCGGTGCGGTAGACGAGGACCTGGTGGGCGGAGACGCGGGGCAGTTCGTCGTGCGAGCGGGTCGGCTGGTTCCAGAAGCGGCGCCCGGTGCGGGGCGCGGGAGCCAGCACCCGCTCCTCGACCAGGGGATAGGTCCTGCGGATCGTGGTCATCGTGGTTCGGTGTCCTTCACACGGTTCAGGGCGCCGAGCAGGGTCGCGACGCAGTCGGGACCAGTGGCGCGGGTGGGACGGGAGACCGCGAGTCGGCCCAGCTCGCTTGTCAGCAAGGGGTGCTCGACCTGCGGAAGCGCGGCGGCGAGGGCGTGACCGAGTCGCGCGGCCGCAGCGGTGGGGTCGGAGGTCACGGCGGGCAGGCCACGGACCGTGACGAGCAGGGCGGACAGGGCGCTGCGGCGCAGCGGCCGGTAGCAGAGGACCGCCGCCCACAACTCGGCGACGACGTCGGCCTCCTCGGGCCGGTCGGCGACGTAGCGGGCGACGGCCGGGCGGCCCGAGAGCCGCTCGGTGGCGGTGAAGACCCAGAGGGTGGTTTCGAGGACGAGCAGGCCGGTCGCCGAGTAGGCGGCGGACCGGGTGCGCCGTTCCTTCCTGATCCGGTGCGCCAGGGCGTCGAGCACGATGCCGGCGTCCTCCTGGCAGTCGACGAACGTGAGGAACAGCTGAGCCCAGGCGCGCAGCCCGTGTTCGCGTTCCTCCCGCTTTTCGAGGGCGCTGGTGCGCAGCACCGCCCAGAGCCACTTCACCGCGTCGGTGGGGAAGGTGACGCCGAGCTGGCCGCTGAAGGCGATCAGCGCGGTGCCCCGCAGGGTGGGGTGGAGGGACTGGGCCCAGGTGCGGGCCAGGGTGAGCGCGGCGGCCGCCTGGGTCTCCTCCAGGCACATGTACCAGAGCACGTACACCGCGAGGGTCTGCCCGGTCTCGCCGCTCTCGCCGCGCGCCCACGGGTCGAGGTAGCTCTGCACGACCTCGTCGAAGGCGATGTGCCCGAGCAGCGTGAGTCCGGAGGCGATGGAGAGCTGGAGGGCGGGGTCGGGGTCGGCGTCGACGAGCGCCTCCAGCCAGTGGCGGACCGCGTCCCAGTACTCGGTGGGGTGGTCGCGCCACAGCGCCTGCAGCACCCAGCGGCGCAGCTCGGAGTCGGCGAAGACCATGACCTCGCGGGTGGTCGCGCCGTAGACCTGCATCTCGGTGGTGATCAGGGCGTTGCGGGAGAGCGAGCGGCGCCGGTCCACCGGGCGGGCGCGGCGGCGCTGCTGCGGGTCCGGACCGTCGGCGGCGGCCTGCCCCGTGGCGTCGGGGGCTGCCGCACCGTCGGCGGCGGCCCCGGCCCCGGCCCCGACCGCGGCTTCCGGTGTGAAGTAGACCGGTCCGAGGAGCCGTTCGAGGAGGTCCTGGAGCGATTCGAAGGCGCGCCGCCCGATGCCGGGAGCGAAGGCGAGGGTGGTGACCTCGGCGATCTCGCGCAGGCTCCGCTCCTCCTCGGCGCCGAACCACTCCTGGACGGCCTGCGGCGCGCTGCCGCTGTGCTCCTTCCACGCCTGGTCGGGGTCGGCGCCCGCCGCGATGCGCTGTGCCGCGTCGGCGACGACCGCGATGGGGCAGCGGGGCGGGATGCCGGCCACGGCCCGGTCGACGATCTCCCGCGGGATGCGGGCCTGGACCAGCCGGGCCCGTACCACCTTGTCCAGGACCGGTGGCCGCCACGGCAGGTGGCGTACGGCCTTGGGCGAGCGGCCGGCCACGCCGTGCACGGTGGTGATCACCAGATGGGCGCGGTGGCGGCGCAGCTGGTCGCGCACCCGGCGCCAGTCGAAGTCGGAGGGCGGGCCGGCGGCGTCCACACCGGTCCCGGCGGCTCCGGTGGCTCCCGCCGCTGCGGCGGCTCCGGTGCGGTCGAGGACGACGTAGCCGACGCCCGCGTCGAAGGTGCGCTCCGCGAGCTGGTCGAGGCCGATGTCGGGCGAGAGCACCACGTAGTCGGCGGAGGGTCCGACGGTCTCGCGGAGCAGGGCGACCGCGCCGGAGCGCTTGCCGGTGCCCTGGGGGCCGGTCAGGACGACGATGCCGGTACGGGAGAGCTCGCGGGCTGCTTCGTCGAAGCAGTCGGGGCGGATGTAGGAACGCAGCAGCGCGTCGATCTCGTCGCCGTCGAGGAGGCCGGTGGCGCGGGCCCGCCCGGGCCGCTCGGCGGCGGTGGCGATGCCGAAGTGGGCGCGGCCGTGGTACTGCGGGCCGTAGAAGTTGTTGTAGACGCGGTAGTCGCCCTCGGAGGAATCGGCTCCGGGATCCGCTCCGGAAGTCGGCCCGGAATTCGCTCCGGAATTCACTCGTGAGGGTGACGGTGGCGTGGGTGTGGACGGGGTCGGGGACGCGGGCGGGGTCGGACTCGCCGGCGACTCGGGGGCGGAGAGGGGATCGGCGCTGCCGTTCGCCTCGTCGGTTAACTGCCGGGGTTCGCCGGGCACGCCGTCTCCTTCCCCACTACTTCCGTGGTTCTCCGTGGGCCGATCCGTGGATCTCACGTGTGCACCCCGTCTCCCCGTCCGCTCCACTCACTTGGAGATGCCGAAGACGACGTTCCCGTTGAAGACGGTTCCGTGCAGGTTGGTGGTGACCGAGTCGCCTCCGCCGGCGCCGGCCGCAGCAGAACCGGAACCCGAGCCGGAGGCAGAACCGGAGTCTGTACGAGATCCAGAACTGTCACTGGAACCAGAGCCATCACCAGATCCATCACCGGAACCGGAACCGGAATCCGATGCAGAACGGGAGCCGGTAACGGAATCACCGAGGTCCAGCGTGTGGACGTCGTACCCCGACACCCACAGCCACGCCCGGCCCCGGTACTCCTTCTTCTCGACGACGACCTCGCGGAACTCCTCCGGCCGGAAGTTGGTGTACCCCTGGGCGACGAGCTCCGTGAAGACCGGCGCGGTCAGCGCGACGGCGAGCGCGGCGTCCGGGGCCGCGGCGAGGGCCCGGCGCAGCGGGTCGCTCTCCAGGATGCGGGAGACCTCGACGGGACCGGGGCCCACGAAGCCGTTGGGCGCCTCGGACGCCGGGCCGAAGTGCACGGCGGCGCGCAGCGCGAGCCGCGCGCCGGGCACCCGGTCGCGGTTGTGGGCCCGCAGTCCGGCGTCCAGCCTGCGCATGAACGGCTCGACGAGCGCCTGCTCGTCGGAGCCGGCCGGGAGCACGGCGAACTCGGAATCCCCGGCGGCCTGGCGCACCCAGGAGGCCCGGTCGAGCCCGGCCGCCTCGGCCGACTCGGAGAGAAGCCGGGGCAACACTGTCTGGATCTCGCGCTGTCGCGCGGTGTCCGCGCTGCCGTAACCTCGCGCGTCGACGGCCAGCAGAAGCCGCCTGTCGAACACGCCCATCGCACCTACGGACATCCCGTCCTCCTCGTCCGTGACATCGGGAAGCACAGCATGCCGCACCTCCAACTCACTCGCGAATCAGGAGAGTTACGAGGTGCAGAGCGATGCGGCATGCCGCTCCCGGACCGTTGCCCACCCCCGTGGAGCGCCGGCCGCCCTGCCAGTCGTACACCGGAACCGGCCACGCGCACCCCGTGGAAATACGGGATCCGGCGCAGTCGTCCGATCCCGTAGAAGTGCCTGGTCCGCCCGGCGGGCGGGCAGCTCAATGGAACTCCACCCGAGCCGCGTTGGAGGTTCCGTGACATCCATCCCGCCCACCGCACCGACGGCGGCGCCCGGCCCGGCCTCGCGCACGATGCTGACCGTCCTGCAGACGACGCACCAGCACGCCGACGCCAAGGCCGGCATCCTCTCCGCCGTGCAGGCGGCGCTCGTGGGGACGGCGGGCGCGTGGAGCGAGGCGGCGCTCGACGGCTGGCGGCGCGGCGGCCCGCTGGGCTGGCTGGCGGGGGTGCTGCTGGCCCTCTTCGCCTGCGGCCTCTTCGGCGGCGCGGCCTCGCTCGCGCTGGCGCTCCGGCCGCGCGTCTGGCGACCCACCGGCCCCAACGACTACAGCTTCGTCCGACTCGCCGCGGCCGCGGACCCGTCGCCGCCCACCACCGCCGAGGACGAGCGGCAGCTGCACGCGATGATCCGCTTCCTCTCCGACGTGGCCCTGCGGAAGTACCGCTGCGTCACGGCCGCCGTGGTGTGCACCGCGGTGATGGGAACCACCGCCGGCCTCTGCCTGCTGCTACGGCCGCTGCTCGGCTGACCCGCGGGGCCGGCGCGGGGCGGGCGGCGTCACCGGCTCGGCGAGTTCGGCCACCCGGGCGAGCCGGGCGAGGTCGTGCACGGTGGTCGTCCGGTAACCGGTGCCGAGCAGTCCCTCGTCGCGCAGCTCGCGCAGTCCCTTGTGCACGGTGGTCTCCGCGGCGCCGGTGAGCGCGGCGAGTTCGGGCTGGGTGAGCTGGAAGCCGATCACATGACCACCGCCCGCCTCGGGCCGCCCGTACGCCACGGCCAGCTCCACCAGGAGCCGCGCGAGTCGCACCTTGACCGGGTATCCGCGGAACTCGAGCCGCCGCCGGTTGGCCCAGCGCAGCCGGTCGGCCACGATCCGGGTCAGCGCCATCGCGACCTCGGGCCGCCGCAGCATGAGCGCGTGCAGGGCCCCGGGCCCGATCACCCGCGCCCGTAACGGCCCGCAGGCCACCACCCCGGCCGACCGCGGGGCGCCGTCGAGCGCGGCCATCTCGCCCACGCTGTCCCCGCCGACGCGAACGGCGAGCAGCGACTCCTGCCCGTTCTCGACGGTCGCGGTGACCTTGGCGAACCCGCTGAGAATCACGTACAGGTGCCGATCGGTGGCGCCCTCGGTGAGCAGCACGCCGCCGGAGTCGAGCGTCAACTCCGAACCCAGCCCGAGCAGTTCTGCCCGCGCGGGAGCGGACAGCACCCCGAGCAGACTCCGACCCGGCCATTCCCACTGCGCACCCGGCCCCACGCCACCCTCCACCTTCCGCACCCACACCCCGCGCCCGCCAGGCTAGGCCCTCCCCCACCAAATGCCCCCACCCGCGCGCCGGAACGCAGAGGGGGCCGGACTCGACGGAGCCCGACCCCTTCCGACGCTCACGTTCGACCGCCGAGCGGTCAGTAGCGGTACCGGGCCGCCAGGACGACGATCTCCTTGCCGGTCACCGCGACCACGCGCCAGGCAGGTGGTACTTCAAAGGTTCGGGCTTGCCGATCCCTGAGAACGGGTCACGCCTGACGTCCTCGATGAGCTTGTTGATCCTGGTGAGCATCTTGCGGTCGTCCTTGAGCCAGGACGTGCAGTCCTCCCAGCCCTGGTCCTCGAAGACGAGCCTCACGCGGCACCCGTACCCGCACCCGCGTCGCCGAGTCCGGGTCGATCAGCTCGCGCTCCGACACGTTGATGTTCGCCAGGGCGTTCTCGTACGCCTTGAGCAGCCGCCGGGCGTTCGCCGGAGAGCGCAGCAGGTACGAGCCCTCGCGCAGCGCCGCGTAGTCCTCGGCCGAAATGAGGACGGCATAGCTCCCACCCGCGAAAACGCGGTTTCCGGCACGCGCAGCCACGGCGAGGCCGAGCCGCTGTGTACACATGGGTCACTCGGTACGCTTGAGCCCATGACGCAGCCACTGCCCATGGAGTCCATCCGCGACGTACGTGCGCACCTGGCGGAGGTCGTGGAGCGCGCGGACCGCGACGACGTGCCGACGGTGATCACGCGCCGGGGCAAGGAAGTCGCCGCCATCGTCTCCATCGAGGTACTGCGCAAGTACCAGGAGTGGGAAGAGCGCGAGATCAACCGGATCATCGACGAGCGCATGGCCAATCCCGCACGCGGCATCCCGATCGAGAACATCATGAGGGAGACGCTGGCGCGCGGTGAGTGAGTACCGAACCGTCTTCCGCCCCGAGGCGCAGGCCGAACTTCGGAAGATCCCTCGCGACATGGCGTTGCGCATCCTGGCCAAGCTGACCGAGCTGGAGACCGACCCTCTCGGCCTCGGCACCACCGCACTCGTGTCCCAGCCCGAACGTCGCCGCCTGCGCGTCGGCGACTACCGCGTCGTGTACACGATCGACAACGGGGAGCTGGTGGTCTGGGTCGTTCACGTCGGACACCGGTCCACCGTCCACGAGACCTGACGGTGGACGCCGCCGACGCGTCGGCACCATCCCGCACGGGAAACAGCAAGAGGCCGACCCCTGGAGGAGTCGACCCCTTCTGACCTGCGTGTTCGCCACGTCAGCGACGTGGCGTCTTTTCATCCGCTCAGACGTTGAAGCGGAACTCGACCACGTCGCCGTCCTGCATGACGTAGTCCTTGCCCTCCATGCGGGCCTTGCCCTTGGCGCGGGCCTCGGCCACCGAGCCGCAGGCGACCAGGTCGGCGAAGGAGATGACCTCGGCCTTGATGAAGCCGCGCTGGAAGTCGGTGTGGATCACGCCGGCCGCCTCGGGGGCCGTGGCGCCCTTCTTGATCGTCCAGGCGCGGGTTTCCTTCGGGCCGGCCGTCAGGTACGTCTGCAGGCCCAGGGTGTCGAAGCCGACGCGGCCGAGGGTGGCGAGGCCGGGCTCGTCCTGGCCGACCGACTGGAGGAGCTCGAGGGCCTCCTCGTCGTCCAGCTCGGAGAGGTCCTGCTCCAGCTTGGCGTTGAGGAAGATCGCCTCGGCCGGGGCGACGAGCGCGCTCTGCTCGGCCTTGAAGGCGTCGTCCGTCAGCTCGTCCTCGTCCACGTTGAAGACGTAGAGGAAGGGCTTCGTGGTGAGCAGGTGGAGCTCGTGGAGGAGGTCGCCCTGCTCCGTGCCCTTGGTGATGCCCTTGGAGAAGAGGGTGTCGCCCGCTTCGAGGATCTTCTTGGCCTCGACGACGGCCGCGAGGACCGCGACCTTCTCCTTCTGGAGGCGGGACTCCTTCGTCAGGCGCGGTTCGGCCTTCTCGATGGACTGGAGGTCGGCGAGGATCAGCTCGGTGTTGATCGTCTCGATGTCGTCCTTCGGCGAGACCTTGCCGTCGACGTGGACGACGTTCTCGTCCTTGAAGGCGCGGATGACCTGGCAGATGGCGTCCGACTCGCGGATGTTCGCCAGGAACTTGTTGCCCAGGCCCTCACCCTCCGAGGCGCCGCGCACGATGCCCGCGATGTCGACGAAGTCGACGGTCGCCGGGAGGACGCGCTGCGATCCGAAGATGCCCGCGAGGACGGCCAGACGCTGGTCCGGGACACCGACGACGCCGACGTTCGGCTCGATGGTGGCGAACGGGTAGTTGGCCGCCAGCACGTCGTTCTTGGTCAGGGCGTTGAACAGGGTCGACTTGCCGACATTCGGCAGGCCGACGATTCCGATCGTGAGCGACACGTTGGCGACTTCCCGTAGCTGGAGGGGGCGGCGGCCCGGGAGTGGGCCACCGGACAGTTTACTTTCCGATGAGTGGCGGTGGATGTACGCGTGTCCGGGGCCCGATCCGGCCCGCTCCCCGCCTAGTTTGGTGGGGTGGAGCAATACAGGACGCGATCGGCCCCTCACCAGCAGCGACCGCCGGCCCAGCGGCAGGGTCCCCGGTCCGCCGCGGTGCCCGCCCAGGCCGGTGGCGGTCCGCGCCGGTCGGCGCTCGCGCGGCGGATGCCCCGGCCCCGGCTGACCGGGCTCGGCGGCGGGCTGTTCGCGTGTGCCGCCATGGTGCTGGTGGGCGGGATCTGCTGGCTGCTGTTCGGTTCCTCGCTCTTCGTCTACGGGCTGCTCTTCCTGCCCGTCGCGGCCGCCACCGCGCTCTGGGTACGGCCCGCCGACCTGATCACCGCGCCGATCGGCGTGCCCATCGCCTTCGCCGCCGGAGTGTGGCCCATCTCGGGCGGCTCCGGCGGCATCGGCGGGCAGCTGATGGGGCTGGTGTCCGCGCTGTCCCTGCACGCCGGCTGGCTGTACGCCGGGACGCTGGTCGCCGCGCTGATCGCCGTCGTGCGCAAGGCCGTGCTGATCGGCAGGCGGCGGGTGCCCCGGCGCATCACCCAGTGAGCGCCGGCCCTACTTCTTCGCCGCCTTGGCCGCCTTGGCCGCCTTGGCCGCCATCGCCGCTCCCACGATGCCCGCGTTGTTCTGCAGCTTCGCCGGGACGATCTCGGCCCGCACGCCCTCGATCAGCGGCAGGAACTTCTCCGGCTTGCGGCTGACTCCGCCGCCGATGATGAAGAGGTCCGGGGAGAACAGCATCTCCACGTGCTGGAGGTACTTCTGCACGCGGTGCGCCCAGCGCTCCCACGTGAGGTCGTGGTCCTCCTTGGCCTTCACCGACGCCCGCGTCTCCGCGTCGTGGCCCTTCAGCTCCAGGTGGCCGAGTTCCGAGTTCGCGACCAGCCGCCCGTCCGTGAACAGGGCGCTCCCGATGCCCGTCCCCAGGGTCAGCAGGAGGACGGTGCCGTCCCGTCCGCGCCCGGCCCCGTACGTCATCTCGGCGACGCCCGCCGCGTCCGCGTCGTTCAGCACCGTGACCGGCATGCCGCCCAGCTCGCGCGCGATCAGCGACGCCGCGTCGACTCCGATCCAGGACTTGTCCATGTTGGCCGCCGTACGGATGACGCCGCCCGTGACCACGCCCGGGAAGGTGACCCCGAGCGGCCCGTGCCACTCGAAGTGGCGCACCACCTCGCCGACGCATCCGGCCACCCCCTCGGGGGTGGCCGGATGCGGTGTCAGTACTTTGTGGCGCTCCTGAGCCAGGTCGCCGCGCTCCAGGTCCACGGGAGCGCCCTTGATCCCGGTTCCGCCGATGTCCACGCCGAAGATCTGCATGGACATACCGTACGAAACGAGTTACTTGTCGGCGACCAGTTCGGCAGCCTCGGCACGCAGGTCGCGGCGGAGTTCCTTCGGCAGCGAGAAGACGATCGACTCCTCGGCGGTCTTGACGATCTCCACGTCCGCGTAGCCGCGCACCGTCAGCCACTCCAGGACCTCTTCGACCAGGACCTCCGGCACCGAGGCGCCCGAGGTGAGGCCGACCGTGGTGACGCCCTCCAGCCAGGCCTCGTCGATCTCGCTGGCGAAGTCGACCAGGTACGCGGCCTTGGCGCCGGCGTCCTTGGCGACCTCGACGAGCCGGATCGAGTTCGAGGAGTTCTTCGAGCCGACCACGATGACCAGGTCGGAGTCGGCGCCCATCACCTTGACGGCGGCCTGCCGGTTCGAGGTGGCGTAGCAGATGTCGTCGCTCGGCGGCGAGACCAGCAGCGGGAACTTGGTCTTCAGTGCGTCGACCGTCTCCATGGTCTCGTCGACCGAGAGAGTGGTCTGGGACAGCCAGACGACCTTGGACTCGTCACGGACGGTGACCTTGTCCACGTCGTGCGGGCCGTCGACGATGGTGATGTGGTCCGGGGCCTCGCCGGAGGTGCCGATGACCTCCTCGTGGCCCTCGTGGCCGATGAGGAGGATGTCGAAGTCCTCGTTCGCGTACCGGATGGCTTCCTTGTGCACCTTGGTGACCAGCGGGCAGGTCGCGTCGATCGTCGCGAGCTTGCCGCGCGCCGCCTCCTCGTGCACCACCGGCGCCACGCCGTGCGCGGAGAACATCACGATGGAGCCCTCGGGCACCTCCTCCGTCCGCTCGACGAAGATGGCCCCCTTCTTCTCCAGGGTCTGGACGACGTACTTGTTGTGCACGATCTCGTGGCGGACGTACACCGGCGCACCGTACTGCTCGAGGGCTTTCTCGACGGCGATCACGGCTCGGTCCACGCCCGCGCAGTAGCCGCGGGGCGCGGCGAGCAGGACACGGCGGGAAGCAGGAGCGGGGGCGGGAGCAGTCATGTGCTCCATCGTACGGGGGTCTCCAGGAGGCCGGGCGTCCCCCGTACGGCACACACTTGCCCGAAAGCCCGTACCGCGCAGACCTGCCCCTACCCCGGAGGACGGATGGCTTCCGTGACGGATTCCAGTGCCGCGGCGCCCACGGCGCTGCGGCGGAGCCTCGGCTTCCGGGATCTGGTCGTCTACGGCCTGTTGTTCATCGCCCCCATGGCCCCGGTCGGGGTCTTCGGCACGCTCGACGCCAGGTCCCACGGCGCCGTCGCCCTCGTCTACCTGTGCGCGACCGTGGCGATGGCCTTCACGGCCTTCTCCTACGCGCAGATGGTGCGGGTCGCCCCGCAGGCCGGTTCGGTCTTCACGTACGCCCGGAAGGGTCTCGGCGAGGGCCCGGGGCTGATCGCCGGATGGATGGCGATGCTCGACTACCTGCTGATCCCGGCGGTCGCGTACCTCTTCTCGGGGATCGCGATGAACGCGCTGGTCCCGGAGGTCTCCCGGTGGGTGTGGACGGCCCTGGCCGTCGTGATCACCACCCTGCTGAACCTGTGGGGCGTCCGGGCGGCCGCGCGCGTGGGTTTCGCCGTGCTGGCCATGGAGATCGCGGTCCTGCTCGTCTTCCTGGTGGCCGCGGTGACCGTGCTGGTCCAGGGCGGGGCGCGGCGCGGCTGGCTGTCCCCGCTGACCGGCGACGGCTCGCTCGGCTTCAGCACGGCCGCCGTGCTGGGCGCGGTGTCGGTCGCGGTCCTGTCCTACCTCGGCTTCGACGCCATCGCCTCCTTCGCCGAGGAGGTGACGGGCGGCTCGGAGCGGGTGGCGCGGGCGGTGCTGTTCTGCCTGGCGCTGGCCGGGGTGCTGTTCATCGCCCAGAGCTATCTGGCGGCGCTGCTCATGCCCGTGTCCGCGGCCGGGCTGGCGGCCGAGCCGGCGCTGCAGGGACCGGCCTTCTACGACGCGGTGGAGTCCGCGGTCGGCCCCTGGCTGCACGACCTGGTGGCGGTCAGCAAGGCGATCGGGGCGGCCTTCGCGGCGCTGGCCGGGCAGGCGGCGGCCGGCCGGCTGGTGTTCGCGATGGCCAGGGAGCGGCGGCTGCCCCGGGTGCTCGCCCGGACCTCGGACGGCACCCCGCGGCCCGCGCTGCTGGTGGCGGCCGCCGTCACGCTGGTGGCGGCCGTGTGGGCGGCCCGGCGCGACGACGGGCTCGACCGGCTGGTGTCGGTGGTGGACGTCGGGGCGCTGGTGGCCTTCACCCTGCTGCACGCCTCGGTGGTGGGCTGGTTCGTGGTCAAGCGGCGCGAGGGCCCGCCGAACTGGTGGAAGCACCTGGTGATGCCGGTGCTGGGCGCGGCCGTGACCGTCGCGGTGATCTTCGAGGCCTCCTGGACGGCGCAGCTGGTGGCGGCGGGGTGGCTGGCGGCGGGCCTGGTCGTGCTGCTCGTCCAGCGCGGCCGCCGGGAGGTTCCCCACGCCCACGACACCGGCACCGGCACCGACACCGGCGCCGGCACCTGACGCACTGTCGGCGGCGCCGGATAGCCTGCGTGCATGGGTCTGAATACGTCGGCCGAGGCGCCGCTGCCGGTAGGCCAGGTGTCCCGGCTCATCGGGGGCTGGATCGAGCGGCTCGGCCAGGTGTGGGTGGAGGGGCAGATCACGCAGCTCTCGCGGCGGCCGGGAGCGGGGGTGGTCTTCCTGACGCTGCGCGATCCCTCGCACGACATCTCCGTCAGCGTGACCTGCTTCCGCCAGGTCTTCGACGAGGTCGCGGACGTGGTCTCCGAGGGCGCCCGGGTCGTGCTGCTGGCCAAGCCCGAGTGGTACGCCCCGCGCGGGCAGCTGTCCCTGCGGGCCACGGAGATACGGCCGGTCGGCATCGGGGAGCTGCTCGCCCGGCTGGAGCGCCTCAAGCGGTCCCTGGCCTCCGAGGGGCTCTTCGCGCTGGAGCGCAAGAAGCCGCTGCCCTTCCTGCCGCAGCTGATCGGGCTGGTGGTCGGGCGGGCCTCGGCGGCCGAGCGCGATGTCCTGGAGAACGCCCGGCGCCGCTGGCCGGCGGTCCGCTTCGAGGTGCGCAACGTAGCCGTCCAGGGGGTCCACGCGGTGCCCCAGGTGGTCCAGGCGGTCAAGGAGCTCGACGCCCTGGACGAGGTCGACGTGATCATCGTGGCGCGCGGCGGCGGCAGCGTGGAGGACCTGCTGCCCTTCTCCGACGAGGAGGTGGTCCGGGCGGTCGCGGCGGCCCGCACCCCGGTGGTCTCGGCGATCGGCCACGAGCCGGACTCCCCGCTGCTGGACCTGGTCGCGGACGTACGGGCCTCCACCCCCACGGACGCGGCGAAGAAGGTGGTGCCGGACGTCGGCGAGGAGCTGGAGCGCGTACGCCAGCTGCAGGCCCGGGGGCTGCGCGCGGTCAGCGGGCTGCTCGACCGGGAGGAGCGGGGCCTCGCGCACGCCCTGGCCCGGCCGGTCTTCGTCCACCCCCAGCGGATGGTGGAGATCCGCGAGGACGAGCTGGACGCCCTGCTGGCCCGGTCGCGGCGCACGGTGGGGCACCTGCTGGACCGGGCCGACTCGGAGCTCGCGCACACCCTGGCCCGGGTGGTGGCGCTGTCCCCGGCGGCGACCCTGGAGCGGGGGTACGCCGTGCTGCAGCGGGCCGACGGCCATGTGGTGCGCTCGCCGCGGGAGGTGGCTCCCCACGACGTGCTGCGCGCGCGGGTGGCGGAGGGCACGTTCTCCGTGGAGGTCTCCTCGCAGCACGCCCCGGAGGCTCAGGAGGCCCAGGAGGCCCAGGAGGCCCAGGAGGCCCCGGAGGGTGCGGCGGACGCGCCAGCCGCTTCGGAATAGCGACACACGGCCGCAATCACGTGGTCGCACGACACACAGAGGATGGATACGGGAATGGCAGAGGCCGGAACGGCGCTGGGGTACGAGCAGGCCCGCGACGAGCTCATCGAGGTCGTCCGCAAGCTGGAGGCCGGGGGGACCTCGCTGGAGGACTCCCTCGCCCTCTGGGAGCGCGGCGAGGAGCTGGCGAAGGTGTGCCGGCACTGGCTGGAGGGGGCCCGGGCCCGGCTGGACTCGGCGCTGGCGGCGCGCGAGCCGGCCGAGGAGGAGTGACCGGGGAGGTTGACCGGGGAGTGATCCCGGTCACCCGGAGGCGGATTTAGTTGAAAATTCATCTACCTCCGCCGTAGAGTCTGGGACATCGCTTCACCTCCGTATGGAAGAAGGCTTTCCGATGTCTCTCGTTCTTGACTCCGCCGCGCAGGACCTGCTGTTCCGCGAGGCCCGCACGGCCAACTCGTTCACCGACGAGCCGGTCACCGAGGAGCAGGTCCAGGCGATATACGACCTGGTGAAGTTCGGTCCCACCGCCTTCAACCAGACCCCGCTGCGCATCACCCTGGTCCGCTCCCCCGAGGCCCGCGAGCGCCTCGTGCAGCACATGGCCAAGGGCAACGACGCCAAGACCGCCACCGCCCCGCTGGTCGCGATCCTCTCCGCGGACAACGAGTTCCACGAGGAGCTCCCGCAGCTGCTGCCGCACTTCCCGCAGGCCAAGGACGCGTTCTTCTCCGAGCGCCCGGTCCGCGAGCAGTCCGCGCTGCTGAACTCCGCGCTGCAGGCCGCCTACTTCATCATCGGCATCCGCGCCGCGGGCCTGGCCGCGGGCCCGATGACCGGCGCCGACTTCGCGGGCATCCAGAAGGAATTCCTGGACGCCGACCACACCCCGATCATGGTCATCAACATCGGCAAGCCGGCCGCCGAGGGTGCCTGGTTCGACCGCTCCCCGCGCCTGGGCTTCGACGAGGTCATCACGACCGTCTGACCGGCGCCGCCGCAGCAGCACACGCAGAAGGGCCGTGCGCCCCGGGATCCCGGGGCGCACGGCCCTTCTCGCGTCGCGCGCTCCGGACAGGTGCGCGAGGCCTTGCCCGCTCCGCGCGCCCCGCCCGCGCTTGGCGCGCCGCTCGCCCTGCCCGTCCTACTTGCCCTGCTTGAACTCCAGCGCCGCCGCGAGCGCGCCGAGCTGCTCGAAGGAGGCCGTGCCGGTCACCACCGTGACGTGGCCCTGGTCCTGCCGTACGAGGGCGTCGTACTTCTCGCCGTCCCAGCGCTCCCAGGCCAGGTCGCCGATCTGCTGCGTCTGCCCGGTGGCCTTCGCGTGCTGGGTGACCTTGGCGAGGTACTTCGCCGAGGTGTCCGTGGACTGCTCCACCGCCGCGTACTGCTGCTCCGGGTCGAGGAAGCCCAGGTGCCAGGCGTTGGCGTTCTTGCGCTCGTACGTCACCGAGGTCGCCCGCCACTGCTCCTGGAGCCCCACGGGGGCCGCCACCGGATACGGGGCCGCGCGCCGGGCCGTCAGGGTCTCCACCCGGTAGTCGACCGTGCGCGTCGGATCGGCCTTCTCGTCATGCGGGACGAAGAGGTAGATCCCGGCGACGACGACGCCGATCACCCCCAGCGACCGGACCATGTCCCAGACCGTCTGCTTGCCTTTCATACCTGCCACGGGACCCATCGTCCCGCATCGCGGGGCGGCGATCACCGCCGGGGTCGCGGAGCGGCGCGCCTCGGCGGACCCTGGAGAGTCCCGGTGGGTCCTGGAGGACCGCAAGACGTTCGCTCAGGACAATCGACTGACCGATATGCCGCTCATACGTGACCCGCCCTGCTCAATATGTCGACGTACCGATAGAGTTCCAGCACCCTCACTTCCCGGCCGTCGCCGTACAGAAAGGTGCGCTCCGATGACCGAGCACAACCTGCCGCCCCAGCTCGAAGTCTCTCCGGAGGCCCCCGACCGCAACCTCGCACTGGAACTCGTACGGGTCACCGAGGCCGCCGCCATGGCCGCGGGCCGGTGGGTCGGACGCGGTGACAAGATCGGCGCGGACGGTGCCGCGGTCAACGCGATGCGCACCCTGATCTCCACCGTTTCGATGAACGGCGTCGTCGTCATCGGCGAGGGGGAGAAGGACGAGGCCCCCATGCTCTTCAACGGCGAGCGGGTCGGCGACGGCACGGGCGCCGAGGTCGACATCGCCGTGGACCCGATCGACGGCACCACCCTGAACGCCAAGGGCATGCCGAACGCCATCGCCGTCCTGGCGGCCGCCGACCGCGGCACCATGTTCGACCCGTCCGCGGTGTTCTACATGGAGAAGCTGGTCACCGGCCCCGAGGCCGCCGACTTCGTCGACATCAACGCGCCCGTCTCGGTGAACATCCGCCGGGTCGCCAAGGCCAAGAACATGGCCGTCGAGGACGTCACCGTGGTCATCCTGGACCGCCCCCGCCACGAGGGCATCGTCAAGGAGATCCGCGAGACCGGCGCCCGGATCAAGTTCATCTCCGACGGCGACGTCGCGGGCTCGGTCATGGCCGTGCGCGAGGGCACCGGCGTCGACCTGCTCCTCGGCATCGGCGGCACCCCCGAGGGCATCATCTCGGCGTGCGCCATAAAGTGCCTCGGCGGCACCATCCAGGGCAAGCTCTGGCCGAAGGACGAGGCCGAGCGCCAGCGCGCGCTCGACGCCGGTCACGACCTCGACCGCGTCCTGACCACGAACGACCTGGTGTCCGGCGAGAACGTCTTCTTCGTCGCCACCGGCATCACCGACGGCGAGCTGCTGCGCGGCGTCCACTACCGCTCGGAGACCGCGACCACGTCCTCGCTGGTCATGCGCTCGAAGTCGGGCACGATCCGGCGGATCGACTCCACGCACCGCCTGTCGAAGCTGCGCGCGTACAGCGCGATCGACTTCGACCGCGCGCACTAGTCACCGGCGTGAGGAAGCGAGAGGGGCGGTCACCGCGTGCGGCGGTACCGCCCCTCTCGCACATCCACGTCCGGCGTCCGGCGCCATGCCCGGCGTGCCGCGCCACGTCCCGCGCCACGTCCGGCGCCCGCGGCCGGCGACCCGGCGACCGGCTCAGCCCGCCGCGGCGATCGGCCCGGCCCCCGGGGCCTGGCGCAGCTCGGCGGCCCTGCGCCGCATCCTCGCCAGCACCACCCGGCGCTCGGCGGCGGTGAGCCCGCCCCACACCCCGTACGGCTCGGGCTGGAGCAGCGCGTGCTCCCGGCAGGCGACCATCACCGGGCAGCGGGCACAGACGCGCTTGGCGGCCTCCTCGCGGGAGAGCCTGGCCGCGGTCGGCTCCTTGGACGGCGCGAAGAAGAGCCCCGCCTCGTCGCGGCGGCACACCGCCTCCGCATGCCATGGGCCGTCCTCCGCCCTCGCCGGCACCCGCGGCTTCGGCACGGCGGCCGCACGCCCCGGAAGACTCTGGACGGCGGCTACCTGCAAGGACTGATGCGGCGGATGCGGCACGGTCTACTCCTGACGACGTATACGTGAGCGAGAGACGACGCACCTGTCCCTACCCGCTGTACGCGCCCCTATGCACCGCGCGCCACGGGCCGCCGGGGGTTCGTCCGAAACGAGACCCCGCCGGGCGGACCGTCACGCCGCGGGTGCGGCCCACCCGGGATGCCGTCCGAGGAAGGCCAGCAGGCGCGCCGCCGCACCGTCGTCCGCGCCGGGCGCCAGGGTGAGGGCCGGGCCGTAGGCGAAGCCGCGCAGGGGCTCGGCGAGGACGTCGGCGGCCGGGCGCAGGGCGGCGGCCAGCTCGTCGGTCAGACCCGGCGGCCGGCCCGTGGCGACGGCGATGTCCCAGGCGTGCACGGCGGCGTCGAGTGCGGCGGCGCCGACGGCCGTCGCCGCCGGTACGGAGAAGGGCGGCAGCGGCACGGCCACCTCGGCGTCGTCGGGGGCGACCCCGGCGAAGGCCTCGGCCGCGGCGGCGAGCGCCGGGTCCAGCAGGCCCGCCGGCGTGCCGGCCAGGGTGCCGGAGGGCGCGAAGGGGTCCTCGGCGGGCCCGGGCCCGCCGGTCAGGCGGGCGGCGTACGCCAGCTGGTCGCCCGCGGCGTGCTGGAGGACCCGGGTGACGTTCCACTGCGCGCAGGGGGTCGGGAGGTCCCAGCCGTCGGCGGGTACCCCGGCGACGGCCTCGCGCAGGGTCGCGTGCGCCCGGTCGAGCAGTTCCCACTCTGTCGTCGTCATGGTCCGGACCCTAGGGGCTGCCCGTGCGGACCGTCGGCCGAATTTCGCCGGACCCCGCGGCCGCGCCGGGCCCCGCGACCGCGCCGGGCCCTGCGGGTTCAGCCGTCCAGGCGCTTGCGCAGCTTGCGGGCCAGGTCCACCAGGCGGGCTCCCGGCTTGGGCCGCGCCTCGATGTTGCCCAGCAGGGCGAAGCCCCGCACGATCACCACCGGCGCCTGCGGGTCGCTCTCGCCGCGGCCCTCGCCGCGCACCTCGAAGTTGCCGAGGACCCCGCTGCCGTAGCCGCGCAGGGTGACGTTCTCCGGGACCAGGACCTCGACGTTGCCGAGGACGCAGGTCACGTTGATCTCGGTGACCTGCTGTTCGAAGACCGCCTCGGTGAGGTCGATGTTGATGTCGCCCATCACCGAGATCGCGCGGGTGTGCGCGCCGGGCCGCCAGCGGCCCTTGCGCGCGGAGCTGCTGCACACGGCCACTATGGTCTCGGCGGGGCCGCCCGGGGCGGTCGCGGGGGGCGCGTACGCGGACGGGGCATGGACGCCGCCGGGCGCGGGCAGATCCCGTACGAGCACTTCCAGCTCGCCGACGGTCTTGACCGCGTAGAGCGTGTCCAGGCGGTCGGAATGCTCCTCGGCCGTCAGCCGGCCTTCGGCGAGGGCATCGCCGAGGATCTGCGCGATCCGGTCCCGGTCCGCGTCGGAGGCGCGCAGCTCGGCGGGGGCGGAGTTCGCGGGAGCGGGTGCGGGGGCGGCGGGGTGCTTTTCCAGGTCCACGACGCCCAGCATAGCCAGACACGATAGATCGCGATACTGCTGAGTGAGCCTTACCTCACAGTCCCGCCCCCGGGGAGAGGTCCTACGCTGGTTAACCGCGCTGCCAATTGGTCGCCAGCGCCGTCTGCCGAGTGAGGAATGACTGCCGTCATGCCAGAGTTTGCGTACACCGACCTGCTGCCCCTGGGCGAGGACACCACCCCGTACCGGCTGGTGACCGCCGAGGGCGTGTCCACCTTCGAGGCGGACGGCCGTACGTTCCTCAAGGTCGAGCCGGAGGCGCTGCGCAAGCTCGCCGAAGAGGCCATCCACGACATCCAGCACTTCCTGCGCCCCGCGCACCTCGCGCAGCTGCGCCGCATCATCGACGACCCCGAGGCCTCCTCGAACGACAAGTTCGTCGCGCTCGACCTCCTGAAGAACGCGAACATCGCGGCGGCCGGCGTCCTGCCGATGTGCCAGGACACGGGCACGGCGATCGTCATGGGCAAGCGCGGCCAGAACGTCCTCACCGAGGGCGGTGACGAGGCGGCGCTCTCCCGCGGCATCTACGACGCGTACACCCGTCTGAACCTGCGCTACTCGCAGATGGCCCCCCTCACCATGTGGGAGGAGAAGAACACCGGCTCGAACCTGCCCGCGCAGATCGAGCTGTACGCGACCGACGGCGGCGCGTACAAGTTCCTCTTCATGGCCAAGGGCGGCGGCTCGGCCAACAAGTCGTTCCTCTACCAGGAGACCAAGGCGGTCCTCAACGAGGCCTCCATGATGAAGTTCCTGGAGGAGAAGATCCGCTCGCTCGGTACGGCGGCCTGCCCGCCCTACCACCTGGCGATCGTGGTCGGCGGCACCTCCGCCGAGCACGCGCTGAAGACCGCCAAGTACGCCTCGGCGCACTACCTGGACGAGCTGCCCCGCGAGGGCTCCGCGCTGGGCCACGGCTTCCGCGACGAGGCCCTGGAGCAGCAGGTCTTCGAGCTGACCCAGAAGATCGGCATCGGCGCGCAGTTCGGCGGCAAGTACTTCTGCCACGACGTCCGCGTCGTGCGCCTCCCCCGGCACGGCGCGTCCCTGCCGGTCGCCATCGCCGTGTCCTGCTCGGCGGACCGCCAGGCCACCGCGAAGATCACCGCCGAGGGCGTCTTCCTGGAGCAGCTGGAGCGCGACCCGGCCCGCTTCCTGCCGGAGACCACGGACGAGCACCTGAACGACGCGGCGGACGTCGTCAAGATCGACCTGAACCAGCCGATGGACGACATCCTGGCGACCCTCACGCAGCACCCGGTCAAAACCCGCCTGTCCCTCACCGGCCCGCTGGTCGTGGCGCGCGACATCGCGCACGCCAAGATCAAGGAACTGCTGGACTCGGGCGCGGAGATGCCCCAGTACCTGAAGGACCACCCGGTCTACTACGCCGGTCCCGCGAAGACCCCCGAGGGCTACGCATCGGGCTCCTTCGGCCCGACCACGGCCGGCCGCATGGACTCCTACGTCGAGCAGTTCCAGGCGGCGGGCGGCTCCAAGGTCATGCTGGCCAAGGGCAACCGCTCCCAGCAGGTGACGGACGCGTGCGGCCGGCACGGCGGCTTCTACCTGGGCTCGATCGGCGGCCCGGCGGCGCGCCTGGCCCAGGACTGCATCAAGAAGGTCGAGGTCCTGGAGTACGAGGAGCTCGGCATGGAGGCGGTCTGGAAGATCGAGGTCGAGGACTTCCCGGCCTTCATCGTGGTCGACGACAAGGGCAACGACTTCTTCCAGAACCCGGCCCCGGAGCCGACGTTCACCCACATCCCGGTGCGCGGACCCGGCCTGGCATAGCCCGGCACTCCCCCGCCCCCGGAGAGCCCCCGGCGCCGCCGCGCCGGGCGGCGGGTCGGGCAACTTCACCACGGCGGTTCGCCTGCATGACAAGGACCGCTACTACGTGAGCACTCCAGGGTTCGAGAACTGCGATCAGACGCTCTGCGAACTTCCGTGACATATACGTGTGGCCCGCCGGACATCCGGCGGGCCACACGTGGTTTCACACACCGGACTCAGGGCGTCGCCTCGGCAACGCCGGCGAGCAGCTCGCCGTCCACGACCAATTCGCGTGAGAGCCCCAGCCCGAAGGCCCTTTCGGCGAGTCCGAGCATCGCATCGACCGGAGAGACGCCGGAGTCCCGCCCCTCGACCCGAAAACCGGATTCCACCATATGGGAAAGCAGAACATCGCGATCGGCACCGTCACGGAGGTCAGGAAGGCCGGGATCGAAGCTGCACAGTGTCTGCCCGTCCTTCGCGTAGGCGAACCACGGAACAGTCTCGGTGCGCACCATGGCAACGGTTTCGGCCACAGCGGAAACATTCTGCAGGGCGTCGCTCTCCAGAATGTGCGCCCCCCACGACTGGACGGCAAATGCCCACGGTCCGACCGAACCGGCTCGCAGCATGCTCCGTTCCTCGGGATCTTCCTGCTGGAATTCCTCGGCGTCGTCCCTGTCCATGACTTCGAATGACCCTTCCTCACATCCCATCAACTCGAGAAGTGTTCGAGGTTCCACATCCCGGGCGAACAGCAGGGAAAACCCCTGGGGGAAGGAGGACGGAAGCCACGCAAGGCCATCTTCCAGAACCGGCATATAAGCTCCTGGCGAAGTGTCTCGATGCGGTAGACGGGCAAGCAGATTCCGGCAACGGCCGGGTCGTGCGCAACCGGGGCCCCCGCAGGGTCGAGCAGACCCGTGAGCCTGCTTCCGCACGAGAAGGTACCCGCCAGGAGAGCTGCGGCCTGCCCACCGAAGCGCCGGATCTACCGGACATGCCTGAGGGCCTCTCCCCCGTTCGGGGGAGAGGCCCTCAGGCATGTCCGCCCATCGGCAGATGGCAGGCCGGCGGGCTCCCGGCGAGGCTGTTTCCCGTAGCCGAACGGCTCGACTTTCAACGGGAGTTCACGATGAAGAACCGCAAGCGCGCGCTCGTCCTGGCCGGGACCGCCGCCGCCCTGGTGGCGACGCTGATCGGCGCGGCCCCGGCCCCCGCGGCGCCGGCCGCGCCGAAGCTCGCCTCGGTGCACGGCGGCGGGACGGTGTCCTATCCCTACGTGCCGAAGGAGCACGACATCCGTTTCACCGTCGACGCCGACGCCGCCCCGTGGAGCAGGCCCTTCCCGGCCCCGGGCGGGGAGCAGGGCATGCCGGTCGACGCGCGCGGCAAGGTGACCGTCTACCACGCCATGCCCGACGCGGGCTTCACCGGCGTCGCCGAGGCGGAGGTGGACTGCATGGTCACCGGCGGCAAAACGGCCACGATCACCGCGGTGGTCACGTCCTCGAACGTCGGCTGGGAGGGCAAGCGGATCGGGATCAGCGTCCAGGACGGGGAGCGCGGCGGGCCCGACCGGGTGGGCTTCTCGTGGGGCATCGCCAACGTCGACGTGAAGCCCGACGGATCGGTGTCCGAGCCCCGCGTGGGCACGTGCATGGCCCCGGCCCCCTTCACCGAGGTCACCAAGGGCGGCTTCAAGGTCACCCCGGCGCCCCTGGCCCCGCGGCCGAAGTCCTAGTCGCGGCGTCGGACAGGTACCGGGCCTCAACGGGGGTGGCCCGGTACCCCGTCTTCCGCGCGGCAGCCACCTCGGCGATGCTCAGCCCGTACACCCGGCGCAGCAGCGTGATCGGCACCCCGTCGGGCCCGCCGACCGGTAGGTGGACCGTGCCTTCCCGGGCCACGATGCGGTCCCGGATCCACGGCGGCGGTACGCCCCGGCCGTCGTCGCAGACGTAGGCCTCGTACCGCGGGCAGTGCTCGAACCCCGCCCAGTGCAGCTCGCCGTCCCGGATGAACTGCCAGTCCTCCTGGACGCAGTCCTCGCACGGCTCGCAGTGCAAGGTCAGGTACATCTGCTGTTCGGCCACCCGGGCAGGATGCGGTACCGGGGCGTTCCACGCATCCGGATAACGTCTGTCCCATGAACCGGCAGTCCATGCTCCCCGCCACCGCCCGCACCGTCCGGGTGGTCGCCCACCGCGGGGCCTCCGACGAGCACCCCGAGCACACCTTGGCCGCCTACCGGCAGGCCATCGCCGACGGGGCCGACGCGCTCGAATGCGACGTACGCCTGACCGCCGACCACAAGCTGGTGTGTGTCCACGACCGGCGGGTGGAGCGGACCTCCGACGGGCGCGGGGTGGTCTCCGAGATGACCTACGCGCAGCTGTCCGCGCTCGACTTCGGCGGCTGGAAGGGCGCGGAGCACCGCGGGGCGCAGGTGCTCCTCTTCGAGGACCTCCTGAAGGAGGCGCTGGCCGCCGACCGGCCCGTCGGGCTGGCCGTGGAGACCAAGCACCCCACCCGCGCCGGCGGCCGTCTGGAGGCCGAGCTCGTACGGGTCCTGAAGGACCACGGACTGGCCGACGGCCGGGCGGGCCTGGTCGAGGTCATGAGCTTCTCGCGCAACGCCCTGATCAGGCTGAACCGGCTCGCGCCCGGCCTGCCGGCCGTCTACCTGATCGAGCGGCGGCTGCGGCCGCTCCGGCCGCCGTTCGCGGGGCATGCCGGGCCGGGCATCGACCTGGTGCGCAAGGATCCGGGGCTGGTGGCCCGGCTGAAGGCGAAGGGGCTGTCGGTGCGGGTGTGGACGGTGGACGAGCCGCAGGACGTGGAGCTGTGCCTGCGGCTCGGCGTGGACACGATCATCACCAACCGGCCCCGGCAGGTGCGGGAGCAGCTGGAGGGCCGCTGACGCGGGCCCCGGGACGGAAACCGGGGCCGGGGCCGGGGCCGGTCAGGCCCACTGCCCCGCGGTGCGCGAGGACCTCGACGAGGAGCCGGCGCGTACGGCACCCACCCCGCAGGCGGCGACGCCGGCCAGCGCGGCCACGATCAGGGGGTTGGTCCACACCGGGACGAGCTCGACGCTGGGGCCGCCCGGGAACGTGCACACCGTCGACAGGGGGAAGTACCGCGAGGTGATCTTTATGTCGGCGTCGGGCGTCCGATAGGACTGGGGGCCGAACTGCGCGGCTTGTTCTGCGAGACAGGGCCGCGTGGGGCGGGAGTTGATGCCGCCAAGGCCGCCGAGGGCATAGGCGAGGACGGCGATGCCCAGGCAGGCGAAGGCCCATTCCACCCAGGGGCCGACGGCGCCGCGGCTCATGCCCGGTCTTCGGGTGGCCAGCAGGTGCACCACCTTGACGAGGAGGAAGGCACCGGCCGGGAGGGCCAGGAGGAGGGCTGCGACTGCTACGAGGATCGGACTCACCCTTACGTGGGAGCGGGGCATCGGGTCGGCGCCCACCGGAGGCCGGGGGCCACGGTCACCCTGCCACAACACCCCCTCCGATCAGCGGACATACGTTCGCCGAACACGAGAACGTCTGCACGGCATCGGGCGCCCGGCATGGAAACACCCGGCCGGGGTGCGCCGGCCGGGCGCGGGGGGTCTGCGGGTGCGGGGCGGTTACACGAAGCGCTGGTCGGCGGACCCGTTGCACGTCTGCAGGCGCAGCGGCTCGTGGGCGGCGGCCACCGTCAGGCACATGCCCGGGGCGGCGGCGGGGCGGAAGGTGGCGCCGTCGCGGACGAACTGCTGGTTCGCGCCGCCGTGGCAGTTCCAGATGATCAGGCCGGTGCCGGGGCCGTAGTTGGCGCCGGGGGCGTCGAGGCAGCGGTCCTGGGTGAGTTCGATGTGGACGGACCTGCGGACGCCGTCGTACCACCAGCCCTGGTTTCGACCGCCGTGGCAGTCCCATCCGACGATCCTGGTCCCGTTCGCGCTGGCGCCGCCGAAGGAGTCCAGGCAGTTGCCGGTGGCCTCGTTCCTGAGGGCCTTGTACGTGTCGTCCCAGGCCCCGGCCTGCAGGACGGGCGTCCCGGTGCTCGCGGGGTCGGCGCAGGAGGCCTCGCGCAGGCCCGAGTCGTAGAGCTGGGTCAGGCACGACGCGAAGGCGCCGTGGCCGCGGTAGTTGGGGTGGAAGGACTGGCGGGCGGTGTTCTCGTCCCACGGGAAGTGGTCCCCGAGGTCCAGGTAGAGGCCGCGGGCCCAGGTGTCCTCCATGCAGACCTCGTGGCCGTGGAAGAGCCGCGAGTTGTCCAGGTAGACCGCGCCGGAGGCGAGGGCCGCCGCGCGCATGCCCTTCTCGAAGGCGGGCACCGCGTAGTTGCGGCCCCAGGCGGCGTCGGAGTCGTAGCCGGCGCAGCCGCCGGGCAGCTTGCCGGGGAAGTTCGGGTTGTCGTAGAAGTCGGGCCCGATGGGGCTGGGGTAGCCCATCACGACGAGCTTGTAGTCGGAGTCTGCGTAGCCGGCGTCGCGCATGACGGTCCTGAGGTCCGCGACCGTGGCCTCCACCTTGGGCTTCAGGCCGTCGACCCGCGCCTGCCAGCCGGGCCCGTACTTGGGCTCGCAGGTGCCCTGGCTGAGCACCCAGCGGGTCACGCAGTCGGTCATGACCGGGCCGAACTGCAGGTCGTCGTTGGCCCCGGCGACCAGCAGGACCATCTTGATCTTCGTGTTGCGCGCCTTGACGGCCAGGTTGTCGCTCTGCACCAGCTCGTCGGCGTACTGCTTGGCTCCGCCGATCCTGATGTTGCCGGTGTAGCCGCCGGAGCAGGCGACGTTGAAGGTCAGGTCGGCCGGTATGCCGGTGCGGTGGATCGCCGAGTCCGGCGAGCGGTGGCACTGGTTGTTCGGCGTGTTGGTCGCGGGGTCGTAGTTGCCGACGCCTTCGCCCGAAATCTCGCTGTCGCCCAGCGAGATCAAGCCTGTTTTGCGCTCGTTCAGCGGACGTACGGCAGGATCGCCGTAGATCTTGGTGGCCTCTGCGGCCCGGATGGCCTCCAGCTCGGGCGACAGCGGCACGGCGACGGAGCCGGAGGCGGGTGCCGCCTGGGCCATGGGGGTGACGGCGGTGACACCACCCAGGGCGGCCGCGATCGCCAGGGCGGCGGCGAAGGTAGATCTGAGCATGGGTCTCGTACGGGAACGTGCCATGGAACGCCTCCCCGGAAGTGGGTGTTACCCCCGGTATTTACTGGCCGGTAGGCGAGTTGGGAACACTTCGAACAAGACGATTGCTCAACTTTTTGAGGAGGTCACAGAAATGACGGATGACCAGCAGGCCGACGCGTTCCGGACCGAGCACGACTCCATGGGTGACGTACGGGTTCCCCGGCACGCCAAATGGCGTGCCCAGACCCAGCGCGCGGTGGAGAACTTCCCCATCTCCGGGCAGCGGTTGGAGCGCGCCCACATCGAGGCGCTCGCCCGGATCAAGGCCGCCGCGGCCGCGGTGAACGCGAAGCTCGGAGTGGTGGACCAGGACACCGCCGACGCGATCCGCTCCGCCGCCGACGAGGTCGCGGACGGCCGCTGGGACGACCACTTCCCCGTGGACGTCTTCCAGACCGGATCCGGGACCTCGTCCAACATGAACACCAACGAGGTGATCGCCACCCTGGCCACCGAGCGCCTGGGCCGCGAGGTCCACCCCAACGACCACGTCAACGCCTCGCAGAGCTCCAACGACGTGTTCCCCTCGTCCATCCACATCGCCGCCACCGCCGCCGTCACCGGCGAGCTGATCCCGGCCCTGGAGCACCTGGCGGCCGCGCTGGAGCGCAAGGCCGCCGAGTTCGCCCAGGTCGTCAAGGCCGGGCGGACCCATCTGATGGACGCCACCCCGGTCACCCTCGGCCAGGAGTTCGGCGGGTACGCCGTCCAGATCCGCTACGGCGTCGAGCGGCTGCGGGCGGCCCTGCCGCGGCTGGCCGAGCTGCCGCTGGGCGGCACCGCGGTGGGCACCGGCATCAACACCCCGCCCGGGTTCTCCGCCGCGGTGATCGCCGAGGTCGCCGCCACGACGGGGCTGCCGCTGACCGAGGCCCGCGACCACTTCGAGGCGCAGGGGGCCCGGGACGCCCTCGTGGAAACCTCCGGAATGCTCCGCACGATCGCCGTCTCCCTCACCAAGATCTCCAACGACCTCCGCTGGATGGCTTCCGGACCGCGCACCGGTTTGGCCGAAATCAATCTCCCGGATCTCCAGCCGGGCTCCTCGATCATGCCCGGGAAGGTCAATCCGGTGGTGCCGGAGGCCGTCCTGATGGTCGCCGCACAGGTCATGGGGAACGACGCGGCCGTCGCCGTGGCGGGCGCGGCCGGCAATTTCGAGCTGAATGTGATGCTCCCGGTGATGGCCAGGAACCTCCTCGAATCGATCCGCCTGCTCGGCAGCGTGAGCCGCCTGCTGGCCGACCGCACGATCGACGGGATCACTGCCAACGAGGCCCGGGCCAGGGAATACGCCGAGTCCTCGCCCTCCGTGGTCACCCCGCTGAACCGCTACATCGGCTACGAGGAGGCCGCCAAGGTCGCCAAGAGGTCCCTCGCCGAGCGCAAGACGATCAGGGAGGTGGTCCTGGAGTCCGGGTACGTGGAGCGCGGCGCCCTCACCCTGGAGCAGCTCGACGAGGCCCTCGACGTCCTGCGCATGACGCATCCCTGACCCGTCCGACCGCACCCGCGGACGGGGGCCGGATCCGGTCGATTGTCATCGCCGAACCCCCCGGTGACCTGCGCCGCAGCGGGCGCGGGGACCCCCGCCCTAAGATCTGCGCATGACAGGTACTTTCAAGCCCGGGAACTCCGCGGCGCGGAGCGCGCCGCGGGGCACCGCGCGGGGTCCGCGCTGGGCACCCGGGGAGCAGATCCTCTGGCGCTACCGCGATCACGCCCCGGGACTGAAGGGCCCGGTCCACATCTGCCGCCCGGTGACCGTGGTCCAGGACACGGACGAGCTGCTGGCGGTGTGGATGGCCCCCGGCACCGAATGCGTCAAGCCGGTCCTCGCCGACGGCACCTCCGTCCACGAGGAACCGCTCGCCACCCGCTACACGGCGCCGCGCACGACCGTACGGTCGCGATGGTTCGGCGGCGGTGTCCTGAAACTGGCCCGGCCCGGGGACTCCTGGTCGGTGTGGCTGTTCTGGGGCCCCGGCTGGCAGTTCAAGAACTGGTACGTCAACCTGGAGGAGCCGCGCTCGCGCTGGGCCGGCGGAGTGGACTCCGTTGACCACTTCCTGGACATCGCCGTCTACCCGGACCGCAGTTGGAAGTGGCTGGACGAGGACGAGTTCGCGCAGGCGCAGCGGTGCGGCCTGATGGACCGTGAGCAGGCCGACCGGGTGAGGGAGGCGGGCCGCGCGGCGGTCGGGGTGATCGAGGAATGGGGAGTCCCCTTCTCCGGCGGCTGGGAGGACTGGCGGCCGGATCCGGCCTGGAGGATTCCGGCCCTTCCGGATGACTGGGACATCACCCCGGCGCATATGACCTCATGAGACCCTTGATGCGCCCCCAGGGTTCAAACGTAGGATCGTCCTCCACGAGGTCACGCGCGCGGAACGGTGCGGTCGCCGTACCACCGCGCAAGTGCCGCTCCGCACACGGGATCTGACCGGAGGTCGGACGCACGACGAGAGGCGACGAGGGGGCGGGGGTCCGTCAGGGGCGCCTCCCGGCCGGAGGTTGGGAGAGAAGTTTGGGGCAGGAACCTCGGGGTGATGGTGCCCGGGCCGCTGAGCGGGTATACCGCGACTGACCGAGTTGAGTGCAGCGCACATCGAGCGCAAACGGACGGAAATCCACGCGTGACGGAGTACCCCACCTCCCAGGAGGGCCCGCAGCCCGTCGCCTCCGGCGGAGGTACGGACGAGCCCGGCCACGGCAAGGCGCCCATCGCCGCCACCGAGGCCGTACGCACGCATGCGCCGGGCACGGGCCCGGAGCCGGGCGGCAGCGCCGCCGCGGCCTCCGACGCGCGCGCGGCCCGCTCCGCGGCGGGCGCGGGCGGCGGCGCCGGGCTCCCCCGGCCCCGCCGCAACGCGGCCGCCTCCGGCGAGGTACCGGCCGCGGCCGAGCCCGGCCGGGGCGCGGCCCGTCCGCGGCCCGGTGCGAGCGCCCTCGACGCGTCGGCCGGGGCGGCCGGGCACGATGGTCCCGCCGAGGCGCCGCGCCCGCGCGGCGGGAGTGACGACATGACCGATGACGGCGACGGCCCGCCGGCCGGCACGATCACGGGCGGTGACGGCGGAGCCGGACGCCACGGGGGTGGCGGGGGCGCCGTACCCTCCGGGGAGGCGACCGCCGCACGCCGCGAGGGGGACCGGCTGCGGTTCGTCGGCGCCGCCACCCGGCGGATCGCCCGCGGCATCGACCTCGACGAGATCGTGCTGGGGCTGTGCCGGGCCACCGTGCCGACCTTCTCGGACGCCATCCTCGTCTATCTGCGCGACCCGCTCCCGGTCGGCGACGAGCGGCCCGTCGGCCCGGTCGTTTTAAGGCTCCGGCGCACCGACCGGCTCCGGCCGATCGACGACCTGACGGACATCAGCAGCACCATCGGCGCGGGGATGGACCTCGCCGGGGCCGCGGGGGCCACCGGCGAGCTCGACTTCAGCCAGTTGCCGCTGGTCGGCCCGCAGGGTGACCTGCCCGCGGCCGAGCTGTGCGAGATCCGGCCCGGCGGCGCGCTCGCCGAGGTGCTGCGCGGCGTACGGCCCGTCTTCGGGTCCTCCGCCGCCGCCCGGGCCGCGCTGCCCGAGCTGCTCGGCGTGGACCACCCGCTGCCGCGCGGCAACCGGGCCGTCCTCGCGCCCCTGCGCGGCCGCCGCCGGGTGATCGGCGCCGCCGTCTTCCTGCGCAGCCCCGAGCGGCCCGCCTTCGAGCAGAACGACCTCCTGGTCGCCGCCCAGCTGGCCACCCACACGGCGCTCGGCATCGACAAGGCGGTCCTGTACGGCCGTGAGGCGTACATCGCCGACGAGCTGCAGCGCACCATGCTGCCCGACAGCCTCCCGCAGCCCACCGGCGTGCGGCTCGCCTCCCGCTACCTGCCCGCCGCCGAGACGGCACGGGTCGGCGGCGACTGGTACGACGCCATACCGCTGCCCGGCAGCCGCGTCGCGCTCGTCGTCGGTGACGTCATGGGCCATTCCATGACCTCCGCCGCGATCATGGGCCAGCTGCGCACCACCGCGCAGACCCTCGCGCAGCTGGACCTGCCGCCCGCCGAGGTGCTGCACCACCTGGACGAGCAGGCGCAGCGCCTCGGCTCCGACCGCATGGCCACCTGCCTGTACGCCGTCTACGATCCCGTCGCGCACCGGATCACCATCGCCAACGCCGGCCATCCGCCGCCGGTGCTGCTGCACCTGGGCGGCCGCGCGGAGGTGCTCCGCGTACCCCCCGGCGCCCCCATCGGCGTCGGCGGCGTGGACTTCGAGGCCGTGGAGCTGGACGCGCCCGCCGGGGGCACCCTGCTGCTCTACACCGACGGCCTGGTGGAGTCGCGCCTGCGGGACGTGTGGACCGGTATCGAGCAGCTCCGCGAGCGCCTCGCCACCACCGCCCAGCTGACCGGCCTGGACCACCCGCCGCCGCTGGAGGCCCTCTGCGACGACGTGCTGGACATGCTCGGCCCGGGCGACCGGGACGACGACATCGCGCTGCTCGCGGCCCGGTTCGACGGGATCGCGCCGAGCGACGTCGCGTACTGGTTCCTGGACCCGGAGGAGACCGCCCCGGGCCGGGCCCGCCGGTTCGCCCGCCGGGCGCTGGCCCGGTGGGGCCTGGAGGAGCTCGAGGACTCGCTGGAGCTGCTGGTCAGCGAGGTGGTCACCAATGCCGTCCGGTACGCGGAGCGGCCCGTGACCCTGCGCCTGCTGCGTACGGACGTACTGCGCTGCGAGGTCGGTGACGACTCGCCGCAGCTGCCGCGCCAGCGCCGGGCGCGGGACACCGACGAGGGCGGCCGCGGCCTGTTCCTGGTCAACCGGATGGCCCGGCGCTGGGGTGCGACGCGGCTCAGCAGCGGAAAGGTCGTCTGGTTCGAACTGTCGCTGCCGGGGACGCCCGAGCGGCGCTGATCGCGCGACGACGGAAAGACCGCCGCCCCGCAGCCTTCCAAGGCTGCGGGGCGGCGGTCTGTCATCTGCCGGCGGGGACTAGCGCTCGGGCACCAGCGGCGGGTCCGGCGGCTTGGGACCGCCGGTCTTGGTCGCCGTGGGCGACGGGGACGTCGTCGTCGTCGGGGCCGGCGACGTCGGGGCCGTCTTGGTCGCCGTGGGCGACGGGGATGTCGTCGGGGACTGTGTCGGGCTGGTGCTGGCCGTCGGGGAGCTGGAGGACGGCGACGTCGACGGCGTCGGCGAGGCGCTGCGGGACGGCGTCTGCACGGCGCCCATCTCCGCCTCGCTCAGCTGGAACTTGCCCGCGTTGCCCTTGAGGACGGCGAGCGTGTACGCCTTCCAGATCGAGGCCGGGAAGCTGGAACCGCCCAATCGGCCGAGGCCGGCCGTACCGGTCAGCGTGACCTGCTTGGCGGTGACGGGCTCCTCGCCGAAGATCGCGACGACGGTGACCAGCTCCGGGGTGAACCCGGAGAACCAGCCGGAGACGTTGTTCTCGGTGGTACCGGTCTTGCCGGCGGCCTCGTAGGCGCTGCTGCGGACCTTGTTGCCGGAGCCGCCCTCGTCGTTGACGACGCCCGTGAGCACCTTCGTGACGGTGTCGGCGGTCTTGCGGCTGATGGCCTGGGAACCGACGGGCTGGGCCGGCGCGACCTCGCGGTCCTTGTGCTCGGCCTTCTTGATGATGGTCGGCGTGACCTTCTTGCCGTGGTTGTCGAACGTCGCGTAGACGCCGGCCATCTCCACGGTGTTGGCGCTCATGGTGCCGAGCGACATGGCCGGCTTGTCCTCGGGCCAGCCCTCACGGTCCTTCATGCCGAGGGCCAGGGCCGTCTTCTTCACGTTGCGCGGCTCGACGTCGACGATCATCTGCGCGTAGACGGAGTTGACCGAGAAGTTGGTCGCCTCCTGGACCGTCATCATCGGGGTGCCGAAGTTGCGGTCTTCCTGGTTCTGCGGGGCGAAGGGGATGTCGCTGCCGACGACCGGCCGCTTGCTGGTGCCGTCGTAGAGCGCGTTCGGCGTGATCGGCTTGCCGTCCTGGGTCTTCGCGCCGTTCTCCAGCGCGGAGGCGAGCACGATCGGCTTGAAGGTCGAGCCCGGCTGGTAGTCCTTGCGCAGGGCGTTGCTCGACCAGTGGTCCTTCAGGCTCGTGCCGCCGTACATCGCGACGATCGCGCCGGTCTTCGGGTCCACCGAGGTGGCGCCGGCCTGCACGCTCTGGTCCTGGGGCTTGCCCTTGGTGTCCTTGCGGTCGAGCTTGGACTCCAGCTCGTCCTGGACGGCCTTCTCCAGCGCTTCCTGCTTCTTGGGGTCGATGTTCAGCGTGAACGTCCAGCCACCGGCGTCGATCAGCTTCCGCTCGACGCCCTGGGCGTTGAGCTCGGCCTCGGCCGCCTGGACCAGGTAGCCCTTCTGGCCGTCCATGCCCATCGGCGGCTGCGGCGGGATCGGCTCGGCGAACTTCAGCGTCTGGCGCTTGGCCTCGTCCAGCTTGCCGTTCTCGACCATGTTCACGAAGGTGGCGTTGTAGCGGATCATGATCCGCTTCTTGGTGTCATCGCTGGCGGTCGACCAGTCGTACTGGCTGGGGGCCTGGACGAGGGTGGCGAGGTAGGCGCCCTGTTCCAGCGTCAACTGGCCGACGTCGACGCCGTAGTAGGCCTGGGCGGCCGCCTGGATGCCGTACGCGCCGCGCCCGAAGTAGCTGGTGTTCAGGTAACCGGCGAGGATCTCGGGCTTCTTCATGCGCTGGTCGACCTTGAGGGAGATCACCAGCTCCTTGAGCTTGCGGCTCGCCGTCTGATCCTGGGTCAGGTAGTAGTTCTTGACGTACTGCTGGGTGATCGTGGAGCCGCCGGCCTTGCCGCGCCCGGTGGCCGTGTTCCACAGACCGCGGGCCAGACCCTTGAAGTCCACACCCTGGTCGTTGCGGAAGGACTTGTTCTCGATCGCAATGAACGCCTCCTGCACGTCCATCGGGATCTTGTCGATCGCAAGGATCTCGCGGTTGACCTTGCCCTTGCTGGCCATGATCGTGCCGTCTGAGTACTTGTAGACGTTGCTCTGCTGGAGCGCCTGCTTGTTGGGGTCCGGCTCTTCCACATAGAAGTACAGGGCGACCAGCGCGCCCATGCCGAGCAGGGCCAGCCCGAAGAACGTGCCCAGGATCTTCTTCCAGGTGAAGAAGCGGCGTATGCCGGTGCGTTTGCCGGTACTTCCGCTTCCCTCGGTGCCCTGCGCGCGTCCGCTCGGCGCACGCCGCGCACCGCGCTGCTGCTGCGCCTTACGCACTTCTGCTCGGCCCATCGCTCCCGCTCCGCTCGATTTCCCCCCCGACGTCAGCTCAGAAAGCTAACACCGCAGGCTGTGACAAAAGTTGGCCAACCATGACTAATTACGGTCATTTCGGACGTGAGAATCAGCACCCGCGTCATGGGAACCGACGCCCACCTAAGCGGAAGGGTTGCTGTAGCGCAAAAAAGTGATATCACTTTGCTAGACGGTCCGACCGGCCGTGAGCTGAGAAACGGGGCAAACCATGACGAACGAAAACGCCACCCCTGACGGAGTACGGGAGTTCACCGCGCGCAGCGTCGGCGGCGGACTGGCACTGCTGCTCGGTCTGTTGGGCCTGTTGGCGAGTGCGGGCCTGATCGTGGCCGGCGCGGTGGCCACGGCCGTCGGGGTCAAGGCGGCCCTGATAGCCCTCGGCGTACTCCTGAGCCTCGCCTCCACGTTGGCGATGTGCGGGCTGAACACGGTGGCACCGGGTGAGGCCCGGGTCGTCCAGCTGTTCGGCCGCTACCGGGGCACCATCCGCACCGACGGGCTGCGCTGGGCCAACCCGCTGACCTCCCGCGAGCGGATCTCCACCCGGGTGCGCAACCACGAGACGGCCGTCCTGAAGGTCAACGACGCCTACGGCAACCCGATCGAGCTGGCGGCGGTCGTGGTGTGGCGGGTCGAGGACACGGCCCGGGCCACCTTCGAGGTCGAGGACTTCACGGAGTTCGTCGAGACCCAGGCCGAGGCGGCGGTCCGGCACATCGCCATCGAGTACCCCTACGACGCGCACGAGGAGGGCGGCCTGTCGCTGCGCGGGAACGCCGAGGAGATCACCGAGAAGCTGTCGGCCGAACTGCGCGACCGCGCCGACGCGGCCGGTGTGCACATCATCGAGTCCCGCTTCACGCACCTCGCGTACGCTCCGGAGATCGCCTCCGCGATGCTCCAGCGCCAGCAGGCGGGCGCGGTCGTGGCGGCGCGCAAGCAGATCGTGGAGGGCGCGGTGGGCATGGTCGAACTGGCACTGACCCGGCTGGCGGAGCAGGACATCGTGGACCTGGACCCGGAGCGCAAGGCGGCCATGGTCTCGAACCTGATGGTGGTCCTGTGCGGCGACCGCGCCGCCCAGCCGGTCGTCAACACGGGGACCCTCTACCAGTGACCCCCGGCGGCGAGGAGAAGCCGGCGGGTCGGCAGGCACGCAAGCAGGTGCTGCTGCGGCTCGATCCGCAGGTGTACGACGCGCTGGCCCGCTGGGCGGGCGAGGAACTGCGCAGCGCCAACGCGCAGATCGAGTTCCTGCTCCGCCGGGCCCTCGCCGAGGCCGGCCGCCTCCCCTCGGCCCCCGGCCCCATCCCCCGCCGGGGACGGCCCCCCAAGCCCACGGAATGACCCCGCCACGCCCGGTGGGCCGGTGACCCGGCCCACCGGGCGTGCGGCGTTCCCGGCCCCGGCTCCGGCCCCGCCCACCCGTTCCCCGTCCGCCCCTCCGTGAGGCCCGACCCTCCTCCCGCCCTCTATACACTCCGCGTATACACACGGTGTAGAGTCGGGGTCATGTCCATCGGTCACACCCTCCTGGGCCTCCTAGAGGCCGGCCCGCGCCACGGCTACGACCTCAAGCGCGCCTTCGACGAGAAGTTCGGCCACGACCGCCCCCTCGCGTACGGGCAGGTCTACTCGACCATGTCCCGCCTCCTGAAGAACGGCCTCGTCGAGGTCGACGGGATAGAGAGCGGCGGCGGCCCCGACCGCAAGCGGTACGCCATCACCGACGCCGGCATCACCGACGTCGAAGCCTGGCTCGCGCAGCCCGAGAAGCCCGAGCCCTATCTCCACTCGACCCTCTACACGAAGGTCGTCCTCGCCCTGCTCACCGGCCGCCGCGCCGACGAGCTGCTGGACACCCAGCGCGCCGAGCACCTGCGCCTCATGCGCATCCTCACCCAGCGCAAGCGCAAGGGGGACATCGCCGACCAGCTCGTGTGCGACCACGCCCTCTTCCACCTGGAGGCGGACCTGCGGTGGCTGGAGCTCACCGCGGCCCGTCTCGACCAGCTCGCCAAGGAGGTGGGCCGATGACCCCGGCCGGCTCGCTCCTCGCGGCCACGGACCTGCGCAAGGCGTACGGGACCACCAACGCCCTCGACGGCGCCGAGTTCTCCATCCACGCCGGCGAGGTCGTCGCCGTCATGGGCCCCTCCGGCTCGGGCAAGTCGACCCTGCTGCACTGCCTGGCGGGCATCGTCCCGCCCGACTCCGGCTCCATCACCTACGCCGGCCGCGAGCTCACCTCCATGAGCGACGCCGAGCGCAGCGAGCTGCGCCGCACCGCGTTCGGCTTCGTCTTCCAGTTCGGCCAGCTCGTACCGGAGCTGACCTGCGTGGAGAACGTCGCCCTCCCGCTGCGCCTGACCGGCGTCAAGCGCAAGGAGGCCGAACGCACCGCCCTGCACCGGATGGAGCAGCTCCAGGTGGAGGACCTCGGCGCCAAGCGGCCCGGCGAGATATCCGGCGGCCAGGGGCAGCGCGTGGCCGTCGCCCGCGCCCTCGTCACCGACCCGCGCGTGATCTTCGCCGACGAGCCCACCGGAGCCCTCGACTCCCTCAACGGCGAACTCGTCATGCAGCTGCTCACCGAGGCCGCCCGGTCCGCGAACGCCGCCGTCGTCCTCGTGACGCACGAGACGCGCGTGGCCGCCTACTCCGACCGCGAGATCGTCGTACGCGACGGCAAATCCCGTGACATGGAGCGGATCGTATGAGCCGTCTCCAGGTCTGGGCCCGCGACCTCGGCATGGGCGCCCGCTTCGCCTTCGGCGGCGGCCGTGAGGGGTGGATCCGCACCCTGCTCACCGGCGTCGGCGTCGGGCTCGGCGTCGCACTGCTGCTGATCAGCACCGCCATCCCCGGCGCGCTCGCCGCCCGGTACGAGCGCGGCGACGCACGGTCGACGATGAGCTCCGAGCGGGCCGACGCCCCCGGACCCGGCACCCTGCTGATCGCCCGCATCGGCCAGACGTACCGGCACAAGGACATCGAGGGGCACGTGGTCCGGGCCGAGGGCCCGGACGCCCCGCTGCCGCCCGGTCTGACGCGGATCCCCGGCCCGGGCGAGATGGCCCTCTCCCCGGCGCTCGACGCGTTGCTGAAGTCCCCCGACGGCGCCCTGCTGCGCGAGCGGCTCGACGCGCGGGTCAGTGAGGTCGTCGGCGACCCGGGGCTGGTGGGTCCCGGCGAACTGCTCTTCTACCTGGGCAGCGACACCCTCCTGAAGAACGGCCCCGAGGACTACCGCGTCGAGCGCGTCACCGGCTTCGGCTACGACGCGGACCGCGAGGGCCTGGACCCCGTGCTCATGCTGATGGTCGTCGTGACGTTCATCGCCCTGCTGATGCCCGTCGCCGTGTTCATCGCCACCGCCGTCCGCTTCGGCGGGGACCGGCGCGACCGGCGGCTCGCCGCGCTGCGGCTGGTCGGCGCCGACAGCCGGACGGTGCGCCGGATCGCGGCCGGCGAGGCGCTGGCCGGCTCCCTGGTCGGACTGGTGCTGGGCAGCGGCTTCTTCGTGGTCGGCCGCTCCCTGGTCGGCAGCGTCAGCCTCCAGCAGCGCAGCGTCTTCCCCGCCGACCTCGACCCGGCGCCCTGGCTCGCCGTCCTGGTCGCCCTCGCGGTGCCCGCGGCGGCGGTGGCCGTGACGCTGTTCGCGCTGCGCAGCGTGGTCATCGAGCCGCTGGGCGTCGTCCGTACGGCCAGGCCCTCCCGGCGCCGGATCTGGTGGCGGCTGCTGCTCCCGCTGGTCGGGCTCGGCCTGCTCGTGCCCCTGGGCGGCCGCGGCAACGACCACGGCAGGTTCAACCAGTGGCAGGTCGGCGGAGGTGTCGTACTGCTGCTGGTCGGGGTCACCGTGCTGCTGCCCTGGCTGCTGGAACGGTTCGTCGCGAAGCTGTCCGGCGGCCCGGTCTCCTGGCAGCTGGCCGTGCGCCGGCTGCAGGTCAACAGCGGCGCCGCCGCCCGCCTCGTCAACGGCATCGCCGTGGCCGTCGCGGGCGCCATCGCCCTCCAGATGCTCTTCGCGGGCGTCGAGGGCGACTACACCCGGTCGACCGGCCAGGATCCCGGCCGGGCCGCCGTCGCGGTCATGGTGAACCGCGATACGCAGACGGACCTGGACGACCTCGCGCAGCGGATCACCGCCATGCAGGGCGTCACCCGGGCCGTGCCGCTGACCTCCGCGCAGGCCGCCCACCAGGTGCCCGCGACGGAGGAGACGGTCCAGGTGACCATCGGCACCTGCGACGCGCTCGGTGAGGTGGCGGTGCTCGACTCCTGCACGGAAGGCGACGCCTTCGTACTGACCGGCTCCCCCGCACCGGTCACGCAGGGGCAGGGTCTCTACGGAGCCACGGCGAAGCCCGGTGACGAGCTGTTCGTCGGCAACGTCCGGGAGTACGGGTCCGGGACCGGGACGGCCGACCGGCCCGCCCCGGCGAAGTGGCAGGTCCCGGCCGGCGCCCGTACGGTCCCCAGCCGGCCGGACCCCACCGGGGAGCTGCGCAGCGGCCTGCTGGTCACCCCGTCGGCCGCGCCGAAGGAGATCGGCGACTTCCCGGACGCGCGGATCTACGTCCAGGTCGACGAGTCCCGTCCGGACGCCCTGGACCGGGCGCGCAACGCCGTGTTCAAGGCGGACCCCTTCGTCACGGCGATGACCCTGCGGGACACCAAGGAGGCCGCCGGCTACTCCTCGATCCGCACGGGGCTGTTCTTCGGCGCCACCGCCGTACTGGTCCTGATCGGCGGAAGCCTGCTCGTCTCCCAGCTGGAGCAGTTGCGCGAGCGTCGGCGGCTGCTGTCCTCCCTGGTCGCCTTCGGCACCAAGCGCTCCACGCTGAGCCTGTCGGTGCTGTGGCAGACGGCCGTGCCGATCGCGCTCGGCCTGGTGCCGGCGGCCGGGGTCGGGGTGGGGCTGGGCGCCGTCCTGATGGGCATGGCCGCCCAGCCGGTCCGGATCGACTGGGCGTCGGTGCTCGGGATGACGGCGGCCGGAGCGGGTGTGGTGGTCGTGGTGACCCTGCTCAGCCTGCCGCCGCTGCTGCGGCTGATGCGCCCGGACGGCCTGCGCACGGAGTGACCCCGTACGCCACTGACCCGTCCGCCCGCTCCCGGCGAGGCCCCGGCGTCCCGACTTCCCCCTAGGCCGTCTCGTCCGGATCTTGCCGGGCCCGCGGCGTACAAGATCCGGAAGAGACGGCCTAGTCGGTGGGCCAGACCGGGAGCGGGCGGACGGCTTCGCGCAGCTCGGCGGCGATCGCCCTGAACTCCTCCTGCCGGGCGGTTCCGGTGCGCATGGCCAGGGCGATCCGCCGGGAGGGGGCGGGCTCGGCGAAGTACCCGGTGGACAGGTACTCGTTGCGGGCGGTCTCCAGCCGCAGCGCGGTTCGCGGCAACAGCGTCACCCCCAGTCCCCCGGCGACCAGTTGTACGAGGGTGGACAGCCCGGCGGCGGTCGTCGTGACGTCCGCACCGGTCGTCCGGCCCGCTTCCCGGCAGATGTCGAGGGCCTGGTCCCGCAGGCAGTGCCCCTCGTCGAGCAGCAGCAGCTGCAGTCCGCGCAGTTCCTCCAGCGGGATGTCCCGGCGCCCGGCCAGCGCGTGCTCCCTGGGTGCGAGCAGGACGAAGTCCTCGTCGAAGACGGGTAGTTCGGTCACCCCGGGGACCCCGAGCGGCACCGCGAGCAGGAGCAGGTCCAGGCGTCCGGCGCCGAGGCCCTCCAGCAGCGAGGCGGTCTGCTCCTCGTGCACCTGGAGGTCCATCCGCGGGTAGCGCCGGTGGAACAGTCCGAGCACGGTCGGCAGCAGGTACGGCGCCACCGTGGGGATCACCCCGAGCCGCAGGACTCCGGTGAAGGGCGCCCGTACCGCCTCGGCCTCCTCCAGCAGCCCGCCCATGGCGTCGAGGACCACCTGCACGCGGGCCGCGATCCGCTCGCCCGCCGGGGAGAGCAGCACCTTGCGGGTGGTGCGCTCCAGCAGCTGCACCCCCAGGGTCTCCTCCAGGGCGGAGACGGATCCGGAGAGCGCGGGCTGGCTCATCCCGATGGCCGCGGCGGCGTCCCGGAAGTGCAGGTGCTCGGCGACCGCCGCGAAGGCGCGCAACTGCGCGAGCGTCGGTTGCTTCGTTCCCCTACTACTGACAGCCACTGATAGGTACCTCCGATCACCCGGCACAAGAGTAGCTATTTCTGTAATCAATGCAGGTGTGTCAGCATGTGAGATACGTCCAACCCCATCGGAAAACCCCCAAAAGGGTTATTTTCCACTGCATAAGGAGAGCGCGTGCTCACTGTTGGTGACAAGTTCCCCGCCTTCGACCTGACCGCCTGTGTCTCGCTCGAGGCCGGAGCCGAGTTCGCGCAGATCGACCACAAGACCTACGAGGGCAAGTGGAAGGTCATCTTCGCGTGGCCGCTGGACTTCACCTTCGTGTGCCCGACCGAGATCGCCGCCTTCGGCAAGCTGAACGAGGAGTTCGCCGACCGCGACGCGCAGATCCTCGGCTTCTCGCTCGACTCCGAGTACGTGCACCACGCCTGGCGCAAGGACCACGCCGACCTGCGTGACCTGCCCTTCCCGATGATGTCCGACATCAAGCGCGAGCTGTCGACCGAGCTGGGCATCCTGGGCGAGGACGGCCTCCCGATGCGCGCCGTCTTCATCGTGGACCCGAACAACGAGATCCAGTTCTCGATGGTGACCGCCGGTTCCGTGGGCCGTAACCCCAAGGAGGTCCTGCGGGTCCTCGACGCCCTGCAGACCGACGAGCTGTGCCCGTGCAACTGGAACAAGGGTGAGGCCACCATCGACGCCGGCGCGCTGCTGGCCGGTGAGTGACGGATGTCCCTCGACTCCCTGAAGTCGGCCATACCGGACTTCGCCAAGGACCTGAAGCTGAACCTCGGTTCGGTCATCGGCAACAGCGACCTCCCGCAGCAGCAGCTGTGGGGCACCGTCCTGTCCTGCGCGATCGCCGCCCGCTCGGCCATCGTCCTGCGTGAGCTGGAGCCCGAGGCGAAGGCGAACCTCTCGCCGGAGGCGTACACCGCCGCCAAGTCCGCCGCCGCGGTCATGGCGATGAACAACGTCTTCTACCGCACCCGGCACCTGCTCTCCGACCCGGAGTACGGCACGCTGCGCGCGGGCCTGCGGATGAACGTCATCGGCAACCCGGGCGTGGAGAAGATCGACTTCGAGCTGTGGTCGCTCGCGGTCTCCGCGATCAACGGCTGCGGCCAGTGCCTGGACTCGCACGAGCAGGTCCTGCGCAAGGCGGGCGTCGACCGCGAGACGATCCAGGAGGCCTTCAAGATCGCCTCCGTGATCCAGGCCGTCGCCGTCACCCTCGACGCCGAGGCCGCCCTCGCCGCCGAGTAACGGCACCCCGTACGACGACACAGGGCCCCGCGACCGTTTCCGGTCGCGGGGCCCTGTGCTGTCAGCCCGTGCGCAGCGCGGCCATCAGCGCCCGCGCGTCCTCGGCCGCCGCGGCCACCAGGGCCTCCCGGTCCGGGTGCGGCAGAGGATCCACCGCGGGGTCGGACTCGCCGTCCGGTTCGAGGAACGTCACGCCGATCGTGAACACCGCGCCGCCGTCACGGACCCGCAGCCGGATGTTGCCACCGGCCCCGGGACTGGTGACGAGGGCCTCTTCCCCGAGACCGGGCACCGACTCCCACCCGCCGTCGCCGCTGACGAACCACCGGGCATCAGGGGCATTGGCGGCGAACTCCGCCTTCGGGTCGGTCTTCTTGTGCAGTTCGACCACGGCCGCGACGTAAATGCTCCCGCTGGAGGCGGGCCTGTCGCTGCTGCGGGAGCACGACGCCCAGTCCAGCGCCGGATGCCGGCTGCCCGCCTGCGGTGCGGGGTCCGCGAGACCACCGAGCACCACGTCCAGGGTCGGGGCCTTGAACTGGCCGCACAGGTCGTCCGTGACCCGGTAGCGGATCTCCGGCTCGGCCATCCGGTCCCCGAAGGCGTACAGCCCGCCCGCCCACAGCGCGGAGGTGGCCACCACCGCGGCCACCACCCACCGCCACGGCCGGCCCGGCGCCCGCGCCTCGCGCACGACGGTGTCCTGCACGACCTCGGCCGGTCGCGCCGACTCCCCGTCCCCGTACACCTCCGGCTCCGTGATCATCGCCGCCCCTGCCCCTTCAACGCCGACATCAGCTCACGCATGTCCTCGATCATCGCCGCCTGGACCGCGTCGACGTCGGTGGCGGGTCGGCCGTTCGTCTCCGCGAGGGTGCGTGCGCCCGCCTCGACGGTGAACACCGCGCCGCCGTCCAGCACTTTGAGGATCAGCCAGCTGTCGCCGGACATCACATGCATCACGGCACGCTCCCCGAGGTCCGGCACCGCCGCAGTGCGCACGCCGCCCGCGTAGGCCATGGTGCGGAGGTCCGGTGCGTCGAACTCGGCCGAGGGATCGGTCTTCTTGTGCAGGGCGACCTGGGCGACCACGTCGAAGTCCGGGGCCACCCCGTCCTTTCCGGCGTTCTCCAGGCCACACCGCGCCGCGTACACGGCCGGGTGGTCGCCCTCGAGGTTCACCGGCTTCTTGTTGTGCATGTCACCGGTGATCCCGCTCAGCGCCCGGGCCTTGAAGTCCTGGCACAGGTTCTTCGACGCCCGGTAGGAGATCTCCGGCTCGGCCGCCCGGTCCCCGAACGCGTACAGCCCGCCGCCCCACACCGCCGATGCGGCCACGACGCCGCCCAGCGCCCACAGCCACGACCGCGGGCCCGGACCGCCCGTCGACCGCTCATCCGGAGCGGTCCGGTCCGCCGACCGGGCCGGCTCCAGGGCCTCGGTCTTCCATTCCTCGCCGAGCTCCGGATCGGTGATCATGCCTGTCCCCCCGTGTTCCCGATTCCCCCGCGATGCCGTCGGCACGCGAATGAATTCGATCATCGCAGCCTCGATCGCCGGAATATCTGGTTCCGGGGAGACGGTCAGGGTGTGACGTGCCCCTCGCCCTCGGGAGCGACGCTCAGGGCCGTCGAACCGTGCGGGGCGGGGCCGATCATTCCGGATCCGAGGTGGTGCTGCTCGCGCGAGTACGCCTTCAGGTAGCCCACCACCGTGTTGGTGACGGCCACCAGCGGCACGGCGACGACCGCTCCGCCGATGCCCGCGATCATGCCGCCGGCGGCCACCGAGAGCACCACCGCGAGCGGATGCACCCGTACGGCCCGGCCCAGGATGAAGGGCTGGAGCACGTGGCCCTCGATCTGCTGCACCGCCAGCACCACCAGCAGCACCATCAGGGCGGTGAACACGCCCTGGGTCACGAGCGCCACGACCACCGCGAGGGCCCCCGACACCACGGCGCCGACCAGCGGGATGAATGCGAACAGGAAGATGAAGACGGCCAGCGGCACCGCCATCGGCACGTCCAGGAAGTAGATGCCGAGACCGATGAAGATGGCGTCGATGAGGGCGACGATGACCGTGCCCCGCACGTACGCGGTCAGCGTGCGCCAGGCGCGCGGACCGGCGCCGGCGACACCGGCGCGGGCGGCGGACGGGACCAGGCCCAGCGCCCAGTTCCAGATGCGCTTGCCGTCGTAGAGCAGGAAGAGCGTGGAGAACATCGCGAGCAGGATGCCCGTCAGGACCTCGACGAGCACCGTCACGCCCTGCAGTCCGGCGGAGGTGATCTGCTCGGTGTTGGTGCCGATGGTCTCGCTGAGGTTCTTCGCGATGTCGTTGATCTGCTTCTCGGTCACGTGGAACGGACTGTCCAGTGCCCAGAGCTTGAGCTCGTTGATGCCGTCGCGGACCCGGTCGGAGAGGTCGTCGAGGTTCTCCATGACCTGCCAGACCACGAACCAGCCGACGAGCCCGATGACCACGAAGCCGAGGATCGCCGTGACGGCCGTGGCCAGTCCGCGCGGCAGGCCCAGTCTGCGCAGCCGGACCACGAAGGGCTGGAGCATCGCCGTGACGAGCATGGCGGCGGCGAAGGCGAGGACGACCAGGCGGACTTCGCTGATCACCTTCATCAGCACCCAGAGCATCCCGGCGAGCAGCAGCAGCCGCCAGCTGGCCTCGGCGGCGACGCGCATCCCCCAGGGGACGACGCTCGCCGGGTCGGGGCGCACGGGCACCGCCGGGGCGGCGAGGTGGGGCGCGGGGACCACGGGCGGGTAGGAGGGCGGCGCGGGAACGGTCGCCACCGCCGCGGCGGCGGACGCCCGGTCGGCCCCGGACTCCGGTGCCCGGCCGGGCCCGACGGGGCGCGGCAGATCGCCGCTGGTCTCGGCTTCGACCTCGGCGCGCCGCTCGTTGAGCCGCGCCTCCATCCGGTTCAGCTTGTTCCCGAGCCGGCCGAGCCAGCCTTCCCTCTTCGCCATGTCGCTTCCCTTCCCCCGCCCCCGGTCTACGGGCTCACCTCGAAGACCGTACACGCGACGAGCCCCGCACCGTAGGACGGTGCGGGGCTGCCCGGGGTTGTGCGGTGCTGCGGCGCTCGCGGCGTCGCGGGCTCCTCTAGTACCAGCCGTTGGCCTGGTGGAAGCTCCAGGCGCTGCAGGGGCTGCCGTAGCGGTCTTCCATGTAGTTCAGACCCCACTTGATCTGCGTGGCGGGGTTGGTGCGCCAGTCCGCGCCGGCCGAGGCCATCTTCGAACCGGGCAGGGCCTGGACCAGACCGTAGGCTCCCGAGGAGGAGTTGACGGCCTTGTAGTTCCAGGTGGATTCCTGGTTGATGATGTTCGAGAAGCACTGGAACTGCCCGGCCGGGACCATCTGCTGGGCAATGGCCTTGACCTGGGCGACCGTGTAGGAGCTCTGCGGGGCGAAGTCCCCGGCGTCGCGGGCGGCGGAGCGGCTGGCGACCTGCTCCTTCTCCTCGCGTTCCTTCTTGAGCTTGGCCTCGGCCTCGGCCTTCTCCTTCTCGGCCTTCTCGGCCTCGGCCTTCTTGGCCTTGGCGTCCTCGGCGGCCTGGACGCGCGCCGCCTCCTCGGCGGAACGCTTGGCGTCGACATCGGCGGCGTGGGCGATGGCATCGGCCTGCTGCGTCAGGGACGCGCTCTGGACCTGCGCCTGGTCGCCGACCGGGATGTCGGCAAGGAGAGTCGCGCCGGACGCGGTCGTCTCGAGATCGTTCGTGGGGTCGCCGGTGGCAACGCCTACGACTGCGCCGACGGTGGTGACCGCGGTGGCCGAAGCCACGGCGAACCCCCGGACCGAGATCCGGCTCACACGGTGTCCTTCCAGCAGCGTCCGCAGTGACCGCGCGGGCGCAAAAGTGCCCTCGACTCTGGCCTCCGTGGTTCTACGGTCACTGGAGGCGCGGGCCCGTGGGCAACCCCCTTGCGGGGACTGCCGCGTGAAACTCCGGGCGGCATACGGCGATCGGCTGTGGAGTTGTGGTGCTGCGCGTACCTCACGGGAGATACAGGTGTGCCGTATGCGGGGCCTGACGGAAACCAGACTCTGCCGGAACGCGACACCGCAAGGCAATTCTCCATTGCGTGTGAAAGATCACACCTGGCATGTCGCCGCCGATTCGGGCAAAGACCTGTGCAGCACGACGCCGCCCGGCTAGGCTCTGGGGCCTTTGCCGGGCGGCGTCAACTCACCTTCCCGCTATGGGGTTTTTGACCGATTCGACCGTCAGAGGTTCTCCAGCATCTCGGTGACCAGCGCGGCGATCGGGGAGCGCTCCGAGCGCGTCAGCGTGATGTGGGCGAAGAGCGGGTGGCCCTTCAACTTCTCGACCACGGCGACCACTCCGTCGTACCGGCCGACCCGCAGGTTGTCCCGCTGGGCGACATCGTGGGTCAGAACGACCCTCGAATTGGCCCCGATCCGGGACAGAACGGTCAGCAGGACATTGCGCTCCAGCGACTGCGCCTCGTCCACGATCACGAAGGCGTCGTGCAGCGAACGGCCGCGGATGTGCGTGAGCGGAAGGACCTCCAGCATCCCGCGGTTCAGCACCTCCTCGATGACCTCGCGCCCGGCGACCGCCGAGAGGGTGTCGAAGACCGCCTGCGCCCAGGGGCTCATCTTCTCGGAGGCGTCCCCGGGCAGATAGCCGAGATCCTGGCCGCCCACCGCGTACAGCGGCCGGAAGACCATCACCTTCTGGTGCTGCCTGCGCTCCAGGACCGCTTCCAGTCCCGCGCAGAGCGCCAGCGCCGACTTTCCGGTGCCGGCCCGGCCGCCCATCGAGATGATCCCGATCTCGGGGTCGAGGAGGAGGTCCAGCGCGATGCGCTGCTCGGCGCTGCGGCCGTGCAGCCCGAAGGCCTCGCGGTCGCCGCGTACGAGCCTCACGTTGCCGTCCGCCGTGACCCGGCCCAGGGCCTTGCCGCGCTCGGACTGCAGGACCAGTCCGGTGTGCACGGGCAGTTCCGCGGCTTCCGGCACGTAGAGGCGGTCCTCCGAGTAGAGGAGGTCCACCTGTTCCCCGGAGAGGGCGAGGTCGCTCATGCCCGTCCAGCCGGCGTCGGTGATCGCGAGCTCGGCGCGGTACTCCTCGGCGATCAGCCCCACGGAGGAGGCCTTGATGCGCAGCGGGAGATCCTTCGAGACCACCGTGACGTCGTAGCCCTCGGCCTGGAGGTTGCGGGCGACCGCGAGGATCCGCGAGTCGTTGTCCCCCAACCTGAAGCCGGCGGGCAGGACGCTCGTGTCGGAGTGGTTGAGCTCGACGCGCAGGGTGCCGCCCAGATCGCCCAGCGGGATGGGGGCGTCCAGGCGACCGTTGCGAACCCGGAAGTCGTCGAGCAGGCGCAGGGCCTGGCGCGCGAAGTAGCCGAGTTCGGGATGGTGCCTCTTTGCCTCCAGCTCGGTGATCACCACGATCGGGAGCACGACCTCGTGCTCGTCGAAGCGGGAGATCGCGTTGGGGTCTGCCAGCAGGACGCTGGTGTCGAGGACGTAGGTCCGCCTGTCGGGCAGGCGGCTCTTTGTGCTGGTCACCACGGAAGGACGTACCCCCTCGGAAGAGGTCGGGCCATGAAGACCGGACCGGTCATCGGCACCCATGCCAGGGCCGATTTCCGGCCCTCCACTCCGTCCGTGCGAACCGCACGTGCGTCCTGGTGCAAAGGGCCTCCCGGGCGGACGACCCCATGCCGTCCGCTGAGACTCGACACCCGTGGATCGGGCATCGACCTGAAAGGGATATTCCCCGAACAGGCCAGGCCATGCCATGGCATATGACGGACGCTCGGTGAATCCCTGGTGAAGGCTTCGAGGGGAGGGGGTACGGAGGCCTCGGGGGCGGGAGGCCCCCTACGGTGACTCAGGTGCCGTAGCGCCGGTGACGGGCCGCGTAGTCGCGCAGGGCCCGCAGGAAGTCGACCTTGCGGAAGGCCGGCCAGAAGACTTCGCAGAAGTAGTACTCGCTGTGCGCGCTCTGCCAGAGCATGAATCCGGACAGCCGCTGCTCGCCGCTGGTGCGGATGACGAGGTCCGGGTCGGGCTGGCCGCGCGTGTAGAGGTGCTCGGCGATGTGGTCGATGTCGAGGATCTCGGCGAGCTCCTCGAAGGAGGTGCCCTTGCGCGCGTGCTCCAGCAGCAGCGAGCGCACCGCGTCGGCGATCTCCTGACGGCCGCCGTAGCCGACGGCGACGTTGACGAGTATCCCGTCGACGTCGTGGGTGGCCTGCTCGGCCTCCTTGAGCACGGTCTGCGTCCGGGCGGGCAGGATGTCGAGGTTGCCTACGTGGTGGACGCGCCAGCGGCCGTCCGCGGCGAGGCCCCGCACGGTGTTCTCGATGATGTTGAGCAGCGGGCGGAGCTCGACCTCCGGCCGGTCCAGGTTGTCCGTGGAGAGCATCCACAGGGTGACGACCTCGACGTCCGTCTCGGTGCACCAGCCCAGCATCTCGGAGATCTTGTCGGCGCCGGCCTGGTGGCCCTGCTCCGTCGTGCCTCCGGACGCCTTCGCCCAGCGGCGGTTTCCGTCCAGGATGACGCCGATGTGCTTGGGCGCCGCATCATGGTCGAGGCGGCCTTCCACCCGGCGTGCGTAAAGCCTGTACACCAGGTCGCGCAGCTTCACGATCTTCCAGCCCCTCCGTGCCTTGCCCCCGTGCGAAATGCGGTCCCTCCCCCGAGTCCGCCACATTACTGCGCGCTGGGATCGGGTACCCAACTCGGTCTGTCACAAGTCCGTGATAGGGAGGACAACGTGACTGATACCAATCCCTATCGGGCAGAGCCCTCGCGCTACGACTCCATGGAGTACCGGCGCACCGGCCACAGCGGCCTCAAACTCCCCGCCATCTCCCTCGGCCTCTGGCACAACTTCGGCGACGACAAGTCCCTGGAGTCCCAGCGGGCGATCCTCCGCCGGGCCTTCGACCTCGGCATCACCCACTTCGACCTGGCGAACAACTACGGTCCGCCGCCCGGCTCGGCCGAGCTGAACTTCGGCAAGATCTTTTCGCAGGACTTCGCGTCCTACCGCGACGAGCTGATCCTGTCGACCAAGGCCGGCTACCTGATGCACCCCGGGCCGTACGGCGAGTGGGGCAGCCGCAAGTACCTGCTCAGCTCGCTCGACGCCTCGCTGAAGCGGATGGGTGTGGACTACGTCGACATCTTCTACTCGCACCGCTTCGACCCGGAGACCCCGCTGGAGGAGACCATGGGCGCCCTCGCGTCCGCGGTCCAGCAGGGCAAGGCCCTGTACGTGGGCGTCTCCTCCTACACGGCGGAGCAGACGGCCGAGGCCGTTCGGATCCTGCGCGGGATGGGCGTGCGCCCGCTCATCCACCAGCCCTCCTACTCCATGATCAACCGCTGGACGGAGGAGGACGGGCTGCTGGACACCCTGGAGGACGCCGGCATGGGCTGCATCTCCTTCGCGCCGCTCGCGCAGGGCATGCTGACCGGCAAGTACCTGAAGGGCATCCCGGCGGACTCGCGGGCCGCTCAGGGCAAGTCCCTGAACCCGGACCTGCTCTCGGACGAGGTGCTCCGCCGGCTGACCGGTCTGAACGAGATCGCGGCCCGCCGCGGGCAGTCCCTCGCCCAGCTGGCGCTCAAGTGGGTGCTCCGCGACGACCGGATGACCTCGGCCCTGATCGGCGCGTCGAGCGTGCCGCAGTTGGAGGAGAACGTGGCCGCGCTGGCGTCCGCGCCGCTCGGGGAGGAGGAGTTGAAGGAGATCGACTCCCTCGCCGTCTCCACCCCCGGCACCAACATCTGGGCCCAACGCGGCTGACCTGCGCTTTCATCGCGCAGCACGGTCGAGAAGCCGGGGAATAAAAAACGGGCCGGTCCGTGGGGGGGATACGGACCGGCCCGAGGGGGGGGTTCCACCATAACCCTTCGTAAAGCATGCTGCGTGCATTGGCGCGCGATGATTACGCTCCGAAACCACCCAGCAGCACTCCGGTGAGCGCTCCGGCCGCCATGAAGGGGCCGAACGCGTACCCCCGATTCCGCTCGTCGGGGCGGCGCAGCAGCAGGATCAGCCCGTACAGGGCCCCGTAGAGCAGGCCGAGGAAGGCCCCGGCGGCCCATACCCCCCACCCGTACCACCCAAGAGCGACCCCCAGGGGGAGCGCCAGCTTGACGTCGCCGAAGCCCATGCCGGCGGGGTTGATCAGATGGAGCAGCAGGTACGCCGCTCCGAGCGCGCCGCCGCCCAGCAGCGCGAGCCGCCAGTCGCCTGCGGCGCGGGGCAGGAGGGCGGCCGCACCGAGCCCGGCGGCGACCGCGGCGGCGAGGGGCAGGGTCAACACGTCCGGCAGCCGGTGCACGGCGCGGTCCACGAGCGAGAGCAGAACGACCACCGGGGCGAGCCCCACATAGGCCGGCGCCTCGGGCCGCACCCCGACGGCGGCCGCGAGCAGGGCGCAGAGCGCCCCGACGAGGGCGGCGAGGGGGACGGCGCGCCTCCCGTAGGCGTGCGGCGCCGCGGACTCGGGGGGCCGGCCGCCGGGGCCCCGCGGGGCGACCACCGCGGGAACCCGGCAGCGGGCCGGTCCGAGCCAGCCGCGCACCCGGTGCCCCTGCGGGCAGCGGTCGCGCCAGGGCTCCCCCGGCTCGACCGAGAACCGGTATGCGGCACGCGGCAGCAGCCATCCCGCGGTGGCGCCGTATCCGGCGGCAAGAACGATCAGGGCGACACCCATGTGGCGACGGTAGCGCCGACGGCTGCGGCAGCGCGGGGCGGGGAGCAGCTCCGCACAGCGGCACACGGCCCAGGCCGTCTCTTCCGGATCTTGTCGGCCGAGCCCGCGGCGTCCGGTGCCGTACATGGCAAGGCGGAGGAGCGCCCGTGTACTGGACGTACTCGGGCGCCCCGACAACGCGGCCAGGTGCGGTGCCGGGCGTCGCGGGCCCGGCAAGATCCGGAGGAGACGGCCTGGGGGCAGGATGCCCCCTAGGCTGGCCGCCATGGCGAATTGGCGTGACGGCAACGGCATCCTGCTGGTCGGCGCGGACCCTGCGGAGATCCCGCTGGAGGTCGCCGCCTCGTACGGGGCGCGGACCCGCGGGCTGCTCGGGCGGGACGGGATCGACGGGGCGATGCTGCTGACCCCCGCGGCGAGCGTGCACACCTTCCGGATGCGGTTCGCGATCGACGTGGCGTACCTCGACCGCGAGCTCGGCGTACTCGCCGTGGTCACCATGGCGCCGGGCCGGCTCGGGCTGCCGCGACTGCGCTCCCGGCACGTCCTGGAGTCGGCGGCCGGCGCGATGGCGAGTTGGGGCCTGCGGGCCGGAACCACCATCAAGGTGGACGTACCCGGGCGTCTCACTCCCCGCTAGGCGAGGCCCCTCGCTGGCAGTAGGTTGGGGCGGTTGAGCTGGGGCATCAGGGGAGCGGCATGACGGAGAACGCGCGGATCAAGGCGCTGGAGCAGATCATGCCGGCGACGCACGGCGCCGACGAGGACATCGACTGGCCGGCGGTGGAGGCCGTCTGGGGGACCCGGTTCCCGGCCGATTTCGTGGCGTTCATGGGCCGCTTCGGCGCGGGCTCCATCAACGGCGAGGCCAGCATCCTGCTGCCGCTGCCCAAGCCCGGGCTCCAGTGGGACCCGGCCGGGATGGCCGAGGAGACCGACAACGCCCGCCAGACCTGGGAGGCGGAGGGCGGCCGCTCCGCCTTCGACGTGGACCCCGAGTCGATCATCGCCTGGGGCGTCACCGGCGGGTCGGACATCCTGTGCTGGCTCACCTCCGACCCCGACCCGGACCGGTGGCCGGTCCTGGTCTGCGGGCGGCACACCGCCGACTCCTTCGCGGTGTATCCGTACGGCATGGCCGAGTTCCTCTACCGGCTGTGCTCCGACGAGTTCGACGTGAGCCCCGTCAGCATCACCTTCTGGGACGGCGGCCACCTCAGCTTCGTGCACTGGCGCAAGGCCCAGCGTCGCTGGCAGGAGGGCCGCAACCCGGAGACGGGCGAGCCCGACCCGTACGCGGGCGAGTTCGCCGACTAGCCCGCTCCGCACCCCAAGAGCCCCAAGAGACCGAAAAACCCGCAGAGCCCGTTCCGAGACCGGAAACGGGCTTTTCGGCATGTCTACGCGCGTCCAGTATTCGGATCGCATATCGGAAAACACCATAAGGAAAAGCCCCAGTTGGAGCATTGACCACAAGTGCGCCCCCAATGGAATCAACCACCCCTCCCTCAGGAGAGAATTCCGGCCAACGGGCCATCGAGGGACACCCCAGCCCGGAGCAACTCATAAGTAATAACTGGATCCAAAAGAAAATCAGGGGATTACACCCGTGCGACGAAGAATTTCCGGCACGACCGCCACCACGGCCGTGCTCGGTCTGATGATGCCTCTGGCCGGATGTGGTGGCTCCGGAGACGATGCAGGTGACAGCGGTACGCTGCATCTGGTCGCCGCCGAATACGGCGACAGCCCGGCCACCAGTTCCAAGCCCTACTGGGAGAAGATGGCGGCCGATTTCAACGAGGCGAACCCCGGAATCAAGCTCGACGTCAAGCTCCTGCCGTGGGCCGACATCGACCGCGAGGTCTCTCGTATGGTCAAGGCCGGCAAGGCGCCGGATGTGGCGCTGATGGGGTCCTACTCGGACTTCGCGGCCCAGGGGAAGCTGTATCCCGCGGACGAACTCCTCTCGGTCACCGCCGAGGCGAATTTCCTCCAGCCGCTCGCCGACGCGGGCTCCGTCGACAACACGCTCTACGGCCTGCCCTTCGTGGCGAGCAGCCGTCTCCTCTTCTACAACGAGGCGCTCTTCGCCAAGGCCGGCATCAAGGCGCCCCCCAAGACCTGGTCCGACCTCAAGGACGACGCCAAGGCGCTCAAGGACAAGGGCGTGAAGTACCCCTACGCCCTGCCGCTCGGTCCTGAGGAGGCGCACGCCGAGGCGCTGATCTGGGAGCTGAGCAACGGCGGCGGCTACGCCGACAGCAGCGGCAACTACAGCCTGGCCTCCGAGCAGAACATCGCGACCTGGGACTGGGTCAAGAAGGAGATGGTCGCCACCGGGTTCACCGGCCCGACCCCGCCGTCCCAGCTGAACCGCGCCGACGCCTTCGCCGCCTTCCTGCGCGGCGAGGTCGGCATGGTCAACGGCTATCCCTCGCTCGCCCACGAGGCGCGCGCCAAGGGCATCAGCGTCACGACCACCTCCATGCCCGTCTCGGACAACCTCGGCACCGGTGTGCCGCCGCCCACCGTCGGCGTCGCCGACTGGATGATGGCCTTCAAGCAGAACGGCAAGCGCGCGGAGATCGGCAAGTTCCTGGAGTTCATCTACCAGGACAAGAACCTGTCGGACTTCGCCGACCGCTACCACCTGCTGCCGTCCACCGTCAGCGCCTCGCGCACCCCGGCCGGGGGCGGACTGGACAAGAACGACACGCAGTTCCTGAACGCGCTGCGCGGCGCTCAGCTCTACCCGGTCAACGACCCGGCCTGGCTGACCGTCAGCGACACCATCAAGCGCAACATCGGACGCGCCGTGGAACCGACCGGCAGCCCGAAGGGCGTGCTGGAGGACATCGCCGGACAGGCCGCCCAGGCCGCCAAGAAGCACTGAGAATTTCCTCGACACGGGACCTTCGACCCCTGCCGCAGACCACCCCGTGCGGCACCATGGCCCCTACGGCACTTGATCCAAGGCCTCGGCCCAGTCGCCCGACGAGCACCCACAAGGTGCACGGGGCGGCCGGCCTCCACCCGGACCCTCAGCGCTGCTGCCCGTGGTCCGAGGCGAACGCCGTCCGGTACTGCTCGCAGCCGGAGTTCCAGCGCAGCGTCCCGCCCAGCGTTCCGTAGCCCGAGCGCGTGACCGACCACTCCACCGTGTACTCCCCGGTGTCGCACGCGATCCGCTTGCCGCCCGCGACCTTCTCCCGCCCGGCCGCCGGCTTCCCGGTCAGTTCCCTGCGCACCTCCGCGACCTTGGCCCGGTCGGCCGAGCGCAGTACGGCGTGCACGACGATCGGGTGCTCGCCCTCCTTCACCGTCAGCGCCTTCTTCACCACCGTCGAGTCCGACACCGACCAGGCGAACTCGTACCCGGGCAGCCACGCCAGGGTCTTCGGGTCGCCGACCTGGTACTGGTAGTCCGGCGCGGCCGAGGGGCCGGGGCGGGTGACCGTCCGGTACTGGATCCCGGGGTGGAAGCGGAACTGCGCCTCCACCTTGTGCATCTCGTCCTTGGTCCACATCGACTTCATGGTCTTCTCGCCGCCTGCCGGGTCCTGGAGGTACGCCGTTCCCTCCGCGGCGGTGGCGGCCTGGCCCAGGAGGGGTGCGAGGGCCGCGGAGGCGGTGGCGAGGGCGAGAGCGGCGATGCGGGTGCGCTTCATGCCCGGCCCAACGGCACCCCGCGGCGGGCCGGAACGACGCCGGGCGCGCTTTCACCCGTACGGGAGCGCACCCCCGGCGGCCCGCCCAGCGGCCCGCCCAGGAGTCCGCTCAGGCCTGGCCGGTCTCGAAGCGGCTGATCCGGCCGCCTCCGGGGGCGATCACGAAGCGCCAGGTGGTGCGCATCTCGCCCCAGGTGTCGTTGCGGTAGTTCACGAGCAGGGTGCGGCCGCCGTCGGACTCGGACTGGACGTCCATGTGGCCGCCGGAGTCGAAGATCTCCCGGTCGATCCAGTCCTGCAGATCGCGGTCGGAGCCGTCGTCGGACATGGTCGCGTCGGCGGTCAGGACCGCGAGGAAGGCGTCCTTGTCGTGTGCGTTGACGGCGGCGACGAGGGCGCCGACCACCGGGTCGGACAGTCTGGCGGGGGCGATGGCCACAGGAGCCTCCTGGTCGGGCGTGCGTTCGTCCGTGCCCGACCAGGGAACAACGCGGGCGGGTCCGCGTCGTCGACCGTCACCCGTTCGCACGGCGGACGGCGTGTCAGGGGGCGCCGGGGGTGGCGGGGGTGGCGGGGGCGTCTGCGGTTTCGGGGGCGTCCGGGGCGGTGCGGACGGGGAAGCCGGTGGGCCGGCCCTGCTCCTTGAGCCAGGTGAGCACCTGGTCGAGGGCGTCGACGGTCTGGGCGCGGTCGCCGCCGCCGTCGTGGAAGAGCACGGTGGGGCCGTTGCCGATCTCGCGCTTGACGGCGTTCACGATGGCGGCCGTACCCGGCTTGCCGAAGTCCTTGGTGTCGACGTTCCAGCCGAGCGGCCGCATGCCGTGCGCGGCTGCGATGCGCCGGCTGTCGGGGGTGAACGCGCCGCCGGGGGCCCGGTAGTACTCGACCTTCGCGCCGCCGCCCGCGGCTTCCTCGATCAGCTTCTTCGCCTCCAGGATCTGCTGCTCCTGGTAGGCGACGGGCTTCTTGTCCATGGCCGTGTCGTGGTTCATGGTGTGGTCGCAGAGCCGGTGTCCGCCCGCGACCACCTTCTTCACCAGGTCGGGGTGGGCCTTGGCCTGCGGCCCGACCATGCAGAAGGTCGCCTTGACGTCGTGCCGCCGCAGGACGTCCAGCACCTTCGGGGTCCAGCGGGGGTCGGGGCCGTCGTCGATGGTGATGTTGACGGCGTTGCCGCCGCTCTCGGACGCGTGGGCTATGCCGTCGGGTATCCCCTGCGGCTGCTGCCCGGGCCGGCCGTCGTCGCCGCGGCCGGAGTGGTCGGTGGCGCCCGGCCGGGCCACGTTCTGCTGGGAGGCAGCGGTTCCGTCCGGTCCGAACAGGGCCGCCGCGCCCCACACGGTCGCCGCCACGGCGGCGGCCGAGGCCACGACGGCGGCACCGGTTCGGACGCCCTTGTTGTTCGCGCGCGCCAAGAAGCTCATGAACTGTCCCCTCCCCATCCGCTTTGGAGCGTTCTGTGGATCAGGACGTTCGTCGCCGCCGAGGAGTTCCAACCAAATAGCCCATAAATTCCCTGTTATGGGACTGTTGGGGCCGATGGGACTTTAGTCCTGCATGGAGTTGAAACCTGCCCGCCCGAACACGCCCGAAACGGACAGGTCTTCGACAGCACCCGTTCCGGATCCCATATCGGCGCACCCGCCCGGGGGTTCACCGCCGGGGTGCTCGACCAGAATGGAGCCCATGGACTCCCCGGACGCCTCGCACACCGGATCCGACTGGCCGGCGGACAAGCTCGCCGCGCTCCGCCTCGGCCGGAGACTGGTGACGGAGGTCCCGGCGTCCCGACCGGACCGGCGCGCGTTCGTGGACGTGACCCCCGCCCGGAGCCCGGCCGACGACCGGGCACGGGACGAGGGCTGGACGCGCGGCGACACGGGCCGCCGCTTCCGCCTGAAGCACCGGGAGTACGACGGCGAACGCCTCGACGGCTTCGACCACGACATCGGCGCGGTCCTCGTCGCGTCCGCCGAGGCCGCGGACGAGGCCGGCCTGCTCGCCGCGCTCACCGCGTGGGGCCTGCACCCCGACGCCTTCGCGTACCCCTGGGAGACCGACGACCCCAGCTAGGCCGTCTCGTCCCGATCCTGCCGGGCCCGGACACGCCGGAAGGCGGCACCCCCGGTCGTCCCGGTGGTGCCGCCTTCCTGGCGGCGCGTACTCGGTGTCAGTGCGCGAGCGACTCCTGCGCGGCCGGAGCCGCCTTCTCGCCGTCCGCGGCGCCGGCCGGGGCGGCCGGGCCCGCACCGCGGAGGGGGACCTCCTTGACGAACCAGGCCGCCGCGAAGCCCAGTACGGCGATGGCCGCGCCGAGCAGGAACGCGGAGTGCGTGCCGGCGGCGACCGCGTGCTGGTAGGCGTCGCGTACCGCTTCGGGCAGCTTGGCCAGGCTCGCGGCGTCCAGCTGGGCGGAGCCGGCGGCTCCGGCGGCCTCCGGGCCCAGGCGCTCGGCCATGGTGTCCGTGACCCGGGTGGTGAAGAGGGAGCCCATCAGGGCCACGCCGAAGGAGCCGCCGAGCGTACGGAAGAGGGTCGCCGAGGAGGAGGCGACGCCCATGTCCTTCATCTCGACGCTGTTCTGCGCGACCAGCATGGTGATCTGCATCAGGAAGCCGAGACCGGCGCCGAGGACGGCCATGTAGAGGCCCGACACGAGGCGCGTGGTGCCGGTGTCCATGGTCGCGAGCAGGAACATCCCGACGACCAGGAGCGCGCCGCCCGCGATCGGGAAGATCTTGTACTTGCCGCTGCTGGTGGTGACGCGGCCCGCGATCAGCGAGACGACCATCATCGAGAGCAGCATGGGCAGGAGCAGCAGGCCCGAGTTGGTGGCGGAGGCACCCTGCACCGACTGCTGGAACAGCGGGAGGTAGAGCACGCCGCCGAACATCGCGAAGCCGACGAGGAAGCCGATCACCGACATGAGGGTGAAGTTGCGGCTGCGGAAGATGTGCAGCGGCATGACCGGCTCGGCGGCCTTGGTCTCCGCGTAGAGGAACGCGGCGGTCGACAGGACGCCGACGACGATGAGGGCGAGGATCTCGACGGAGCCCCACGCGTACTCGGTGCCGCCCCAGGTCGTCACGAGGACGGTGGAGGTGATCGCGACGGTCAGCAGCGCGGCGCCGAGGTAGTCGATCTTGCCCTGCGCCCGCTTCTTGGGCAGGTGCAGCACGGCGGTGACCATGGCCAGCGCGACCGCGCCGAGCGGCAGGTTGATGTAGAAGGACCAGCGCCAGCCCATGTGGTCGGTGATGGTGCCGCCGACCAGCGGGCCGCCGATCATGGCGAGGGCCATCACGCCGGCCATCATGCCCTGGTACTTGCCGCGCTCACGGGGCGGGATCAGGTCGCCGATGATCGCCATGACGCCGACCATCAGACCGCCGGCGCCGAGGCCCTGGATCGCACGGAAGCCGATCAGCTGGCCCATGTCCTGGGCCATGCCGCTGAGCGCGGAACCGATGAGGAAGATGACGATCGAGGTGAGGAAGGAGCCCTTCCGCCCGTACATGTCGCCGATCTTGCCCCAGATGGGGGTGGAGGCCGCGGTGGCCAGCGTGTACGCGGTGACCACCCACGACAGGTGCTCCAGACCGCCGAGCTCGCCGACGATCGTGGGCATCGCGGTACCGATGATCATGTTGTCGAGCATGGCCAGCAGCATCGCGATCATGAGCGCCATGAGGACGACCCGCACGCTGCGCGGCTTCACCTCCTCCGAGGTCCCCGCAGGCTTGACTTTGTCCACCATGTCCACTCCCCTGGCCCTACCGATCGCACTGCGTCCCACACCGGCACTTACTTGCCGCCCGGCTAGTTCATTACAATGGGGACGGTAGACCCGCAACTAGCCGGGCGTCAAGTAAGTAATTGGGGAGAGCCATGTCCAGCAGCAGTCCGCAGCGGCGTCGTGGCGACACGCGTCAGCGCATCCAGGACGTCGCACTGGAGCTCTTCGCCGAGCAGGGGTACGAGAAGACGTCACTGCGCGAGATCGCGGAGCGGCTGGAGGTCACGAAGGCGGCGCTGTACTACCACTTCAAGACCAAGGAAGACATCATCATCAGCCTCTTCGAGGACCTGACGCGGCCCATCGACGAGCTGATCACGTGGGCGGAGGGCCAGCCGCGCACCCTGGAGACCAAGCGCGAGGTGCTGCGCCGCTACAGCGAGGCGATGGCGGGCGGCGCCGTGCTGTACCGCTTCATGCAGGAGAACCAGGCGACGATGCGCGAGCTCACCATCGGCGAGACGGTGAAGAAGCGGCTCTTCGCCTTGGTGGAACTGCTCCGCACACAGGACGGCCCGCTGACGGACCAGGTCCGCTGCGTCAGCGCGCTGTTCACGCTGCACGCCGGGATGATGTTCCTCCAGCACGTCGAGGGCAACCCGGAGGAGACCCGCCTGGCGGCCCTGGAGGTCGCCACGGACCTCATCACCCAGGCCCACCACGAGCACTCCTGACCCGCGGCGGCGCCACGGGCAACGCCGCCGCGCGCTGAACCGGCTCAGGCGATGCGGCGGTCCCCGGGGGCGATCGGGACGTCGTTGATGCTCGCCTCGCGACGGCGCATCAGGCCGTCGTCCGCGAACTCCCACTGCTCGTTGCCGTGGCTGCGGAACCACTGGCCGCCGGCGTCGTGCCACTCGTACTCGAAGCGGACCGAGATGCGGTTCCCGGTGAACGCCCACAGCTCCTTGCGGAGCCGGTAGTCGAGCTCGCGCGCCCACTTGTCGGCGAGGAACGCGCGGATCTCGGCGCGGCCGGTGAGGAAGCGGTCGCGGTTGCGCCAGACCGAGTCCTCCGTGTAGGCGAGCGCGACGCGCTCCGGATCGCGGCTGTTCCAGGCGTCCTCGGCGGCCTGGACCTTGGCCCGCGCGGACTCCTCGGTGAAGGGCGGCAGGGGCGGTCGTACGGCGGGGATGTCGGTCATGACGGTCACCTCTCGATTGCGAGAACGATCGTTCTCGACATTAGAGAACGAGCGTTCTCCACGCAAGGGGAATCTCGACTACGCTGCCCGCATGGACGACGAAGAGGCCCGCACCCGGCTCCTGGACGCGGCGGAGGAGCTGTTCTACCGGCACGGCATCCAGGCCGTCGGCATGGACCGCATCCGCACCGCCTCCGGGGTCCCCCTCAAGCGCCTCTACCGGGTCTTCCCGGCCAAGGAAGCCCTCGTCACGGCCTACCTGGAACGCCGCGACCGACGCTGGCTGGACTCCCTCCGCACCGCGGCCCTCGCCCCGGCCCAGCCGCGGGCACGCGTGCTCGCGGTCTTCGACTGGCTGGCGGACTGGTTCGCCGAGCCCGACTTCCGGGGCTGCGCGTTCCTCAACGCGTACGGGGAGCTGGGGGCGGCGGCCCCGGAGATCGTCCGCATCCACAAGGCGGAACTCCGCGCCCTGCTGGCCGGCCTGACCGCCGACCCCGCCCTCGCCGACCGGCTCCTGATCCTGACCGAGGGGGCGACGGCGGTGGCCACCCTGACCCCCGGCCCGGAGCCGGCCCACCGGGCCCGGGAGATCGCGGAGCTCCTCCTGGGAGAGTGACGCAGGTCACGTCACGCTGTCCCGCAGGGCTGTCACATCCGGGCCGCGTTTTCCGTCAGAGCTGTGTAACGGTCGGCACAGCGAGGAGATCACGATGGAAGCGCGTCTCAACTTCTACGGCAACGAGGTCGCGACCAAGTTCGCCCGGTACATCAACTCCGCGGGCAAGGTCATCTCGGACTCGACCCTGCCGCACGCCACGCAGGAGCTCGTGAAGCTCCGGGCCAGCCAGATCAACGGCTGCGGATTCTGCACCGACATGCACTTCAAGGACGCCTCACACGCCGGGGAGGACCCGGTGCGGCTGAACCTGGTCGCCGCCTGGCGCGAGGCGAAGGTGTTCACCGACGCCGAGCGGGCGGCTCTGGAACTGACCGAGCAGGGCACCCGCATCGCCGACGCGGCCGGCGGCGTCACGGACGCGGCGTGGGCCGATGCCGCCAAGCACTACGACGAGGACCAGTTGGCCGCACTGGTCACCCTCATCGCGCTGATCAACGCGTACAACCGCATGAACGTGATCGTCCAGCAGCCGGCGGGCGACTACCAGCCGGGCCAGTTCGGCTGATCCCGCCCCACGGGTCCGGCCCCGACAGGGGAGGGGCCGGACCCGTGGACAACGATCTGGGTGCGGGGGAACCGGTGACCGCTCGCACGCTCGTCCGCCCGACCTTCGCGAACCCCGCCCCGGCGATCTGCCCGGGCCTCGTCGGCGCCGCGGCGGCCCTCGCGACGGGCGTCACGCTGTTCGCTGCCCGCCCTGTTCGCGTTCCCGCTGTTCCTCTTCGTGGCGCCGGTCGGCACAGCCGCAACATGGCTCTTCCTCGCCGAGCCGATCCTCTGCGTACTGGCCCAGTCGCTCGCCCTCGGCACGATCGTGGAGACCTCCCGCGGCCGCCTCCGCCGCCTGCGGACCGGCTGACTAGCCGCCGCCCGCGCTGCGGGGGAAGGTGATCTCGACCCGGCGGTTCTTCTTGCGGCCTTCCTCGGTGCCGTTGTCGGCGATCGGGTAGTCCTCGCTGTAGCCGCGGACGTCGAAGACGACGTTCGGATCGGTGACGGTCTTGGCCAGCTCGGCCTGCACGGCATCGGCCCGCTTCTTGGAGAGCTCCTTGCCGTGCTCGTAGCTGCCCTGGTCGTCGGTGAACCCGAAGACGCGGATGCGGGTCGCCTTCTGCGTGTTGATCTCGTTGGCGATGGCCTGGATCCGGGCGGCGGCCTGAGCGTTGAACACGGCACTGTCCTCGGGGAACAACACCTCGGACTGCAGCGCCATCATGACGGTCTGATTGGTCTCCTGCCGCCGCTGCTCCCCACCGAGGTCTTCGACGACCTCGGCGATGTCCAGCACCTTGACGGGAGCGAGGGTCCCGCCCTGCGGGATCTTCAGCCCGGGGGCGTTGGAATCGATCTGCACGGGCGCGGCGGCGGACGGCTCGGTGCCGGGGGGGACGGACGGCTTGACGCCATCGGCGTACGCGGTGGTGGCGCCGATCAGGTGCCCACCGGCAATGACAAGGCCTACGACGGCCGTTGCGGCGATAGTGCGCTGGCGATTTGTCATGAGGTCACCCGGATACCTTGACGACGGCCGTAGCGAAGGTCGGGAGGCTGAACTCAACCTCGGTGGTGCTCGTCGGCGGCGCGGGGAACTGGATGAAGATAGGCACGGTCTGACCTGCCCCCACACTAGAGATGCCAGTCGTGCAAAGGCACCTGCCATCTGTATCCCGCAGAACGTAGTAGCGCTTCTTGGCGGCCTTGTCCACGAGCGTCGCCCCAGCTACCGACTCGCCGCTCTGGGTCAACTCATTGCCCCGCCAAGCGGAAGTTCCAACGAAGGGCTCCTTGCCGTTGTTCTTCAACTGCCCGTTCACCGTCAGGAAACCGCCTGCATCACGCGTCGCCGAGTTGATGGTCAGCACCATGCCGTTCGCGCCATCCACCGTGGCAATCACCGGGGGCGGCGCGGAACTCTGCGCCTGGCTGGGAGCGACCTGCGAGCCTGCCCCTTGGGACTGCGGCGCCGAGGGGCGCTGCGGATCCTTCGACTTCGGGTCGTCGCCTCCCCCGCATCCGGCCAAAGTGAGTGCCATGACCGCCGCAACCGTAACGGCCGCTCCCCTGCGGACCTTCACCGTGTGCCGAATGCTCATGTGTGCTGCTTCCTTGTCTCACGGGTCGCTGTCAGTCGGTCAGTCTCACGTCGAACAGGGCCCTCGCCAACGTGCGCCACGGATCGGGCTTCAGCGGGTCGAAGTCGATTTCCTGGCCGCCCTTGCAACGGAGTTTGATCGGCCCCGGCTTCTCCACACCCGTATCGACGGGGTCGGGCGACTTGGTGGGTGCGGGAAGCAAACCGAGGTGGCAGCGTGGCTCGATCACAGCCGTGGCGTTGGCCGTCCCATGCATTGAGTCGGTCCCGGGAATCACCGACTCCCCCACCGTTCGGTTCGTCTTAACCTCAACGGTGAAACTGAGAGCCGACCTCCGGCACGTTGCTTCCGCATCGTTCATAGCCGCGAAACTCGGCGCTTTCTCGCAGCCGCTGTCCAAGTACAGGCGCTTGCCTCCGAGGACGCCTTCCCAGTCCCCGGGCTTCAGCACCGCCAAGTCCAGCCCCGGCGCCAGGTGGTCTCTGGCCTCTCGGGCTGCCGCCAACGCAGCTGCATCGGCTGCCCCCTGCGCGTTGCTCCTGGTGACTGACGCCTGACCGATGGCAAAGAAGGCGAGCGCGGCGAAGAGCAGGCCTACCACCACCACAACATAGATGGGGAACGCCTGCCCTCGATCACCGAATCGCTGCCGCGTGGTCACGTACCGGCTTTGATGTTGTTGATCGCCGTCTTGATCTTGCTGGTGATCTCCTGCCCGATGCCTGTACCGACGATCGCGCCGATGATCACCACGACCACCAGGATGATGCCCAGGTATTCGAAGGCGGTCTGGCCGCGGTCGAGGTTCGCGTGGCGCTTGCGGAGCCTCGTCACGGCCGTGTCCGTCCAGCCGTTCACCCTGATCCGTGCCTCCACGGCGGCCTTCAGCAGCGTGTTCTGTGACATGGGGGTTCCCTCCCGGGCCGGTACCGGTGTCGATCTGCGGACGGTACGGCGAGTCACCAGTCGTCACCAAGGGTCCCGGGACCCAATTACGGACCCACTGCGCACTCTGTCTACCCATGACCGGTCACTCCTGGACGGGCGGTTCCCAGCCAGCGGGCTATCGCCTCGCTGCGCGTGGCGCTCTGGAGCTTCGCGAAGATGCGGTTGATGTGGTTCTTGACGGTCTTCTCGCTGATGAAGCAGGCCGCCGCGATCCGCTGGTTGCTCATCCCGGACGCGATCAGATCCATGATCTCCACCTCCCGGGAACTCAGCCCGAAGACAACAGAGTTGTGCATCCGCTCAGAAGACTGTGCCACACCTCGTTGCGGATGCGAAGAGGCCCGGAGCTCTGCCAGGAGGGCGCTCGCCGCCGTCGGGGTGAAGTGGGGGCGGCCCAGCGGGGCGTCGCGTACCGCCCTCAGCAGGTCGTCCGTCGTGAACTCGCCGTGTACGAGGTAGCCGCCGGCCCCCAACGACAGGGCCTCGCAGATGATTTCGGCTTCCCTGCTGTACGTCAGCATCAGTACGGGTGCCAGCTGCACCAGGTGCGGCAGCGCGGAGATCCCGTCCACGCCCGGCATCCGGACGTCCAGCAGGATCACGTCCGGGGCGTACCGGCGGGTCAGGCTCAGTGCTTCGCGCCCGTCCGCCGCCTGGGCGATGACGTCGAGGTCCTCGGCCGTGCACAGGATGGCCGCCAGGCCCGCCCTGACGACCGGGTTGCCGTCCGCGATGAGCACGCTCAGCCGGGCCATGGCTCAGCCACCCCCGAACAGCGCGTCGAAGTCGACGTTCGCGCCGTAGACGAAGCCGCAGACCAGCAGGATCAGCGTGCCGGGGAGCATGAACATGGTCACCGCGAACGTCGCCTTCGGGACGGCCCGGGCCGCGCGGCGCCGGGCGTTCTGGGCGTCCGTGCGGCGCATGTCCTCGGCGATCGCGATCAGGGTCTCGACGATCGGCGAGCCGAGCTCCTCGCCCTGCTGCAGCGCCGTGACGAACTGGGCGACCTGTTCACTGTCGTTGCGGCGGCGCAGTTCGTCGAAGGCCTGACGGCGGCTGACGCCCATGTTCATCTGCTGCAGCGTGATGCGGATTTCGTCGGCCCAGGGGCCTTCGTACTTGTCCGCCACCCGCTCCAGCGCCTGCCGGAAGCCCAGCCCGGCGCTGACGACGACCGCGAGTACGTCCAGGAAGTCCGGCAGGGTCCGCTCGATGTGGTCGCGGCGGACCCGGATCGCGGACCACAGGCCGGCCTCGATCCAGAACAGGCCGAAGGCCACCATGAGGAGTGCGGCCACCAGCTGACCGTTGATCAGCATCGAGAAGGCGCCGAGGGCGCCCAGGGCCCCGTACACCGCGCGCCGAGCCGCGTAGCGGTCGATCGTCAGACCGGCCGGGTTGCCCGCCATGTCGATCTGGCGGCGCTTGCGGGCCACCCGCGTCGGCCCCATCAGGCGCAGCACCGCCGGGGCCCAGCGGATGCCCATCCGGTCCACCAGGGAGCCGACCGCCGTCGTACGGGTGGCTCCGACCTCCAGGGCGAGCGCGAGGTCCGTGGGCAGCTTCACGTCCGCGCGGTAGAGGCGGATGCCGTGGAACGCGCCGAGCACCGACAGGGCCACGGCCAGTGCGAGAAGGAGTCCGATCATCGTCCCGTCCACCCCCTCACACGTCGATCTTCGACAGGCGGCGGATGAGGACGAAGCCCAGGGCGAAGAGGCCGAGGGCGATCAGGACGGCCGTCTGCCCGATGAACGCCCCCGTCATCCGGTCCAGCGCGCCCGGCATCATCAGGTCGACCAGCAGCAGGGACCCGAGGCCGATGGCGGGGACCAGGTACGCCGTCACCGTCACCTGGGACAGCTGCGTACGGATCTCCCTGCGGGTCTCCTTGCGCTGCTCCAGCGTCACCGTGAGGTTGCGCAGGCTGTCCACGATCGCGCCGCCCGCGCGGGCCGACAGGACGAGGGTGGAGACCAGGACGACCAGTTCCCGGGACGGCAGCCGCTCAGTGAGTTCGCCGAGGGACTCGTCGATCGAGTGGCCGACGGCGAGGCGGTCGGCGACGCGCGCCAGTTCCTCGCCGGCCGGTGCCTCCAGCTCCTCGGCCGCGATGCCGATGGCCGTGCGCAGCGCCAGTCCGGCCTGGGTGGCGTTGGCGAGGATGCGGGCCAGGTCGGGGAGCTGGTTGATGAACCGTTCCGTACGCCGTGCCCGCTGCCAGTTGAGGAAGGCGTTCGCCGCCCAGATGCCGATGGCACCCGCCACCGGGCCGAAGAACGGTGCGAGGAGGGAGGACGCGATGAGCCAGACCCCCGCGATCGATCCCAGCATGTAGACGAAGAACTCGCCGGGAGTGAAGTCCAGGCCGGTCGTCGCCAGCTTCAGCTCGATACGGCGGCCGAGCCTCGTCCTGCGCAGCCGGCGGTCGACCGCCGGGAAGCGGCGGCGGCGGCCGACGGGCTCCGGGACACCACTCGCCGAGAGGCGTTCGATGAGGGCGGCGCGCTGGGCGCGGCCGGCCATGTACGCCTGGAGGCCGGCGACGACCAGTACGCAGGCCAGCAGCGTGGCGCCGAGGGTGGCGAGGATGAGTGGGTTCACAGGGCGGTCCGGGTGATGCGGGCGGTCAGGGGGTCCTCCGGCGCGACGCCGAAGGCCTGCGGGATGGGTTGGTTGTTCATGTAGAGCCGTTCCGCGATCCGGCGGGGCAGCGGGTAGTACTCGAAATAGCCGTGGACGCGCCCGTCCGCGCCCATCGGCTGGGCCCCGAAGCGGCAGACCGTGGTGATCCGGAAGGCTTCGCGGCCGTGCGATTCGAGAACGGAGATCTCGGTGATGCGGCGCGAGCCGTCGCCGAAACGGGTCAGCTGGACGATGACGTTCACCGCGCTGTTGATCTGGTCCTGCAGCGCCTCGAAGGGGATCTCGACCTCCGACATGGAGGCGAGGGTCTGCAGGCGCATCAGGGCGTCCGAGGAGCTGTTGGCGTGGACGGTGGCCAGGGAGCCGTCGTGGCCGGTGGACATCGCCTGGAGCATGTCCAGGGTCTCGCCGCCGCGGACCTCGCCGACGATGATGCGGTCGGGTCGCATGCGCAGGGAGTTGCGTACGAGGTCGCGGATGGTGATCTGGCCCTTGCCCTCCACGTTCGCGGGGCGGGATTCGAGGCGGATGACGTGGGCCTGCTGGAGCTGGAGTTCGGCCGAGTCCTCGATGGTGATGATGCGCTCGCCCTCGGGGATCAGCCCGGAGAGGGCGTTGAGGAGGGTGGTCTTGCCGGTGCCGGTGGCCCCGGAGACGATCACGTTCATCTTCGCCCCCACGAGGCCGGAGAGCAGGATCAGCATCTGCTCGTCGAGCGAGCCGAGGGCGATCATCTCGTGCAGGGTGAAGGCGCGCGGGAAGCGGCGGATGGTGAGGGTGGCACCGGTCAGGGAGAGCGGCGGGATGATGACGTTGACGCGCTCGCCGCTGGGGAGGCGGGCGTCGACCATCGGATTGGCCTCGTCCACCCGCCGGTTGACGGTGGAGACGATGCGCTCGATGGTCTGCATCAGCTGCTCGTGCGAGGCGAAACGGATGGGCAGCTGTTCGACCCGGCCGGCGCGCTCCACGTAGATGTGGTCGGGGCCGTTGACCATGATCTCGGAGATCGAGGCGTCTTCGAGGAGCGGCTCGAGCACGCCGAGCCCGAGGGCCTCGTCGACGACGCGGCGGATCAGCTGGGCGCGCTCGACCGTGGAGAGGACGGGTCCTTCGCGGCTGATGATGTGGCCGAGTACGCGCTCCAGGCGCGCCCGGCGCTCGGCGGGTGCGAGCGCGGACATCTCGGCGAGGTCGATCTCCTCCAGCAGCTTGGCGCGGTAGGAGGAGACGAGGCGGCCGTCCTCGCGCGGGCTGTGGCGGTCGTCGGGGGTGTTGACCCGGGAACGCAGGCTCATGGTCCGGTCACCTTCGGGTCGTCGTTGGGCATGATGGCCGTCGCCTTGGCCTCGCCGGCGGGAAGCCCGGGGATGATCGAGTTGATCCGTATGGTCACGGTCGCGGTCACCGCATCGCCTCCCGGGGGCACGACCACCGTCGCCGGGAGCCCCTCGCGGATGGCGGCATATCCCGCGGCCTCCCCCCGTCCCGGGTGCTGGGCCTCCACGCGCGCCGCCGTACGGGCGGCGGTGTCCGCCTGCTCGTGGACGTACGCGACCCAGCCCAGCTGGATCCCGCACAGCGCGACGAACAGCAGGATGGGCACGAAGCCGATGTACTCCAGGGCCACTTGGCCCCGGTCGGAACGAATGCGTCGCCGTCTCATGTCACTTCGCCTCCTTCTCCAACGCCGCGCCGCCGGTGCCGTCGATCTCGCCGAAGTCAAGGCCCGGGAAGAGGACCGGGATCCCCAGGGTGACCTTCACCCGGTAGATGTCCCCTGACTTCTCACACCTCACCCGGGGCTTCCATGCCTCCCCGATGTGCTTCTTCGCCGCCGCCTCGCAGAGGCTGGAGTCCCCGCTCACCGCCCCCGCCCGCGCCCCCTCGTCCGCCGCGTTGCCCGCCAGCGAGAAGGCGTACCCGATCAGTACGCACTCCCACACCGCCGCCACGAGCAGCAGGATCAGCGGGACCGTGCCCACGAACTCGATCGCCACCTGGCCCCGGTCCCCGCGCCCCGGTCTGCGGGCGGGCATGTGTCAGCCCTCCCGGCCGCGGCGCAGGCGGGCCACCGGGCCCGAGGCACGGACCGCCAGGGAGGCGCCCGGGGTGGCGGGCGACGTGGAGGACGTGGCGGTGTCCGGGGTGGAGAGGAGGCCGAGTTCGCCGGCCAGGGTCCACAGGGCCTGTTTGACCGTCGAGCGGTTGTCGAGGTCCTGGACGCGGCCCGCGTCGACCACGGCCTGGAGCTCCTTGAAGGCGGCCGGGACCGGGGTGCGGGTGGCGCGGGTCTTGGTGATCTTCTCGATCAGGGCGGGCTGGATCTCCGTGTGCTTGCTCCAGCGGTTGACGACCATCGCCGTGTCCTCCGCCTTGCGGACCTGGAGCCGTTCCCACATCCGGACCATGCGCTTCGCCGCCCGTACCGCGACCACGTCCGGGGTGGTGACCAGCACCGCCACGTCCGCCATCTCCACGGCCGCCGCGTTGGCACCGGTGACCTGGGTGCCGCAGTCGACCACGACGAGTTCGTAGCGGCTGCGCAGGGCTCCGACGATGTGCCGGGCGGCCCGGTCGTCGACCTCCTCGCCCCGCTCCCCGTCCGCCGGGGCCAGCAGCAGCGCGAGGCCCGAGGCGTCGTCGTAGACGGCGTCCTGGAGGACCCGCGGGGAGATGTCCTGGATCCCGGCCAGGTCGGCGATGGAGCGCCGGAACTGCACGTCGAGGTACGAGCCGACGTCGCCCGCCTGGAGGTCCAGGTCGACCAGTGCGGTACGCCGTCCCGAGGCGGCCGCGGCCAGCGCGAACTGCACGGCGGTGAAGGTGGTGCCCACGCCGCCCTTGGCTCCGGCGACGGTGACCACCCGGCCGCCGGGGCCCGTGAAGACGTCGGCGGCGGCGCCCCCGCCCAGGTGGCGGCGTACGCCCACGGACCACTGGGCGGCGGCCTGGACGCGGGCGGCGAGTTCCTCGTAGGAGAGCGGGAGGCCGATCAGGCCGCGCGCGCCCGAGTCCATGGCGGCGGAGAAGAGGCCCGGGCCGGCGTCCGAGGAGACCAGGACGACGCCCACCGCCGGGAAGCGCAGGGCGACTTCCCGGATGAGCTCCAGGGCGGGCACCGGGCCGATCCGCTCGTGGACGAGGACGACCTCGGGGAGTTCGTCGATGGAGTCGGCGGCCAGCCGGGCGAGGGTGTCCAGGAGCGTGGTCGCGTCGGGGACGGGGGCGGCCGGCTCGGCGGCCGGGAGCTGGCTGAGCAGGGTCACGATGGCGCGTGCGGCGTCCGCGTCGCCGACCGCGGGGAGGATTCGGGTGGTCATCCGGGCCTCACCTGTCCCCGTCGAGGGTGTACGTGCGGTCGCCCGGGGCGGGCGCCGAGTCGGTGCCGGGGGCCACGAGGGCCAGGCGGACGTGCTCCGCGAAGGACTCGGCGTACGCGACGCGCTGGGTGTCCTTGGTGCTCAGGGCGAAGGTGATCGGGACGGCCTCGGCGGGGCCCTTGCGGTCGCTGTCCTTGTCCAGGGCCGTGAGCTTGCCGACGCCCAGGACCCGGGCGTTGGCGACGATGATCACCGAGCGCGAGGGGTCGCCGTCCTTGGCGCCCTTGAAGGTGGCGAGGATGTTCACCTTGGCGCCGGAGGTGATCTTGCCGGCCACGCCCGTGGCCGCGTCGATCATGATGGCGATCTCCTGCTCACCGGGCTGCAGCTGCGGCCGGTCGACGAACATGTCCGCCTGGAGCAGCGAGCCCTTCTTGAGCGTGGTGAGGGCGATCTTGTCCTTGAGCGCGCCGAGGTCGGTGACCGCGGTGTCGGAGAGCCACCGCTTGGGGATCCTGACCTCCTCGAACTGGCCGGCCGCCAGCGGGCTGTACGGGGCTATGTCGCCCTTGGCCCGGTACGCGACGACCTCGGCGCCGACCTTGGAGTTGACGTCGCCGATCACCACGAGGACTCCGGCGAAGGCCCCGAGCGCGCACAGGACCGACAGGAGCAGCAGGATGACGCCGCGGCGCTGGCGTGAGTTCATGGGCCTTACCTACCTCGCCGTTCTTCATTCATTCGGGCGTTCGAGTGATCAGGGTCTGGAACGGGCGGCGCTCGTGGGCGGCGGCGGTGCGGTGAGCGGTGCCGCGCAGAAGCCGCAGCGGTCGCCGATGAGTTCGAGGCCGCACCAGCGGCACTCCTCCCGGCGGACGGAGGCGACGAGCTGGTAGAGCACGGACAGGTCCGGGATGCCGGCGGCGAACTCGACGAGCTTCGGGGTGCCCCACCAGCCGGGGGACGCGGCGGGCAGCGGGTTCTCCAGGACGCCCTGGACCTGCCAGGCGGGCGCCAGTTCGGCCGTGACCCAGTCGGAGGTGAGCTGGCCGCGGGCGAAGGTGAGGTGCGTGGCGAACTCGGGGCCGGCCGGCAGCAGCGCGCCGCGGGGGCCGTGGGCGCCGCCCTGGGATCCGCCGCCTCCGCCCAGTTTCGCCAGGTGCGGTTTCGGGTGGGCCATGACGGCGAACTGAGCGCTCGGCGACCAGGACCTGGCGTGCGCCCCGAGTCCCACCGGGACCCGGACCCGGTCGAGTTTGGCGACCGAGCCCAGCAGGGCGCCCGCATAGATGTAGTGGGACAGCAGCCGGGCTGCGGAGGCGATGATTCCGGGGCTGAAGTCACAGACGCTGAGCTGGCGCAGCTGACGCACCAGCAGGGCCGTTCCCAGCGGCGGCAGATCGATGCCGAGGAGCGCGATCCGGTCGGTTTCCAGGATGGCGCGCACGGTGTGCAGGCGCTGGACGGTGGAGCGCGGGAGCCACGGCGGTACGAGGGCCACGAGGTGGCCGTGCCGCTCCAGCAGGGCGCCCGTCTCGGCGAGCGCGGACTCCAGGTCGAGCTGCTCGGGCGGGTGCAGTAACGCGGCCCCTGGCGTGTGCCGGTCAGGGGCCGGAAGTACCAGATCGGCGCTGGTGACAGCGATGGCGGTCGGCACGCGCATTCCCCCGTTCCCCCACGTACGCCCCGTACGTACGCCCCGTGCGCCGCGGGCACTTCACGTGCTCGACGCGCGCTCGACACGGACCTGGCACGGATCCGACGCGGACTCGACGCGGATCCGATGCGGACTTCCCGCGTCCGCGCCCGCACCGCGCGACCGCATCCGATCGACCCGCTCCCCCTTGCTCCAGCACCATATCCGCGTCACCCCTGGCGGGGCAGGGCCTTGAAGATTCCCGTGCTGCCGGCACGTGTCACAGGGGGCGGAAACCCGGACAACAGGGATCGCATAGCGGGCCATTTCAAGCCACATCGCGAAGACCCTTGACACGGGGATTGGTCTGGACCAACTTGGCAGCCAACGCCTCGAGTCGGACCCACCCCACGCGGTCCGCCTCGTTCCACACCCCTTTCCCTCCCCCCACCGGAGCCCACGTGAACCGCATACGCTCCCTCGCCCTGCCCATCGCCGTCACCTTGGCCGCGGGCGCCCTGTCCGCCCTCGCCGCCGGTACCGCACAGGCCGCCGACGTGAACGTCGCCCGCAACGGCGGCTTCGAGTCGGGTCTCGCCAACTGGTCCTGCACCGGCGGAACCGGCGCCTCCGTCTCCTCGCCCGTCTACGCCGGATCCGGCGCCCTGAAGGCCACCCCGGCGGGCCAGGACAACGCCCGCTGCAGCCAGACCGTCACGGTCAAGCCGAACTCGACCTACACGCTGAGCACGCAGGTCCAGGGCAGCTACGTCTACCTCGGCGCGACCGGGACCGGCACCCAGGACGTCTCCACCTGGACGCCCGGGTCGGGCGCCGGCTGGCAGAAGCTCTCCACCACCTTCACCACCGGCCCCAGCACCACCCAGGTCACCGTCTACACGCACGGCTGGTACGGCCAGCCGGCCTACGTCGTCGACGAGTTCAGCGTCTTCGGCCCGGACGGCGGAGGCGGCACCGACCCCGGCCCGTCGGTCCCCGGAGCCCCGGCCGGTGCGGCCGTTTCCGGCCAGAGCGCGAACGCCCTCACCCTTTCGTGGAACGCGGTCGGCTCGGCCGCCGGCTACTACGTGTACCAGGACGGCGTCCGCGTCAGGACGGTGACCGGCGGCGCCGCCTCCACCCAGATCACCGGACTCGCGGCCTCGACCTCGTACTCCTTCCAGGTGAGCGCGTACAACGCGGCCGGCGAGGGCCCGAAGTCCGCCCCGGTGACCGGCACGACCACCGGCACCGACCCGGGCCCGGGCCCCGGGCCCGCCGTCCCCAAGCACGCCCTGACCGGCTACTGGCAGAACTTCAACAACGGCGCGACCGTCCAGAGGATCTCCGACGTCTCGGCGCAGTACGACATCATCGCCGTCTCCTTCGCGGACGCCACCACCACGCCCGGCGCCATCACCTTCAACCTCGACTCGGCCGGTCTCGGCGGCTACACGGTCGCCCAGTTCAAGGCCGACATCGCCGCGAAGAAGGCGGCCGGCAAGTCGGTCATCCTCTCCATCGGCGGCGAGAAGGGGACCATCACGGTCAACGACTCGACCTCCGCGAACAACCTCGCGAACTCCGCGTACGCCCTGATGCAGGAGTACGGGTTCACGGGCATCGACATCGACCTCGAGAACGGCCTGAACCCCACCTACATGACGCAGGCCCTGCGCTCGCTGTCGTCAAAGGCGGGATCCTCGCTCGTCATCACCATGGCCCCGCAGACGATCGACATGCAGTCCACGCAGGGCGGGTACTTCAAGACGGCGCTGAACATCAAGGACATCCTCACCGTCGTCAACATGCAGTACTACAACAGCGGCTCGATGAACGGCTGCGACGGCAAGGTCTACTCCCAGGGCTCGGTGGACTTCCTCACCGCGCTCGCCTGCATCCAGCTGGAGGGCGGCCTCGACCCCTCGCAGGTGGGCATCGGCGTCCCGGCCTCGCCCAGCGGCGCGGGCAGCGGCTACGTGTCCCCGACGATCGTCAACAACGCCCTGGACTGCCTGACCCGGGGAACGAACTGCGGCTCCTTCAAGCCGTCGAAGACCTACCCGGGGCTGCGCGGCGCGATGACCTGGTCGACCAACTGGGACGCCAAGGCGGGTAGTGCTTGGTCCAACTCGGTGGGTCCGAAGGTTCACGGGCTGCCGTAGGCGGTACGTCTGGGGATGGCCGGATCGGTACGGCCTGCACAGCGGGCCCTTGACCGGGACATGCCACGAGAGCACGCTGTGCGCGTCCGCACGGCTATCCCCACACTCCCGACCCAGGAGAACGCATGCGGCTCCATACCCGCCGGAGGGCCGCCCTCACGGCGGCCCTGCTGGCGCTCGCGCTGGGCGCACCCGCCTACGGCATGAGCGCGACGGCTTCCCCTCCGCCCACCCCTTCGACCGCCACCCAGGACGAGGCGATCGTCCAGTACCGGATCCACGGCCCCTCCACCGCCGCCGACCGCACCGCCCTGCTCCGTACGGGCGTCTCGATCGACGAGGTGGACGACCACACCGTCGTGGTCAGCGCCGACACGATGCAGGCCAAGAAGCTCAAGGAGCTCGGCTACAAACTGACGGCCCTGCCCGGACCCCCGGACCGCACGGTGCCCGGTATCGCGGCGAGCCCGATGGACTTCCCCTCGGCGGACTCGAAGTACCACAACTACGCCGAGGCGACGGCGGAGATCAACCAGCTCGTCGCGCAGTACCCCGCGATCGCGAGCAAGCAGGTGATCGGGAAGTCGTACCAGGGCCGGGACATGTTCGCCATCAAGATCAGCGACAACGTCGCGGCGGACGAGGCCGAGCCCGAGGTGCTCTTCACCGCCCACCAGCACGCCCGCGAGCACCTGACCGTCGAGATGGCGCTGTACCTGCTCAAGGAGTTCACCTCCAAGTACGGCACCGACTCCCGGGTCACGGGCGCCGTCAACGGCCGCGAGATCTGGATCGTCCCGGACCTCAACCCGGACGGCGGCGAGTACGACATCGCCACCGGCTCCTACCGCTCCTGGCGCAAGAACCGGCAGCCGAACTCCGGGTCCTCCTACGTCGGCACCGACGAGAACCGCAACTGGAACTACAAGTGGGGCTGCTGCGGCGGCTCCAGCAGCAGCAAGAGCTCCGAGACCTACCGGGGCGCGGCCGCCGAGTCGGCGCCCGAGGTGAAGGTCGTCGCGGACTTCGTCCGCAGCCGGGTCATCGGCGGCAAGCAGCAGATCAAGGCCGCCATCGACTTCCACACCTACAGCGAGCTCGTCCTGTGGCCCTTCGGCTGGACCTACAACGACACCGCCCCGGGTCTGACCGCCGACGACCTCGCCGTCTACAAGAAGATCGGCACCAGCATGGCGGCGAGCAACGGCTACACGCCGGAGCAGTCGAGCGACCTGTACATCACGGACGGGACGATCGACGACTGGCTGTGGGGCAACCAGAAGATCTTCTCCTACACCTTCGAGATGTACCCGGAGAGCGGCGGCGGCGGCTTCTACCCGCCGGACGAGGTCATCGACCGCGAGACCGCGCGCAACAAGGACGCGGTGCTCCAGCTGCTGGAGAACGCGGACTGCATGTACCGCTCGATCGGCAAGGAAGCCCAGTACTGCGCGACGCCGTGACCCCGTGCGGCACGTGAGCGTGTGAAAGGGGGCGCCCCACCGCCAGGGGGGCGCCCCGCCCGCGCGTCAGCCGAGGACGGCGAGGGCGTCGATCTCGATGAGCAGCCCGGCCGGCAGGCCCACGTACACGGTGGTGCGGGCGGCGGGGGCCTCCTTCAGGCCCTGCTCCTCGAAGTAGGCGTTGTAGAGGGCGTTCATCTCGGCGAAGTGCCCGGTGTCGGTGAGGTAGACGCGGATCATCATCACGTCGTCCCAGCCCGCACCGCCGGCCTCCAGGACGGAGCGGACGTTCTCCAGCGTCTGGAGGGTCTGCTCGCGCAGGGCCGGACCGGCGGGGGTGGGCGGCTGCCCCTCCACGTGCGGGAGGAAGCCGACCTGGCCCGCGACCTGGAGGATGTTCCCCTTCCGCACGCCGTGCGAGAACCTCGCCGGCGGGGTCGTGTGGGTGCCGGGCGTGATGGCGACCTTCTCGGTCACGTTCTCCTCGGTCACGCTCTTCTCGCTCACGCGCTCTCCTGTGCTCCTGAGTAGTCCTGGCTGATGGCTTCGGCGGTACGCAGCACCTGCGGCAGCAGTTCGAGCAGCCCCTCGGCGGGGATGACCACACCGGGCGCGGAGACCGACAGCGCCGCGACGACCCGCCCGTCCGGCCCGTGCACGGGCGCGCCGAGGCAGTTGATGGACTCCTCGTGCCCACCGAGATCGGTGGCCCAGCCCTGCTCCCGTACGAGATCCAGTTCGCGCAGGAAGGCCGCCGCGTCCGGGGTGGAGCGGGCGGTGTAGCGGGGGTAGTCGATGCGGGCGGCGAGGGCCCGGAGCTCGGCTTCGGGCAGGTCGGCGAGGAGCAGCTTGGCCACGGCGGCGACCGTGAGGGGCACGGGCCTGCCGATGCGGGAGTACATGCGGACCGGGTAGCGGCTGTCGACCTTGTCGACGTACACGACCTCGTCGTCCTGGTGGAGGGCGAGATGAACGGTGTGCCCGGTGGCCCGGTTCAGCTCGACGAGGTGGGGGTGCGCGATCTCCCGGACGTCCAGGTTCTCGATGGCCTCGGCGGCGAGCGCGAAGAGCTGCGCGCCGAGCCGGTAGCGGCCGTCGGGCCGGCGGTAGACGAAGCCGCGCTCGTTCAGGGTGCGCAGGAGGCGCAGCGCGGTGCTCTTGTGCACGCCGAGCTCATCGGCGACGTCGCCGAGCGAGGCGGGGCCCTTCGCGAGCAGCGGCAGCACCGCGAGTGCCCGTTCCACGGACTGGCTCATGCCGCGTCCCTTTCGTGACCGTCACTGCAAACACCGGCTCCGCCGGCGAGGCTAGACGTGGCTGCGCCGGACCCCAAGGCTCGCGCCGGCTCAGATCCAGCCCCGCCGGCGTTGAGGCGCGGGGTCCGGGGCGGAGCCCCGGCAGCGGCGCCGCACGTTGACCCGGCGTCACACGGATGTTAGACAGCATGCAGCTGCACACGCAACGGCCGTTGCAGCTCACGCAACACAACCGGGAGGCACCCCGCATGGCCAGCGACAGCGACCCCGTCAAGGACCTCGCCGACGAGCCGGTCGACCACCGGTTCAAAGGCCTGCCCCCGGACGCCCAGACGCACGGCCTCACCGTCGGCCGGCTCGCCGCCGAGCGCCGCGACCTGTACACCGGCGGCTTCACCACCCCCGTCCTGACCCTCGACGCGGACGCGCTGGAGCACAACCTCGCCGCGCTCGGCGCCTACGCCGCCCGTCACGACCTGGCCTTCGCCCCGCACGGCAAGACCTGCATGTCCCCGCAGCTCTTCCGGCGCCAGCTGGAGCACGGCGCGTGGGGCATCACCGCCGCCGTCCCCCACCAGGCCCGCGTCTACCGCGCCTTCGGCATCCAGCGGATCTTCCTCGCCAACGAGCTCGTCGATCCCGCCGCCCTGCGCTGGGTGGCCGGCGAGCTCGCCGCCGACCCCGAGTTCCGCTTCGTCTGCTACGTCGACTCCGTCCGCGGGGTCCACCTCATGGACCGCGCCCTGCGCGACTCGGCCGCCGTCATCGACGTCGTCGTCGAGCTCGGCGCCGGCGAGGGCGCCCGTACCGGGGCCCGCAGCGACGAGGACTGCCGCGCCGTCGCCGACGCGGTCGCCGCCACCGCCACCCTGCGCCTCGTCGGCATGGGCGGCTACGAGGCCGAGGTCCCCGGCGCCGACCCCGACTCCGTCCACGCGTACCTGCGCCGGCTCACCGCGCTCGCCGTCGAGTTCGACAAGGCCGGCCGCTTCCCGGCGGACCTCGACGAGATCGTCGTCAGCGCCGGCGGCTCGGCCTGGTTCGACGCGGTCGCCGACGTGTTCGCCGAGCTCCCGGAGCTCTCCCGCCCGGTCCTCAAGCTGCTGCGCTCGGGCGCGTACGTCTCCCACGACCACGGCTGGTACACCCGGCTGACCCCCTTCAACCGGCACCCGGAGGAGGGCGGTCTGCGCCCGGCGTTCCGGCTGTGGACCCAGGTCGTCTCCCGCCCCTCCCCCACCCAGGCCTTCGTCAACGCGGGCAAGCGCGACATCGCCTACGACCTGGGGCTGCCCGAGGCCGAGCTGGTCCGCGACGCCCTCACCGGCGCGGAGCGCCCCGCCGCCGGCGTCCGCGTGGTCAAGCTGTCCGACCAGCACGCCTGGCTGGAGACCGACTCGGCCGAGGACGTGCAGGTGGGCGACTGGGTGGCCCTCGGCATGTCCCACCCCTGCACGATCTTCGAGAAGTGGCCGCTGATCCCGGTCGTGCAGGCCGACGGCGCCGTCACCGACTACGTCCGCACCTTCTTCTAGGCACCGGCCGGTGGACCTGGTCATCCGGGGGGCCCGCGTCGTCGACGGCACGGGCGGGCCCTCGTACACCGCCGACGTCGGCGTCCACGAGGGCCGGATCACCGAGATCGGCCGGCTCCCGGGCGGCGGGCGCCGGACCCTCGACGCGCACGGCCTCGCCCTCGCCCCGGGCTTCGTCGACATGCACGCCCACAGCGACCTCGCCCTGCTCCGCGACCCGGACCACAGCGCGAAGGCGGCGCAGGGCGTGACCCTCGAAGTCCTCGGCCAGGACGGCCTGTCGTACGCGCCCGTCGACGACCGGACCCTCGGCGAGGTCCGGGCCGCCATCGCCGGCTGGAACGGTCCCGGCGACGACGTCGACTTCGACTGGCGCACGGTCGGCGGGTACCTCGACCGGCTGGACCGGGCCCACGGCGGTCAGGGCGTGGCCGTCAACGCCGCCTACCTGGTCCCCCAGGGCACGGTCCGCGCGTACGCCCTCGGCTGGGACGACCGCCCGGCGACCGCGGCCGAGCTGGACCGGATGCGGCAGCTCGTCGCCGAGGGCCTCGCCGAGGGCGCCGTCGGCATGTCCTCCGGCCTCACCTACACCCCCGGCATGTACGCCACCGGGGCCGAACTGACCGAGTTGTGCCGGGTCGTGGCCCGGTACGGCGGCTACTACTGCCCCCACCACCGCAGTTACGGCCGGGGCGCGCCGGCCGCCTACGCCGAGATGGTCGCCCTCGCCCGGGAGGCCGGCTGCGCCCTGCACCTCGCGCACGCCACCATGAACTTCGGCGAGAACCGGGGCCGGGCCGGCGAACTGCTCGACCTGCTCGACGCGGCCCTGGCCGAGGGCGTCGACATCACCCTCGACAGCTACCCGTACACCCCCGGCTGCACCACCCTCGCCGCGCTCCTGCCCGGTTGGGCGCACGAGGGCGGCCCGGAGGCGGTCCTGGCGCGGCTGCGCGACGACGCCCAGGCCGAACGGATCCGCCACGCGCTGGAGACCGAGGGCTCCGACGGCTGCCACGGGGTCCCCGTCGACTGGTCGACCATCGAGATCTCGGGCACCGCCGACCCCGCCTACGGCCCGTACGTCGGCAGGCGCCTGGACGGCTGGGAGACCGCCCGCGGGCTCCTGCTCGGCGACCGGCTCGCGCCGACGGTCCTCCAGCACGTCGGCCACGAGGAGAACGTCCGGGCGATCATGCGTCACCGGGTCCACACCGGCGGCTCCGACGGCATCCTCCAGGGCGCGAAACCGCATCCGCGCGCCTACGGCACCTTCCCCCACTACCTCGGCCACTACGTCCGCGAACTCGGCCTGCTCTCCCTGGAGGAGTGCGTGGCGCACCTGGCCGGGCGCCCCGCGGCGCGCCTGCGGCTGCCCGACCGGGGGCTGGTCCGCGTGGGGTACCGCGCCGACCTCGTCCTCTTCGACCCGGACACGGTCGCGGCCGGGTCCACGTACGAGCGGCCGCGCGTGCTGCCGACCGGGATCCCGCACGTCCTGATCGACGGGCGTTTCGTGCTGTGCGACGGACGCCGGACGGACGTGCTGGCCGGGCGCGCGGTGCGCCGAACCGCCCGCGATCTTCGGTAAATCGGACATCTACGATGGGCGGCATGGTCGCCTTCGCGCTTGCCGCCGTGCTCTTCCTCGCCTTCTGCATCAGTGTCCGGCAGGACCGGCGCCGCTTCAGCAACGCCGTGCTCCTGGGGCTGACTTTCCTCAGCGCGTTCTCCGCCCTGTTCCTCCAGGTGGGCAAACTGCCCACCTGGGCGGCGATCACGGTCGTCGTCCTCGCCTTCGCCTCGCCCGCGTTCGGCTTCCTCGGGCTGGGCGTCTTCCTCGTCCGCAACGGCATGGTCATGATCCGCAAGGAGGGCTTCCGGCCGGCCAACCTGCTGTCGATGCTCACGGGCCTCACGATCTTCGCGCTGCTCGCGCTGCTGATCCTCGTCGGCGTGGTCGGCTCCCCCCTCCTCGGCGGCATCGCCGGCACGGTCACCGTGGTCGCCGGCTACGTCTCCTTCGTCTTCTTCTGCTTCCTCGGCTACGCCTTCCTCTACGGCCGGATCAAGGTGCGCGGCGACGTCGACCACGTGGTCATGCTGGGCTCGGGCCTGATCGGCGGCGACCGCGTGCCGCCGCTGCTGGCCTCCCGCCTGCGCAAGGGGCAGCAGATCTACGAGGCCCAGCTGGCCCGGAGCGGCCGGCCGCCGGTGCTCCTGGTCTCGGGCGGCAAGGGATCGGACGAGAAGGTCTCCGAGGCCCGGGCGATGGCGGACTGGCTGATCGCGCAGGGCGTGCCCGAGCAGCACGTCGTGCTGGAGGACCGCTCCACCACGACCGAGGAGAACATGCTCTTCAGCCGGAACATCATGACGGCGCACGACCCGGCCTACCGGTGCGTGGTGGTCACCAACAACTTCCACGCGTTCCGGGCGGCGATGCTGGCCCGCAAGACCGGCGTCAACGGGCAGGTGCTGGGCTCGCCCACCGCGAAGTACTACTGGCCGAGCGCCACCATCCGCGAGTTCGTCGCGGTCTTCTGGGAGCACCGGATCGTGAACCTGTCCATCTGCGCCCTGCTCACCGTCCTCGGCGGGCTCGGCACGCTGGCGGCGGTCCTCGTCTGACCCGTGTCCCGCGCGCACGCGGTGGTGCCGTGACTCCCCCCTTGGCAGTCACGGCACCGGTTCGCGGCCTCGCGAGGCCGGTCAGACCCGCTGCCAGAGCGCCGGGACGTTCGGCGGCTCCCAGCCCGTCTGGGCCTGGTGGCCCTGCAGGCAGCGGTAGGCCGAACCGCCGTACGTGACGGTGGCGCCGGCCGCGTAGACGGTGCCCGCCTTCCAAGTGCCGCCCGGCTCGGGGTCACCGGGGCCGGGGCCCGGACCGGGGTCGCTGCCGCCGACCTTGAGGGTCAGTCCGTACGCGGACAGGATCGGGTTCAGCGGCTGGAAGAAGGTGGTCCCGCCGCCGGAGCAGTTGCCGGAGCCGCCCGAGGTGACGCCCTGGGCCTGGCTCCCGGAGATGTAGGAGCCGCCCGAGTCGCCCGGCTCGGCGCAGACGGTCGTACGGGTCACGCCGGAGATGGTGCCCTCGGGGTAGGTGACGCTGGTGTCGTGCTGCTGGATCGTGCCGCAGTGCCATCCGGTGGTCGATCCGGAGCGGCATACCGAGGCTCCGACCGGCTGCAGCACCGAGCCGGTGACCTGCACGTTCGCGCCGCCGCTGCCCTTCACGTACGGGGTCGCGGTCCACTGGGTGTTCGCGGCCACCCAGGCCATGTCGTTGCCGGGGAAGACCGAGGCCTGGAAGGAGCCCTGGGCCACCTGGTTGAAGCCGCTGGTGCCGGTTCCGGCGCGCCCGCAGTGCCCTGCGGTGGCGAAGCCGTTCACGGAGCCCTTGGTGACGGGGAAGCCGACGGAGCAGCGGCCGCTGCCGTTCATGTAGTACGCGTCCCCGCCGCGCAGGTCGTACAGCGGGCGCGGGGCGCCGGCCGTACGGACCACCGTGACACCGGCCGGGTCGGTCCCGGTGGCGGCCAGCAGCGCGGCCGCCGCCCCCGCCTCGGCCTCCTCGACGACGAGGGTGTTGGAGCGCGGGTCGACGTAGCGGACCGGGGTCGCGGGGCCGGCGGCCCGGTCCAGTGCCGCCCGGGCGGCGTCCAGGTCGGCCAGGGTGCGGCCGACCAGCTTCGCCCGGGCCCCGCCGGCCCGTATCGCGGCGGTGTCGGCGGCCCGGGTGGTGGCCACGGTGAGGGTGCCGGCGTCGGCCCCGTCCACCCAGGCCCCGGCGAAGGCGGTGCCGAGCCGGTCGCGCAGCCGGGCGGCGGCGGCCCCCGCCTCGGCCTCGTGGGCCAGGCGCGCCTTGGCCTGCGTGGGGGTCAGGCCGAGGTCGCGCTGCATCGCGGCGAGCAGCTCGGGCGGGGCGTCGGCGGTACGCAGGGTGGCCGCCGCGGAGGGCGCGGCGGGGGCGGAATCGGCGATGGCGCCGCCGGTCCCGGCCAGCAGCAGCCCGGCGGCGGCCAGGGCGGTACACGCCGCGCGGGCGTGTCGCTTGGGCATGGGGGATCTCCTCGGTTTCCGGTGGGGGTCTGCGGAAACCGTAGAAATCCGAACCGTCGTACGGGAGCTGCCGGTTGACCCCTGCCCCGGTGTTATGCCCGGGGCCGTCCGGCGGCCCGCGCACGGTCGAGGTGCGTTCATGGGGCGGCGGCCGGAGGATGGGGCCAGGGGAAACCGTAGGAGGTACGCGATGGTCAGTGAACCCGACGAGCAGCCCACACGGTCGGACCGGCTCTTCACGGGCGGGGAACGGCCGTACGACCCCGAGGACCTCGTGATGGTGACCGGCCACGACCCGACTCCGGAGCGGATCGAGAAGGCCCGGAAGCTCATGGAGAAGGAGGGCCCGCAGGTCATCGAGCGCTACCTGCCGTAGCCACGGCAAACCGCCCGAGGACTGCCGCAACCGCCCCCGGCCCCGCCGGGGGCGTCCCCACTCCAGCCCTGCCGACACCCCTCCAGCCCCGCCGACACCCCTCCAGCCCCCGTCGGCATGATCCAGCCCCGCCGGCGTTTGAGGCGCGGGGTCCGGGGCGGAGCCCCGATCTCCCAGCCCCGCCGGCGTTTGAGGCGCGGGGGCTCGGGGGCAGCGCCCCCGCAGCGGCGCCGCACCCGCCCGGTGCCCGGCTAGGCCGCCGGCAAGGCAACGCCTCCGGCCGACCGCACCAGGGCCTCCGCATGCGCAGCCCGCGCATGGCCCAGCACCCCGGCAGCCCGCGCGGCGACCCGCGCCGCAGGGTGCCAGCCCAGCAGGTGCCGCCAGACGAGCGGGGTCCCGGCAAGGGGCCGCGTGACCACCCCCGGGGTCACCGGGAACGTGGCCCGGCACAGCCCGACCGCCCGCCCCACCTGCACCAGGTGCACGCACGAGGCGGTGTCGGTCTCGTAGACGCAGGCGGGCGTGAAACCGGCCCGTACGCAGGCCGCGGCGAAGCAGTCGCCGAAACACCCGTCGCCGGGGACGTCCGTCCACGCCTCGGCGGCCAGCTCGGCCAGCTCGATCCCGGTGCGCGCGGCCAGGGCGAGGGGATGGTCCTCGGCCAGCATCACGTGCACGGGGTCGCGCGCCACCCCCATCCAGGCCAGGCGCCCCGGCTCGGGCGGCACGCTCTCCCCGCAGACCCCGACCAGCGCGAAGTCCAGGCGGCCGTCGGCGACGCCGGCGGCGACCTCCTTCTCCGACCAGGAGGTGTACGTGGACACGGGCACGCCGGATTCCTCATGGGCGAGCCGGTCCACGAGCCCGCCGAGCAGCGGTCCGTGCGTGCCGCCGAGCCGGTAGCCGTGCGCCCCCTGGCGGGCGAACCGCCGGGCGTCCTCCTGCAGCTCGCACACGGCGGGCAGCAGCACCCTGGCCCGCTCCAGCACCAGCTCACCGAGCGCGGTGGCCCGTACGCCGTCGCGCCCCCGCAGGAACAGCGTCCCGCCCAGCGCCCGCTCGATGCGTTTGAGCTGCGTACTGAGCGCGGGCTGCGCGAGGCCGAGCGCGGTGGCGGCCCGCGTCAGGCTCCCGGCGTCGGCGACGGCCCGGACGATCTTGAGGTGCCTCAGCTCCAGATCCATACGACGAGCTTGGTCCAGACCTGTGGGCATGCGCTACGGGTCGGGCGCATCCAGAATCGTTAATGCTCGTTAGCCGCAAGGGGGACACGACCCTAAGGACAGGAAAATGCACGCACTCGATGTCGACTGGGACCACCCCACCGACCCGCACCCCGGCCCGCGGCTCGACCACGTACGCGCCTACGTGAGCACCGCGGGAGCCGACGGGCACCTCTGGCACGGAGTCCGCACCCTCCTGCTGACCACGCTCGACCGCACCCGAGACCGCGCCGTCCGCACCCCGCTGATCTACGGCGAGGACGCGGGCCGGTACATCGTGCTGGCTTCCGGCTACGGCGCCCTGGAGCACCCCCGCTGGTACCGGAACCTCACCGCCCACCCGGAGGTCCGCCTCCAGGTCGGCGCCGCCGCCTTCACGGCGCGGGCGCGCACCGCGACGCCCCAGGAACGGGAGGTGTACTGGGAGATGATGACGGCCCTGTGGCCCCCGTTCGAGGAGGACCGCGCCGCGGCCCGGCCCCGCGAGATCCCGCTGGTGATCCTGGAGCGCGCGGTCTGAGCGACCGAGCACTCCGCCCGGCCCGGAACGGTCAGAACGTCGGCGCGGCGACCGCGCTGTACGTGCGCCCGCCCGCGACGTAGTCGCCCAGCGGGACCATGCCGAAGCCGTCGACGTGCACCTTCCAGGACGGCACGTTCCCGGCCTCGATGAAGGCGACCACGGCTTCCGCACGCTCCGAGGCCGCCGCCACGCCCATGGTGAACAGCGCCCGGGCCACACCACGCCCCCGGTACGCGGCGGCGACCACGACCGGCCCGTAGAGCAGCCACCGCGCCTCGGCCAGCGGGTGCCCCTGCCACTCCAGGGCTTCCTGGGCCTGGAGCAGGCCCGCGACCGGCGGCGACGGGTCGGCCAGAGCCTCGGGCGCCGACAGCGCGAGCAGCCCGGCGATCCGGCCCGCGTCGTCCGCGACCAGCAGCTCGCGCGCACCGGCCATCGCCCGCAGCACGCCGACGTCGAAGCGGCCCTGCACGAAACCCTGCTCCGCCCGCTGCCGTTCCGTCAGCGCGTCGTGGTGGTTGGCGGCGAAGAGCTCAGCCATGGCGGGCGCGTCGGCCTCGCTGGCGTACCGGTACTCCATCCCGCGATCGTGCCACGCCCCCACGGCCGGACCGTGCCGCCGACACCGGGGCCTACGGGTGACACGGGGGCGGTGTTGAACACGTTCAATGTTCTGGCAGTATGACCTCCGGTGAACCTGTCGGAACAGCGGGAACGCGAATCCGTCTGCCCTCGCGACCGGTCGCCACGAGTCCGGAGGTCGGCACGACATGGGCCTTCCCATGCTTGTCCTCGGCTTTGTCCTCTGGCTCGCCGTCACGCTCGCGGCCCTGGCCGTGACCCTCACGGCGAGCGCGGTCCTCGGGTACGCGACCGTCGCGGTGAGCGGCAGGCTGCCCCTTTGGGCCAGGATCACGCTGCTGGCGGTCCTGGCCGCCGCTTCCTCGGCGGCGTGGGTGAGCGCCCTGGGTTTCTGGGCCATCTGGCGGCCGGCCGCCCTGGCACTGCCGTTCCTCACGGCAGTCACCTCGGGGGCCGCCTTCCTCGCACGCGAAGCACACAAGCGGCGCGCACCCCGGATCCCGGCGTCGGCCTGGCCCGCCCACCGGCCGCCGTTCGCCGGTCGCTGAGGACGCGCGACTCACCCGTGGTCGTACACGGTCACTTCCACGTCGCGCGCACACAAGGTCCCGGTGATCAGCGGCTCGATGCGCGACCACGTACCGCCCGCGAGTCCGCACCCGATGCGCGGCATGTGCACACTCGCCCCGAGCTCGACCGCATGACCGGCGAGCGCGGCAAGGCACCGCTCCACGGCGTCGTAACGAATGGGCGGCCCCCCGCTCCCGGTCCGGATGCCGCGCTGCCCGACCATGTTGGCCACCCACACGTCGGGCTTCACCCGCACCAGCTGCACGGCACCCAGCCCGAAGTCGTTCCCGCTGCGCCCCCGATGCCACGCCCGGTACTCGGCCTCAGGCTCGGCCCACCGCTTCGAAACGGCCACCACGAAGCCCTTCCCCCACCCCCCGAGGTCGTTGCAGACATGCGCGACGACCTTGGGCCCCTTGGCCTGGGGGCTCGTCGCATCCCCGGCAATGATCCTGAGCGGCTTCACACCTCGAACGGTATTCGCCACCACTGACACCCCGAGGAACGAACGGGGGCGGCGGCGAGGCGGGGCGGGGCGGGGCTGCGGCGGTCGGGAGCCACTTGGCCGGCATCAGGGAGGGGTTGGGGGTTTCCCGTCAGTCCCATCGTCCCTCCGGGGCGGGACGGTCCCTCAAGGGCGCTCCTTCGTCACGTCGCTTCGCGATGACCTTCGGCCACCCTTGACCGACCGTCCCGCCCCGGAGAAACGAAAGACTGCCGGGAAGCCCCCAAAGGAACGAGCCGGAGGATCCTTTCCAGGGACGGGCCCGTCAGAGATGCCCAGCCCCGTTCCGGTGGGGCATGTCCGGCAGGCGGGGTCATCGAGACCAGAGCCCTGGTCGGTGGGGCGCGCCAGATCGCTACCCGCTCCTCATCTCTCAGCGTCCGACGACCGTCTTGGGCTGGACATAGGCCGCCCACGAGCTCGGTCCACCGCTCGACCTGCGTCCGACGACCGGCCGTGGCCGGACATAGGCCGCCCACGACCCGCAGGCGCTCCTCCCGGGAGGCGTCTGACGCCTGGCAGGGGCCGACCGCCTGCACTTCGCCTGATCCGTAGTGGAGCCGGGTCAGTGCGAGCAGGACACCACAAAGCCGCCACCAAACATGGGCAATTGAGGCAAAGGGTCGGCCTTTCGGGGCGCCCACGTGCGCTGACCCGCATCCACTGCGGAATAGCCGCTGTCTCACGCTTTTCCACCCCGGACAGCCGTCAGACGCCTCCCGGGAGGAGCGCCTGCGGGTCGTGGGCGGCTTATGAACAGCGACAGACGGTCGCCGGACGCCGTCAGTGATGGGCATCAGAGGTCGTGGGCGGCCTATGTCCAGCCCAAGGCGGTCGTCGGACGCTGAGAGGTGAGGAGCGCGTAGCGATTGGACGCGCCCCTCGCCCCGGGCCCTGGTCTGGATCGCCCCGTCTCCTGCTCGCCCCTCACGCTGAACCGGGCTGGGCAACTCTGGCCGCCCCGTCCTGATCCTTGAACGCCCGGCCCGTTCCTTTGGGGGCTTCCCGGCAGTCTTTCGTTTCTCCGGGGCGGGACGATCGGTCAAGGGTGGAGCGCAGCGACATCGCGAAGCGACGCGAGGAACGAGCGCCCTTGAGGGACCGTCCCGCCCCGGAGGGACGATGGGACTGACGGGAAACCCCCAACCCCTCCCTGATACCGGCCGACAGGCTCCCGACCACCGAAGCCCGACCCCGCCCCGCCCTCCTCAGAGGTACTCGCGGGCGAACTCCACCGCCCATTCCACCGCCGCCAGGGGGACGCTGCCCGAGTGGGGGTCGATGGCGAGGCGGGCCGAGTCCCAGTCCTGGTCGTGTTCGCGGAAGATCGCGAAGCGGGCCTCCTCCAGGACTCCTTCCGGCCTGACCAGGAACTCGATCGCCCGGTCGTCGCCATCCGTACCGACCGTGGCGATCTCCATGTCGCCGACTACGAAAACCACTGTCCCGCGCTCCTCAGTTGCCGCTCTACACGTGCACCAGCCAGACGAGCGCCATGAAAATCGCTCCTGCCGCCACGAGGGCGCCCGCCACGGCGACGACGACCGCGGCGACCCGTTCGGTTCCCCCGGCGGTGCTCCGCCGGCTTCCACCCGCCCTGGTTCATGCGCCCAGCCTCCACCGCGGCACGGGCGCCCACATGAGTGTGCGTACTCATCCGGGGTACTCATGCGGCCTACCCGGTCATGTGCGATCCACCCGGCCACCTGGGGTGACGAGCGCAACACCATGCGCTCGCGCAGGCCCGCGCCCCACTCATTCCGCAGGTCGGAACGCGGGCGCGGCCCCGGATTCCAAGGGGGGACCACGTCCCCACCCACCCATTACCCGAAGTGGGACAAACCACCCTTCGGGCTTCTCCTCGAAAACACACGTCAAGCTCGCACCCGGGCCCGTAAGCTCCCGTCATGCAGGTGATCCAGTCAACCAAACTCGCCAATGTCTGTTACGAGATCCGCGGCCCCGTGCTCGAAGAGGCGATGCGGCTCGAAGCAGCAGGTCATCGCATCCTCAAGCTCAACACGGGCAACCCCGCGGCCTTCGGCTTCGAGTGCCCTCCGGAGATCCTTGAGGACATGCTCCGCAACCTGGGCACCGCCCACGGTTACGGTGACGCGAAGGGGCTGCTCTCCGCGCGCCGCGCGGTCATGCAGCACTACCAGACCAAGGGCATCGACCTGGACGTCGAGGACATCTACCTCGGCAACGGCGTCTCCGAGCTGATCCAGATGTCGATGCAGGCGCTGCTCGACGACGGCGACGAGGTCCTGGTCCCCGCGCCGGACTACCCGCTGTGGACCGCCTCCGTGTCCCTCGCCGGCGGCACGGCCGTGCACTACCGCTGCGACGAGCAGGCCGACTGGATGCCCGACCTCGCCGACATCGAGCGCAAGGTCACCGATCGCACCAAGGCGATCGTCATCATCAACCCGAACAACCCGACCGGCGCCGTCTATGACGAAGAGATGCTGCGCGGGCTCACGGACATCGCGCGCCGCCACAACCTGGTCGTCTGCTCGGACGAGATCTACGACCGGATCCTGTACGACGGCGCCGTGCACCACAACACCGCCGCCATCGCCCCGGACCTACTGACGCTGACCTTCAACGGGCTCTCGAAGAACTACCGCGTCGCCGGCTACCGGGCCGGCTGGATGGCGGTCTGCGGACCCAAGAAGCACGCCGCCTGCTACATCGAGGGCCTCACGGTCCTGGCGAACATGCGCCTGTGCGCGAACATGCCCTCGCAGCACGCCGTGGCCACCGCGCTCGGCGGCCGGCAGTCGATCGAGGACCTGGTCCTGCCCGGCGGGCGGATCCTGGAGCAGCGCAACGTCGCGTACGACCTGCTCACCCAGATCCCGGGCGTCACCTGCGTGAAGCCGAAGGGCGCGCTCTACGCCTTCCCGCGGCTGGACCCGTCCGTCTACAAGATCAAGGACGACCGGCAGATGGTCCTGGACCTGCTGCGGGCCGAGAAGATCATGGTGGTGCACGGTACGGGCTTCAACTGGCCCGAGCCCGACCACTTCCGGATCGTGACGCTGCCGAACGCCAAGGACCTGGCCGACGCGGTGACCCGGATCGGGAACTTCCTCGACGGCTACAGCCAGCTGTAGCGGCGCACGGTGCGACTCGCCGGAGTCCAGCCGGCGAGACACGCCCCCCAACAACAGGATTCAGCTCAACTTTAGAACCAATCCAATGTAGGATGGTCTCCTGACCACGCAGGAGGCCACCTCATGTACGAGCCGATCCGCACGAAGCCGGTCGTCCACCGCATGGGCGCCACCCCGGCCGACTACCCGCACAGCAGCCGCGGCGAAGCACTGGACATCCAGCTCGCCGGCCACCTCGCGGCCCTGCTCGCCGTCACCGACGAGCTCGGGCTCGACGAGGACGCCGCGGAGATCGCCGCCCAGGTCGCACGACTGCGCGGGGCCCAGCCCGCCCGTGCGCCGCGCCCTTCCGCCGAGGACGCCGCCGCGCTCCACCAGCGCGCCCACGACCTCGCCGCCCGCGCGCTCCTCGTCGCCGCGTCCCGTGCCGACACCACCGTCGCGATCCTCGCCGCCGAGCGCATGGACGCGCACGCCGCCGCCCTGAAGTCCTCGGACCTGGCCGGCGCCCTCTAGACGGCCCCGGTCCGGGGCCGCGGAGGCTCCGGACCGGGTGCCACGCTCCGTGCGCGAAGGCCTACGGCAGGGGCGGAAATTGGACAGAATCCGGTGCTCCGAACACGATGAGGGCTGAAAGATCGCGGTTGCACGGGGGAGGCCGCTCCACATGCTCCATCTCCTCCACTGTGCTTCGTCCCCGTTCGAGCATTCTGGAGAGATTCGCGCATGAGTTTCGGCGACCCGAACAACCCCTACGGTCAGCAGCCCCCGCAGGGTCAGCCCGGCCACCCGCAGCAGGCCCCGCAGGGAGTGCCGCCGCAGTACGGCTACCCGCAGCAGCCGCCGCAGGGCGCCGCCCCGCAGTACGGCTACCCGCAGCAGGCCCCGCCGCCGTACGGCGCGTACCCGCCGCCGGGGATGCCCGTGCCGGGCATGCCGGGCTCGGGGATGCCGCCGCTGGCCCACTGGGGTCTGCGCGTGGGCGCCGCCCTGCTCGACGGACTGATCATGGCGGGCCCGATGTACGCCCTGATCGGTGTCGGCGCGGCCGTCGCCAGCGACGAGTCGACCGAGGCGATCGCCGGCGTCCTCAGCCTGATCGGCACGCTGTACTTCTTCGGTATGGTCCTCTTCCAGATCTACAAGGAAGGCACCACCGGCCAGACGATCGGCAAGAAGGTCGTCGGCATCAGTGTGCACCGCGAGGCCGACGGGGCCACGCTCGGCTTCGGCATGGCGTTCGTCCGCAAGCTGGCGCACTTCCTCGACGGCATCGCCTGCTACATCGGCTACCTGTGGCCGCTGTGGGACGAGAAGAAGCAGACCTTCGCCGACAAGGTGTGCAGCACCGTCGTCATCAAGGTGAACAAGAACGGCTGATCGCCCCACGGTGAGGACCGGTGGCGACCCCTGCGCCATGCCTTCTCAGGCCGCCCGCGCGAACTCCGCGCCGGCGACCCCGCACCAGGGCACCGTCGCCACCGGCCACACCGGGCCGACCGCCTCCCCGTACTCGGTCTCGCCCGGCGCCACGCCGGGGATCTTCACCAGCGCCTGCGCGGCCCGCGCCTGCGGGTCCGCTTCGGCGCGGTCGCGGAACTCCACCGTGACGACGTACGCGCCGGGGCCCTCGGCCCGCCCCGCCGCCTCCACCGCGGCCACCACCCGGCGGCTGGCCGGATCGATTCGGCACCCGGTGACCCGTACGTCCTCCACCGCGGGCCGCGGCGGCGCCTGCGGCGGATCGCCGCCGCTCGCCCACACGTACAGACCCAGCGGGGCGAACACCAGCAGCCCGGCCACCGTCACCAGGCCGACCAGCCAGCCCTGCCATTTCAACGTGCTCACGCCCATGCCCCGATCCTCCCGGGCCGCCGCCCCTCCCACCAGCACCCGAGGGCCCACACAGCATTTCGAAGTGGGACCGCCTGGACACCTGACGTTCATTCAAATCGGCGCGGAATGTGGGTTTCCGCGAGCACGCTGCACCCGTGAGACGCATCCTAGGAATCGTCCTGGGCCTCCTCCTGATCGGCGGCGTGCTCTACGTCGTCGCGTTCCAGGGGCAGGATCACCCAGAAACCACGGCAACGAAGACCGTGCGTGGCGTCATCGGCTCGGAGAAGTCCGAATTCTTCCGCGACCCCGACGTCGTCAAGGCCCTTGCCGCCAAGGGCTACACCGTCAAGACGGAGACCTCGGGCTCCTGGGCGATGGACCAGCTCGCCCTCAAGGAGTTCGACTTCGCCTTCCCCAGCAGCAGTGAACCCGCCAAGGAGGTCGCGGCCGCCGCCGGACTCAAGGGGGCCCAGGAGACCAAGCCGTTCTTCTCCCCCCTCGTCGTCATCGCCCGCCCCGGCGCGGCCAAGGTGCTGGCCGACAACGGCCTCGCCAAGATGACCGGCACGCACTCCGGGACCCTGCTCATGGGGCCCTTCCTCACGGCCTCCGGCGAGGACCGCACCTGGCAGCAGCTGCCCGGCTCCGCGGCCCACGCCGAGCTGACCGGCACGGTGTTCATCAAGACCACCGACCCGTCCTCCTCCAACTCCGGCGCCCTCTTCCTCGCCGCCACGTCCAACGTGGCGAACGGCAACACCGTGGTCGCCGACGACGCCGGCATCGCCCGCACCGCGCCGCTGATGCGCAAGCTGATCTCCGTCCAGGGCGCGCTGGAGCCCAGCACCGACGACCCCTTCCGGGCCTTCATCAGCGGCAGCGGCGAACCGCTGATCCTGGTGTACGAGTCCCAGGTGGCCTCGCTGCTGATGCAGAAGCAGGATCCGGGCGACATGGTCGTGCTCTACCCGGACACCACCGTCAACTCGGCGCACACCTTCGTGCCGCTGACCGAGCGGGCGAGGGAGCTGGGCACGCTCCTCGCCACCGATCCGAGGCTGCGCGAACTGGCCGTGCTCCGCGGGTTCCGCCCGCAGGAGGGCGTGGCCGAGTTCACCGCCGCGACCGCACCGCACACCGCCTACCTCAACACGGGGCTGACCGGCATCCGCCAGGTCGGCACACCCACCGTCAAGATCCTGATGGCGCTGGCCCAGCGCGCCAAGGGCCAGGGGGACACGCCATGACACTGACACCGCCCGAGGACACGTCCTTCCACCTGAGCCCTCCGGAGCCCGTCGCCCCCGTACGCAAGGAGCAGGCCGCCGGGCTGGTCCCGCTGCAGGACGGCGTCCGCGAGGAGATGGCCCGCCGGGCCGCGGAGTACATCGGCTCGCTCGCCTCGATCGACACCCGCTCCCCCGAATTCGCGCAGCGCATCGGCGAGATAACCGGCCTCGGCCAGGCCGACATCCGCAGCGCCGCCCAGCAGTCCAACCGGATGCTGGAGCGGGCCGTGCGCTCGCTGGGCCCGGACGGCGGCGGCGACGCCCAGGCCCGGGTCGCCGGCTCCCTGGTGGAACTGCGGCGCACGGTCGAGGACCTCGACCCGCGGGACACGCCCGCCAAGGGGGCCCGCAGGCTGCTGGCGAAGCTGCCGGGCGGCAACAAGTTCCGCGACCACGTGGCGAAGTACGCCTCCTCACAGGCCACCCTCAACAAGATCGTGGGCTCGCTGCGCAGCGGCCAGGACGAACTGCGGCGCGACAACGCGGCCCTGCACACCGAGCGCTCGCGCCTGTGGGAGACGATGGGCAAGCTCCAGGAGTACGCGGTCCTGACCGAGGCCCTGGACGGTGCCGTCGGGCAGCGGGTCGCCGAGGCGGAGCACACCGATCCGGGCGCGGCCGACGCGCTGCGCGCGGACGTGCTCTTCCCGGTCCGGCAGAAGCACCAGGACCTGCTGACGCAGCTGGCCGTCTGCGCGCAGGGCTACCTGGCGATGGACGTGGTCCGGCGCAGCAACGACGAGCTGATCAAGGGCGTCGACCGGGCCGCCACCACCACCGTGTCCGCGCTGCGGATCGCCGTGATGCTGGCCTCGGCCCTCGACCACCAGCGCAAGGTGATCGAGCAGGTCAACGCCCTGAAGGGGACCACCGAGGAGCTGATCCGGGGCAACGCGGAGATGCTGTCGACGCAGAGCGGCGAGATCCAGCGGATCGCAGCCGATCCGGCGGTGGGCGCGGAGACGCTGCGGACGGCGTTCGCGCAGATCTACAAGACGCTCGACGCGATCGACACGTTCAAGGTGCAGGCGACGGAGAACATGGCGGCGACGGTGGAGTCGCTGGCCGGTGAGCTGCAGAGCGCGTCGGCGTACCTCGCGCGGACGCGGACCGCCGGTGCGCTCGAGGGCGGTGCCCTGTGAGCGGGGCCGAGCGGGTCCGGGTCGCGGGAACCCCGCAGCCGGGGCGTCGGCGGGCCTGGACGGGCTTCGCACTCGCCCTCGCCGTGCTCACCGCGGCGACGGCCTGCACCTCCGGGGGTGCGGCCGGGCCGACGGAAACGGCCTACAAGGAGGGCACGCTGCGGGTGCTGGCCTCCAGTGAGCTCGCGGACATGGAACCGGTGCTGGAGCAGGCCCGGAAGGCGACCGGGGTCACCGTGAAACTCACGTGGTCCGGGACGCTGGACGCCGCCGAGCAGGTCGCCTCCGGGCAGGCCGACGGCAAGTACGACGCGATCTGGCTCTCCTCCAACGACTACCTGCGGCTGCGGCCGGAGGCGGCCGGGAAGCTCACCAGCGAGACCCCGGTGATGTCCTCGCCCGTCGCCCTCGGCGTGAAGCCGGAGGCGCTGGCCCGGCTCGGCTGGAAGCCCGGGGAGGTCACCTGGCCGGCGGTGCACGAGGCCGTCGCCGCCGGGAAGCTGACGTACGGGATGACCGACCCGGTGCGCTCCAACTCCGGTTTCTCCGCGCTGGTCTCGGTGGCCTCGGGGCTGTCGGGCGCGCAGGCGGCGCTGAGCGACGCGGACGTGCAGACGGCCACGCCCCGGCTGAAGGAGTTCTTCGCCGGGCAGAAGCTGACGTCGGGCTCCTCGGGCTGGCTCGTCACCGCGTACGGCAAGCGCGGGGACGTGGACGCGCTGGTGAACTACGAGTCGGTGCTGCTGTCCATGAACCGGGACGCGAAGGACGCCGGGGCTCCGCTGACGGTGGTCCGGCCGCGCGACGGTGTGGTCACGGCCCACTATCCGCTGACGCTGCTGACCTCGGCCCCGGCCGGGGCGCGTGATGCGGGGCGGGCGCTCACGGAGTACCTGCGGGGGCCGCAGGCGCAGAAGGCGATCACCGAGCAGACCTTCCGCCGCCCGGTCGCGGCCGGGGTGGCGCCGGCCGCCGGACTGGACGCCGAGAAGCGGCGCGAGCTGCCCTTCCCGGGGTCGCGGTCGGTCGCCGACGGGCTGCTGGCCTCGTACGAGAACGAGCTGCGCCGGCCCTCGCGGACGGTGTACGTGCTGGACACCTCGGGTTCGATGAGCGAGGAGGACCGGATCGGGCGGCTGAAGTCGGCGCTCACCGATCTGACGGGCAGTGGCAGTTCGGGCACCGGGCAGCGGTTCCGGGACCGCGAGGAGGTGACGCTGCTGCCCTTCGGGTCGAAGGTGAAGAAGGTGAACACGCACGTGGTGGAGCCGGGCAATCCGGGGCCGGCCCTGGACGCGATCCGCCGCGACGTGAAGTCGCTGGAGCCGGACGGGGGGACGGCGGTCTACGGCAGCCTGGAGGCGGCGTACCAGCAGCTGGGCAAGGGCGGTACGGACGCCTTCACCTCGATCGTGCTGATGACGGACGGGGAGAACACGGAGGGCGTCGGGGCCAAGCACTTCGACTCCTTCTACGCGGCGCTGCCCGAGGCACAGAAGCGGACGCCGGTCTTCGCCGTGCTGTTCGGCGACTCGGACCGCAAGGAGCTCACCCACATCACCGAACTGACCGGCGGGCGGCTCTTCGACGCCACCGGCGGGAACGGTTCGCTGGCCGGAGCCTTCGAGGAGATCCGTGGCTACCAGTAGGGCGACCGGGGTCCTGAAGTACCTGGAGTCGAAGAAGAACCTGGCCGGCTCCGCCTGCGGCGTGGCCGGCCTGGCCCTCACCCTCGCCGGGGTGGCCGGTGCGTACTGGCCGGTGGTGGTCGCGGGGCTGTACGGGGCGGGCGCGCTGATCGCCCCGCCGGAGCGGACGGCGCCGCCGCCCTTCGATCCGCGGGAGGAGCTCGGCGTACTGCGCGAGGACCTCGGGCGGCTGCGGGCGTACGTGGACGGGGTGGAGCTGCCGTCGGGGGCGCAGGAGGCGCTCGCCGGACTGCTGGAGCTGTACGGGGCGCTGCTGGAGCCGGGGTGGGTGGCCGATGTGCTGGTGACCGATCCGGAGGCGGTGCACGCGGTGTCCCGGGCGGTCCGGCAGGACGTGCCGGAGAGCGTGGACGCGTACAACCGGACCCGCTGGTGGAGCCGGCTGACGCCGGGCGGCGAGTCGCCGGAGCGGCACCTGGAGCGGCAGCTGGGGCTCCTGCGCGAGGAGGCGGAAAGAGTGACGGCGGACCTCCGTGAAACAGAGGCCCGCCGTCAGCAGACGCACACGGCCTACCTGGAGGAGCGCGGACGCTCCTGAGGTCGGTCATGTGCTGCGGTGGGAACCGCTTGGTCGGGGGCTCCCACAGCGGTGGGACGCCGCTTGGTCGGGGGCTCCCACGTTCATCGGCCCTTCTTCAGGGCGCGTCCTGGCTCAGCCCAGGCGCTCCACGAGTGCGTGGTACTGGTCCCACAGCTCCTTGGGAGTGTGGTCGCCGTAGGTGTTGAGGTGCTCGGGTACCAGGGCGGCCTCCTCGCGCCAGACCGTCTTGTCGACGGTGAGGAGGAAGTCGAGGTCCTCGGCCGGGAGGTCCAGGCCGTCGAGGTCGAGGGAGTCCTTGGTCGGCAGGATGCCGATGGGGGTCTCCACGCCTTCGGCGGTGCCGTCGAGGCGGCCGACGATCCACTTCAGGACGCGGCTGTTCTCGCCGAAGCCGGGCCACACGAACTTGCCCGCGTCGTTCTTGCGGAACCAGTTCACGTAGTAGATCTTCGGGAGCTTGGCCTGGTCCTTGTCCGCGGCCACCTTGACCCAGTGGGCCATGTAGTCGCCCATGTTGTAGCCGCAGAACGGCAGCATGGCGAAGGGGTCGCGGCGCAGTTCGCCGACCTTGCCCTCGGCGGCGGCGGTCTTCTCGGAGGCGATGTTCGAGCCGATGAAGACGCCGTGGTTCCAGTCGAAGGACTCGGTGACCAGCGGCACGGCGGAGGCGCGGCGGCCGCCGAAGAGGATCGCGGAGATCGGGACGCCCTTGGGGTCCTCCCACTCGGCGGCGATCGTCGGGCACTGGGAGGCCGGGACGGCGAAGCGGGCGTTGGGGTGGGCGGCCGGGGTCTCCGAGTCCGGAGTCCAGTCGTTGCCCTTCCAGTCGATGAGGTGCTTCGGCGCCTCTTCGGTCATGCCCTCCCACCACACGTCGCCGTCGTCGGTGAGCGCGACGTTGGTGAAGACGGTGTTGGCGTACATGGTCTTCATGGCGTTGGCGTTGGTGTGCTCGCCGGTGCCGGGGGCGACGCCGAAGAAGCCGGCCTCGGGGTTGATCGCGTAGAGGCGACCGTCCTCGCCGAAGCGCATCCAGGCGATGTCGTCGCCGATGGTCTCGACGGTCCAGCCGGGGATCGTGGGCTCCAGCATGGCCAGGTTGGTCTTGCCGCAGGCGGACGGGAAGGCGGCGGCAATGTACGTCGGGGTGGCCTCGGTGTCGCCCTCGCCGGCCGGCGGGGTGAGCTTGAGGATCAGCATGTGCTCGGCGAGCCAGCCCTCGTCGCGGGCCATGACGGACGCGATGCGCAGGGCGTAGCACTTCTTGCCGAGGAGGGCGTTGCCGCCGTAGCCGGATCCGTAGGACCAGATCTCGCGGGTCTCCGGGAAGTGCGAGATGTACTTGGTGGTGTTGCAGGGCCACGGCACGTCGGCCTCGCCCTCGGCGAGCGGAGCGCCGAGGGTGTGGACGGCCTTGACGAAGAACCCGTCGGTGCCGAGCTCGTCGAGGACGGCCTTGCCCATGCGGGTCATGGTGCGCATGGCGACCGCGACGTAGGCGGAGTCGGTGATCTCGACGCCGATCGCGGAGAGCTCGGAGCCGAGGGGGCCCATGCAGAACGGGACGACGTACATCGTCCGGCCCTTCATGGAGCCGCGGAAGATGCCTTCGCCGCCGGCGAAGATCTCCTTCATCTCGGCGGGGGCCTTCCAGTGGTTGGTCGGGCCCGCGTCCTCCTCCTTCTCGGAGCAGATGAAGGTCCGGTCCTCGACGCGCGCGACGTCGGACGGGTCGGAGGCGGCGTAGTACGAGTTCGGGCGCTTCGTCTCGTCGAGCTTCTTGAACGTGCCCTTGGCGACGAGCTCCTCGCACAGGCGCTCGTACTCGGCCTCGGAGCCGTCGCACCAGACGACGCGGTCCGGCTGGGTGAGGGCTGCGATCTCGTCCACCCAGGAGATCAGCTCCTGGTGAGTCGTCGGGATGGTGGGAGCCGCGTTGTCGCGCGCCACGATTGCTCCTTGTTGAGGGGTGTGTTTGGTGTTTGCCCCGTGGGGGCTGCGACCCGGACGCTTCGCGCTCCGCTCATCCGGTGCCGACCGCACTCATCTGATCATCCGGTGGATGTGCGCATATGTCCAGAGGGCCTCTCACGTGAGCATTGCCACGTCCGTCAATCTTCCGTAAAGACCACTAACGGAAACCTACGGACCCGTAGGTAGCATGGCGCGCATGACTTCTGATGCCGCCGCCGTCCCGGCCGCCGAGGCCACACCGGTAGTCGAGGCCCTGGAGGCGGCGGAGACCGCCCTGGAGGAGAAGCCGCTGATGCGCGGCTGGCTGCACCTCGGGATGTTCCCCGCCGTGGTCATCGCGGGCCTGGTGCTGATGGCCTTCACCGACTCCACCCGGGCCCGCGTCGCCTGCGGCGTCTACGTCCTCACGGCCTGCCTGCTCTTCGGCGTCAGCGCGGTCTACCACCGCGGCACCTGGGGGCCGCGCGGCGAGGCCATCCTGCGACGGCTCGACCACGCCAACATCTTCCTGATCATCGCGGGCACCTACACCCCGCTGACCGTCCTGCTGCTGCCGCCCTCCACCGGGCGGACCCTGCTGTGGGCGGTGTGGATCGCGGCCGCCGCCGGCATCGCCTTCCGGGTCTTCTGGGTCGGCGCCCCGCGCTGGCTCTACACGCCCTGCTACATCGCCATGGGCTGGGCGGCGGTCTTCTTCCTGCCCGACTTCATGCGCTCCGGCGGGATCGCCGTCCTGGTCCTGGTGATCGTCGGCGGCCTCCTCTACAGCGTGGGCGGGATCATCTACGGCATGAAGCGCCCGAACCCCTCCCCGCGTTTCTTCGGCTTCCACGAGGTCTTCCACTCGCTGACCCTCGCGGCCTTCGTGGCCCACTACGTCGGCATCTCGCTCGCCGCGTACCAGCACTGACCCCGCCGCCCCGGGTGGGGTGGCGGGGTCGCGGTCCGTCGCCGGATCCGGCTTCAGCAGGCGTAGCCGTCGCGGTCGGGGTCCAGGCGCAGCGGATCGCTGCCGTTGACCTTGAGGCGCTTCGGGTACTGGTGGGCGGCCAGCCAGTCGCAGCGGGCCTTCGTCGTCTCCCGCACCTCGGCCGGGAAGCGGGTCGGTACGCACACGTTGGCCGTGCCGTAGTGCCGGTCGCAGCCGGCCGCGCTGGGCGCGACCGGGGCGGAGTCCCGCTGGGCCGGGTTCTCCTTGGCGGGCCCCAGCTTGTCGGCGAAGGTGTGCTCGTGCGCGGAGGGCTGCTCCTGGGTGGCCGCGAGCGCGGACGGGCCGCCGAGGTGCACCCAGGTCGCGATCGACGGGACGCCGTTCGCGTCGACCGCGAAGAGCATGTACCAGCCGGGCGGCGCCAGGTTGGGGTTGCTGGTGACGTTCAGGTCGATGGTCGTGCCGTTGACGACGGTCATCGGCAGGTCCACGAAGCGCTGGTTCGGGTCGGAGGAGTGGGTGACCGCCGCCGGACGGATCAGTTCCGCCTTGGCCACCGGCCGGTTGACGGTGATCCGCTGCGTGTCCCCGTACACCCACTGCGTGTCGATCACCGAGGTGATCTGCGGGCGGGCGCCCTTGAAGAGGTAGGGCGGGGTGTAGATCGACACGTTGTGGTTGTACGTCCCGTTGCCCGGGTTGTCGCCGACCGACATGACCCGGCCGTCCGGCATCAGGAACGACGCCGAGTGGTAGGTCCGCGGGATCGGGTCGGTGGCGAGACCCGCCTGGTAGGTGTTGGTCGTCGGGTCGAAGAAGGAGGCCTCGAAGACCGGGTCGGCCCGGTCGTGCAGCCCGCCGCCGGTCTCCAGCACCTTGCCGTCCGGCAGCAGCACCGCCGACACGAACATCTTGCCCTCGGCGCCGGTCTGCGGCCGCTTGCCCTGGCCCTGGTCGACCAGGCCCTGCGGGATCGGCGGGCCGGCCGTGTAGGCGGGACCGGGCTGCTTCAGGTCGATGATGTCGGTGAGCCGGTTGGCCGCCGGATTGCGCTCGTTGTTGCCGCCGCCGATGGTCAGCACCCGCTGGTCCTGGGCCGGGGGCAGCAGCACGCTCGCCGACTCGTCCCGCTCGTCCTTGTTCCGCAGGCCCGGTACGTCGGTGACGGTGTTGGCGTCGTAGTCGTAGATCGAGGCCCCGGTGCCCGGGGTGCCGTTGCCGAAGGTGTGGCTGCCCGAGTAGAAGAGCCGCCCGTCCTGCATCAGGATCATCGACGGGTACAGGCCCCAGTACGACCACGTCTGGTTGACCTGGTTCATCGGCAGCCACTTGTTCTGCGCCGCCGAGAACTTCTCCGCCGTCACATTGCCCGTGGAGTCCTCCTTCAGCCCGCCGAAGGAGATCACGTCACCGTTGCCGAGGATCGTCGCCGACGGGTACCAGTGCCCGCCGTTCATGTCGTTGGTCTTGGTGTACTTCTCGGTCGCCGGGTCGAAGGTGTACGAGTCCTTCAGCCCCTGGTAGCCGATCTTGCCGTCGGCCGACGGGTAGCCCTTGTTGCCGCTCATCACCAGCACCCGGCCGTCCGCCAGCTGCACGTGGCCCGCGCAGAACATGTCGACGGGGGTCGGGATCGTCTTGAAGGACCCGTTCGCCGGGTCGTAGACGGCGGAGGTGAAGGTGCCCGCGTTGAACTGGGCGATGTCGTTGCCCGAGCCGGCGATCAGCAGCACCTTTCCGTTCTTCAGCACGACCGCGTGCATCGAACGCACCGGGTTCTGCGCCGGGATCACCTGCCATGTGCCCTTGGCGCACTCCTCCGCGGTACCCGAACATGCCGGCTGCGGCGGGACGGCGCCCACCTCCTCCAGCGCGTAGTCGTCGGTGGTGAGCGTGCCCACCCCGTAGACCGACAGACCCCACGCGATCTTGTCGGTGCCCGGCGGGACGGCCGGCGTACGGACCTCCGTACGCGCCCATGCCGCGCTGACGGGCGGATTCTGCAGGTCGGTCCAGTACTGCCAGCCCGCCGTCGTGTCATGGCGGAACACGGTCACCGACACGTCCGGGGTGTTCGACTTGTACCAGGCGGACAGGTCGTACTGCCTGCCCGGCACGACGGTCGGGGCGCAGGTGCCGTTCTCCGTGACCAGCGCCTTGCGGTCGCCGTCCACGCGGCGCGTGAGCGAGACCTTCATCGCTTTGGTGCCGCCGTGCGCGTCGGCGACGGTGGCGAAGGTGAAGTCGTTGTCGCCCCAGCCGGACTTGGACCAGCAGGACGGCATGTCGGAGCCGGCGGCTCCGGCGGTCTCGAAACCGGGATTGGAGAGCAGATTGGGCGGACCGGCCGTGGCCTGCTGCGGTGCGGTGAGCAGCAGGCTCGCGGTCATCGCCCCGACGGCGAGCAGGGCGGCCCGCCGCCCTGCCCTCCGCCGGATCGTCAGACGCATGGAAAGGTTCCTTTCTGTGCGGCTCAACTCATGTTGTGACGCGGCAGATAGACGAGGGCCTCCGTGGCCGCGAACCGCAGGACGAAGGTCGTCACCAGGGCGAGGGCGGTGGCGGGCAGCACCTCCATCCCGAGCTCGGCGACGAACACCGCGATCAGCGGGATGCGCAGCAGCAGATCGGCGTTGGCGAGCAGCGCGAAACGCCCGACCCGGTCCGCCCAGTGGCGGTGCCGGCGCCGGTCGCGGAAGAGCAGGGTCTCGATGAGCAGGAAGTTCCACAGGACCCCCGCCTGGTTGGCGACGATCTCGGCCGGCAGGTAGTGCATGCCCGCATGGGTGAGCAGCCAGAGCGCGGCCAGGTTCGGGACGAAGCCGGAGAGCCCGATCAGCCCGAAGCCGATCATCCGGGCCAGCGGGGCGGCCGAGCGCAGCGAGGCGAGGTGGGCGAGGAAGCGCATGCCCTCGCGCGCGGTGGACTTCGACTCCCCCGAGAAGCGGTCCTGGAAGACGAACGGCACCTCGGCGACCTTGCCGGGGCGGCAGCGCACCGCCAGCTCCAGCAGGATCTTGTAGCCCAGCGGCTTCAGGGCCTCCGCGGTGACGACGGAGCGGCGCATCGCGAAGAAGCCGCTCATCGGGTCGCTGATCCCGCGCAGCGCGCGCGGGAAGAGCCCTTTCGTCAGCCAGGTCGCGGCGCGGGAGACGGCGACGCGGTAGCTCCCGGCGAGCCCGGCCCGGCTGCCGCCGCTGATGTAGCGGGATGCGACGACGAGATCGGCACCGGTGCGCATGCCCTCGCCGACGAGCTCGGGCACCAGGTGGGGCGGGTGCTGGAGGTCGGCGTCCATGACGACGACCCAGTCGGTGTCCGCGCGCTTGACCCCTTCGACGACGGCGCCGCCGAGCCCGCCGTCGGCCGTCTCCCGGTGCAGGACCGACACCGGGAAGGGGTGGTCGGCGGCGGCCTTCTCGATGACGGCCGGGGTGTCGTCCGTGGAGTCGTCCACGAACAGCACCTCGCAGGGCAGTTGCGCGGGGTCGGGCAGCGCGTCACCGAGCCTGCGCAGCAACTCGCCTACGTTTCCGGCCTCGTTGAAGGTCGGGATGATGAGGGTGACGCTGCCGGTCACCGCCTGCGGAAGGGTGAGGTCCGCATCGATCGGGGCATGGAGGGGCCACAGGTCCTCGCTCATACGCGCTCAGCTCCCACTCGTACGGTCGGTCCGGCGGATCTCGATGCGGTCCTCGCCCGAGCCGAAGACCGCCACCACCGCCGAATGCTCCAGCGCCGCCTTCACGTTGGGCAGGTTCACCGCGTCACGGCGCACGGTGGGCGAGGAGACGACGTAGTCGATGTCCTGCCAGCCCCGCGGCAGGGTCCGGGTGACGGCCGGGTCGAGATCCGCCTTGTAGAACCAGATCGCGCCGGGGCCGGGCTCGAAGCCGTGGTGCACCGCGTCCAGCCAGAGCGCGTCGTCCAGCAGCACCCGGGTGTTCGCCGGATCGGGGACCTCGCGGCCCAGCCAGGCCGCGGCCTGCCGGTACGGGGCGTTCGCGTCCACCGTCAGCGCCGTGCGGTCGCCGTCGTACCAGCGCGGCAGCACGTACGCCGCGGCCGACGCGGCGAGTACGCCGAGCAGCGCCCAGCGCGCCCACACCAGCGGCCTGCGCTCCCCCGGCCCGCGGCGGCGGCGCAGTACGGCGTGCGTGACACTGGCCGCGCCCCCGGCCAGGACGAGCGCGAGGAACGGCAGCGCCTGGATCACGTACATCGCCGGCAGGTAACCGGAGGGCCGCATCGCGACGGCGGCGAGGATCACGGCGGCGAGCGCGGGGCCGGCCAGCGCGCGGGCGGTGACCGACCAGCGCAACGTGGCCAGCAGCAGGACGGCGCCGGCCAGCCCGCCGAGCGGCAGGACGGTGTCGTAGTAGAGCCAGGACCGGAACACGCCGTTCGAGCCGGAGCCGGGCGTGAGGATGAAGCCGGAGCCCTCGCGGCCCATCTGGTAGGTGATGCCGTCGATGAGCGAGACGTGCCCGGAGCCGGGCAGCAGCTCGCCGTTGAGCAGGGCGTACAGCGGGTACGACAGCCCGATCAGCGCACAGGCGGTGATCGCTCCGGTGACCGCGAACTTACGGGTGTCGCGATGGCTGTGGCGCCACATCGTCACCAGCAGCGCCGGGAGCACCACCAGCATCGTCTCCTTGGTCAGGACGGCGGTGGCGGCCGCCAGCCCGGAGCCGAAGTGGTGCCACAGGTGGCGGTTCGGGGACGCGGCGAGGCAGAACGCCAGCAGCATCCACATCACGGCGAGGTTGTCGAGGAAGATCTCCCGCTGGAGGACCACGGAGAGCGGCGACAGCCCGAAGAGGGCCATCGCGAGTCCGGCGGCCCAGCGCGGCAGCCACAGCCGGCGCGCCAGGACGTACAACAGTACGGAGGAGGCGGCGGAGACGGCGAGCATCGAGAACCGCATCGGGGCGACGGTCATCCAGTCGGGCACGAACAGCGACGGCAGGTACGTCAGGCCCGCGATCTGGATCCAGCCGAGCGGCGGATGGTCGTACCAGTACGTGTAGTGGGCGAGGCCGTCGCCCTGCTGGACGGCCCAGGCCTGCGCGAGGTACGTGCCCTCGTCGTCGCTCAGGGTCGGGAAGTTCGTGATGTTCCAGCCCTGGACCAGCACGATCACCAGCAGCAGGGCGCCGCACAGCAGCAGGTCGGGGCGGGAGGAGCGGAAGCGCACGAGCGGGCGGGCGGGCGCGGCCGGGCGTACGCCGAGGCCGCCGGTGGCGGGCGCCCGCCGGGCCGGGACGGTGGGGGTCCCGGTCTCGGGCCGGGTCCCGGGCTGGGTCTCGGGCTGGGGATCAGTGGCCGTGGGCAGGGTGGCGGTCACTGGCGGCTGTCCTCTCGGATCGCGGTGGAGGCGGAGACGACACCGGATGCGGCGGTGGCGGGAACGGGCACGGCGGCGGGCGGGGCGGCGGGCACGGCGGCGGCGGGCGCGGTGTCGGTCGCGGTCAGGTGGGCGCCGGTGTGGCTGGTCAGCTCCCACTCGTTGCGGCCGCGCTGCTCGCGCCAGACCGCACGGATCGCGGCCCCCGCGAGCATCACCTGGTAGAACGGGCCGCCGACGACGAGCTTGACGTAGTGCACGAGACGGACGCGCAGACCGTACTGGCGGCCGAAGTCGTGCAGGCCGACGATCTCGAACACGAAGGTCACCATCGCCGTGATCATGGGGAGGAAGGTGATGATCGCGATGCCGACCGGCACGTCGAGGAGGACCGCGACGGCGAAGTTGAGCGGAATGATCACTCCGGAGGCGGCCTGCATGAAGGGCGTCATCAGCGTGTAGCGGGCCAGCCAGCGCTGGCCTCGGCCCGGCAGCTGCTGCCAGTCCTTCTTCCGGTACACCTGAAGGAACCCCTGGTTCCAGCGGGTGCGCTGCTTGAGCAGGCTCACCAGCGAGCCGGGCGTCTCCTCGCGGGTGACCATGTCGGAGTCGTAGGCGACGACCACCTTCTTGCCGACCGACGACAGCCGCACCCCGAGGTCGCAGTCCTCGGCGAGGCAGTTCTGGTCCCAGCCGCCGGCCTCGCGCAGCACCTCGGTGCGCACGAAGACGGTGTTGCCGCCGAGCGGGATGAAGCCCTTCTCGGCGTGCAGGTGCAGCCGGGAGCGGAACCAGAAGAAGTACTCCAGGCAGTTGCGCAGGCTGTACCAGCTGGAGTGGAAGTTGATGAGCTGGACCCCGCCCTGGACCACGTCGGCGCCGGTGGAGCGGAAGGCGTGGTCGACGTGGGCGAGCAGCTCGGGGTGGACCTGGTCCTCGGCGTCGAAGACCCCGACGATGTCACCGCGGCAGGACGGGAGGGCGGTGTTGAGGGCCTTCGGCTTGTTCTTCGTCTCGTGGTGGTCGACGACGACCCGTACGCGGGCCGGCGCGCGGGCGGCGGCCCGTTCGGCGACGGCCGCCGTCCCGGGGTCGTCGTGTCCGACGATCACGATGATCTCGTAGTCGGTGTGGCTCGACTCCAGCAGCCGGTCGATGGTGTGCTCCAGGACCGCCTGCTCGTGGCGGGCGGGCAGCAGCAGCGAGAAGGCGAGGCGGCCCTCCCCGTCGGGGCGGTCGAAACGCGTGGAGGCGAGCACCTCGGGGGTCCGCCACGCGTGCATCTGCCACCAGAGCGTGAACGCGGCCATCCAGAAGAGCGCCAGGGAAATGACAACAATGAACACAGATGTGTACAAAAAGTCCCCCACAGACCCGCCGCCCCCCGGCGGCGATCAGCAAACCCCCCGGGGGCTCACGGCGGGCCCCCCGGCCCGCCGCCCCCGCTTCCCCCTTGCGCGCACCCCCCAGTACGCCGTCTCGGTGACTCCCGAAGCTACGAGATTAGGCAGTGAACATGACACTCAGCCGCATCGTCGATAAAGAGCTTGTTTCTCAACTCATGTACGCGCAACCGGAATTGACGCTACTCCGACAGCTTCAGGGGCGAATCGCACCCAACTGCTCGGCCAGCTCGACCGGATCCGTCGTAGGCCGCGCGCAGACGAAATGTCGACAGACATACGCCGTCGGAAGGTCGTGCACGAGTGTGCGCTCGGCAAGAAGGGGGAATTCGCCGTCGTCGCCGTCCGCCGCGCGCGGCAGACCGGCCGCCACCACCGCCCCAGGAGCCGTCCCCAGCAACGCGGTCCGGTGCAGCAGCGCCAGCGCCGGATCCTCCGGATGGCCGACGACCGCCACCTCACGCGGCCCGTCCAGGAGCGCCTCGGCCACCGACAGCCCGTGCCCGATGAAGCGCGGCACCCGCGGCCCGAGCGCGTGCACCACCCCGAGCGCCCGCTCCGCCGCCGTACGGTGCGCCTGGGATCCGGTGTGCGCCGCGTACGAGAGCAACGCGCCCGCGGCGGCCGTCCACCCCGACGGGGCGGCCGTGTCCGTCGGATCCTGCGGCCTGCGGATGAGCTTCTCCGCGTCGTGCGCCGTGTCGTACAGCGACCCGTCCTCGGCGGCGAACCGGTCCAGGACCAGGTCGGCGAGGAACCCGGCGAACTCCAGCCAGACCCCCTCGCCGGTCACGGACGCCAGCGCGAGGAAGCCCTCCGCCACGTCGCCGTAGTCCTCCAGGACCCCGTCGTTGGCGCCGGCCCGCCCGTCCTTGCTGGTGCGCGACAGCCGCCCCCGGCCGTCCATGTGCACGCGCACCAGCAGATCGGCCGCCTCGGTCGCCCGCTCCACCAGGTCGGGCCGCTCGAAGTACGCCCCGCACTCGGCGAGCGCGGCGATCGCCAGTCCGTTCCACGCGGCGACGATCTTGTCGTCCCGCCCGGGCGCGGGTCGCCGCCCCCGCGCGGCCAACAGCCGCTCCTTGATCCCGGCGAGCCTGCCCGCCTCCACCGCGGGCCCGTCCTGGGGGAGCTGCAGCACGGACGTCCCGTGCTCGAAGGTCCCCTCCTCGGTCACCCCGAAGTACCCGGCGGCCAGCTCCCCGTCGGCCTCCCCCAGCACCTCGCGCAGCTGGGCGGGGGTCCAGGCGTAGTAGGCCCCCTCCACGTGCTCCCCGGTCAGCGGGTCCTCGCTGTCGGCGTCGAGCGCGGAGGCGAAGCCGCCTTGGTCGGTACGCAGCTCCCGGACCATGAAATCGGCGGTCTCCAGCGCGACCCGCCGCGCGAGATCGGACCCGGTGGCGCGCCACAGGTGCGCGTACACCCGGCACAGCAGCGCGTTGTCGTAGAGCATCTTCTCGAAGTGCGGAATTTTCCACTCCCGATCCACGGAGTACCGCGCGAAGCCGCCCCCGAGCTGGTCGTAGATCCCGCCGCGCGCCATCGCCTCGCACGTGTCCGCGGCCATCTGGAGCGCGCCCTCGGACCCGGTGCGCGCGTGGTGGCGCAGCAAGAACTCCAGCACCATGGACGGCGGGAACTTCGGCGCCCCGCCGAATCCGCCGTACACGGCGTCGTACTCCCGCGTCAGCCCGAGCAGTGCCCTCGCGAGCTCCTCGGGGCCGGGCGTCCCGGACTTTCCGTAGTCCAACTCCCGCCCGGCCAGATCCCGTACGATCCGCTGCGCGACCTCGGCGACCTCCTCGGGCCGTCCCACCCAGGCGGTCCGCACCCCTTCGAGCACCTGCATGAAGGAGGGCATCCCCTGCCGGGGCTCGGGCGGGAAGTAGGTCCCGAAGTAGAAGGGCTCGGCGTCAGCGGTCATGAAGACGGTCATGGGCCAGCCACCCTGCCCGGTGGCAGCCTGTACGGCCTCCATGTAGACGGCGTCGACGTCGGGGCGCTCCTCGCGGTCCACCTTGATGTTGACGAAGTGTTCGTTCATGTAGGTGGCGGTCAGTTCGTCCTCGAAGCTCTCGCTGGCGAGGACATGACACCAGTGGCAACTCGCATAGCCGACGCTGAGGTGCACGGGCACTCCGCGCTCACGTGCCTCCGCGAAGGCCTCGGGCGACCACGGCCACCAGTCGACGGGATTGTCGGCGTGCTGGAGGAGGTAGGGGGAGGTCTCGTTCGCGAGGCGGTTCGGCATGGGATCATCCTGCCGCACCGCGCACGATGTGGACTCGTGGCGGCGCCCTCAGGTCGCCGCATCAACCGGTTGGACACGATCGGCCCACTTCCACACCGGGATCACACGCGAATGGTCCCAAGTGCCGCAGCCCTTGCGCCCAGCCTGATCACCAGACTCGCGAGGACCGAAGTGACCACCTTGCGCTTCTCCTCGAATGCCATCCCACCCGATAGCCACCGCAGCCGTACGGGCTCCGGAAGCCTGACCCGGCCCCGCCCGTCCTCCGGGAAAAGGAGTCGTTCGATGGCCTCCTCCACGAGCGGCCCGCTGATGGCACAACGACCGCAGCCACGTCCGGCAGCCCCGTTGCAGACGTAGTTGTACGGACTCCGTTGGCTGCGGCTGCTCGTGGCTCCCATCGAGCGCCCGCACGTGCCTCCTTCCTCCAGCTCTGCCCCGCACCGCAGGAACCCGCTGGCAAGGTACTTCGGGCCGGCTCTGCGGTCGGTGAGCCTCGGGCTGAGCGGCCCCCTGTGCATGAACTGACTGCCGGGCGCGAAAGTCGCGCAGACCGCCTTCCACTGTTCGGGCGTGACGATGGCCTGCCAGGCTCCGACCACCGGCTCCCCCGTCTCCGGATCCGCCAGCAGCTCGCCCCGGTTGCCGCGGAATCCGCAAACGCGCGGGGAAGTGATGATCTGGGTGACCGTCTGCGGGTTGGGACGGCCCCCACGGGTCCCTGTGATGCCGAGCGCGTTCCACTCCCGCGCGACCTGGCCTACGGCCTTGCCCGCGGTCCGGTCCTCGATCGCCTTTCGTACAAGTGCGGACTCCACCGGGTGCAGGGTTTTCCGGTCCTCCTGCCATCCGAAGGGCCTGGGGCCGCTGTGCGGAAGCCCGTCCATCGCCCGTGACCAGTGCCAGTCCTGCACCCTGCGGCTCCGTGTCCGGCCTTCCGCGGCGGCTGCCTGAAGGGACTCCGCACCCTGGAGGAGACCCGCCTTGCTGTACGGGTCGCGCAGGCCGGCCCGGTCGACGTACACCCGCCCGGGTTCGCTCGTCAGCGCCGCCATGAAGCGGATGAAGTCATCCGGCCTGCGGTACAGCCGGTCGTCGGCGACCGCGACGACGCCCATCAACGGTCCGGCGGCGAAGGCGTGTCCGCGGTGCAGGTCGGCGAGCAAGTGGTCGAAGGCCGGGCGCTGCCGGTCGTCCTTCGTGGCGGTACGCGCGCTGTCCGTGTACGTCGCGACGACGACACAGCCGTACTGTGCGGCGGTGCGTTCGTTGATGCGGTGCTGGTGCCGTACGCCGCGCCCCTCCTGTCGTGGTGCGTCCTGCGATGTACGTGCGTAGGACGCGACCGGAATGCGGCCGCCCTCGGTCTCGTGCGGCTTGGATTCCATGGCCGTCCCTCGCTTTTCGAGCTCACGTCCGACACTCGCTTCAACGAACGAAAGGATGGTCGGGTTACGGCATCACTGTCGTTTCAGGAGTGGGGTCAGGTCGGCGGTCCAGGTGTCGCGGGGGCGTCGAGGTAGCCGTTGCGGTCGGCCTCGGCCGGTTTCTCGTGGCGTGGTACGAACCGGCGCGCGGGCGGCGGGGGTTCGCGTCCGGGCAGTGCCGACAGCGGCGCCGTCGCGCACCGGGTCGGCAGGCCAGCCGTGCGTAAGCGATGCCGTGTCATGTTGCCGCCCGAATATGCCAGTTGACGGAATTCGACCCGTCCTTGAGGGAGAGTGCGCACTTCCCTCTGAACTAGCTCAGATTCCCTCGCGCTCGGCGGAGTCCCGCAGGACACTTGGGGCTCGTTGCCGGAGCTCTCTGAGGGGGATGCCGATGCGGGACAGCCATCGCGGTGATGCCGAGCGGCTGTTGGAGCGGGCCGTGGACGATGCGGCGCAGCGGGGAACGGGGGCGGGCATCGACCGTGCGACGCTGCTGGCCCGGGGCCGGGACGCGCTGGACGCGCTCGCCGCGAGTGCGGCGCCGGAGTACGAGGCGTACGTGCGGGCTCTGGACGAGGCTGCGGCCGGGGACCAGTCGCTCGGTGACGCCTTCCGGCGGGGCGACCATTCCACGGCGTTGCTGGTGACGGCGGTCGCGGCGGCCACGGCCGTGGGCGCGGACCTGTCGCTGGGCGTCGCGGCCGGTACGGCGCTGACCGCGGGGGCCGTGGTGGGGATCTCCGGGGCGGTGGCGACGGTGGTGAAGGTGACGGCGCTGCACCTGCCGGCCGCGAACCGGCGGGCCGGGGAGCGGGGCCGGCCGGGCGGGCCGGAACAGTTGAGGCTGCAGTGGCTGTCGGCGCTGGAGCTGCGCGGGATACGGCCGTTCCTGGAGCAGCAGCGTGCGGTGGCCGCGGCGGCCCGGGCGGCCCGGCCCGCCGCGGCCGGGCAGGCGGCACGGCCCGCTCCGCGGTTGCGGGGTACGGACCGCAGCGCGGAGGCGCGGCGGCGCAGTGCGCTGGAGCATTCCTTCGGGCAGCTGCCGGCTCCGGCGGAGGTGTTCGCGGGGCGGCGGTCCGAGCTGACGCGGATCGCGCAGTGGGTGCAGGCGGCCCGGGCGAGTACGGAGACCCGGCCGGTGGTGGTGGTGCTGCACGGTGAGCCGGGGGTGGGCCGTACGGCGCTGGCGCTGCGGGCGGCGCACGGGCTGCGGGACCAGTTCCGGGGCGCGTGCGTGGTGGACCTGCGGGGCGGGTCGGCCGGGGAGGCCTCCGGGGACGCGCCGCTGTCCACCCGGGAGGCGTTGCTGCACCTGATGAACCGGCTGGGGGCGCCCCGCGAGCAGTTGCTGTTCCGCGAGGGCGCGTCGGCGGAGCAGCAGGTGCGGCGGCTGGGCGAGCTGTACCACCAGCACCTGCAGGGGCTGCCGGTGACGGTGCTGCTGGACGACGCGGTGGATGCGGCGCAGGTGCGGATGCTGGTTCCGGAGCGCTCGGAGAGCCTGGTGCTGGTGACGGCGCGGGAGCCGTTGGAGCTGCCGGCGGATCTGGCGGCGTGGGTGTACCAGCTGCAAGTGGAGCGGCTGGCGCCGCAGGAGGCGGCGGAGCTGCTCCGGGCGCCGCAGGCGGGTGTGGCCGGGCCGGCGGATGTGGCGGAGGAGGACGTGGCCGCGGTGGTGGAGCTGAGCGGCGGGCTGCCGCTCGCGCTGCGGTTGCTGGCTCCGCTGGCGGGCGAGGGCCGGGCCCTGGCCGACGGTGCGGTGGCGCACCCGGTGGAGGCGGCGCTGCGGGCGGCGGACGCGCGGCTGGCCGAGCCCGCCCGGCAGCTGCTGCGGCGGTTGCCGCTGGCGGGGCGGGCTTCGCTGGGTGCTGCGGCGGCGGCCGCGCTGGCCGACGTACCGGAGGCGGCGGCGCTGCGCACGCTGGAGGAGCTGTGGGAGGCCGGGCTGATCGAGCGGGTGCGCGGCCGGCGGTTCCGGATGCACGACGCGGTGCGTGCGTACGCGGCGGCGCGGTCGGCGGCGGACGAGGACCGGGCGCAGGCCGCGGCAGCGCACGAGCGGCTGATCCGCGACTACGCGAGGCTCGCGGACTCGGTGATCCGGATGGTCGACGGGAAGATGTCGACGCGGGCGAACACGTTCCTCAAGGGGCCGGTCGGCGGGCACGGTTTCACGTCGCTGGACGCGGCGCTGCGCTGGCTGGACGACGAGTCGAGCTTCATCACGGCGGCGCTGCGGCATTCGGAGGGGGTGGATCAGCAGGCGGTGCTGGATCTGCTGGGCGCGCTGTGCGATTTCTGTCTGCTGCGCGGGGACCTGTACCGGCTGGGTGAGATCGACGAGCTGACGCAGGTGGTGGCTGCGGGCCAGAACGGGCTGAAGGGGCAGCAGGGGCGGCTGGTGCGGTCGGTGCAGTGGCGTACGGGTATCGCGGCGCGCCAGCTGGGCGAGCTCGACAAGGCCCGCACCACGCTGGCCTCGGTGGTGGACCAGTACATGGAGGCCGATCAGGAGGCGGCGGCCGCGATGGCCCTGATCTCGCTCGGGATCACGCTGCACCACCAGGGCAACCTGCCGGAGGCGGCGGTGCGGATCCGGGAGGCGCTGGTGCTGCAGGAGCCGCCGGAGCTGGCGGGCGACCGGGCGTGGGGGCTGCACGCACTGGCGGCGGTGGAGCGGGACCGGGCGCGGTTGGCGGAGGCGGCGCGGCTGCTGGAGACCTCGCTGGCCCTGCACCGGGAGAGCGAGAGCGTGCACGGGGAGGCGTGGGCGCACTTCCAGCTGGGTCAGGTGCACCTGCGGTTCGGGGACGTGGAGCGGGCGGAGGTGGAGCTGCGGCGGGCTCTGGACCTGTACGGGCGGACCCGCGACGACCGCGGTGAGGCCTGGGCGCTGACGCAGCTGGGCCGGGCCCGGGTGGTGGACGGGGATCCGGGGCCGGCGGTGGACGGGCTGCGGGAGGCGCTGGCCCGGCACCGGGAGGCGGAGGACGCGCGGGGGGAGGCGTGGACGCAGTACTACCTCGGGCAGGCGCTGGAGGTGGGCGGCGAGCGCGACGAGGCGGTACGGGAGCTGGAGCGGGCGCGGACGATGTTCTCGCGGATGCGGGACGTGTACGGGCTGGCGTACGCCCGCCACCATTCGGGCCGGGTGACGCGGGACCAGCGGGCGGCGCAGACGGGGAACCTGCGCAACTCCGGCTTCGCCCGTCAGCTGCTGGTCGACGCGCGGGCGGACTTCCGGCGGATCGGGCTGGCGCACGGCGAGGCGTGGACGTGTCTGGAGCTGGCGGTGGTCGACGCGGGCAACGGCCGGCTGTCGCAGGCGCTGGGTCTGTGCGAGGAGGCGGTGCGGCTGTTCATCGCGTACGGGGACCGGCGCGGGGAGGACTGGGCGCGGTTCCTGCGGTGCACGATGCTGCCGTACGCGGTGCCGGCGGCGCCGGAGGAGGCGCGGGCGGAGCTGGGGCGCCTCGCGCAGGCGCCGCATCCGGCGCGGGACGGCCGGCTGGAGGACTGCCTGGAGACGTACGGGGTGATCCTGGGCCGGGGGGTGGATCCGGCGGAGGGCTGGCAGGCGTGGCGGCTCGGCCTGGTCCCGAACCTGCACTCGCGGGAGGTCATGGGGGTCCCACGGACCTGACGGGCTCGCGTCCCGACGGGCAGGGTGGGTCACGGCACGGCGCGCCCCAGGGCGCGCTCCTCGGCCGGCCACCGGCCCGACGGGCGGCTCCGTGGTGGCCCGGGGACCGGAAGCGGCGGAAACCCGCCGGGGGCCGCGGGCCGGAGGCGGACCGAGGGCGGGGGGAAACCGCGGGAGGCGTCCCGCGGCGGACCCGGCAGCCGGATCGCGCACGCGCACGAGCTCCCGGCCGCCGGCTTCCCGGCCGGGGCGGCGGCATGCACGCGAGGGTCCCCGCAGCGCCACACCGGTCCCGGACCGGCCTCACGGGGCCGAGGCTGCCGTCCGCGCCGGAGGCGGCCCGGGCGATCGCATGCACGCGAGGGTCCCCGCAGCGCCACACCGGTCCCGGACCGGCCTTACGGGGCCGAGGCTGCCGTCCGCGCCGGGGGCGGCCCGGGCGATCGCATGCACGCGAGGGTCCCCGCAGGCCCGTACCGACCCCGGACCGGTCTTACGGGGCCCGGGTGCCGTCTCCGCCGGAGGCGCCCGGCTCCGGGGCCTCCTCGAAGTTCACCCGGCCCATGTGCCGGTTCATGGACTTCATCAGGGCCCACACGCCGACGGCGAGGGCCGCGAACACGATGAAGCCGAGGAGGCCGGGCGTCACCTTGTTCTTGTCGAAGGTGTCACCCGCCAGCGGAAGGAGCTGGGTCAGTGCTGCCTGCGTAGCGCTCATAGCTACGCATTCTCCCGGATGCCCGCGAAGAGGTCGGACTCGGGGAGGGAAGTGTCGACGAGCGACTTGGCGAGCTCGTACTCCTCGGTGGGCCAGACCTCCTTCTGGATGTCCATCGGGACGCGGAACCAGCCGCCGTCCGGGTCGATCTGGGTGGCGTGCGCGATGAGCGCCTTGTCACGGATCTCGAAGAAGTCGGCGCAGGGCACGTGGGTGGTCAGGGTCCGCTCCTTGCGCTCGAACTCCTTCCACCGCTCCAGCCACTCCCCGTAGGGGGACTCCAGGCCGCGCGCGAGCAGCGCCTCGTGGAGGGCGATGGTGCGCGGCTTGTTGAAGCCCTGGTTGTAGTAGAGCTTCTGCGGCTGGTAGGCCGGGCCGTACTCGCTCTCCGGGTACTTCTCGGTGTCGGCCGCGCTCTCGAAGGCCAGCATGGAGATCGTGTGGGTCATGATGTGGTCGGGGTGCGGGTAGCCCCCGTTCTCGTCGTAGGTGGTGACGACCTGCGGCTTGAAGGCGCGGATCTTCTTCACCAGCTCGCCGGCGGCCTCGTGGGCGTCCGCGAGCGCGAAGCAGCCCTCGGGCAGCGGGGGCAGCGGGTCGCCCTCGGGGAGGCCGGAGTCGACGTAGCCGAGCCATTCCTGCTGGATGCCGAGGATGTCGCGCGCCTCGTCCATCTCCTTGGCGCGGACCTCGTGGATGTTCTCCTCGATGTACTTGTCGCCCTGGAGCTTGGGGTTCAGGATCGAGCCGCGCTCGCCACCGGTGCAGGTGACGACCAGCACGGGAATCCCCTCGGACACGTACTTGGCCATGGTGGCCGCGCCCTTGCTCGACTCGTCGTCGGGGTGGGCGTGGACGGCCATCAGTCGAAGCTGCTCGGTCAAAACAGGATCCTCTGCGATTCGGCGCGACACTCAGCTCCTATAGTGACCGAACCGGGGGGCGGAAAATTCCAGGGGTGACCCAGCCGTCTCCGGCGAGAGGAACGATCATGAGCGCGGTGCGCGAGGGACTGCCCGAGGGCCGGTACGGCCGGTCGGCGGACGAGCGTGCGGACCGGAAGCTCAAGATCATCGGATCGGTGCTGGGTGTGGCGCTGCTGGGCGTGGTCGGCTGGATCGGCTGGGACTACGTCGCGGGGCAGAGCGTGAGCGCCGAGGTGATCAAGTTCCAGGTGATTTCGGACACCGAGGTGAAGGTGCACCTGGAGGTCCGCAAGGAGTCCTCGGTCACCGGGGTCTGCTCCCTGAGCTCCCAGGACAAGGAGCACGCCGAGGTGGGCCGCGCGGACTTCACCTTCGCGCAGAACCGGTCGCGGGTGGACGAGATCGTCACCCTGAAGACCACGAACCGGGCCACGATGATCGAGCTGATCGGCTGCCAGTCGGCGCCTTCCGCCCGCTGAGGTCCGAAGCGGTCCGCCGAGGTCCGAAAGAGGATTGAAGTAGCGCCCCACGAGGCAATGAGCCTCTGGGGTCCTCCCCCTTTTCTTCCCGAATTGTTAGGCTCGTGGTTTCGTCCGCCGATGGCGGCCAGTAGTCCCCTGTACCGACGAGGAGCACCCGTGACCCAGACGAGCGAAAGCGTCACCTGGCTGACCCAGGCGGCGTACGACCAGCTGAAGGCGGAGCTGGACTACCTCTCTGGTCCCGCCCGCACGGAGATCGCCACGAAGATCGCAGCCGCCCGCGAGGAGGGCGACCTGCGCGAGAACGGCGGTTACCACGCGGCGAAGGAGGAGCAGGGCAAGCAGGAGCTCCGGGTCCGCCAGCTCACGCAGCTCCTGGAGAACGCCAAGGTCGGCACCGCGCCCGCGTCCGACGGCGTGGTGGCCCCCGGCACGCTCGTCAAGATCGCCTTCGACGGCGACGAGGACGACACCATGGAATTCCTGCTGGCCTCGCGCGAGTACGCGTCCTCGGACTTCGAGACGTACTCCCCCCAGTCCCCGCTGGGCAGCGGTGTGCTGGGCAAGGCGATCGGCGAGGACGCCGAGTACGAGCTGCCGAACGGCAAGAAGGCCTCCGTCAAGATCCTTGACGTCAAGCCCTTCACCGGCTGATCACCCTCGGTCACCGTTTTCTTCCTGACCGACGACGCGCGATGCCCGGCCGGATCCTTCCGGCCGGGCATCGCGCGTTGCTGCCGGTACGGGCGCCCGGGGCCCGGCGTCCGACGCCCGGGGTCCGACGCCCGTGCGGGTCCTACGCGGTCGCCGAGCGGTACTTGCGCACCGACAGGGTCCGGAAGACCACGACGATCAGCACCGACCAGAGGATGGACGCCGTGATCGGGTGCTGCATGGGCCAGGCGTCCGGGACCGGGTAGCCCTCCGGAAGGTTCCCGAAGAGCTCGCGGGCCGCCTGCACGGTGGCGCTGAACGGGTTCCACTCCGCGATGGTGCGCAGGAAGGGCGGCATGTTCTCGGCGGGGACGAAGGCGTTCGAGATGAACGTCAGCGGGAAGAGCCAGATCAGCCCGCCCGAGGTGGCCGCCTCGGGGGTGCGCACCGACAGCCCGATCAGGGCGCCGATCCAGGAGAAGGCGTAGCCGAGCAGGAGCAGCAGGCCGAAGCCGGCGAGGACCTCGCCGAGGCTGGTGTGGGTGCGCCAGCCGACGAGGAGGGCCACGATCGCCAGGATGACCAGGGTGAACGTGGTCTGGACGAGGTCGGCGAGGGTGCGGCCGGTGAGGACGGCGCCGCGCGCCATGGGCAGGGAGCGGAAGCGGTCGATCAGGCCCTTGTGCATGTCGTCCGCGATGCCGGCGCCCGCGCCGGCGGTGGCGAAGGTGACGGTCTGGGCGAAGATGCCGGCCATCAGGAACTCGCGGTAGGCGGCGGGTGAGGTGCTGCCGCCGACGCTGATCGAGCCGCCGAAGACGTAGCTGAACAGGACGACGAACATGACCGGCTGGATCACACCGAAGATGATCATCTCGGGGATCCGGGACATCCGGATCAGGTTGCGCTTGGCGATCACGAGGGAGTCGTTCACGCTCTGGACGACGCCGCCGCGCGGGCGGGGCGCCGCGAGGTCGCGGTGCGGGGAGGCGCCCGGGTTCGGGGAGGTGAGGGTCACTTCGCCGCCTCCTTGCGGGCCGCCTTGCGGCCCTTGGTCCCGGGACCGGCCGGCGCGTCGCCGTTCTCGTCCGCGGCCAGTTCGGCGGCGTGCCCGGTCAGGGAGATGAACACGTCGTCGAGGGTGGGGCGGCGCAGGCCTATGTCGTCGATCTCGATGCCCCGGCCGTCGAGTTCGCGGATGACCTCGGCGAGCAGCTTGGCGCCGCCGGACACGGGCACGGTCAGTTTGCGGGTGTGCTCCTCGACGGTGGTCTCGCCCTTGCCGAAGCCGGCGAGCACCTCGCGCGCGGTGGTGATGTGCTGCCGCTCGTGGACGACGACCTCCACGCGCTCGCCGCCGGTACGGGCCTTGAGCTGGTCGGAGGTGCCGCGGGCGATGACCTTGCCGTGGTCGACCACGCAGATGTCGTGCGCGAGGTGGTCGGCCTCCTCCAGGTACTGGGTGGTGAGGAGCAGGGTGGTGCCGCCGGCGACCAGTTCCTGGATGATGCCCCACAGCTGCTGGCGGTTGCGGGGGTCGAGTCCGGTGGTCGGCTCGTCCATGAACATCACGGGTGGGCTGACGACGAGGGCGGCCGCGAGGTCCAGGCGCCTGCGCATGCCGCCGGAGTACGTCTTGGCGGTGCGGTCCGCGGCGTCGGAGAGGTTGAAGCGTTCGAGGAGTTCGGTGGCCCGGGCTTTGGCCGCCCTGGCCTTCATCTGGTAGAGCTGGCCGACCATCTGGAGGTTCTCGCGGCCGGTCAGGTACTCGTCGACGGCCGCGAACTGGCCGGACAGGCCGATGGCGCGGCGGACTTCGTTGGGGTGCTTGAGCACGTCGATGCCGGCGACGACGGCCTTGCCGCTGTCGGGCCGCAGGAGGGTGGTCAGGACGCGTACGGTCGTGGTCTTGCCCGCGCCGTTCGGGCCGAGAAGACCCAGGACGGTGCCTTCGGGGACATCGAGGTCCACGCCGTCGAGAGCCCGTACATCGCCGAAGGTCTTGACCAGACCTTCGGCGTAGATAGCGCCTGGCATATGGATTCTCCCAGTGAATCGGGCCAGTAGAATCAGGATATTCAGGGCATTTCTAGGCAAATCCTATGAGCGCCGGGCATGTCCTGCTCGACCGAACGGGGGATGGCCGGGGACGCCTCCTAGCTCATCACCTTGTATCCCGCGCCGTGCAGGGAACGCGCGACTTCCGCGCAGTGCTCCGGGCCCTTCGTCTCCAGCTGCAGCTCCACCTCCACCTCCGTGAGCCCCAGCCGCGGGTCCGTCCGCACGTGGCTCACGTCCAACACGTTCGCATCCACCACTGACAACACCGCCAGGAGCCCGGCCAGGGCGCCCGGCCGGTCGGTCACGCGCAGCCGCAGGGACAGGTACCGGCCCGCCGCCGCCATGCCGTGCCGCAGGATCCGCTGGAGCAGCAGCGGATCGACGTTCCCACCGGACAGGACGGCCACCACCGGGCCGCCGCCGTACAGTTCGGGCTCGCTGAGCAGGGCCGCGACCGTGCTGCACCCTGCCGGTTCGACCACCAGCTTGGCCCGCTCCAGGCAGAGCAGCAGGGCGCTGGAGAGGGCGTCCTCGGAGACCGTGCGCACGTCGTCGACGAGCTCGCCGATGATGTTGAAGGGGATGTCCCCGGGGCGGCCGACCTTGATCCCGTCGGCCATCGTGTTCGGATCGTCGATCGAGATCGGATGTCCGGCCCTGAGCGAGGGCGGGTACGCGGCCGCGCCCGCCGCCTGCACCCCGATGACCCGCACGTCCGGCCGCAGCGCCTTCACGGCGACCGCGACGCCGGCCGCGAGACCGCCGCCGCCGATCCCGACGAGGATGGTCCGCACCTCCGGGCACTGCTCCAGGATCTCCAGGCCGACCGTGCCCTGCCCCGCGATGATGTCGCGGTGGTCGAAGGGGTGGATGAACACCGCGCCGGTGCGGTCCGCGTACTCCTGGGCGGCCAGGAAGGTCTCGTCGACGACCTGCCCGTGCAGGCGCACGTCGGCGCCGTACTCCTGGGTCGCGGCCACCTTCGGCAGCGGCGCCCCGACCGGCATGAACACGGTCGAGCGGACCCCGAGGAGGGAGGAGGCCAGCGCCACGCCCTGCGCGTGGTTGCCCGCGCTCGCGGCGACGACACCGGCGGCCCGCTGCTCGGGGCGCAGGCACGCGATGCGCACGTAGGCGCCGCGGAGCTTGAAGGAGCCGGTGCGCTGGAGGTTCTCGCACTTGAGGTGGACCGGGGAGCCGGTGAGTGCGGAGAGGTGCCGGCTGCCCTCCATGGCGGTGACCCGCGAGACGCCCGACAGCATCTTCTGGGCCCCCCGGACGTCGTCGAGGATGACCTGGGGGACGGGCTGGGGCACGCGGTAGTTCATGCCGCCAGTCTCGCAGGGCGTGCGGGAGGGTCGATATCTCGCCATCCGGGACACGCTCGGCGCGGGAGTCCCAACCGGCCGTATCAGTTCTCGTACGAGGCGTACGAGCCGCCGCACGGCCGCGTACTCTGTCCCCCATCCTTGTCGGACCCACGCGAAGAGAGCCCACGGCCATGCCTTCCACCTCGGCCAATTCCGATCTGCCCGCGGCGCCGGACGCGCCCGCCGGAGCCGGTCTCCTCGACGCGCTCCAGCACCAGGTGGCGGTCTTCGCCCGCCGTGCCGAGCAGACCCGTCTGGGCGGTGTGGGCCAGGCCCGCAACTCGATGGACCGCGCCGCCTACCTGCTGCTGAACCGGCTCGACCTGGAGGGCCCGATGGGCGTGAAGGCGCTCGCCGGCGGCATGGGGATCGACTCCTCCACGGTGACCCGGCAGGTCGCGCCGCTGGTCGACAGCGGTCTGGTCAAGCGGACCTCGCACCCCGAGGACGGGCGGGCCGTGGTGCTCGCGCTGTCCCCGCGAGGACTGGCCCGGCTGGACGAGGTCCGCTCCTCGCGGCGCGAGCTGATGGCCCGGGTGACGGAGGGCTGGAGCGAGGGCGAGCGGGAATCCTTCACCGGTCTGCTGACGCGCTTCAACCTGTCGCTGTCGGAGCTCATGGCGGCCGTGGCCGAAGCCGGTCCCGCCTCCTGAGCGGAGTCCGTCCGGCCTCTTGACCTGAGCGGCCCCGCTGCCCGCACTATGTGGACTATGCGGGTGGTTGATCAACAGGCGGGCTCCTACGCGGAGTTCGAAGCCTTCGTGGCGGGCGCGGCCGGGCGCCTGCTGCATGTCGCGCTCCTGCTGACCGGTGAACCGGACTCGGCCCGGCGGCTGCTGGCGGGCGCGCTGGCCCGTACGTACGCGAACTGGCGGCGCCTGCGCGGGGACGATCCGTACGATTTCACCCGCCAGGAGCTGTGCACGGCCTTCGCCCGGACCGGCTGGCGCCATCACGGTGGCGCCGGGGTGCTGGCGCGGCTGAGCCCGCCGGAGCGGCTCGTCCTCGTCCTGCGGCTCTACGAAGGGGTCGCGGAGGAGGTCGCGGCGGCACAGCTCGGGATGCCGGTGGAGCGGGTACGGGTGCTGTGCAATCGGGCCGTGGCCGCGCTGAGGGGCCGGGGGGCGGCGTGAGCGGGCTCCCCGACCGGAAGGAAGCCCAGGTCAAACGGCTCCTGGAGGGTCCGTACCCGCCGGTGCCGACGGGGCTCGCGGCGGGCGCCGCGGCCCGGGGCGACCGTCTGCTGCGACGGCGGCGGGCGCTGCGGATGTTCGGGTGGGCCGTGCTCTTCGCTGCCGCGGTGGCCTTCGTGGTGTGGGCCTCCCTGACCCGCCCCTGGCTCACACCGCCGAGCGGCATCTCCCCACCCCTGCAAGGCTGGTAACCCACCAACTCCGGCTGCGCCGGGCAACACCCAGCCCTGCCAGGCCCTTTCCGGCTGCGCCGGGCATGTCCAGCCTCGCCGGCGTTTGAGGCGCGGGGTCTGGGGCGGAGCCCCAGGGAACCCGGCTCCGCCGGGCACCGGGCTCCGCCCGGACCCGCGCCTCAAACGCCGGCGAGGCTGGAGGTGGCCCCGGCGAAGCCGGAGTGGACGGCGAGGCTGGAGGTGGCCCCGGCGGAGCCGGAGTGGGCTCGGCGGAGCCGGGAAGGGTGGGGGTGCCGGGCCCGGGTGGGCCCGGCGGGGGGGGTTAGCCCAGGGCCTGGGTCAGGTCCGCCACGAGGTCGTCGGCGTTCTCGATGCCCACCGACAGGCGGATCAGGTCCGCCGGGACCTCCAGCGCCGAGCCGGCCACCGACGCGTGCGTCATACGGCCCGGGTGCTCGATCAGGGACTCGACGCCGCCCAGGGACTCGGCCAGCGTGAAGATCTTGGTGCGGCCGCAGACCGCGACCGCCTCTTCCTCGCCGCCGGCGACCTGGAAGGAGATCATGCCGCCGAAGTTGCGCATCTGCTTGGCCGCGACCTCGTGGCCCGGGTGCTCGGGCAGGCCCGGGTAGAGGACCTTGGTGACCTTCGGGTGCCGCTTGAGCAGCTCGACGATCTTGCCCGCGTTCTCCGCGTGCCGGTCCATGCGCACGGCCAGGGTCTTGATGCCCCGCAGGACGACCCACGAGTCGAACGGACCGGCCACCGCGCCCATCGCGTTCTGGTGGTAGGCCAGCTCCTCGCCCAGCGCCGCGTCCGCGGCGACCAGCGCGCCGCCGACCACGTCGGAGTGCCCGCCCATGTACTTGGTCAGCGAGTGCACGACCACGTCCGCACCCAGCGCCAGGGGCTGCTGGAGGTACGGCGAGGCGAAGGTGTTGTCCACGACCAGCTTGGCGCCGGCCGAGCGCGCGATGTCCGCGACCACGGCGATGTCCGTGATGCCGAGCAGCGGGTTGGAGGGGGTCTCGACCCAGATGACCTTCGTCTTCGGGGTGAGGGCCGCCCGTACCGACTCGGGGTCGGAGGTGTCGGCCACCGACCACTCCACGCCCCAGCGGGAGACGACCTTCGCGAAGAGGCGGAAGGTTCCGCCGTACGCGTCGTTCGGGATGACCACGTGGTCGCCCGGGGCGAGCAGCGTACGCAGCAGGCAGTCCTCGGCGGCGAGTCCGGACGCGAAGGCGAGACCGCGACGGCCGCCTTCCAGGGCCGCGAGGTTCTCCTCCAGCGCGGTCCGGGTCGGGTTGGCGCTGCGGCTGTACTCGTAGCCGCCGCGGAGCCCTCCGACGCCGTCCTGCTTGTAGGTGGAAACCTGGTAGATCGGGGGTACGACCGCGCCGGTCAGCGGGTCCGCCGTGTTGCCCGCGTGGATCGCGCGGGTCTCGAAGCTCTGGTGCTCGTGGCTGTCGTCGCTCATGGTCCGATGCTATGCCCGCCCGGTGCCCGGCCCCCTATTGGCCTGCTCCCCCCTCGGTCTGGTTCGCTGGAGGCATGGAGATTCTGTGGTTGGTGTTCGCGATGCTCATGATCGTGTTCATTCTCGGTCCGTACATACGGCGCCGGCGCGGTGGTATCCGCCTGGTCGCGCCGGACAGCCCCGACGCCGCCGACCCGGCGAACTACGGATTCGACCGGCAGGAAGAGCTCGACATCCGCGTCCCCGGGCCCGACCGGGACCTGATGGACGCCCTCGACAACGTGCGGCTCACCGGCAGCTGGCAGGCGGCCTCTCAGCTGCTCGCCGGGACCCCGCGGGAGGGGGAGCGGCGCTGGCAGCGCGTGCAGGCCTTCGGCGGGGCCGCGGCCCTGGAACTGATGGCGCAGCCCGGGACGGGCGCGCAGTGGCTGAAGGCGTGGCGGCTGGAGGCGGACGAGGACCCGGGCGGCGCGCAGGTGCACGCGGAGCTGCTGGTGCAGCAGGCGTGGCGGCAGTCGGGCGGGGTCGGCTCCGACGACCACCGGATCATCCTGGAGGAGGCCCGGGATGCGTGCCGCAGGGCCGCGCTGCTGGCCCCCGGGGACCCGGTCCCGTACATCACGGAGCTGGCGGTCGCACGGGGACTGGCGTACCCGGAGGCGGAGTTCGACGAGCTGTGGGCGAAGGTCGTCGACCGGGCCCCGGAGCACATGGGCGCCCATCTCGCGGCGCTGCATTACTGGGGCGCGCAGTGGCACGGCTCGCGCGAGAAGGCCGACGCCTTCGCGCACGCGGCCGCGGCGCGCGCCCCGCAGGGCTCGCTGCTGGCGGCCCTGCCGTTGTTCGCGCTGCGCGAGAACCAGCCGGACATCGTGCTGAGCCCGAGCTTCTACCGGGGCGCGGTCGTCACGCGGGCGGTGGAGGGCGCGCTGTACGCGGTGCACACGGCGCGGCAGGACGACCCGATGGTGGCGCACGTGCGGCACCTGCTGCTGCTGTTCCTGGTCTGCATGGAGCGGTGGGCGGAGGCCATGGAGCAGGTGCGGCACGTGGACGGGTACGTGGGCGCTCGGCCGTGGTCGGAGACGGACGACCCGGCCGCCGCGTACGCGGTGTACCGGGCGATGGCGGTGGCGGGGTACGAGGCGAACGGCGGGTCGCCGGCGACGCTGGCGCAGTAGCCGCCGGGCGGATCGCCCCGGATCGCCCCACGGGACGGGCAGAAGCTTCGGCCAATAAAGTTGCCGTAAGTAATCACAGGCCGCATGATGCGGCGGTGGCGGCCTTCTGCCCTGCCACCTGCTTCAGCACCGCTTTCATCCCGTGGGGGGATCTGTCCATATGGGCGCTTCACTGCGCGCCTTGCGCGCTCTCGTCCTGCTCGCAGGCTTCTACCTGCTCGGCGTGTTCCTGCTGGCCGCCCTCGGCGGCATCGACTACGCCGTCGTCACCAACTTGCACGGACCCGTCGCGGGCAAGCTGCTGCTGGTCTCCGTCGTCCTCGCCATCCCGATCGTGCGCGGCCTGTTCATGCTGCGCACGCCCAGGGGCGAGGGTCCGGCCGGGGTCACGGTCGGTGAGGCGCAGGAACCCGAACTGTGGGCGGTCGTACGCGACATCGCGCAGCAGGTCGGCACCCGCGCCCCCGACGAGATCGTGCTGATCGACGAGGTGAACGCGGCCGTCGCCGAGGACGCCAAGCTGCTGGGCCTGCGGCCCGGCACCCGCCGCCTCTACCTCGGCCTGCCGCTGATGACGGGCCTGGACGAGATGCAGCTGCGCGCGGTGCTCGCCCACGAGATGGGCCACTACGCCAACTTCGACACCCGCCTGACCCCGCTGATCGCCCGCGGCCGCGCCCAACTGATCCGCACCATCGGCTACTTCCACGAGCGGGCCGACAAGAAGGTCGCCAAGGAGCGCGCGAAGCAGGAGCGCAAGGACGAGAAGCGGATCGCCAAGGGCAAGAAGGCCAAGGGCGTCGACACCGGGGGCGAGGGCGCGATGTACCGCGCCATGGCCAAGATCTACATCGCGTACGGCAACTTCTACATGCGCGCCACCCTCTCCACCTCCCGCCGCCAGGAGCTCGCCGCCGACCTCGCCTCGGTGCGGGTCGCCGGCCGCGACTCCGCCGCGTCCGCGCTGCGCGAGCTGAACGCCCTCGACTCGGCGCACGACTTCTACATGAGCTCCTACGCCACCCTCGGCGTCGGCGCCGGCCTGCTGCCCCGCCCGGGCGAGGTCTTCGGCGGCCTGCGCCGCCTCCTGGACGCGCGCTCGGCCGACCTGGAAGAGCTGCGCCGGGAACTGTCGACCGAGCCCGCCTCCCCCTACGACTCCCACCCCGCGCTCGCCGAGCGCGTGGCCCGCATCGAGGCCCTGCCCGACGACGGCCGCGGCGGGCAGGCCGCCCGGCCGTCCCTGGAGCTGCTGGCCGACGCCGACGCGGCGCTGGCCGCGCTGGAGCAGGTCGTCCTCACCCCGGAGGCGCTCGCGCTCAAGCGGGTCGGCTGGGAGGACCTCGTCCACGAGTCGATGACCACGTACGTCGGCCAGGGCGCGGAGGACATCCGCGAGGCCTTCGCCGCCGAGGGAGCCGGCCCCGGGCTGGACGCCGTGCTCGACGCGTTCGACGCCGACCCGGCGGTGCGCTGGCGCATCGCCGACCGCTTCCCGAAGTCGGAGGAGGCCCAGGCCGCCACCGGCCGCACGGCCCGCGAGTTCGCCCGCCCGGTGGTCCGGCGCGCCCTGAACCAGCTGGTCACCGTCGAGCTGACGGGCCGCGGCGCCGCCCGCTGGCAGCTGTCGTGGTCCGACTCGGCCTCGCTGAGCTACCCGGCCGACGGCTTCGAGGAGCGCCTGGGCGCTGCCCTGGACGCGGCCGTCGCCGACCTGCCCGACACCGAATCCCTGCGAAAGCTGGTGCTTGCCCCGTGATCGGCCTGTACGTCCTGGGCGCCATGCTGCTGTTCGGCGCGTTCAAGTTCCTGCGCGGCGTCTACTACATCCGCAAGGCGAAGCGGCTGGAGGCCGAGATCGCCGTCATCGAGGGCCGGACCGAGGCCATGAACGCCGAGACGGCCGCCGCCAAGGCGGAGCGCAAGGCGCAGCAGGCCGCGGCGGTCGTCGCGCTGGGCTTCGTACCGGAGGCCGAGCTCGACACGGACAACGCGCTGCCCGTGTCGCCCGAGCAGACCGCCGCCGTCGCGGCGGTCAAGGCCGGCGACTGGGAAGCGGGCGCGGCCTATCTGGAGGCGGCCGGGCAGGACTGGGAGGAGCGCTGGCAGCGCATGCGCCCCCTGTCCGAGGCGGCGGCCGAGGACGACGCCTGGCTGCTCGCCTGGCGCGCGGCCCGGCCGTCGGACCCGTCCGCGGCGCTGGTGAACGCGGACACGGGCGTCCTGGTGGCGTGGAACGTGCGGGGCTCCGCGCGGGCCAGCCACACCACCCAGGAGCAGTTCCGTATCTTCCGCGAGCTGCTGCTCAAGGCGCAGGAGCAGGCGCGGGAGGCCCAGCGGCTGGCGGACCCCGCGGACCCGGTTCCGTACATGGTGGAGCAGTCCATCAGCCAGGGCCTGGGCTACTCCCACGAGGAGTACGGGCAGCTGTGGGCGCAGATCATGAAGCGGGACCCGAAGCTCCTGTCGGCCCACACGAACGCCATGCAGTACTGGAGCCAGAAGTGGCGCGGCTCGCACGAGCTGGCGCTCGCCTTCGCCCGCGAGTGCGCAGCCAAGGCCGAGCCGGGTGAGCTGCTGTCCGTGCTGCCGCTCATCGCCTACATCGAGCAGGAGCTGCACGAGTCGGACCTCAAGCCGGAGACGTTCTTCAAGGAGCCGGAGGTCGTCGCGGCGGTCGATGCCGCCCTCGTCGACCTGGCGGCGGCCGATCCGGCCGACTGGCGGTCGATCCGGCTGCGTCACCCGCTCGCGTGGTTCCTGTTCTGGCAGGACCGGGACGCGGAGGCGGTCGAGCAGTTCCGCCACATCGACGGGCACATCGGGGCGATGCCCTGGCGCTACTGGCCGAAGTCGCGCTACGTGTACGCGCGGGACTGGGCGGTACGCGAGGTCACGCCGGGTCTGTGACCCGTCGCGGAGGGCGGGTCGGGGAATCCCGGCCCGCCCTTCGCACGTTGTCACTCCCACAAGGAGGGAATCCATGTTCTCGTACCGCCGTACGCCCGAGCTCCCCACCCGCGAGGAGGCCCTGACGGGCCGCGCGGAGCCGCTGTTCGCCGTGCCCGACCGGCACACCGTGCTGGGCAACCCGCTGTCCGGCCCCTACCCCGCGCACCTGGAAGTCGCCGACTTCGGTCTGGGCTGTTTCTGGGGTGCGGAGCGCAAGTTCTGGCAGACCCCCGGGGTGTGGACCACGCTGGCCGGCTACCAGGGCGGCTTCACCGAGAATCCGACGTACGAGGAGGTCTGCTCGGGTCTGACCGGCCACACCGAGGTGGTCCGCGTGGTCTTCGACCCGTCCCAGGTCTCCTACGCCGCGCTGCTGAAGCTGTTCTGGGAGTCCCACGACCCCACCCAGGGCTTCCGCCAGGGCAACGACGTCGGCACCCAGTACCGCTCGGCGGTCTACACGCACTCCCCCGACCAGCAGGCGACGGCGGAGGCCTCCCGCACGGCCTACCAGCAGGTCCTGGCCTCCTCGGGCTACGGCCCGATCACCACGGCGGTGCTGCCGGCGGCGGAGCGCCCCTTCTGGCCCGCGGAAGCCCACCACCAGCAGTACCTGGACAAGAACCCGGGCGGCTACTGCGGCATCGGCGGCACGGGCGTGTCCTGCCCGATCGGTGTGGCCAAGGCCCCTGGGGCGTGAGTGCCCCCGCCGTCGCCGCCGCCTCGCACGAGGGGCTGACGCGTGTGCGGCGGCGGCACGGATGCGCGAGCGGCACGCCGGCCGGCCGTTCGCCCATCCCGGGGCGTACTGAAGCCGCCCGGGGTCAGATCGTCGACGCGTCGATCACGAAGCGGTAGCGCACGTCGCTCGCCAGCACCCGCTCGTACGCCTCGTTGATCTGCCCGGCGGCGATCAGCTCGATCTCCGCGCCCAGCCCGTGCTCGGCGCAGAAGTCCAGCATCTCCTGGGTCTCGGCGATCCCGCCGATCATCGATCCGGCGAGGGTCTTGCGGCCGCCGATGACGGAGAAGAGGTTGAGCGCGACGGGCTCCTCCGGGGCGCCGACGTTCACCAGCGCGCCGTCGACCTTCAGCAGGCCCAGGTAGGCGTCCAGGCCGAGCGGCGCGGAGACGGTGGAAAGGATCAGGTCGAAGCGGCCGGCCAGTTCCTCGAAGGTGGCCTCGTCTCCGGTGGCGTAGAAGTGGGAGGCGCCCAGCTTCAGGCCGTCCTCCTTCTTGCGCAGGGTCTGCGACAGGACGGTGACCTCCGCGCCGAGCGCGTGCGCGATCTTCACGCCGATGTGGCCGAGGCCGCCGAGGCCGACGACCGCGACCTGCTTGCCGGGGCCCGCCTGCCAGTGCTTGAGCGGGGAGTAGAGGGTGATGCCGGCGCACAGCAGCGGGGCGGCGACGTCGAGGGCGAGGCCGTCGGGGATGCGGACGGTGTACTTCTCGTCGACGACGAGGTGGGTGGAGTAACCGCCGTACGTGGGGTCGCCGTTGCGGTCGAGGGCGTTGTAGGTGCCGGTCATGCCCTCGGCGCAGTACTGCTCCTGGCCGCGCAGGCAGTACGCGCAGGTGCGGCAGGAGTCGACGAAGCAGCCGACGCCCACCCGGTCCCCGACGGAGAACCGGGTGACGGCCGGGCCGACTTCGGAGACGACACCGGCGATCTCGTGGCCGGGGACCATCGGGTAGATGCCCTCGCCCCAGCCGTCGCGCACCTGGTGGATGTCGGAGTGGCAGATGCCGGAGTACTTGATGTCGATGAGGACGTCGTGCGCGCCGACGGGCCGCCGCGTGATGGTGGTGCGCTCCAGCGGAGCCTTGGCGGCGGGGGCGGCGTACGCGGCGACCCGGGTGGCGTGGGCGGCGTGCGTGTCCCGGGCGGCGTGGGTGACGGACATGGCGGTGCTCCTCGAACGGGGGTCGTGCCTCTGCGGTGAACCCCACGCTGCCGGTCCGTCCGGCGGGCAGCCAGCCCCCTGTCCTGCCTACGACCGGTGAACCTACTCCTGGCGGGGTCAGGCTCACGTCTGCACCGCGGCACGCCGCCCGGGGATACTTGCGGAATGGATCAGCTTGATCAGCGAGCCTGCCTCGGCGAGTTCCTCCGCTCCCGGCGTGCGCGGCTGCGCCCCGAGGACGTGGGCCTGCCCGACCACGGGCGCCGCCGGCGCGTGCCCGGGTTGCGCCGGGAGGAACTGGCGCAGCTGGCGGGGGTGTCGGTCGCGTACTACACGCGGCTGGAGCAGCGTGACGGGCACAACGTGTCGGTGGAGGTCCTGGACGCGCTCGCGCGGGCCCTGCGCCTCGACGGGAGCGAGCGGGCGCACCTGATGGACCTGGCGCGGCCCAAGGCGCACCGGCGCCGCCACAGCCGGCGCCCGCAGCAGGTGCGGCCGGAGCTGCGCACGCTGATGGACGCGATGTGCGGCGTACCGGCGTACCTGGTGGGGCACCGGCAGGACGTCATCGGCTGGAACCGGCTGGCGGCCGCGGTCTTCGGGGACTTCGGGGCGCTGCCGCCCGCCGAGCGGAACCTGGTGCGGCTGGTGTTCCTGGACCCGGCGACGGCGGAGCTGTACCGGGAGTGGGAGTGCCGGGCGTGCGAGGTGGTGAGCAACCTGCGGATGTACGCCGGCCAGAACCCGGACGACGAGCAGCTGTCGGCGCTGGTCGGTGAGCTGTCGGTGAAGAACGAGGAGTTCCGGCGGCTGTGGGCGGCGCACACGGTCGCGGACAAGACGCACGGGGAGAAGGTGCTGCGGCACCCGCTCGTGGGTGAGCTGCGGCTGTCCTTCGAGACGCTGAAGCTCCCGGACGATCCGGCGCAGTCGCTGGTCGCTTTCCACGCCGCCCCCGGCTCCCCGTCGGCGGACGCCCTGCGCCTGCTGGCGTCGTGGTCGGCCCCGTCTGAGGGGGCCGGGGCGCGGCCCGCACAGGCACCCGGGCAGTCGCCCGCGCGCTCGGCGGAGCCGTCGGAGGGCCGCTCGGCCACACGGTGACCGGCGGCACGGCCGAGGGCGGCCGGTGTCCGGCCAACCCGCCTCTGGGTCGTCTCTTTCGGATCTTGCCGGTCAGGCAAGATCCGGAAGAGACGGCCTAGAGCTTGAGCTGGAAGATGCCCGCCTCGCGCCCCCGCCGGTAGCCGATGGACTCGTTCACCGCCCGCATGTGGGGGTTCGCGTCGGCCACGGTCGTGGCGATGCGGCGCAGCGCCGGGTAGCGTGCGGCCGCCTCGGCCGCCATGCGCAGTTTCACGGCGCGGCCGAGGCCGTGGCCGCGGTGGCCGGGGACGACCACCGTGCCGTGCTGGAGGGCGCGCGGGCCGGAGGGGTCCGGCAGGACGAGTTCGGTGTACGCCGCCACCTCGCCGGCCTCGGTCACGGCTGCGACCGTGATCTGCTCCCAGCCCCGGTCGGTGATCACCTGCTGCATGTCGTGCAGCCGCTGCTCCGTCCAGACCGGGGGCCGCTCGTCCATGTCCCCGCTCGGCGCGTCGTCCATCGCGGCGTGGGCCGCGGCGGCGGCCGGCGCCCAGGCGTCGGGGACCGTGCCGTGCCAGGTGAGGAGCTCGTATCCGGGGGCGGCCGAAACCTGCGCGGGCCCGTCGGCGGGGAGTTCCTGTTCGTACCAGGCCATCGGCAGGACGTTCTCGAACCCCAGTGGCTCCGCGAACGCCTGCCCCGGGCCTCCCAGGTCGAACTGGGTCATGACCGAGGTCCGGCCCTGCGCGAGCAGTTCCTCGCGGACCCGCTCCCACAGGGCGGTGCCCACGCCCCGCCGCCGCTCCTGCGGCCGTACGGTCAGTACGTCCAGGAGCGCGGTGTGCGTGTTGCCCTCGTCCGTGAACAGGATCAGGGCCGCTACGCCCGCGCCCCCGTCCGCCGCCAGGAGCACGTACCGGCCGCGCGCCGGCCTGACGCGCAGGCGCCCGGCGACCTCCCTGCGGGACGGCGCGGGCAGCTGCGGAAGATCGGCGGCCCCCGCGTCGGTCAGGACCGCCAGCCAGGCGTCGACCGCGTCGTCGGACGGAGGCAGATCGAGGGAGTGGATCATCATGTCCCCGACCCTAGACGCGCCCCGGCGCCACCGTTGAGTGCTTTTCGGCCACCCTCGGCCGGCCCCAAGACGAACGGCGGGGACCCCGTGAGGGGTCCCCGCCGTTCGGCGTGCGCGGTGCGGGAGGTCAGGCGGCGGAGCCGGCCTTCCACTCCGCCCAGCCCATGTTCCAGCCGTTGAGGCCGTTGTCGGGCTTGACGACCTTGTCCGGGGAGTTGACCACGTTGACCACGTCGCCGATGAGCGAGTTGTCGAAGAACCACGCGGCGGGCTGGTTCGGGTCGCCCGCGCCCTTGGCGTCGTTCAGGCCGACACAGCCGTGGCTGGTGTTCGCACTGCCGAAGACCGAGTCGGCTCCCCAGTAGTTGCCGTGGATGAAGGTGCCGGACTGGGACAGCCGCATGGCGTGCGGGACGTCCTTGATGTCGTACTCGCCCTTGCCCTCACTGTCCTTGAAGCCGACGGTGGAGCCGTCCATCCGGGTCTCCTTGAACTTCTCGGAGATCACCATCTGACCGTTGTAGGTCGGGTTCTCCGGGGAGCCCGCCGAGATCGGGATGGTCTTGATGACCGCGCCGTCCCGGGTGACCGTCATCTTCTTGGTCTTCGTGTCGACCGTGGAGACCTGACTGCGGCCGATCTTGAAGTTGACGGTCTTGTTCTGGACGCCCTGGACGCCGGGAGCGCCCTGGACGCCCTCCAGCGCCAGCTTCATGGTGACGGTGGAGTTCGCCTGCCAGTACTGCTCCGGGCGGAAGTCCAGGCGCTGCGCGCCGAACCAGTGGCCGACGACTTCCTGGCCGCTGCTGGAGGTGACCGAGATCGCCGCCTGGACGGCCTTCTTGTCCTGGATCGGCTTGTTGAAGGTGATCGAGACCGGCATGCCCACGCCGACCGTCTGGCCCTCGTCCGGGATGAACGAGCCGACGAAGCTGTTCTCCGGGGAGATGGTGGTGAAGGAGGCGTTCTCGTGCGCCTCGCGGCCGTCCGCGTCCTTGGCGGTCGCCGCCAGGGCGTACTTCGTGGAGCGCTTCAGCGCGGCGTCCGGCTTCCAGCTCTTGCCGTCGGCGGCGATCTTGCCGGCCACTGCCGTGCCCTCGCTGGTCTTCAGCTCGACCTGGGTGAGGGTGCCGTCGGCGACGGCCACGTTGGCCGCGTCGTTGAGGCCTACGTTCGTGGCCCCGTCCTTCGGCGTGATGGTTATTTTGGCCTTGGAGGTGTCCTTGGCGGCCGCCGCGTCGACATCCGCCTGCGCCTTGCCCGCCTCGGAGCCCTTGGGCTTCGCGTCGTCTCCGCCGCCGCACGCCGTGAGCATCAGTACCCCACCGAGCACGGCGGATATGGCCACCAGGGACCTGCTCCGCCGCATACTGTCCGTCCTCACACGCCACTCCATCGTTGCCGGATCCCCCGGAGGCTGGCCGTCCCCGGGGTTGGCCCGGCAGGGGGCGTACCCCCTGCCTGGTCATGACAACGCGTTAACGGCGCCGGCCGGTTCCACATTCCGTTCGGATGTGGTCCACCACACGGTCAGGCGTTGTCGGGTTCCTCGTCGAAGTCCCCATCTTCCTCGTCCAGGTCCCACTCCATGGACTCGGGGTCGTATTCGACGGGCTCGCTGCTCCAGGAGGCCTGGGCGAGCTCCACCCCGGGAATGTCCGCGACCAGGTCAGTGGGGTCGACGAGGTAGGCGAGGGCCTCCGACTCGTCCTCGCGGACGGCGGACTCGGCGTGGCCGCGCTCCTCGTCCGGCATGAACTCGTCGGCCTTGATGTGCGCGAGTGCGGCTCCCGTGAGTGCCTGAACGTCCGGCACCTCCAATACCAAATCCACCCGAAGTCGTACGTAACGTGATGTCTCAGAAGAGTTCATACGACGGAGAGTAAGCCCGCGGAAGCCCCGACTTTCCCACGACCCGCCCCTTTCCGTAGCATCACCGCACACGGCCAATTCGCTGCTGCCACAAGGGGGATCGCACCGTGTCCGCACGCCGACCGCTGCTCACCGCTCTCGGAGCGACCACCCTCCTCGCCGCCCTGTGGTTCGTACCCTCGGCGGGCGCCACCTCAGCCGGTGTCGAGGAGACCCGTTCCGGCGTGCCCGCGGGCGCGAACGCCTCCGGGACGACCACCGACGCGACCGGCTCCGCCGACTCCGATTCCACTTCCGACGCCCCCGGGGCGGTCACGGGAACGGCCTCCGGACCGGCCTCGCACCCGCAGCCCCTGCTCGCCGCCACCGGATCCGTGGACACCACCCCCTACCTCCTGGGCGGGACCCTCTTCCTCGGCGTCGGGGCCGGTTTCGTGGCCTTCTCGGTCCGCCGCTCGCACGCGCTGTAGAGCCCTCAGGGCTCTCGGAGCTCCAGGGCCGCAGGGCCCCGGACACGGCGAAGGGCCGCCCCGGGGTCAGGTCCCGGGGCGGCCCTTCGCCGTGTACGCGGCCTGCCGTCAGGCGAGCGGACCCGTCACCGGCTCCACCGCGGCCAGGAGGCCGCCCGTACGGATGAACTCGTCGGCGGCGGCCAGGTCAGGCGCGAGGAAACGATCCGGCCCGGGACCCTGGACACCCGCCGCACGGGCGCCCGCGATCGCGGCCTGGCTGGCCGGGGCCGGGGTCAGACCGTGGCGCAGCTCGATGGCGCGGGTGGCCGCGTAGAGCTCGATGGCGATGATCCGCGTCAGGTTGTCGACGGCGGTACGGAGCTTGCGCGCGGCCGACCAGCCCATCGAGACGTGGTCCTCCTGCATGGCGGAGGAGGGGATCGAGTCGGCCGAGGCCGGCACCGCGAGCCGCTTCATCTCGCTGACCAGGGCGGCCTGCGTGTACTGGGCGATCATCAGACCGGAGTCCACGCCGGCGTCGTCCGCGAGGAACGGCGGCAGGCCGTGCGAGCGGTTCTTGTCGAGCAGCCGGTCGGTGCGGCGCTCGGCGATGGAACCGAGGTCGGCGGCCGCGATGGCGAGGAAGTCCAGCACGTAGGCGACCGGGGCCCCGTGGAAGTTGCCGTTGGACTCCACGCGCCCGTCGGGCAGCACCACCGGGTTGTCGACGGCGGCGGCCAGCTCGCGGGAGGCCACCAGGGCGGCGTGCGCCATGGTGTCGCGGCCGGCGCCGGCGACCTGCGGGGCGCAGCGCACGGAGTAGGCGTCCTGCACGCGCGGGGCGGTCTCCTCCTGGTAGTGGCGCACGAGCCCGGAGCCCTTGAGGACGGCGGCCATGTTCGCGGCGGAGGCACCCTGCCCCGGGTGCGGACGGATGGCGTGCAGCTCGGGCTGGAGCACCTTCTCCGTGCCGAGCAGCGCCTCCAGGGTGAGGGCGGCGGTGATGTCGGCGGAGGTGTAGAGCTTGCCGAGGTCGGCGAGGGCCATGATCAGCATGCCGAGCATGCCGTCGGTGCCGTTGAGGAGGGCGAGGCCCTCCTTCTCGCGGAGCACGACGGGCTCGATGCCGGCCTCGGCGAGCAGTTCGCCGGCGGGGCGGACGGTGCCGTCCGGGCCCTCGGCGTCACCCTCGCCCATGAGGGCGAGCGCGCAGTGGGACAGCGGGGCGAGGTCGCCGGAGCAGCCCAGGGAGCCGTACTCGTGGACGACGGGGGTGATCCCGGCGTTGAGCACGTCGGCCATGGTCTGCGCGACGGAGGGGCGGACGCCGGTGTGACCGGAGGCGACGGTCTTGAGGCGGAGGAACATCAGCGCGCGGACGACCTCCCGCTCGACGCGCGGGCCCATGCCGGCGGCGTGCGAGCGGACGATGTTGCGCTGGAGCTGGGCACGCAGCTCGGGGCTGATGTGCCGGGAGGCGAGCGCACCGAACCCGGTGGACACGCCGTAGACGGGCTCGGGCTTGGCGGCCAGCGCGTCGACGATCTCGCGGGCCCGGGCGAGCGCGTCGAGCGCCTCCGCGGAGAGCTCGACGCGTGCGTTGCCGCGGGCTACGGCGATGACGTCCTCGGCGGTGGTCCCGGACGTCCCCACCACGACAGTGTGCATATCCATATTCAGCACCCTACGGATTGAATCGCTTCATGTCACTAGCTGGATTCGTCACGATCGCGACGCGGTTGGACCCCTTACGGGCCGGTAGCGCGAGCGGCCGGTCACAGACGGCCCCGGAAGCGGCGCCGCTCCCCGGGAGCCTCCTCGGCGGCGGCGTCCGCGAGCCGGACCACCGCGGTGTCCCGGCCCGCCACGACGGGTTTCGGCGAGCGCGCGGCCTTCGCCTTGTACTGGGCGGCGTCCGCCAGCCGGAACAGCCGCCGGGAGGACTTCACCAGCCCGATCGGGTCCCCGGTGGAGGCCACGCCGCAGGCCACCCCCTCGCCCAGCTCCAGTTCGGCCGCCCGGGTGCACACCTCCTCGGTGACGCGCACGATCTCGTCCGCCGTCGGGCCGACCCCGACCAGGCAGAACTCGTCGCCGCCGAGGCGGGCCACCAGCGATCCGGGCAGCATCGCCCCGCACAGGCTCAGGACCGACCCGAACCGCTCCAGGAGCCGGTCGCCCATGGCGTGGCCGAGGGTGTCGTTGACCGTCTTCAGCCCGTTCAGGTCGCAGACGACGAGGCTGACGACCACCCCGGTCCGCCGGTGCTCCTCCAGGGCCCCGTCGAGCCGCATGTCGACCGCCCGCCGGTTCGCGAGCCCGGTCAGCGGGTCGGTGAAGGCGAGCCGCCGGGCCTCCTCCAGCCGCTCGTTCTGCGCGAGACCGGCCGCGACCACGGCGGCGAGCACCGTGGCGAAATCGGCGTCGCCCTCGTCGAAGTCGGGCAGCCCCTCGTCCCGGGCGACGTACAGCTCGCCCCAGGCGCGGCCGCTGAGCACGATGGGCGCGACCACACAGGTCCCGCGGCCGCGCCGGCGCAGGGCCTCCCCGCGCCGCCCCGGGCGGTCGCCGACGGCGCTCTCGACCCAGGCGTGCGGGCCGCCGCCGCCCACCCAGAGCTCGTGCAGGAACTCGGTGATCTCGGGGAAGTCGTGCACGGGGTAGGACTCGTCCTCGGGGAACTCCTCCTCGCCCGCCCGCCGCTCGCCCTCGTTCACGAGCACCCGCAGGCGCCCCCGCTCCCGCTCCCACGCGGAGATCGCGGCGAACGAGCCGTCCAGCGCCACGCGCGCCCCCCGCGCGGCCGCCCGCACACTGTCCCGCGGCGCGCACGCCGCGGCCATCGCCTGAGCGAGTCCCACCACGGCTCGTAGCCGCCCGTCAACTCCCATCACCCCAGGCTAGGGACTTTTGTCAGATTTGGAGACAATTGGCACGACTTTCGGCGCCACCAAGATCACCAAGGGCGATCGGGCGACACCGGGGCGCGGGCGGCATCCGGACACCACACGGACGCCACCCGGATCCCCGCCCCGATACCGCCCGGCCGGCTACTCCCCCGGCCAGTTCGGCTTGCGCTTCTCGTTGAACGCCGCGACGCCCTCCACCCGGTCGCCCGAGAAGGCCACCGTCCGCCAGGCCGCGTCCTCGATCTCCAGACCGGCCTCCAGGTCCATCCCGTGCCCCAGCCGCAGCGCCCGCTTGGCCGCCCGCAGGCCCACCGGGGAGTTCGCCGCCATCCGGGACGCCAGCGCCAGCGCCTCCGCCGTGTCCCGGCCGGCCGGGACCAGCGAGTCCACCAGCCCCAGGGACAGCGCCTCGGCCGCCTCCACCCGGCGCGCCGTGAAGATCAGCTCCGCGGCCCGCGCCGCGCCCACCCGGCGCGGCAGCAGCTGCGTGCCTCCGCCGCCGGGGATCACGCCCACCGACACCTCGGGCAGGCCCACCACCGCGGTCTCGTCGGCGACGATCACATCGCAGGCCAGGGCCAGCTCGAAGCCGCCGCCCAGCGCGAACCCGTGCACCGCCGCGACCGTGGGCATCGGCAGCGCCAGCACGCCCCCGTACGCCCCCCGCGTGGTCGGCCGCTGCCGGACCAGCTCGGTGTCCGAGAAGGAGTTCCGCTCCTTGAGGTCCGCCCCGACGCAGAAGGCCCGCTCCGCGGTGGAGGACAGCACCACCACCCGCACCGACGGGTCCGCCGCGAGCGCCGCACAGGCGGCGCCGATCGACCGGGCCATCTCCGTCGACACCGCGTTCATCGCCTTGGGGCGGTCCATCGCCAGCTCCGCGACGTGCCCGTCGCCCTCCCGACGTACCGCGACGAACTCTCCGAAGCGCTGCTCAGACATGCCTGCGACCCTCCCGGTTAACGAGCGTTATCGCCGCACTCTAGTGCGCGGGGAGGCCACCGGGTCAAGGCTGCGCCGCTGCGGGGCACGGCTGGGCCCCGGCCCGTCGGCAGGAAGCACGGGCCCGCCCGTCCGCCCCGGCCCGCGGTCGCGTCAGGCCGGGTTCCTGGGCTTCCTGCGCGTCAGCGACCAGGGCTCCACTACGCCGAGTCCGCGCACCGGGCGCTGCCACATCGGCTGCAGCGCGAAGCGGTAGGACGCGCCCTCGTCGGGCGCCGTCTCGGCCTCCTTCTCCGACACCGGGGCGGCACCGGTCCGGGAGAGTTCCTCGGCCATCGCGCCGTCCACCAGCACCGCGTCCTTGGGGGCTATGGACGTCAGCCTGCTGGCCAGGTTCACCGTGGTCCCGAAGACATCGCCCATCCGGGTGGTCACCGTGCCGAAGGCGATCCCGACCCGCAGCTCGGGCATCTGCGCGTCGAGCTCCATCGTCTCGATCAGCCGCAGGGCGATCTCCGCCGCCGTCGCCGCGTCGTCGGCGCAGTACAGCACCTCGTCACCCAGGGTCTTGATCAGCCGGCCGCCGTGCGCGGCCACCAGGTCCGCCGCGGTCGTCTCGAAGGACTCGACCAGCTCGCCGAGCTCCTCCTCCTCCAGCCGCCGCGTCAGGCGCGTGAAGCCCACCAGGTCGGCGAAGCCCACCGCGAGCCGCCGGTCGACCATCTCGTCGTCGTCGGCCACCTGCACCACGCGCCCGGTCGCGGCCGCCAGCTGGCGCCGCCACACGTAGACGAGGAACTCCTCCAGCTCGGGCAGCAGCAGCTCCACCAGGGGGTACGTGACCTCCGTACGGGTCATGCCCGGCTCCGGCGGCTCCGTCAGCCCCTCCAGGAACGAGTCGATCTGCCACTCCGCCAGCCGGGCGGTGGTCTGCCCCGTGGACCGAGCCACCTGCACGGCCATCGGCTCGGACAGCAGCCCGGCCTCCACCAGACCGGCCAGCCGGCGCAGGGCCAGCACGTCGGCCTCGGTCAGCGCCCGGGCCTGCCCGATGTCGGCGAAGCCCATGGCCCGCCAGAAGCGCGAAGCCAGCTCCATGGACACGCCCGCGCTCCGGGCGGCCTGGAACGGCGTGTACCGGCGCTCGGCACCGAGGATCAGCTGCTCCAGCCGGATGGCGAGGGGATCCGCCGTCGGCTGGGCCGTGTGATCGACCTCGTGGTGCGGGGTGTGCTGGTCACGGCCGATCGGGGTGCCCGGGCCGGACGCGGAGCCGCCACCGGCGGACGCGCTGGACGTAGGGTCGTCGACGGTCAAGGGCCGCCTCCTGTCCATTCCGTGCGCACTGCCCTGCGAACCGGTTGATCACCACGAGCACCGGGATCGCCTAAACCATACGGCAGGTGTGCCGTAGCTCACTCCCCCTCCCCGCTTCCGGCCCGCCCGCGACCTGGGTGCGGGGTCCGGGGCGGCGGCCCCGGGGCGGCGCCGCACCCAGCGCCCGCTCCCCGTGTCAGTGCACGGAACGCAGGTGGATGACGTCGCCCGCGCCCACCGTCTCGTGCCGGTCCTCGGCCGTACGGATCACCAGGCGGCCATCGGTGTCCACCGCTTCGGCCGTTCCGGTGAGAGTGCGCCCGCCGGGCAGCTCCGCGCGGACGTGCCGGCCGAGGGTGGCGCAGCCCGCCGCGTAGGTCTCCTGGAGGCCGCTGGCGGCCGGGTCGCCGCCGGCCGCGCGCCACCTGCCGTACCACTCCTCCAGCGAGCGCAGTACGGCCTTCAGGAGCGGGTCCCGGTCGGTCACGGAGGCCTTGGCCAGCACCAGCGACCCCGCGGCCGGTACCGGCAGCTCGTCCTCCGTCAGGCTGACGTTGAGCCCGATCCCGAGGACCACGCCGTCCTCGACCCGCTCGGCGAGGATCCCGCCGGTCTTGCGCTCCTCGCCGTCCACGGTGACCAGCAGGTCGTTGGGCCACTTGAGGGCGGTGTCCACGCCGGCCGCCCGGGACAGCCCGGTCGCGGTGGCCACACCGGCCAGCAGGGTCAGCCACCCCCACCGCTCCTGCGGCACCGCGTCGCCCGGCTTGAGCAGGACGGAGAAGAACAGCCCCGACCGCGCGGGCGCGACCCAGCTCCGGTCCAGCCGCCCGCGCCCGGCACTCTGCTCCTCGGCGACGAGCACGGCTCCCTCGGGCAGCTGCGCCGCCCGGGTGGCAAGGTCGGTATTGGTGGACCCGGTACTGGCGACGACCTCCACGGAGGTCCACAGCCCGTCCCCGGTGACGAGGGCCCTCTGGAGGGCGGCGGCATTGAGGGGCGGCCGGTCCAGGCTCGACCAGCGACCGGCGGAAGCTCCTGCTGAGGCATCTGATGGCGTCATGCAACCCAATGTAGGTGTGTCAAACGCCGCACTGCCGAGCGCCATGCCCGCCGATACGCTACGCACCAGTAGCCAGCAGTAGTCAATCAATTGACCAGGCAGTTGACACCACGCAGGGAGCCGCGACCCCGATGTCACATCCGTCAGAGCCGATCGACATGCACACCACCGCGGGCAAGATCGCGGATCTGCAGCGCCGCATCGACGAAGCCACCCACGCCGGGTCCGCGCGTGCCGTGGAGAAGCAGCACGCCAAGGGCAAGCTGACGGCGCGTGAGCGGGTTGCCCTGCTGCTGGACGAGGGATCCTTCGTCGAGCTCGACGAGTTCGCCCGGCACCGTTCCACCAGCTTCGGGCTGGAGAAGACCCGGCCCTACGGCGACGGCGTCGTCACCGGCTACGGCACGGTGGACGGCCGCCCGGTGGCCGTGTTCTCGCAGGACTTCACCGTCTTCGGCGGGGCCCTCGGCGAGACCTACGGCCAGAAGATCATGAAGGTCATGGACTTCGCGCTGAAGACCGGATGCCCGCTCGTCGGCATCAACGACTCCGGCGGCGCCCGCATCCAGGAGGGCGTCAGCGCGCTGGGCATGTACGGCGAGATCTTCCGCCGCAACGTGCACGCGTCCGGCGTGATCCCGCAGATCAGCCTGATCGTCGGGCCCTGCGCGGGCGGCGCCGTGTACTCCCCCGCCATCACCGACTTCACGGTCATGGTCGACCAGACCTCGCACATGTTCATCACCGGCCCGGACGTCATCAAGACGGTCACCGGCGAGGACGTCGGCTTCGAGGAGCTGGGCGGGGCGCGCACGCACAACAGCACGTCCGGCGTCGCGCACCACATGGCGGGCGACGAGAAGGACGCCATCGAGTACGTGAAGTCGCTGCTCGCGTACCTGCCGTCGAACAACCTCTCCGAGCCGCCCGCCTTCCCGGAGGAGGCGGACACCGAGGTCTCCGACGCCGACCGCGAGCTCGACGTACTGATCCCGGACAGCGCGAACCAGCCGTACGACATGCACACCGTGATCGAGCACGTGCTCGACGACGCGGAGTTCCTGGAGACGCAGGCGCTCTTCGCGCCGAACATCCTGACCGGCTTCGGCCGGGTCGAGGGCCACCCGGTGGGTGTCGTCGCCAACCAGCCGATGCAGTTCGCCGGCTGCCTGGACATCGACGCCTCCGAGAAGGCGGCGCGGTTCGTGCGGACCTGCGACGCCTTCAACATCCCGGTGCTGACCTTCGTGGACGTCCCGGGCTTCCTTCCGGGCACCGACCAGGAGTACAACGGAATCATCCGGCGCGGCGCCAAGCTGATCTACGCGTACGCCGAGGCCACCGTTCCGCTGATCACCGTCATCACCCGCAAGGCCTTCGGCGGTGCGTACGACGTCATGGGCTCCAAGCACCTCGGCGCGGACCTGAACCTGGCCTGGCCGACCGCTCAGATCGCCGTCATGGGCGCGCAGGGCGCCGTGAACATCCTGCACCGCCGCACCATCGCGGAGGCCGCTCCCGAGGAGGTGGAGGAGACCCGGGCCCGGCTCATCGCCGAGTACGAGGACGCGCTGCTCAACCCGTACACGGCGGCCGAGCGCGGGTACATCGACGCGGTGACCATGCCGTCCGAGACCCGGGCGCACGTGGTGAAGGGGCTGCGGCAGCTGCGCACCAAGCGGGAGTCCCTGCCCCCCAAGAAGCACGGCAACATCCCGCTCTAGCCCCTCCAGGAGGACTCTGTGGTGATCAAGGTCGTCAAGGGCAACCCGACCCCGGAGGAGCTGGCCGCCGCACTGGCGGTGGTCCAAGCGCGCGCGGCGGTGCTGGCCATGGCCCCGTCGGGCGCTCCGCCGGTCGCGGACGAGTGGTCGGCGCCGGCCCGGGTGGCCCGGCGGCGGGTTCCGCGTCCGGGGCCGCGGGCCTGGGGCCGTACGTACTGGCCCGCGTAGCCGGATCGATATGAACGCGTGGTGGCGCCTGAGTACCCGTACTCAGGCGCCACAGCCGTTCCCGCGCCAGGATCGGGACATGCTCTGGTCCGACCCGAAGAACGAGCCGCCCAAGGACATGCGCGACGCGCAGGCGATGATCCGGCGGCTGACCCTGGTGCTCGCGCTCGCCATGCTCGTGGTGGTGTACGTCCTGGGTGTGGGCCACTTCTAGACGCTGTCCGGGGGGTGCGGGCCGCGCCTACGATGGCCCCCATGACTGCGACACCTGAGCCCCGGACGACCGGGCGCAAGCTCGTCCTCGCCTCCGCCTCCCCCGCCCGGCTGAACCTGCTGCGGCAGGCCGGGCTCGCCCCGCACGTGATCGTCAGCGGTTTCGACGAGGACACCCTGGACCACGACGAGCCGGCCGCCCTGGCGCTGGCCCTGGCCGAGGCGAAGGCCGCCGTCGTGGCGGGGCTGGACGAGGCCGCGGGCGCCCTGGTGATCGGCTGCGACTCGGTGCTGGAGCTGGACGGCGAGGCCCTGGGCAAGCCGGCGGACGCCGAGGAGGCCACGGCGCGCTGGAAGTCGATGCGCGGACGGGCGGGCGTACTGCGCACCGGGCACTGTGTGATCGACACGGCGGACGGCCGTCAGGTCTCGGCCACGGCGTCGACGACGGTCCGGTTCGGTGAGCCCACGGACGCGGAGGTGGCGGCGTACGTGGCGAGCGGGGAGCCCCTGCACGTGGCGGGGGCGTTCACCCTGGACGGGCTGTCGGCGCCGTTCATCGACGGCATCGACGGGGATCACGGCAACGTCATCGGGCTGTCGCTGCCGCTGCTGCGTTCCCTGCTGGGCGAACTGGACGTGTCCATCACGGACTTGTGGGCTTGAGCTCCCCGAACGGCGGCGGTGGCGGCAGTGGCGGGGCGTCCCCGCCCGGGTCGCCCTCGCCGCCGCCGTTCCCGCCGTTCCGGGCGGCGTAGGACGTCAGGGTCAGTACGAGGAGACACAGGATCAGCATCATCGTCGCGAAGGCGGCCCAGCCGACGAGGACGACGGAGAGGATGCCGAGGACCCCGTGGGCGACGGCGCCGCTGATGAGCACGACGCGGCCGAAGCGGCCCGGGGAGCGGTCGCGGAGCGCGGTGGTGGCGGCGAGCACGGCGCACAGGACGAGGAAGGCGCCCATGCCCGCCCCCGTGGCGTAGGTCGCCTTGGACATGACATCCGGATCGCTGCCCGCGATCGACATCGACTGGTTCGCCGTGGTCCGGCCCAGCACGATGTGGACGAGCACGAGCACCGCCGCTTCCACGACGAGCACGATCGCGGCCAGTCCGGCCACGAGTCTTCGCAGCACGACGCCCCACCCCCCACGTGTCACAAGCCCGTTCGACGCCCTGGAGGCTACTAACGGGTAGCCCGGTGGGCAAGGGATCCGCGCACCCGGCTTGCGGACGCCTCCCGCCCCACGGCACGTCCCACGCCACGCCCTACGGCGGTCCTACGCCGGCGGCTTCGGCTCCTTCTCCCGCGGCCAGGCGGTGTACGACCAGGACCAGACGGTGTCGACCACCCAGATGGTCAGCCAGATCCGGCCGGCCCAGACCAGCGGTCCGCGCTCGCCGTCGGGCACGCCGCCGTCCGTGATCTGCCGGACGAGCCAGCTGGAGTCCAGGGCCCACAGGACCAGTTGCCCCAGCGCGAACACGGCCGTATGGAGGTACCAGTCCCGCCGCTCCTTGCGGGCGTGGGCCTTCGGACCGGTCGGCGGCCCGGACTCCTTCCGCTCCGGCGCCAGGCCCAGGGTGCGGACCGCGTACGGCACCACGAGCGCCCCCAGGACCGAGGTGGCCGCGGCCGCCACGCAGGCGGCGACCCAGCCGGCCTCCTCGTAGAGCAGGCCCATCACCAGGGGGCCGACCACCACACCGGCCAGGCGGGCGCTCTCGTACAGGCCCATGGCCCGGCCGATCCGCCCCCCGGAGGCGGCGGCCACGGTCGCCTGCTCCACCGGGATCTGCGCGGCGAAACAGGCGGCGGCCACGGTCCACAGCACGGCGACGGCCGGGGGCGTGGAGACCACGGCGAGCCCCGCGGCGAACAGCGCGCTCGCGGCGAACGAGGCGACCATGGCCGGCGTACGGCCCAGCCGGTCGGTGAGGCGGTGCGCGTGCGCCGGCAGCAGGACGAACACCACGAAGCCGGGGGCGAAGACCAGCGCGATCTCGTTCGGGGACAGCCCGAGGTCCGCGTGCAGCCGGAGCAGCAGGAGCATCCACAGCCCGGCCTCGGCCGCGGCCGTCACCGCGGACACGGCCATCAGCGGCAGCAGCCGGCGCTCCGCCGCACCCCGCCGCTCCCGGCGCCCGGTCGCGGCGCGGGCCGGCTCCTGGCGGGGCCCGCGCAGCAGCAGGCCGGCGGCCACCGCGCAGGCGGCGCCGCCCAGCCAGAACAGCAGCGGATAGCCGCCGCGTTCCAGCAGGGAGAACGCCACCAGGTAGCCGACGAAGGCGCCCTGACCCTCCGCCGACAGCAGCTTGCCGTACGCGGAGGTGGCGTCACCGTCCTGCGCCCGCCGCCCCGTCCAGGCCCGCAGCGCGACCCAGAACAGGGCGCCGCCGGCGCCGCCCAGGCCCGCCGCGACGAAGGCCGCCACCGGCGAGCCGGCGAGCGCGTAGCCCGCGAACGACAGGGCGTACAGGCCCGCACCGGCGGCGGCCACCCGTCGCTGGTCGAAGCGGTCGGCCAGTTCCCCGGCCAGCGGGCGCACGATCAGCGACAGCACCGCCTCGAAGGCGATCAGCGCACCGACCACGAAGGCCCCGGCACCGAGTGTCGACCCGGCCCACAGCGGCAGCAGGAAATCGAGCACCTCCGCCGGGGCGCTCGCGAACAGCGCCGCCGACAGGACCCGGCGCCCGGCCCGATCCGCGGGCGCGTCCGTGCCGGCGCTCACGCTTGGGCGGCCGACGGGCGGCACCCGGCCCCCGCCGCGTCGGATCGGGTGGGGGCGGGCCCCGGTAAAAAGTCCTCCAACGCCATCGCCTCGTCCTCGTCCCGCCGTCGTCCGGCCGTCGTCGTCGTTTCCACGCCGCCGGTAAGACGCCGTTCGGCCCGCCCGGGTTGTCAACTCGCCGGTGACACCGCCGCCGCGCGGTCGCGGGCCCCGATGTCGTCCGTTCGTAGGACACGCCCGGCGCGCTGCCGCCCGCCCGGGCCCGTACGGGGCGCATCGCTGTGGGTACGGTGTTGTCCCTGTTCGCCCTGCGGGACGACCGGGCTACCAATCAGTAAACAAGGGGACAACTCCGCTCACGACCGCAAAGAAACTCTGGGCCGTTCGTAGGGACTCGACAAAGAATCACCCGGGGCCGCTGACCGGGGGGACAGAGACCTTGGATACATGACGGGGTTACTGTGCAGTCGGGGATCCCCCTGACCTGGGGCGCCACAAGGGTTTCCCGGCGGATCGACCCTCGCATCACACTCTGTGTGGGCAAGGTCACCACCGGGGAAGGGTCGAAAGGCCGTGTGGGCTGTCCCTAAACTCAGCTTGTTTCAAGGAGGGAGCCATCGTGCGCAAGGTGCTCATCGCCAACCGTGGCGAAATCGCTGTCCGCGTTGCTCGGGCCTGCCGGGACGCCGGGATCGGGAGCGTAGCCGTCTACGCCGATCCGGACCGGGACGCTCTGCACGTCCGCGCGGCCGACGAAGCTTTCGCGTTGGGCGGTGACACCCCGGCCGCCAGCTACCTGGACATCTCCAAGGTCCTCCAGGCCGCAGCCGACTCCGGTGCGGACGCCATCCATCCCGGATACGGCTTCCTCTCCGAGAACGCCGACTTCGCCCAGGCCGTGATCGACGCCGGCCTGACCTGGATCGGTCCGCCGCCGCAGGCCATCCGTGACCTCGGCGACAAGGTGGCCGCCCGTCACATCGCCCAGCGCGCCGGGGCACCGCTGGTCGCCGGCACGCCGGACCCGGTCTCCGGAGCCGAGGAGGTCGTCGCCTTCGCCAAGGAGCACGGCCTGCCGATCGCCATCAAGGCGGCCTTCGGTGGTGGCGGTCGCGGCCTGAAGGTCGCCCGCACCCTCGAAGAGGTGCCGGAGCTCTACGAGTCCGCCGTCCGTGAGGCCGTCGCCGCCTTCGGCCGCGGCGAGTGCTTCGTCGAGCGCTACCTCGACAAGCCGCGCCACGTCGAGACCCAGTGCCTGGCCGACTCGCACGGCAACGTCGTCGTCGTGTCGACCCGTGACTGCTCGCTGCAGCGCCGCCACCAGAAGCTCGTGGAGGAGGCCCCGGCGCCGTTCCTGAGCGAGGCTCAGAACGCGGAGCTGTACGCCGCCTCCAAGGCCATCCTGAAGGAAGCCGGCTACGTCGGCGCCGGCACCGTCGAGTTCCTCGTCTCCGCCGACGGCCTGATCTCCTTCCTGGAGGTCAACACCCGCCTCCAGGTCGAGCACCCGGTCACCGAAGAGGTCTCCGGCATCGACCTGGTCCGCGAGATGTTCCGCATCGCCGACGGCGAGGAGCTCGGTTACGGCGACCCGGTCCTGCGCGGTCACTCCATCGAGTTCCGCATCAACGGCGAGGACCCGGGCCGTGGCTTCCTCCCGGCGCCCGGCACGGTGACGAAGTTCGCCGCGCCGTCGGGCCCGGGCGTCCGCCTCGACGCGGGCGTCGAGTCCGGCTCGGTGATCGGCCCGGCCTGGGACTCGCTCCTGGCCAAGCTGATCGTCACCGGGGCCACCCGTGAGCAGGCCCTGCAGCGCGCCGCCCGCGCGCTGGCCGAGTTCGAGGTCGAGGGCATGGCCACGGCCATCCCGTTCCACCGTGCGGTCGTCGCCGACCCGGCGTTCGCCCCCACCGACGGCAGCCCCTTCACCGTCTTCACCCGGTGGATCGAGACCGAGTTCGTCAACGAGATCCCGGCGTTCACGGCTCCGGCCGCGGAGGACACCGAGGACGAGCCGGGCCGCGAGACCGTGGTCGTCGAGGTCGGCGGCAAGCGCCTGGAGGTCTCGCTCCCGTCGTCCCTGGGCATGACCCTGGCGCGCACGGCCGCAGCCGGTGGCGCGAAGCCGAAGCGCCGCGCGGCCAAGAAGTCCGGCCCGGCCGCCTCCGGCGACACCCTCGCCTCCCCGATGCAGGGCACGATCGTCAAGGTCGCGGTCGAGGAGGGCCAGCAGGTCAACGAGGGCGACCTGGTCGTCGTACTCGAAGCCATGAAGATGGAGCAGCCGCTGAACGCGCACCGCTCCGGCACCGTCGTCGGCCTCAGCGCCGAGGTCGGCGCGTCGGTCACCTCGGGCGCCACGATCTGCGAGATCAAGGACTGACGTCCTGCTACGGGGTTCCCGGGGCTTCCGCCCCGGGGACCCCGTTTCGCATGTGCGGCGCCGTTCCGGGGGCGCTGCCTCCGGAACCTCAATCGCCGGCGGGGCTGGTCTTCAGCCCCGCCGGCGTTTGAGGCGCGGGGTCCGGGGCGGAGCCCCGGCACACGGCCCGCGGAGGCTAGCGGCGGCGCATGTCGGCCACGCGCGCCCGCTCCGCCTGCGGCTCCAGCATCCCGCCGGCCGCACTGCGCAGCTGCGCCGTCGGGCCGCCCCGCCGCTGCACCGGCAGCGGCGACTCGCGGCGCGGCCGCCGCCCCTGCATCCCGTCCACGCCGCCGGAGGCCACGGCCCCGCCGGCCACGGTGATCTGCACGCCCTGGTCCGCCAGCGCCTGCAGCTCCGTACCCGCCCGGTCGTCGTGCGGCGGCGGCTCGTCCGTCACCAGCCGCGTCATCACGTCGGTGGGCACGGTCTGGAACATGGTGTCGGTACCGAGCTTCGTGTGGTCGGCCAGCACCACCACCTCCGCGGCCGCCTGCACCAGCGCCCGGTCCACGCTGGCGGACAGCATGTTGGACGTGGACAGCCCGCGCTCGGCGGTCAGACCGCTGCCCGACAGGAAGGCCCGCGAGACCCTCAGCCCCTGGAGGGACTGTTCGGCTCCGCTGCCCACGAGGGCGTAGTTGGACCCGCGCAGGGTGCCGCCGGTCATGACCACCTCCACCCGGTTCGCGTGGGCCAGGGCCTGGGCGACGAGCAGCGAGTTGGTGACGACGGTCAGTCCGGGCACGCGGGCGAGCCGGCGGGCCAGCTCCTGGGTCGTGGTGCCCGCGCCGACGACGACGGCCTCGCCCTCTTCGACGAGGGAGGCGGCGACATCGGCAATGGCGGTCTTCTCCGCCGTCGCGAGATGGGACTTTTGCGGAAAGCCGGACTCCCGCGTGAAACCGCCCGGCAAAACCGCACCGCCGTGTCGGCGGTCGAGGAGTCCTTCTGCCTCCAGCGCCCGCACGTCCCGCCGTACGGTCACTTCGGAGGTCTGGACGACGCGGGCGAGCTCCCGGAGCGATACCGCTCCGTTGGCCCGCACCATTTCGAGGATCAATTGACGACGTTCTGCAGCGAACACGAAACTGACAGTAACGCCAACGACCGTCTGCTTTCAGCTCTTTGCGCCGGAATACCGAAGTTGTCCATAAGGCGGGGCGACTAGTGGTATACGCGGCCCGAGAGTTGCGTGAACATCTCGCCACGAAACCGCGCCCCGCCCCAAACCCCTTACGGTGTGCGGCGGTTAGCGGGGCTCACGCCTCGCCCGCGGCCTTCCGCGTGTGCAGCTGGCGGGCCACCTCGGCGATCGAACCCGACAGCGAGGGGTACACGGTGAACGCTTTTGCGATCTGCTCGACCGTCAGGTTGTTGTCGACGGCGATCGAGATGGGGTGGATCAGCTCGCTCGCGCGCGGGGAGACGACCACGCCGCCGACGACGATGCCCGTGCCCGGACGGCAGAACAGCTTCACGAAGCCGTCCCGGATGCCCTGCATCTTGGCGCGCGGGTTGCGCAGCAGCGGGAGCTTCACCACGCGGGCGTCGATCTTGCCGGCGTCCACGTCCGCCTGGGTGTAGCCGACGGTGGCGATCTCGGGGTCGGTGAAGACGTTCGAGGAGACCGTCTTGAGGTTCAGCGGGGCCACCGCGTCACCGAGGAAGTGGTACATCGCGATGCGGCCCTGCATCGCCGCGACCGACGCGAGCGCGAAGACGCCCGTGACGTCGCCGGCGGCGTACACGCCGGGCGCGGAGGTGCGCGAGACCTTGTCGGTCCAGATGTGCCCGGAGTCCTTGAGCCGGACCCCGGACTCCTCCAGGTTCATGTTCTTGGTGTTGGGGATCGCGCCGACCGCCATCAGGCAGTGCGTACCGGTCAGCACGCGGCCGTCGGAGAGGGTGACCTCGACCCGGTCGCCCACCCGCTTGGCGGATTCGGCGCGCGAACGCCCGACGACGTTCATGCCGCGGCGCCGGAAGACGTCCTCCAGTACGGCGGCGGCGTCGGGGTCCTCGCCGGGCAGCACGCGGTCGCGGGAGGACACGAGGGTCACCCGGGAGCCGAGGGCCTGGTAGGCGCCGGCGAACTCGGCGCCGGTCACGCCGGAGCCGACCACGATGAGCTCCTCGGGGAGCTCGTCGAGGTCGTAGACCTGGGTCCAGTTCAGGATCCGCTCGCCGTCGGGCATGGCGTCGGGGATCTCGCGCGGGGTGCCGCCGGTCGCGATCAGGACGGCGTCCGCGGTCAGGATCGTCTCGGACCCGTCGGCGGCGGTGACGATGACGTCCCGGGTGCCGTCGATGCCCTGCGGTCCGCCGAGCTTGCCGCGGCCGCGCACCACGCGGGCGCCGGCCCGGGTGACGGAGGCGGTGATGTCGTGCGACTGGGCGAGCGCGAGACGCTTGACACGCCGGTTCACCTTGCCGAGGTCCACGCCGACGACGCGCGCGGCCTGCTCGATGTGCGGGGTGTCGTCCGCGACGACGATGCCGAGCTCCTCGTACGAGGAGTCGAAGGTCGTCATCACCTCGGCGGTCGCGATCAGAGTCTTGGAAGGTACGCAGTCGGTCAGGACCGAGGCCCCGCCCAGACCGTCGCAGTCGACGACGGTCACCTCCGCGCCGAGCTGGGCCCCCACCAGGGCTGCCTCATACCCGCCGGGTCCGCCGCCGATGATCACGATCCGGGTCACGAAAAGTCCGCCTCACGTCTACCCGGCCGGCTGCCGCCCCGGCCGGTGTTCCGGGGGGTCTCCCCGGGGGATGCATTCCGTGCTCCATTGTCCCGCACGGTTCACGGTGCTTCGCGCCCGGTCCCTCCATCCGGGCACGCGTGCACCGGCACCCCTCCCGTACTCTCGACTCCATGTCGCTCTACGCCGCGTACGCCGGCAACCTCGACCCGCGGCTGATGACGCGCCGCGCTCCGCATTCGCCGCTGCGCGGCACGGGCTGGATCAACGACTGGCGGCTGACCTTCGGCGGCGAGCAGATGGGCTGGGAGGGCGCTCTCGCCACGATCGTCGAAGCCCCGCGCCACCAGGTCTTCGTCGCGCTGTACGACATCGCGCCGCTGGACGAGGACTCGATGGACCGCTGGGAGGGTGTCGGACTCGACATCTACCGCCGGATGCGGGTGCGCGTGCACACGCTGGACGGCGAGGAGGCGGCCTGGGTGTACGTCCTGAACGGCTACGAGGGCGGTCTGCCCTCGGCCCGCTACCTCGGCGAGATCGCCGATGCCGCCGAGTCCGCGGGCGCTCCCCACGACTACGTGATGGAAATCCGCAAGCGCCCCTGTTGAGCCCCGGCCCCGCGGGGACGTTTCGGCGGAAACGACAAGGCAACGATCCGAACACCGTGAGCTGTGCCATCTACGCGCGTAGCCGGAAAGCGGTTACGCTCGTCCGCGTGAACGCATCTGTTACCGACCCCTTCGCCGCCGCCGACGCCGCAGCCGCCCGCCTGCGTGAGCTGACCGGCGTGGACACCCACGATGTCGCCCTCGTCATGGGCTCCGGATGGGCCCCCGCCGCAGAGGCGCTCGGCGCCCCCGAGGCCGAGTTCCTGGTCACCGAGCTGCCCGGCTTCCCGCCCGCCGCCGTCGAGGGCCACGGCGGCAAGATCCGCTCGTACAAGATCGGCGACAAGCGCGCCCTGGTCTTCCTCGGCCGGACCCACTTCTACGAGGGCCGCGGCGTCGCCGCCGTCGCCCACGGCGTGCGCACCGCCGTCGCCGCAGGCTGCAAGACCGTCGTGCTGACCAACGGCTGCGGCGGTCTGCGCGAGGGCATGAAGCCCGGCCAGCCCGTCCTGATCAGCGACCACCTCAACCTGACGGCCACCTCGCCGATCGTCGGCGCGAACTTCGTCGACCTCACCGACCTGTACTCGCCGCGCCTGCGCGCGATGTGCAAGGAGATCGACGCGAGCCTCGAAGAGGGCGTCTACGTCCAGTTCCCCGGCCCGCACTACGAGACCCCGGCCGAGATCAACATGATCCGCGTCATGGGTGCCGACCTGGTCGGCATGTCCACCGTCCTGGAGGCCATCGCCGCCCGTGAGGCCGGCGCCGAGGTGCTCGGCATCTCCCTGGTCACCAACCTGGCGGCGGGCCTGTCCGGCGAGCCGCTGAACCACGAAGAGGTCCTCCAGGCCGGCCGCGACTCGGCCGCCCGCATGGGCACGCTGCTGACGCAGGTCCTCGCCCGCATCTGATCGACGTACGAGAGCTAAGGCGGAAGCAGTGCAGGAACAGGCACAGGCACAGGACGACCTGATCACCCGGGCGCAGGCCTGGCTGGCCGAGGACCCGGACCCGGAGACGGCCGCGGAACTGTCCGCGCTCATCGAGGCCGGCGACACCGCGGAACTCGCGGACCGTTTCTCGGGCACCCTGCAGTTCGGCACCGCCGGACTGCGCGGTGAGATCGGTGCCGGCCCGATGCGGATGAACCGCGGCGTGGTCATCCGGGCCGCGGCGGGCCTCGCGGCCTACCTGAAGGCGCAGGGCCACGACGGCGGCCTGGTCGTGGTCGGCTACGACGCCCGCTACAAGTCGGCGGACTTCGCCCGCGACACCGCGGCCGTCATGACCGGCGCCGGGCTGCGTGCGGCCCTCCTGCCCCGCCCGCTGCCGACGCCCGTCCTCGCGTACGCGATAAGGCACCTCGGCGCCGTCGCCGGCGTCGAGGTGACCGCGAGCCACAACCCGCCCCGGGACAACGGCTACAAGGTCTACCTCGGCGACGGCTCGCAGATCGTCTCCCCGGCCGACTCCGAGATCGCGGCGCAGATCGCGGCGGTCGAGAAGCTGGCCGACGTACCGCGCCCGGAGTCCGGCTGGCAGGAGCTCGGCGACGAGGTCCTGGAGGCCTACCTGGCGCGCACGGACGCCGTCCTTACCCCCGGCTCCCCCCGGGGCGTGCGGACCGTCTACACGGCCATGCACGGCGTCGGCAAGGACGTCGTGCTGGCGGCCTTCGCCCGGCACGGCTTCCCGGAGCCGGTGCTCGTCGCCGAGCAGGCCGAGCCCGACCCGGCCTTCCCGACCGTGGCGTTCCCGAACCCGGAGGAGCCGGGCGCGATGGACCTGGCCTTCGCGAAGGCCGCCGAGGTCCGGCCCGACATCGTGATCGCCAACGACCCGGACGCGGACCGCTGCGCCGTGGCCGTGCCCACCGGGGACGGCTGGCGGATGCTGCGCGGCGACGAGGTCGGCGCGCTGCTGGCGGCCCACCTGGTCCACAAGGGGGCTCGCGGCGTCTTCGCCGAGTCCATCGTCTCCTCCAGCCTCCTGGGCCGGATCGCGGAGGCGGCGGGCGTCGGCTACGAGGAGACCCTGACCGGATTCAAGTGGATCGCCCGCGTCGAGGGCCTGCGCTACGGCTACGAGGAGGCGCTCGGCTACTGCGTGGACCCCGAGGGGGTCCGCGACAAGGACGGCGTCACCGCCGCCCTGCTGGTGGCGGAGCTGGCCTCGGTGCTCAAGGAGCAGGGCCGCACCCTGACCGACCTGCTGGACGACCTGGCGATGGCCCACGGCCTGCACGCCACGGACCAGCTGTCGGTGCGCGTCTCGGACCTGTCGATCATCGCCGACGCGATGGCGGCGCTGCGCGCGCAGCCGCCGGTGTCGCTGGCGGGTCTGCGGGTGGTCTCGGCGGAGGACCTGTCCAAGGGCACGGAGACCCTCCCGCCCACGGACGGCCTGCGCTACTACCTGGACGGCGCGTACAAGGCCCGGGTCATCGCCCGCCCGTCGGGTACCGAGCCCAAGCTGAAGTGCTACCTGGAGGTCGTGGTCCCGGTGGCCGAGGCCTCCGACCTGGCGGCGGCCCGCGTCCGCGGCCAGGAGGTCCTGGACGCGATCAAGAAGGACCTCTCGGCGGCCATGGGCATCTAGTCTTCCCGCGCCGCTCGCGCGCCTCGGCCCAGGGGGCCTCCCCGGCTTCGCGCCGCCGCGCCGGACTCCGTCCGTCGGGCACGAAGCCGGGGCTTCGGCCCCCTGCCCGGCCCGGTCCCGCCCCGTCCGGCGGGACCGGGCCATCAACTCCTCCCGGCCCCTGAGCTCCGGCTCGGGGGCCGGTGGCGTTCTTCGGCGGCCTCAGCGGGACCGGGTGTCGGGCGCGCCGCGCCGAAGCGCGGCGATCCCTGCCGGCCTCCGCGACCGGGGCCGGACGCACGCCGGCCGGAGGCCGGCGCGGCGGCGCGAAGCCGGGGAGGCGCCCCGGCGCCGAGCCGCGCGATCGGCGCGTGGAGGAGGAGAGCGGCGCGTCAGGAAGGCGTGGGCGTCGGGCGGACCAGTTCGCCCAGCGTCGGCACCGACTCCGGCCGCGAGCGGACCGCCTCCGTGCACTCCCAGGCCCGCGGCGGGTCCACGTCCGGCCCGCCCAGGATCACCGGGCCCGGGGTGGCCTTGAGGGCCTCGCTGCCCGCCAGCGTGCACACGATCTGCGAGAGCGCCACCGGCGGCAGGTCCTCCGGCCTGCGGCTGAGCCGCACCGTGCCCGCCGGGTCGCCCGCCCTCGGCGCTCCCGCCGACAGCCCGAGCGGGACCTCGCTCGTGAAGCCGGCGTCCCGCTCCTCCGTGCTCGGCGTCCGCTCCAGCGCTTCGAGCAGCGCCTGCGCGACCAGCGCCAGCGGGTCCCGTGCGGGCTTCTTCTCGGGCACCGGGACCACGCGCTCCACGCCCACCAGCTGCGATCCGCAGACCAGTTCCACCGTGGCCCGGAAGCCCTGCACCCCGCTCGGCTGCTCCTGCGTGTCGCACGACACCCGCGACGGCGCCGGGCCCACGTCCACCGGCACGGTCGTCGCCCGGATCCCGCAGGCCGACGTCGCGAGCAGCAGGGCCGCGACGAACGGGACCCGCACCACCGGTGCCCCCGGCAGCGCCCTACGCATTCTCGTCACCCGCGATCACCTTTCCCACGTCCACCGGCAGCCGCAGCGTGAACAGCGCCCCGCCGCCCGCCACGTTGGCGGCCGTGATGTCGCCGCCGTGGATGTGCGCGTTCTCCATGGCGATCGACAGGCCGAGCCCGCTGCCGTCCGACTTCGGCCGCGACGCGCTCGCCTTGTAGAACCGGTCGAAGACGTGCGGCAGGACCTCCTCGGGAATGCCCGGTCCGTTGTCCTGCACCGCGATCACCAGCCACTCCCCCTCCACCGTCACCGACACCCGTACCGGCGAGCCGCCGTGCTTGAGCGCGTTGCCGATCAGGTTGGCGAGGATGACGTCGAGGCGGCGCGGGTCGAGGCGGGCCACGATGCCCCGCTCTGCGTCGAGTTCGACCGCGTCGAGCCAGGCCCGGGCGTCGATGCAGGCCGTGACCTGGTCGGCGACGTTCACGTCGTCCAGCACCAGCTTGGCCGTACCCGCGTCGAAGCGGGTGACCTCCATCAGGTTCTCCACCAGGTCGTTGAGGCGGCGCGTCTCGCTGACGACGAGCGCCACGGCCGGCGCGATCATCGGATCGAGGTCGTCGACCTCCTCCTCCAGCACCTCCGCCACAGCCGTCAGCGCGGTCAGCGGGGTCCGCAGCTCGTGCGACATGTCCGCGACGAAGCGCCGGCTCGACTCCTCCCGCGCGCTCATGTCGGCGACCTTCTTCTCCAGCGCCTCGGCCGTCTTGTTGAAGGTGTGCGACAGGTCGGCGAGTTCGTCGGTGCCCGACACGTCGAGGCGGTGGTCCAGCTCGCCCTCGCCGAGCCGCCGCGCCGCGTCCCCGAGCCGCTGCACGGGCTTGAGGACGGTACGGGCCGCGGCTTGGGCCAGCAGGGCGGAGCCGAGCAGCGCGAGACCGGTGGCGATGGTCAGCGACCAGCCGAGCGCGTTCAGGTCGTCCCGCTCCTGCGCGAGGGACTTGGACATGTAGCCGGTGAGCCCGCCGCCCACGATCCGCGTCCCGCCGACCAGGTACGGATTGCCGTGCGGCTTCGTCCGCTGCCAGTACACGTGGTACTCGGAGTCGTTCGCGGCGGTCGTCTTCTGCCGGTCGTTCACCGCGTTCTGCAGGGACTTCGGTACGTTGGCCAGCCCGAAGGAGTCGGGCCCCGCCGCTCCGAAGATCTGCCGGTTGTCCTTGCCCACCTGCACCAGCAGCACGCTGTAGCCGGGGCTGCTGCCCGCCATCAGTTCGGCGGTGCGCTGCAGCTCCTCGGCGGTGGGATCGGCGGGCAGCGCGGCGGCCCGGTTCTGCATCTCCTGCCGGAAGTCGCCGAGGGCCGCGTCCTGGACGCGGGTGAGGACGGCCTCGCGGTTGAGCCAGTAGGCGATCCCGGAGGCCGAGACCGCGGCTGTCAGCGCGACCAGGCAGAACACCATGAGGAGCCGCAGCCGCAGGCTGGTCCAGCGCCGGCCCGCGAGCAACGCCCGGATCACTGTGGGGAGTCCAGGCGATATCCGACGCCCCGGACGGTACGGATCAGGGTGGGCGAGGAGGGCACGTCCTCGACCTTGGCGCGCAGCCGCTGCACGCAGGCGTCGACGAGCCGCGAGTCACCGAGGTAGTCGTGCTCCCAGACCAGCCGCAGCAGCTGCTGGCGCGAGAGCGCCTGCCCGGGCCGGCGGCTCAGTTCGAGCAGCAGGCGCAGCTCGGTCGGCGTGAGCTGCAGGTCCTCGCCGTTCTTCGTCACGGTCATGGCGGCCCGGTCGATGACCAGGGAGCCGAAGCTCGCCGAATCGCTCGACTCGCGCTCGCCGCGGCGCAGTACGGCCCGGATCCGGGCGTCGAGGACCCGGCCCTGGACGGGCTTGACCACGTAGTCGTCGGCTCCGGACTCCAGGCCGACGACCACGTCGATGTCATCGCTGCGCGCGGTGAGCAGGATGATCGGCAGCTGGTCGGTGCGGCGGATCCGCCGGCACACCTCGAAGCCGTCGATCCCTGGCAGCATCACGTCCAGCACGATCAGATCCGGCCGCTGCTCGCGCAGCAGTTTCAGGCCGTCCTCGCCCGTCGCCGCAGTGGCCACACGGTGGCCCTGGCGAGACAGGGAGAGTTCGAGGGCCGTGCGGATGGCGTCGTCGTCCTCGATCAGCAACAGGAAAGGCACGGGCTCATTCTGTCCCATCGGCCGTCGGGAGTTCGACCGTCGTGCGACGTGATCCTGTCGGGGCCCTGTCAGAAGTCGCTGTGACACGGCTGTGACAGTCGACGGACACCGCGGTTAAGTCGGCGGGGCAATCTTTTCATCAACGCACAACGGACCGAAGCACAGACACTCCACGACGGGGGGCGCGAGATGAACACGCTGCACAGCACCACGACCAGCGCGGTTGTCACGCGGCTGCACGATGTGAACCGCCGGGCGGGTGTCCGTACGGTGGCGGTCGCCCGTCCCCGGCCGGCCCACGTCGTAGCCATTGACGCAAACCAGTACCAGGCGGTTCCCGCCGCCGAGCAGACTCCTTCCTCCACCTCGGAGGCGGAGTTCACGGCGTACGTCCAGGAGCGGCGCGCCGCCCTGTACGCGACGGCCTTCCACCTCACCGGCGACCGGTACGAGGCCGAGGACCTGCTGCAGAGCGCACTGTTCTCCACCTACCGCGCCTGGGACCGGATCAGCGACAAGGCGGCCGTCGGCGGGTACCTGCGCCGCACGATGACGAACCTGCACATCAGCGCGTGGCGTCGGCGGAAGCTGAACGAGTACCCGACGGAGGAGCTGCCGGAGACGGCCTCCGACACGGACGCGATGCGCGGTACGGAGCTGCGCGCGGTGCTGTGGCAGGCCCTGACCCGTATCCCGGAGCCGCAGCGCACGATGCTGGTGCTCCGCTACTACGAGGGCCGCACGGACCCGGAGATCGCGGAGATCCTCGGCATCAGCGTCGGCACGGTGAAGTCGAGCATCTGGCGCTCGCTGCGCCGCCTGCGGGAGGACGAGGCGCTCAGCTTCGGCCGTGACGAGGCGGAGTCCTTCGAGGAGCTCGTCGCGTAACGCGGCACACACAGAAGCCATCGGGCCAGGGGGCCCGTCCTACGGGGGTGGGACGGGGGTCGCGGGGGGAAAAGGCGGGATCAAGCGGACGGGGGTCCGCCTGATCCCGCCTTTTCGCATGTCCGGTGCGCCCGCGGGCCGCGCGGACGCACGGGTCACAGGCGCTTGGCGCTGCGCAGGGCGGCGGCGTAGTAGCCGTTGCCGTCGAGGCGGGAGGCGCCGCCCTTGTCGCCGATGGTGGGGCCGTTGGCCTCTTCACGGCTCGATATGAAGATCTTGTGCCCTTCGGCGTCGTTGCCGAGGTACATGCCGGTGTGGTCCAGCCGGTCGCCGGTGCGCGCGTCGAGCTTGAAGAACACCAGGTCGCCCGGCTGCAGGACGTCGATGGAGGCCGGCCGGTCCTGCGGGCCGACGCCCTTGAGGGGCAGGATGTCCACGCCGGTCTTCGCGCGGGCCATTCCGTTGGCGGTGCGCGCCAGTCCGTTGCCTCCGGTGTCGGAGGCCATCAGGGGGAAGCGGCCGCGGTAGCCGAAGACCGTGCGGATGAAGCCGGAGCAGTCCAGGGACCGGTGCTTGGCCTTCTCCGGCTGTTCCGTGGTGCCGTTGCGGAAGGTGTACGGGATGCCGAGGTAGTCGTAGAAGTCCGACTGCTCCAGGCGGAGGTCGTTGCCCACGGAGCCCTTCGGGTTGAGCGGCCCGAAGGCCGCGTCGCCCGCGTACGGGACGCCCGCCGCGTCCTTCTTGACCGGTGCCTGGTCCCCGTACTGGAAGGCGATGGCGAAGAGGTCGTCCTCCTCGCTCCCCTGGTACTTCTTGAACCAGTCCTGGAACCACTGCTCGCGCTCCGCGCCGTTGCGCCAGCTCTCCGGCAGCAGGCGGACCCAGTCGTCGGTGACGACGCGGGTCTTGGTGGAGGCCGGTTCGGTGAAGGTGCGGCTCTTGCCGGTGAGCGACGCGGTGCGCGCGCCGTCGGTGAAGGTGGCGAGGACGGCGCCGTCGGCGCCCCGCAGGACCGAGCGCTCCGGGTTCTTCAGCCGCTCCCACTTCTGGGCGCCCTGCTGGGCGCCGCCCTGCTGCGCCTGGTCGGTGACGCGCAGCACGGCGGGGGCCTTGGCCTGCTCCTCCTTGCGCAGCTCGTAGGTGAAGTACGCGCTGCCGGCCAGCAGGATCCCCACGACGGCGGCGTGCAGGACGGGGTGGGTGCGGCGGGCGGGCTTGGCGGTCATCGGTGCGCTCCGGGCGGTGCGGGTGATCGGGCTGGCGTCGGTCAGGCGTGCGGCATGAAACCGAGCAGGATGCCCGAGGTCAGGACGACGTACGTCATGAGGGTCGCGGAGCCGGTGGCGAGCAGCGTGGCGCCCTTGGGCTGGCGGACGAGCTGGTAGGCGATCAGTCCGGGGACGATGAAGCCGAGGGTCTGGTTCGCGTACAGCAGGGGGAACTTCATCTGGAGCACGATCACCACCGTGGCCTGGAGGAGCACTCCGATGAGGACGACGGCCGCGAACAGGCGCTTGCCGTAGAGGATGACGAACTTCTGGGTGACGAGGGTGAGCGCGTACGTCAGGGCGGTGATGCCGACGACGAGCGCGGCGCGCTGGAGGTCCTCGATGAGGGTGAGTGCGAGCCAGCCGGGGGTGATCATGCCGCCGGGCGAGAGGTTCGTCGTCAGGTAGCAGAGCAGGGAGAACAGCAGGCCCAGCGCGATGCCGATCGCGGCGATCTCGGGGGTGAGGACTGCGGGGATCAACGGGGGTCTCCTGGGCTCTGCCACTGCTGGTTCGGGTGGGGCTCGTACGGGTGGGGCGGCCAGGGCTCCCCGTACTGCTGCTGCGGGTAGGGGCCCTGGTGCCACTGCCCGTCCGGCTGCCGCGGGTACGGGCCCTGCTCCTCGTACGGCGGCCGGCCCTGGGGGGCGGGCCGAGGGGGCTGCTGCGGCGGGTGGACGTACTGCCGCGGCACGGGGGCCTGCGTGAACCGGGCTTCCTGGGCGTCGCTGAGGTCGGCGTACGGGTCGAGGTGCGGAACGTACAGAGGCTGTACGGGGGCGGCCCGCCGGGGCACGGGGGGCTCGCCGTCCGGGGCCGCCGCGGGGGGCTCCTCCCGGTCGGGCTCGTCCTCGAAGCCGGGGAGTTCCGCCAGGTGTTCCAGGAGGATCTCGCCCTGGCCGTGGATGTTGCCGATGGCGACCAGCGAGGAGCTCTCGCCCAGGTGGCCGAGGAGTTCGTGCATGAACTCCTCGCCGTCGCGCTGGTCGCCGCCGAGGTCGACGGCGCGCCCGCGCCACTCGGCCGGGATCGCGTCGATGGCGCTCTTGGCCGGGTGCCCGATCACGAAGACCTTGTCGGGCATCAGGTCCGGGACGATCGCGCCCATCTGGCCGTTGCGCTCGACGCGGTCCGGGCGGCAGTTGATCACGACGTTGAGGGGGCGGTCGACGGCGCCGAGGTCGAGGAGCTGGTTGATGTTCATCAGCGTCGACTCGGGGTCGTTCGCGGCGAAGACGTTGGCGAAGCGCACCCGCTTGCCGCCGGGGGCCACGTACCGCTCGACGGAGAGCACGCCGGGGTCCGGCGGGGCGTCGTACATCCCCTGGAGGGCGGTCTCGCGGTCGACGCCGAGGAGCTCGGCGACGGTGAGCGCGATGGCGACGTTCTCCTTGAAGGTGAACCAGCTGAAGCCGCGCAGCTCGTCGTCGCTGACCGTGTCGGGGTCGGCGTAGACGAGCGTGCAGTTCCGTGCGTCGGCCTCCTCCTGGAGGACGTGGAAGCGCTCCTTCTCGGCGGTGACGCAGATGCCGCCGTGCGGCATCGAGCGCGACAGGGAGCGCGCGATGTCGTCGAGGGTGGGGCCCATCTCGGCGACGTGGTCCTCGCGGACGTTGCACAGGACGCCGATGGTCGACTGGATCAGCTTCGACTGGTTGATCTCCTGGAGTGCGGGCATGACCGCCATGCACTCCATGACCAGTGCGTGCGGCCGGTAGGCCGCGGCGCGCCGGACGATGCCGATCTGTTCGACGACGTTGGCGATGCCGAACTTCCGGTAGACGGGCTCCTCGGTGGCGTCCGGGTGGATGAAGCGGGCCGCGGTGCCGGTGGTCTTGGCGACCGTCAGCAGCCCGCCGCCGCGCAGGGCTCCCGCGCACAGCCGGGTGATGGAGCTCTTGCCGCGGATGCCGTTGACCAGTACCCGGTTGGGTATGTGCGCGAGGTTGGCGTAGTGCCGGCGCTGCTCGACGACGCCCGCGACGAGCATGACCAGGCAGCAGAAGAGCAGCACGCAGTAGAGGAAGAGCACGGTGGATCAGTTCCTTCCGGCCGGGGTGGCTCCGCCGGGCGTCCGGCCGGTGGTGCCGCCGGCGGCGTCCCGCTTGCGCTGCTCCAGCAGCTGCAGGCGGATGACTTCGAGGCTGCGGGTGACGGCGCCGACCTCGTCGTGGTGGGTCGGGTAGACGACGGTGCGGCGGTCGCCGTCGGCCAGGGCCTCCGCGCGCCGGGCGAGGTCGCGCAACGGCCGCACCACGATGATGTGGATCCAGCCGAGGCAGGCCACGGCGCCCGTGAGGCCGAGCAGTCCGGCCAGGACGGTGCGGTTCTGGGTGGTGTACGCGGGGATCTCCAGGCCCTTGGCCGGCTGCCAGGTGACGACGGTCCAGTCCAGGGGCTGTGCCACGCCGCCGCCGGTCATCGGCGCCGCGGCGGCGACGGCGACGCCGCCGTCGCGGAGCAGGGCGCTCTTGGCGTGCGGGCCCTTGTCCGACTTGTCGCCGGCGTCGCCCTTGTCGTTCGCGCCGCTCTTGTCGTTGGCGGAGCTCACCAGGGCGTCGAGGTCGGCGTCCGACAGTGGGGTGAAGGCCCGGTAGCCGTTGTTGCCGCCGACGACCCGGTGCTCCGCGTCGACGACGCGGACCTCGCCCAGGCCGGGCCGCTTGAGCAGGGCGTTGAGGAAGTCGATGCGCAGCTCGCCGACCACGGCGGCGCCGGCCAGGCCGGTCGCCTCGGCGTACTCGGTGATGACCGGCCGGTTGCCGCTGTCGACCAGGGTCACGGGGTGCTTCGAGGGGCCCTTGCCGGCGGGGTGGTGGGGCGCGGCGCCGGCGCGGGCCAGGACGGTGCCGTCGGCCTTCAGGACGTACAGGGATTCGTAGCGTCCGTGCTGGTTCCGGGTGCGCTCCAGCAGTTTGGTCAGCTCGGCCGGGGTGGTCTTGTCGCTGATGACGGAGGCGACGGAGGTGAGGTCGGCGTGTCCTTCGTTGAGGGCGCGGCGTACCCGGTCGGCCAGGGTGTCGGTGCGTTCGCGCTGGTCCTCGACGATCGTCTTGGGTACGGCGACGGAGGCGCCCGCGCGGTTGAGCGTCAGCAGGAGCGGCGCCGACCACACCAGGAGCAGGACCCCGCACACCCCGAGGAGGGCGCGGGTCCCGATCCGGGCGCGCCGGCCCGCGCGCGGACCACCGGTCTGCGCTCCGGGCTCGCCGAGGAGCTGCCGGCGCAGGCGGTCGAGGGCGGCGCCGATGCGGGCCGCCTCGCCGTACTTCGGCACGGTGACCGGCCGGTTCAGGTCGCCGCGGCCGATCCGGCGGCTCTCCAGGAACAGCCGGAGCAGGGGACGCTGCACGGTGGTCACGAGCAGGGCCACGGCCAGTGCGCCGAGCACCAGCAGGGCGGCGGACGCGGCGATCCAGAAGAAGGAGTCGACGGCGGCGGAGCGTTCCTCGGCGACGCCGACGAACGAGACGACGGTGAGGCCGAGGGCGCTCGCGTCGGTGCCCACACCGGGCTGCGAGCCGGTGAGCTTCGCGTAGCCGGCCACGGAGCGGCGACCGTCCTTGGAGTCCCCGAGCAGGCTGCCGCTGACGCCCGCGAAGCCGCCGGAGCCGGGCTCCTTGGCCTGGAGGGGGTTCCGCGCGGCCTTCTCGGCGACGGTCTTCGCGAACTTCGCGAGCTGCTTCTTCTCCTGCCCGGAACCACCGACGCCGTCGCTGCCGAGGACCTGGCCCGAGGAGTCGAGGACGGCGATGGCGCGGGAGCGGCCCAGGCTGATGCCCGGGACCTTCAGGCTGCTGGAGGCGACCAGGAGCTGCTGGGGGCGGCCGGGCCAGGACAGCAGGGCGAGGGTGAGCAGGCGGGTCTCGCCGTTCTCCAGCCGGACCATGCGGGGGGCGAGGCCGGACTCCCCGTCGAGCGCGGTCAGGTCGAGGGCGGTCAGCGGGAGGTTCTCGCCGCGCTGCGCCTCCAGACGGCCCGACTTGATCTCGATCACGGCCGTGCCGCGCCACTTCTGGTAGACGCTGCCGAGCTTGTCGAGCACGGAGTCGGGGGAGACCGGTTCGCCGGAGCCGAACAGGGAGGCGGTCCTGCCGATGTCCGTGATGCTCTCGTCGAGGGAGGCGCGCAGGGCGATGGCGCCGTCTTCCGCGAAGTACTGCTGGGAGGTGAGAACGGCCGGCGGTACGCTCTCCCGGCCCACGTGGCCGAGCTGGAACGCGGTGAGGGCGGCGAGGGCGAGCAGCAGGGCGGACAGGGCGGCGATGGGCGGACGGATGCCGCCCAGCAGCGACATGTCAGCCCGACGGCGGGTCCGGTGCCGCCGCTTCGGTCGCGACGCGGCCAACGCGGGCTCCTCTTCGTTCTGTCCTGGAGCCGGTGCGGCCTAGGGAATGTGATGATCTGGGCTTACGGTGCGCGGGCAGTGCCGCGCGGGCTTCGGTCCGTCCGGTCAGCGTGGGCCGGTCCGCCGGCGCGGCCCGGTGGCGGGCGAGCCGGAACGAGGAACGGAGGGACGGAAACCGGAGGTCATCACTCCGTTATTTTCGTATGACTATGAGCGCTCCACCGACCAGGCGAATAACGATTGCGGCTCTGTGCGGCATCTTCATTTCTCTTTGTGCCGTTTTGACCCTTTGGGCGGTGAGCTCGGGACGCGTGCCGCCGGCCCGTCCGGCCGGTCCCGCTCCCCAGCGCTCCGCCGACATCGGCCTGGAGCAGCGGATCGCCCGCTTCACCGCCGGCTTCGGCGAGCACGGTGGCTACCGCGCCCCCACGGACCAGGAACGACTGGCCTTCGTCCGCGCGTTCGCCCACCTGCTCGACGGCGATGAGGAAGCGGCGCGGACCGGCTTCGCCCAGATCGACTTCACCCTCCGTACCGTCACGGACGCCACGGGCGGACGCCGGTACGCCGAAGTGGCGGACGGGGTGAGTGAATCGGGCCACACCAGCCGCGGCTGGGGCCGGATCTACGTCGACCTGGACCGGCCCGCACGCTGGTCGGTGCAGGTCCCCCACCCCGTCGCCGACTCCCGCACCGAGCTCCTGGGGGCACGGGTGCTGCGCGGCGCACCCGGCGGGGTGCTGGTGCTCGCGGGCGCCCACCGCGACGCGGGCGAGAACGGGGCGGCGGACGTGGCGCACCGCGACGACTCCGTCTTCCACGGCGTGGTGGAGGAGCTGGCACGGCGGAACCTGCCGGGGGTCCAGCTGCACGGGTTCGCCGACGAGTCGTTCCGCGGGCGCGACGCGGTGGTCTCCACGGGAGCCGGCGACAGCGCCCTGGCGGACGCGGAACAACTGACCGCCGCGCTGCGGCGCGACGGCCTGGAGGTCTGCACGGCGTACTCCGCGCGCTGCAAGCTCGCCGGGCGGGAGAACGAACAGGGCAGGACCGCCGCCGACCGGCAGTCCCGCTTCCTCCACGTCGAGCTGAACAAGACGCTCCGCGGCGACGACCGCGGCCTCGACCGGGCCGCGGCCGCGATCACCACCCTGACGGACCGCTGGTCCCGCCGCTGAGCAAAACCCCCTACGCCGGGGTCGCCGTGCGGTGGCGGCCCGCCGCGGCCGCCGCCAGGCGGCCGAGCGCCTCGTCGCCGGCGCAGGCGTGCGCGCCCAGGGCGACATGGCGGGCCACGATGCCGCGTTCGGCGCGCATCAGCCGCAGGCCCCTGCGCAGCAGGAACGGCACCGACTTGCGGCCTTCGCGCAGGTCACGGGCCAGTCGGCGGCGGAAGGTCGTCGAGGGGCGCCCCCGCAGGCAGATGGCGTCCGCGAGGAGGCCGAGCTCCTGGCAGCGGGCGGCCACGTCGGCGGCGAAGATGCCCTCCGCGATGAACAGCGGGGTGCGGGCGATGTCGAGGCTCTCGGTGCCCGTGCGGGAGCTCGTCGCGATGTCGTAGACGGGGACGTCGGTCCGCCCCGCCGCGCACAGTTCGGCGATCGCGGCGACCGCCGCGTCCGCGTCCCAGGACAGCGGGGAGTCCCAGTCGATGTCGGAACTGCCGTCGACGAGCGGGAGGGTCGGATCGACGCCCTCCTTGTAGAAGTCGTCGAGGCGCAGCACGGGCAGGCCCGATCGGGCGGCCAGCGAGGATTTTCCGGAGCCCGACGGACCGGTCAGCAGAACGACGCGGGTCGGTGAAGTAGAGGGGGAGCTCACGGGACACCAGTCTGAACCATTCCCCCGGGTAGGGGATCCTCCCGGTGACCGGTTGGTGTCCAGGAACACACCTCGACTACGCTGCGTGCGCACGCGACCACGACCTCAGGCGGGATCTCCATGGCACGTCACGCAGCCCCTTCCCTTCCGAACCGGCTCCGCAGCGCAGGACTGACCGTCTCGATGGCCGGCGCGGCCCTGGCGATGGCCGCGGGTGGCGCGCAGGCCGGTGAACTCGACGTCCCGGCGGCCCTGGCCGGGGTCACCGACCCGATCGCGAACCTCAAGGTGAACCCGCTCGCCCACACCGGCGTGGACCCGCTGGACAACGGCGTCGCCACGAAGGTCGCCGACTTCCCGTCCGTGGGGACCGGCATGGTCACCGGAATCCTGACCCAGGGGCCCTCCGTCGGCGAGCTGCCGACCGCCGCCGCCTCCTCGCTGCTCGGACCGGTGCTCCCGAAGAAGTAGGCACGGGGTGGCGGGCACGAGAAGGCCCCGGCAGCGCGGGGGACGCTGCCGGGGCCCGGTCTCGTACGGGGCCTGCCCCGGGAGGGCTAGTAGGACGAGCCGCCCGCGCCCAGCGACCCGGTGGGGTGCCAGACGGTCTTGGTCTCCAGGAACGCCGTCATACGGGAGGTGCCCGGGTCGGCGCTCCAGTCGTCCACAGGCTGTGGACGCAGGACGCGCTTGAGGTTGTCGGCCGCCGCGATCTCCAGCTCCTTGGCCAGCGCCGCATCGGCTCCGGCCAGGTCGATCGCGTTGACGTCCTGGTGGGACGCCAGGTGCGGGCCCATCTCGCCGGCCTTGCCGGACAGGATGTTGACCACGCCGCCGGGCAGGTCGGAGGTGGCGAGCACCTCGCCCAGGGAGAGGGCCGGCAGCGGCGCCTTCTCCGAGGCGATCACGACCGCCGTGTTGCCCGTCGCGATCACCGGGGCGATCACCGAGACCAGGCCCAGGAAGGACGACTCCTGCGGGGCGACGACCGTGACGACACCGGTCGGCTCCGGGGTGGAGAGGTTGAAGAACGGGCCCGCGACCGGGTTGGCCCCGCCCACGATCTGGCCGATCTTGTCGGTCCAGCCCGCGTACCAGACCCAGCGGTCGATGGCCGCGTCGACGACCGCGCCGGCCTTCGACTTCGACAGGCCCTCGGCCTCGCCGACCTCGCGGACGAACTGCTCGCGGCGGCCCTCCAGCATCTCGGCGATGCGGTAGAGGATCTGCCCGCGGTTGTACGCGGTCGCGCCGGACCAGCCGCCGAAGGCCTTGCGGGCCGCGACGACGGCGTCACGCGCGTCCTTGCGGGAGGACAGGGGGGCGTTGGCCAGCCACTTGCCCTTGGAGTCCGTCACTTCGTACACCCGGCCGCTCTCGGAGCGGGGGAACTTGCCCCCGACGTACAGCTTGTAGGTCTTGAAGACATGCAGGCGGGACGCCGCTGACTGATCAGACATCGAGGTAGCCCTCCAGGCCGTGGCGGCCGCCCTCGCGGCCGAAGCCCGACTCCTTGTAGCCGCCGAAGGGCGAGGTCGGGTCGAACTTGTTGAACGTGTTGGCCCAGACGACGCCGGCGCGCAGCTGGTTCGCGACCGCGAGGATGCGCGAGCCCTTCTCCGTCCAGATGCCGGCGGACAGGCCGTACTGGCTGTTGTTGGCCTTGGCGACGGCCTCGTCGGGCGTACGGAAGGTCAGCACGGACAGCACCGGGCCGAAGATCTCGTCACGGGCGACGGTGTGCGCCTGGGTGACGTTCGTGAAGAGCGTCGGGGCGAACCAGTAGCCGGAGGACGGAAGCTCGCACGCCGGGGACCAGCGCTCGGCGCCCTCGGCCTCGCCGGTCTCCGCGAGCGCGGTGATCCGGGCGAGCTGCTCGGCGGAGTTGATCGCGCCGATGTCGGTGTTCTTGTCGAGCGGGTCGCCCAGGCGCAGCGTGGAGAGGCGGCGCTTGAGCGAGTCCAGCAGCTCGTCGTGGATCGACTCCTGGACCAGCAGGCGGGAGCCCGCGCAGCAGACCTGGCCCTGGTTGAAGAAGATGCCGTTGACGATGCCCTCGACGGCCTGGTCGATGGGGGCGTCGTCGAAGACGATGTTGGCGCCCTTGCCGCCCAGCTCCAGGGTGACCTTCTTGTCGGTGCCGGCGACGTGGCGGGCGATCTTCTTGCCCACGGCGGTCGAGCCGGTGAAGGCGACCTTGTTGACGTCCGGGTGCTCGACGAGGGCCGCGCCCGCGTCGCCGTAGCCGGTGAGGATGTTGACGACACCCTTGGGCAGGCCCGCCTGGCGGCAGATGTCCGCGAAGAACAGCGCGGAGAGGGGGGTCGTCTCGGCGGGCTTCAGCACGACGGTGTTGCCGGTGGCGAGCGCCGGGGCGATCTTCCAGGCCAGCATCAGCAGCGGGAAGTTCCACGGGATGACCTGGCCGGCCACGCCGAGCGGGCGCGGGTTCGGGCCGTAGCCCGCGTGGTCGAGCTTGTCGGCCCAGCCCGCGTAGTAGAAGAAGTGCGCGGCGACCAGGGGGAGGTCCGCGTCGCGGGTCTCCTTGATCGGCTTGCCGTTGTCCAGGGTCTCCAGGACGGCGAGCTCGCGGCTGCGCTCCTGGATGATCCGGGCGATGCGGAAGAGGTACTTGGCGCGCTCGGAGCCCGGCAGCGCGGACCAGGAGGCGAAGGCCTTGCGGGCGGCCTTGACGGCGCGGTCCACGTCGGCGGCGCCCGCCTGGGCGACCTCGGCGAGGACCTCCTCGCTGCTCGGCGAGACGGTCTTGAAGACCTTGCCGTCAGCGGCGTCGGTGAACTCACCGTCGATGAAGAGCCCGTAGGAGGGGGCGATGTCGACGACCGAGCGGGACTCGGGAGCCGGTGCGTACTCGAATACAGATGCCATGGTGATCAGTCCACCGTCACGTAGTCGGGACCGGAGTAACGGCCGGTGCTCAGCTTCTGGCGCTGCATCAACAGGTCGTTGAGCAGGCTGGAGGCGCCGAAGCGGAACCAGTGGTTGCTCAGCCAGTCCTCGCCCACGGTCTCGTTGACCAGGACCAGGAACTTGATCGCGTCCTTGGTGGTGCGGATGCCGCCGGCCGGCTTCACGCCGATCTGGATTCCAGTCTGCGCGCGGAAGTCGCGTACGGCCTCGAGCATGAGCAGGGTGTTCGCCGGAGTGGCGTTGACCCCGACCTTGCCGGTCGACGTCTTGATGAAGTCGGCGCCCGCCAGCATGCCGATCCAGGAGGCGCGGCGGATGTTGTCGTAGGTCGACAGCTCACCGGTCTCGAAGATGACCTTCAGGCGCGCGGCGCTGCCGTCCTCGCGGACGCAGGCCTCCTTGATGGCCTTGATCAGCTCGTACGTCTCCAGGTAGCGGCCGGCGAGGAAGGCGCCACGGTCGATGACCATGTCGATCTCGTCGGCGCCGGCGGCGACGGCGTCACGGGTGTCCGCGAGCTTGACGGGCAGGGCGGCGCGGCCGGCCGGGAAGGCGGTCGCGACGGAGGCGATCTTGACGTCGGCGCCGTTCAGCGCGGCCTTCGCCGTGGCCACCATGTCGGGGTAGACACAGACGGCGGCCGTCATCGGGGTCGTACGGTCGGTCGGATCGGGATTGACGGCCTTGGCGGAGAGCGCCCGGACCTTGCCCGGGGTGTCCGCGCCTTCCAGCGTCGTCAGGTCGATCATCGAGATGGCCAGGTCGATGGCGTACGCCTTGGCCGTCGTCTTGATCGAACGGGTGCCGAGGGAGGCCGCGCGGGCCTCCAGGCCGACAGCGTCGACGCCGGGCAGCCCGTGCAGGAAGCGGCGCAGCGCACTGTCGGACGTCGTCACGTCAGCGAATGCGGTGAGGGTGGTGGGCATGGTCACCAGATGAGCATATCTACGCGCGTAGCGACCTGTCACCCCCGCCCCCGGATCCGCTATGGAATCGACACCTCCACTCTCCGTTACGGGTCCATGACAGGAGCAAGATCTTCCGCGCGCACACGATCCGTAACTTTGTTCTCAGCAGCCCGCCAGACACTCACCCGGCTCTCACCGACAGAGAAAACCGCGGCATGCGACTCTCCTCCACCTTCCCGAGACCACGCTTCAAGGAGTCGTTATGCGTACCGCCCTCCGTGCCTCCATCTCCACCGCCGTCCTCGCCGGTGCCCTCCTCGCCCCGATCGCGGGCACGGCGTACGCCGCCACGACCACCGCGCCGGCCGCGGCGGCCGTCGCCGGAACCGTCCCCGCCCGCTACACCGGCACCCCTGTCCTGATCGGCACGGGCGTCGTCGCGGTGCTGCGCCACGAGTCCGAGGGCCCCGAGGTCTGGGTCCGCGCCGTTTCCGACGACTGGAAGCCGGGTGACGACTACATGGGCCGCCTGCTCGCCACGCTGGACGCCACGCACCCCAAGGCCTCGGTGAACGGCCTGGAGCTGGAGCTCGCCGGGAAGGACTCCCCGCACCCGTCCCTCGCGGTGGCCAAGGGCGGCACGACCAAGTCCTACCCGCTGCCGCAGGCGACGACGGGCCCGGCCGACTGCGTCTCCAAGGTGAAGCAGGTCGCCCTCGGCGCCGGCCTGCTGGCCGACCTGACCATGTCCCCCAAGGGCCCCAAGGTCGTCATGCACGGCAGCGACCCCGCCGACACCTGGACCCAGACCCTCACCCGCACCAACCCCCAGGGCTCGCCGGAGTACTTCTCCCGCATCAACAACCCCAGCGGCGCCAAGCCCGTCTTCGAGTGGAAGACCCAGGGCGGCCTGGACGTCCCCTCCGGCTTCGCGAACTTCCCCGCCCTCCCCAAGGGCTGCACCCTCGATTACCAGGTCACGCAGGAGACCCCGGCCCCGAAGCCCGAGCCCTCCACCGCGAAGCCGGTGACCGCCACGAACGTCTCCACCCAGACCACGGGCCAGACCACCGTCGTCCCCCAGGGATCCGTCGCCGCGGGCGCCGAGATCGCGTCCGAGGACACCGACAACAGCACCACCGTCGCGGCCGGCGCCGGCCTCCTCGCGGTCTTCGCCCTGGTCGGTGCGACCGTCCTGCGCCGTCGCCGCAGCCACAGCTGACGAACGGCCGCCCCGCGGCCCCCGCACCACCCGACCTCCAGGCGGGCCACCCTCGTGGTGGCCCGCCGGTCCCCGTTCAGGAGCCCCGCATGTCCCGCGCCGCCCTCCGCGCCACCGCCCTGCTCGCCCCGCTCGCCCTCGCCGCCCTGACCGGCTGCGGCGGCGCCCCCGCCGCGGACCCGGCGCCGGCCGCCCCGCACATCACCCCGGCCTCCGCCGCCCCGGCCGAGGCCCCGGCCGCCGGCCCGATGCCCGCCTCGGAGCCCGTACGCGTACGGATCCCCTCGGCCGGGGTGGACGCCTCCCCGGTGCTGGGGCTGGGGCTGGCCGCCGACGGCACCGTCGAGGTGCCCTCCGCGGCCGACGCCGACAGGATCGGCTGGTACACCAAGGGCGTCACGCCCGGCCAGACCGGTCCCGCCGTGCTGATCGGCCACTTCGACACCGCGCGCGGCCCGGCCGTGCTCAAGGACGTCTCGCACGTGCGCACCGGCGAGGAGATCACCGTCGACCGGGCGGACGGCACCACCGCCGTCTTCCGCGTCCGGGAGCTGGAGCAGGTCGGGAAGAAGGAGTTCCCGACCGCCAAGGTGTACGGCGACACAGCCCGCCCTGAGCTGCGCGTCATCACCTGCGGCGGCGAGCTCGCCGACGGCCACCGGCCCGACAACATCATCCTGTACGCCGATCTCGTGGGCTGATACACCCAGGCGGCGCAGTGGGGCAGAATCGACCCCATGAGCAGCCAGCAGCCGACCGACGAACCGGTGTACGCAGACCGGGTCTACCGATCCTCCATGGGCGTCGTCTCGGGGGTACTGCTGCTCGCGCTCACCGCCTGGCTCTGCGGCGACGCCGTACTGCGGGGCTCCGGCAACACCCCGTGGATCGGACTGGCGGTGGCGCTGTGCGCCGTACCGCTGATCGTCGCGTTCACGATCCGCCCGGCCGTCTTCGCCAACGAGGACCGGATGCGCGTGCGGAACCCCTTCCGGATCATCGAGCTGCCCTGGGCGGCCGTGGACGCGGTGCGCGCCGGGTACTCGGCCGAGGTGCTGGCCGAGGGGTCGAAGTACCAGCTCTGGTCCGTGCCGGTCTCGCTGCGGGAGCGGAAGAAGGCCAACCGGCAGCAGATGCGCCGCAACGCGATCGACCGCCGCGACCCGGGCAGCTCGGGCGACCCCGCCGCGCGGTCCCGCACCTCCGCCGCCGCCTCCGAACCGATGCGCGCCAACGCCGACCGGATCGTCGACGAGCTCCAGGGACTGGCCGAGCTGAACGCCGCGCGGCCGGGCGCGCAGGGCAGTGTGCGCGTGCGCTGGTCGTACGAGATCATCGCGCCCGCCCTCATCGGCGCGCTGCTCCTGATCGTCCTCGTCGCCACGCGCTGACCGGCCGGGACGCCGGGTCCGGGCCCCGTCCCAGAGCTGTCCGGGTGCTCCCCGCCACACCCCCCTCAGGCTCGGAACCGGGGCCACCGGGTGATGCGTCCTCGCAGGTGTGCAGCGTCATGAGGGCGGCGAAAACGCCGCCACCGCGATCCACCTCCGTCTCCGACTCCTGGCCGGGGTCCTGCTCGCCGCCCATTTCGTGGTCGTCGGCTGGCTGACTCTGCGGCCGCTGGACGTGCCCTGGGCCGCGGCGGCCAATCTGAGCCCGCTGGAGGGGATCGCGGCGGACCTGGCCCTCGGACCGCTGGAGGCGGCCCGGCAGATCGGCGAGGGGCTCGCGCTGCTGGCCCCGCTCGGGGTGCTGGTGCCGTTGATCAGCGGACGGCTGGCGCCGTCGGCCCTGTCCGCGTGGTCCTCGCTGGCCCGGACGGCCGCCGCGGGCGCGCTGGTCTCGGTGTGCATCGAGATGCTGCAGACAGCGGTTCCGGGGCAGGTCGTGGACGTGGACTCGGTGCTGCTGAACACCGTCGGCGTGGTGCTCGCGCACATCGCCGTCGTACCGGCGCTGCGGGCGCGGCTGAGGCGCTCACACCCCGTTTATCAGGGGGATACCCCGAAGATTTCCAGGGTCGGGCTCGGCCCCTGGACCGACGTTCTGTCGGCGGTCCAGCGGGAGTATTGAGCCATCGCAGAAAGCGATACCGACGAAGGAGAATCTCATGAGCGCCCTGGTCCGCCCCCGTGACGGCCGCTGGATCGGCGGAGTCTGCGCCGGACTGGCGCGGCGTTTCGGAATTTCCGCGAACGCGATGCGCGCCATTTTCGTCGTCTCGTGCCTGCTGCCCGGCCCGCAGTTCCTGATCTACATAGCGCTGTGGGTACTGCTGCCCAACGAGAAGTCCGCTTCGGCCGCCTGGTAGTCCGGCGGCCGGCGGGTCCTGCGGTCAGCCGGCCTGCTGGACCTTCTTGATCTTCTCCAGCTGCTTGTCGGCCACTTCCTGCGGCACCTGCGCCTTCTGCTGGGCCGCCGCCACGTTGAGGGCCGTCAGCCGCACGACGGTGTCGCCCTCGCGTACGACGACCAGGTGGACCTGCGCCGAGACGCCCTCGGCGGCGGCGGTCATGGTCCAGCTGACGCTCTCGTCGCCGCCCGTGCGGTAGTCGGCGGGGCGCACCTCGCGGTAGGCGCCGGTCTGCTTCCCGACCGTGGCCGAGAAGCCCGAACCGCAGGCGGCGACGGCGGCCTTGAGCCGGGCGATCAGCGCCTTGGCGTCGCTCTCGGAGTAGGAACCGACAGTGGCGGAGACGGCCAGCCCGACCTGCTTCTGGGAGCCGACGCCGCGGCTGAGGACCTCGCGCGCGGACGGGTCCGGCTTGTCGCCCATGATGTCGGCCAGCGGCTGACAGGCCTTCTTGTCGGCCTGCGGCTGGCCGTCCGGGGCGTTCGGGTTCTTGCCCTGGGCGGAGACCTGGTAGCCGGGCAGGTCGCCCTGTGCCAGCGCGGACCGCTCAAGCCTGCTGCCACCGGTCTTCGGCGCGGCCGATCCCGTCGCCGCGGCGGACGGCGCCGGGGCTCCGGGCGCGGCTGGGGCGCTGCCCGCGGAGCCCTTGGGATCGGGGGCCTTGCCCGTCGCGGGGGTGTTCGTACTGCTGCACCCCACCGCCGCGAACAGCAGGGCGGGGACCAGCGCGACCATCGTCGCTCGTGCCTTCATGCGCATGACCGAGAACCTCGTACCCAAGACGTCGGCGGGCAGTTGGTGGCGATCGTGGCACACGGCACGGCGGGACACATGCCCGATCGAGGAGCATGCACCCACCGCACACGTGTACGTGTCACAGCGGCAGCGATGTCAGCTGCCGAGGCCGTTCAGGGCACCGGTCAGCGGGGTCAGGGCTCCGGTGATCTGGGAGGTGGGGTCGCTCGACTGCTGGGCCCCGCCGCCCACCTTCTGCTGGCTGGTGGCGCCCTGGAGCATGCCCGCGGCGGAGCCCAGCGCGTCGGTGAGGCCGACCGCCGGAACGGCGGCGGAGGCGGTACCGGCGGCGACCGCGGCGAACGCGACACCGAGAACGGCGGTACCGAGGGTCTTGGCAGCTGACTTCTTCATGAAGGGTTGTCCTTGCGACGGGGAATTGAGCGGCTCCGCAAACTAGTCACTTCAAACCCCGGTCCGCAAACATCCTTAAATACGAGAAAGCGCCCGGGAATTATCCTTCCCGGGCGCTCTCGCTATGTCATGCCATGGCCTAGGCCGAGACGGAACCGCTGGTGGAAGCGGTCTGCTGGAACAGCCACTCCGACTTCAGCTCCGCATAACCGGGCTTGATCACTTCATTGATCATGGCCAGTCGTTCATCGAAAGGAATGAACGCGGACTTCATCGCATTGACGGTGAACCACTGCATGTCGTCGAGGGTGTAGCCGAAGGTGTCGACCAGGTGCTCGAACTCGCGGCTCATGCTGGTGCCGCTCATCAGGCGGTTGTCCGTGTTGACCGTGAGCCTGAAGTGCAGCTTGCGCAGCAGACCGATCGGGTGCTCGGCGTACGAGGCGGCCGCGGCGGTCTGCAGGTTCGAGGTCGGGCACATCTCCAGGGGGATGCGCTTGTCCCGGACGTACGAGGCCAGGCGGCCCAGGGTCACGGAACCGTCCTCGGCGACCTCGATGTCGTCGATGATCTTCACACCGTGACCGAGGCGGTCGGCGCCGCACCACTGCAGGGCCTGCCAGATCGACGGCAGGCCGAAGGCCTCGCCCGCGTGGATGGTGAAGTGGTTGTTCTCGCGCTTGAGGTACTCGAAGGCGTCGAGGTGGCGGGTGGGAGGGAACCCGGCCTCGGCGCCGGCGATGTCGAAGCCGACCACGCCGTTGTCGCGGTAGCGGTTCGCCAGCTCGGCGATCTCCAGCGCGCGGGCGGCGTGGCGCATCGCGGTCAGCAGGGCGCCGACGCGGATGCGGTGCCCGTTGGCCTTCGCGCGGCGCTCGCCCTCGCGGAAGCCGTCGTTCACGGCCTCGACGACCTCTTCGAGGGAAAGGCCGGCTTCGAGGTGCTGCTCGGGCGCGTAGCGGATCTCGGCGTACACGACGCCGTCCTCGGCCAGGTCCTCGGCGCACTCGGCGGCGACCCGGAAGAGGGCGGCCTTCGTCTGCATGACCGCGCAGGTGTGCGCGAAGGTCTCCAGGTAGCGCGGCAGGGAACCGGAGTCGGCGGCCTCGCGGAACCAGATGCCGAGCTTGTCGGCGTCGGTCTCGGGGAGGTTCTCGTAGCCGACCTCGCGGGCCAGCTCGATGATGGTCCCGGGACGCAGTCCACCGTCGAGGTGATCGTGCAGCAGCACCTTCGGGGAACGACGGATCTGATCCGGGGTCGGCAGGTTGGGGGTCTCGCTCGTCATCTGCGCACTCTACTCCTACGCGCGTAGAGCGGAATGTCCCCGGCGGGCGTCGATATGTAACAGAGACCGCGCGGACGGATGGCGTACACCTCAAGGTCTGAGACTGTTCCGCCATGGCACAGCATGCGCCGCCGGCGCGCGGGGCCCGCCTGGGGCGGGCGGTCGGCGCGAGAACCGGCTCGGGTTCGACGGAAAGCACGGTCAACGGGGTGGTGCTCCTGCTTCCCGGGGCCTCCAGGTTCTCGCCGGGACCCATGCGTCCGCTCGCGCGGGCGCTGGCCCGGGCGGGCGGGGCCGAGGGGCTGGTCACGCACGTGGTCGTCCACGGCGGGGACTCCGCCCGGGAGGAGCAGGCGGGGTGGGCCGCGGACGAGGCGGTGCGGCGGTACGGGGACGTGCCGGTGTGCCTGGCCGGCTATGACGCGGGGGGCCTGGCCGCGCTGCGGGCGGCGGGACACGGGGCCGTCAACTCGGTGGTGCTGATCGCCCCTTGCTTAGCGGCGGCGGCGGCCCGGGACGACTCCCCTGAACCGGTGAAACAGCTGTCGGGACGGCAGGTGCTGATCGTGCACGGCACCAACGACGCGCGCAGCGACCCGGAGGCCTCCTTCCGGCTGGCGGCGCGCGCGAAGAAGGCGAATCGTTCGACCTGCCGCTTCGAGGTGCATTCGGACGGGCACGGGCTGCGCGAGCACCAGCCGGAAGTGGTGGCGCTGGCCGTGGACTTCATCCTGGGCGCGGTCGCCTCGGGGCGGTACTCGCGGCCGGTGACGGACGCCCTGGCCGCGCCCCCGCCGCTGGGCCTGCGGATGCCGCTGGCCTCGGGCTTCGGGAGGTCGCTGAGAAGGTGATCCACGGGCGCGGCACGGCGCGGCGCGCGTACCGTGGGACTTGGACTCGGGGTGCTGCTCTACTCCCGGAGGCGACCGGCCATGGGCGGATTGGTCCACAGGAACTTCGACAAGCCCGACGAGACGCGGCCCTTCGAGGCCGGCACGGGCAGGCTGGACCTGTTCAACACCGAGGGCGGCGCGGTGGGGCGCGCGGTCTTCGAGCCGGGCTGGCGCTGGTCGCTGCACATCAAGCCGCTGGCCGGCACGGACAGCTGCCGCTCCGCCCACACCGGGTACGTCGTGAGCGGCCGGATGAAGATCGTCATGGACGACGGGGAGAGCGGCGAGATCGGCCCGGGCGACTTCATCCAGATCGCCCCCGGGCACGACGCCTGGGTCCTGGGCGACGAGCCGTGCGTAGCGCTGGACTGGACCGGCTACACCGACTACGCGAAGCCGGCCGACGGCTGACGGCTTCGGGGGCGCGCCAGTCCGTCCGTACCCGCCGTTCCGCCCCCTCACGGTCGGATGGCACCGACGGATCCGGCGCGACCACCACGGCGGGCCGCGGACTCGGCAGGACACGGGCCCCCGTCCTCGCCTGGGTGTCCGCTGCCGCATACCGCGCTTCCCCCTCACGCCGTGCCGACCACTGTGCCGCATCGGCATGTGCCGATGGCGCCCGTCCAGGCGTCGTCTTGCCGCCTTGCGGGAACACGAGGGGTTTACAAATCCCGACAACTCGGGACGCATACGCGTATGCCTGCCGAGGAATCCGGGCCGCCCGCAGCGGCCGGGGAGCTGAGCCCCGCCGCCCGGCGCCTGTACGCGTACGCCGTCGAGCGGCACGGCTTTGACCTGTGCGAGGCCACCGGGGCCCTGGGCGTGCGCGCGGCCGCCGCGATCACCGAGCTGGCCGCCGCGCACCTGCTCCAGCGGGTGCCGGGCGACGGACCGGACCGCTGGAGCGCGGTGGCCCCCCGGGCCGCGGCGGCCCGGGCCCTGGCCCCGCTGGCCCTGCTCGTACGGGAGACCCACGACGAGATGGACCGGCTGCGCGGGCGGCTGGAGGCGCTGGTACCCGCGTACGAGGCGGGGGCCGCGCAGCGGGACCTCGGCGGATCGGGCCGGCTGGAACTGGTCACGGACCTCGGTGCGGTACGGGGGCTGATCGCGGAGCTCGTCGCGGCGTGCGAGCGGGAGCTGCTGACCTCGCAGCCGGGCGGGGGCCGCCCGGTGGAGACCCTGGAGGAGTCGATCGGGCGGGACGAGTCGCTGCTGGCGCGCGGGGTCCGGATGCGCACGATCTACCAGCACACGGCCCGCTACTCACGGCCCACGGCGGCGTACGTCGAGCGGGTGACGGCGCTGGGCGCCCAGGTGCGGACCCTGGGCGACGGGCTGATGCGGATGCTGATCTTCGACGAACACACGGGCGTGATGGCGGTGCCGGACCGCAACGGGGCGGCGCTGGTGGTGCGGGAGCCGAGCGTCGTGCACTTCATGACGGCGGCCTTCGAACGCTCCTGGGTGGGCGCGGAGCCCTTCCCCACGTCGGTGAGCCCGGAGGCGGCCCGGTCGATCTCGGACGAACTGCGGCAGACGATCGTCCGGCTGCTGTCGGAGGGGCTGGAGGACAAGGTGATCGCGCGCCGGCTGGGCATGTCGGAGCGGACCTGCCAGCGCCACATCGCCGAGATCATGCGCGCGGTGGGCGCCAAATCCCGCTTCCAGGCGGGCTACTTGCTCGCCCCGACCCCGACCCGACCGCCGACCCCTTGACCACCGGGCCACCAGGCCCCGCAGGGGCACATCCAGCCCGCCCGGGCACATCCCAGCCTCGCCCCGGCACATCCCAGCCTCGCCCGGGCTCATCCCAGCCCCGCCCCGGCACATCCCAGCCCTGCCCGGGCACATCCCAGCCCCGCCCCGGCACATCCCAGCCCTGCCCGGGCACATCCCAGCCCCGCCCCGGCACATCCAGCCCTGCCCGGGCACATCCCAGCCCCGCCCCGGCACATCCAGCCCTGCCGGGCACATCCCAGCCCCGCCGGCGTTTGAGGAGGGGGCACCTCCCAGCGGTAGCTGGGGGAGGGTCCGGGCGGAGCCCGGTGCCCGGCGGAGCCGGGTTTCCCGGGGCTCCGCCCCAGACCCCGCGCCTCAAACGCCGGCGAGGCTGGATTGGCCGGGCAAGGCCCAATGCACCCGGGCGGGGCGGAATTGGCCCGGCCAAAGGGAATCGGCCGGCCGCGTGGCGGCCCGGTCCGGGCAGGGCAGGGCCCGGCGGCTAGGGCAGGGGTTCCAGTTCGGGGATCAGGCGGCCGCGGCGGGAGAGGAGGAAGCGCTTGAACTCCGCCACCGGCGGGGTGTCGGGGTGGCCGTCCAGCCAGGCGACGCCGATCTCGCGGACGGCGCGCGGGGCGGTGACCGTCAGCTCGACCACCCCGGGGCGGGCCACGGCCGGGGGCGGCAGGAGGGCCACGCCGAGGCCGGCGGCGACGAGGCCGCGCAGGGTCTCGGCCTCCTCGCCCTCGAAGGCGACCTTCGGGGTGAACCCGGCCTCCGCGCACAGGTCGTCGGTGATGCGGCGCATGCCGTAACCGGGCTCCAGGGTGACGAAGGTTTCCTCGGCGGCCTCGGCGAGGCGGATGCGCTTGCGCGTCGCGAGCCGGTGGTCGTCCGGGACCACCAGCCGCAGCCGCTGTTCGTCGAGGCGCCGGGCGACCAGGTCGGGCGCGTCCGGCAGCGGGGAGGTCAGGCACAGGTCGAGTTCGCCGGCCCGGAGCTTCTCCAGCATGGCCTCGCCGTAGTTCTGGACGAGGGAGAAGCGGATGCGCGGGTGGTCGGCGCGGAAGGCGCGGATGAGGCCGGGCACGGTCTCGGACCCGAGGGTGTGCAGGAAGCCGAAGGCCACCTTGCCGGCCGCCGGATCGGCGTCCTGCTGTACGGATTCGGCGGCGCGGTCGATCTCCGTGAGGGCCTGCTCGGCCGAGGCCAGGAAGGTGCGGCCGGCCGTGGTGAGCGCGACCGTACGGCCCTTGCGGGCGAACAGCGTGACGCCGAGGTCCTGTTCGAGCCGGACCATGGCCCGGGACAGGGTGGACTGCGGGACGCCCAGCTCGTGGGCGGCCCGCGTGACGTGCTCGTGGCGGGCGACGGCGACGAAATAGGCCAGCCGCGGCGCGAGCAAGGTTGTCACGGCCATGTCTTCTACGTAACGGTTCATCGACATCCACGCCTCTGAGCTCGGTTGATGCATCAGCGGATCGATTATCGCGATTCTGTGCATTGGACGCATGAAAATGACAGGCCTACCGTCGAAGCATGCCTCCCGTTCATACCGGGGCACCCGTCATCCCGGGTGCCTCCACCCCGTCGTCCCCCGCACCGCAGCCCCTCTCCCCCGGCCGCCCCGGCTACCGCCGGATGAGCCTCGCGCTCTTCGCCGCCGGACTCGCGACGTTCGCCCTCCTCTACTCCACCCAGGCGCTGTTGCCCGCGATCTCCGCCGGCTTCGGGGTGACGGCGGGCCAGGCCAGCTGGACGGTGTCCGCGGCCACCGGCGCGCTCGCGCTGTTCGTCCTCCCGCTGAGCGCATTGTCCGAGCGGTTCGGCCGCACCCGGATGATGACGTACTCGATGGTGATCGCCGTCGGCGTCGGCCTGTTGGTGCCGTTCGCGCCGAACGTGGAGTGGCTGGTGGTGCTGCGCGCCGTCCAGGGCGCGGCGATCGCCGGGATCCCGGCCTCCGCGATGGCCTACCTGGCGGAGGAGGTCAAGCCGAAGGCCCTGGTGGCCGCGATCGGCCTGTTCGTGGCGGGGAACTCCATCGGCGGGATGAGCGGCCGTCTCGTCACCGGCTGGGCCGCGCAGCTGTGGGGCTGGCGGGCGGGCCTGCTGGCCGTCGCCCTGATGGCGCTGGCGTGCGCCGTGGCCTTCCTGGTGCTGCTGCCCCGGGCGCGGTTCTTCCGCCCGGCGTCGCTGAACCCGCGCGCGGTGGGCCGTACCGTCGCCGGCCATCTGCGCGATCCGCTGCTGCTGCGCCTGTACGGGATCGGCGCGCTGTTCATGACGGTCTTCGGCGCGGTCTACACCGTGATCGGCTACCGCCTGGTGGACGAGCCGTTCTCGCTCGGGCAGGGCGTGGTCGGGTCGATCTTCCTGATCTACCTGGTCGGTACGGTCTCCTCGGCCGCCGCCGGCAAGCTGGTGGCCCGCACCGGGCGGCGCGGCGCGCTGTACCTGGCCGTGACGACCACGGCGCTCGGCCTGCTGCTGTCGCTGTCCGACTCCCTGGCGGCGATCATGCTCGGGCTGGTCCTGATCACCGCGGGCTTCTTCGCGGGGCACGCGGTGGCCTCGGCCGCGGTGAGCCGGACGGCGAAGACGGGCCGGGCGCAGGCCTCCGCGCTCTACCAGTCGGCGTACTACCTCGGCTCCAGCGCGGGCGGCACCCTGGGCGCCCTGGCCTACCACGGGGCCGGCTGGGCGGCCACGGTCGGCATCGCGCTGCTGGCGGTGCTCGGCGTCGTGTCGATCACCCTGTACGGGTCGCACGCGGCGCGCGCCGAGCGGCGGATGCCGGCGTCGGCCATGGGCGCGCGCTGAGGGAAACTACGCTCCCGCCGCAGGCAACCCCTGCTTGTTTTCCGGGCATTCAACACGGAGGACATGCTGTGCGAGCAGGGGAGGACCGGATGGGTACGAGGTTCGGGGCGCGGGCGGCGGTGCTGGGCGTGGCGGTCGCGCTGGCGCTGCCGGTGGTGGTCGCGGGGGGCGGGGCGGCGCAGGCCGCCGCCTCCTGCAACCTCACCACCGGGCCGTACCAGCGGCAGGTCGAGCAGTTCCTCGGCCGGCCGGTGGACGGGAAGCAGTCGGCGGCCGACTGCACGGCGATCCGCTCCTTCCAGGCGACCCACGGGATCACCCCGACCCAGGGCTACGCCGGGCCGCTGACCTGGCAGACGATGAGCACGATGCTGGCCCAGCGGGCGGCCGGCACCACCCCGAACAGGGCGGGTGACTGCCCGGTGGACCGGGGGCGGATCGCCTGCGTGGACCTGACGCGGCAGCTCAGCTGGATCCAGGACGGCGCCACCCTGACGTACGGGCCCGTCCCGGTCCGCACCGGCAAGGACGGCACGGAGACGCGCACCGGGCTGAAGAAGATCTACTACCGGAACATCGACCACTGGTCGACGCTCTACAACGTCTCGATGCCGTACGCGCAGTTCTTCGACGGCGGCATCGCCTTCCACTCGACCACCAAGAGCATGTGGAACCCGCCCGGTTCGGGTGGCTGCGTGAACATGCGCTCCGCCGACGCCAAGGCGTACTGGAACCTGCTGGGGCAGGGCGAGGACGTCTACGTGTACGGGCGCAAGCCCGGCACCTAGGCCGTCTCTTTCGGATCCTGCCGGGCCCGGGTCGTCCGACAAGATCCGGAAGAGACGGTCTAGGCCCGCGCGGGCTCGGGCGCGGGCGCGGCACCCAGGTGGGCCAACCGCCGCAGGGCGGCCCGGCGTTGGACGAGGGACAGGCCCGCCACCCCGGCCCCGAGGGCCAGCCAGCCGGCCGGGCCGGCCGCCATCACCGCGCCGGTGAGCAGCAGCGGGCCCGCGGACTTCTGGACGGACTGGGCCATGCCGGCCACCCCGAGGTAGGAGGCGCGCGCCTCCCGGGGTGCGAGCGAGACCGCCAGCTCCCAGGAGCTCACCGAGCGCATCAGCTCCGCCGCGGTGGCCAGCACGGCCGCGGCGAGCAGGGCGGCCGAGGCGGCCCGGGCCCCGCCCGCGGGGGCGGCGGCCAGGACGGCGCAGCAGGCGAGGGTCGTCAGGCCGTACAGGGCGACCGCGCCCGCCGCCTGGCGCGCGTCGCGTACCCGCGCCGACACCCGTAGCTGCAGGGCGACGACGAGCACGGTGTTGATGACCAGGAAGGCCGGGATCAGGGCGTGCGGGGCCGCGGTGTGGCCGACGAGCCACAGCGGCACGCCGACACCGAGGATCGAGTCGTCCAGGTTCATCGGGATGTCCAGCAGGACGAACCGCAGGTAGCCGCGGTCCCGCCAGGGGCCGGCCCCGGCCCCGGCCACCGGGGCGTCGTCCTGCCCTCCGGGCCGTGCGACCACGAGCCCGTGGCCGTTCGGCTCCCGGGTGCGCCACACCAGGGCCGCGGCCACCAGGAACGACAGGGCGTTGGCCAGGATCAGCACCTGGTAGGCGCCGCGGGTGCCGACGGCGAGTCCGATGGCGGCGAGGCCCGCGCCGAGGGCGTATCCGGCGTTCGCCGAACTGCGCGACAGCGCCTGGTAGGTGGAGCGCCGCTCGCCCGCGACCCGGGTGGCGAACAGCATCTCCAGCGTCTTGGCCGCCCGGTCTCCCAGGTGGGTGACGGCGAACAGGAGCAGCAGCGGGCCGAAGTCGGTGACCACCAGCAGCACGCAGAGGGCCCCGAGGCGGACGAGGTGGCAGCCGATCAGCAGGGTGCGCACCTGGAAGCGGTCGGCGAGGTGGCCCGCGAGCGGCGATCCGGCGATGCCCGCCACCCCGGCCGCGCCCAGCAGCAGGCCCAGCCGACCGGCGTCGAGGCCGACGACGAAGGTGAAGTAGAGGACGGAGGACGCGGCCCACACGCCGGTACCCGCGCGGTCCAGCGCCTGGGTGAGCAGCATGATCCGCGCGTCACGGCCGCCGGGCGGCCGGCGCAGTTGCGCCAGCAGACCACCGTCCCCCTGCCGTGCCTTCCGGATCCCCTTGCCGCGCCGCATCCCAGTCCCCCGTATCGACCGCGTCCACCGTCCAGGTATCTCGACGTCGAGATACATGAAGGAAGCCTGCCGCAGATTAATCTTGACGTCAAGAAACTTGATGACGACATACATGGGCTCTCCGGCCCTTCCGGCTGCCGTTGTCACACCCCTCCGGTAGGTTCCGAAGGAGCGGAACGACCAGGGGGATGAACGGACATGAGCGACCTCGCCACCGATGTGGACCTCGACACCGCGATGGACCGGTACCGGGTCGAGCTCACCGGCTACTGCTACCGGATGCTCGGCTCGTCCTTCGACGCCGAGGACGCGGTGCAGGACACGTACATCCGCGCCTGGCGCAGCTACGAGAAGTTTGAGGGCCGCTCCTCGCTGCGGTCGTGGCTGTACCGGATCGCCACCAACGTCTGCCTGGACCTGCTGAACGCCGGGAACAAGCGGGCCCGCCCGATGGACCTGACCGCCCCGCAGCACCAGGCCTCCGCCGTGCTGAACGAGCGCCCCGAGGTGACCTGGCTGGAGCCGGTTCCGGACGCCCGGGTGCTGCCGCAGACGGCCGACCCCGCCGAGATGGCGCTGGCGAAGGAGTCCGTACGCCTGGCCTTCGTCGCGGCGCTCCAGCACCTGCCGGCGAAGCAGCGGGCGGTGCTCATCCTGCGCGAGGTGCTGGCCTGGAAGGCCGACGAGGTGGCCCGGCTCCTGGAGACCACGACGGCCTCGGTGAACAGCGCCCTCCAGCGGGCACGGGCCACCCTGGCCGGGCAGTCGCTGCGCGACAGCGACCCGGCGGATCCGCTCGACGCGGACCAGGCCAAGCTGCTGGAGCGGTACCTCTCCGCCTTCGAGGCCTACGACATCTCGCGGCTCACCACCCTCCTCCACGAGGACGCGGTGCTCTCGATGCCGCCGTTCGACCTGTGGCTCCAGGGCCACGAGGACATCGCGGCCTGGCACCTGAACCAGGGCATCGGCTGCAAGGGCTCCCGGCTCGTCCCGACGACGGCGAACGGCCTGCCCGCCTTCGGCCAGTACCGTCCGCGCGAGGACGGGCGGCCGGGCCACACCCCGTGGGCGCTCCAGGTGCTGGAGATCTCAGACGGCAAGATCGTCGGGCTCAACGCCTTCCTGGACACCGCGCGGTGGTTCCCGCTGTTCGGCCTCCCCGAGCAGCTCGACGAGGCCCACGAGGTCCAGTAGGGCGCGTAGGGCCGGGTCGGCGCCGGTCACGGTGAAACCCCCGTGCCCGCGGGCGGTCAGCCGCAGCCGGGCCAGCGCCTCGACGGCGGCCAGGTCCGGCGCGGTGACGGCCCCGGCATCGCACTCCACGGCCGTCGCCCCGCCTTCGTACAGCCGGACCAGCCGTGCGCACAGGCGCGCGCCGTCCGTGGCGGTCGGAGTGGGTCCGGGCACCACGAGTCGTCTCATCGTCACGAGAGGGTGACTCCCCGGGCCGCCGGAACTCATCGGCGCCGGGCCGGCCTCAGGGCGTCGGGAAGGCGGACGTGTCCAGCTTCAGGTCGAAGGGCGCGGGGAGGTGGAAGGTCTCGCCGAACTTGCCTGCCTGAAGAATCCGGTAGTGCCCGTTCTTCGGCTCGCCATACAGCGTGATGGTCGGGCCGCCGGACGCGAAGGCGTCGATGAGCAGATACAGCGGGATGACGGCGGTCGCGTAGCCCGCCAGCTTGGCGACGCGGTCGTTGACGGCGTTGGACTTCGAGGTGATCTCCACCACCAGTTCCGCAACGGCGGCCGGGACGTAGTTGCCTTCCTCCAGGGCAGCCTCGTCGGGTACGACCACCAGGTCCGGGATGTAGAGGCCCACGCGGGACGGGACCGCCACATTGAGCGTCTGGTACACCTCACAGGCTTCGGGGAGAACTGGCAACAGGGCCCGTTGGACCTTGACCGCGATGTAGTTGTGGTGGTTGACGGGCGGTGGTGCCAAGGTGATGATCCCCTCGATGATCTCCACCTTGCAGCCCTCCGGCGCGTCCGTCTCCTCCCAGAGACGGACGAGCTCGTCCCAGTCGTCGCCGCTTGCGGGCTCCTGCTGGACGGTGAGTGCGCTCATGGCGTGCTCCTCAAGCTGTTGGCACCGATCCCAGCATGCCGAACGGGACCGGCGGGGGTCCACCGGTCCCGTTCACCCGAAAGGGAAGCCGCAGGTCAGGCGATGCGGTCCAGGACGATCGGCGTGGCGGAGAAGGCCGTGCCCGCCGGAGCGATGTCGTACGTGCCCGCCAGGGAGGCGAGGGCGTAGTCGAACTTCTCCGGGGTGTCCGTGTGCAGGGTCATCAGCGGCTGGCCCGCCGTGACCGTGTCGCCCGGCTTCGCGTGGAGCTCGACGCCCGCGCCCGCCTGCACCGGGTCCTCCTTGCGCGCGCGGCCGGCGCCCAGGCGCCAGGCGGCGACGCCGACCCCGTACGCGTCCAGGCGGGTCAGGACGCCCGACTCGGGGGCGGTGACCACGTGCTGCTCGCGGGCCACCGGGAGGGTCGCGTCCGGGTCGCCGCCCTGGGCCGCGATCATCCGGCGCCAGTGGTCCATCGCGGAGCCGTCGGCCAGGGCCTTCGCCGGGTCGGCATCCTTGATGCCCGCCGCGTCCAGCATCTCCTTGGCCAGCGCGATGGTCAGCTCGACCACGTCGGCGGGGCCGCCGCCGGCCAGGACCTCGACGGACTCGCGGACCTCCAGCGCGTTTCCGGCGGTCAGGCCCAGCGGGGTGGACATGTCCGTCAGGAGCGCGACGGTCTTGACGCCCGAGTCGGTGCCGAGGCCGACCATGGTGCGCGCCAGCTCACGGGCGTCCTCGATGTTCTTCATGAAGGCGCCGGTGCCGACCTTGACGTCCAGGACGAGCGAGCCGGTGCCCTCGGCGATCTTCTTCGACATGATCGAGGAGGCGATCAGCGGGATGGCCTCGACCGTGCCGGTGACGTCGCGCAGCGCGTAGAGCTTCTTGTCCGCCGGGGCCAGGCCGTCGCCGGCCGCGCAGATGACCGCGCCGGTGGTGTCCAGGACGTGCAGCATCTCCTCGTTGGAGAGCAGCGCGCGCCAGCCGGGGATGGACTCCAGCTTGTCGAGGGTGCCGCCGGTGTGGCCGAGGCCGCGGCCCGAGAGCTGGGGCACGGCCGCGCCGCACGCGGCGACCAGCGGGGCGAGCGGGAGGGTGATCTTGTCGCCGACGCCGCCCGTGGAGTGCTTGTCGGCGGTCGGGCGGGAGAGGGAGTCGAAGTTCATGCGCTCACCGGAGGCGATCATCGCCGCGGTCCAGCGGGCGATCTCGGTCCGGTTCATGCCGTTGAGCAGGATGGCCATCGCCAGCGCCGACATCTGCTCGTCGGCCACGACACCGCGGGTGTACGCGTCGATGACCCAGTCGATCTGCTCGGGGCTCAGCTCACCGCGGTCCCGCTTGGTCCGGATGACGGAGATGACGTCCATGAGGTGCTTCCTTCTACGCGCATAGAGAGAGGGAGATGAGGGGTTCGGGAACGGAAGTGCGACGGCCCTCCGCCCCGGCAGGGGCGAAGGGCCGTCGGCACGGCTATCTCAGGTGGTCGGGCCCGAAGGCCTGCGGCAGCATCGCCGCCAGCGGGAGGATCCCGTCCGGGGTCTCCACCAGCAGCTCGTCGCCGCCGAATTCGTAGAGCAGCTGGCGGCAGCGGCCGCACGGGACGAGGATCTCGCCCTTGCCGTCCACGCACGTGAAGTGCGTGAGGCGGCCGCCGCCGGTCGCCTGGAGGGAGGAGACGAGTCCGCACTCGGCGCACAGGCCCAGCCCGTAGCTGGCGTTCTCGACGTTGCAGCCGGTCACGACGCGGCCGTCGTCGACCAGGGCGGCGACCCCGACCGGGAAGCCCGAGTACGGGGCGTACGCCCGGGTCATCGCTTCCCGGGCGGACGTCCGCAGGGCTTCCCAGTCCACCGACACGCCGGGGGTCACTTGCCCTGACCCTTGCGGTACGGCATGCCGTCCGCCTTGGGCATCCGCAGGCGCTGCGCCGACAGGGCGAGCACGAGCAGCGTGGTCAGGTACGGAGCGGCGTCCACGAACTGGCTCGGCACCGAGTCCGTCGTCGCGTACCAGAGGAACAGCAGCGCGGCGAAGACGGCCGCGACGCCGGCCTGGATGTACTTCTTCTTGTACAGCTGCCAGACGCAGACGAGCACCAGCAGGATCGCGATCAGCAGCAGCATCGCGTGGACGTTCTCGGCGCCACCGCGCAGCTTGAGGCTGTCGATGAAGCCGAACAGGCCGGCGCCGAGCGCCATGCCGCCCGGCATCCAGTTACCGAAGATCATCGCGGCGAGACCGATGTAGCCGCGGCCGCCGGTCTGGCCCTCCTGGTAGATGGGGCTCGCGACCTCGGACAGGTACACGCCGCCGAGGCCCGCGAGGGCGCCCGAGACGATCACGGCGATGTACTTGTACTTGTAGACGTTGACGCCGAGGGACTCCGCGGCGATCGGGTTCTCACCGCAGGAGCGCAGGCGCAGACCGAAGGAGGTCCGCCACAGCACCCACCAGGTACCGGGGATCAGCAGCAGGGCCACGATGGTCAGCAGCGAGATCTCGGTGACCAGACCGCCGATGACGCCGGCCAGGTCCGAGATGAAGAACCAGTGCTTGGCCTGGAGGTCGGCCATCCAGTCCGACAGGCCTGGAATGGTGATCTTGGCGATCGGCTCGACCTGCGGGGACTGCTTGGAGGAGCCGCCCGGGGCCTCGGCGAACGTGAAGTTCGACAGGTACTGGGTGAAGCCCAGCGCCAGGATGTTCACGGCCACACCGGAGACGATGTGGTTGACGTTGAAGGTCACCGTGATGATCGCGTGCAGCAGGCCGCCGGCGGCGCCGCCGGCGATGCCGACGAGCACACCGGTCCACGGGCCCCACTGGTAACCGGCCCAGGCACCGAACCAGGTGCCGAGGATCATCATGCCTTCGAGGCCGATGTTGACGACGCCCGCGCGCTCGGCCCACAGACCGCCGAGACCGGCGAGGCCGATCGGCACGGCGAGGGAGAGGGCGCCGGAGACCTGGCCGACGGAGGTCAGGTCGTTGGCCCCGGAGATCAGGCGGACCACGGAGACCAGCGCGAGGGCGCCCGCGACGATCAGCAGGATCCAGGGCAGGGTGAGCTTCTTGCGGCTGCCCGTGGCGGGTGCCGCCTTCTTCGTGGAAACGGTGCTGGCGCTCACGCCGCGACCTCCTTCTCGGTCTTCATGGCGTGGCCCGCGGCCAGCTCCTCGCCGACCTTCTGCTGCTGGCGGCGGATGCCGTAGCGGCGGATGAGCTCGTAGGAGACGACCACCGCGATCACGATCAGGCCCTTCATGATCGTGCCGATCTCCTTGGCGTAGCCGGCCGTGTCGAGGCCGGCGGACGCCTTGTCGATGAAGGCCATCAGGAGGGCGGCGAAGAAGATGCCGACGGGGCTGTTACGGCCGAGCAGGGCGATGGTGATGCCGGTGAAGCCGACGCCCACGGGGAAGACGAGGGTGTACGTGTGGCTCTCACCGAGCAGCACCGGCATGCCGGACAGACCGGCGACGGCGCCGGAGATGAGCATCGCGGTGATGATCATCTTCTTGGAGTCGACACCGGAGGCCGCGGCGGCGGACTCGCTCGCGCCGCTGGCGCGCAGGTCGAAGCCGAAACGGGTGCGGTTGAGCACGAACCAGTAGACGATGCCGAGGGCGAAGGCCACGAAGGTGAAGCCGTAGATCTCGCCCGAGTCGCCGAGGGAGAGCGCCGGGAACCAGCCGGACTGGGCGATCTCGCCGGTGGTGAGGTCGTTGGACCCCTCGACCTGGACGCCGAGGTTCTTCGGCAGGAGCAGCCAGGCGATGAGGCTGGTCGCGATGGCGTTCAGCATGATCGTCGAGACGACCTCGCTGACCCCGCGCTTGGCCTTCAGGACGCCCGCGATACCGGCCCAGGCGGCACCCGTCAGCATCGCGACGACCACGATCAGCAGGATGTGCAGGGGGCCGGGCAGCACGATGGCGCCACCGACCACGGCGGAGATCATCGCGGCGAGGCGGTACTGGCCGTCCACGCCGATGTTGAAGAGGTTCATCCGGAAGCCGATGGCGACGGCCAGGGCTGCCAGGTAGTACGTGCCGGCCTGGTTGACGATGAGGACCTGGATGTCCTCGTAGCCGCCGTTCTCGACCATGATGCGCAGCGGCTCGATCGGGTTGATGCCCGTCGCCGCCAGCACGATCATGGTCAGCGCGAAGGCGGACACCAGCGCGAGCAGGGGCCCGGCGATGGCGAGCATCAGCCGGTCCTTGTCGAATGTCTTCATCGGGCCTCGTCCTCCGTCGTGTCACCGTTGGCAGCGGCGGAGTGGTTGTCGGTTGCTTCCAGGTGCCCCGAAGCGGCGCCCGTCATCGCGGTGCCGAGCTCCTCGGGGGTGACGGTCGCGGGGTCGGCGTCGGCCACCAGGCGGCCGCGGTAGATCACGCGCAGGGTGTCGGACAGGCCGATGAGCTCGTCCAGGTCGGCGGAGATCAGCAGCACGGCCAGGCCCTCGCGACGGGCCTCGCGGATCGCGTCCCAGATCTGCGCCTGCGCGCCGACGTCCACACCGCGGGTGGGGTGGGCGGCGATGAGGAACTTCGGGTTGTGGCTCATCTCGCGGCCGACGATCAGCTTCTGCTGGTTGCCGCCGGAGAGCGAGGCCGCCGTGACGTCGATGCCGGGCGTGCGGACGTCGTACTCGCGCACGATCCGCTCGGTGTCCTTGCGGGCCGCCTTCGGGTCGAGGATGCCCTTCTTGGAGTTGGGCGCCTCGGTGACGTGGCCGAGGATCCGGTTCTCCCAGAGCGGGGACTCCAGCAGCAGGCCGTGGCGGTGGCGGTCCTCGGGGATGTAGCCGATGCCGCCCTCGCGGCGCTTGCGCACCGAGGTCTTGGTGATGTCCTTGCCGTCCAGCGTGATCACGCCCGCGTCGGCGGCGGCCATGCCCATGAGGGCCTCGATCAGCTCCGTCTGGCCGTTGCCCTCGACACCGGCGATGCCGAGGATCTCGCCCTTGTGGATCGTGAGGTTGACGTCGTCCAGCAGGAGCCGGCCGGCCCCGACGTTCTCCACGGTGGCGGAGTCCGCGGCGGGCGCGGGCACCAGAACCTCCGGCTCGGCGACGACGACGTCGCTCGCCGCGAGGGTCAGGCCCGTCACCTGGAGCATCGGAACGTCGGTCACGGTCGACTCGCGGGTCTCCGGCGAGGGCAGCTCCGCACCGACCATCAGCTCGGCGAGCTGCTTGGGGGTGGCGGTCTTGGGGTCGGCGGTGCCGACCGTGGTGCCGCGCCGGATGACGGTGATGTCGTCGGCGACCTTCAGGACCTCGCCCAGCTTGTGCGAGATGAAGATGACGGTCAGGCCCTCGGACTTGAGCTCGCGCAGGTTGTCGAAGAGTGCGTCCACCTCCTGCGGCACGAGCACGGCGGTCGGCTCGTCGAGGATGAGGATCTTCGCGCCGCGGTAGAGGACCTTGAGGATCTCCACGCGCTGCCGGTCGGCGACACCGAGGTCCTCGACCAGGACGTCGGGGCGTACGCCGAGGCCGTACGCGTCCGAGATCTCCTTGATCTTCTTGCGGGCCTTGGCGCCGATGCCGTACAGCTTCTCGCCGCCGAGAACCACGTTCTCCAGGACGGTGAGGTTGTCGGCGAGCATGAAGTGCTGGTGCACCATGCCGATGCCGCGGGCGATGGCGTCGCCGGGAGTGTTGAAGGAGACCTGCTCCCCGTCGATGGCGATGGTGCCCTCGTCCGGCTTCTGCATGCCGTAGAGGATCTTCATCAGAGTCGACTTGCCGGCGCCGTTCTCACCGATCAAGGCATGGACCGTGCCCTTGCGGACGGTGATCGCGATGTCCTTGTTGGCGACGACGCCGGGGAAGCGCTTTGTGATGCCGTGCAGTTCTACGGCGTGGGGCGGGCTGGACGCGTTGATGACGCACTCTCCTTGGCGCGGAAGGAGCGGAAGGCAGGGGGGACAGGGCGGGGAGAGAAAGTATCGCGTCCACGATGCTTCTACGCGCGTAGCACTGTCGGAAGTGAAAACTTGCGGCCAGGCAGGCCGCGTGGTCACAGACTAATGATCACAGAACGTGGCACGGGGCCCGGGAGCGATAGTGACCGCTTCCCGGACCCCGGAGACCAGGACTACATGTCAGGAACGGCCTTACGGCGCGGTCTTGACGGTGATCTTCTTGGCGATGATGTCGGCCTTGGCCTTCTCGACCGCGGCGACGACGTCGGCCATCTCCTTGTACTTCGGGTTGGAGTCGGCCAGGCCGACGCCGTCCTTGTCCAGGCCGTAGCGGATCTCACCGGTGGTCGGCTTGCCGTCCTCGACCGACTTGATCAGGTTGAAGACCGAGTCCTCGACGTCCTTGGTGACCGAGGTCAGGATCGAGTCCTTGTACTTCGCCAGACCGGCCTGGTTGTACTGGTCGGAGTCGACACCGATGGCCCACTTGCCCTTGGAGGAGGCGGCCTCGATGGCGCCCGAGCCGGCGAGACCGGCAGCGGCGTAGACCACGTCGGCGCCGCCCGCGTCGAGCTGGCCCAGCGCGGCGGCCTTGCCGAGGTCGGGCTTGGCGAAACCGTCGAAGTTCGGCGGCTGCGTCAGGTACGCGGAGAGCACCTTGGCGTTCGGGTTGGTGTCCTTGACGCCCTGGGTGAAGCCCGCCTCGAACTTCTTGATCAGCGGAACCTCGACACCGCCGATGAAGCCGACCGTGCCGGTCTTGGACGCCTTGGCGGCGGCGACGCCGGCCAGGTAGGAGCCCTGCTCCTCGTTGAAGACGAGGTTGGCGATGTTCGGGCCGGTGACCGAGGTGTCGTCGATGATGCCGAACGTGGTGTTCGGGAACTTCGGCGCGACCTTCTTGATGGCCGGGGCGTAGGCGAAGCCGACGCCGATGACCGGGTTGTTGCCCTTACGGGCGAGCTCGGTGAGGCGCTGGACCTTGTCGGCCTCGCCCTCACCGTCGGTGGGCTCCGCCTCGGCGGTCTTGACCTTCAGGTCCGTTTCGGCCTTCTTCAGGCCGGCGTAGGCGGCATCGTTGAACGACTGGTCGCCGCGGCCACCGATGTCGTACGCGATGGCTGCGGACTTCTGACCCGACTCCGAGGGGGAGGACGAGGCGTCCGACGACTTCTTTCCGCCACAGGCGGTGGCCGAGAGGGCCAGCGCCGCGGACGCGATGCCCACGGTGGCGATCCTGGTGATCCGGCGCAAGGGGAGGCTCCTTCAAAACCTGACCGAAGCGCCACGACCGGCGCTGGTTTCGCGGCGATCGTAACGCGCGTAGATGTCAGTTAAAGGCCCGTTCATGAGTCGTTATCGGATCGTCGCGAACCGGACAGTGACCGATTGGTGACTCCTTACGTGCCCAGCCCTTGCGTACCAAGGGCTGGACATGCCCACCGGGAGGCCCGCCGATGTTGTAGGGAGTTCGGACCGGCCGGCTACCTCCCAGCCCCGGCGCGACGCCCGTCGATCAGTGCGGCGGCCGTGAAGAACTCCACGCCGACGCCGATCGCGGCCTCGTCCACGTCGAAGTCACCGCGGTGCAGATCACGCTGGGCGGTGTCCCCGGGCGCCCGGACCCCCAGCCGGGCCATCGCGCCCGGAACGTGCTCCAGGTACCAGGAGAAGTCCTCTCCGCCCAGGCTCTGCTCGGTGTCCTCGACCGACTCCGCTCCGCAGCGGACGCCCATCGCCTCCCGCAGCAGCTCGGTGATCACCGGGTCGTTGACCACCGGAGGCACCCCGCGCACGTGGTTGATCTCGAACTTGGCCCCGTGCATGGTCGCGATCTCGTCGATCGCCGCGTGGATCATGTCCGGCGCCTCGTGCCAGGCGTTCAGGTCCAGGCAGCGCACGGTTCCCGAGAGCTCGGCGTGCATCGGGATGACGTTGCAGGCGTGCCCGGCCTCGATCCGGCCCCAGGTGACGGACATGCCCGAGCGGGCGTCCATCCGGCGGGCCAGCAGCGCCGGGGCGTCGACGGCCACCCGGGCGGCGGCCGTCACCAGGTCGGTGGTCAGGTGCGGCCGCGCGGTGTGCCCGCCGGCGCCCGAGAGGGTGACCTCCAGCCGGTCGCAGGCGGAGGTGATGGGGCCCGCCCGCAGCCCGATGCGCCCCGCGTCGACCCGGGGGTCGCAGTGCACGGCGACGATCCGGCCGACCCCGTCCAGGACCCCGGACTCGAGGGCGTCGGTGGCCCCGCCCGGGAGCACCTCCTCGGCGGGCTGGAAGAGCAGCCGCACGGGGCGGGGCAGCAGCCCCTGCCGGTCGAGCTCGGCGAGGACCAGCCCGGCGCCGAGGACCACCGCGGTGTGCACGTCGTGGCCGCAGGCGTGGGCGCGGTCCGCGAAGGTCGAGCGGTACGAGACGTGCGTCTTGGCATCCGGGATGGGCAGGGCGTCGATGTCCGCGCGCAGGGCCAGCATCGGCCGGCCCCCGTCCCAGGTGCCCACGTCACAGATCAGGCCCGTGCCGGACTTCAGCACCCGTGGTCGCAGGCCGGCTTTCTCCAACCGGGCCTTGATCGCCGCGGTGGTACGGAATTCCTGGTGTCCGAGCTCCGGGTGCATGTGCAAGTCCCGGCGGAAGGCGATCAGTTCGGTACGCAGGTGGTCCGGAAGCTTGCCGGGCAGCTCGGGCCGGTCGGACGCGGCGGGCTGGGCGGTCTGGGACTCGCGGGACATCAACTGGTTCACCCGTTGAAGGGTAGGCCCACGGACGGGTCAACTGGCCGGGGATCACGAAAAGTTCATGCCGTTAGGGGAAAGAAACCCGGCCTCTGGACGCATGACCGGATGCGCCCGGGGGTAAACTCGCGCGCTCATCCGGCCGTGGGAGCCGCCTGGGCAGGCAGTCTGCGCACATCACGGGCCGTGTCGGTGACCCCCGCGAGGAAGCTGCGGGCGCGCGGGGAGGCGGACCCGGTGAGCCAGGCGGGGTCCACATCGCATACGGCGACCGTGACACCGGTACCGGTCAGGGCGTACGGCAGCGTGTGGACGACGGTGGACGGAAAGCTGACGATCGTCCGGCCGACCGGTCCGCGCCGGGCGATCAGCTCCAGCGGCAGGTCCGGGCGCACGATCTCCAGTCCCGTGGCCCGGCTCAGGGCGCGCAGCTTCTCCGGGGACTCGCGGCGGTGGGCGAAGTAGCGGGTGGCCCCGTGCTCCAGGGTCAGGGCGCGCACGGCGTCCAGATAGCGGTCCGGGTCCACCACCCCGGTCTCCACGAGCGAGGTGCCGACCAGGTCGGTGCCCTTGGTCAGCCGGGGCGGGCCGAACCGGGCACGGGTCCAGGCGAAGTCGTTGACCCGCAGCGTCATCCCGCCGTGGGCGGTGACGGGCATCGAGCTGAAGACCTCGACGCGGTGGCCGCGGTGCGCGGCCGGGGTGAAGCGGCGGCGCGCGGTCGCCGAGACGGGTGCGTACGCCAGCTCGCGGACCCGGCCGGGCAGTCCGCCGCCGACCCGGTGCCACCGTACGAGGCGTTCGCCGCGGGCGGTCTGGGCCATGAACTCCATGGTGGCGGTGCCGTCGTCGACCACGACGAGCTCCTCGGCGCGCACGAGGGTGAGCAGCAGCTGGACGTAGCGCGAGAAGGGGTCTCCGACGACGACCGTGCGCGCGGCGCGCACGTCGCGCGCCAGCGCGGCGAGCGCCTTCAGCGGTGCGAACCGGCTGCCGCGCGCCTCCTGCCACCGGACCTCGTGCCCCTCGTCCCGCGCCAGCGCGGCCACCCGGCGCAGCTGGCCGCGGGACATCGGGTCGGTGGGCGGCAGGACGACGATCCGCAGGGGTGACTCGGCGCCCGCCGGCCGGGGGGCGGCGGGGCCGGGCAGGTCCCCGCCGCCGGCGCGGCGCCCCCGCTGGCGCGGGACGCCGTCCAGCTGCGGCTGCCCTCCGGGGCGCGCGTACGCCCACTCCAGCACGTTCAGGAGCTGGACCGGACTCTCGACGAACGCCAGGGTGGAGGCGGAGGGGCTGGAGGGGGTCACCACGTGCTCCTTGTCGGGGGACGGAACGCGTACGCGCCGGGCGGGGCGTCAGACGGCTGCGAGCTCGCCCCGGACGCGGCGGAGCTTCTTCATGGGGCCGAGCTCGGACTCGTAGACGCGCTTGACGCCGTCGCCGAGGGCGGTCTCGATGGTGCGGATGTCGCGGACCAGGCGGGTGAGGCCGCCGGGCTCGACGGAGGCGGCCTGGTCGGAGCCCCACATGGCGCGGTCGAGGGTGATGTGGCGCTCGACGAAGGTGGCGCCGAGGGCGACCGCGGCGAGGGTGGTCTGCAGGCCCGTCTCGTGGCCGGAGTAGCCGATCGGTACGTTCGGGTACTCCTCCCGCAGGGTGTTGATCACCCGCAGGTTGAGCTCCTCGGCCTTGGCCGGGTACGTCGAAGTCGCGTGGCAGAGAAGGATGTTGGCGCTGCCGAGCACCTCCACCGCGTGGCGGATCTGCTGCGGGGTGGACATGCCGGTGGACAGCACGACGGTGCGGCCGGTGGCGCGCAGGGCGCGCAGCAGCTCGTCGTCGGTGAGGGAGGCGGAGGCCACCTTGTGGGCGGGGACGTCGAACTTCTCCAGGAAGGCGACGGCCTCGGTGTCCCACGGGGAGGCGAACCAGTCGATGCCGCGCTTGGCGCAGTGGTCGTCGATGGCGCGGTACTCGTCCTCGCCGAACTCGACCTTGTGGCGGTAGTCGATGTAGGTCATCCGGCCCCAGGGGGTGTCGCGTTCGATGTCCCACTGGTCGCGCGGGGTGCAGATCTCCGGGGTGCGCTTCTGGAACTTCACGGCGTCGCAGCCGGCTTCGGCGGCGGCGTCGATGAGGGCGAAGGCGTTGCCGAGGTCGCCGTTGTGGTTGATGCCGATCTCGCCGACGACGTAGACGGGGCGGCCGGGGCCCGCGGTGCGGGAGCCGAAGGTACGCAGGCGGGAGTCGGGGAGGGTCGTCATGGCAGGAGGCGTCCTTCGGTGCGGGGGTGTACGGGGTGTGGGCTGCGGGTCGGGTTTCGGGCCGGGGTGCGCGTCGTGGTCCGGGGCGGGCTGTGCGGGGTGTGCTCCGGGGCGCGGGTCGAGCAGGGGGGCGAGCAGTCGGGCGCGGTCCAGGTCGTGCGGGTCGTCGACCTCCAGGACCCGCGCGGGGTCGGTGGCGACGGGGAGGGTGCGGCCGAAGAACCGGTGCCGGGCGGTACGGAAGCCGGCGGCGTCCATGGCGTAGGCGGCGCCGGTCTCCAGCAGGTCCTGCGGCCGGTCCTGGCGCCGGGGGCGGTACGCGGCGTCGTGGTTGACCCCGGCCCCGGAGCCGTCGGCCCCCTCCCGCCAGAGGAACCCGTGGAACGGGGCCACGGTCAGGGCCGAGTCGGCCGCCCCGGAGGCGACGGCCACGGCGACCGACTCGACGTCGGAGGTGGCGAGGAAGGGGCTGGTGCACTGGACGAGGAGGACCACGTCCACGGCGAGGGAGTGCAGTTCCTCGAAGGCGGCGAGGGCGTGCAGGACGGCGGCCTCGCTGCTCGCGGTGTCACCGGAGATCGCGGTGGGGCGGGCGATGACGTCGGCTCCGGCGGCGCGGGCGGCGGCGGCGATGGCCTCGGAGTCGGTGGAGACCACCACGTCGGTGACGGTCGGCGCGTCCCGGCAGGCCAGGACGGCGCGGGCGACGAGCGGGGTGCCGGCGACCTCGGCGAGGTTCTTGCCGGGGACTCCCTTGGAGCCGCCGCGGGCCGGGATGACGGCGAGGACCCTCACAGCTCCCCCAGCCTGCGGATCACCGGGGCCACGCGCTGGACGCCGTGCCGGTAGGCCCCGCGGGCGGCCTCGCGCAGGTGGGCGCGGAGCCGGCGGCGCAGCCGGGACTCCCCCGCCGCGGGGCGCACCGCGCCGGGCAGCGGGGTGCCGTCGGGCGCGAGGTGGTGGCGGGCGAGGATCCCGGGGAGGTATCCGGGGGCGGTGGTGCGCGTGTAGTACGGGGCGGGCGAGGGCAGCCGGGCGGCGGCGAGCAGTCCGGCGACCTTGGCCCGGGCGACGGCGTAGGCGTCCGCGCCCGTGTCCGCAGCCGTGCCCGCAGCCGTGTCCGCAGCGGTGTGGGCAGCGGGCAGGACGCCCTGCGCCGCCAGCCAGGCCGGGTCCCCCACCGGCAGCAGACCGGAGTCGATCTGGTTCCAGGAGGCCAGGCAGCCGGAGCCGAGGAAGTGGTGGTTGCCGAGGGCCTCGCGGATGCCGAGGTCGGTGAGGATCGCCGTCGGGATGGACCGGTGCAGGGATTCCAGGGCGGCCGTGGAGGAGACGGTGACGAGCAGGTCGGCGCCGTCCAGGACCTCGCCCATGTTCCCGTACACCAGGCGGCAGTTGGCGGGCAGTCCACCCGGGATCTTCTCGGCGAGCCGCTGGTACGGCTGCTCCTCCAGGTGCGTGGTGTGCTCCCCGGGCTTGCTGCGCAGCTTGATCAGCACTTCCCGACCGGGGTGCAGCCGGGCGTGTCCGGCGGCCCGTTCCAGCAGGTAGGCGCGGTCGGCGCGGCTGTCGGGCACGGAGGGCTGGACGGCGAAGACCACCGTGTGGGCCCGGCTCCCGGCCGGCTCGTACGGCGCTCCGCCCAGGAAGGGCAGTGCGGTCTCGGTGACGGCGGCGGCGTCCGCGCCGACGCCCTCGTACACGGCGCGGAACCGCTGTGCGTCGTGGCGGGAGTTGGCGAGGACGAGGTCGGCGCCGTGGCGCAGCAGCAGCCCGTCGGCGAGCTTCTCGTACACGACGCCCACGTAGCCGGTGACGAGGACGGGGCGCCGGGCCGGGGCGGGCCACAGGGCGCGGGCCCCGTGCAGGACGGCCTGGACGGCCCCGCCGACGAGCGCGAGGACGACCACGTCGTAGCGCTCGCGTTCGATCTCGGCGAGGAATTCGGCGCAGGTCACCTCGGACAGCCGGTCGGCCCGCACCCCCACCTCGCCGAGCTGGCGCGCGGTGGGCGTGGCCCGGCCGCGCAGCAGGAATCCGGTGAGCTGGTGGTCGGGTACGAGACGGCGGGCGGTGAGTGCGCCCCATTTCCATCGCGTGTCGGAATCGGCGAGTACGGCGACGCGTTTGCGTTCTGGCACGCGGCAGAAGCTATTCCGCGATTTCGGTGATCGGCCCAACGACCGCACAACAGCGGGTTAACAACGCGTCGACGAAATGCGAAAGCGTGCAGGTTAACTCGCCCGCCCCGCGCCGTTCACATGGATTCCGCATACGGGCCACAGTGAATGACGGGCGGCGCCCTAATGTCTCGCAGGTGCCCAAGCTCTCTGTTGTCGTGCCGTTCTACAACGTCCAGACATACGCACCGGACGCCCTGAAGAGTCTCGAACTCAACGCCCGGGAGGATTTCGAGTTCCTGCTCGTCGACGACTGCTCGACGGACGGGACGCCCGGCCTGCTGGAACGGGCGGCGCGCGAGCTGCCGGGTGCGGTGCACCTCAGACACGAGCGCAACGGCGGCCTGGCCACCGCCCGGAACACCGGTCTGGACGCGGCCCGCGGCGAGTACCTGGCCTTCCTGGACGGGGACGACTGGCTGGCGCCCGGCCACCTGGCCCGGACGCTGGCCGCCATAGAGGCCCTGGGCTGCGATTTCGTCCGTACCGACCATGTGCGGTGCACCGGCCGGTCGCGGAGCGTGCAGCGCGTCCCCTACGGCCCGCAGTCGGTGGTCGCCGGGCCGCGCACGGCGATCCTGCCCGCCGACCGGGCCACCTCGGTGGACTATCCGTACGCCTGGGCCGGGATGTACCACCGGCGGCTGCTGGACCGGGGGCTGCTGCACTTCACCGACGGGCTGCGGACCGCGGAGGACCGGCCGTGGATCTGGCGGCTGCACCGGGAGGCGGAGTCGTTCGCCGCCGTCGGGCTTCCCGGTATCTTCTACCGTCGCGGGGTTTCCACCTCATTGACGCAGGTCGGAGACGAACGACAGCTCGATTTCATCCGCGCATTCGATCAAGCGCTCGCGGAGGTCATCGCCGACCGGGAATCCGATCGACTGCTCCCGAAAGCCGTACGGACTTATTGTGCAATTATCGCCCACCATTTCGGGTCCATCGAAAGGTTCGAGCCGGACGTGGCCAAGAAACTCCGTCTCATGAGCTCGGCCGCGCTCGGCCGCATGCCGCAGGACGTACTGGACCACGTCCTGGACTCGATGGACGTCGAGCGCTCCACCGTGCTGCGCCGCCTGCGCACCGGCCGCCGCGCCGCCCCGTCGGGAGCGGGTGCCTGATGCCCACCCAGATCTTCCTGGCCTCCACCCTCTACGGCGCGGCCACGCTCGCGGCGGGCATCGACGCGGGCTCCTTCCCGCCGGCCGGCCGCCGCATCCTGCTGACCAGCAACCACGCCGTCACGGCCGAGGTCACCCCGGGGGTCACGGACATGCCGGGCTTCGCCGCCCTGCGCCCCCGCTTCGACGAGGTCCTCGACTGGAACCGGGTCATCGAGCCGCAGCACCCGAGCACCTGGGCCCCGCGCGCGGAGGACGTCCCGATCTGGGAGCGGCAACTGCGCACGCTGTGGAACCTGGGTGAGGACCGGGTCGAGCTGATCGTGGAGTCCCTCCAGGTCCCGCCGGCCCAGAGCCTGTGCCGGCTGTTCCCCGGCGCGGCCGTCGACGTCTACGCCGACGGGCTCATGAGCTACGGACCCACCCGCTTCCGCCTCGACCCGCAGCTCGGGATGCGGGTACGGCGGGTGCTCCACCTGGACCTGGTACCCGGGCTGGAGCCCCTGCTGCTGACCGAGTTCGGGGTGCGGGTGGAACTGGTGCCGACGGAGCCGTTCCTCAAGGTCCTCGCGGAGCTCGCCGAGGCCACCGCGGACGAGGCGCCCGAGCCCGCCGGGCCCCCGGCCCTCCTGCTGGGCCAGTACCTCTCCGCGCTCGACCTCATGACCCTGGCCGAGGAGGAGGAGCTGCACGTGTCGATGGTGCGGGGCGCGTACGCCCTGGGCCACCGGGAGCTGGTCTTCAAACCGCACCCGGGCGCCCCGGCCGCGTACTGGCGCCGGGCCGAGGAGGAGGCCGAGCGGCTCGGCGCCCGGCTGACCGTGATCGCCGCCCCGGTCCTGGCCGAGACCCTCTACCAGCGGCTGCGCCCCGCGCTGGTCGTCGGCTGCTTCTCCACCGGGCTGCTGACCGCCGCCACGCTGTACGGGCTCCCGGTGGCCCGGACCGGCACCGGCGCGGTGCTGGCCGCCCTGACCCCGTACCCGAACAGCAACCGGGTCCCGCTGGCCCTGGTGGACGCCCTGCTTCCGGACCTCGCCGACGCCGAGGCCGTCCGCACCTGGACGCCCCCGACCGCCGAGCGGGTCCGGGCGGAACCGGCCGCACTGCTCACCGCCGTCGGGTTCACCATGCAGCCGCAGATCCTGGCCGCGCGGCGTCCGGCGGCCGAGGCCTACCTGGCCAAGCGCCTGACCCCGCAGACCTGGCGGTACTTCACGCGCCGCCGGCTGACCGCGCTCGGTCTGCCGGGCGGCATCCCGGCGCAGCTGTCGTTCCTGCCGCGCAGCCGGGCGGTGCGCCGGGCCGTGCGGCGGATGGGATGGCTGCGCCGCGTCGTCAGCTGAGGGGCCTCAGCTGACGGCGAGCTTGGCCGCGAAGCCGAGGAAGAGCACGCCCGCCGCCGAGGTGGCCCCGGCCGACAGCCGCTTGCGGCGCCGGAAGGCCGCCGAGAGACGGGTCCCGCCGAAGATCAGCATCGTCAGGTACAGGAAGCTGCCGGTCTGCAGCAGACCGCCCAGCAGCAGGAAGGACAGCGCCGGGTAGGCGTAGGACGGGTCCACGAACTGCACGAAGAAGGACATCAGGAAGAGGATGGCCTTCGGGTTGAGGAGGCTGATCAGCAGTGCCCGCCGGTAGGGCCGCTCGTTCTCGGCCGGGTCGGCGGGGACGGCTGCCTCCGCCTCGGCCCGCTCCGCGCGCGTGCGCCACAGCGCCCAGGCGCCCCGCATCATCCCCACGGCCAGCCACGCCAGGTAGCCGGCCCCGAGGAACTTCACCACGGTGAACACCAGCGGGCTCGCCCGCAGCAGCGCCCCGGCGCCCACGGCGGTCAGCAGCATGAGCACGGCGTCGCCGGTGAACACCCCGGCGGCGGCCTTGTAGCCGGTGCGCACCCCGCGGCGGGCGGCCACGGAGAGCACGTAGAGGGAGTTCGGCCCCGGCAGCAGAATGATCAGCACCAGGCCGGCGAGATAAGTCGGAAGATCTGTCACACCCAGCATGGGCAGGAGTGTCCCACAAGGTTGCACCTGTCGCGCCAGTGTGTTTCACCAGGTGGAACCGGCGGGCTCGTAGGTGCCCCACACCTCCCGCAGCGCCCCGCACACCTCCCCCACCGTGGCCCGGGCGCGCAGCGCCTCCTTCATGGGGTACAGCACGTTCGCCGTCCCCGCCGCCGCCTCCCTCAGGGCGGCCAGCGCCGCCGTCACCGCCGCCCCGCCGCGCTCCGCCCGCAGCCGGGTCAGCGCCGCGCACTGCCGCGCCTCGATCGCCGGGTCCACGCGGAGCGGCTCGTACGGTTCCTCGCGCTCCAGCGCGAAGCGGTTGACCCCGACCACCACCCGCTCCCCGTTCTCGGTCTCCTGCGCGATGCGGTAGGCGTTCCGCTCGATCTCGGCCTTCTGGAACCCGGCCTCGATCGCGGCCACCGCCCCGCCCTGGTCCTCGATCCGGCGCATCAGCGCGAGCGCCGCCGCCTCCAGCTCGTCCGTCATCCGCTCCACCGCGTACGACCCGGCGAAGGGGTCCACGGTGTGCGGCACGTCCGTCTCGTACGCGAGGACCTGCTGGGTGCGCAGCGCGAGGCGGGCGGACTTCTCGGTCGGGAGCGCGATCGCCTCGTCGAAGGAGTTGGTGTGCAGCGACTGGGTGCCGCCGAGCACGGCGGCCAGGGCCTGCACGGCCACCCGTACGAGATTGAGTTCCGGCTGCTGGGCGGTGAGCTGGACGCCGGCGGTCTGGGTGTGGAAGCGCAGCATCAGCGACTTCGGGTCCCGGGCCCCGAAGTCCTCGCGCATGACGCGGGCCCAGATCCGCCGGGCCGCGCGGAACTTCGCGACCTCCTCCAGCAGGGTGGTGCGGGCGACGAAGAAGAAGGAGAGCCGGGGGGCGAATTCGTCGACCGCCATCCCGGCCGCCAGGGCCGTACGGACGTAGGCGATGCCGTCGGCCAGGGTGAAGGCCACCTCCTGCGCGGGCGAGGCGCCGGCTTCGGCCATGTGGTAGCCGGAGATGGAGATGGTGTTCCACCGGGGGATCTCGGCCCGGCAGTAGCGGAAGGTGTCGGCCGTCAGGCGCAGCGAGGGGCCGGGCGGGAAGATGTACGTCCCGCGCGCGATGTACTCCTTCAGTACGTCGTTCTGGACCGTCCCCGTCAGCTGCGTGCCCGGAATGCCCTGTTCCTCCGCCACCAGTTGGTAGAGCAGCAGGAGCAGCGCCGCGGGCGCGTTGATCGTCATCGAGGTGGAGACCCGGTCGAGGGGGATCCCGTCGAACAGCGTCCGCATGTCGTCGAGCGAGTCGACGGCGACGCCGACCTTGCCGACCTCGCCCTGTGCGAGGGGCGCGTCGGAGTCGTGTCCCATCTGGGTCGGCAGGTCGAAGGCGACGGACAGCCCGGTGCCGCCGCCCTCGATGAGCTGCCGGTAGCGGGCGTTGGACTCGGCGGCCGTGCCGAAGCCGGCGTACTGCCGCATCGTCCAGGGCCGACCGGTGTACATGTTCGGATAAATCCCCCGCGTGTAGGGGAAGTCGCCCGGCTGCCCGAGCTCGGCCGCCGGGTCCCACCCCGTCAGGTCACCGGGCCCGTAGACGGGTTCGATGGGGATTCCGCTCTCGGTGTGTGCCATGTGACGTAGTCCTCCATGGAGCAAGCGGGCCCGGGACCGGCAGGACCTCCCCCGGGCCACCGCTGGGGCGCCCCCAGCCGCGCATCGTTTCGTAAGGATGCGGACGGCTGCCGGTCACAATGGCGCAACATCCCGGAGCCGAGCGCAACTGTCCACGCACGCGGAGCATCACCTAGATACACGACGTAGAAACCGGGGGGACTGCAATGCAGCGCCAGAGAGTCATAATCCGCACGATCGGGGTGGCAACCGCCGTCGCACTCGCCGCGACCGCCTGCGGACCGCAGAAGACGGAGCCCGCCGCCTCCGCCTCCTCGGTCTCGTCCTCGCCCACGGCGGGCAGCTCCCCCGAAGCCTCACCCTCCACCGACAACAAGCCCGGCGAGGCCTCGGCGTCGCCGTCCGCCTCCGCCTCCCCCTCCGCGTCGGCCTCCTCCTCCGCCTCCCCCTCACCGTCGGTGAAGCAGCTCATGGCCAACGGCGACGAGAACGAGCAGGTGCGCGAGCTCCAGGCCCGACTGCGCCAGCTCAAGCTGATGTCGGTCGCGCCGACCGGCTTCTACGGCTCCAAGACGACCGCCGCGGTCAAGTCCTACCAGTCGAAGAACGGGCTGAACGCGACCGGCTCGGTCGACGAGGCCACCTGGAAGAAGATCCAGGCCGCCAGCAAGAAGCCCACCGCCGACGAGCTGCGTCCCTCGACCGTCAACGAGGTCGACGCTCCGGACCCGCGCTGCATGCAGGGCCGCGTCATGTGCATCAGCAAGGAGAGCCGCACCCTCGCCTGGATGATCGACGGCAAGGTCGTCTCCACGATGGACGTGCGCTTCGGCTCCGAGAACACCCCGACCCGTGAGGGCGTGTTCAACGTGGGCTGGAAGGCCAAGGAGTGGACGTCGACGCTCTACCACACGCCCATGCCGTACGCGATGTTCTTCAGCGGCGGCCAGGCGGTGCACTTCTCGGCCGACTTCGCGGCCCGCGGCTACAACGGGGCCTCGCACGGCTGCGTGAACGTCCGGGACAAGGGCAAGCTGTCGGCTCTGTTCGACCAGGTGCAGGTCGGCGACAAGGTCGTCGTCTACTGGTGAGGCCCACCGGGGCCGGGGGCGGGACCGGTGTCCGGTCCCGCGAGGCCCCGTGCCCGCGACGGACAGGAAGCAAGCAAGAAGCCCGAGGCATCGCCTCGGGCTTTCCTGGTTCTCGGTCCGGTTTCCCGGTCCGAACGTAATGGGCGCGGGCAGGGCCGGGGGAACGTGCCCCGCCCGCGCCGGTTGCGCAGAGCCCAGGGGTACGGGGGGAACCCCGGCTCATGCGCGGCCGATGACCAGTCGGCTCGATATGTACTGCGCCGCAGGTTCGAAAAGTGTTACAGGCAGCTCAGCGCACGTTTCGGCGCACGTTTCAGCGGCCGGTGCGCGGGTCGGCCGAACCCCGCGGAACCGTCGGCGTCAGGGTCGGCGCCCTGAGCGTCCCGCCCAGCTGGGTGCCGCTGCGCTTGGGGCCGCCGGAGCCCCCGTCGTCGAGCACCGACTTGCAGTAGTCCGGGATCCGGGTGAGGCCGTTGGCCAGGCGCGAAAGCCGCTCACGGCGGGCCTCGTCGAGCCGGCCCGCCTTGAACTCCGTGCAGAGGTCGGTGACCTTGAGACGGCTCTCGCCGTCCCGGTCGCGGTCCTTGCCGCCCGTGTCGCCGCCGACGAAGGTGTCCCGGTCGCCGTCCTTGCCGCCCGTGCCGCCCGTGGCCGCCGAGCCGCCCGGTATGTCCTTGCCCGAGCCGGCCGTCGCCGACGAGCCCGAGGAGGCGCCGGTGCTCGCGCCGTTCCCGGGGGTCGCACCGCGCCCGTCCGCACCGGGCGGCTGCACCGTCCCCGGGACGGCCGTCACATTCGAGCCACTCGGCAGCGGGGTGGGCGTGGGCTTCGGGCTGGCGCTCGGAGCTCCGCTGCCGATGCCCGGGGCCGGGTCCTCGCCCGCGCTCACGGACATCGCCGGACCGGGTCCCGCGGTGTCGTGCCGGGACCGCTCCAGCAGTCCGGCGCCCGCCGCGGCGGCCAGTCCGCCGACGGCGACACTGGCCAGGGCCGCCGCCAGGCCGAAGCTCACGGCCCGGCCGCGTCGGGGGGCGGGGGCGGGAACGATGCGGCCGAGGTCGACCAGGGGTTCGGCGGACGCGGCCGCCGCCGGCACCACGGGGGGCGTCACGGAAGGGCGCGCGCCGCCGCGCGCCGTACGGAAGGCGGCCACCGCCGCGGCCTCACCGGGCAGTTCCGTGCCCGCGGGCAGCGAACCGTTCCCGCCACCCAGGGCGTCCAGGGCGGCACGCAGCCGGGCGGCCTCGTCGCGGGCACGCTGATCGGCGGCCGGCCCCACAGGTTCCACCGGTTCGCCGCGCAGCAGTTTTTCCGCAGCGGCTTCGTCCAGCCACCTGTTGCGCTCGTCGGCCATCACATGTCCTTCTGCGTCCGCCAACGTGAATCCGTCACACCGGTTTGTTCTGCGAAGCCCCCGCCTCGGCCACGCTGCGCGGGTACGGCGTCGAGATCCCTCCCGCCCCCGCCGCCCCATGCCTGGCCACGGGCATTATGGCCGACCGTCGGGCCCGGATCCGAGCCGGTCTCCGACTCCGGCTCGAAGCCGCCCTCCGGGCCGAGCAGCTCGGCCAGCTTCTTCAGGCCCCGGTGGGCCGCGGTCCGTACGGCGCCGGGCCGCTTGCCCAGGGTCTCGGCCGCGCTCTTGGCGTCCAGGCCGACCACGACGCGCAGGACGACGGCCTCGGCCTGGTCCTGCGGAAGCTGTGCGATGAGCGCCATGGTCCGCCCGGTGGAGAGGGACTCCATGGCCGCGCCCGCGGTGTCGCACTCGGCGGCCCAGCTCGTCAGCTCGGTGTCGTCGCCGCCGATGGCGGGGCGGCGGCCGCGCATGCGGATGTGGTCGAGGGCTCGGTTGCGGGCGATACGGGCCGCCCAGCCGCGGAAGCGGTCGGCGTCACCGGTGAAGGAGTCGAGGTCGCGGGCGATCTGCAGCCAGGCCTCCGAGGTCACGTCCTCGGCGTCGCCGTCGCCGACGAGCGTGCGTACGTACCCCAGCAGCCGTGGGTGCACGGCGCGGTACACAGCACGGAACGCGTTCTCGTCGCCGTCCTGTGCCGCGAGCACCGCGGCGGTCAGCTCCGCGTCGTCCCCCAGCAAAGTCCCCAACCCGTTCACTGTCCTGTACGTGTGGCGCAAATCAGCACGTTACGGCTTTCCAGCACCTCTCGTCCACGAGTGATACAACGCGCAACCAATCCTGTGCGGAGCGAGGTGTGACACAAAACGCACCCGAGGCGCTGACAGGGGTACGGGCTTGTCGCACGAGCCCGTGACGGATGGCGGCCGGGGCCTCTCCTGTGGGGGGTGGCGGCCTCGGTCGCCCTCCCCTTCCCGGGGCCCTCACCATGCCTGCCCGTGGCGCTCACGTCATCCTTTCGGCTCACTTCCGGGTGAAATCCCCGAATCGGTACGACACACCCTGCCCTGCGTCGATAGCGTGGCGGTACACCCCCGCCGCGCCCCGAGGAGCCCCCTGCTGTCCAGCCACCTTCCGGCACAGGCCCCAGGGCGCACCTCCCGGACCGGATCCACAGGAAGCTCCGCCCCTTCCCACGGCTTCGGACTGGCCCGGTTCAACGCCCTGTCCCCCGAGGCCGCCCGGGCCGTCCTGCTGCACTGCTGCGGCAGCAGGCGCTGGGCGCACCGGGTGGCGGCGCACCGCCCCTACCCGGACGCCGGGGTCCTGCTCGCCGCCGCCGACGAGGCCTCGTACGACCTCTCGCAGGGCGATCTGACCGAGGCGCTCGCTGCGGAGTGCTCGGCGGAGCTGGACCACGGGGCCCCGTACGCCGCACTGCTCGCCCTCGACGCGGCCCACGCGGAGTACGAACGGAAGTTCGGGCACGCCTTCGTGATCTGCCTCGACGGACACCCTCCGGAGGAGCAGGCCGACCAGCTGCTGGGCGCGATCCGCCGGAGGATGGGCCACGAGGTCGACGAGGAGCGCTCGATCTCCGCGGACGAGCTGCGCCGTGTCGCGCAGGCCCGGCTCCGGGATCTGACACGCTGGCTGACCTCGCCGGATGGGCTGACTGCCACGGAAATCGGGCTATTCGCCCCTGTGGGATAGCCCGTACGTGCCTGTTTGATCACACCGATGGCCCCCGCGCAAGGGAACCGACAAAGCGTCGCTACGATGTCCGGGGCCGGAGGACCGTACCCGGCCGGGCCCGACCGACAAAGAAGCCGGCTGGCCCCCGCCCCGCTTCCGGAGGGTTTTCCGTGCCGGCTGGAACGTTGTACCGCGGCCGGGAAGGAATGTGGTCCTGGGTGGCTCATCGAGTCACCGGCGTCCTCATTTTCTTCTTCCTGTTCGTACACGTCCTCGACACCGCTCTCGTCCGCGTCTCCCCCGAGGCGTACGACGATGTCGTGGCTACCTACAAGACTCCGATCGTCGCGCTGCTGGAGTACGGCCTCGTGGCCGCCATCCTCTTCCACGCGCTCAACGGTCTCCGTGTCATCGCCGTGGACTTCTGGTCCAAGGGCCCGCGCTACCAGAAGCAGATGCTCTGGACCGTCGTGGGCATCTGGATCGTGCTGATGGTCGGGGCCCTGTACCCCGTCCTGGGCCACGCCTACCTTGAACTGTTCGGGAAGTGACACGCATGTCTTCTGACACTTCTTTCGAAAAGGGAGTCGGCGACGTGGAGGGCGTTTCCCTCTACGACGTGGACAACCCGGCGCCTTACATCGAGGCCCCGCGCAAGCGGACCGGCAAGACCCCGCGCTCGACCCGCGGGAACTTCGAGATGGTCGCGTGGCTCTTCATGCGCCTCTCGGGCATCGTGCTCGTCGTCCTGGTCATCGGCCACCTGCTGATCCAGCTGGTGCTCGACGGCGGCGTGTCCAAGATCGGCTTCGCCTTCGTGGCCGGCCGCTGGGCGTCCCCGTTCTGGCAGGTCTGGGACCTGCTGATGCTGTGGCTGGCCATGCTGCACGGCGCCAACGGCCTGCGTACCGTGATCAACGACTACGCGGAGCGTGCCAACACGCGGCTGTGGCTGAAGGGCCTGCTCTACACCGCCACGGTGTTCACCATCCTTCTGGGCACGCTGGTGATCTTCACCTTCGACCCGAACATCCGCTAGGCAACGGGGCTGAGGCGAAACCAATGAAGATCCACAAGTACGACACCGTCATCGTCGGCGCGGGCGGCGCGGGCATGCGCGCCGCCATCGAGTCGACGAAGCGCAGCCGCACCGCCGTGCTGACGAAGCTCTACCCCACCCGCTCCCACACGGGCGCCGCGCAGGGCGGCATGGCCGCCGCGCTGGCCAACGTGGAAGAGGACAACTGGGAGTGGCACACCTTCGACACGGTCAAGGGCGGTGACTACCTGGTCGACCAGGACGCCGCCGAGATCCTGGCGAAGGAGGCCATCGACGCGGTCCTCGACCTGGAGAAGATGGGCCTGCCGTTCAACCGCACCCCGGACGGCACCATCGACCAGCGCCGCTTCGGCGGTCACTCGCGCAACCACGGCGAGGCCCCGGTCCGCCGGTCCTGCTACGCCGCGGACCGCACCGGTCACATGATCCTCCAGACGCTGTACCAGAACTGCGTCAAGGAGGGCGTGGAGTTCTTCAACGAGTTCTACGTCCTCGACCAGCTCCTCGTCGAGGAGGACGGCGTCAAGAAGTCGGCCGGTGTGGTCGCGTACGAGCTCGCCACCGGCGAGATCCACGTGTTCCAGGCCAAGGCCGTCATCTACGCCTCCGGCGGCACCGGCAAGTTCTTCAAGGTGACCTCCAACGCGCACACCCTCACGGGTGACGGCCAGGCGGCCTGCTACCGCCGCGGCCTGCCGCTGGAGGACATGGAGTTCTTCCAGTTCCACCCGACGGGCATCTGGCGCATGGGCATCCTGCTGACGGAGGGCGCCCGCGGTGAGGGCGGCATCCTCCGCAACAAGGACGGCGAGCGCTTCATGGAGAAGTACGCGCCGGTCATGAAGGACCTCGCGTCCCGTGACGTCGTCTCGCGCTCCATCTACACCGAGATCCGCGAGGGCCGCGGCTGCGGCCCGGCCGGTGACCACGTGTACCTGGACCTGACGCACCTGCCGCCGGAGCAGCTCGACGCGAAGCTCCCGGACATCACCGAGTTCGCGCGCACCTACCTGGGCATCGAGCCGTACACGGACCCGATCCCGATCCAGCCCACCGCGCACTACGCCATGGGCGGCATCCCGACCAACGTCGAGGGTGAGGTCCTCAGCGACAACACCACCGTCGTCCCGGGCCTCTACGCGGCCGGCGAGGTCGCGTGCGTGTCGGTGCACGGCGCGAACCGCCTCGGCACCAACTCGCTGCTGGACATCAACGTCTTCGGCAAGCGCTCCGGCATCGCCGCCGCCAAGTACTCCCAGGAGAACGACTACGTCGAGCTCCCGGAGAACCCGGCGCAGCAGGTCGCCGACCTCGTCGAGCACCTGCGCAACTCCACGGGCAACGAGCGGGTCGCCGAACTGCGTCTGGAGCTCCAGGAGACGATGGACGCGTGCGTGATGGTGTTCCGTACGGAGCAGACCATCAAGACCGCGGTCGAGAAGATCGCGGAGCTGCGCGAGCGCTACAAGAACGTGTCCGTCCAGGACAAGGGCAAGCGCTTCAACACGGACCTGCTGGAGGCCATCGAGCTGGGCAACCTGCTCGACCTGGCCGAGGTCATGGCCGTGTCCGCGCTGGCGCGCAAGGAGTCCCGCGGCGGTCACTACCGCGAGGACTACCCGAACCGCGACGACGTCAACTTCATGCGCCACACCATGGCGTACCGCGAGGTCGGCGCCGACGGCAAGGATTCCGTCCGCCTGGACTACAAGCCCGTCGTCGTCACCCGCTACCAGCCGATGGAGCGTAAGTACTGATGGCCACCCCCACCCTGGACAAGATGGAGGCGGCGGCCGCCGCCTCGCCGTTCATCACGGTCACCTTCCGGATCCGCCGCTTCAACCCGGAGATCTCCGAGGAGTCGACCTGGCAGGACTTCCAGGTCGAGATCGACCCGAAGGAGCGCGTGCTCGACGGTCTCCACAAGATCAAGTGGGACCTCGACGGCACGCTGACCTTCCGCCGCTCGTGCGCGCACGGCATCTGCGGCTCCGACGCGATGCGGATCAACGGCAAGAACAGGCTCGCCTGCAAGACGCTGATCAAGGACATCAACCCGGAGAAGCCGATCACCGTCGAGGCCATCAAGGGCCTCACGGTGATGAAGGACCTTGTCGTCGACATGGAGCCCTTCTTCCAGGCGTACCGCGACGTCATGCCGTTCCTGGTCACCAAGGGCAACGAGCCGACGCGCGAGCGTCTGCAGTCCGCCGAGGACCGCGAGCGCTTCGACGACACCACCAAGTGCATCCTGTGCGCCGCGTGCACGTCCTCGTGCCCGGTGTTCTGGAACGACGGCCAGTACTTCGGCCCGGCGGCGATCGTCAACGCGCACCGCTTCATCTTCGACTCGCGTGACGAGGCCGGCGAGCAGCGGCTGGAGATCCTGAACGACAAGGACGGCGTGTGGCGCTGCCGCACGACCTTCAACTGCACCGACGCGTGCCCGCGTGGCATCGAGGTCACGAAGGCGATCCAGGAAGTCAAGCGTGCGCTGATCACGCGCCGCTTCTAGCCTTCTCGACGCGCCTCTCGCACGGCTCGGCCCTGGCGGGCCTCCCCGGCTGCGAGGCGCTGCGCCGGACTCCGTCCGTCGGTCTCGGCCCCGTCCCCGGTTCGTCCGGGGGCGGGGCCTTCGACGTTCCCGAGGAGCTCAGCGGCGGAGCCGGCCGGGTCATTGCCGACGCCGGCCACGCCCACGAAGAGGTCGACGTCCCGCAGCACCTCGCTCAGCACCAGCGCCGGTATCTCCGTGAGGGGCAGCGGCTCGACGGGGTCCCGGCCGTCGCGCGCCCGCACCGCGTGGTCGCCGCCGTACGCGCCCGCCTCGTTCTGCGGGGCGCCGACCGGGTAGAAGCGCACCTGGCCGGTCCGCCGTATCGGCAGCGTCACCAAGCCGGCCTCTCCTACGCCGACGGGATCCAGCGCCGCATCGTCCGGCCGCTGGGGCTGGGCCACACGTACTCCCCGGAGCCCGGTGACCGCTCGGTCCCCGCGCCGGTGCTCGCCGGCGGCGGTGAGATCGAACCGTGGGCCTGGGCCGAGGGCGGTGGACCGCCTCAGCACGGGCGGGCTGATGCGCGCGGAGATCGGCGGCGCCGTCGTCCGGGGCAAGGCCGGCTCCACGGTCCGTTCCGCGAGCGGAGTGTTCGGGCGCCGGGACGGCCGTCTGCTTCCTCCTTCCGGCGGGCGAGGACCGTGAGTTGATGCGGGGCACATCGCGGCTCCGGTCCGTGCGGCGCTCTGACCTGGGTTGCGGGACCGGGGGTACGGGGAGGAAGTCCCTGTGGAAGGATCGGCGGCATGAGTGAGCAGCAGCCGAATCCGTACACGAGCGACCCCGCCGGCCAGGGCGGTCAGCCCGGCACGCCTGCCACGCCCGGCCAGGGTGACTACAAGTGGGGTCCCGGCGAGGCCAGTTACGGCTACCCGCAGCCCTATCCGGCGCCTCCGGCCTACCAGCCGACCATCGGCGGCGGTATCCCCTCCCCTGCCTACCAGGCTGCCGCCCCGGTCGGCGGAGCCGGTCTGTCCCTCGGTGACATCACTGTCGCCGGGGACCAGATCATCACCCCGTCGGGCACCATGCCGCTGCGGGGGGCGATGTGGAACGCGACCGACTTCTCGCGCACCGAAGAGAAGATCCCGCCGCACGCGATCGTGCTCGCGATCGTCTTCTTCCTCTTCTGCCTGCTCGGCCTGCTCTTCCTGCTGATGAAGCAGAAGACCACGACCGGCTACATCCAGGTCACGGTGACCAGCGGCGGCCGCCACCACTCCACGATGATCCCGGCGGTGGACGCGTACACCTACCAGTGGGTGATGGGCCAGCTCAACTACGCGCGGTCGATGAGCATGTGAGGCACGCGCTCCGCCGGGCCGGGCCTCAGCCGGCCCAGCGTGTAGCCGCCGGCCGCCGGGTCCAGGGACCTGGTGGCCTCCTTGAAGAGGTACTCGGCCCGCTCGTAGGAGAGGCGGCGGCGGCCCGTCTGCGGGCAGAGGTCGGCCGGTGCGGGCGTCCGGGCCGGTCCGGGCCGCCGGTCGGAGAGGAACACCGGGCCCCGGGTCCGGCCGGCCAGCAGCCCGGGCAGGAGAGCCGCGGTCCCCGAACGCCAGCTCACCCAGGTGCGGCGCCCCGGTCCGCCGGCCGGAGCCCGGCGGTCCGCCAGGTCGAGGTCCTCGACGTTCAGTGACAGGACCGCCTTCACCCCGGCCCCCGACTCGTACAGGAGCCGCCACAGCGTCCGTTCGCGCAGCGGCAGGTCCGGGCGGCCGCAGAGCGCGTCGAGCTGGGCGGGGCCCAGCGCCGGCGCGCGGGAGCCGGTCTCCGCGCGCCGCTCCAGCCCTGCCGCGAGGTCGTCCAGGCCGGCCCAGGAGCCGAAGGACCGCACGGCCGAGCGGTGCCGGTTCCAGGTCCTGGCCGCCGCCGCGCCCCAGGCCGTCGCGAAGACGCCCGCCACCTGACCGGCCGTCAGCAAGGCCAGCGGCCGCCGGTCGCCGAGGGCCAGGCACAGCCGCCGGAGGGTCTGGCCGTAGGAGCGGACCGTCGCCCGGTCCAGGTCGTCGCGGGCGAGGAAATCGCGGGCGGCCTCCCCGAGCGTGGGACCGGTCGGGTCCGGGCCGGCGATCGCGTCCGCGCGCCGCTCCAGAAAGGCGCGCTCGGCGGCGTTCCGGGTGAGGGCGGCCGCCCGGTGGAACTCCAGCCGTGCTTCCTGGTGCCGGTCGAGGCGCGCCAGCAGGTCTCCCCTGACGCTCGGCAGGAGGTGGTAGTCGCGCAGTGCGGGATCGGCGGTCAGGGAGTCGACCAGGTCCAGGCCCGCCCGGGGCCCGTACGCCATCCCGAGCGACACGGCCCGGTTGAGCTGGACGACGGGCGTCGGCAGCAGGTGCGCCAGGGCCCCGTACAGGCCGGCTATCCGGACCCAGTCGGTGTCCTCGGCGGTGGCTGCCTGCGCGTGGCACACGGCTATCGCCGCCTGCAGGACGTACGGGCCGGGCGAGGTGCCGCCGACCTGCCGGGCGCGCAGCATCGCGGTGAACCCGCGGCGGATGAGCAGCTGGTCCCAGCGTCCGCGCTGCTGCTCGTGCAGCTGTACGGGCTCGCCCGACGGGCCGGTGCGCGCGGCCGAGCGGGAGGCCTGGATCTCCATCAGGGCCACGAGCGCGTGCACCTCGGCCTCCTGCGGCGCCAGTTCCGCCAGCAGCCGGCCCAGCCGCAGGGCTTCGAGGCAGAGTCCGGGCCGCATCAGATCGTCGCCCGAGGTCGCCGAGTACCCCTCGTTGAAGATCAGGTAGATGACCTCCAGGACGGACGAGAGGCGTTCGGTCAGCTCGGCTTCGTCCGGCAGGTCGAAGGGCACCTGCCGCTCGGCCAGCGTCCGCTTGGCGGCGGCGATGCGCCGGGCGATCACGGCTCCGGTGACGAGGAAGGCGCGGGCGATCTCCTCGGCCGTCAGACCGCCGAGCAGCCGGAGCGTCAGTGCGGCCCGGGCCTCGGTCGGCAGGACGGGGTGGCAGGAGATGAGCATCAGCCGCAGGACGTCGCCCTGGTCGGGTTCCCGCTGCTGTGCCAGCTCGTGGGCGAGCTGTTCCTGCTTGTGCGTCAGTCGCCGGTCGCGCCGGATGTGGTCGACCGCCCGCCGCTTGGCCGTGGTCGTCAGCCAGGCGCCGGGGTTGTCGGGGATCCCCGAGACGGGCCACTGTTCGAGTGCGGCGACGAGCGCGTCCTGGGCCAGTTCCTCGGCGAGACCGACGTCGTGGACCATCCGGGTGAGCCCGGCGATGATCTTCGCGGACTCCAGCTTCCAGACGGCGTCGATCGTGCGATGGGTGTCCGGCACAGGGACGATCACAGCACCGGCCCCGGCTCGCACGCAAGCCGGGGCCGGATGCGGGGCGCGGCGGCGCCGGCGGGTCAGGGGCCGAAGACCTGCTGGACCACGCTCTCGCCGTCACCGACGATCCTGCGGAAGCGGCGGGCCAGCTCGATCGCCTCCTCCTTGGAGCGGACCTCGATCAGGGCGAATCCGGCCACGGCCTCCTTGGTCTCGGCGAACGGCCCGTCCGTCACGGTGATCTCGTCCCCGAGCGACGTCACCAGGACGCCGCCCGGCTCCAGGCCGCCGGTCGCCAGGAGCACGCCGGCGGCCGACAGTTCCTCGATGAACCTGCCCATCTCGGCGTACAGGTTCTCGTCCGGGGCGGCATCGGAAGGCCGGGTCGTCATCAGGTAGCGCATGGGTCCCTCTCCTCGGTCGTGCGGTGCTTGCGACACCACGTCGAACGAGGCGATGTGACAGGGAATGCCATCCGTTCCCCGTCACATCTCCGAATCGACGTGGTGTCGCAAGCACCGGAGACGACCGACCCGAGAGGCATCCGCCATGACCACCAACTCCGCACCCGCGACCCGGTCCCACACCCGCACCGCCACCCGCCCGCTGCTCACCTGCGTGGTCACGGCGACCCCTCTGTGGGCGGCCGTCGCCCTGTCCCAGGCCGCGCTCCGCGAGGGCTTCGACATCACCCGCCACCCGCTGAGCGCCCTGAGCAACGGATCCCTGGGGTGGCTGCAGATCACCGACTTCCTGGTCGTCGGGGCCCTGCTCGCCGTGGGGGCGACCGGCCTGCGCCGGGCCCTGCTCGGGACGCCCGGGGGCACCTGGGCGCCGCGTCTGGTGCGCGTCGCCGGCGTCGGCATGATCGCCGCGGGGGTGTTCGTCATGGACCCGGCCGACGGCTTCCCCGCGGGCACCCCGTACGGGCAGCCGACCACCCTCACCTGGCACAGCTACGCCCACTTCGCCGCGGGGTCGGTCACCTTCCTCTCGCTGATCGCCGCCTGCTTCGTCCTGGGTCGCCACTTCGGCCGCGCCGGCGACCGCCGGTACGCCCTGCTCTCCCGCGTCGGCGGCACCGCCCTCCTGCTCGGCAACGGCTGGGCGATGGGAGGCGGCACGGCCGGCACGCTCACCCTGGCCGTCGGCGTCATCACCGCGATGCTCTCGATCTCCCTGATCGCGAACCACCTCCGCAGCGCCCGCTGAACAACGCTTGAACTTGTTCAAAAAGAGGCCTACAGTCATCCCTGTCAGCAAGTTTGAACACGTTCAAAGGGGCTGGGGACATGGACCTCACCGTCATCACGTACGTCATCTACCTGCTCATCAGCATCGCCCTCACCATCTGGGTGGCCCGCACGCTCAGCCGCAACGGCCGCGTCTTCATCGGTGACGTCCTGCACGGGAACGAGACGCTCGCGGACGCCGTCAACCAGCTCCTGGTGGTCGGCTTCTACCTCGTGAACATCGGCTTCGTGACCCTCTACCTCCGGTCGAGTGAGGAGATCCAGACCCCCCGCGCGCTCTTCGAGGCGCTCTCGGTCAAGCTCGGCGTCGTCCTGCTGGTCCTCGGTGTCATGCACCTCGGGAACGTGTGGGTGCTGAACAAGATGCGCCGCCGCGGGATCATGGAGCGCCAGCAGACCCCGCCCGTCCCCCCGCAGGCGTGGACCGCACCGGTCGGGGCCTGAGCCGTGACGACCGCCGCCGCGCCCGTACGGAAGCTGACCGTCCTCTACGACGCCGGCTGCCCGCTCTGCGTGCACATCCGGCACTGGCTGCTCGCGCAGCGGTGGCTTGTCCCGCTCGCCCTCGTCCCCGCCGCCTCCTGGGAGGCGCGGCGGCGGTTCCCCCGCCTCGACCACGCGTCGACGCTGCGGGAGATCACCGTCATCGGGGACACGGGGCAGGTGTGGACCGGGACCGACGCCTTCATCGTGTGCCTGTGGGCGCTGGCCGAGCACCGGCCGAAGGCGAACTGGCTGGCCACCCCGGCCGGCCGGCCCTTCGCCCGGGCGGCCATGCACACGGCCTCTGCCTGGCGGCAGGCCGTGCGTACCGAGGGTTACCCCGAGGCCGCCGAGGGACCGGCCTGTGACGACGAGTGCTCCGTCCCCCGATAGGCTCATACACCGTGACTGATCAGAAGGCTCCCAAGAGCGAGCAGACCCGCACGCTCATCCTCGAAACCGCGCTCCGCCTCTTCCAAGAACGCGGCTTCGACAAGACGACGATGCGGGGTATCGCGAAGGAGGCCGGCGTCTCGGTCGGCAACGCCTACTACTACTTCGAGTCGAAGGAACACCTGGTCCAGGGGTTCTACGACCGGATCGGCGCCGCCCACCAGGCGGCGGTCCGGCCCATCCTGGACAACGAGACCGATCTGCAGAAGCGGTACGCGGGCGTGTTGACGTCCTGGCTGGACATCGCGGCCCCGTACCACGAGTTCGCCTCCCAGTTCTTCAAGAACGCGGCGGATCCCGAGAGTCCGCTCAGCCCGTTCTCGCCGGAGTCCGAGCAGGCGCGGAAGGCGGCGATCAGCATCCACCGCGAGGTGCTGGCCGGCGCGAAGACCAAGGTGCCGGCCGAGCTGGCCGACGTACTGCCCGAGCTGATGTGGCTCGCGCAGATGGGCCTGGTCCTGTACTGGGTCTTCGACCGCTCGCCGAACAGCGACAAGACGCGCCGGCTCGCCGAGCGCGGCGCGCAGCTGACGACGCGGGGCATCGTGCTGGCCCGCTTCCGGGTGCTGCGGCCGCTGGTGCGGGAAGTGCACGAGCTGTTCGCGGACTTCCTGCCGGGCATGGCCCAGACGGCCACCGCGGGGGCCCGGCGCAGGGCCTCGGACCCCTACCCGGAGACGGACCCCGCGTGACCGCCGGGAACGCGACTGGCTACAGCCAGTCGAGTTCCCACAGGCGCCAGACGCCGGTGCCGTCGGACAGGTACTGGGCTCCGGTGACGTCCTCGCGGGACATCACGTAGTCCTTCTTCTGCCAGATCGGCACCATCGGGGCCTGCTGGGCGACCAGCTTCTGGAGGTCGCGGAACTCGGCGGCCGCCTCGCTCCGCTCCGCGTGGGACTGGGTACGGGTGATCAGCTCGTCGACGTGCTTGTCGGAGAAGCCGTTGTTCATGGACGAGTCGGCGCCGACGAGCGGGGCGAGGAAGTTGTCCGCGTCCGGGAAGTCCGCGATCCAGCCGATGGTGTAGGCGTCGAACTCGCCCGCCGCGTACGCCTTCTGGAAGTCGCTCCACACGTCGACCGGCTTGATCGTCACCTGGAAGAGGGTGGTGGACTCCAGCTGGCGCTTGAGCTCCTCGGCCTCGGGCATGTTCGCGCCGCGCACGTTCACGCCCAGGTTGAGGTGGACGGGACCGGTGATCCCGGCGTCCTTGAGGAGCTTCTTGGCCGTCGCCGCGTTCGGGGCCGGGTAGGCGTCGAAGAACGGCGTGCTGTGGCCGGCGATGCCCGCCGGGACCAGGGAGTACAGCGGGGTGACGGTCCCCAGGTGGACCTCGGTGGCCACCTTGGCGCGGTCGAGGACGGCGGCGACGGCCTGGCGGACGGCGAGCGGGGCCGCGGTGGAGCCGGGGCGGACGTTGAAGACGATGGAGCGGGTCTCGCTGCCGCCGGAGGCCTGGTAGCGGGTGTCCTTCATGCCCGGGTTGAGACCGGCGAGCACGGCGGGCGGCATGTCCCGGTGGGCGACGTCGACCTGGTGGGCCTTCCAGGCCTGGTCGAGCTGCTCGGAGTCCTTGAAGTACTTGACGGTGACCGGCGTGTGGGCCGGCTTGCCCTGGCCCTTGTACGAGCCGTTGGGCTTGAGCTCGACGCTCGTACCGGCCTTGTAGCCGCCCAGGGTGTACGGGCCGGAGCCGTCCGCCTTGCCGTCCTCGCGCAGGGACTTGGCCGGGTACTTGTCCTTGTCGACGATCGAGGCGGCGCCCGTCGCGATCTTGAAGGGGAAGGTGGAGTCGCCGGCGGAGAGGTTGAAGGTGACCGTGCGCCCCTCGGCCTTGACCGACTCCAGGGTGTTGAAGAGCGGAGCCGGACCCTGGTCGGAGTTGATCGCCTTGATGCGGTCGAAGGAGTGCTTGACGTCCTCGGCGGTGATGGTGCGGCCGCCCGCGAACTTCACGTCGGGGCGGAGCTCGCACGCGTAGGTGGTGAGCTTCTGGCCCACGAAACCGCAGGAGGCGGCGGCGTCCGGCACGGGGGTGTCGGAGCCGGGCTTGATGGTCAGCAGCGACTGGTAGATGTTGCTGAACAGGGCCCAGGAACCGGCGTCGTACGCCCCGGCGGGGTCGAGGGAGGAGACGACGTCACTCGTTCCGACGCGGACGGCACCGCGGCCGCCGCCGTCCTCGGGCAGCAGCTGCCAGGCACCCACGCCGGCCACGCCGAGGACCAGCCCGGCCGCGATTATCTTCGAGCGGACAGACCGCATCCCCTGAACCCCACCCCATGACCCGATGACAGCGACGTGCTGTCCGATTAACGGTCATCCCATCACGGAATTTCGGCCTCCGGAAGGCCAGTTGGGGCGGCGGCTGCGGGCGCTTGGCGCCGATCAGGCCTGGAATGAGGCGAGTTCGACGACCGTGATGTCGGACGGCGCTCCGACTCGGACCGGCGGCCCCCAGGCCCCGGCCCCGCGGGACACGTAGAGCTGGGTGTCGCCGTAGCGCTCCAGACCGGCGACGGTGGGGTTGGCGAGCTCCGCGAGGTAGTTGCCGGGCCAGAGCTGGCCGCCGTGGGTGTGGCCGGAGAGCTGGAGGTCGACGCCGTGGCGGACGGCGTCGTGGATGACGACGGGCTGGTGCGCGAGGAGCACGGCGGCCCGCGTCCGGTCCCGGTCGCCGAGCGCCGCCCGGAAGTCGGGCCCGCTCCCTTCCCGCTCCCCCTGGATGTCGTTGACCCCGGCGAGGTCGAAGTACGGCAGCTCGCGGCGGGCGTTCTCCAGCGGGTTCAGCCCCAGCTCGCGGACGTGGTCGATCCACTGCCGGGCGCCCGAGAAGTACTCGTGGTTCCCGGTGACGAAGTACGAGCCGTGGCGGGCGGCGAGCCGGCGCAGCGGCTCCGCGGCGGGCCCGAGGTCCGGGACGCTGCCGTCGACGAGGTCGCCGACGATGGCGATCAGGTCGGGCTGCGTGCGGTTGACGGTGTCGACGATGCGCTGCGTGTGGGCGCGGCCCAGCACCGGGCCGAGGTGGACGTCGCTGACGACGGCGATCCGGAAGCCGTGTGCCGCGCGGGGCAGTTTGGCGAGGGGGACCCGCACCCGCTTCACGCTCGGCCCGCGCAGGACCCCGTAGGTCCCGGCCCCGACCGTGCCGAGGGCCACGGCGGCGGCCGTCCCGCCGACCGTGCGGGCGACGAACCGGCGACGGCTCAGCCCGGCGCCGGCGGCGGGCCGCTCGGCGGTGGCCGGGGCGGCCGCGGGTGCCGCCGCGGCGGGCACCTCCACGGGCTCGGGCCGGTCGGCCACCGCTCCGGCGGAATCACGGTGGGCCAGACGGCGCAGCGACAGCGCGCGGATCGGCTCCGCTACCAGCATCGTCAGGGTCAGGTACAGGAGTACCGCGAGCCAGAGGTACCCGGGCCAGGCCACCGTCTGCTGGAGCCAGAAGGGGGCGCCCGCCCGGCCCGTGGTGAGCGCGGCCACAGAGAGGAGGGGCAGGGCGATGGCCAAGGCCGTGCCGATGCGCCGGGTCCGGCCGCCGGGCGCGGTGGTGTCGCGGACCAGGCGGGTCCAGAGCCAGCGGTGGACCAGGACCAGCAGGGCGCAGACCGCCAGGGCGACGAGTGCGAAGACCAGGACCGTCATGCCGAGGTGCCCCGGTCGGGGCGGTCCGTACGGTCCGGGCGCTCGGCGCCTTCCGCACCCTCCGCACGTGACGAACGCCGCAGGGCGAGGACGCTGCGCAACCCGATCAGACCGACCGCCGTCCCCAGGAGAAAGGACGTCACCGCGAGCGTCAGGTGCACCCAGAAGTAGGAAGTGGGATCGCCGGCCGCATCGAAGGCAAGACCACTGCCGTTCTTCCACAGGTTCCGGACGAAAGACACCCAGATGAACCAGCTCCACACGCCGAAGGCGAGCAGGAACCAGGAGGCGGTACGACTGAGTCTCATGCCTTCAGTATCGGTTTCGTCCCCAGGACGGACGCGCGGGGGTGGGCTGTCCCGGGGTCGGTTGCCTGGAATTGGCCGGTCCGCTGCCTCCCCCAGCTCATCGGGATGTACTTTCACCTGCGTGTCTGCCAAGACGACCGCGCTGACGGTCCTTTCCGCCGCGTTGCTGGTGCCCGCCGCGCTGGTGGTCCCCGCGTACGCCGCGCCGACCCCGCCGGCCCCCGCTCCGCCCGTCTCGATGTCCACGGTCGGCGGATCCCTGCTCGGCCAGCCGGGGACCCAGGTGAACCTGCTGCCGGGCGCGCCCGCGCTGCCGGCGAACCTCACCGGGCGGTCGTGGATCGTGGCGGACGCCGAGTCCGGCGAGGTCCTGGCCGCGCACAACGCGCACTGGCGGCTGCCCCCCGCCTCGACCATGAAGATGCTCTTCGCGGACACCGTGCTGCCGGGCCTGCCCAAGGACCAGGTCCACAAGGTCACCGACAAGGACATGGAGGGCGTGGGCCCGGGCAGCAGCCTGGTCGGCGTCAAGGAGGACCTCGAGTACTCCGTCCACGACCTGTGGCTCGGGGTGTTCCTGCGGTCGGGGAACGACGCCGTGCATGTACTTTCGGCCATGAACGGCGGCGTCGAGAAGACCGTCAAGGACATGCAGGCCCACGCCGAGGAGCTGCAGGCCCTGGACACCCATGTCGTGTCGCCCGACGGGTACGACGCCCCGGAGCAGGTGTCGAGCGCGTACGACCTGACGCTCGTCGCCCGCTCCGGACTGCAGAAGCAGGACTTCAGGGAGTACTGCGGCACGGTGAGCGCGAAGTTCCCCGGACTGCAGGAGCCCGGGAAGCCGCGGGACTACTTCGAGATCCAGAACACCAACCGGCTGATGACGGGAGCCGGCGGCATCACCCCCTACAAGGGCATCGCCGGGGTGAAGAACGGCAACACCACCATGGCCGGCTCCACCTTCACCGGCGCCGCGCAGCAGGGTTCGAGGAAGCTGCTGGTCACGGTGATGAATCCGGGAACGGGCGGGGCGAACTCGGTCTACGAGGAGACCGCCGCGCTCTTCGACTGGGGTTTCGCGGCCGCCGGGAAGGTCAAGCCGGTGGGTGAGCTGGTGCCGCCGAAGAGTGCGGACACCTCCTCGCACGGCTCCCCGGCGCAGTCGCACGAGAAGGACCCGTCGGCGGCCGGCAAGGACTCGGGCGGCGGCGCGGGCACCGCGCTGGCCGTCGCGGGCGGTGTACTGGCCGTCCTGGCGGGCGGCGCCTTCGCGGTCAACCGCCGCTGGCCCCGGGGACGCCGCGGCCGGGGCGAAGAGCTGATCTGAGACGGCCGCAGCGGCACTAGGCCGTCTCTTTCGGATCTTGTCGGCCGAGCCCGCGGCGTCCGGTGCCGTGCATGGCAAGGCGGAGGAGCGCGCCGTGTACTGGACGTACTCGGGCGCCCCGACAACGCGGCCAGGTGCGGTGCCGGGCGTCGCGGGCCCGGCAAGATCCGGAAGAGACGGCCTAGCCCGGTTCCCGGGCCCGCGCCACCTATCAACTCACAGGTACACCACAGGACTTCGCCAGGGTTTGCTCGGTCCCGACGGTATGACGCCGTCGGGAAGGGGGTCCTCCCATGCGGAGGAGATGGTCGGCCGTCGTCGTGGTGGCCTGCGGCACGCTGCTCGCCGCGGCGGCCTGGACCGCCCTGCCGGCCGACGGCGCCGGACAGCGGACCCCGGCGCGCGCCCTGGAGACCGCCGAGCTGGACGTGCTCCACACCGCGGGAGAGCTGCTCGTACAGGACTGCATGCGGGCGCAGGGGTTCTCGTACTGGCCGGTCCCGCGCGTCCCGCACCCGGACTGGCGGGACTTCCCGTACGGCGTGGACGACGTGGACTGGGCCCGCCGCCACGGGTTCGGGCGCCGGATCGAGCGGCAGCTGGACGAGGAGGCGGCGTCGGGCCCGCGCGGCCGGTACCAGAGCGGGCTCTCCGCGGAGCGGCTGGAGGCCCTGGGGGCGGCCCTCATGGGACCCGACGCGAAGGGGCTGGCGGTCGAGAACCCGGGCGGCGGCACGCTGAGCCACAGCGACCGGGGCTGCATCGCCACGTCGTGGCGGCAGCTCTACGGGGACGTGCGCCTCTGGTACGGCTCCAGCGAGACCGTCAAGCAGCTCGGCGCGGTGCGCACGGGCCGGGTCGACCAGGACCCCGCCTTCCGGACGGCGCTGGCCGGGTGGAGCGAGTGCGTCGGCGCGCGCGGCTTCCCGGCCGTGCACCCGGCCAGGCAGCGCGACGAACAACTGGCACGGACCGGTCCGGCCGCCGAGGCCGAGGACGTACCGATGGCCACCGCCCAGGCCGAGTGCGCCCGCTCGACCGGCCTCGCCGACACCGCGCAGGACCTGCACCGGCGCTATTCGGACCTGATCCGCGCCGAGCACGGGGCCGCCTTCGACGCCATGCGGCGGTTGCAGGTGGCGGCCCTGCCCACAGCTCGCGATGTGGTCGCCCGGCACGCCGGGAGCTGACATCGCGTACCGCCGACCGGCGGTGAACCATGTACGGCACTCTTTGGGAGGGACCCCAGATGAACAAGCTCAGGACGCTCCTCGCGGGGCTCGCGATCGCCGGTGCGGCGGTGGTGGCCGTTCCGACCGCGGCGCAGGCCGACGGCGGCTGCGGATACACGAACTTCTGTGCCTACTCGGACGATTACAACTACCTCTACCAGAACGCCGGCAACTCCAGCGACTGGCCCTACCAGGTCAAGAACAAGGTCGACTGGGTCCGCAACAGCGGCAGCGCCGGCGGCCGCGACCACGTCAACATCTACTACAACGAGAACAACACCGGCGCCTACGCCTGTATCGGCTACGGCACCGAATGGAACCTGCGGGGCAACGCACAGTCGTTCAACTGGACCCGCAACGGTGACACCAGCGGTCAGTGGAAGGCGGTCCACGACAACGCCGCCTCGCACCGGTGGGTGTACGGCTGCGGCAACGGCACCTGGTAGAGCGCCCGCCGGCAGTACCCCGGTGGCGCACCGGGCCCCACACCGGTGCGCCACCGGCGCGCGTCGCCCGGAGACGGACTAGGCCGGCCGCGCCGCCTCGGCGGCCGGCGGGTCCTCCGTACCGTCGCCGTCCGCGTCGTCGCGCGTGGCCGTCCAGGACGAGACGAAGAGCAGCAGTTTCGCCGTGAAGTTGATCCAGAGCAGCAGGGCGATCGGCACGCCGAAGGCCCCGTACATGCTCTTCGCGGCGACCTCCCGCATATAGCCGCTGAGCAGCAGTTTCAGCAGTTCGAAGCCTGCCGCGCCGATGAGGGCCGCCTGGATCAGGCGGCCGCGCGGCGGTTCGACGCCCGGGAGCAGGGTCAGTACGTAGAGCAGCAGCAGGAAGGCGGCCACGACGCCGACGAGGAAGGCGCAGGAGCGCAGCAGCGCGCCGCCCGCGCCCTCGCGCGGGATGTCCAGCCATTCGGCGGTCTTCCCGACCGCGCTGGATCCGAGGATGGAGGCGGCGGCGGAGGCCAGGACCACGCCGCCGAGGCCGAGCAGGACGAGCGTGTCCTTGCCCTTGCGGGCGATCGGGTTCCCGTCGTCCTCGTCGTCCTTCTCCCACACCGCGCGCAGGCAGTCCCGCATCGAGCCCACCCAGCTGACACCGGTCACGAGCAGGAGGGCGCCGGCGACGAGACCGACCGTGCCGGCGTTGGCGACGAGCCCCTCGATGTTGAGCTGGTCGGAGATGCCGGGGACCTGTTCGGCGAGGTTCTTCTCCAGCCGGTCCAGCTGCTGCGGGGTGAGCAGCGCCGCGCCGATCGCGGCGGCCACGGTGATCAGCGGGAAGAGGGCGAGGAAGCTGATGAAGGTGATCGCGGCGGCGAGGCGGGTCCAGTGCACGCGGTCGAGGCGCTGGTACGAACGCCACGCGTGCGTGCGCATCAGACGGGACGCCATCGGCCCGATCACCGGGAGTTTCGTCAGCCAGTCCATGGGGTCACCGTAATTCAGCCGCCGGAAATAGCCGGGATTGTCGCTTCTGGCGGCTACGGTCGTCGATTGTGACTTTTCCCGAAACGCGCCCTACGGGTCGCCCGTTCCACACCCTGGTCCTGCGAAGGCTGAGATTCCGTGCCCGGCGCATCGCCCGGCTCCCCCTGACCCTGCGCCCGCCCCTGGCGCCGCGCCCGCTCCGTCAGGACGGCGGTACGGTCGCCCCGGCGGCCCCGGCCGTCCCGGCGGCCTGGTCGGCGGGTGAGCCGGCCTGCGCCGGGACACCGTTCAGCCCGGTCCCGAACGGGTACTCGCGCAGCTTGCGCCAGACCCCGTCCGAGCCCTGCTCGTAGAGCGCGAAGCCCTCGCAGACCCACTCGGCGGCGTACTCGGCGAGGGTCGTGAAGGCCACTTCCATCGCCTCCTCGGAGATCCCGTGGGCGACCGTGACGTGCGGGTGGTACGGGAACGCCAGCTCCCGGTCCAGCGGCCCCTGGGGGTCGCGGACCTCGCTCTGGAGGCGGGTGCAGCCCGCCACCCCTTCGGCGATCTTGACGAAGACGACCGGCGAGAGGGGGCGGAAGGTTCCCGTGCCGGCCAGCCGCATCCGGAAGGCCCGGAAGGCGGCCGCGACCTCGACGAGGTGGGCCCTGATCGCGGGGAGCCGGTCCGCCTCCACCTCGGTGGGCGGGACGAGGGTGACGTGCGTGGGGATGCCGTGCGCGGCAGCGTCCCCGAAGCCGGCGCGCAGCTCTTGGAGCTGGCTGCCGTACGGCTCCGGGACCGCGATCGAAACGCCGAGCGTTACGGTCCCCACGTATCTCTCCTCCGCTTGTCGCTGTGGACTGCTGCCGCCCCAGTGTGGCGGCAGCACCCCCATTCGTGCCAGGTCTCTCTGTCCGTAGTTGCGTTCGTCAGTGCTTGGCGGGCAGCAGACCGAGGCGGTCGTAGGCCTGTGCGAGCGTCTCGGCGGCGACCGCGCGGGCCTTCTCCGCGCCCTTGGCCAGGATGGAGTCCAGCGTCTCCGGGTCGTCCAGGTATTCCTGGGTCCGCTTCTTGAACGGTGTGACGAAATCGACCATCACGCCGGCCAGGTCGGTCTTGAGTGCGCCGTAGCCCTTGCCCTCGTACCTGGCCTCCAGCTCGGCGATCGTCTCGCCCGTGAGGGTGGAGTAGATCGTGAGCAGGTTGCTGACGCCGGGCTTCTTCTCGGAGTCGAAGCGGATCTCGGCCTCGGTGTCGGTGACCGCGCTCTTGATCTTCTTCTCGGTAACCTTGGGCTCGTCGAGGAGGTTGATCAGGCCCTTGGGGGACGACGCGGACTTCGACATCTTGATCGCCGGGTCCTGGAGGTCGTAGATCTTCGCGACCTCCTTGACGATGTGCGCGGCGGGGAGGGTGAACGTCCGGCCGAACCGGCTGTTGAAGCGCTCGGCCAGGTCGCGGGTCAGCTCGATGTGCTGGCGCTGGTCCTCGCCGACGGGGACCGCGTTCGCCTGGTACAGCAGGATGTCGGCGACCTGCAGGATCGGGTACGTGAACAGGCCGACGCTGGCGCTGTTGACGCCGCCCTTGGCCGACTTGTCCTTGAACTGGGTCATCCGGCTGGCCTCGCCGAAGCCGGTGATGCAGTTCATGACCCAGCCGAGCTGCGCGTGCTCGGGCACGTGGCTCTGGATGAAGAGCGTGCAGCGCTCGGGGTCCAGGCCGGCGGCCAGCAGCTGGGCGGCGGAGAGGCGGGTGTTCGCGCGCAGATCCTTCGGATCCTGCGGCATGGTGATCGCGTGCAGGTCGACCACCATGTAGAAGGCGTCGTGCGTCTCCTGCAGGGCGACGTACTGGCGGATGGCTCCGAGGTAGTTCCCGAGGTGGAACGAACCGGAGGTGGGCTGGATGCCGGAGAGCGCGCGAGGACGATCAGAAGCCATGGCTTCATTCTCTCAGGTGCGGGGGCGGGCCCGTGCCCGCCGCTGGCCGGATCATTCCGGGTCGCAGCGCTGGTGCCGGTGCGGTGCGGGGGTACCCGGCGGTAGCGGTGCGGCCGGATCCGGCCCCGGCCGAGCGACCGATTTCCGGGCCGGACCCGACACCGCTGCGCGGTGCTCAATGGTGCGGCGGCGGCTCCGGCCGCGACGCCCTCAAACGCCGGGCGGGCTGGAAGATCCAGCCCCGCCGGCGTTTGAGGCGCGGGGTCTGGGGCGGAGCCCCGGCAGCGGTGCCGCTGGCTACGACAGCGGCAGGCCCGGGGCCGGGAAGGCGGCCATGAGGTCCGTCACCTCGGCGCGGATCACGGCCAGCGCCTGCTCGTCCCCCTTCGCGGCGGCGTCGACCGCGCGCGAGATCCATTCGGCCACCAGCGGCATGTGCTCCGTGGACAGCCCGCGGGACGTCAGCGACGGCGTGCCGATGCGGATGCCCGAGGGATCGAACGGCTTGCGCGGGTCGAACGGCACCGTGTTGTAGTTCACGACGATGCCCGCCCGGTCCAGGGCCTTGGCCGCGATCTTGCCCGGTACGTCCTTGCCGGTCAGGTCGATCAGGATCAGGTGGTTGTCCGTACCGCCCGAGACCAGGTCGAAGCCCTTCTGCAGCAGCGCCGCGGCCAGCGCCTTGGCGTTGGCGACGACCGCGTGGGCGTACGAGACGAACGACGGCTGCGCGGCCTCGTGCAGCGCCACCGCGATACCGGCCGTCGTCTGGTTGTGCGGGCCGCCCTGCAGGCCCGGGAAGACCGCCTTGTCGATGGCCTTCGCGTGCTCCTCCCGGCACATCAGCATCGCGCCCCGCGGTCCGCGCAGGGTCTTGTGCGTGGTGGTGGAGATGACGTCGACGTGGTCCGCCGGGGACGGGTGCGCGCCGCCGGCGATCAGGCCCGCGATGTGGGCGACGTCGGCGACCAGGATCGAGCCCGCCTCCCGCGCGATCTCCGCGAAGGCGGCGAAGTCGATGGTCCTCGGCAGGGCGGTACCGCCGCAGAAGATCAGCTTGGGCCGTTCGGCGAGGGCCAGCTCGCGCACCGCGTCGTAGTCGATCAGCCCGGTGTCGGCCCGGACGCCGTACTGCACGCCCCGGAACCAGGAGCCGGTCGCCGAGACGCCCCAGCCGTGCGTCAGGTGCCCGCCCATCGGCAGGGCCATGCCCATCACGGTGTCGCCCGGCTTCGCGAAGGCCAGGTACACGGCGAGGTTGGCGGGCGAGCCGGAGTACGGCTGCACGTTGGCGTGGTCGACCCCGAACAGGCCCTTGGCCCGCTCGATCGCCAGCGCCTCGACGCGGTCGATGTTCTGCTGGCCCTCGTAGTAGCGGCGGCCGGGGTAGCCCTCGCTGTACTTGTTCTGCAGCACGGTGCCGGAGGCTTCGAGGACGGCCGCGGACACGTAGTTCTCACTGGGGATCAGGCGCAGGGTCTGCGCCTGCAGCACTTCCTCCGCCGCGACGAAGGACGCCAGCTCGGGGTCGGTGGAGAGAAGGGCGGGATGGCGGCTCGCGGACATGGCGGGCTCCTCCGGGGTCGATGTGATCGGTACCCCGCGAGGCCCAGGCGAGCGGCCCTGTATGCGGTCGAGCGCGCACGACTCCCCCGGAGTTGGTTCTCCGTACGCCAGTCGCCGTGCGTACCGGACACCTTAGCGGGCGCGCCGGGAGAGAGGTTTCTGCGTCCGCGATACGAGCGACGATAAGAAGGTGACGCCACCCTCGTCACCGCTGCACCGGCGCTTCACCGCGCCGGACGGACGATCGGAGACCCCGTGTCGACAACTGCTGATGCCATCCGCTCCGAAGACGCGCACAGCGCGCACACCTACCATCCGCTGCCCCTGGTCGTCGCGTCCGCGGAAGGCGCGTGGATGACCGATGTCGAGGGCCGCAGATACCTCGACATGCTCGCCGGGTACTCGGCCCTCAACTTCGGGCACGGCAACCGCCGTCTGATCGACGCCGCCCACGCCCAGCTGGAACGGGTCACGCTCACCTCGCGCGCCTTCCACCACGACCGCTTCGCCGATTTCTGTACCGAGCTCGCCGCGCTGTGCGGCAAGGAGATGGTGCTCCCCATGAACACGGGGGCGGAGGCCGTGGAGACGGCGGTGAAGACCGCCCGCAAGTGGGGCTACGAGGTCAAGGGCGTCCCGGACGGGCACGCCAAGATCGTGGTCGCCGCCGACAACTTCCACGGGCGCACCACGACCGTCGTCTCCTTCTCCACGGACCACGACGCCCGCGACCACTTCGGCCCGTACACGCCGGGCTTCGAGATCGTTCCGTACGGGGACCTCACCGCGCTGGCCCACGCCGTCACCGAGAACACGGTGGCGGTGCTGCTGGAGCCGATCCAGGGCGAGGCGGGGGTGCTGGTGCCGCCCGCCGGGTACCTGAGCGGCGTACGGGAACTGACCCGCGAGCGGAACGTCCTGTTCATGGCGGACGAGATCCAGTCGGGGCTGGGGCGGACCGGCCGGACCTTCGCGTGCGAGCACGAGGGGGTCGTCCCGGACGTCTACATCCTCGGCAAGGCACTCGGCGGCGGCGTGGTGCCGGTGTCGGCCGTGGTCGCCGACCGGGACGTGCTCGGGGTGTTCCGGCCCGGGCAGCACGGGTCCACCTTCGGCGGGAACCCGCTCGCGTGCGCGGTCGCGCTGGAGGTGATCGCGATGCTCCGGACCGGCGAGTTCCAGGGCCGCGCCACCGAGCTGGGCGAGCACCTGCACCGGGAGCTGAACCTGCTGGTCGGCGGGGGCGCGGTGACCGCCGTCCGCGGCCGCGGGCTGTGGGCGGGCGTCGACATCGACCCGTCGCGGGGCACCGGCCGGGAGATCTCCGAGAAGCTGATGGAGCTCGGCGTGCTGGTGAAGGACACCCACGGGTCGACGATCCGGATCGCCCCACCGCTGGTGATCAGCAAGGAGGACCTGGACTGGGGCCTGGACCAGCTCCGGTCGGTGCTCGGCGCCTAGGTCGTCTCTTTCGGATCTTGTCGGCCGAGCCCGCGGCGTCCGGTGCCGTACATGGCAAGGCGGAGGGGCGCCCGTGTACTGGACGTACTCGCGTGCCCCGACAACGCGGCCGGGTGCGGTGCCGGGCGTCGCGGGCCCGGCGAGATCCGGAAGAGACGGCCCAGGGCCCGCCCGGTCCGGTCAGAGGATGACGTGGGGCAGGAAGCGGGCGTACTCGTCCGTGACCGGCCCCGCCGATTCGCGGATGCCGAGTCCCGCCGCCTCGTCCTCGACGACCCATGCGCCGAGCACCACCCGGTTGCCGTCGAAGTCGGGCAGCGGGGCCAGGCCCTGGAAGCAGTACCGCTCCCCCTCCTCCGGTACGAACGGCTCGCCGCCCTCGCCCGCCTCGTGCAGGGTGACCCCCGCGCCCTCACGGCCGAGGAGGGGCTTGGCCACGTAGCCGGCGGACCCGGGACCGGCGAGCTCGCGCGGGCCGTCGAGGTAGGCGGGCAGCAGGTTGGGGTGCTCCGGGAAGAGCTCCCACAGGATCGCGAGCAGCGCCTTGTTGGACAGCAGCATCTTCCACAGCGGCTCGATCCAGCAGGTGGAGCCGGAGCCGCCGCCGTGGTCGTACGTGCCGAGGACCTGCGGGCCGAACTCGTCCGTGGCCAGCCACTCCCACGGGTAGAGCTTGAAGCAGGAGCGGATGAAGCGGAGCTTCTCGTCCACGAACCGGCCGGACAGGCTGTCCCAGCCGATCTGCTCGACGGACAGGGCCTGGGTCTCCAGGCCGGCCTGCTCGGCGGTCTCCTGGAGGTAGGCGACCGTCATCAGGTCCTCGCCGAGCTCGTCGGTCTCGGAGTGCGCGAAGTGCAGCGGGCCGGGCGGGAGCAGCTCGGCCTGGCGCCGCCAGGCGTCGACGAGGCGCTCGTGGAGCGAGTTCCACTGGTCGGCACCGGGGAAGCGCTCCTCCATCCAGAACCACTGGGGGCTGGCCGCCTCCACGAGGGAGGTGGGGGTGTCGGCGTTGTACTCCAGCATCTTGGCCGGGCTGCCGGTGCCGTCGTAGCGCAGGTCGAATCGGCCGTAGAGGGAGGGCTGTTCGGCGCGGCGCCGCCAGGACTCGGCGATCAGCGCGGCCAGTTCCGGATCGGTGATGCCGAGGTCGGCGAAGCGGTCGTGCTCGACGATGTGCGCGGCCGCGGCCAGGCACATGGCGTGCAGCTCCTCGACGACGTTCTCCAGGGCCTCGACCTCGGGGAGCGAGAAGGAGTAGTACGCGCTCTCGTCCCAGTAGGGGCGCAGGGAGTCGTCGGGGAAGCGGGTCAGGGGATAGATCAGACCCTGCTCCTCGACGGTCTTCTGCCAGTCGGGACGGGGTTCGATGGTGTGCCGCTCCATGGTGCCGGTCAGCCGCCGCTGGAGCCGGAGCTGGAGTGGCCGCCGATGCCGCCCCGGGTGACGGCGGACTTCTCGAAGCTGCCGCCGGCGACCTTGCCGGAGCTGACGTAGCCGCCGTAGTAGTACGAGCCGGTGCCGCCGCTCTTGCACTCCTTGTTGTTCAGGTGCTGCAGCGTGGAGCGGGACGCGCAGCGCTTGTCCGGTTCGTCGCTGCTGCCGCAGGCCACGAGGGTGGCCGCGAGCAGGCCCATGCCGCCGAGGGCGACGGCGCCGGAGCGCATGCGGCGCTGATTGGTGCTGCTGCTGTCCATGTCTGCTGCTCCCCCTGGGGCCTCGCGTGCTGCCGACAGAGTAGAGCGGGGTAACCGGCCGATGGAATCCGGCCGCTGTGAGATCCGTGACCTAGAGTCAGTTCGTGCTGATTGGGATGATTTGCGCGCTCGGTGCGGCGGTCTGCTTCGGTACGGCCTCGGTCCTGCAGGCGGTCGCGGCGCGGGCGGCGGAGCCGGGTACCGGGTCCGGAGTGGACACGGCGCTGTTCCTGCGGGCCGTGCGGCAGTGGCGGTACCTGGCGGGTCTGGGCCTCGACGGAGCCGGCTTCGTGCTCCAGATCATCGCCCTGCGGCACGTCCCGATCTACGCGGTGGGGGCCGCGCTGGCGGCCAGCCTGGCGGTGACGGCGGTGGTCGCGGCGCGGCTGCTGCGGGTGCGGCTGTCCCGGACCGAGTGGGGCGCGGTGGCGGTGGTGTGCGCGGGTCTGCTGATGCTCGGACTGTCCGCCGGGGAGGAGGGCACGGGGACCGGGTCGACGGCGCTGGAACTGGGCATGCTGGCGGTGGCCGGGCTGGTGCTGCTGGTCGGCCTGGTCGCGGGCCGGCTCCCGGACGGGCCGCGGGCGCTGGTCCTGGGCCTCGCGGCGGGGACGGGCTTCGGGGTGGTGGAGGTCTCGGTACGACTCCTCGACTCCCCCTGGGACCTGCGCAACCCGGCCCTGTACGCCCTCCTGCTGGGCGGCGGCGCGGCCTTCCTGCTCCTCACCTCGGCCCTGGCGCGCGGCTCGGTGACGGTGGCGACGGCGGGCATGGTGCTCGGCGAGACGATCGGCCCGGCGGTGGTGGGCGTGGTCTGGCTCGGCGACAGCACCCGCGAGGGCCTGACCTGGCTGGCGGTGACGGGCTTCGCGGTGGCGGTGGCCGGCTCCCTGGCCCTGGCCCGCTTCGGCGAACCCCCGGCCCCGGACAAATCCAGCCCCGCCGGCGTTTGAGGCGCGGGGTTCGGGGCGGAGCCCCGGGTCTTTCAGCCTCGCAAGGGGGCACCTCCCAGCGGTAGCTGAAAAAATTGGGGCGCGGGGGTCCGGGGGCGGCGCCGCAGGTCACGGGAGCGCCGCCGACAGGGCCGCCAGCGTCGGCCCCCACGCGCTGTCCGACGGAGTCCCGTAGCCGACGACCAGCGCGTCGCGCCACGGCAGTCCGGACTCCGGATGCCGGAACCGCCCCAGCCCGTGCAGGGCAAGGTCCTGCCAGGCCGCCGACTGCAGGACCGACCGCTCCAGTCCCTCCGGGAGGTCCAGCACCGCGTGCAGCCCCGCCGCGATCCCCGACACGCCCACCCGGTCCCCCACCGCCGCCACCAGCTCGTCCCGGCGCCGCCGGTACCGCAGCCGCATCCCGCGCACGTGCCGGTCGTACGCCCCGGAGGTGATGAACTCCGCCAGCGTCAGCTGATCCAGCGCGCCGCACGCCCAGTCCGTGGGCCGCTTGGCCTCGAGCACCTCCTCCAGCAGCCCCGGCGGGACCACCATCCAGCCCATCCGCAGCCCCGGCGCCAGTGACTTGCTGGCCGTCCCGAGGTACACCACCCGGTCCGGGTCCAGTCCCTGCAGCGCGCCGACCGGCTGGCGGTCGTAGCGGAACTCCCCGTCGTAGTCGTCCTCCAGGATCAGCCCGCCCGTGGTCCGGGCCCAGTCGACCGCCGCCGCCCGCCGGGCCGGGGTCAGGGCGACGCCCGTCGGGAACTGGTGCGCCGGGGTCAGCAGCACCGCGCCCGCCGACGCGGTCAGCTCCCCCGTCCGGGCCCCCGCCCCGTCCACGCCCAGCGGGCGCGTCCGCAGCCCCGCCCGCACCAGCAGGTTCCGGTGGAAGTCCAGGCCGTAGCCCTCCACCGCCACCTCCCGCACCCGCCGCGCCCGCAGTACGCCCGCCAGCAGCGCCAGCCCGTGCAGGAAGCCCGCGCACAGCACGATCCGTTCGGGGTCGGCGTACACCCCGCGCGCCCGCGCCAGGTATCCGGCCAGCGCCTGCCGCAGCTCGACGCGGCCGCGCGGGTCGGCCGCGTACCCGAAGGCCTCGTTCGGCGCGTCGGTCAGCGCCCGCCGGGCCGCCGACAGCCAGGCCGCGCGCGGGAAGCCGCCCAGGTCCGGGGAGCCGGGGATCAGGCTGTACGCGGGCCCCTCGCGCGCGGGGCGCCGTACGGGGGCGGCGGCCGCGGGCCGGCGCGGTCGGGCCCGTTCGGCGACGCGGGTACCGGAGCCCTGGCGGGCCGTCAGCCAGCCCTCGGCGACGAGCTCGGCGTACGCCTCGGCGACCGTGTTCCGGGCGATGCCCAGGTCGGCGGCGAGGGTGCGGGAGGACGGCAGCCGGGTCCCGGCCGCCAGCCGCCCACTGCGCGCGGCCTCGCGCAGGGCCTCGGTGAGCCCGGCCCGCAGGCCGCGTCCGGCGGTGAGGTCCAGGTGCAGGTCGGCACCGAAAGTGGCCCATGAATCCGTCATGGATATGGACCATATCGGTGGGCCGCCTGCCTCCTAGGGTGGATCACATGACGACCACGCACGCACACGCCCCCGAGCACACCCCGCGCATGCACATGGCGAAGCTCGCCCCCGAGGTCTACAAGGCCGTCCTCGCCCTGGAGATCGCCTCCAAGAAGGGTCTGGACCCTTCCCTGGTCGAGCTCGTCAAGATCCGGGCCTCCCAGATCAACCACTGCGCCTTCTGTCTCGACATGCACACCAAGGACGCGATCGCCGCCGGTGAGAGCGTCGAACGCATCATCCAGCTGGGCGCCTGGGAGGAGTCGCGGCACTTCTACACCGAGAAGGAGCTGGCCGCGATCGAGTTCACCGAGGCCGTCACCGTCCTGACGGACGGCTTCGTGCCCGACGAGGTCTACGAGAAGGCCACCGAGCAGTTCGAGGAGCGCGAGCTCGCCCAGCTGATCGCCGTCATCGCGACGATCAACGTCTGGAACCGCATCGGCGTCACCACCCGCATGGTGCCGGGCCACTACACCCCGGGCATGTACAAGTAGGGCCGGTCCCGGTCATTGCGGCCTGAACGACTCCACGGCCGCCGTCAGGTTCGCGCGCACCGTCGTGCCGTCGGCGGCCGGACCGGCCGCCAGCAGCGCCCACCGCCTGCCGTCCGGGGCGACGGTGATCCGCTCGATGGCGCGGCGGCGTCCGTGCGACTCCTGGTTGTCGTACTCGTACACCAGCTCGCAGGACCCGCCGGGCGCCGGATCGAGGGAGACCTCCTGGTAGCCGGGACGGTTCCCGAGGGCCTGCGAGGAGATCCGCAGGAGCTCGCACGCTCCGACACCGTCCGGCTCGGCGACGCGGAAGATCTGGATCAGCGCGCTGCGGTCTCCGGGCCGCCGGTAGAAGGAGCCGCTGCCGTCCTCGTCGCGGCTGCGCTCCCAGCCCGTGGGGACGGCGACCGAGAAGCCGCCGTCGTCGCGGACCACCGTGTACGGCGGCGGGACCGAGGGCGACGCGGAGGAGGAGGCGGTGGCGGTCGGGGCCGTCTGCGGACCCGTACCGGACGGCGGGACCGGGGTGCCCGAAGCCGACGGGGCCGCGGCGGGTGCCTTCGGCTCCTGCGGCTCCCCGTCGCCCAGGACGAACCATCCCGCCACGGCGCAGCCGCCCACCACCGCGGCCCCGAGGGCCACCAGCAGCGGGACCTTCCACGCCCGCTCCCGGCCCGGGCCTCCCTGGCCGCCCTGGCCGCCCGGCCCGGCCCCTGCTGGGCGGGGCGGGTACGAGGGCGGGAGCGGCGGCGGGGGCGGCGGCTGCTCCGCCCACTCCCAGCGCTGCGACTGCGGATTCCAGTGGGCACCGCCGCCCGTGGACACCGGTCAGCTCCCCAGCGCGGCGAGCAGCCCGCCGAGGGCGGCGGCCGCGTTCACCGAGTCCACCACCGGGGCCCAGCGCTGGAGCGCGCCCCGGAGCCGGGCGGGCAGGCCGGGCCGGATCTCCCCGGCCTCCTCCAGCTCGCCGGCCGCCTCGACCAGTTCGGCGTCGAGCGCCGAACAGTCGGCGCTGCGGGGCAGGTGCACGAGGGCGATGCGCAGCTCCCGTACGGCCTCCAGCAGTTCCGCCGCGCCCGGGGCGGCCGCCCCGGAACCGTCGTGGTGGACGGTGGTGTTGGTGATGTTGGTGCCGCCGATGCTGAAGGTGCTGCCGTCGATGCGGCCGATCCGCACCTCCCCGGCTCCCCCGTCTTGCGTCACTGCCGGTCTCCCCTGCCTGTGTGGTGGCTCGTCTGGTTGCGGTGTCCGCTGCCGCCCACGCTGAACGCGCTGTGGCTCACCGACTGGATGTACACGCCGCCCTCCGCGACGGTGACCGCGCGCTGCGCGAACTCCTCCGTGTGCCAGCCCGCTTCGTGCAGGGCCAGGGTCACGCCGGCGACGATCCGGTCCTGGATGGTCTTCAGGTACCGGTCCAGGTCCATCAGCTGGAACAGCGAGGCGTCCTGCTGCGCCGCCAGCTCGCGCACGGACACGGCCGGGCCGGCCGGGAGCGCGCCGCCGTGGCCCTCCGTGGCGATCTGCCACGGGCCGCGGCTGCCGCCCGAGAGGGTGGTGAGCGCCTTGGAGAGCGAGCGCGGGGCGTGCTGCAGCGCCCACACCGTCTTGGCGAAGGGGTTGTTCCGCAGGTGGCGCCGGGCCACGTCGTCGGCCTCCTGGAACTGGGGCCGTACGGGCAGCAGCACGTGCGGCGCCACTTCCAGCATCAGCATCCCGCCCTGGGTGTGGACGCGCACGAAGACGGTGATGACGAGGTTCTCGTCCCAGCCGCCGACCCGTACCCGCAGGAAGTGCCGGCGGCGCTCCCCGCCCTCCTCCACGGCTCCGGCCCGGTGCGCGTCGAACGCCTGGTCCGAGAGGTCCGGCCGGTGCGCCACGGGCAGCCCGTTGGCCGGCAGGAACACGCATTCGTCGACGACCAGTTCCCGCAGCCGGTCCAGTACGGCCTGCTCGGCCTCCGGTGAGCCGTGCGGCGACGGGACGCGCAGGGCCTCCAGCCGGGGCCTGATCCGGGCCACGATCCGCTCGTTGTCCAGCGGTTCGGGCGGGACCCCGTCCGTGCGGGGGCGCAGCTCGACCGACAGGTGCCAGGGGCGGTAGGCCGCGCCGGCGCCGCAGAACGGATCGTCGACGTTGTAGACGACCAGGCGGCTGTGCTGGGTCCGCAGGATCCGGTCGCGGATCCTGGCGAACCGGCTGCCGGAGGCGGGGTCGGCGTTCGGGTCGGCGTACCGCGTCCGGCTGAGCGAGGTGCTGATGACGCGGGCGAAGTGGCCCCGCTGGAAGCCGACGACCAGGGTCAGGAGGGCGAAGACGATCAGGGCGGTCCAGGCGTATGCGCCGGCGATCACGTAGCCGAGCTGGGGCAGCCCGAAGACGACGGTGAACGGCTCCCGCTCGATCTGGCGCAGGATGTGCTCGTAGGCCGCGAGCGAGTCGTCGGTCCCTCCGACGTTGGTCTCGCCCTGGAGCGCGCCCTGCAGCACGCCCAGGCCGACGCCGATGAGCAGCACGTAGCCACAGCCGCGCAGCAGGAGTTCGAGGAAGCGGCTGCCGCGCCCCGTCGCCGCCCTGCGTCGCGCGATCCGCCCGGCGCCGCTCAGGAAGGCGGCCGGCAGGAGCAGGAAGAGCAGGAGCGGCTGGGCCAGCAGCAGCCCGAGGCCCCACACCGCCAGGACGGCCGAGGCCCAGGCCACTTCGGCGCGGCGGGCCTGGAGCGCGTGGGCGAGGACGCGGGCGGCGTCGAAGCCGTAGGAGGGCGCGACGTAGCGCTCCTCGTGGACATAGAGCTCCTGGATCACCCGGTCGCGGTACGCGGCGTCGAGATAGCTTCCGGCGCACAGCAGTCGGCCCGCTTCGCTGAGCGAAGGGTGCACCGGAGTTCTGTCGTCCGCGGTGCTTGTCACCGAATCCCCCTTTCGGTGTGCGGAGGGAAACGATAGGGCGATCATGGGGCGCGCGACAGGCGCGATCACGCCAAAAGGCCCCGGCGCACTGCGCCGGGGCCTTTCGGAAGAGCGGATCGGGTCTCGGGCGACCGGATCAGATCAGGCCGAGCTCACGAACCGCGTCGCGCTCCTCCGACAGCTCCTGGACGGAGGCGTCGATGCGGGTGCGGGAGAACTCGTTGATGTCCAGGCCCTGGACGATCTCGTACTTGCCGTCCTTGCAGGTGACGGGGAAGGAGGAGATCAGACCGGCCGGGACGCCGTAGGAGCCGTCCGACGGGATGCCCATCGAGGTCCAGTCGCCCTCGGCGGTGCCGTTGACCCACGTGTGGACGTGGTCGATGGCGGCGTTGGCGGCCGAGGCGGCCGAGGACGCGCCACGGGCCTCGATGATCGCGGCGCCGCGCTTGGCGACGGTCGGGATGAAGGTGTCGGACAGCCACAGCTCGTCGCCCACGACCTCCGCGGCGTTCTTGCCGGCGATCTCCGCGTGGAAGATGTCCGGGTACTGGGTCGCCGAGTGGTTGCCCCAGATGGTCAGGCGCTTGATGTCGGAGACGGCGCTGCCGGTCTTGGCGGCCAGCTGCGAGATCGCGCGGTTGTGGTCCAGACGGGTCATCGCGGTGAAGCGCTCGGCCGGTACGTCCGGGGCGGCGGCCTGCGCGATGAGCGCGTTGGTGTTGGCCGGGTTGCCCACGACCAGGACCTTGATGTCGTCCGCGGCGTGCGCGTTGATGGCCTGGCCCTGCGGCTTGAAGATGCCGCCGTTGGCGGCGAGCAGGTCGCCGCGCTCCATGCCCTTGGTACGCGGGCGGGCGCCCACGAGCAGCGCGACGTTCGCACCGTCGAAGCCCTGGTTCGGGTCGTCGAAGATGTCGATGCCGGCGAGCAGCGGGAAGGCGCAGTCGTCGAGCTCCATGGCGGTGCCCTCAGCGGCCTTCATGCCCTGGGGGATCTCCAGAAGACGGAGCTTGACCGGCACGTCCGCGCCGAGCAGGTGACCGGAAGCGATGCGGAAGAGCAGCGCGTAGCCGATCTGGCCGGCGGCGCCGGTGACGGTGACATTCACGGGAGTGCGGGTCATGGCCTTCTCCGTTAGACAGCTGGCGGTGGGGCGTCCCTGCCCCATGTGCTGGAGGACGCCGCTCCCCAGTAAATCTTGACGTGAAGAGACATCCGCGGTCAGGCTATCCGACCCGGGACCGGGCTAATCCCCGGGTCCGTGTGGTGCGCGGCACACGGACCCCGAAGTTCGAAGGTCCGACCGGCTACCGGACCGCTATTCGACCAGGAAGATCTGGCCCGTCCGGTGCCCCTCGATCGACTTGACGTAGGCGTTCGCCGCGCGGGCCACGGGCACGGCGTCGAATCCCGCGAAGGTGTCCCCGTACGCGTCGAGGGACTCCTCGAAGACGGTGGGGCTGACGGCGTTGATCCGCTGGCGGCCGGGCAGTTCGACGGCCGCGGCGCGCACGAAGGCCTCGACGGCGCCGTTGACCAGGGCGGCCACCGATCCGGTGAGCAGGGGCTCGCGGGCCAGGATCCCGGTGACCAGCGTGTACGAGGCGTGCGCGGGCAGGTGCCGGGCGCCCTGGCGGACCAGCTCGATCTGACTGACCGCCTTGCCTTCGAGGCCGCCCCGGATGTCCTCCGTGGTCAGCTCGCCGAGCGGGCGCCACGGCACGCTGCCGGCGGCGCTCGCCACCGCGTCGATCTCCCCCACCCGCTGCGCCGCCTGGGCGTACATGGCACGGATGGACTCCGGGTCGGTGATGTCGACGTGGATGTCGGCGCCCGTGCGGGAGGCGGTGACGACGTGGTGGCCGCGCTCGCGCAGGGCCTCGTGGACCGCGCGGCCGAGGGTTCCGTGCGCGCCGATCAGTACGACCTTCTTCGTCTTCGCGTTCATGGCACGAGCATCGGCGCCACCCGACCGTTAAGTCCAGCTACCTCGGCTACAGCCATCATTAAGATGAACTCATGCTTGATGTGAAGCGCATGGTCATCCTGCGGGACCTGGCGGAGCACACCCGGGTGACCGCCGTCGCCGATCTGCACGGAGTGACCCCCTCCGCCGTCTCCCAGCAGCTGCGCGCCCTGGAGGCCGAGGCCGGGGCGGCCCTGGTCGAGCGGGACGGGCGCGGGCTGCGCCTGACGCCCGCCGGCGTGGCCCTGGCCGCCGCGTGCGAACCGGTGCTCGCGGCCCTGGAGCGGGCCGAGGGGGCCGTACGCGCCCTCGACGCCGAGCTGAGCGGGGAGCTGGCCATCGGCTGCGCCCCCAGCGCCCTGGCCACGGTGGCCGCCCCGCTCGTCGCCGAGCTCGCCGTACGCCACCCCCGGCTGCGCCCGCGCATCGTGCAGGCCGACCCCGAGGAGGCCCTGCCGCGGCTGCGGCAGCGCCGCCTGGACCTGGCGGTGACCTACGCCTACCCGCTGCTCGGGGCCCCGCCCGCGGCCGGGACCACCGCGGTGCCGCTCTTCGACGACCCGCTGTGCCTGGCGCTGCCGCAGGCCCTGCTCCCCGCCTACGAGCGCGACGGGCTCGTCGCGCTGCGGAACAGCGCCTGGGTCTCGGCCCCGGCCCCGAGCAGCTGCCGCGAGATGCTGCTGCACGCCTGCCGGAACGCCGGATTCACCCCGCGCATCGCGCACGAGTGCGCGGACCTGCGGTCCGGGCTCTGGCTCGTCGCCACCGGGCAGGCCGTGTCGATCCTGCCGAAACTGCTGTGCGACGCCCCGCCGCCCGGCACCGCCGTACGGGAGCTGCCGGGCCCGGGGCGGACGCTGGACGTCGTGGTCCGGGCGGGCACGGAGACCCAGCCGGCCGTCGCGGCCACCCTGGCCGCACTCACGTCGCTCACGCAGCTCACCGCACGGTGAAGCGGACCGCACTCTCCATGAACGGGATCACCAGCCACGGCTTGGGCGCCGCCATCACCAGCGTGAGCAGCGTGATCGCCACGCCGAGCAGCCCGTACGTGATCATGTCCGTGAAGCGGGAGCGCACCGCGAGCATCCCCACCGAGGGCAGCACGCGCCGCATCACCGAGGCGGCGATCAAGGCCACGCCGATGGCCAGGCAGCCGGCCCGCGGGTGCCCGAAGGCCGTGGCCAGCAGCCCGACCGCGGTCGCGGTGAGCACGCTGAGCATCGGCCACTGACGGGCCGGCGTGGACACGGCCCCGGGAACGGCACGGCCGCTGCCCTCGGGGCGCGCGGTGTCCCGGGTGATGGAGGGGAAGCGGCGGGACCTGACCGGCGCCTCGGCCCCGGCCCCTGCCCCTGCCCCGGGCCCGGCCTTGGCGGGACCGGGCGCGACGGGCTTCGCGGGCACGTCCGGAGCGACGGGGGTGCCGTTCGCCCGGGCCGCGCCGCCGCCCGTCGCGTTCTCCGCGTCCGATTCAGCCTGCACTGGTGGTCCGTTCCGCCGCCTCGACCACATTGACGAGCAGCTGGGCGCGGGTCATCGGGCCGACGCCGCCCGGGTTCGGCGAGATCCACGCGGCCACCTCGGCCACGCCGGGGTGCACATCGCCGACGATCTTCCCTTCCCCGTCGCGGCTGACGCCGACGTCGAGCACGGCCGCACCCGGCTTCACGTCCTCCGGCTTGACCAGGTGCGGGACACCGGCCGCCGCGACGATGATGTCCGCCTGGCGCAGCTGCTCGGAGAGGTCGCGCGTACCGGTGTGGCAGAGCGTCACGGTGGCGTTCTCGGACTTGCGGGTCAGCAGCAGGCCGATGGAGCGCCCGACGGTGATCCCGCGGCCGAGGACGACGACGTGCGCGCCGTTGATGGCGACGCCGTGGTGGCGCAGCAGTTCGACGATCCCGTACGGGGTGCAGGGCAGCGGTCCCGGCTCGTTCAGCACCAGCCGGCCGAGCGACATGGGGTGCAGGCCGTCGGCGTCCTTCAGCGGATCCATCAGCTCCAGGACCCGGTTGGTGTCGATGCCCTTGGGGAGCGGGAGTTGGACGATGTAGCCGGTGCACTCCGGGTTGGCGTTGAGCTCCCGGACGACCTCCTCGATGTCCTCCTGGGAGGCCGTCCCGGGCAGTTCGCGCTGGATGGAGGCGATGCCGACCTCGGCACAGTCCTTGTGCTTGCCGTTCACGTACCAGCGGCTGCCCGGATCGTCTCCGACCAGGAGGGTGCCGAGGCCGGGCGTGACGCCCCGGGCCTTCAGGGCCGCCACACGGGCGGTCAGTTCGGACTTGATCGCTGCGGCGGTGGCCTTGCCATCGAGAATCTGGGCGGTCATGACCCCATCCTCCCGGATGAGGTGGCCCCGGTTCCAGTCAAGGCACTCGCAGGGGTCCGGGGTTCATTGCACTTGCACAACAAGTGACCGGCCGTACACCAACCAACTGGACAAGCCGGGGCCCGTCGGACCACGATGAAACGACTGATGTGCCGCGGGCAGTGCCGGGGGGCGGGACCGCACCGTAGACAGGATTCCTCCGTGCTCATGCCGTGCGTCCCCGCACTTCCACGGAGGAACACCCCAACATGAGCTTCGGCGAACCGCACAATCCGTACGGACAGCAGCCGCCCCAGGCCCCGCAGGGCCAGCCCGGCTACGGCTACGGCTACCCCCAGCAGGCACCCCAGGGCATCCCGCCGCAGGGCGGCTACGCCTACCCGCAGCAGGCCCCGCAGGGCTACCCGGGCGGTCCCGGCGGGTACCCGGGCGGTCCGGGCGGCTACCCGGGCGCCCAGATGGAGATGCCCGGCGGCGCCAAGGCGGCCCGCGTCATCCTCTGGATCGTGGGCGCCCTGCAGGTGCTCGGCGGCCTGTTCGTCATCATCGGGGGCGCCGTGTTCGCCGCGGTGCTCTCGGACGCCAGCTCCTCCGGCTCCGCCACGGAGGACGCGGGGGCCATCGCCGGCACCGTGGGCGTCGTCCTCGGGATCTTCTTCATCGGCCTGTCCGTGTGGCCCATCCTGACCGCGGCCAAGATGGCCAAGGGACGGGGCGGCGTCCGTGTCTCCGGAATCATCTTCGGATCGCTGCAGAGCCTCTTCGCCGTCTTCGGCGTACTGGGGAACCTGATCGCGCTCAGCGCCGACGAGAACACCCCGGCCGGACTCGGCCTGGTCGCCTCGCTGCCGTCGCTGGTCTCCCTCGCCCTCGGCCTCACCATCGTCATCGGCCTCGCCAAGGCCGGGGACTACTTCCGCCGCCCCCAGTACTGACGCTCCCGCTCCACACACGGCGAAGGCCGCGTCCCGCAGTGCGGGGCGCGGCCTTCGCCGTGTGCCAGGTGTGCCGGACTCAGTGGAAGAAGTGCCGGGTCCCGGTGAAGTACATGGTCACACCGGCCTTCTGCGCGGCCTCGACGACCTGCTCGTCACGGACCGAACCGCCCGGCTGGACCACGGCCTTGATGCCCGCGGCCGTCAGGATCTCCAGCCCGTCCGGGAACGGGAAGAAGGCGTCGGACGCGGCGTACGAGCCCTGCGCGCGCTCGGCGCCCGCCCGCTCGACGGCGAGCTTCGCCGAGTCGACACGGTTGACCTGGCCCATGCCGACGCCGACCGAGGCGCCGTCCTTGGCGAGCAGGATCGCGTTGGACTTGACCGCCCGGCAGGCCTTCCACGCGAAGGCCAGCTCGGCGAGCTCCGCCGGGGACAGGGCCTCGCCGGTGGCCAGGGTCCAGTTGGCCGGGTCGTCGCCCTCGGCCTGGAAGAGGTCGCTCTGCTGGAGCAGCGCACCGCCGGAGATGGGCTTGAGGTCGCCCGGCTGGTGCGGGGTGCCGTCCACCTTCAGCACGCGGATGTTCTTCTTCTTGGCCAGGATCTCGACCGCGCCGTCCTCGTAGGCGGGGGCGGCGATGACCTCGGTGAAGATCTCCGCGACCTGCTCGGCGAGCTCGACGGTCACCGGACGGTTGACGGCGATGACGCCGCCGAAGGCCGACAGCGGGTCGCAGGCGTGCGCCTTGCGGTGGGCCGCGGCGACGTCCGTGTCGACCGCGATGCCGCACGGGTTGGCGTGCTTGATGATCGCGACGCAGGGCTCGTCGTGGTCGTAGGCGGCGCGGCGCGCGGCCTCGGTGTCCACGTAGTTGTTGAAGGACATCTCCTTGCCGTGCAGCTGCTCGGCGTTGGCGAGGCCGCCCGGCTGGCCGTCCGTGTAGAGCGCGGCGGCCTGGTGCGGGTTCTCGCCGTAGCGCAGGGTCGACTTGCGCTCCCAGGCGCCGGCCAGGAACTCGGGCAGCGCGCCCTCCTCGCCCTCCGGGGCGTACGCGTTCGTGAACCAGGAGGCCACGGCCACGTCGTAGGCGGCGGTGTGCTGGAAGGCCTCCGCCGCGAGCCGCTTGCGGGCGGTGAGGTCGAAGCCGCCGCCCTGGGCCGCCGCGATGACGTCGGCGTAGCGGGCCGGGCTGGTGACGACCGCGACCGAGGGGTGGTTCTTGGCGGCGGCGCGGACCATCGACGGGCCGCCGATGTCGATCTGCTCCACGCACTCGTCGGGGGTGGCTCCCGACTGGACGGTCGCCAGGAACGGGTACAGGTTCACGACGACGAGGTCGAAGGGCTCGACGCCCAGCTCGGCGAGCTGGTTGCGGTGGTCCTCCAGGCGCAGGTCGGCGAGGATGCCGGCGTGCACGCGCGGGTGCAGGGTCTTGACCCGGCCGTCCAGGCACTCGGGGAAGCCGGTCAGCTCCTCCACCTTGGTGACGGGCACCCCGGCGGCGGCGATCTTCGAGGCGGTCGAGCCGGTGGAGACGAGCGCGACGCCCGCCCCGTGCAGGCCGAGGGCCAGCTCTTCCAGTCCCGTCTTGTCGTAGACGCTGATGAGCGCACGCCGGATCGGCCGCTGGTTCGTGGTCGGGTCGTTGCTCGCTGCCATGTCTGCGGCGGTCACTGGATTGTTACCTTTCGTCCCTCAATGCGGTAGCCGTGCCGGGCCAGACGCCCCACGACATCGACGAGCAGCTGGCGCTCGACTTCCTTGATGCGCTCATGGAGAGCGGCTTCGTCGTCCTCGTCCCGGACCTCGACCACACCCTGGGCGATGATCGGACCGGTGTCCACGCCGCTGTCCACGAAGTGGACCGTGCAGCCGGTGACCTTCGCGCCGTAGGCGAGGGCGTCCCGGACGCCGTGCGCACCCGGGAAGGCGGGGAGGAGGGCGGGGTGGGTGTTGATGAACCGGCCGCCGAAGCGGTCGATGAACACCTTGCCCACGATCTTCATGAATCCGGCGGACACGACGAGGTCCGGCGCGTACGCGTCGGTCGCCTCGGTGAGGGCGACATCCCATTCCGCGCGGCTGCCGTAGCCCTTGACCGGGCAGACGAAGGTGGGGATCCCCGCCTTCTCCGCCCGCTCCAGGCCGGCGATGTTCTCGCGGTCGGCTCCCACGGCGACGACTTCGGCACCGAAGCCCTCGGATCCGCCGGGGTGGGCGTCGATGGCGTCGAGCAGGGCCTGGAGGTTGGTGCCGGAACCGGAGACCAGCACGACCAGGCGGGAGGCGGCCATGGGAGGCCCTTTCTCGCGGGATTGCGGTGTTCGTCTTGTGTGGTCATACGAAACTTCGGGGTACCGGTATATGGGGAACCATACGAAGCCACCGACCGCCTGCAACGATACCGGTACACGGGACGGCCCCCGAGGGACGGGGGGACGGCCGGGCGGTAGCGTCTGGCGTACAAGCCACGAACTGGCCTCACCTCGTAACGACGTCCCCGCGACGTCCATGACACAGGGGAAGAAACACACCCGATGCCGGACCGCCGTCAGCCCGACTCCCCCACCGACGACAACCCCTTCGCGGCTCCGCCGGAAGGCCGGCCCGACCAGCCGTGGCAGCCGCGCAACGGTGGTGGCGGCGGGAACGGCGACGGCCCGAAGGACTCGGACGGCCAGCGGGGTCCGGCGCGCTGGGACCCGACGGACCCGATCCAGCGCCGCGCCCGCTACGCGCTGCTGGCCGGCATGTGGGGCTTCTTCTTCGGGATCTTCGGGATCCCGTCGGTCGGACTGCTGCTCGGGGCACTCGCCCTCTACTGGGGCATCAGCGCGCTGCGCGGCAAGCCCGCACCGGCGACGGCCGAGGGCGCCCCGGCGGCACCGTCCGGCCTGGACGCCCTGGGCCCGGCGGCCCGCCCCCAGCGCACCGCGGCGGTGAGCGGCCTGGTCACGGCCTCACTGGCGATCCTGCTGGCGTTCAGCTCGTACGCCGTGCAGCTCGCCTACAAGGACTTCTACGTCTGCCGCGACGACGCCCTCACCAAGTCGGCGGAACTGCAGTGCAACACCCTCCTCCCGGACAACCTCCTGGGCGACGTCCTGAAGGTCCGCCAGTAGAACGTCCCCCAGGGCCGCTTGAGACACCCGCCCAGCCGACCCACCCCAGCCCCGCCGACCCAACGCAGCCCCGCCGGCGCTTGAGGCGCGGGGTCTGGGGCGGAGCCCCAGCAGCGGCGCCGCACCCGAACGGCCTACTCCGGCGGCGGCTTCCGCCGGGCCAGCACCCGCGCACCGACCACCGGCGGAGCCAACGGTGCCGACGCCGCCGCCTCCACGGGCCCGGCCGCCCCGGCCAGCAGCCCCGGATCCAGATCCAGCCCGGACACCACGGTGACGGCCCGCCGCCGCCCAGGCACGCCCACCGGAGCCGCCGGAGCCACCGAATCCGCCGGAACCACCGGAGGTACCGGCGGGAGCGCGATATCCGGAATCAGCGCACCCGCAGCCTTCCGCATCGCCGCCCACCGGATCTCCCGCACCCCGCTGTCGTGCCACCGGTCGTCCACAGCCACCGCTTCATCGCCCTCCGGGGCGGCCGGCCCGATCGCCGGGCGGGTCCGCCACGCGTGCACCGCCACCGCCACCGGCACGGCCAGGACCGCCGTCCAGGCGAAGGCCGCCACCCCGGTGGTCCACCACACCGGCCCGAATTCCGACAGCCGCCGCGAGCCCAGCGGCCCCGCCGAGGCCGCCGCGAGCCCGGTCATCGCCAGGCCGCACACCACCGCGCCGAGGGCCGCCGTGAGCGCGGTCTCCCCGTACGAGACCTCGCGTGCCCGGCGTACGGCGAACCAGCCCACCGCGAGCCCGGCGACCACCGGAACCCCGGCGACCGCCCAGGTCAACGGCGTTCCGGGCCCTGCTGCCGGGAGCGCCTCCAGCAGCGGGAAGCGGGGCAGTCCGGGCGCGCCCGGGAAGCCGAGCGGGGTGGCCGTCACATCGGCGCCGAGGGCGAAGCCGGGCCCGAGGGCGTAGGCCGCTCCCCACACCATGGCGTTGGGGATCAGGGTGAGCGCGAGCAGCAGGACGGCGAAGCGGCCCGACCAGACGCCGGTCAGCGACAGGAAGGAGGCCTGGACCTCGGCGCCGTGCCACGCGAGCGAGGCGCCGACGACGAGCGCGCCGCCGCCCAGGAGCACCAGGGCGCCGCCCGCGCCCGCCCGGAGCGCCAGCGCGTAACGGGGGCGCACGACAGCGTTCCGTACGCCCTTGGGCAGCCAGGAGGGCAGCGGCCCGAGCGGACGCCCCCGGGCCCCCCACACCCCGGCGGCGGCCGCGAGTACGGCCACCAGCGGGATGTGCCAGGCCGCGCTGATGGGATCGGCCGACAGGGGGCCGCCGGCGGCGTACACCGTGACGAGGGCCCCGACGGCGAGATATCCGCAGAGCACGGCCGAGAACACGGCTCCGGCGGGCAGCACCTCCTCGTCGTCCTCCTCGGCGGCGCTCCCCAGCCGGGCGGCCCGCCGCATGAGCAGCACGGGCAGCACGACGAGGAGCAAGGGCGTCATTCCGACGGGTGCGGGGACGCCGGACAGGGTGTCGTAGCGCACCAGCTCCGTCCCGTGGGCGAGCAGCCACAGCCCGGCGGCCAGGTGCAGGGCCCCGCCGGGGCCGCTGTCGGGGTAGGGGGAACTGATCCACAGCACGATGACGAGCACGGCGAGGAAGCCGAGCCCGAGTCCGGCCGCCACGGCGCCGCCCACGACGCATGCGGCGGCGGCCGGTGAACGGCGCCGCACGCCGGCTCGCGGGGCCGCTGACAACGGGGTCCCGCGTTCGGTCACTTGGGTCACCCCGCCATGGTGCCAACGACACGCGCTATGGACGGGTAACAGGCGAATGCCCGTGGTGTCGCTCAATATACGTTTATGTACTTTTTCGCCCAGAGCGTCAGGTTCGCGGGGAGTGTGGCATGACACCAAGCGTCGAGACGACCTCCTCAGAGGACTCGGAGCTGAGCCTGCCCGCCCCCAAGGAGCGCCGCAGACTGCGCGAGGCGGCGGAACTGACACACGATGAGGTCGCGGCGGCCGTGGGCGTCACCGCGGCGACCATCCGCTCCTGGGAAGCGGGCCGCACGGCCCCGCGCGGGCGCAAGCGCGAGCTGTACACGCAGTTCCTGGCGCGCCTGGCGGCCTCGCCGCAGGAGGCCGGGCCCGCCGGGGCGCCCGGGGAGGCGAAGACGGCCAGGGCGGCAGAGGAACCCGCCGCGGACCCACCCGCCGCGGACGGACCGGCCGCGGACGGACCGGCCGCGGACGCGCGGACCGAGCCCGACGAGATCCTCTCCGAGGCCCGCTCCGAGATCCCCTCCGAGATCTCTTCCGAGGCCCCCGCCGAGATCCCCGACGAGGCTCCCGTGAGGGTCCCGGCGCCGGGGCCCGCCGAGGCCTTCGACGCCCTCTACGCACACGCCGCCCACGACCTCGCCCGGCAGGCCTACCTGCTCACCGGCCGCCGGGCACTCGCCCTGGAGGCCGTGGAGAAGGCCTTCGTCCAGGCCTGGGACCGCTGGCCCGAGGTGGCCGCCGACCCGGACCCGGTGGGCTGGGTGCGGGCGATCGCGTACGAGTACGCGCTCTCCCCCTGGCACCGCTTCCGGCCCGCCCACCGCCATCCCGACAAGCCGCCCGCCGAGCCCGCCGACCGGATCCTGCTCGACGCCCTGCTCGCGCTCTCCCCCGCGAACCGCCGTACGGTCCTGCTCTACGACGGCGTCGGCCTCGACCTCCCCGACACCGCCGCCGAGACCGAGGCCACCACGCCCACCGCGGGCAACCGGCTCGTGCACGCGCACGCCGACCTCGCCGACCGGATCCCCGAACTGGCCGACGTACCGCTCGAGAAGCAGTCCGCGCTGCTGCGCGACCTGCTCACCGCGCTGCGGCCGGCTGTCGACCTCGACCCGCGCCCGGCGGTCGCCGTCCGCGGCGGCGGCGAGCGGCGCACCCGCATGTGGACCCGGGCGACCCTCAGCCTGACGGCGATGATCGCCGTCTCGACGGCCTACACGGTCATGACCGCGCCCACCCACTACGAGCCCCCGCTGGCGCCCGGCGAGAGCGTCTCCGGGGTGCCCCCGCTCGCCGGCCCCCAGCGGCTCACCGAGCGGAGCAAGCAGCTCCACGACAAGCTGCTGGCCGACCCGGAGGCCGGACCGGCACGGATCGCCCCGAAGGCCGGATGAACCGATGAGCCGATGAGAACGGGCGTGGCCCGCACCCCCGGAGGGGTGCGGGCCACGCCCGTGCAGTGTCGCGTCGCGCTTACTTGGCGGCGAGGATCTCGCGCGCCAGCTTCGCGGTCTCGGTCGGCGTCTTGCCGACCTTCACGCCGGCGGCCTCGAGGGCCTCCTTCTTGGCCTGCGCGGTGCCGGAGGAGCCGGAGACGATGGCGCCCGCGTGGCCCATGGTCTTGCCCTCGGGGGCGGTGAAGCCCGCGACGTAGCCGACGACCGGCTTGGTGACGTTCTTCGCGATGAAGTCCGCCGCACGCTCCTCGGCGTCGCCGCCGATCTCGCCGATCATGACGATCAGCTCGGTGTCCGGGTCGGCCTCGAAGGCCTCCAGGGCGTCGATGTGCGTGGTGCCGATGACCGGGTCGCCACCGATGCCGACGGCCGAGGTGAAGCCGATGTCACGGAGCTCGTACATCATCTGGTAGGTCAGCGTGCCCGACTTGGACACGAGACCGATCTTGCCGGGCTTGGTGATGTCGCCCGGGATGATGCCGGCGTTGGACTGGCCGGGGGTGATCAGACCCGGGCAGTTCGGGCCGATGATCCGGGTCTTGTTGCCCTTGGCGGTCGCGTACGCCCAGAAGGCGGCGGAGTCGTGCACCGCGATGCCCTCGGTGATGACGACGGCCAGCGGGATCTCGGCGTCGATCGCCTCGACCACGGCGGCCTTGGCGAAGGCCGGCGGGACGAAGAGGACGGAGACGTTGGCGCCCGTCTTCTCCATCGCCTCGGCGACGGAGCCGAAGACCGGGACCTCGGTGCCGTCGAAGTCGACGGTGGTGCCGGCCTTGCGCGGGTTCACGCCGCCGACGATGTTGGTGCCGTCAGCCAGCATCAGCTTGGTGTGCTTCATGCCCGTGGCACCGGTCATGCCCTGGACGATGACCTTGCTGTCCTTGTTGAGGAAGATAGCCATGTGAGTCTGTGACCTCTGCCCTTACTTCGCAGCCGCGAGCTCGGCGGCCTTGTCGGCCGCGCCGTCCATGGTGTCCACGCGCTGGACCAGCGGGTGGTTGGCGTCCGAGAGGATCTTGCGACCCAGCTCGGCGTTGTTGCCGTCGAGACGGACGACCAGCGGCTTGGTGACCGCCTCGCCCTTGTCCGCGAGCAGCTGCAGCGCCTGGACGATGCCGTTGGCGACCTCGTCACAGGCGGTGATGCCACCGAAGACGTTGACGAAGACGGACTTGACGTCCGGGTCGCCGAGGATGATCTCGAGACCGTTGGCCATGACGGCGGCGGAGGCGCCACCGCCGATGTCCAGGAAGTTGGCGGGCTTGACGCCGCCGTGGTTCTCGCCGGCGTAGGCGACGACGTCGAGGGTGCTCATGACGAGACCCGCGCCGTTGCCGATGATGCCGACCTCACCGTCGAGCTTGACGTAGTTGAGGTTCTTCGCCTTGGCGGCGGCCTCGAGCGGGTTCGCGGCCGCGTGGTCCACGAACTCCTCGTGACCCGGCTGGCGGAACTCGGCGTTCTCGTCCAGCGAGACCTTGCCGTCGAGCGCGATGACGTCGCCGGAGGCGACCTTCGCGAGCGGGTTGACCTCGACGAGGAGCGCGTCCTCGGCGATGAAGGTCGCCCACAGGGTCACGAGGACCTCGGCGACCTTCTCGGCGACCTCGGCCGGGAACTGCGCCAGCGCGACGATCTCGCGGGCCTTCTCGATGGTCACGCCCTCGTTGGCGTTCACCGGGACCTTGGCGAGCTTCTCCGGGGTCTCCTCGGCGACCTGCTCGATGTCCATGCCGCCCGCGACGGACGCCATGGCGAGGAAGGTGCGGTTGGTCCGGTCGAGGAGGTACGAGACGTAGTACTCCTCCAGGATCTCCGGAGCCGTCTCGGCGATCATCACCTTGTGGACCGTGTGGCCCTTGATGTCCATGCCGAGGATGTCCGTCGCCCGGGCGACGGCCTCGTCCGGGGTGGCGGCCAGCTTCACGCCACCGGCCTTGCCGCGGCCGCCGACCTTCACCTGCGCCTTGACGACCGACTTGCCGCCCAGCCGCTCGGTGGCCTCGCGAGCCGCCTCAGGCGTGTCGATGACTTCACCGGCCAGCACCGGTACACCGTGCTTGGCGAAGAGGTCCCTCGCCTGGTACTCGAACAGGTCCACGCGCGTCCGTCCCTTGTCTTTTTAAAGATTCGCAGTGATTCGCGGTTGTCTGCTATCTGCGTGGGCGTGCCGCGGAGGGCAACGTGACGGCGCTGTCACAAGGAAGGCGCACACGGTGACCGTGGACGCGGCATGTCCGTCCCGCAGGTTATCCCCGAGGGACGTGGGACCCTAAATCGCAGATCACACCTGAGCGGTGATACCTGTCACAGAACGCCTCACGGTTGAACTGGAAGTTCGTGTGATTCACCGATTCACAGCAAAGGCCGGGCCGTGGGCGTCAAGGGGTCGGCAGGGGGCGTTTCTCCAGCGCCGCGGCCATCACGTCCGGGAACAGGTCGGGGGTGCAGGCGAAGGCCGGCGCCCCGAGCGCCGCAAGGGCCGCGGCGTGTTCGCGGTCGTAGGCGGGGGCTCCCTCGTCGGACAGGGCCAGCAGGGTCACGAACTCGACGCCCGCCGCCTTCATCGCGGCGACCCGCTTCAGCATCTCGTTGCGGATACCGCCCTCGTAGAGGTCGCTGATCAGGACGACGACGGTGTCGGCGGGCCGGGTGATCTTCGACTGGCAGTAGGCGAGAGCGCGGTTGATGTCGGTGCCACCGCCCAATTGGGTGCCGAAGAGGACGTCGACCGGGTCGTCGAGCTGGTCGGTCAGGTCGACGACCGCGGTGTCGAAGACGACCAGCCGGGTGGCGATCGAGCGCATCGAGGCGAGGACCGCGCCGAAGACGGAGGCGTAGACGACGGAGGCCGCCATCGAACCCGACTGGTCGATGCAGAGGATCACCTCCTTCTTCACCGATTGCGCCGCCCGGCCGTAGCCGATCAGCCGCTCGGGGACGACGGTGCGGTACTCGGGCAGGTAGTTCTTGAGGTTGGCCCGGATCGTGCGGTCCCAGTCGATGTCGTGGTGACGGGGCCGGCTGATCCGCGCGGACCGGTCCAGGGCGCCGGTCAGTGTCGCCCGGGTCCGCGCCACGAGCTTCTTCTCCAACTGCTCGACCACCTTGCGGACCACGGCCCGGGCCGTCTCCTTCGTCGTCTCGGGCATCGCCTTGTTCAGCGAGAGCAGGGTGCCGACCAGGTGCACGTCCGGTTCGACGGCCTCCAGCATCTCCGGTTCCAGCAGCAGTGCGGCCAGGCCCAGCCGCTCGATGGCATCGCGCTGCATGACCTGGACCACGGAGCTCGGGAAGTACGTACGGATGTCCCCGAGCCAGCGGGCCACGTTCGGCGCGGACCCGCCGAGCCCGGCCGACCGTGCCCCCGAAGTCCTGCGGGACCCCGCCTCGCCGCCCCCGCCGTACAGCGCGCCGAGCGCGGCGTCCATCGCCGCGTCCCGCCCGGTCAGCGCGCAGCCGGTGCCGTCGGCCTCTCCCCCGCCGAGCACCATCCGCCACCGCCGCAGCCGCTCGCCTCCGGCGGTGCCCATGTCCGTACCGCTCATCCGTCCGTCCCCCTCGTCGTATCCACCTGTTTCAGCCCTGCCATCGCCCGAGGCCCTCTTCCAGCCCCGCCGGCTGACCTCTTCAGCCCCGCCGGCGGGTGAGGCGCGGGGTCCGGGCGGAGCCCCGGCAACGGCCCCGCACCTCACCCGGCGAGCAGCATCCGCACCAGCCCCACCACCGCGTCCGCCCGCTCCGGATCCAGCTCCGGGGCGAAGCCGTCCGGCGCCGAGGACGCCGAGGCCGCGGCGGAACCGCCCGGCCCGCGTCGCACCAGCTCGCCCAGGGTCCGTTTCACGCCCGGCTCGTACGCGCCGAACGTCCGCCGCAGGAGCGGGAGTACGTCGGTGAACGCACGCTCCGGCACCCCCACCAGCCAGGTGTCGATCAGGCCCAGCAGCCGGTCGTCGTGGACGAGCAGCGTGCCCCCGCCCGAACTGCCGCCCGCGAAGCCCTCGATCCAGCCCGCCGCGTCGGCCGGGGAGGACGCCGGGGACAGGGCGAGCCCCATCAGCCGGGCCGTCTCCTCGGCCGACAGCCGCCCGTCGTCGAGGAGCAGCCGGGCCGCCCGGCCGCGGATCAGGCCGGGCACGGTGTCCCGGCCGGCCAGCGTGGCGAGCACCGCGGACCAGCGCTCCCGCAGCCCTTCGCCGGCGTCCGCCAGCAGGCCGATCGCCCCGTGCACCCCGTCGACGTGTCCGCGCATCTCCGCCGCCGCGTCGGCGTCCAGACCGGCCGTGCACGCCGACGGCAGCGCCACGCATATCCGCTCGGCGAGCCCGGCCGCCACGGCGCCGAGCGCCGTCGCGTCGGTGCCCCGGACGTCCCCGTACCGCAGCGAACGGGCCAGGGCCGGCAGGGCCTTGGCGAGCCGCGCCACGTCGGTGTCCAGCGCGGCCCGGTCCGCGAGGGCCCGCAGCACGGCGGGCAGCGCCTGCGCGAGCCCGGCCAGCAGGCACTGCTCGGCCAGGGCCGTTATGTCGCCCAGTTCCTCGGCCCCGGCCGCGTCCGCCTCGGCCTTGGCGGTGGCCGCGCCGAGGACGGTGGTCCCCCATATCCCGGCCTCGGCGATCCGCACCGACAGCTCCGGCTCCCACCGCAGCCGCCAGGTCTCCCGGAAGGTTCCGGTGCCGGACCGGGAGGCGGCGGGTGTTCCCCAGCCGACGCCGAGCAGCCGCAGCCGGTGCAGCAGCAGGGACTTCGCCGTGTCGGTGTCCTTGCGCAGGTCCAGTTCCAGCTCGCGGTCCTGCGCCTCGGCCTTGAGCCGCAGCGTGCGCTGCTGTCGCGTCAGGTCGCGCTGGAGGGGTACGACGGGGGCTCCGTCCGGGACCTCGCCGAGCACGTCACCGACGACGAGCCGGTCCTCGATCAGTGCGAGCGGTATGTCGGAGCCGTCGCACATCACCGCCCGGACCGCTTCCAGGGTCTCCGTCAGGCCGGGCAGCGGCCGGCCCCGCATCGCGGCGAGGGTCTCGGCCAGCCGGACCGCCTCGATGACGTGTGCCGAGGAGACCTGCCGGTCCTCCTCCCGCAGCAGGCCGGCGACCTTGGTCAGCCACCGCTCGACGGGCCGGTCACGGGCGGAGAAGAGGTGGGCGTACCAGCCGGGCGAGGTGATCCCCGCTCCGTACCCGCCGGCCCGGGCGAGCCTGCGGTGCGTCCAGGGCACCCAGGTGGTCTCCACCTTGACCTTGGGCAGGCCGCTCAGCAGGGCCTTGTCGGCGGCCACGGTGGCCTTGGCCCGCAGCGCGGGCACGTGCCAGGCTCCGCACACCACGGCGTAGGCGTCGCCGAACTCCCGGCGGGCGGCCCGCATCCGCTGGCGCATGTACGCCTCGCGCACCAGGTCGCGCCGGTGGCCCCCGTCGCCGTACGCCTCGCGCAGGGCTCCCATGGCCTCCCCGAGCACCTCGAAGGCGCCGAGCACGTCCTCCCGTGCGCCCCCGGCGCCGCGGTGCTCGACCACGTCCTCCCACCAGCGCTCGGGGTCGTCGTACCCGGCGGTCTCGGCCAGCACGGCGAGAGGGTCCAGCCGGACGGCTTCGGGCCCGTCCCCTTCCTGCCCGTCCCCTTCGGCGGCGAGCGAGTGCGCCGCCGGGAGGTCGATGAACCGGACCGGGACGTCGTGCTCCTGGGCCCAGCGGATGGCCACCCATTCGGGTGAGAACCCGGCCAGCGGCCAGAACGCCGCCCGGCCCGGATCGTCCGCGGCGTGTGCGAGGAGCGCGACGGGCGGCCGCATCCCCTCCTCGGCGGCGAGCGGCAGCAGCGCGTCCCCTTCGGGCGGGCCCTCGATCAGCACCGCCTCGGGCCGGGCGGCCTCCAGGGCCGCCCGGACGGCACGGGCCGAGCCGGGCCCGTGGTGCCGTACGCCCAGCAGCAGCGGGCCCTTCGCCGGGCTCGGGCTCATACGGTCACCTCCCGGCAGGCCCGGTAGAAGTCCTTCCAGCCGTCGCGCTCGCGGACCACGGCCTCCAGGTACTCCTGCCAGACCACCTTGTCGGCCGCCGGGTCGCGGACGACGGCGCCGAGGATCCCGGCGGCCACGTCGGAGGGCCGCAGCACGCCGTCCCCGAAGTGGGCGGCCAGGGCCAGGCCTCCGGTGACGACGGAGATGGCCTCGGCGGTGGACAGGGTGCCGCTGGGCGACTTCACCTTCGTCCGGCCGTCGTCGGTGACGCCGTCGCGCAGCTCGCGGAAGACGGTGACGACGCGGCGGATCTCCTCCAGGCCTTCGGGTGCGGCCGGCAGGTCGAGGGCGCGGCCCATCTGGTCGACGCGGCGGGCGACGATGTCGACCTCGGCGTCGGCGGTGGCGGGCAGGGGCAGCACCACGGTGTTGAAGCGGCGGCGCAGCGCGCTGGAGAGCTCGTTCACCCCGCGGTCGCGGTCGTTGGCGGTGGCGATGAGGTTGAAGCCGCGCACGGCCTGCACCTCTTCGCCCAGTTCCGGTATCGGGAGGGTCTTCTCGGACAGGACGGTGATGAGGGTGTCCTGGACGTCGGCGGGGATGCGGGTGAGCTCCTCGACGCGGGCGGTCATGCCGTCGGCCATGGCCCGCATGACGGGGCTGGGGACGAGCGCCTCGCGGCTGGGGCCGTGGGCGAGCAGCCGGGCGTAGTTCCAGCCGTACCGGATGGCTTCCTCGGGGGTGCCGGCGGTGCCCTGGACGAGGAGGGTGGAGTCTCCGCTGACGGCGGCCGCGAGGTGTTCGGACACCCAGGTCTTGGCGGTGCCGGGGACGCCCAGCAGGAGCAGGGCGCGGTCGGTGGCCAGGGTGGTGACGGCCACTTCGACGATGCGGCGCGGCCCCACGTACTTGGGTGTGATCACCGTGCCGTCGTCGAGCGTGCCGCCGAGCAGGTACGTGGCGACGGCCCACGGGGAGAGTTTCCAACGGGTCGGGCGGGGCCGGTCGTCGGCGGCCGCCAGGGCTTTCAGTTCGTGTGCGAAGGCGTCTTCGGCGTGCGGTCGCAGAGCCTCTGCCCGCTGCTCGTTCCCGTGCATGATGATGGTCCCCCTCCAAAGCTCGGCAGCCGCTCCCGACTGCTGTACCCACGGTGCACCACGCCACTGACAACGGGCCTGCCCGATAGCGTTGTTGCTGGTCAGAGCGATTGTCAGTGGGGGTCTCTACGGTTGTTCACATGACTGATCAGGGGGACCGCTGGACAGCGGAACAGGTACTGGATCTGGCTCCTGACGATGCCTCGCGCAAGGCGGGGGGCAGACTCGGCGGGGCGGGGCCGTGGTTGCAGATCGGAGGTTCCGCTTCCGGTTCTGTGTGGGGGTTGTGCAAGGGCAGCGGCAGCAAGCCGTACCGCACGGTCGTGGACCTGACGGGCCCCGCGTACAAGTGCTCCTGTCCGAGCCGGAAGTTCCCCTGCAAGCACGCTCTGGGGCTGTTGCTGCTCTGGTCGGCGGAGGGTGTCGGCGAGCCGGGCGAGGCTCCGGAGTGGGCCGCGCAGTGGCTGGCGGACCGGGCGGCCAAGGCCGCACGGCCGCAGGGCGGGAGGGCCGCGCCGGTCGACGAGGAGGGGGCCCGCAAGCGGGCCGAGCGGCGGGCGGCGCGCGTCGGCGCGGGCGTCACCGAGCTGGAGCAGCGGCTCGCCGATCTGCTGCGCGGCGGCCTCGCGGGCCAGGAGCAGGCGGGGTACGCGGGGTGGGAGGAGACGGCGGCCCGCATGGTCGACGCCCAGGCGCCGGGACTGGCGGGGCGGGTAAGGGAGTTGGGGACGATACCCAGTTGCGGCCCCGGCTGGCCCGCCCGGATGCTGGAGGAGGCGGCGCTGCTGCACCTGCTCGACCGGGCTTGGCTGGGGGTGGCCGGGCTGCCGGAAGAGCTGGCGGCGACGGTGCGCAGCCGCGTGGGACTGCCGGCCTCCGGGGAGGGGGAGGCCCTACGGGACCGCTGGCTGGTGCTCGCCCAGTACGACGCGGTGTCGCCGGACGGCCGGCTCACCACCCGCCGGATATGGCTGCGCGGGCTGGCGGGCGGGCGGCCCGCTCTGGTGCTGGACTTCGGACCGCCGGGGCGGCCACCGGGGCTGGCGCTGCCGGTGGGGCTGGTGCTGGAGGCGGAGATGCGTTTCCGGCCCGGGTCGGCGGGGCTGCGGGCGGACCTCGGTGAGAGGTTCGCGGCAGCCGCGCCGTGCGCGGAGGTTCCGGCCGGGGTGAGCACGGGGGCGGCTCTGGAGGCGTACGGGGCGGCCCTGCGGCAGGACCCGTGGCTGGAGTCCTGGCCGGTGGTGCTCGGTCCGGTGGTTCCGATACCGGGAGAGCTCGGCTGGCAGCTGGCGGACGCGGAGGGCACCTGTGCCCTGCCGGTGCCCCTCACCGGGGGCGGCGGCCGCTCCCGCGGGGGGCTCTGGCAGCTGGCGGCGTTGTCGGGCGGAGGTCCGGTGACGGTGTTCGGCGAGTGCGGGCACCGCGGCTTCACCCCTCTGACGGCCTGGCAGCCGGACTCGACCGAGCCCGTCGCCCTGTCCTGATCAGGAGCGGAAACAAGGAACACATAGCAGGGGGCCTGGGGGGTCCTGTGCCGTCACACGGGGGCGGCGAGGAGGCGTACGGCGCCGGGGGGCGCCGTACGCGAAACGACGACGAGCCGGGGGGCTTGCATGAACGACAACCACGCCAGCTGAACGCGGGCAGGCAGACGGGGACATCGACAGCTCCGGTCCCGTGGAGGGGGCGGGACCGGAGCCCATGACGCGACGGACGACCGACGACGAACTGTGAGCGACGAGGGAGGGGCCCGATGGACAAGGGTGACGAGGGGTACGGGGAGTGGGAGGAGCTGGTCGCCGCCGCGCTGCTGGGCACCGAGCGGCGCCGGGGCGGGGGCCCGGCGGGCTCGCCGGAGGCGCTGCTGGACGCGGCGGCCGTGCACGCCGTACGGCGCCGGGCCGGGCTGCGTCCGGCCGAGGCCGGGCCGCGCCCGGAGCCCGCGCCCCGGGACCCCCGGCCGGCGCCACCGGAGGCGGCCGGCCGCAGGCTCGCGCAGTTGCTGGCCGGCCGCAGCGGCCCGGTCAACGGCGGCGGGCGGCGCGGGACCGCCCCGGACCTGACGGAGCTGCTGCCGCAGTGGCTGGCCGCCGCCGCGCGGCACGGTTACCGCTCGCCGGCGGCGCTCGTACCGGCGCTGCTGGACGCGGCCCGGGCCCGTACGGACCTGCGGCCGCAGGCCCTGGCCCTGGCCGGGACGCGCGGGCTGTGGCTGGCGCGGATGAATCCGGACTGGCGGTTCGCCCTGCGCGGCGGTTCGGGCGGCGCAGGGGAACTGCCGGAGGTGACGGACCGGGTGGCGGTGGAACGGTTGTGGCAGGAGGGGCTGTTCGCGGAGCGGGTGGCCCTGCTCGGGGCCGTCCGGGCCCATGACGCGACGGCCGCGCCGCGGCTGCTGACGACGACCTGGGCCACTGAACGGGCCGAGGACCGGCTGATGTTCCTCGATTCGCTGAGGGTGGGGCTGTCGGAGGGGGACGAGCCCTTCCTGGAGGCGGCGCTGGGTGACCGCAGCCGCAATGTCCGCGCCACGGCCGCCGAACTGCTGTCGGCGCTGCCGGCCTCGGCGCTGGCGGGGCGGATGGCGGAGCGCGCACTGGCCTGCGTGGGCCCCGAGGGAGTGACTCCGCCGGCCGAGTGCGACGCGGGGATGCTCCGCGACGGGGTGGTCAAGCGGCCGCCCGCCGGGCGCGGGGAGCGGGCCTGGTGGCTCGGCCAGTTGGTGGAGGCGGCGCCGCTGTCGTGCTGGCGGGAGCGGTTCGGGGGGCTCGGCCCGGCGGAGATAGTGGCGCTGCCGGTGGCCGCGGGCGACGGCTGGACGGAGGAGCTGCACGCGGCGTGGTGCCGGGCCGCCGTGCGCCAGCGCGACGCGCCGTGGTCACGGGCCCTGCTCGGCCCGGCGTCCGCGCCGCCCGCGGCGGGCCCGGGCACGGCCTCGCTCGCGGAGCGGGCCAAGCTGCTGGAGACCCTCCCGCACGCGGAGCGGGCGGAGTGGGTCGCGGAGTTCATACGGGCCCACGGGCTGTCGGAGGCGTTCCAGCTGCTCGGGGTGTGCGTGGTGCCGTGGGCGGGAGCACTGGGCCGGGCGGTCGTGGACGCGCTGGACACCGCCCGCGACGTCGGCAGCTACCCGTGGAGCTTCAGCGGGGTGATGGGCCTGGCGGAGCGCTGCCTCGACCCCGCGGAAGCGGACCGGCTGGAGGCCCTGACCACGGCCGCGGAGGACCTGCCGGACGCGGCCCCCGGCGCGGCCGCGTACTGGGCCGAGGCGTTCCAGCGCCTGGTCTCGACCCTCCGCCTCCGCGCGACGATGCTGGCCGAGCTGACCCCGGCCTAGGCCGGGGTCCGGGGCCCGGAAGCCGGGCTGCGGGCCGTCGGAGGCTACTGGCGGACGTGGGCGCGGACCCACTCCACGATGGCGGTCGTGGTCGCGCCGGGCGTGAAGATCTCGGCCACGCCCTTCTCCTTCAGGGGGGCGATGTCATCCTCCGGGATGATGCCGCCGCCGAAGACCTTGATGTCCTCCGCGTCGCGCTCCTTGAGGAGCTCCAGCACGCGCGCGAAGAGCGTGTTGTGGGCGCCGGAGAGGATCGAGAGGCCGATCGCGTCGGCGTCCTCCTGGATGGCGGTGTCCACGATCTGCTCGGGGGTCTGGTGGAGGCCGGTGTAGATGACCTCCATGCCCGCGTCCCGCAGCGCCCGCGCGATCACCTTGGCCCCGCGGTCGTGGCCGTCGAGACCCGGCTTGGCCACCACCACACGGATCGGACCGGTCACACCCATCGCACTGCCTCCCGAGTGAACGAACGTTAAGTACAGCATCGCGCACGCCGCCGTTTCGCGGTCAATCACGAGGGGGAAATCACACGTGGGACGGCATTGCGCCACCGTGCCGACAGCCGCACGGCACGGTGGCGCGAGCTCCAGGGTCCCGCAAAGGCTCAGGGGAGGCCGTCTATGGGGCTGTCCATACCCATGTCCATGCCCTTGTCCGGCGCCGCGCTGCGGGCCGGCGCGCTCGAGATGGTGGTGCTCGGCGGGCACCTCCTGCTGTATCCCACCGGAGTCTGCCAGGAGAAGGTCGACACCCGGCCGCCCGCGACACGGCCGCCGGTCCTCCTCCTCCACGGTTTCACCGACAACCGGTCCGTCTTCGTCCTGCTGCGCCGCGCCCTCGGGGCGGGGGGCCGGCACGTGGAGGCGTACAACTACTCGCCCTTCACCCTCGACCTGCGCGTCACCGCCCGCCATCTCGCCCGGCGCGTCGAGGAGCTGTGCGAGCGCACCGGACAGGAGCGGGTGGATCTGGTCGGACACAGCCTGGGCGGGCTGGTCGGCCGGTACTACGTGCAGCGACTGGGCGGCGACACGCGGGTCCGGACCCTCGTCACCCTCGGCACCCCGCATTCCGGCACCCGGGTCGCCCCCTTCATGGACGCGCACCCGCTGATCCGGCAGATACGCCCGGAATCCGAGGTGCTGACCGAGCTCGCCGCGCCCGCGCCCGGCTGCGCCACCCGGTGCGTGGCGTTCTGGAGCGAGTTCGACGCGATCATGACCCCGGTCGGGACCGCACGGATCGAACATCCGGATCTGTGTGTGGAGAACGTGCAGGTCACCGGTATCGGACATCTCGCACTGCCCATCCATCCCGCCGTCATCGCGGCGGTCCGGCGCACCCTCGAAGGGCCCGGTCTGGCCGCCGTCACGGGCTCGGACGCCGCCTCCGTCGCCTAGCCGACGAGCGACCGGCAGTCGAACTAATTTCGAACTCAAGGCCAAGGGTCCGCATTTCGACGACCGAAAGACGGCCGAATGCCCGGTTCCGGAGATCTGGGGACCCGGCGAAGATTGTCGATGCGAGTAACCGCCGGGTACAGTCACGCCACTGCTCTCCTCCGGTGAACCTTGAGTTCCCGGCCACCCAGGCCCCCACTGCCGAGGCGAAAGAGAAGTTGGTGAACGACCGCCCCACGTCGGGCCAGTATCCGGATGCCGGGTACGACGGCCTTTCCACCACCGCTTTCGCTGGTGACTCGACCTACGTTTCCTATGAAACGCAGGGCCAGGGGGTCAATTACGCCGCCTACGGCTCCTACGACACCGGCGCGTACGACACCACCGCGTGGGCCTCGCAGGACAGTTACCTGTCCACGATCCCGACCCAGGCCGCCCCCGAGGACACCACCGGGAGCTGGGACGCGAGCGCCTGGAACACGCAGGGCGCGGACTACTCCGGCTACGCGCAGTACCAGCAGCCCTCCTTCGGCTACGACACCTCCGGCGAGCAGACCGGGCACTGGGCGATGCCGGGCTACGGCACCACCGGCACCGAGACCGGCGCCTACGACGCCACCGCGTGGAACACCGTCGCCGAGACCCCGGCCCAGCCCGAGGCCGCCTACGCCTACGAGTACCAGCCCGCGCCGGAGCCCGAGCCCGCGCAGCAGGAGTACACGTACCAGGCGACCTCGGTCGGCTACGCCTACGAGGCCACCCAGGCCGTCGTCGTCGACTCCGTGCACCAGAACGGATTCGAGACCGGTTTCGAGACCGGGGCGGACACCTACAGCGAGACCGCCGTCTTCGAGGTGCTCTCCGACGAAACTCCGCAGGTCCACGAGGCACCCGAGGCATCCGAGGTGCCCGAGGCGCCCGCGGTCCACGACCTCCCCACCCAGGCCATGCCCGTGACCTCGGCTCCGCGCTCCGCGCGCCGGACCGCCGCCAAGGGCAGTGCCAAGGGCAACGGCAAGGCCGCCGCCAAGGCGAGCAGCGGCACCGGCACCGGCGGCGGCAGCAGCCGTCGCCGCAACCCGGCGAAGCGTTCCGCCTTGCTGACCGTGGCCGTGCCCTCCGCCTGCGTGATGGGCGTCGCGGGCGTCGCGGCCGCCTCCGTCGGCGGTCTCACCGGCACGGACCGGCCCGCCGAGGAGCCCACCACGATGGCCGCGCCCGACCCGGCCTCGGTGAAACCGGTCGCGGCGAACACCAAGCTCGACACCCAACTGGTCGCGCTCAGCGCCGACGCGGGCGACTTCGCGGACCGCGCGAGCCGCACGCAGGAGCGCATCGACCTGCGCGAGCGCCAGGAAGAGGAAAAGAAGAAGAAGGCGGAGGAGGCCGCGGCCAAGGAGGCCGCCCGCCCCAAGTTCGCCATCCCCGTCGAGCAGCACGGCCTGAGCGCCAACTTCGGCCAGGCCGGCGGCATGTGGATGTCGGTGCACACCGGCATCGACTTCCCGGTCTCCTACGGGACGCCGGTCATGTCGGCCACCGACGGCACCGTGCGCACCCAGTACAACAGCGCCTACGGGAACATGGCGATAGTGACCGCGCCCGACGGCACCGAGACCTGGTACTGCCACCTCAGCTCCACCAAGATCCGCGGTGGCAAGGTCAAGGCGGGCGACGTCATCGCCTACTCGGGCAACTCCGGCAACTCCACCGGCCCGCACCTCCACTTCGAGGTCCGGCCCGGCGGCGGATCCGCGATCGACCCCCTGCCGTGGCTCCGCAGCCACGGCCTGGACCCGACGTAACCGCCCGAAGCCCGAAGCCCGAAGCAACCACCCGACGCAACCGGTGTGACCGCCGCGCGGCCCGAAGGCCGCGCGGCCGCCCGCCGTCCTACAGCTTCTGCACCGGCGCGTAACGCAGCAGCAGCCGCTTGGGCTTGTCGTCCCCGAAGTCGATGGTGGCCTGCGCGTCCGCGCCCGCTCCCTTGACCTCCATGACGGTGCCGAGCCCGAACTGGTCGTGCGTGACCCGGTCCCCGACCACCAGGGCGATGACCGGCTTGTCGGCGGCCCGCCGCGTCGCGAACCCGGACGGGCCCGACTTCGTACGCGACGAGGACAGGAACGCCTCCGGCGAGGTGCCGAACGCCGCCCTGCCCGATCCGGACGACGACGACCCGTACCCCGAACTCCGCATCGGACCGGCCGGCTTCTGGGTCGCGCCCGTCCGCTTCCACTGGAGGTACTCCGCCGGAATCTCCTCCAGGAACCGCGAGGGCGGGTTGTACGAGGGCGTGCCCCACGCGCTGCGCATGCTGGAGCGGGTCAGGTACAGCCGCTCGCGCGCCCGCGTGATGCCGACGTACGCGAGGCGGCGCTCCTCCTCCAGCTCCTTGGTCTGGCCCAGCGCCCGCATGTGCGGGAAGACCCCGTCCTCCATGCCGGTCAGGAAGACCACCGGGAACTCGAGGCCCTTGGCGGTGTGCAGGGTCATCAGCGTGATGACGCCCGTGCCCTCGGTGTCCTCGTCCGGGATCTGGTCGGAGTCGGCGACGAGCGCGACCTGTTCCAGGAACTCGGCCAGGGTGCCGGACCCGGGAGCCGGGGCGCCGGTCTCCGCGGCCTCGGCCGCCGCGGCCTCCCGCGCCTGCTCGAACTCCAGCGCCACGGCCGCGAGCTCCTGCAGGTTCTCGATGCGCGTCTCGTCCTGCGGGTCGGTGGACGCCTGGAGTTCGGCGAGGTAGCCCGTCCGCTCCAGCACCGCCTCCAGCACCACCGCCGGACCCGCGCCCGAGTCGACGATCGTGCGCAGCTCCTCCATCAGCACGTTGAACCGCTTCACCGCGTTCGTGGAGCGTGCGGCCATGCCGAAGGCCTCGTCCACGCGGCGCAGCGCCTGCGGGAAGGTGATCTTCTCGCGCATCGCGAGGGCGTCGATCATCGCCTCGGCGCGCTCGCCGATGCCGCGCTTGGGCACGTTCAGGATGCGCCGCAGCGGGACGTTGTCCTCCGGGTTCGCCAGGACGCGCAGGTACGCGAGGACGTCGCGGACCTCCTTGCGCTCGTAGAAGCGGACGCCGCCGACGACCTTGTAGGGCAGTCCGACCCGGATGAAGATCTCCTCGAACACGCGGGACTGCGCGTTGGTCCGGTAGAAGATCGCGACGTCGCCCGCCTTGGCGTCGCCCGCGTCCGTCAGCCGGTCGATCTCGTCGGCGACGAACTGGGCCTCGTCGTGCTCGGTGTCCGCGACGTAGCCGGTGATGACGGCGCCGGTGCCGGCCTGGGTCCACAGGTTCTTGGCGCGGCGGTTCTCGTTGCGCTCGATGACCGCGTTGGCCGCGGAGAGGATCGTCTGCGTGGAGCGGTAGTTCTGCTCCAGCAGGATCGTCGTCGCGTCCTTGTAGTCCTCCTCGAACTGGAGGATGTTGCGGATGGTCGCGCCGCGGAAGGCGTAGATCGACTGGTCGGCGTCACCCACCACGCACAGTTCGGCCGGGGGCAGGTCCGGGTAGCCGGTGCCGACCAGCTCGCGCACCAGCGTGTACTGGGCGTGGTTGGTGTCCTGGTACTCGTCGACGAGGACGTGCCGGAAGCGGCGCCGGTAGTGCTCGGCGACGTCCGGGAACGCCTGCAGCAGGTGGACCGTGGTCATGATGATGTCGTCGAAGTCGAGGGCGTTGGCCTCGCGCAGCCGCCCCTGGTACATCGCGTACGCCTGGGCCAGGGTCTTCTCGAAGCCGTCCACGGCCTGGTCGGCGAAGGCTTCCTCGTCGATCAGCTCGTTCTTCAGGTTCGAGATCTTGGCGTTGAAGGCCTTCGGCGGGAACTTCTTCGGGTCCAGGTCCAGGTCGCGGCAGACGAGCGCCATCAGGCGCTTCGAGTCGGCCGCGTCGTAGATCGAGAACGAGGAGGTGAAGCCGAGCCGCTTGGACTCGCGGCGCAGGATGCGCACGCACGCGCTGTGGAAGGTGGAGACCCACATGGCGTTCGCGCGCGGGCCGACCAGGCCCTCGACGCGCTCCTTCATCTCGCCGGCGGCCTTGTTGGTGAAGGTGATCGCCAGGATCTGGCCGGGGTGGACGTTCCGCGCGGACAGCAGGTGTCCGATGCGGTGGGTCAGCACCCGGGTCTTGCCGGAGCCGGCGCCGGCCACGATGAGCAGCGGGGAGCCCGCGTGCACCACGGCCGCGCGCTGCTGCTCGTTGAGCCCGTCCAGGAGCGTCGCCGGGTCGATGACGGGCCTGGGGGCGCCGTCCCGGTAGTACGCGTCCCCGCTCATGGGTACGTCGAACCGCCCCCCGAAGAGATCGTCCGCGCCCGCTTCGGGGGCGGCGTGATCCTCGGGCGGCGGCGGGACCTCGTCGGAGGGGGTGAGGTCCGCCAGGAAACTGTCGTCAAAGAGGCTGCTCATCGCATTCCGAGTCTAGGGGGCGGGACCGACAGGCCAGCACGAGTTCGAGCAGACCGGGGAAACGGTGCTCCAGGTCCTCGCGGCGCAGCGCGAGGAAGAGCTTGCGGCCCTGGGGTCGCTGGCAGATCACGCCGCTCTCGCGCAGCGTCCTGAGGTGGTGCGTGACGCTGGAGCGGGGGAGGTCGGGGACGACCTCGCCGCAGAACGCCTCCTCGCTGGCGGCCAGCTTGCGGACGATCTCCAGCCGGACGGGGTGTCCGAGCGCCGCCAGGACCTCGACCAGCTCGATGCGGGCGGCGGCGGGGTGGGTCGGCTCGGCGGCGGCAGCAGGCATGACCCCACTGTACGCAGTTCTCGTACGGACACCCGCTCGTCCATTCGAAGATCTCGTACAGTCGACTCCCCGACCGCGGTCCCACAGGAGCGGTCGGAGGCCGTCACGGGCGGACCGACCCGCTTCTCGGGCCGACCGGGCCGCCTCGTACGCTCACGCCATGGACGCTCTCATCAACGCCTTCGTCGGCCTGCACATCATCGGGATCGCCGCACTCCTCGGCGGCTTCCTGACCCAGATGAAGGCGATGAGCGCGGGCACCGCCCGCTTCACGCCCGCCATGCTGCACGGCGCGCTCACCATGCTCGTCACCGGCGTAGCCCTGGTCGGCTTCAACCAGATGGCCGGGGACCCCGTCAACAACATCAAAGTCGGGGTGAAGCTCGCGATCCTCTTCGTGATCCTCTGCCTCGTCTACGTCAAGCGCGACGAGGAGCACGTGGACAAGGCGCTGTTCGGCGCGGTCGGCGGGCTGACCGTGATCAACATCTTCATCGCCGTTCTCTGGCACTGACCCGCACCGGAACGATCCATTCCGGCCTTCGGCGGCCAGCTCCGGTCGTATCGAGCCACTTACGATCATCTCGTCATCCGCCCGTTACCTGCAGGTCTAGCGTCCTCCTCCAGGCACCGACAGAGGAAGGACGTGAGGCCCTCGTGGCCAGTCATCGAAAGCCCAGGCAGCGCCCGCTCTCCGGCGGCCCGGCACGGACGACCGCCGCCACCCTCGCCCTCGCGGGCGCTGCCACCGCCACCGTCTTCGAAGGCACCTCCCAGGCCGACCCCCGGCCCACCCCCGCCCAGGTCAAGTCGGAGGTGGACCGGCTCTACGAGGAGGCCGAGGCGGCGACCGAGCAGTACAACGGGGCGAAGGAACGGGCGGACGAGGCCGAACGCGCACTGACCGGACTGCGCGAGGAGACCGCCCGCAAGACCGACCAGCTCAACACCGCCCGCAGCGCACTCGGGACGCTCGCCGCCTCCCAGTACCGCAGCGGCTCCCTGGGCACCGCCGTCCAGCTCGCGCTGTCCTCCGACCCCCAGGAGTACCTCTCCCAGGCCGCCTTCATCTCCCGCGCCGGGGACCGCAACGCCGCCGGGATCACCACCGTGCGCCGCCGCCTCGACGAGGTCGGCAAGCTCCGCGAGCAGGCCGCCGGACGGCTCGCCGACCTCCGCTCCCGGCAGGACGAACTCGCCGGGCACAAGGCCGTGATCGAGGAGAGGCTCACCGCCGCCAAGAACCTGCTGGCCCGGCTCACCGCCGAGGAGCGGGCCGCCTACGAGGCCCGGTCGCCCGGCGGACCGGCCGCCGCGCCCGCCGCAACCGCCCCGGCCAACGGCGCCGCCCCCGCGCCCCCGTCCGACGGTTCGCGCGCGGCCCGCGCCGTTGCCTTCGCGTACGGGGCGATCGGCAAGCCGTACGTCTGGGGCGCGACCGGCCCGGGGTCCTTCGACTGCTCCGGTCTGACCCAGGCGGCATGGCGCTCGGCCGGGGTCTCCCTGCCCCGCACCACCTACACCCAGATCAACGCCGGCCGGCGCGTGTCCCGCGACCAGCTGGCCCCCGGCGACCTCGTCTTCTTCTACTCCGGGGTCACCCACGTCGGCATGTACGTCGGCAACGGCCAGATGATCCACGCCCCGCGCCCCGGGTCGACGGTCCGGCTGGCCCCGATCGACTCCATGCCCTGGGCCGGCGCCTCCCGCCCCGCGTAGTCCCGGCATCCCGGCAAGATCCGGAAGGGACGGCCTACGGGGCCTTGACCACGCCGCTCAGCCAGCCGAAGGTCTGCGGCAGCTGCTTGGACCACGATTCGAGGTTGTGCCCGCCGACGACCTTCTCCGCGTGCACCACGGTCGGGCTCTTGGCGATCGCCTTGAGGTCCGTGCCGGACAGGTAGCCGTCCTGCTCGGCGCCCGACATCCACAGCGACACCGCGGGCGGGGTGGGCGCGGCCTGGAGCCAGTTCTTCAGGTTGTGCGTCTTGCGCAGTTCGGGGTCCTTGGCGACCAGAGACGAGGGCTCCTGCCCCGGGTCGTTGTAGCCGGACAGGGAGACGGCCGCGCTGTAGCGGTCGGGGTGCGCGATGGCGAGCTTGGCGGCGCAGTAGGCGCCGGCCGAGTAGCCTGCCACGCCCCAGGTGCGGGCTTCGTCGGAGGCCCGGAAGTTGTCGACGACCATCTTGCGGACGTCGACGCTGAACCAGCTGTCCGCGTTGACCTTGCCGGGGAGGTTGGCGCAGCCGGTGTCGCCATTGCCGAGCAGCATGGCGCGCGGCGAGACCAGGATGAACGGCTGCACCTTGCCGCTCTTCATCAGCGGCTCCAGCACCTCGTGCGCCTTGAGCCCCTGGAACCAGGACTTCCCCGTCCCCGGTATGCCCGGTATCAGCTCGACCACCGGGAACTTCTTGTCCTTGTAGGCCGGGTCGTCGTACTGCGGCGGCAGCCACACCATGACATCGCCCTTGACCCCGGAGATCTTGCCGTCGAGCTCGGTCTTCTTGACGCGACCGCCCAGCCCTTCCACCGGCTGGAACTCCTGCTTGACCTTCGGCGCCTCTTCCACCTTCTTGCCGCCGAGCCCGTCCGGGCCGAGGTCGGGGGCGGCCGTGACGTACTTGCCGGTGCCGAGCAGGTCGCTCCAGGAGGCATAGAAGTGCTCGGCCCGGTTGACCGCGACGAACACCACGGCGACCGCTGTGACCTGGGCGAACACCACCATCAGGGCGCGCAGGGCGGTGCGTACGGCGGCCGGGCCGCGCACCTTGCTCCACACGGCCAGCGGCAGGACGACGGCGATCACCGTCAGGGCGATCACCGTCGCGAAGAAGGGTGTACCGGTCAAGCTCATCACGCCACCCTAGAGGGCGGCGTGTGCGCTTCCGGTTGCCAGGTCGGCCTGCGGCGTGGGTCACACCGCAGGTCAGACGTCCGGCCCGGGGCTCAGACCAGGCGGCGGGCCGTCGCCCAGCGGGTCAGCTCGTGCCGGTTGGAGAGCTGGAGCTTGCGCAGGACGGCCGAGACGTGCGACTCGACCGTCTTCACCGAGATGAAGAGCTGCTTGGCGATCTCCTTGTACGCGTACCCGCGCGCGATCAGCCGCAGCACCTCGCGCTCGCGCTGCGTGAGCCGGTCCAGGTCCTCGTCGACCGGCGGCGCGTCCGTCGAGGCGAACGCGTCGAGCACGAAGCCCGCCAGCCGCGGCGAGAACACCGCGTCCCCGTCCTGCACCCGGAAGACCGAGTCCACCAGGTCGGTGCCGGTGATGGTCTTGGTGACGTACCCGCGCGCACCGCCGCGGATGACCCCGATGACGTCCTCGGCCGCGTCCGACACCGACAGCGCCAGGAACCGCACGGGGTTCACGGCCGCCGCCATCAGCGGGGCGCAGCGCCGCAGTACCTCGACGCCACCGCCGCCGGGCAGGTGCACGTCGAGCAGGACCACCTCGGGGCGGGTGGCGGTGATGACGGTGACGGCCTGGTCGACGTCGGCCGCCTCGCCGACGACCTCGACGCCCGTCCGGTCGGTCTCGCCGATCTCGGCCTGCACCCCCGTACGGAACATCCTGTGGTCGTCGACGAGCACCACGCGGACGCGCCTGGTCTCCGCCGCGCCTGCGTTCTCTCCGGCCTCGGTCATCCTGTGTTCGCCGCCCTCTCCATCTCCAGCTCGACTTCCGTGCCGCCGTCGGGCGCGGACCGCAGCCGTGCGGTCCCGCCGTTGCGCTGCATCCGGCCGATGATCGATTCTCGTACGCCCATGCGGTCGCCGGGTACCGCGTCGATGTCGAAGCCCGGTCCCCGGTCCCGTACGGACACGAACACCGTCTGCCCCTCCACCTCCGCGTACACCTGTACGGGCCCGCCTTCGCCACCGTACTTGGCGGCGTTGACCATCGCCTCGCGCGCGGCCTGGATCTGTGCCGCCAGCCGTTCGTCGAGCGGGCAGTCACCGACGACCACGACCTCGATCGGGACGCCGTGGTGGTCCTCCACCTCGGCGGCGGTCTTCTTCACGGCCTCCGCGAGGGTGGCCGGCTCCTCCGCCTCCTCCTTGCCGGTGCCCTCGGGCTTGTAGAGCCAGTTCCGCAGTTCGCGTTCCTGCGCCCGCGCGAGGCGGCGCACCTCGGAGACGTCCTCCGCGTTGCGCTGGATCAGGGTGAGGGTGTGCAGCACCGAGTCGTGCACGTGGGCGGCGACCTCGGCGCGCTCCTGGGCGCGGATGCGCATCAGGCGTTCCTCGGACAGGTCCTGGGTCATCCGGATCAGCCAGGGTCCGGCGAGCAGGGCCACGCCGACGAGGACGGCGAGGGTGGCGGTGAGGACGTTGCCGAGCTGTGCGGCGGAGCCCCGTACGACGATGAACACGGTCAGGCCCACCCCGACCAGGACGACACCGGCGAGGGCCCGCGCGACCTGGAAGAGGCGTCCGCGCCGTTCGGCGGCCGTGGACCAGTGGGCGCGGCGGGCGTTGTCGGCCTGCCGCCATACGAGCACGACCCCGGCCCCGACCAGCAGCGTCGGCCACACGTACCGGCCGGACGCGCCGCCGAGCTGGACCTTGGAAATGAAGATGCCCGCACCGATGAACAGGGCGATCAGCGCGGTGATCTGCCCCCGGTCGGGTTTGCGCACCCGGCGGGTCCCGTCGGGGAGGGTCTCGAAGAAGGAGCGGTGCCCGGTCCGGCCGCCGACGCCGAGCGGTACGAAGACCCAGAACGCCGCGTACAGCAGCACGCCCAGCCCGTCGCCCCACATGAACAGCAGGAGGAACGCCAGGCGGACCCAGCCCACCGGAAGCCCGAGGTGCCCGGCGAGACCGCGCGCGACACCGCCGAGCATCCGGCCGTCGGCGCTGCGGTAGAGCTTGCGCTGCGGCACGTCGTCGGCGTCCGGTGCGTGCGGGGTACGGGGAGCGGCGGCTACGGGCATGTCACCAAGGGTCACACGCCCGGCGGGGGCCGGTCATCAGGGCATCCCCCCACTTGTACCCGGGGGATATCAGGGTTGCACCAGGGTAGGGCCCGGTGCCGTCCGCTTCCGCGGCCCGTCACCATGGACCCATGACCGAAGTACACGACGCCCCGCCGGCCGGACCCGGGGCCCCGCGGGCCGCCGACGGCAGGCCGCTCCTGCGCCGCAGCAAGCGCGACAAGGTCCTCGCGGGTGTGTGCGGCGGCCTCGGCCGGTACTTCGACCTGGACCCGGTGGTCTTCCGCATCGTCCTCGGGGTCCTCGCGGTCACCGGCGGCGTCGGTCTCATCTTCTACGGCTTCGCGTGGCTGCTGCTCCCGCTGGAGGGCGAGGAGGACAGCGAGGCGAAGAAGCTGCTGACCGGCCGGGTCGAGGGGGCCACGCTGGCGGCGGTGTTCGCCGCGCTGGTGGGCTGCGCGCTGTTCCTGTCGATGCTGGACAACGGCGGGCTGGCGGCCTTCTCGGTGCTGGTCGTCCTGGCGCTGGGCGGGGCCTCGTACTGGTCGCAGCGCAGGCGGCACACCGGCCCGCCCGAGGCGCAGGCACCCGACGCGGCCGGCAGCGCCCCCCGCGCCGCGCACTCGCCCGCCCCGCCGGAGACGCAGGCTCCGCCCACCCCCGGCGGCCCGTCGTGGTGGCGGGACCCGCTGGTCAAGGACGGTACGACCGGCCCGGTCGGCGGAACGGGATACCTGTGGGGGCCCGACGACACCGCGGACCCCGTGCCGACCGGCCGCTCCCCGCGCTCGTCCCCGAAGGCGCCCGCCGCCCCGGCCCGCCCGCGCGGCGGCATCGGCGGCCGGGTCTTCGTACTGGCGCTGCTCGCCGGGATCGCGGGGACCGCCGCCACCTGGGAGGGCAATCCGCTCGGCGAGGCCCTGCAGACCGGGCTCGCCGCCGCACTGGTCGTCTTCGGTCTGGGCCTCGCGGTCAGCTCCCTGCTGGGACGCACCGGCTTCGGCACGGTCGTGCTGGCCGTGTGCACCGCGGGCCTGCTCGCGGGCGCGGCCGTCCTGCCCCAGGAGATCGGCACGGACTGGCGGGAGGTCGAGTGGCGTCCGGCCGCAGTGGCCGACGTGAAGCCCGTGTACGAGGCGGGCACCGGGCTCGCCACGCTGGACCTGAGCCGCCTGGACGTGCCGAAGGGCACCACCGTGGCCGTCGGGGCGTCCATCGAAGCGGGCCGGCTCAAGGTGGTCCTGCCGCGGGAGGTCACCGCGCTGGCCGATGTCACCATCCGGCGGGTGGGCGACGTACAGATGCCCGGGGACCGCGCGGACCGGATCGAGCGGGCCGGAGCGCAGAACCGCAAGGAGACCCTCGCGCCGGCTGCCGGCACGGAGGCCGGCGGGACGATCGAACTGCACCTCGGTGCGGACTTCGGACAGGTGGAGGTGGCCCGTGCGGCGTCATGAGTTCCAGCCGGGACGGCTGATCGCGGGGCTGGCCCTGCTGGTGGCGGGCGTGCTCTACCTGCTCGACAGCACCGGCGAGGCGGACCTGCCCTGGTTCGCGGTCGTCCCGATCACCATGGGCGGCCTCACCCTCGCCGCGCTGGCCGGGCTGGTGACCTACGCCGTGCGCCGGGACAGGCGCGACCGGATCACCGAGTCCAGCGACAGGTAGGGCGCCCCGGCCAGGATCAACGGGGTCCACGCCATCAGGTAGATCAGGTCGTTGCCGTAGTAGTACGGGGTCACCGCCCACGACACCGTGAGCCACAGGCTGAGCGCGATCAGCGCCCCGCCGACGGCCGCGATGCGGGTCAGCAGGCCGGCCAGGGCCCCGAGGCCGACCAGGATCTCCCCGATGGCCAGGGCGACGGCGAAGCCGACGGGCGCGTTCAGCGACAGGTCCACGAGGCCGGGGATCGCGGAGGTGTCGCGCACCCCGCGCATCAGGTCCCCGATGGAGCCGTCGCCGGAGGCGGAGAGGAACGCCGGGTCGGTCAGTTTGTCGAGACCGGCGTACACGAAGGTCACGCCGAGGAAGAGCCGCAGGGGCAGCAGCGCGTGCCGGGAGGCCAGCTCGCGCAGGCCCACGACCTCGCGAGGGGCGTCGGTTTCAAGAACATCGGTTCGGTTCACGGAACATGTGTACCCCCATCACTCGGCAACATCGATGGTGCAGCGGTTGGATTCCACCCCTGCGGCCGTGACCACCTGGATCTCGACGCGCCCGGGCTCCACCTCCGCCGGGACCGGCACGGTCAGCACGGCGTCGGAAGGATTGGTGAATCCGCCCGCCACCGGGACCAGCGGCACGTGCACGTGCACCGCCCCGACCCGTACCACCAGACGGGCCAGCATCTCCGGCGTCTGCGCCCCGGGCGGCACGAAGCCCACGCCCCGGATCTCGATGTCGTCCCCGGGGCGGACGGCCGCGTCCAGATCCCCGGGCTCCCGTCTGCGCACCACGGACAGCACCAGCGGGCGGCTGCCCTCCGCGTACTTCGCCGCCAGGTACACCGCGGCCGACAGCGCCACCAGCAGGGCCAGCGCCCACGGCAGCTGCGGCAGCCGGGCGGGGAAACGCGCGAGCGAGGCCGCCGCGTAGCCGAGCACCACCGTCGAGACGAGCACGTACTGCGCGTCCGGGAAGCTCCCGCGGCCCGCGTCGTCCGTCAGGAGGTCCACCCCGCGCGGCCGGTCGGCCGGCAGCTTCTGCAGCCGCTGGCCCATGATCCGTACGGAGACCACGCGGCGCACCAGCACCGCGACGGCCGAGGTCAGCGAGACCACCGCCAGCAGCGGCAGCGCCCGGTCCAGCGCGAGGCCCGCGTACAGCGCCTGCCGCTCGGGCCCGGGCGCCGAGGTGGCCAGCCGCAGCGCGGGCAGCAGCGTGGCGAAGGCCGTCAGCACCACCCAGGCACTGGGCACCGCCTTCGACGTGGACAGCCGGTTGTCCTCGCCGACCAGCGGGGCCAGCAGCCCGCCGCGCACGGACTGGGCGCGGGCCGCGACCGTGAGCAGCCCGGCCAGCACCAGGGCCGCCAGCAGCCCGGCGGTGCGCGCCGTGGACCAGCCGGTGCCGAGCGCGGCGGCGACCTGCACCAGCAGCAGGACCCCGGCGGCGATCCAGATGGCGAGGACGGCCCGCCGGGAGAACAGGTACAGCCAGGAGTTCCCGGCTTCCCGGCCCCGGTCGGCGACGGTGCGGGCCGACAGGGTCAGCTCGTCGGAGACCCACTGGCGGGAGGCGCCGAGCGAGTGGGCCACGGCGGCCGGCACGCCCTGCCCGGAGGCGAACTCGTCACGCTTCTCGAGGAACGCCGTGACCGCGCGTCGGTGGCCCTCGCGGGCGCACTCGTCGCAGGCGCAGGCGGTGGTGTGGGTACCGCGGGACATCTCTTGGACAGCCACGTACGTGCCGCCTCTCTGAACTACGGTGCAATGCCAGCGAATTGTGCACCACTGCGGCAGTGCTCCGGATTGCGCACGATGTCAGAGCAGGTGATTAACGGTTCATGATGTTGACGCCACCAGCTCCCTGAGGGGCTGGTAGCTCACCCAGGCGGCCAGATCGGACCCGAACCGCCCGCGGGTCAGGGCCGCGGCGCGGTGGTCGATGGGCACCGGCTTCCCGGCGGCCCGGGCGATCAGCTGCACCTGCGCGGCCCGCTCCGCCTCGATGAACCACCAGACCGCGGCGTCCACCGAGTCCCCCACGGTCAGCAGCCCCCGGTTGCGCAGGACCAGTGCCTTGTACGGGCCGAGCGCGAGCGCGGTCCGCTCCGGTTCGTCGGCCCCGGAGTACTCGTCGAGGAGCGCGTGGTCCTCGTAGAAGGCACAGGCCTCCTCGGTGATCGGGGCCAGCAGCTCGCCCAGGGCCGCGAGGGCCCGGCCGTACGGGCCCTGCGCGCGGACGACGGCGACCACCTCGGGGCGCCGGCGGTGGATCGCCGCGTGCACGGCGAAGGCCAGCTGGTTGACCCGGCGCCCGCCCCGGACCACCCGGCCGTCGCCGTCGACCAGCAGCAGGTCGTCGGCGGTGAGCGCGGTGAAGGCCCGGCCGAAGGGGTTCACCCAGTAGCAGTCCTCGAACTCGGGGTCCCGTGCGGTGATCTGCCCCGCCACCCCGTCCTCGTACCCGAGGCGGCCCAGCAGCCGCAGTGCCTCGGCGAGCCGCTCCTTGCGGTGGGCGCGCGCCGCGTCGGCGGTGTCGTGCACGGGCGGCATCTCGAAGCCGAGCCGCTCCACGGGCACGGGTACGGGCTGGTCCGGCATGGGCGCTCCTTCGAACGGCTCGGTTCGCCGCGCAAGGTACCCGGGGCCCTGCCAAGTGGCCAGAGGAACGGCGAAGCCGCCGCCCGCTGGTGCGGGGCGGCGGCTTCACGGCGTTCCGGGTGGGACCGGGTGGGACTACTCCCACTCGATGGTGCCCGGGGGCTTGCTCGTGCAGTCGAGGACCACCCGGTTCACCTCCGGCACCTCGTTGGTGATGCGGGTCGAGATCCGGGCGAGCACCTCGTACGGCATGCGCGTCCAGTCCGCGGTCATCGCGTCCTCGGAGGAGACGGGGCGCAGCACGATCGGGTGGCCGTAGGTGCGGCCGTCACCCTGGACGCCGACGCTGCGGACGTCCGCGAGCAGGACGACCGGGCACTGCCAGATCTCGCGGTCGAGGCCGGCCGCGGTCAGCTCGTGGCGGGCGATGGCGTCGGCCTCGCGGAGCAGGTCCAGGCGCTCCTTGGTGACCTCGCCGACGATGCGGATGCCGAGGCCGGGGCCCGGGAAGGGCTGGCGCTGGACGATCTCGTCGGGCAGGCCGAGCTCCTGGCCGACCATCCGGACCTCGTCCTTGAACAGCTGGCGCAGCGGCTCGACGAGCTCGAACTCGATGTCGTCGGGGAGCCCGCCCACGTTGTGGTGGGACTTGATGTTGGCGGTGCCGGTGCCGCCGCCGGACTCGACGACGTCCGGGTACAGGGTGCCCTGCACGAGGAAGGCGACCGCGGGGCCGTCCTCCTGGAGGATCTCCAGCTGGGCCTGCTCGAAGACGCGGATGAACTCGCGGCCGATGATCTTGCGCTTGGTCTCCGGGTCGGAGACGCCGGCCAGCGCGGTCAGGAAGCGCTCCTGCGCGTCGACGACCTTCAGCTGCACGCCGGTCGCGGCGACGAAGTCCTTCTCGACCTGCTCGGTCTCGCCCTTGCGCATCAGGCCGTGGTCGACGTAGACGCAGGTCAGCTGCGAGCCGATGGCCTTCTGCACGAGGGCCGCGGCGACGGCGGAGTCGACGCCGCCGGAGAGGCCGCAGATGGCGCGCTTGTCGCCGACCTGCTCGCGGATCGCCGCGATCTGCTCCTCGACGATGTTGCCGGTGGTCCAGGTGGGGGCGAGGCCCGCGCCGCGGTAGAGGAAGTGCTCCAGGATCTGCTGGCCGTGCGTGGAGTGCATCACCTCGGGGTGGTACTGCACGCCGTACAGCTTCTTCTCGTCGTTCTCGAAGGCCGCGACCGGGACGACGTTCGTCGACGCGGTGACGGTGAAGCCCTCGGGGGCGGCGGAGCAGGCGTCGCCGTGGGACATCCACACCGACTGGTTGTCGGGGGTGCCCTCGAAGAGGGTGGAGCCGGCCTTGGAGACGGCCAGCGGGGTGCGGCCGTACTCGCGGGCGCCGGTGTTGTCGACGGTGCCACCGAGGGTGACCGCCATCAGCTGGAAGCCGTAGCACATGCCGAAGACGGGGACGCCGGCCTCGAAGATCGCACGGTCGAGCTGCGGGGCGCCCTCCTCGTACACGGAGGACGGACCGCCGGAGAGGATGATCGCCTTGGGGTTCTTGGCCAGCATCTCGTCGACGGGCATCGAGCTCGGCACGATCTCGCTGTAGACCCGTGCTTCGCGGACGCGGCGGGCGATGAGCTGGGCGTACTGGGCGCCGAAGTCGACGACGAGAACCGTGTCCGGGGCGCTGTCGTGGGCGGCGGAGGGTGCTTCTGGCACGGGGCGGCCTTCCGGCGGAAGAGGTGGCTGTTTTGTCGATTCTAACGGGGGACGCCGGGCCCTCTTCGTCTCACCATCCGAATCGGCTTGGCCCGGGGGCGGGAGGAAGGTAATAATCCCCTCCATGCGCAAGCAGCTGAGCTTCGTCTTTACCTATGGCACCGGTCGGTCCGGTCGCCATGGGTCCTCGTGATGCTCGCTTGAGCCACTGACTTCCCGGAAGCGCCCCGGTCCGACAGGACCGGGGCGCTTGCGCGTTTCCGCTCCTGCCGGCACGACACGACCCACAGGAGAGAACGCCATGACCACGATCACCACCACCCCCGAGCAGCTGATCGCCGACTCCCGTGCGCGCATCGACGCCCTCGACGACCGGATCATCGGGCTGATCCAGGAGCGGATGGCCGTCTCGACGGTCATCCAGGACGCGCGGATCGCGTCCGGAGGGCGCCGGGTGCACCTGTCGCGCGAGATGGAGGTGCTGTCCCACTGGAGCGATGCGCTCGGAAAGCCCGGGACCGCCCTCGCCATGACCCTGCTGGAACTGTGCCGGGGGCGCGTGTGACGGCTGTTCGTCACCCGTCCGGACCGTGACCGGCCCCGGGGCCCTTCGTTGGTGAGGGTGTCCGCGTCAGCCAGCCGCGGAACCGCAACACCACGCGTGGATCCGCTGGAGCGATGAGACGCACGCCCCGTGGAGCGTGCGTCGTGGGACCTCGCTCCTTCGCGTGACCGGACGGCAGGGGACAGCAGCCCGGTCACCCCGTAGAGGACGGCCGGCCCAGGGGACGCCCCGGGCCGGCCGTTCTGCGTCGTCGGGCGTTACGCGTGCCCGCCCGCCTTGCGGCGGAACGCCAGGAACAGCCCGCCGCCGACGGCCAGGAGCACCGCGCCGCCGAGCGCGATCGCCTGGGCGGAGCTGCCGGTGGAGGCCAGGCCGCCGTTCGGCGTGACACCCGTGCCGGTGGCCGAGGCGCTCGGCGTCGCAGTCGCGGTGGGCGTCGCGGAGCCGGTCGGGGCCGGCGTGGCCGAGGTGGTGGGGGTTGTGGTCGGGGCCGGTCCGGTGTCCTTCGCGTTGATCACGAAGGCCGCCTTGTCGTTGGCGTGGTTCGGGTCCCAGCGCTGGCCCGTGGTGCCCTCCGGCGTCCACTGGCCGACCGTGATCGCGCCCTTGGCGTCGGCCACGACCTTCTCGATCTTCAGCTGGAACGGGTAGGTGAAGGTCTCCTTCTCCCCGACGACATGGCCGGTGGAGCAGAAGTAGCGCGGCGCGCCCAGGGTCTGGTCGCGGTGGGTGCCGTCGGCGTTGACCCCCGTGCAGCCGGCCGGGACCTTCGTGACCTTCGCACCCGCCGGGATCACGATGTCGGTACGGGCCACGGCCTCGTGGGAGCGCAGGTAGGCGACCCACGCGGGGCCGTCGTTGCGGAAGCCGAAGTCGGCGGTGACCGTCTCGCCGGCCTTGCCCTTGAGGGACACGCCCGTCGCCACCAGGTCGGCGGTGTTGCGCGTCGCGAAGTCGAACTCCTGGATGTTGTCCCAGGGGTCGAGGTCCGCCGGCTGCTGGGCGGACCGGGCCGCGGCCTTGGGTGCCTGCTTCGCCGCGGCCAGCTTGGTGCGGGCGGCCGCGGGCGCGCGGTTCTTCGCCGCCTTCGGCTGGTCGCCGGCCGCGTACACCGCGTAGGTCAGGCCGTCGATGAAGGCGTGCGGGGCGGCCTTGAGGGTCAGCGGGCCGTCGACGCCGTAGACCGCGCCGGGCTCGTACTCGCCTTCCAGCAGGCACTGCACCGTGGTCCAGCCCGTGGTCCACGGCCGGCCGGAGCCGGTGTCGTCGGAGTAGGAGCAGTTGTCGTACTGCTCGACCAGGTCGATGCCGTGCGTGGTGCGCATTTCGAGCACCACGCCGTTGACGGGGTCGGTGCCCTCGTTGGCGAAGATGATCGACAGGTTCTGCCGGTCGCCCGGCTTCTGATCCGCCTTCAGCCGGGCCCGCTCCAGCACCAGGTCGGGGCCGCCGACGCGCACCTTGGTGGTGGCGGACCTGAAGGTGGCGCCTTCCGCCGCGCCGGTGACCGTCAGGTCGGCGCTCGCGCCGGCCTTGCTGTCCTTGGCCGCGCTGAGGTCCAGCTTCACGACGGCGCTGTCGCCCGTCCACAGGGCCCAGCGCTTGCAGGTCACGGCCGCGGCCGTGAGCGTGCAGTCCGCGCCCTTCTCCTTCGCGAGCGCCACGTCGGCGACGCCCTTGAGGCCGCTCAGGTCGATCGTGAACGTGCTCTGGCGGTCGAACGTCTTGGCCGAGTCGTTGACGATCCGGAACTCCACCGAGGTCTTCTGCGGCTCACCGCTCTGCCCGGGGTGCGGGCGCAGACCGATCCCGGCCGGTCCGGCCAGGGTGAAGACGGGGTCCGCGGCGTGTGCGGGAGTGGTGGCCGGCCCCAGGGCCACGAGGGCGCCGGCTGCCAGCAACGAGATGCGCTTTCTCATGAAGCCGTTGACTGTCGAACATCAGTCGCAGTTGCACACTTCACCGTGTGATCGACGCCACAGCCCGGCACGGCGGATTCCGGTACAACCATCAAGGCTGAACATCTGTCACGTATGTACCGCGGTGGGTACCGCGCTCGGAGGGGGAGCGCGGTACCCACCGCTGTCACACCAGCGGTTCCGGATTCCTCACGGCCGGCGCGGCGGAACCTCCGGGACCGCCATGAACGGCAGCCGCAGCGCGCCGAAGGCCTCCTTCGGCACCGCCGGACGGACCGGCTCCACCGCGTCCAGGCGCACGTACGCGGCCCCCTGCTCGGGCCGCGGGTCCCGCTCGCCGTTGTTCGGCCAGTACGACATCGCCCGTTCCGCTTGCGCGGTGATCGTCAGCGACGGGTTCACCCCGAGGTTCGCGGAGACGGCCGAGCCGTCCACCACCGAGATGCCCGGGTGCCCGTAGAGCCGGTGGTACGGGTCCACGACCCCCTCGTCGGGCGAGGCGCCGATCGGGCAGCCCCCCAGGAAGTGCGCGGTCAGCGGGGTCCCCATCAGCTCGCCGATGTTGCTGCCCGGGAAGCCGTTGATCTCCTCGGCCAGCAGGGTCGCGGCCTGCGTGGCCTCCGCGATCTGGACCGGGTTCGGGGCGCCGTGGCCCTGGCGGGCCGTGAGCAGGCCCTTCCCGATCCCGCCGGGCTTGCGGTACGTGGTCAGCGAGTTGTCCAGCGACTGCATGACCAGGCCGATGATGGTCCGCTCCGACCAGCGCCGGTTGGACAGCGAACGCGCCAGCTGCACCGGGTGCCGCACGGTCCGGCCGAGCCAGGCACGGACCCGGTGCTTGCTGTGGGGGACCTGGAGGACGGTCATGAACCCCATGGCGTTGGAGCCCCGTCCGTAGCGGACGGGCTCGATGTGGGTGTCGGCGTTGGGGTGTACGGAGGAGGTGATCGCCACGCCCCGGGTGAAGTCGGCGCGGCGGTCGCCTCCGTGCCGCTTGCGGTAGCGGCGGTCGTCGGTCTGCGCGCCGACCAGGCCCTCGGAGTTGGTCCGGGTCAGTTCCCCGAGCCGGTGCGAGAGGCGCGGGAGCTCGCCGCGGTCCTTCATCGTGTGCAGCAGGGTCTGCGTGCCGTAGGTGCCCGCCGCGACGACGACGTACCGGGCGCGCAGCACCTTCGCCCGGCCCCGGCGGCGGCCGTCGGTGGGGACGGTGCGGACGCGGTAGCCGCCCCCGGGGTGGTCGGAGAGCGCGGTGACGGTGGTCATCGGGTGGATGACGGCGCCGGCGCGCTCGGCGAGGTGCAGGTAGTTCTCGTTCAGGGTGTTCTTCGCGCCGTGCCGGCAGCCGGTCATGCACTCGCCGCATTCCGTGCAGGCCTTGCGGGCGGGGCCGGCGCCGCCGAAGTACGGGTCGGGGACCTCGTCCCCGGGCCGGACCCCGGGCTGGCCCTCGCCGTCGTCGCCGTCGCCGAAGAAGACGCCGACCGGGGCCATGTGGAAGGTGTCCGCGACGCCCATCTTCTCGGCGGTCGCCTTGAGGTGGACGTCGGAGGGGGTCATGGTCGGGTTGAGGCGCACCCCGAGCATCCGCTTGGCCTGCTCGTAGTAGGGGGTGAGCTCCTCGCGCCAGTCGGTGATGGAGGCCCACTGCCGGTCCTCGAAGAAGGCGGTGGGCGGCACGTACAGCGTGTTGGCGTAGTTGAGCGAGCCGCCGCCGACACCGGCGCCCGCGAGCACCATCACGTTGCCGAGCAGGTGGATCCGCTGGATCCCGTACAGCCCGAGGGCCGGGGCCCACAGGTAGTTGCGCAGGTCCCAGCTGTTCTTCGGCAGGCTCTCGCGGGTGAAGCGGCGTCCGGCCTCCAGGACGCCGACCCGGTAGCCCTTCTCGGTCAGGCGCAGCGCGGCGACCGATCCGCCGAAGCCCGATCCGATGACGATGACGTCGTAGTCGTAGGAATCAGATGCCGACTCGGACTCAGACACGGTGCTGCTCCCTAGCGGAGTCGGAGGGCCTTCATGACCTTGAGGCTGCGGGTCATGAACGCCGCGTACTTCTCGTCGTCCATGCCCAGCGAGGGCGCCATCGGGAGCAGTCGCTGGTGGGCGACGGTCTGGGCCTCGGTGTACTTGAGGATGCCCTCGGAGCCGTGGCGGCGGCCGAGGCCGGAGTCCTTCATGCCGCCCATCGGGGCCTGGGCGCTGCCGTAGGCGGGGGCGTAGCCCTCGTTGATGTTGACGGTGCCGGTGCGCAGGCGGGCGGCGACGGCGTGGCCGCGGCGGGCGTCCTTGGTCCAGACACTGGAGTTCAGGCCGTACGCGGTGGCGTTGGCCTCGGCGATGGCCCGGTCCTCGTCGGTGAAGCGGTAGATCGAGACGACGGGGCCGAAGGTCTCCTCGCCGCACACCGCCATGGGGGCCTCGACGCCGTCCAGGATGGTGGGCTCGTAGAAGAGCGGGCCGATGTCGGGGCGGGCGGTGCCGCCGGCGACGAGGGTGGCGCCCTTGGCCACGGCTTCGTCCACGTGCCGCTGTACGGTCTCCAGCTGGCGCTCGCCGACCAGGGAGCCCATGTCGGCGCCGTAGGCGAGGGAGGCGCCGAGCCGCATGGCCTTCGTACGGGCGGCGAACCGCTCCACGAAGGCGTCGGCGATCGAGGCGTGGACGTAGAGCCGCTCGATGGAGATGCAGAGCTGTCCGGCGGAGGAGAAACAGGCGCGGACGGCGCCCGCGGCGGCCTTCTCGATGTCGGCGTCGTGCAGCACGAGCATGGCGTTCTTGCCGCCGAGTTCGAGGGAGACCCCGACGAGGCGGTCTGCGGCGCCCCGGGCGACCTCGCGGCCGGTGCGGGTGGAGCCGGTGAAGGAGACGTAGTCCGCGTGCCGGACCACCTCGGGGCCGACGACGGGGCCCTCGCCGAGCACGATCTGGAACACCTCGGCGGGCAGGCCGGCCTCGATCAGCAGGTCGCGGGCCCACAGGGCGGTCAGCGCGGTCTCGGTGTCGGGCTTCATGACGAGCGCGTTGCCCGCCACGAAGGCGGGCAGGGCGTCGCCGACGGACAGTTCGAGGGGGTAGTTCCAGGGGGCGATCTGGCCGACGACCCCGCGGGGCTGGCGCAGTTCGGTGACCTTGGTGAGGGTGGGCATGGCGCCGGTGTGGCCCTTGGGGCGCAGGTAGCCGGGGGCCTTGCGCCCGTAGTGGCGGGCCGAGACGGCGACCGCCTGGACCTCCTCGTGCGCGTGCAGGCGGGCCTTGCCGGTCTCCAGCTGGATCAGGTCGAGTACCTCGGCCTGCCGGTCGAGGACCAGGTCGTGGAAGCGCAGCAGGACCGCCGCCCGCTTGGCGACGGGGACCGCCGCCCACGCGGGCTGGGCGGCGCGGGCCCGGTCGAAGGCCTCGGCCACGTCCTCGGGGGTGGCCTCCGGGAGCTCTGCCAGCCGGTCCCCGGTGAAGGGGGTGTGGTTGGCGGTGCGGCCGGATCCGATCACTCCGCGGGTCAGCCGGGCGACCAGGTCGGGGGTCACCACGTCGGCGGCGGTGCGGGCACCGGCCGGGGCCGGGGCGACCGGGTTGGTGGGCTCCGGTGCGGTCCGGAGGGGGGCGGCGGGGGCCTGCGAGTCCGTCATGCCGGTGAGCGTATTGCGCCGGACAGCCTTTGGGTACCCGCCGGTAACCGGATTTTGCCATTTCCGCCAGCGATCGCTGGCAGGGTGCCGGAATCAGGCCCGACCAAGGCCCGATCAGGGCTCGGCGGGCGGCTCCCAGCCGCTGAGCACGATGTCGAACTGCTGGCGGGTCGTGTTCCAGTCCGCGGTGGGGCCCGACATGTAGATCGCGTACTCGGTGTCGTCCGGGGCGATGTACATCTGCTCGATCGCCCGGCGCGGTCCGGCGTGCGTGCCCTTCTCGGTCCAGCTGAAGTCCCAGAGCGCGGCCCGGGTGCTGTCCCGGAAGGTGTTCTGGTTCAGCCGCTCCTTCTTGTAGTCCAGCCGCTTCTGCACCTGCTTCTCCAGGTCGAGCAGGTGCGCGTACGGGTTCGGGTAGTCCGGGCTGGGGTCGGCGGCGATCCGGATGAAGTGCTTCCCGTTGTCCGGGGTGTAGTCGATCTGGTCGCCGTCCATCTGGCGCGTCCAGCCCTCCGGGACGAAGAGGCTGAAGCCCGTCGGATCGGTCACCTTGGTCCAGCCCGCCGGGGGGCCCGCCGAGGTGGCCACCTTGTCCGGGGCCTCGTCCTTCCCCGTGTCCCCGGTGTACTTGAGCACCCCGAACACACCGCCGCCGCCGAGCAGCGCCGCCACCAGGGCCACGACCACGGCCCGTCCCCGCCAGCCCCGGGCCGGGTCGGAGGTGGTCGTGGTGGTCGCCGCGGGCACCAGGGGCTCCGCCGGCGCGGCCGTCGGCGCGGGCTCCGCCGGCACAACCGGCACTTCGAACCGTTCCTGCGCCGGGGCCAGTTCCTCCGGTGTCACCGCGCGCGTGGGCACGTACGCCTGCGCGGCCTTCGGCTCGCGGCCCTCCATCGCCTCCAGCAGCATCCGCTCGGCCTCCTCGGCCGAGGGGCGCTCCGTCGGATCCTTGCGCAGCAGGGCCGTGATGATCGGACCCAGCGCCCCGGCCTGGCGCAGCGCCGGCGGCTCGTCGTTGACCACGGCCTGCAGGCTGGAGATGGGCGACGTACGGCGGAACGGGGAGCGGGCCTCCACCGCCGTGTAGAGGGTGGCTCCCAGCGACCACAGGTCGGAGGACGGGTCCGGGATGCCACCGGTGACCCGCTCGGGCGCGAGGTAGTCGATGGAGCCGACGATCTCACCGGTGCGCGTGATGGACGAGTCGCCCTCGATCGCGGCGATCCCGAAGTCCGTGAGCAAGACCCGGCCGTCCTTGGCCAGCAGCACGTTGCCCGGTTTCACGTCGCGGTGCAGCACGCCGACCGCGTGCGCGGCGCGCAGCGCGCCCAGCACGTGCAGGCCGATCCGGGCCGCCTCGCGGGGCTCGATCCGCCCTGCCGCCTTGGCCGCGTCCGCGAGGGAGGGCCCGTCGATGTACTCCATGACGATCCACGGCCGGTCGTCGTGCTCCAGGACGTCGTGGACGGTGACGACCGCCGGGTGCTGGATCCGGGCCGCGGCCCGGGCCTCCTTCTGGGTCCGGGCGTGCATGACGTCCCGGTCGGCCTGGGCGACGTACAGACCCGCCGTCAGTTCCTTGACGGCGACGGTCCTGTGGAGCAGCTCGTCATGCGCACGCCACACCTTGCCCATGCCGCCCCGGCCGATCGGCTCGACGAGCCGGTACCGGCCCGCCAACACGGCGCCCCCACCTGTCTGCTGTTCCACGAAATCCCGCCGCTCTCTGCACTTCAGGCCAGATTACGGAGCCCGGAGGGGCTGCCGGAACCGCCCGGGCGCCGAAAGACGGCACTGTGACGCAATCGCCGTACTGATCAGTCGTCAGTATCCGTTCAACCGCCCGCCTTGTAACTCGCCGTGGCCTTCTCGAAGACCTCGGTGACCTTGGACTGTTCGTCCTCCGGACCGGTGACCAGGACGACGTGGTAGCTGCCGCCCAGCGCCACGACGAAGTTGCGGGCGAAGACGTTGCGGCCGGTCCCGTCGATCCACGTGTACCGGCCCGTCGCGCGCAACTGCTGGCCCACCTTGGTGGTCTTCACATCGCCGACGGTCGACCAGGTGGACGTCCGGTACGGGGTCAGCTCCGGCTCCTTGTCCTTCTGGTACGCCGCCGGGTCCGGATTGCCCTGGACCTTGTCGCGGCCGGGGACGACGGTCAGCACGAACTGCCCGTCGGTGTACCGGACCTGACCGGATTCATTGATTCCGCGGCGCTCCCAGCCGTCGGGCACCGCGATCTCGAAGTGCTCCGGGTCCTGCTGGGTGGTGTAACCGGCCGGGGCGGGTGCCGGGGCCGCCGGTGATTCGGCGGGCGCCGTCGTCTGCGGGGCGGGCTTGGACTCGGGCGTGCCCGAAGGGACTTGAGAGGGGCTCGGCTTCGCCGGCGCCTGCGCGGTGCTGCCCCGGGCATCGCCCGCGGGCTCCTGGTCGGCGGACCGGGGCAGGAACAGCATCGCGTACGCCACCCCGCCGGCGAGGAGGACCAGGATCCCGACGAGCAGGCTCCGGCCGAGGGCGCGCGGCTTGCGGGGGCCCGCGGGGTTGCGGTGGCGGCCGTGGACCTCACCTCGGCGGCGTACGACGGGCAGCCGCGCCGGATCCGGCTCCGGCATCGGAAGCGCACCGAACCCGGCGTCCGGCTCGGGCGCGGACCGGACGAGCGACCGCAGCCAGCCGCGGAGCTCCTCGAAGTCGGGCCGCTCGGTGGGGTCCTGGCGCAGCAGCGACTCCACGACCGGGCGCAGCGCCCCGCACTCCTCCGCGAAGGCGGGCGGCTCCGCGCAGACCATCTCGACCAGCTCGGCGACGCTGTCCTCCGGGTACGGGGCGTGCCCCTGCACGGCGCGGTAGAGCAGCGCGCCGAGCGCCCAGAGGTCGGTGGCGGGCCCGACGGGGGCCGCGAGCTGCCAGTGCCCGTGCACGGGGCCGGCCTGCTCGGGGGCCCACCGCTCGGTGACGGCCCCGACGACGGCCATCCGGGTCTGCCGCGCACGCTCGGCGTCCAGGCCGGTCCGCGGGCCGGACCAGCCGTTGCCGGCGGGCTGTGGCCGGTCGGGGGCGGCCGGGGCCGGGACATCGGCCTGCCGGTAACCCTGGGGCAGGGCGAGTTGGGCGGGCAGGGCGGTGCGCTCGGGCGGTGCCTGCGGTGCCTGCTCGGCATCGGGAGCGGGTTCGGGATCGGGATCGGGTCGGTACTCGGGCTGGGGGTCGGGTACGAGCTCCGGCTCCGGCTCCGGCTCCGGCTCCGTTTCCGGGGCGGTCGCGGGAAGCTCCGCCCGGCGGGGGGTCGCGCCGTGCCATGGGGCGGCGCCGGTCTCCGGGCCGCCGTACGGGTACGAGTACCCCTGCGGGAGGGTCGACCCCTCGGGGCGGCGCTCCGGCGGCGCACCGGCCTCGATCTCGGCCGTCGCAGCCCGGCGCTCCTCGATCACCCGGGCGGCGGCCGCCCGCGCCCCGGCCCGGTAGGCGGCGATGGCCCCGGCCCGCGCGGCGGCCTGCGGGTCGGGACGGTCCTGCGGACGGCCGGGGGTGATGTGATCGGTGTACCGCGGCCCGGTGTCGTACCCGGGGGCCACGAGCGGCGCGTACGCGACGTCCACCGGACCGGCGGCGGCCGGAGCGGGGTCCGGCACCGGATCCGGGGCCGGAGTCGACACCGGAGTCGACACCGGGGCTGTGGCTGTGGCCGTACCCCACCCCGCCGCTCCGCCGTCGGTGTCCTCGGCGCTCGGGACGGGGTCGTACCCGCACAGGGCCTCCTCCGCCGCGCCGGCCGCGAGGCCCGTCAGCACGACGCGCCCGTCCTCGCACACCAGCACCGTCCGGACGGTGATGTTCCGGTGCGTCCAGCCGTGCGCGTGCAGCACCCTCAGTGCGGTCAGTACGTCCGAGGCCACCTCGGCGGCCCGGTAGGGGCTCAGCGGTTCATCGGCTATCAGCGCGGCCAGCGGCCGGGCCGGGACCAGTTCGCTCACTATCCACAGCGACTCGCCCTCGGCGAACACGTCGAAGACCTGGTCCAGCCGCGGATGGTCCGGGATCGAAGCCGCGGCCTGCGCCGCTTCGATGGCGCGGCGCACGGCCGGCAGATCGGCGGGCGAGCGGCGCGCCGCCGGAACGGCCCGCGGCCCGTCCAGCAGCTCGGCGTCCACGACCTCCGGCAACGGCACCTGCCGTACCAGGACTTCCTGCCCGCTGCGGGTGTCAAAGGCGCGGGTCTCTATCAGTTCGTACTCGTCGGACGGCGGCAGGGGCAGGCGGTAGCGGCCGGCCAGGATCCGGCCCGCATACTCCTCCACTTCGCCTCCCCCGAGTGCGGCGGGCTCCCCATGGCCCCTCCGACACGATACGTCGCCGGGGCCGCCCGCGTCCCGAGGTCAGCCGAGCGGCTGGAAGGTCTCGAAGGCGACGTTGCGCATCTGCGTGCACTCGGGGCCGTCCCACTGGTCGGCGGCACAGCTGATCATGATGGCGTAGCCGTGCGTCGCGTCCAGCTTGAAGCCGCGGTTGAGCACACGGACCTTGATGCCCTTCTGCTCCCGCTCGAACTCCCAGTCCGCGACGGTCGGGTAGCCCCGGTAGTCGACCAGGTCGATCCGGATCTGGTGGTATCCCTTGCTGTCGCTGGCCACGCCGGGAACCGACTTGACCCAGGCGATGCGCGCGTCGTCGCCCGGCTTGCTGGTGTAGTCGACCTGGATCCTGGGGAAGCCGCCGCTTTCACGGGCGTAGATGCCGCCGGAGTTGTCGCCGGCTATGGCGATCTGCTTGAAGCCCTCGGGCATCGCCATCGAGAAGTGGAACCCGAACTCCTGGATCATGGCGTATCCCGCCGGGACCGCGCCGCCGGCCCCACCTGACGTGGCGCCCTGGCCTTGGCCCGCGCCCGGGCTCTGCTGGCCCTGGCCCGGCTGCCCGCCGGTGGCGGCGCCGGTACCGGTACTGGTACCGGCACTGCCGCTGCCGGCCGTCTCCCCCGTGTTCCCCGAGGGCTTCGGAGAGGTCTCCCCGGTCCCGCCGCTGCCGCTGCCGCCGCCGCTGCCCGGGTCCTTCGGGGCCGAGGCCGCCGGAGTGGGCTTGCCGTTGCCGCCCTTGCTCTCGTCCTTGGTGTCCTTGTCGTCGCCGCTGAAGGCGTAGGCGATGAGCGAGCCGACGACCGCCAGCACCACGACCACGGCCGCCGCCGCGAGCACGATGGTGCGGCGCTGCATGACGTCCGTGAGCGGAGCCTTGACGGGGGACGGCTTGGACTTCGGCGGCTCCGCGGCGGAGACGGCCGTGGTGGCGGCCGCGGCCGTCGCCGCCTTGCGGGCGGCCTTCAGCGCGGCGCGGGCGCGTTCGCGCTGCTCGCGCTCGCGCCGCTCGCGTTCCTTCTTCGCCGCCCGCTCGGCCGCCTTCTCCGCCTTGTCCGCGGCGGCCTTCTCCACGGCGTCCTTGGCGTCGGCCAGCGATATCTGCCGGGTCTCCTCGGCCGCCGGAGCCGCTACCGGGGCCGGCTCGGGCTCGGGTGCCGCGAGGACGGCGCCCAGCATCGCCCGGGTGCGGGCGTCGTCGAGCCGGTGTATCGGGTCCTTGGCGAGCAGGCCGTAGATGACCTCGGTCAGCGGGCCGGCGTTCTTCGGCGGGTCCACCGGCTCGGTCATCACCGCGGTGAGCGTGGCGAGCGCGGATCCCTTGTCGTACGGGGGCACTCCCTCGACGGAGGCGTACAGCAGACCGCCGAGCGACCACATGTCGGCGGGCGGGCCGGGCTTGTGGCCACGGGCGCGCTCGGGAGAGATGTAGGAGGGGGCACCGACGAGCATGCCGGTGGAGGTGACGGAGGGGTCGCCCTCGACCTGCGCGATGCCGAAGTCGGTCAGGACGACACGGCCGTTGCCGGCGATGAGCACGTTCGACGGCTTCACGTCGCGGTGCAGGATGCCCTGGCCGTGCGCGGCGCGCAGCACGTCGAGCACCGCGAGGCCCACCTCGGCCGCGCGGTGCGGGGTGAGGGGGCCGTTCTCACGTATGAACTCGGCGAGCGAGGGGCCCTCGATGAGTTCCATGACGATCCACGGCCGGCCGTCCTCGTCGACGACGTCGTAGACGGTGACGGCGCCGCCGCTGCGGATCCGGGCGATGGCCTTGGCCTCGCGGAGGGTACGGGTGATGAGGCGTCGCTTCTCGTCCTCGTCGACCCCGGTGCTGAAGCGGAGCTCCTTGACGGCGACGGTCCGGCCCAGCGTCTCGTCCTGGGCCCGCCAGACGGTACCCATCCCGCCCTTGCCGAGCACGGCCCCCAGCCGGTACCGCCCGGCCAGCAACCGCCCCTTGTCCTCCCCGCCCGCGGCGGCCTTGGCCGCCGCGGCCTTGACGGCGGCGGCCATGGCATCGGCCTTCTCGACGACGGGATTCCCCGCGGGCTTCGCAGCCGGCTCGGCGCCGACGGCCTTGCTCAACCCGGGCTTCGGCGCTGCGGACTTCTCGTCGCCGGGCGCCGGCTTCGCCGCGGGCGCAGCGTCAGCCACGGGCTCGGCCTCCGCAGCCTTCGCGGCAACCGGCCCGGCGGCCTTGCCCGGCCCGGCCCCGGCAGCCGCGGGCACGGCGTCGGCCGGCCCGGCCCCGGCGGGCTTCGCCACGGGCTTGCCCAGCACCGGCTTCGCCCCGGACCCGGCATCAGCCGGCCCGGCCCCGGCGGGCTTCGCCACGGGCTTGCCCAGCACCGGCTTCGCCTCGGACGCGGCATCAGCCGACTCGGCCCCGGCCTGCTTCGCCGCAGGCGCAGCGTCAGCCACCGGCCCGGCATCCGCGGGCGCAGCCACAGCCTTCTCACTGCCGGGCTTCGCCGCAGGCGACCCCGCAGGTGAAGCCGCGGCGCCGGCCCCGGACTTCTCACTGCTGGGCTTCGCCGCAGGCGACCCGGCAGGCGACCCGGCAGGCGACTCGGTGTGCTCCGGCTTCGACATGCGTCCCCTCTGCGATCGTGCCGCTGCTCCGCCTGCCCCAGCGGCTGAGCGACCCGGCGGCCGGGGCCCGCTGTAACCCGCCCCGGCAGAACCCTCATTCTTCCTCACTCCGCAACGGACGGGCGCCCCGGGTCTACGGTTCCCCCTTCCGCATCCCGGAGTTACAACGGAACGATGTCGGGCGCCCCCAGCCGCGCCGCGTCCGCCGTCTGGTCGTCCGGCTGGCGCTGCGACTCCCGCTCCGCCTGGACCCGCTTCTCGTAGTGCTCCACTTCCTTCTCGATCTGCCGCTCGTCCCACCCCAGCACCGGCGCCATCAACTCCGCGCACTCCCGGGCCGACCGCGTCCCCCGGTCGAAGGTCTCGATCGAGATCCGTGTCCGCCGCGTCAGTACGTCGTCCAGGTGCCGGGCTCCTTCGTGCGAGGCCGCGTACACGATCTCCGCCCTCAGGTAGTCGTCCGCCCCGGAGACCGGTTCGCGCAGTCCCGGATCGGCGGCCATCAGGTCCAGCAGTTCTTCCGTCAGGGACCCGAAGCGGTTCAACAGGTGCTCCACCCGCACCACATGAAGCCCCGTCCGGGCCGCGATCCGCGCCCGCCCGTTCCACAGCGCCCGGTATCCCTCCGCCCCCACCAGCGGCACGTCCTCCGTCACGCATTCCGCCACCCGCTGGTCCAGGCCGTGCACGGCCTCGTCGACCGCATCCTTGGCCATCACCCGGTACGTCGTGTACTTGCCCCCGGCGACCACCACCAGCCCCGGCACCGGATGCGCCACCGTGTGCTCGCGCGACAGCTTGCTCGTCGCGTCCGACTCCCCGGCCAGCAGCGGCCGCAGGCCCGCGTACACGCCCTGGACGTCGTCGCGCGTGAGCGGCACCGCCAGCACCGAGTTCACGTGCTCCAGCAGGTAGTCGATGTCCGCGCTCGACGCCGCCGGGTGCGCCTTGTCCAGGTCCCAGTCGGTGTCCGTGGTCCCCACGATCCAGTGCCGGCCCCACGGGATGACGAACAGCACCGACTTCTCGGTCCGCAGGATCAGTCCGGTGCTCGAATGGATCCGGTCCTTCGGTACGACCAGATGGATGCCCTTCGAGGCCCGGACGTGGAACTGGCCGCGCTCCCCGATCAGCGCCTGGGTGTCGTCCGTCCACACCCCCGTCGCGTTCACGACCTGCTTCGCGCGGATCTCGTACTCCCCGGTCGCCCCCCGCCCCCCTTCCACGTCCCGCACCCGCACGCCGACCACCCGTTCGCCCTCACGCAGGAAGCCGACGGCCCTCGCCCGATTGGCGCAGTGCGCCCCGTACGCGGCGGCCGTCCGCACGAGCGTGGCGACGTAGCGCGCGTCGTCCATCTGGGCGTCGTAGTACTGCAGGGCCCCCACCAGCGCGTCCTTGCGGAGCGCCGGCGCCACCCGCAGTGCGCGCCCCCGCGACAGGTGCCGGTGCACGGGCAGGCCGCGCCCGTGGCCGCTGGAGACCGACATCGCGTCGTACAGCGCGACGCCCGCGCCGGCGTAGAGCCGCTCCCAGCCCTTGTGCTGCAGCGGGTACAGGAAGGGCACCGGCTTCACCAGGTGCGGGGCGAGGCGCTCCAGCAGCAGGCCGCGCTCCTTCAGCGCCTCGCGCACGAGGGCGAAGTCGAGCATCTCCAGGTACCGCAGGCCGCCGTGGATCAGCTTGCTGGAGCGGCTGGAGGTGCCCGAGGCCCAGTCGCGCGCCTCCACCAGGCCGGTCGACAGGCCGCGTGTCACGGCGTCGAGCGCGGTGCCGGCGCCCACCACGCCCGCGCCCACCACCAGCACGTCCAGTTCCCGCTCGGCCATCCGGGTGAGGGCCTCGGCCCGCTGCACCGGCCCCAGTGTCGCTGTCCTCACGGCTGCCTCCCGTTGGTGCGGGTGAGATCCCGCTCACATGCCCCGTTCCACGATTCTGACCGCCCGCACCCACATCAGCCACCGCCTGTGGACAACACAACGGTGGCGTTCACTCCAGAATGCGACATATCTGTCATATATAAGCCTAGTCTGACATTGCGCCAGCTCCCCTGTCCCCCGGAGAACTTGCGCGGCAGCCCCCTCATGTCAGGGAAGGGACGGCACCCCCATGCCCGCAGATCTCGCCGTCATCGGACTCGGCCATCTCGGCCTCCCGCTCGCCCAGGCGGCCGTCGCCGCCGGAATCGAGACGGTCGGCTACGACAGCGGTCCGGTCACGGACTCCACCCTCACCGCCGCCGAGATCCGCCGCATGTCGGCGGCCGGCTTCCGGGTCACCACCAACCCCGCCGAGCTCGGCCGGGTCCGCACGGCCGTCATCTGCGCCCCCACCCAGCTCGGCGCCGACCGCGCGCTGGACCTCTCCGCCGTCGGCGAGGCCGGCCGCGCGCTCGCCGCCCGGCTGCGCCCCCACACCACCGTGATCCTCGAATCCGCCGCCCACCCGGGTGTCACCGAGGACTACCTCCGCCCGATCCTCGAAGCCGGATCCGGGCTGCGGGCGGGCCGCGACTTCCACCTGGCCTACTCCCCCAGCCGCCACGACCCGGGCAACCGCACCCACGGCATCTCCAACACCCCCAAGGTGATCGGCGGCCTCACCCCCGCCTGCACGGAGTCCGCGCACGCCTTCTACGCCCGCCTCACCGAGAAGGTGGTCCGCGCCCGCGGCCTGCGCGAGGCCGAGACCGTACAGCTCCTCGAAACGAACTACCGCCACGTCAACATCGCCCTCATGAACGAGATGGCGGTGCTCTGCCACGACCTCGGCGTCGACCTGTGGGACGTCATCCGCTGTGCCGAGACCAAGCCGTACGGGTTCCAGGCCTTCCGCCCCGGCCCGGGCGTCGGCGGCCACGGCGTCCCCCTCGACCCGAACTACCTCCCCCACACCACGCGCACCCCCGGCCACCCCCTGCGCATGGTCGGCCTGGCACAGGAGATCAACAACCGGATGCCGCAGTACGTCATCCAGCGCTCGGCCACCCTGCTGAACGAGCACGGCAAATCCGCCCGCGGGGCCCGCGTCCTGCTCCTCGGCGTCACCTACAAGCCCGACCTGGCAGACCAGGAGGGCTCCCCGGCCCGCGAGATCGCCAGCCGCCTCCTCGATCTGGGCGCGCTGATCAGCTACCACGACCCGTACATCACGGGCTGGCGGGTCAGGGACCAGCCGGTCCCCCGCGCCGAGTCGCTCTACGAGGCCGCCGCGAACGCGGACCTGACCATCCTGCTCCAGCACCACCGCACCTACGACCTGCAGGGCCTCGCCGTGAAGGCCCAGCTGCTCCTGGACACCCGCGGCGCCAGCCCCGTGGGCGCGGCCCACCGCCTCTGAGGCGACGGCTGGGCCGACCGCACCGACCCGGGCCGGGCGGGCCCGTGCCGGCGCCCCGGACCCGCCCACGCCCCGGAAACGCCGGAGGGCCGGCACCCCGAGCGGGGTGCCGGCCCTCCGGCGTACGGCGAAGCGATCAGCGGCTGTGCTGCGAGTCCGCGATCGTGACCTCGACCCGCTGGAACTCCTTGAGCTCGCTGTAGCCGGTGGTGGCCATCGAGCGGCGCAGCGCGCCGAAGATGTTCATCGAGCCGTCCGGGGTGTGCGAGGGACCGGTGAGGATCTCCTCGGTGGTGCCCACGGTGCCGAGGTCGACCTTCTTGCCGCGCGGCACGTCCTCGTGGACGGCCTCCATGCCCCAGTGGTTGCCCTTGCCGGGCGCGTCGGTGGCACGGGCCAGCGGGGAGCCCATCATCACGGCGTCCGCACCGCAGGCGACGGCCTTCGGGATGTCGCCGGACCAGCCCACGCCGCCGTCGGCGATGACGTGCACGTAGCGGCCGCCGGACTCGTCCATGTAGTCGCGGCGGGCCGCGGCCACGTCCGCGACGGCGGTCGCCATCGGGACCTGGATGCCGAGCACGTTGCGCGTGGTGTGCGCGGCGCCGCCGCCGAAGCCGACGAGGACACCGGCCGCGCCGGTGCGCATCAGGTGCAGGGCCGCCGTGTAGGTGGCGCAGCCGCCGACGATGACCGGGACGTCGAGCTCGTAGATGAACTGCTTGAGGTTCAGCGGCTCGGCGGCGCCCGACACGTGCTCGGCGGAGACGGTGGTGCCGCGGATCACGAAGATGTCCACGCCCGCGTCGACGACGGCCTTGGAGAACTCGGCGGTGCGCTGCGGGGAGAGCGCGGCGGCGGTGACGACGCCGGAGTCGCGGACCTCCTTGATGCGCTGCCGGATCAGGTCCGCCTGGATCGGCGCGGAGTAGATCTCCTGGAGGCGGCGGGTGGCCGCGTCCTCGTCCAGCTCCGTGATCTCGTCGAGCAGCGGCTGCGGGTCCTCGTACCGGGTCCACAGGCCTTCGAGGTTCAGCACGCCGAGGCCGCCGAGCTCGCCGATGCGGATGGCGGTCTGCGGGGAGACGACCGAGTCCATGGGGGCGGCCAGGAAGGGGAGCTCGAAGCGGTACGCGTCGATCTGCCAGGCGATCGAGACCTCCTTCGGATCCCGGGTACGCCGGCTCGGGACGATGGCGATGTCGTCGAACGCGTACGCCCTGCGGCCGCGCTTGCCGCGCCCGATCTCGATCTCAGTCACGTGTGGTGGCCTTTCCTCTGGGTCTGCCCGTCCAGTATCCCCGAACGCCGGGGGCCCGCGTTCCGGTGACCGCTGTACGGACGACCGGCCCACGCCGAAGGGGCGGGCCCGGTCACCCGGGCCCGCCCCTCTCGGTCGGTCTGCTATCCCTTGCGGGAGTAGTTCGGTGCCTCCACCGTCATCTGGATGTCGTGCGGGTGGCTCTCCTTGAGGCCCGCCGAGGTGATCCGGACGAACCGGCCGCGGTCCTGCAGCTCGGGGACCGTACGGCCGCCGACGTAGAACATCGACTGGCGCAGGCCGCCGACGAGCTGGTGCACGACCGCGGAGAGCGGGCCGCGGTAGGGAACCTGGCCCTCGATGCCCTCGGGGATGAGCTTGTCGTCGCCGCCCACACCCTCCTGGAAGTAGCGGTCCTTGGAGAAGGACTTCTGCTCGCCGCGGGACTGCATCGCGCCGAGCGAACCCATGCCGCGGTACGACTTGAACTGCTTGCCGTTGATGAAGAGCAGCTCACCCGGGGACTCCTCGCAGCCCGCGAGCAGCGAGCCGAGCATCACCGTGTCGGCGCCCGCGACCAGGGCCTTGGCGATGTCGCCGGAGTACTGCAGGCCGCCGTCGCCGATGACCGGGACGCCGGCCGCCTTGGCGGCGAGCGAGGCCTCGTAGATCGCGGTGACCTGCGGAACGCCGATGCCGGCGACGACGCGGGTGGTGCAGATGGAGCCGGGGCCGACGCCGACCTTGATGCCGTCGCAGCCGGCGTCGATCAGCGCCTGGGCGCCATCACGCGTGGCGACGTTGCCGCCGATGACGTCGACGGTGGAGTTCGACTTGATCTTGGCGACCATGTCGCCGACCAGGCGGGAGTGACCGTGGGCGGTGTCGACGACGATGAAGTCGGCGCCCGCCTCGATCAGGGCCTGGGCGCGCTCGTACGCGTCGCCGGCGACGCCGACGGCCGCGCCGACGAGGAGCCGGCCGCCCTTGTCCTTGGCGGCGTTCGGGTACTTCTCGGCCTTGACGAAGTCCTTGACCGTGATGAGGCCCTTGAGGATGCCCGCGTCGTCGACCAGCGGAAGCTTCTCGATCTTGTGGCGGCGCAGCAGCTCCATGGCGTCCACGCCCGAGATGCCGACCTTGCCCGTGACCAGCGGCATCGGGGTCATGACCTCGCGCACCTGGCGGCTGCGGTCCGACTCGAAGGCCATGTCGCGGTTGGTGACGATGCCGAGGAGCTTGCCGGCGGGGTCGGTGACCGGGACGCCGGAGATGCGGAACTTCGCGCAGAGCTCGTCGGCCTCGCGCAGCGTCGCGTCCGGGTGCACCGTGATCGGGTCGGTGACCATGCCCGACTCGGAGCGCTTGACCAGGTCGACCTGGTTGGCCTGGTCGGTGATGGAGAGGTTGCGGTGCAGTACGCCGACGCCACCCTGACGGGCCATGGCGATGGCCATGCGGGCCTCGGTGACCTTGTCCATGGCGGCGGACAGCAGCGGAACGTTCACGCGCACGTTGCGCGAGATGAGGGAAGAGGTGTCGATCGCGTCAGGCGACATGTCCGACGCGCCCGGCAGCAGCAGCACGTCGTCGTAGGTCAGTCCGAGCGTGGCGAATTTGTCGGGCACTCCGTCGGCGGTCATGACACCTTCCCAAATGGTCTTGCTCAGCGCGGATGTCCATGCTAACGGGATCCCGACGCGTCTCATTCCACGACCAAGGTCAAGCAGAAGATTCGTCGTTTCCTACGATTGCGGCCCGCGACCGAGCCCCACGCAGAGCTACGCCGAGCCGCCGGCGCGGACCGCCGCGGTGGCGCACGGACCGGCACGGCCCTCGCCGGGCTCCCGGGGCCGCCAGGGCCCCGAGGGCATGCACGCGGCCGCCTACTGCTCGGCGAGTGCCCGCAGCCGGCTGAGCGCGCGGTGCTGGGCCACCCGCACGGCCCCCGGGGACATTCCGAGCATCTGCCCGGTCTCCTCCGCGGTCAGCCCGACGGCCACCCGCAGCACGAGGAGCTCGCGCTGGTTCTCCGGAAGGTTGGCCAGCAGCTTCTTGGCCCAGGCGGCGTCGCTGCTGAGCAGCGCGCGCTCCTCCGGGCCCAGCGAGTCGTCGGGCCGCTCCGGCATCTCGTCGGAGGGCACGGCCGTGCTGCCCGGGTGCCGCATGGCGGCCCGCTGCAGGTCGGCGACCTTGTGCGCGGCGATGGCGAAGACGAAGGCCTCGAAGGGCCGCCCGGTGTCCCGGTAGCGCGGCAGCGCCATCAGGACTGCGACGCAGACCTCCTGCGCCAGGTCCTCGACGAAGTGACGAGCGTCACCCGGCAATCGCGAGAGCCGGGTGCGGCAGTAGCGGATCGCGAGGGGGTGCACGAAGGCCAGCAGGTCGTGCGTGGCCTGCTCGTCACCCTCCACCGCCCTGCGTACGAGCGCGCTGACGCCCCCGGCACTGCCGCCTTTGGCGGCGCCGGTCGGGCCTGTGGCCGCGGGTGACCCCAGGGCCTCGTCGTCGCGCATCAATCCATGGTGCCTTGGCGCCGGAGCATCCGCGCCGCCATGGCCCTTGTTGTGCATCGAAGCGTTATGAGCAGGTGCGCCGGAACTCATCATCTGCGCCCTCCCCTCCCGCTCGGCCGAATAGTCCCCGAGAGACTCCACACCCTCAAGGATGCGGCATCGCGCACGAAGCGAGACGTCCCCCGGATTGTGCCCCGCCAACCCCCGGGTGCGCACCGGGTACGGCGGGGACAGGGATGCCCTCGACAACAGGAGCCGTCGAGGGCGGCGCGCCGCCCCGTCCGCGGGTGGCGGACGGGACCTCTCTCGACGATCCGCGGCCTGCGGCGGACCGGGCCGGGCCCGGCCGCGACCGGGAGGTCAGCGGACCAGACCCCAGCGGAAACCGAGTGCCACGGCGTGCGCCCGGTCCGAGGCGCCGAGCTTCTTGAACAGTCGGCGGGCGTGCGTCTTGACCGTGTCCTCGGAGAGGAAGAGCTCGCGCCCGATCTCCGCGTTGGACCGGCCGTGGCTCATGCCCTCCAGCACCTGGATCTCACGCGCGGTGAGCGTGGGCGCGGCGCCCATCTCGGCCGAGCGGAGCCGGCGCGGCGCCAGTCGCCAGGTCGGGTCGGCGAGGGCCTGGGTGACCGTGGCCCGCAGTTCGGCGCGCGAGGCGTCCTTGTGCAGGTACCCACGGGCGCCGGCGGCGACCGCGAGGGCCACGCCGTCCAGGTCCTCGGCGACCGTCAGCATGATGATGCGGGCGCCGGGGTCGGCCGAGAGCAGCCGGCGGACCGTCTCCACACCGCCCAGCCCGGGCATCCGTACATCCATCAGAATCAGGTCGGAGCGGTCGGCGCCCCAGCGGCGGAGGACTTCCTCGCCGTTGGCAGCCGTCGTCACACGCTCGACGCCGGGCACGGTGGCAACCGCGCGACGGAGCGCCTCTCGGGCAAGCGGGGAGTCGTCGCAGACGAGGACGGATGTCATGACCGCCCTCCGCAGCTGCTGATGCGCGTCACCTTGAGCCTCCAGGCTGGTACGTATCGTCACCTGTGCGGTCGATGCCCCCGGACACCTGTCCGAGAACTTATTGGTTCAACCGCCTTCGCACTCTCAACGATGGTCACTCGAAAGAGTTACGGGTCGGACGGACACCTTCAGCACTCTACGTGAGGAAGCGATCACGGCGCAGGAGCCACGAGCCGCTTGTCCTCCATCTGGAGCTATGCCCTATTTGGCGGCTTTCCTTCCGTTTGGCACGTGTCTGAGGCTAGATTCCCAATGAGTCATATTTACATCTACTCCGACAGTAGGTGTGGAGACATGGACCGTATCCGCCTCAGTACCGGCACCAAGAGGGACTACCAATGGCAGATTTCTCCCGCCTCCCCGGACCGAACGCCGACCTCTGGGACTGGCAGCTGCTAGCCGCCTGCCGCGGGGTCGACAGCTCTCTCTTCTTCCACCCGGAAGGCGAGCGGGGCGCGGCCAGGAGCGCGCGCGAGGCCTCGGCTAAAGAGGTCTGCATGAGATGCCCGGTGCGTTCGGAATGCGCCGCGCACGCACTCGCCGTCCGAGAGCCCTACGGGGTGTGGGGCGGCCTCACCGAGGACGAGCGCGAGGAACTGATGGGCCGCGCCCGACACCGCCTGATCCCCGCGTCGACTGCGATCGGACCGATCGCGCCGAACTGAGAGTCGCAGAAACGTCCGAAGGAACGTTTCCTCGAATCACCAGCACACCCCGGGCGTGTCGCCGCCCGGCCCCCGTTTCACCCGTTCGGCCGTACCAGGCCCTGCGACGTGTGCGCCCCCGGCCGCCGCCGGGGGCGGACGCGGGTCGGCGCCCGGCCGGGGATCAGCGCGCGGCCGCCCGCTCCAGCTCGGCCAGGGTCGCGGCCACGGCCGGCACCCGGGCCAGGTCGGGCAGGGTCAGTGCCACGACCTCCCGCTCGACGGCCGGCTCCACCGCCACCGTGCTCACGCCCTTGGCCCGTACGGACTCCACCGCGAGCTCCGGCAGCACCGCGACGCCCAGCCCCGCGCCGACCAGGCCGACCACCGCGGGGTAGTCGTCGGTGGCGAAGTCGATGCGCGGGGTGAAGCCCGCGCCCTCGCACACGTCCACCAGGTGGCGGCGGCAGCGCGGACAGCCCGCGATCCAGGGTTCGTCCGCGAGCTCCGCCATGCCCACGCGCTCCGCACCGGCCAGCCGGTGCCCCTCCGGGACCAGCCCGACGAGCCGGTCGGTCAGCAGCGGCCGCACCACGAGGTCGTCCCACTCCGCCGCGGAATGGTCCGCCCCGCCGTAGCGGAAGGCCAGCGCCAGGTCACAGTCGCCCTCGCGCAGCATCTCCACCGAACGCGGCGGCTCCGCCTCGACCAGCGAGATACGGGTCCCCGGGTGCTCGGCGCGCATTGCCGCGAGCGCGGTCGGCACCAGCGTGGAGCTGCCGCTGGGGAAGGACACGAGCCGGACCCGGCCCGCGCGCAGCCCGGCGATGGCCGCGACCTCCTCCTCGGCGGCGGTCAGCCCGGCCAGGATCCCCGCGGCGTGGCGGACCAGGGCCTCGCCCGCCTGGGTCAGCCGCATCTCGCGGCCGGTGCGGATGAGCAGCGGGGTGCCGGCCGACTGCTCCAGCGCCTTCATCTGCTGGGAGACGGCGGGCTGGGTGCAGCCGAGCTCGCGGGCCGCGGCGGAGAAGGACCCGGTCCCGGCGACGGCGCGCAGGACCCGGAGATGGCGTGCTTCGATCACCCTTCGAGCATAAGCCCTACTTTGATTTCCACGCGAATACTCCAGAGTCGCTTTGGGGCGGCTGGGGTTAGCGTGGTCCCATGGGCTCCATGCACTTGATCTCTGTGAACCTCGGCCGCGCCACGGCCGCCGACTACACGGACGCGGAGGGCGGGGTGACGGGCATCGGCAAGCGCCCCGTCCCCGGACCGGTCCGCGTCGTCGCCCCGGGCCCGAAGGCCACCGGCCTCGGCAGCGGCCTGGAGGGTGACGCGGTCTTCGACCGGCGCCACCACGGCGGCGACCACCAGGCCGTCTACGCGTACGCCCGCGAGGACCTGGACCTGTGGGAGCACCTGCTGGGCCGCGAGCTGCCCGGCGGGCTCTTCGGCGAGAACCTCACCACCTCCGGCATCGACCTGAACGCGGCGCGGATCGGCGACCGCTGGCGGGTCGGCGCGGACCTCGTCCTCGAAGTGGCCTCGGCCCGCATCCCGTGCCGGACCTTCCAGGGAGCCATGGGAGAGGCCGGCTGGGTCAAGCGGTTCACCGAGGAGGCCCGGCCGGGCGCGTATCTGCGGGTGATCGAGGAGGGTTCGGTCTCCCCCGGCGACCCGATCCGGATCATCCACCGGCCGGACCACGACGTCACGGTGCGGATGTGGTTCCGCGCCTTCACCACCGAGCGGGCGCTGCTGCCGCTCACCCTGGCCGCGGGCGACGCGATGGAGCCGGAGGCCCGCGAGCGGGTACGCCTGTACGTGGAGAAGCACGGGGCAGGGGCCGGGGCGCGGTAGAGCCGTCATTCCGGGAAGCTAGGTTGCGCCTATGACGACTGCGTTGATTACGGGATCCACGGCGGGCATCGGCGCCGCCTTCGCCCGGCGGCTGGCCGCCCAGGGGCACAATCTGGTGCTGGTGGCACGCGACACGAAGCGGCTCGGCGAGCAGGCCACCGAGCTGCACGACCGGCACGGAATCGAGGCCGAGGTGCTGGCCGCCGACCTCTCCACGGACGAGGGCATCGCGGCGGTCGAGCAGCGCCTGGGCGACCGCACCCACCCGGTGGACCTGCTGGTCAACAACGCGGGCTTCGGCAACAAGGGCCGCTACCTCGAAGTCTCCATGGCCGACGAGCTGACCATGCTGAAGGTGCACATCGAGGCGGTCCTGCGGCTGACCTCGGCGGCCACGGAGTCGATGCGCTCACGCGGCCGCGGCGGCGTGATCAACGTGGCGTCGGTGGCCGCCTTCGTACCGCGCGGCACGTACGGGGCGAGCAAGGCCTGGGTCGTGCAGTTCACCCAGGGCGCGGCGCGGGACCTGGGCGGGTCCGGGGTGCGGCTGATGGCGCTGTGCCCCGGCTTCGTCCGGACGGAGTTCCACCAGCGGGCCGGCATGGGCACGGACAACATCCCCGGCTGGATGTGGCTGGACGCCGACAAGCTGGTGGCCGCGGCCCTGGCCGACCTGGCCCGCGGGAAGACGGTGTCGATCCCGGACCCGCGGTACAAGGCGCTGATGGGCGTGGTGAAGCTGACGCCGCGCGGACTGCTGGGCGGGATGTCCTCGCGCACGGGCCGCAAGTACGGCCCCCAGTAGCCCTGGAGAGCGCCCCGAGGGGCCCCGCCACAAGCAGCCAACCAGGCGAAATCTCCCTAAACTGGACCTGTCCCATCCAGCGCGGGAGGCGACGCGATGACATTCGTACAAGTGATCGATTATGAGACCAGGCGGTTCGACGAGATGAACGCGCTCATCGACCGCTGGGCGGAGCAGAGCAGCGGCAGGCGCACCGCCACGCACACGATGATCGGCCAGGACCGCGAGGCCCGGAACCACTACGTGGACATGGTGGAGTTCGCCTCGTACGAGGAGGCCATGAAGAACTCCCACCTCCCCGAAACGGACCGGATGTTCCAGGAGATGGTGGCTCTCTGCGAAGGCATGCCGAAGTTCATGAACCTCGACGTGGTCCGCGATGAGCACCTCAACAAGCAGCTCGCCAACCGGGTGTTCGAAGAAGCGGCCATGGTGGGGAACATGAGCGTCCTCGACGAGTGCTTCGCGACGAACTACATCAACCACGACGCCAGCAGGGCGGAGTCCACCGTCGTCGGACGCGATGCCATGAAGTCGGACATGGAGACGTGGCGCGCGGCCTTCGACATGACCTTCGAGCCGACGGCCCAGCTGGCCGAAGGCGACATGGTCACGACGGTGTGGAACTGGACCGGCGTCCACAAGGGCTCGTTCATGGGAGTCGCACCGACCGGGAAGACGTACTACCTGTCCGGGAGCACCACGTTCCGGTGCCTGGAGGGAGAGATCATCGAGGGTTGGTGGCACTACAACCCCGGAGCCCTGCAGCAGCAGATGGGCGGAACGGGTTCCCCGTACGGAACCTGAGGCCCCATCACGGGGAAGGCAACGGGAAGGCCCCGTTCCGCAGCTGCGGAACGGGGCCTTCCAGGCGTGGTGCGCGCGATCAGTGGCTGTGGCCGTGACCGTGGCCGTGACCGGCGTCGCCCTCGTCGTCCGCCGGCTTCTCGACGACCAGGGTCTCGGTCGTGAGCAGCAGGGAGGCGATGGAGGCGGCGTTCTCCAGCGCGGAACGGGTGACCTTCACCGGGTCGATGACGCCGGCCTTGACCAGGTCGCCGTACTCGCCGGTGGCGGCGTTGAAGCCCTGGCCCTTGTCGAGCTCGGCGACCTTCGAGGTGATGACGTAACCCTCGAGACCGGCGTTCTCCGCGATCCAGCGCAGCGGCTCGACGGCGGCGCGGCGCACGACCGCGACACCCGTGGCCTCGTCGCCCGACAGGCCGAGGTTGCCCTCGAGGACCTTCACGGCGTGGACGAGCGCGGAGCCACCGCCGGAGACGATGCCCTCCTCGACCGCGGCGCGGGTCGCCGAGATGGCGTCCTCGAGACGGTGCTTCTTCTCCTTGAGCTCCACCTCGGTGGCAGCGCCGACCTTGATGACGCAGACGCCGCCGGCGAGCTTCGCCAGGCGCTCCTGCAGCTTCTCGCGGTCCCAGTCCGAGTCGGTGGACTCGATCTCGGCCTTGATCTGGTTGACGCGGCCGAGGACCTCGTCGTGGCTGCCGCCACCGTCGACGATGGTGGTGTCGTCCTTGGAGATGGTCACGCGGCGGGCGGAGCCCAGTACGTCCAGACCGGCCTGGTCGAGCTTGAGGCCGACCTCCTCGGCGATGACGGTGGCACCGGTGAGGGTGGCCATGTCCTGGAGCATCGCCTTGCGGCGGTCACCGAAGCCGGGGGCCTTGACGGCCACCGCGTTGAAGGTGCCACGGATCTTGTTGACGACGAGGGTGGAGAGCGCCTCGCCCTCGACGTCCTCGGCGATGATCAGCAGCGGCTTGGAGGCGCCGGCCTGGATGACCTTCTCCAGCAGCGGCAGCAGGTCCTGGATCGAGGAGATCTTGCCCTGGTTGATCAGGATGTACGGGTCGTCGAGGACGGCCTCCATACGCTCCTGGTCGGAAACCATGTACGGCGAGAGGTAGCCCTTGTCGAAGGCCATGCCCTCGGTGAACTCCAGCTCCAGGCCGAAGGTGTTGGACTCCTCGACGGTGATGACACCGTCCTTGCCGACCTTGTCCATCGCCTCGGCGATGAGCTCGCCGACCTGCTGGTCCTGCGCGGAGAGCGCGGCCACGGCAGCGATGTCGGACTTGTCCTCGATCGGGCGGGCGGTCGCGAGGAGCTCCTCGGACACGGCCTTGACCGCGGCGTCGATGCCCTTCTTGAGGGCGGCCGGGGAAGCACCCGCGGCGACGTTGCGCAGACCCTCGCGGACCAGCGCCTGGGCCAGCACGGTGGCGGTGGTGGTGCCGTCACCCGCGATGTCGTTGGTCTTGGTCGCCACCTCCTTCACGAGCTGCGCGCCCAGGTTCTCGTACGGGTCGTCCAGCTCGACCTCGCGGGCGATGGTGACACCGTCGTTGGTGATGGTGGGGGCGCCGAACTTCTTGTCGATGACGACGTTGCGGCCCTTGGGGCCGATCGTCACCTTGACCGTGTCGGCAAGCTTGTTGACGCCGCGCTCGAGGGCGCGACGGGCGTCCTCGTCGAACTTCAGGATCTTCGCCATGGGAGCGGTTCAGCCCTCTCGAAAACTCGGGTTTAACGAGCTGCGCCCCTCGCCGCCCGGCAATCAGCGGGGTGACCAGGGGCGCAGCTCAAAGCAGTACTGATGAAGAGAATTACTTCTCGACGATCGCGAGCACGTCGCGAGCCGAGAGGACGAGGTACTCCTCGCCGCTGTACTTCACTTCGGTGCCGCCGTACTTGCTGTAGAGCACGATGTCGCCGACGGTGACGTCCAGCGGGAGACGCTGGCCGTCCTCGAAGCGACCCGGGCCCACCGCGAGGACGACGCCCTCCTGGGGCTTCTCCTTCGCGGTGTCCGGGATGACCAGGCCGGAGGCCGTGGTCTGCTCGGCGTCCAGCGGCTGGACCACAATGCGGTCCTCAAGCGGCTTGATGGCAACCTTGGAGCTGGTGGTCGTCACGATCCGACCTCCCCCTTCGGAGATCCGGGGTTAACTGTCTGAGGTGGCGACCAGGTCGATCCGTCGTCGCGGGTGCCGGATCTGCCTGTCGCTGTGTTGGCACTCACCGGGGGTGAGTGCCAGGTGCGAGACTATTCCGGCGATTAGCACTCGGTCAAGCGGAGTGCCAATTCCCGACCCCCGGGCGTTGCGCGGACCGGATCCGCAAGACCGCCCCCCGGGGTCACACGCAGGCTCAGGATCGCTACTCTCCACCGCATGAGCTGGAGAAACGCCGAACTGCGCTGGCGCGACATCATTTCGATCGCCGTCGGTCTGGCGATCGGGATCTCCGCGTTCTCGTTGGCCGGACCGCGACTGATGACCAAGCTGACGGGGGTGGAGGGCACCTTCCGCGCGGAACAGTGCTGGGAGCAGAAGGACTACGACGGGGTGGCGCAGCGGGCGTGCGCCGGTTCCTTCACCGCCGCCGACGGATCGTTCACCATCCACCGGATCACGGCCGAGGAGCTGTTCGAGACCGATCCGGCCGGACCGGTGGCCTCACGGGTCAGCGGACCGTCGGCCAAGGAGGCGGTGCAGCCGGGGCTCATGTCGCTGGCGCCCCTGCTGGGCATCGGGCTGCTCGGCTTCGCCTACCCGCTGTGGGCCCTGGTCGCCGCCACTCTCGACCTGTTCGCCCGCGTGCGACGCCGCCGCCGGGGCAGGGCCCCGGGGGCCGATACCGCCGCGGCCGCGGCGACCGTCCCCGAAAAATCATACGCACGTCCGTTCGACCTCACTACTGTCCCCGGTATGACCAGGTCGAACTCCGGTGTGCGATGGATCCACGCCGTACCGATCGCCATCGGCATCGCCGTCGGCGTCTTCGCGTGTCACACGGCCGTACCGCGGCTGATCACCCAACTGACGGGGGTGGACGGCACGTTCCGCGCGGAGCGCTGCACCTGGAGCGACGTCGATTCCGACGGGGACCGGACGATGTCCTGCGCGGGGGACTTCACCACCTCCGACGGATCGTTCACCCTCCCCGGGATCAAGATCGACGGCACGTTCGACGACCGACCGGTGGCCGGGGTTCGCGCTCGCGTCAGCGGGCGGTCGGCCGACCACGCGGTGCAGATGGACTTCGCCACCTCGCTCGCGCCCATAGGCCTGGGGCTGACCGCCTTCGCGTTCCCGGCCTGGGCCCTGACCGCGGCCACCCGCGACGCCCTCGACCGCCGCAGGCGTCGCCGAAACCGCCCGCCGCAGACGGACGGCGACCCCAACTCGTGGGGCCCGCTCCCGTCCGTGTGACCCCTCCCCTGCGGGGTGCCCTGCGGGCGGCTCGGCAGTTCACGGCGCGGGCTGCCCCCGCCGGGGCCGGGTGCCCTGCGGGCGGCTCGGCAGTTCATGGCGCGGGCTGCCCCCGCCGGGGCGGCGCCTCAATCGCCGGCGGGGCTGGGTGGTGTGGGGCGGTGCCCCGCACGAGGGTCTCCTCGGCTCGGCGCGTTCGGGCTCGTCCCGGCCAGGCGGCCGTGGTCGCGCCTCGTCCTGCGGGGACCCTCCTGCGTGTCCCCGCCCCACGGCAGGGCTTCGACGGCGGAAGGGGAGTGGGGACGGGGCGGGGTGTCCCCGCAGGACGAGGCGCGACCACCGGGCACAACCGAGACACGCAGCACGCGCCGAGCCGAGGAGACACCCCGCCCCGGCCCCACGGACCGACCCGAACCGACAAGCCCGCCACACCCAGCCCCGCCGGCGTTTGAGGCGCGGGTCCGGGCAGAGCCCGGCACACGACCCGAGCCGAACACACCGCCGAGCACCCCGCAGGGGCCCGGGCAGGGGCTCGGCGTCGATCCGGCGGGGCCGCCCGAAGGGGATATGTGACGCTGGAGCCGTGCGCATCCTCGTGGTCGAAGACGAAGCAGGCCTCGCCGAATCCCTGCGGCGCGGCCTCTCCGCCGACGGACACCGCGTCGACGTCGCCCACGACGGCCACCGCGGGCTCGACCTCGCCCTCGCCGGCGGCCCGTACGACGTCGTCCTCCTCGACCTGATGCTCCCGGGTCCCGGCGGCCACGCGATCTGCACCCGCATGCGCGCCCACGGCGACACCACCCCGGTCCTGATGCTCACCGCCCTCGACGGCGAGTACGACGAGGCCGAGGGCCTGGACTCCGGCGCCGACGACTACCTCACCAAGCCGTTCTCCTTCGTGGTCCTGGCCGCCCGGATCCGGGCGCTGGCCCGCCGCGCCGGCACCCCCGACCGCGGCACCCTGCAGGCCGGCGACCTCGTCCTGGACCCGCAGGGCCGCCGCTGCCGCCGCGGCGACCGGGACATCGAACTGACCGCCCGCGAACTGGGCGTCCTCGCCTGCCTGATGGAGCGGCCCGGCCGGGCAGTCGCCAAGCAGGACATCCTGGACGAGGTCTGGAACACCCCGCACGGCATCGACCCGAACATCGTGGAGGTGTACGTCTCCTCATTGCGCAAGAAGATCGACGCGCCCTTCGGCCGCCGCTCGATCCGCACCGTCCACGGGACCGGCTACCGGATGGCCCCCGACGGTGGTTAGCGGCATCCGGGCGCGCACCGCCGCGGCCGCCGCGCTCGCGATGGCCGCCGTCCTCGCCGGCGGCGGGCTGTGGCTGCACGCCCTGCTACGGGCCAACCTCCTCGACAACACCACCGGCCGCGCGGAGCTCGCAGCCCGCAAGGTCGCCGCCCAGCTCGACAGCCGGACCCTGCCGACCGGCGGACGGCTGCCCGCGCCCGAGAGCGGGGTGGACCTGGTCCTCGTACGGGACGCGGCCGGGCGGACGGTCGCCAGCACCGGCGACCCGAAGCACACCCCCGACCTCGGCGGCGCTCCGCTGCCCGGCCCCGGCGACGACTCCCGGTCGTCCGTGCTCCCGCCCGCGCGCCCCGGCGGGGAACGGCGTGCGGTGGTCGTCGTCGAGGCGCCGGGGGCGCACACGGTGTACGCAATGACCGTGCTCGGCGATGTGGACGATGCGACCCGGGCGGTCGCGATCGGGCTGCTGGCGGGGGCGCCCCCGCTGACCGGCTTCGCCGCGGCCCTGGCCTGGTGGGTGACCGGCCGCGCGCTGCGCCCGGTGAGCGCGATCCGCTCCGAACTGGCGGCGGTCACGGCGAGCGAGCTGGACCGGCGGGTTCCGGACCCGGGCGGGGCGGACGAGATCGCACGGCTGGCCCGGACCGTCAACGACACCCTCGACCGGCTGGAGCGTTCCGACGCCCGGCAGCGGCAGTTCACCGCGGACGCCTCCCACGAGCTGCGCAACCCGCTGGCCGCCGTCCGGTCCCGGTTGGAGGTGGCCCTCGCCATGGACCGCCCCGACCGGGAGTCGGTCGCGGCCGCGCTGGCCGACACCGAGCGGCTCCAGGCCATCGCGGCGGACCTGCTGCTGCTGGCCCGCCTCGACGGCGGACCGGCGTCGGCGCCGCGGAGCGAGCCGGTGGACCTGGCCCTGCTGGCCGCGGAGGACGCGGCGCGCCGGAGCGCCTCGCGGGTCGGCTCGCGGGTCGCGCTACGGCTGGACGCGCAGGCTCCCGTACCGGCCTCGGGGGACCCGGCGTGGCTGGAGCGGGCGCTGGCCAACCTCGTGGACAACGCCGTGCGGTACGCCCGCGCCGAGGTGACCGTACGGGCGGCGGCGCACGACGGCTGGGCGGTGCTGGAGGTCACGGACGACGGCCCGGGCATCCCGGAGGCGGACCGGGACCGGGTCTTCGAGCGCTTCGTACGGCTGGACGCGGACCGCGGCCGGGCCAGCGGCGGCACCGGGCTGGGCCTGGCCATCGCCCGGGAGATCGCGCGGGCGCACGGGGGCGACGTCCACGCGCTGTCGGCGCCCGCCGGGGGCGCGCGGCTGGTGCTGCGCATCCCGTAGCGCTCCGGAGGAGGCTGAACTCGGCCGGGACCTTCACCGACCGCCACGCAGGACGTGGTCACGGACGAGGGATCGGAATCCGTCCGGCGGGAAGGTGCAATTCACGACACTTCCCATCGAAGGTTTCGGAAGGAACCATGGGGAGGACATCAACGTCGTAGAAGATATGAAGATAAAGCGCCTCATTGCCGAGCAGATCGGACCCGAAGCTTCCGCTGACCCCGGCGCACCGGGCGCCACGTCCTCACCCCCGCCCTCGTCCTCACCCTCCCCGTCCGCCCCCAAGGACGGTGGCGGCGTCCCGTGCGTGGACTGAAACCCCTGACGTCGGCGGTCGCCCGCCGCCGCACCGAGGCGCTGCTCCTGGCCTTCGTCATCGCCATCGCCGTCTTCGGCCACGCCGCCGCGGGCCTCGCCATGAACGGCGAGCTGCCGCCCAAATTCGTCGACTTCACCATCAGCATGACCCTGCTGTCGCTGGTGGGGCATCTGGGCGTACGCCGGTTCGCCGCCTACGCCGACCCGCTGATCTTCCCGCTCGCCATGCTGCTGACCGGCCTCGGTCTGGTGCTGCTGCACCGCCTCGACCAGGGCTACATCGAGCGCTACAACTCGGACGCGAACGCCCCCGGCCAGCTGATGTGGACGGTCGTCGGGATCGCCGCCTGCCTGCTGGTGCTGGCGCTGCTGCGCGACCACCGGCTGCTGCAACGGTTCATCTACATCAACATGGCCGTCGCGCTGGTGCTGCTGATCGCGCCCGCCTTCTTCGGTGCGGACACCTACGGCGCGAAGCGCTGGATCAAACTCTTCGGCTTCTCGCTGCAGCCCGGCGAGTTCGTGAAGATCATGATCGCGATCTTCTTCGCCGGCTACCTGGTCATCCACCGGGACTCGCTGGCCCTGACGGGCCGCAGGTTCCTCGGCATGCGACTGCCCCCGATGCGCCAGCTCGGCCCGATCGTCACGGTGTGGATCGTCTCGATGCTGGTCCTGGTCTTCGAACGCGACCTCGGCACCTCGCTGATCTTCTTCGGGGTGTTCGTGGTGATGCTGTACGTCGCCACCGAACGCACCAGCTGGATCGTCTGCGGCCTGGTCATGGCCTCGGCGGGCGCCTTCGTGGTCGGTTCGACGGAGCCGCACGTCAAGGCCCGCGTGGCCGCGTGGCTCAACCCGCTGTCGTACTACTGGGAGAACCGGCCGGCCGGAGTCACCTCGGACCAGTCGGCGCAGGCGCTCTTCAGCTTCGGCACGGGCGGCGTCTCCGGCACGGGCCTCGGCATGGGCCACCCCGAGCTGATCGCGTTCGCGGGGCGCAGCGACTTCATCCTGACCACGGTGGGCGAGGAGCTGGGCCTGGCCGGAGTCATGGCCGTACTGATCCTCTACGCGCTCCTCGTACAGCGGGGGCTGCGGATGGCCCTCGGGGCCCGCGACCCGTTCGGCAAGCTGCTCGCGGTGGGCCTTGCGGCGGCGCTGGCCCTGCAGGTCTTCGTGGTCGCGGGCGGCGTGACGGGCCTGATCCCCCTGACGGGCAAGGCGCTGCCCTTCCTGGCCAAGGGCGGCTCATCCCTCCTGGCCAACTGGATCATGATCGCGCTGCTCCTGCGCATCAGCGACAGCGCGGAACGCCAACGCGAGGCGGACACCCACGGCCCGGCGGAAACGACGATCACCCCGGTGGTGCGGGTGTGAAAGGCGGGAGCCGCTCGGGCAGCATCAGAGATGTGCTGCCTGGTCGGATTTGGGGGACGAGCGGGAGGCGGGGCCCATCCAGACCGGGGCCCGCGTCGGGGGGAGCGCACCACATTGCTACGCGCTCCCCACGTCTCAGCGTCCGGCGACCATCCGGGGCTGAATGGCCACTGATAACTCGCCTCGGGTCCGATTGCTGCCGGGCCTGCGCGACCGTGGCCGTCCTCTTGTCACCCCCGTGAGTACCTCCACACCCAAGCCCGAGTACACATCGGCTTGGCTGAGTGCAGTCGCCAGACGGACCAGGCACCCGCTGGAGAGCCGACGAATCGTCAGTCCGCCGCCTCGACGTTGGCGACCGAGGTGGTGAATTCCCGACCGGACGCGCCACGGATGTAAGCCAGCTCCATCCAGTGCTCGATGTCGGCATTCGAGACGTTCTCGTTGATCACGGCCATCAATTCACCCTCGACACCCGAAGCGATGTCGCGGACGCGCCGACGCAGGAGTCGGTGCGGCACGTATTCGTAACGCTCACTCATCGGACACCCCTCGCAGGGTGCCGAGGAAGCGCTCCCAGCCGATCAGCGCCCGACCCAGCAGATCTTCACTGGGCTCGCGTATGACAGCCACCCTCGCAGGGAGGGCGTCGTCCGTGTCGACGGTGAAAACATCTCGGCGCTGCGACATACAGATCACTCCTCACTCGCGAGGCCACCCCGAAGGCTGCCTCTCTAGAGATGTATCCACTACAGCCGACACCACCTCGATCCGTCAATACATCTCTAGAGATCTCGCGGAAAAGGGGCTCGGTGCCGGTGCATGCGGCGACACACCTCTGGCCCTAGGGTGTCTAGAGAGGAGAAGGAGTGATCGTTTTCATGACCAGCCAGGGCAGCACCCGTCAGCCGAAATACCAGCGGATCGCCGATGCGCTGAGGGCGGCTATTCAGGCGGGCGAGTACGGCCCGGGGGACCGTCTGCCGGGTGAGAACGACCTCATGGCCACCTACGAGGTCGCGCGGATGACCGCACGTCAGGCCCTCGGCGTACTGCAGAACGAAGGACTTGCGGAGGCACGAAAGGGTGCCGGCGTGTTCGTCCGGGCGTTCACGCCTCTGCGGCGGCGCGGTATCCAGCGGCTGGCGCGGGAGCAGTGGGGCTCGGGGCGGTCCGTCTGGTCCGCCGATTCCGAGGATCGGGAGCTGGTAGTCGACCAGGTCGACGTGCGTGAAGAAGAGGCGGACGGCCCCGTCTGCGCCGCGCTCGGTGTTCCGGCAGGGACTCAGGTGTGGGCCCGCAGCCGCCGCTTCGTGCTTGACGGCAAGCCCGTGCTGTTCGCGGTGTCGTACCTGCCGGCGGACATCGTCGGCGACTCTGCCATCACACAGGCCGACACCGGTCCCGGCGGAACGTACGCGCGGCTGGCCGAGCTGGGGCATGCGCCCGTGCATTTCCGGGAGGAGATCCGCTCCCGGATGCCCTCGGCCGGTGAGGCCGAGCGGCTCGCGCTCTCCTTGGGCACGCCTGTCATCCAGATCGTGCGCACCGCGTTCGCCGAGGGCGGGCGAGCTGTGGAGATCAACGAGATGACGCTGGACTCCGCTTCCTACGTGCTGGAGTACGACTTCGACGCCTGAGAGAGTCCGCTGTCCTCCTTGAGGTCAGCGCACGACAGGCCCGCTGCCTGCTCGCCAGTCACTGATGCGTTTGCGGATGCCGGACACCATCGGGAGATCGTCGGTCGCTTCGGGGGTGAACCACGCGACTTCGAGCGACTCGTCGGACGTCCGCAGGCTTCCGCCGACGGAGTGGGCGAGAAGGCAGATCGAGAATTCCTGACGGACTTCCCCGTCGTCATAGGCGAAGACGTGCCCGGGGTTCGTGTACGTACCGACGATCCCGGCGATCTCAACCGTGATGCCGGTCTCTTCAAAAGTCTCCCGGACCGCGCAGTCGCCGATGCTCTCCCCGAGCTCCATCTTTCCGCCGGGCAGGGCCCACATCTCGTTGTCCGTACGTCGCTGCAGCAACACACGGCCCTCGCCATCGACGACGATCGCGGAAGCGGCCGGCACCAGACTGTTCGCCATGGGGGCTTCGGGGTCGTCCTCGTAGTCACGCCTCGGCATGGTGCTTCCCCTCCCGGACGTCGCGTCCGCGGCTCCACCGCTGACTGGAGCCTGCCCACGTACCGCCCGTCGGGCGCTCCTACGACCCGGGGACGCCGCCCGTTCGCGCGGCCGGGCGGGGTCCCTTCCGGTGATTACCGGGCGCCGCGCGGGACGGGCGGGGCCGGTACGGGTACGCCCTCTTCGCAACGACGGCAGTCGAGCACCGTTGAGGGAGATCAACCATGTACGCAGCTGTCCGGCGCTACGAAGGCGTGACCGACCCGGCCGAGGCCGGACGCATCGTCGACGAGGGGTTCGTGCCGATCATGCGTCAGGTCCCCGGATTCGTGGCGTACTTCTGGGTCGACGCCGGGGGCGGGGTGATGGTGTCCACCAGCGTCTTCCGCGACCGTGCGGGCGCCGACCAGTCGGTCGAGAGGGCTGCGCTCTTCGTCCGCGACAACCTGGCCCGGTTCCTGCCCAACCCGCCCCAGGTCACCGCCGGCAAAGTCGTCGCCTCCGCCTAGGGGGTGTCCTGGCGAGCCCGCCGGAGTGCTGGAGACCGGCTCCCGCCCGGCCGTGAAGGGCGCCGGGTCACGGACCGACGTACTCGTAGACACCGCCATGGGGGTGCCGCAGCACTGCTCGGTGACCGTTCGGGGTGGGCTGGATGGGCATCACGATGACGGCTCCCCCCGCTTCGGCTTCCTCCACTGCGGCGTTCAGGTCGGAGACCGAGAGCGTCGCCGCCACGCCTGCGACCCGCTGCACCGCCTCGTCGGGTCCGGCGAACAGGAGGAAGGGGCCGACGCTCGCCAGGGTCACGCCGGCGAAGGCGAACCGCGCTGCCGTGGTTCCGGTCAGCTTCTCGTAGAAGGGCACAGCCGCGTCCAGATCTTCGACACGCTGCCGTACGACCACTGAATCGATAGCCATGGCCGTCATCATCACATCTTCGGGGCGCCGTCTCCGAGGGGTTTGTGACGCCTCCCCACCGGAACCCCGCCCCGAAGCCGCCCCTACAGGTAGTCCTCCAGGCGGCCGATGCGGTAGCCCTGTTCCTGGATGCGCTGGAGCATGCGGGTCGTCATCTGGATCTCCGTCGCGCCCTTGAGTTCGGACGGGCCGCGGAAGTGGGCCAGGATGATGTCGCCCGGCTTGAGGGCGGAGCCCTCGGCGTACTGGAAGTTGTTGATCTGCATCGAGACCCGCCACAGCACCAGGGACGAGACTCCGCACTCCGAGGCCGCCCGGAGGGTGTCGTCGTTGTAGTTGCCGAAGGGCGGGCGGAAGAGCGGCGGGCGCTTGCCGAAGCGCTTCTCCAGGCGTTCCTGCTGGCCGCATATCTCCTTCTTCTGCGCCTCGAAGGAGAGGGTCCGCAGATTCGGGTGCGTCAGCGTGTGGTTGTTTATCGTGCTCGACGAGCCGTTGTCGCGGATCTTCTCGAAGTGCCCGTAGTCCGACGAAGCCACGCTGTCCGTGAGGAACATGCTGATCGGCAGCTTGAGGTCGGCGGCCATCTTCAGGAATTCGGGGTCCTTCTCCGCGCCGTCGTCGAAGGTCAGGAAGACGACCTTGTCGTCCGCCGGGACGGGTATTCGGTCTATCACCGGGACCTTGCCCGGGCCCGGCTTCGGGATCTGCGGCTTCTGGGCCGGCTTGGGCGCGTACTGGAGGGGGGCCGTCAGGCCCCACTTCTTGTACGCCTCGTCGGAGGCGCCCCCCGGGGCCGGAGTCGGCGACGCCGTCGACGGTGTGGCGCCGCCGGCCTCCGGTGTCGGCTGCGCCGTCTTGGCGGCCAGCCGTTCGGTGGGTGCCGCGCTGTCCCCGCACCCCGTCAGGGACAGCGCGAGCGCGCCGGCCGCCAGCGTTCCGGCTACCAACCGGCGCGCGTGCTTCACAGATAGTCCTCCAGGCGAGCCACGGCGTATCCCTTGTCCGTGACGGTCTTCATGACATGACGGATCATGTCAGGCATCGTGCCCTTCCAGTCTTCCTTGCCCCGGAAGTGAGTGAGGATGATGTCACCGGGGTGCAGATCGCGGTCCCATTCCCGGTAGTCCATCCGGTTGGTGAACGCCTCCGCGTTCCACAGCGGGACCGCCTTGATGCCGCAGGACTTGGCCGCGCGCAGCGTGTCCTGGTTGTAGTTGCCGTACGGCGGCCGGAAGAGGGTCGGCCGCTTGCCGAACTGCTTCTGGATGGTGTCCTGCTGGCCGCAGATCTCCTCGCGCTGCTGCTCGTACGAGAGGCCGGGCATGTAGCGGTGGTTGAGCGTGTGGTTGTTCAGGGTGACGCCCGCGGCCTGCATCTGCTTGAAGTACGGGTAGTTGTCCCGTACGACGTAGTCGCTGAGGAAGGCCGTGTACGGGATCTTGAGCTCCTGCATCATCTTCAGGAACTCGGGGTCCTTCTCCGAGCCGTCGTCGATGGTCAGGAAGACGACCTTGTCCTCGGTCGGGATGGTGGTGAAGACGTTGGGGTACTCCTCCTGGTCCTCCACCTCGAAGCCGTCGCGCGTGGTGATGTGGGGCTTCTCCTTGGGCGCCGGCGGGGCGGCGAGCGGGGTCTTGCGCAGTCCCCACTTCTTCGCGGCGACGACGCGCGCCTGCTGGGCCGCCTTCGCCTTCTCGGCGGCGCCGAGCGCGCCCGCGGCGCCCGCGGCCTTGGCGGCCTTCTCCTTCGCGGCCTTGTCCGGCCCTGCGTCCCCGGAGCCGCACGCCGTCCCGAGGGCGGCGACGAGCAGGGCTGCGACGGCCACCCCGAACCGGCCGCGCGGACCTGCCGCGTACCGGTGACCCTGTTGCGACTTATTTCCCTTTTGTCGTACTAGCTGCATAGCAGCGCATCCTGGCACCCGACACACGGACTCCCCGGAAGACACCGCGAACGCGGTCCCACCTTCCTTCGACTGGCCCACACCGGCCGGGGCCGGCCCGTCGCCGACAATGGACCCGTGACCCCCGAAGACTTCGCCGCCCTCCTCGCCCCCGAGGGCCGCGCCCTCCTCGACTCGCTCCGCGACTACGACCCCTCCCAGGAGCTGGCCGTCGCCACCCGGCTGCGCCGCGAGCACCCCGCCGCCCTGGTCTCCGCCGCGCTCGGGCAGGCCCGGCTGCGGCAGCGCGCGGTGGCGAAGTTCGGCGCCGAGGACGCCTTCCGCATGTACTTCACGCCCGGCGGCGGCGAGATGGCCACCCGCGCGTCCGTGGCCTCGTACCGGGCCGAGCGGCTCGCCGCCCTCGGCGTACGGAGCCTGGCGGACCTGTGCTGCGGCATCGGCGGCGACGCCCTGGCCCTGGCCCGGCTCGGCATCCGGGTGCTCGCGGTGGACCACGACCCGCTCACGGTCGCCGTCGCGCGGGCCAACGCCGAGGCGCTGGGACTGGCGGACCTGATCGAGGTCCGGGAGGCGGACGTGACGGAGGTCGACACCTCCGGCTACGACGCCGTCTTCATCGACCCGGCCCGGCGCGGGGGGCGCGGCCGGATCTTCGACCCGGAGTCGTACTCGCCGCCGCTGTCGTGGGCGGTGGAGACGGCCCGTGCGGCGAAGTACGCCGCCATCAAGATCGCCCCCGGGATCCCGCACGAGGCCGTGCCCGCGGAGGCCGAGGCCGAGTGGATCTCCGACCAGGGGGACGTCAAGGAGGCCGTGCTCTGGTTCGGGACCGCGCCGGGGACCGTGCGCGCCACCCTGCTCCCCGGGCCGCGCGAGCTGCACACCGCCGACCCGCTGCCCGATCCGGCGGCCGGCCCGGTCGGCCGCTGGCTCTACGAGCCCGACGGCGCCGTCATCCGCGCCCATCTCGTCGCCGAGGTCGCCGACCGGCTGGACGGGCGGCTGATCGACCCGACGATCGCCTACATCACCGCCGACGAGCTGCGCGCGACGCCGTACGCGACGGCGTACGAGATCACCGACGTGCTGCCCTTCGGCCTGAAGAAGCTGAAGGCGCTGCTGCGCGAGCGCGGGGTCGGGATCCTGACCGTGAAGAAGCGCGGCTCGGCGATCGAGCCCGAGGAGCTGCGCAAGAAGGTCAAGCCGCAGGGGCCGAACTCCGCGACCGTCTTCCTGACCCGGGTGGCGGGAGCTCCCTCGATGCTCATCGGCGCCCCCGCTACACCCCCCGCCGTACCGCCTGCGGCGACGCCCGGCCGGTGAGGCCCCGGCCGGCGGACCCGGTCAGGCTCCGTCGACCTCCACCGACTCGAACCGCCAGCGGTGCACCGCCCGCGTGATCAGGTCGGCCGCGGGTTCGGGCAGCTCGGGGAGGTCGGCCGCCACGCCCTCGGCGGCCTCCCACCAGGTGATCACGAGGACCCGGTCCTGCGGGGCCCGGAACACCTCGCGGCGCACCGGCTCCCGGGCGAGGACCTGGGCGCGGGCCCACTCCAGCAGCTCGTTGCCCCGGCCCTCGGCGGCCCGGGCCTCCCACATCAGCGCGACGGTGCTCACGAGTACAGGTTGTCCTTGCTCAGTTCGTGCACGTGGTCGTGATCGTGCGAGTGCGAGTGCGAGTGCCCCTGCGCGTCCCCGTGCGTGTGCGTGTGCGCGGTACCCGGCACGTGCGGGTCCGTCACCGGCAGCGAGGAGTCCGCCGACAGGTCCCAGTCCGATGCCGGCCGGTTCCGCTTGACCATCTCCGCGCCCAGCGCCGCGACCATCGCGCCGTTGTCCGTGCACAGCTTCGGCCGCGGCACGCGCAGCACGATGCCCGCGGCGTCGCACCGCTCCTGTGCCAGCGAGCGAAGCCGGGAATTGGCCGCGACGCCGCCGCCGATCATCAGGTGGTCGACGCCCTCGTCCTTGCACGCCCGGATCGCCTTGCGCGTCAGCACGTCCACCACGGCCTCCTGGAAGGACGCCGCCACATCGCGCACTGGGACGTCCTCGCCCGCGTTGCGCTTCGCCTCGATCCAGCGGGCGACGGCCGTCTTGAGCCCGGAGAAGGAGAAGTCGTACGCGGCGTCGCGCGGCCCCGTCAGCCCGCGCGGGAAGTTGATCGCCTTCGGGTCGCCCTCGCGTGCGAGCCGGTCGATGACCGGACCGCCGGGGAAGCCCAGCTGGAGCACGCGCGCGATCTTGTCGAAGGCCTCGCCCGCCGCGTCGTCGATGGTCGCGCCGAGCGGCCGTACGTCGGAGGTGATGTCCGGGGCCAGCAGCAGCGAGGAGTGCCCGCCGGACACCAGCAGCGCCATCGTCGGCTCCGGCAGGGGCCCGTGCTCCAGCTGGTCCACACAGATGTGGGAGGCCAGGTGGTTGACCCCATACAGCGGCTTGCCGAGCGCGTACGCGTAGGCCTTCGCCGCCGAGACGCCGACGAGCAGCGCGCCGGCGAGGCCGGGGCCGGCGGTGACGGCGATGCCGTCGAGGTCGCGGGCGCTGACCCCGGCCTCCTTCAGGGCGCGGTCGATGGTGGGGACCATCGCCTCCAGGTGGGCTCGCGAGGCCACCTCGGGCACGACGCCGCCGAAGCGGGCGTGCTCGTCGACGCTCGACGCGATCGCGTCCGCGAGCAGGGTGGTGCCGCGGACGACGCCGACGCCGGTCTCGTCGCAGGAGGTCTCGATGCCGAGGACGAGCGGTTCGTCAGCCATTGCTCTCACTGCTCTCAGTTCGTGCTTGTGCGGGGTCGGTCAGTCGCATGACGAGCGCGTCGACGTTGCCGGGCTGGTAGTAGCCGCGCCGGAAGCCGATGGGCTCGAAGCCGAAGCGCTCGTAGAGCTTCTGGGCGCGGGTGTTGTCCACCCGTACCTCCAGCAGCACCTCGGCGCACTCGAACGCGGTGGCGGCGCGCAGCAGCTCGGTCAGGAGCCGGGCGCCGAGCCCGGTCCCCCACTGGTCGCGCGCGACCGCGATGGTCTGTACGTCGGCCAGGTCGCCGGCTGCGGCCAGTCCGGCGTAGCCCGCCAGCCGGCCCGCCGCGTCCTCGGCGACGACGTAGCGGCGCGTGGCCTGGGGGCCGCGGGCGTGGGCGAGTTCGGACCAGAACATACCGGCGGACCAGGCGTCCTCGGGGAACAGCTCGTGCTCCAGTTCCAGCACCGGCCCGATGTCCCACCAGCGCATCTCGCGCAGCGTGTGCGGGGTCGCCGGGGTCACTGCGGGGTGACCACCTTGTAGTTCTTGGGTACCTGGGCGTCGGGCCGGCGCAGGTAGAGCGGGGTCGGAGGCAGGAACTCCAGGCCGGCGGCCAGTCGTTCCGCGGCCAGCGAGGCCAGCGCCGCGGCCGACTGGTGCTCGGGGCCCCGGGCGTCCTGGAAGACCTCGGGGTACAGGAGCGCGCCCTGGCCGACCGCGGGCAGGCCCGCGACCTGCTCGGCGATGTCCGCCGGGCGGTCCACGGCGGGCTCGCCGACGCGCGTGCGCGGGTCCTCGTACCGGGCCCAGTAGACCTCCTTGCGCCGCGCGTCGGTGGCGACGGTGAAGGGGCCCTCGATGCCGGCGGCCCCGGCGGCGTACGCGAGGCCGTCGAGCGTGCACAGGCCGTGCACGGGCACGCCCAGCACGGCGGCGAAGGTGGAGGCGGTGACGAGGCCGACGCGCAGCCCGGTGTAGGGGCCGGGGCCGACACCGACGACGACGCCGGTGACGGCTTCGAGCGTGACCCCGGCCTCGGCGAGGACCTTGTCCACGGAGGGCAGCAGGAGCTCCCCGTGGCGGCGGGCGTCGACCTGGTTCGACTCGGCGACGACGGACTCACCGTCGTGCAGGGCGACGGTGACGGCGGGCGTGGCGGTATCTACGGCGAGCAAGAGCACGCGAACAGCCTACGACTCCGGCGACCGCACCCCTTGCGGCCGGTCTCGGACCAGGGCGGCTGCTACCTTTCGACGGGGTACCGGACGTGGTATCGGTCGGCGCGGAGAGGTGGAGCAAGGTGGCACGCAGCAGCTCGGGAATCGTGGCCGGGCTCACCGCCGCGGCAGTGGCCGTCGTCGGCTTCCTCGGCTACCAGGCTTCCGCCACGGCGCCCGCGCGTCCCCCGAAGGCCGCCGTGCAGGAACCGGCCCCCGCAGCGAGCCCGGCCGCCAAGCAGGATCCGGCGAAGCCGGCGGCGGTGCCCGAGGGTTCCGGCACCGGGGTGCGCGTCGTGTACTCGGTGGGCCAGAAGCGGGTGTGGCTGGTCGGCGACCCCGCGCAGCCGCCGAAGTCGTTCACGGTGATGCCGAGCACGGTGCACCCCAAGCCGGGCAGCTACACGGTCGGGTCGCGCTCGGGTTCGGTCACCGGCTCGGACGGCGTGCCGATCGAGCACGTCGTGCGGTTCGCCACCGCGGAGGGTGTGGCGGTCGGGTTCAGCGCCCGTACGGACGGCGCGCTGCCGGAGCCCGACCCGAACAAGAAGACCGGCGGCATCCGGATGAGCCGCGCCGACGGCGATGCGATGTGGGCCTTCGCGACGATCGCGTCGAAGGTCGTCGTCGTTCCCTGACGGATCGCCCTCGCTTCACCCGACCGGGTGACGGGGCGCCGCTCGCACCGCGCTCAGGCCGCTTCGGATTCCGGAGCGGCCTCTTCGCGTGCGGTGTCGACGGGCCCGCCCGGGCGCGTGGCGTACTCCCGCACGGGCGGTGTGGAGACGGCGGTGGCGGCCACGCCGGCGGCGAGGAGCGTCCACATGGAGACGGTGGACGGGCGGGGTTCGCGCTGTGCTCCTGCTGGTGCCGACATGGCTGCCTCCTGGACCCGGGACACCGTACTTAGGCATACCTAAGAAACTCTCGGTACCATGTCACCACGAGGGCCGCCGACAGCGCAATATCTTGCCGACGAGTTGTCGGTACGTTTACTCCGAGAGGGCGCCGGCCAGTGCGTCCAGCCCGGCTCCGGCACTCCAGCGCGACCCGACCCCGCGCACGAGGACCTCCCGTACGTCGTCCAGGACCTCCTCGTGGCCGACCGCGCGCGCGATCACCACGTGCAGCCGGTCGTCTGAGAGCTCCTCCACCTTGCCGTCGCCCCACTCCACGACGACCACCGACTCGGGCAGCGAGACGTCGAGGTCCAGGTCCTCCATCTCGTCCAGCCCGCCGCCCAGGCGGTACGCGTCCACGTGCACCAGCGCCGGTCCGCCGGTCAGCGAGGGGTGCACCCGGGCGATCACGAAGGTCGGCGAGGTCACGGCCCCGCGCACGCCCAGGCCCTCACCGAGGCCCCGGGTGAGCGTGGTCTTGCCCGCGCCCAGCTCGCCGGTCAGCAGGACGAGGTCGCCGGGGCGCAGCAGGGCGGCGATCCTGCGGCCCAATTCCTGCATCGCGTCCGGGGAGTCGATGACGATCCGGGTCTCCGCGCCGGCCGCGGCCTCAGGTGCCGGCGCCTGGCTGCGCTGTGCTTCCAGCGGTACTTCTTCCATGCCCGCCAACGTTAGTCGCTGCGGGGACGGCCGCCGCCCCGGTGCGCGCCAGCAGCTCGGTGAGCAGCCGCGTCACGGTCTCCGGGCGTTCGAGCATCATCAGGTGCCCGGTGGACTCCAGGACCACGAGGTCGGCGCCGGGGAGCGCCTCCTTGATGGCGACGCTGTGCGCGGGCGGGGTGATCATGTCCTTGTCCCCGGCGATGACCGTGACCGGCAGGTCCGCGAACAGCCGGAGCGCGGAGGTCTTGTCGTGGGTCTGGAAGGCCGGGTAGAACTCGGCGACCACGTCGATGGGCGTGGCCTCGATCAGCCGCTCCGCGAACCGCGCGACGCCGGGATCCACGTCCCGGGAGCCGAACGAGTACATCTTGATCATTCCGGCGAACAGGTCCGCGGTGGCCCGGCGGCCCTTCTCCACCAGCTCCACCTGGGAGCCGAGCGCCTTGAGCACGCCCGGCAGGAGTCGGCGCACGGCTCCCATGCCGACGGACGGAAGCCCGTACGTCACCTCGTCGAGGCGGCCGCTGGAGGTGCCGACCAGGGCCACGCCGACGACGCGGTCGCGGACGGTCTCGGGGTACTGCTCGGCGAATCCCATGATGGTCATTCCGCCCATCGAGTGACCCACCAGGATCAGCGGCCCCTCGGGGGCGGTCGCGTCGATGACGGCCTTCAGGTCCCGGCCGAGCTGGTCGATGCTCACCGGCTCGCCGTCGGCCTGGGCGAGGCCGCGGGCGCTGCGGCCGTGGCTGCGCTGGTCCCAGTAGACCGCCCGGACCACGCCGCGCAGGGCGGCGCGCTGGAAGTGCCAGGAGTCCTGGCCGAGGCAGTAGCCGTGGCAGAAGACGACGGTGGCCTGGGGCTCGGCCTTGCGCCGCAGCCGCCGCCGTTTGCCGTCCTCGGGGAGCTCGTCGACCTCGTAGTAGAGCTCGGTGGCGTCCTCGGCCCGGCAGATTCCCTCGGCACCGCGCAGGGACCCGTAGTCCCCGGCCGCGTCGAGTGCCAGGCGTGCCTTCATCCGCATGCCGCGTCCGACGGTGATCCGTTCGACCGCGACACCGGCCGCCGCGCCCGCGGCTATCACGCCGATGGCGGCACCGGCCCAGCCGGCCTTGCGCCAGTTCTCGCTCACGCCGCCGCCCTCGTTCCGCTCAGCCGCCCAGGTACACCCGGGGCACACGTCCACCGATACGGGTGACGATCTCATACGCGATCGTGTGCGCCGCCCGGGCCCAGTCCTCGGCGGTGGGTTCACCGCGCTCCGCGTCCCCGAAGATGACGGCCTCGTCACCCGCGCGGGCGTGGTCTCCCCCCAAGTCGACCACGAACTGGTCCATCGCGACGCGTCCGGCGACGTGGCGGACCTTGCCGGCGACGAGCACCGGGCCGAGGCCCGAGGCCTGCCGCGGGATGCCGTCGGCGTAGCCGGCCGGCACCAGCGCGAGGTTCGTCTCGGCGTCGGTGACGTAGTGGTGGCCGTAGCTCACGCCGTGCCCGGCGGGGACCGTCTTGACCAGCGCGAGGGAGGCCTTGAGGGTCATCGCGGGCCGCAGGCCCAGCTGGGCCGGGGTGCCGAGCTCGGGGGCGGGCGAGACCCCGTAGACGGCCAGCCCGCAGCGCACGAGGTCGAAGTGGGACTCGGGCAGGGTCAGGGTGGCCGGCGAGTTGGCGATGTGCCGGACCTCGGGCTCCACGCCCTCCTTCTCGGCGTACGCGAGCATGTCGCGGAAGGCGGCCAGCTGGAGCTGGATCGAGGGGTGCCCGGGTTCGTCGGCGCAGGCGAAGTGCGACCAGACGCCGGTGACCTGGACGCTCCCCTCGGCCTGGGCGGCGACGGCCGCCGCGACCAGCGCCTCCCAGTCGGCGGGCTGGCAGCCGTTGCGGCCGAGGCCGGTGTCGGCCTTGAGCTGGATGCGGGCGGTGCGGCCCGCCGCGCGGGCGGCCGCGCGCACCTCGTCGAGGGCCCACATTCCGCTGACGGAGACGTCGAGATCGGCCTCGACGGCCTCCTGCCAGGGCCCGCCCGGGGTCCAGAGCCAGCACATGAGGCGCCCCTGGATCCCGGCGGCGCGGAGCGCGAGGGCCTCGTCGGGCGTGGCCGCCCCCAGCCAGGTGGCACCGGCCTCCTGGGCCGCCTTGGCGCACTCCAGGGCCCCGTGCCCGTAGGCGTTCGCCTTGACCACGGCCATCAACTCTGCCCGGGGCGCCCGCTCGCGCAGTGCGCGCACGTTCTCCCGTACGGCGTCAAGATCGATCTCGGCGTACACGCGCGTCGCTGTCTCGTTCATCGCTCCCAGTCTCTCAGAACCCCCGCCCGGCCTTGCGGGGGCTGGGCAAACCGGGGGCGCATGTCGTCCGGCGGCCGACGCGCCGGGGTCGTCGGCGTCAGGGGTGGCGGGTGTCCTGCCAGGCGTCCGGGAGGGCTTCGGCCACCTGCTGGGCCAGGAGCGGGCCCCCGACGCGGCGGGCCGCCAGGCCGTGGAGGTACGCGCCCACCGCCCCCGCGTCCGCCCCGGACAGCCCGCCCGCCAGCAGGGAGCCCGTCAGCCCGGACAGCACGTCCCCGCTGCCGGCGGTGGCCAGCCACGGGGTGCCCGTCGGGTTCACCCGAACGGCTGCACCGCCCGAGGCGACCAGCGTCGTCGAGCCCTTCAGCAGCACCGCCGCCCCGTACCGCTGCGTCAGCATCCGTACGGCGTCCAGCCGGCCCGCCTCCACCGACTCCCGCGACACGCCAAGCAGCGCCGCCGCCTCCCCCGCGTGCGGGGTCAGCAGGGTGGGGGCGCTCCGGGCCCGCAGGGCCGCCGCGTCCAGCCCGCGCAGCCCGTCCGCGTCGACGAGCACCGCCGCGTCCCCCGCCAGCAGTTCCGCGACCTCCCCGGCGCGTCCCTCGCCCAGCCCGGGGCCGACCACCCACGCCTGTACCCGGCCGGGCCCGATCAGCGTCTCGGGGTAGCGGGCGAGCACCGCCTCCGCCGCCGGCCCCACGTACCGCACCGCACCCGCGCCGCCCCGCAGCGCTCCGGCCACGGCGAGCACCGCCGCGCCCGGGTACTGCGCGGACCCGGCGACGATCCCGACCACGCCCCGCCGGTACTTGTCGCTCGTCGCGGTCGGCTCCGGCAGCAGCCCCGCCACATCCGCGTGCTGCAGGGCCTCCACCTGCGGCGACGGCAGTTCCAGCCCGATGTCCACGAGGTGCACCGCGCCCGCCCGCGAGGCCCCGGGGTCGATCAGCAGGCCGGGCTTGTACGCCCCGAAGGTCACCGTCACATCGGCCGTCACGGCCGGACCCGCCACCTCCCCGGTGTCCGCGTCCACCCCGCTCGGCAGGTCCACCGCGACCACGGGGACCCCTGGCGGGATCCGCTCCACCAGGGCCGCGGCCGCCGGGCGCAGCCCGCCCCGCCCGCCGATCCCGAGCAGTCCGTCCAGGACGAGGTCCGCCCGCTGCGGGACCGCTCGCGCCAGGTGTCCCCCGGCGGCCCGCAGCGCGGCCGACCCGCCCGGGTGCGTCCGCTCGGGGTCCATCGGCACGGCCGTCACAGCGGCCCCGCGCCGGGCCAGCCGGGCGCCCGCGTACAGCGCGTCGCCGCCGTTGTCCCCGGGGCCGACGAGCAGGACGACCCGGGCCCCGTACACCCCGCCGCGGGTCCGCCGCAGCCGCCCGGCGCACGCGGCGGCCAGGCCGGCGGCCGCGCGCTGCATCAGGGCGCCCTCGGGAAGCCGGGCCATCAGCTCCCGCTCGGCGGCCCGTACGGTCTCCACGCTGTAAGCAGTTCGCACGGACCGCCCCCTACCCTTCTGCGATCACCACGGCGGAGGCGACCCCGGCGTCGTGGCTGAGCGAGATGTGCCAGGACTTCACGCCCAGCGCCAGCGCCCGCGCCTCGACCGTCCCGGACACCCGCAGCCGCGGCTGCCCGCTGTCCTCGACGTACACCTCGGCGTCGGTCCACAGCAGCCCGGCGGGCGCGCCGAGGGCCTTGGCGAGGGCCTCCTTGGCGGCGAACCGCGCGGCGAGCGAGGCGATCCCGCGCCGCTCGCCGCTCGGCAGCGTCAACTCGGCGTCGACGAAGAGCCGCCCGGCCAGGTTCGGGGTGCGCTCCAGCGCCGCGCCGAACCGCTCGATCTCCGCTACGTCGATCCCGACGCCGATAATCACAACGACAACTCCACTGGCTGGGGCGACCGCTACTCCACGGTCACCGACTTGGCGAGGTTACGCGGCTGGTCCACCTCGTTGCCGCGCGCCGTGGCCAGCTCGCACGCGAACACCTGCAGCGGGACCGTCGCCACCAGCGGCTGGAGCAGCGTCGGTGTCACGGGGATCCGGATCAGGTGGTCGGCGTACGGGACGACCGCCTCGTCACCCTCCTCCGCGATCACGATCGTCCGCGCCCCGCGCGCCCGGATCTCCTGGATGTTCGACACGATCTTGTCGTGGAGTACCGACCGGCCGCGCGGCGACGGGACGACCACCACCACCGGCAGGTCCTTCTCGATCAGCGCGATCGGCCCGTGCTTGAGCTCGCCCGCCGCGAAGCCCTCGGCGTGCATGTACGCCAGCTCCTTGAGCTTGAGCGCGCCCTCCAGCGCCACCGGGTACCCGACGTGCCGTCCCAGGAACAGCACGGTGTTCTTGTCGGCGAGGGAGCGCGCGAGCTCCCGTACCGGCTCCATGGTCTCCAGGACGGTGTCCACGGCGGCGGCGATGTCCGACAGCTCCCGGATCACGGCCTCGATCTCGTCGCCCCACTTCGTGCCCCGGACCTGTCCGAGGTAGAGCGCGACCAGGTAGCAGGCCACCAGCTGCGTCAGGAAGGCCTTGGTCGAGGCGACGGCCACCTCGGGGCCGGCGTGCGTGTAGAGGACGGCGTCCGATTCGCGCGGGATCGTCGAGCCGTTCGTGTTGCAGATGGCCAGCACCTTGGCCCCCTGTTCGCGCGCGTGCCGCAGCGCCATCAGGGTGTCCATGGTCTCGCCCGACTGCGAGATCGCGACCACCAGCGTCCGCTGGTCGAGGATCGGGTCGCGGTAGCGGAACTCGCTCGCCAGCTCCGTCTCGCACGGGATGCGCGTCCAGTGCTCGATGGCCAGCTTCGCGATCATGCCTGCGTGGTACGCCGTTCCGCACGCCACGATCACGACCTTGTCGACCTCCCTGAGCACCGAGACGGGGATGCGCACCTCGTCCAGGGTCAGCGAGCCGCTCGCGTCGATCCTGCCCAGGAGGGTGTCGGCGACGGCCTTCGGCTGCTCGGCGATCTCCTTCAGCATGAAGTAGTCGTAGCCCCCCTTCTCGGCCGCCGAGGCGTCCCAGTCCACGTGGTAGGCCCGCACGGTGGCGACCGACCCGTCGAAGTTGGTCACCGTGACGCCCTCGCGGCGGAGCTCGACGACCTGGTCCTGTCCCAGCTCGATCGCGGACCGCGTGTGGGCGATGAACGCGGCCACGTCCGAGGCGAGGAAGTTCTCGCCCTCTCCTACGCCCACCACCAGGGGCGAGTTGCGGCGCGCGCCGACCACCACGTCCGGCTCGTCGGCGTGCACGGCGACCAGGGTGAAGGCGCCTTCCAGGCGCCGGCACACCTGCCGCATGGCTTCCGCGAGGTCGCCGGTGGCCGAGAACTGCTCCGCCAGCAGGTGTGCCACGACCTCGGTGTCGGTCTCGGACTCCAGCCGGTGTCCGCGCTCGGCCAGCTCGGCCCGGAGCGCGGCGAAGTTCTCGATGATGCCGTTGTGCACGACGGCCACGCGCCCCGAGTTGTCGAGGTGCGGGTGGGCGTTGGCGTCGGTGGGTCCGCCGTGGGTCGCCCACCGGGTGTGCCCGAGCCCCGTGGAACCGGTCGGCAGCGGGTGCCCGACCAGCTCCTTCTCCAGATTGACGAGCTTCCCGGCCTTCTTGACGGCCGCCAGGCCGCCGTCCGCGAGCACGGCGACCCCGGCCGAGTCGTAGCCGCGGTACTCGAGCCGCTTGAGTCCGGCGATGACCACATCGAGCGCCGACTGCGCTCCCACGTAACCCACAATTCCGCACATAGGCCGCAGCGTACGCCGTAGTTGGCCGTCTGCCCCGTAGCGGAACAAGACGAAAAACCCGCCCCGGCGCGTGCGCCGGGGCGGGTTCGACGTGTCGTCGGGCAGGGATCAGCCGAGCTTCTTCACCTGGGCGTCGACGACGTCCTTCGGCTGCTCGGCGGCGCCGGCCAGGCTCAGGGCCGAGAAGGTCGCCACGGTGCTGCCCTTGCGGACGACCACGAGCTCCATGCTCATCGGCTCGCCGTCCGCGTCACCCGTCACGGTGTACGCGAGGGCCTCGTCGCCCGCGGTGACGGCGGCACCCGGGGCCACCTTCGTGATCTTCAGCGAGTCGCCGCCCTGGCCGCCCGTGTAGCCGCCGGCGCAGGCCGTGCCCGCCTTCTTGATGGTGGCGAGGGCCTCCGCGGCGCCCGTGCCCTCGTACGAGTGGAGGGAGACCGAGGTGGCGGTGGCACTCAGGGCGGCCAGACCGGCCTTGAGCTTCTCCTCGGGGCTGGCGTCGGCGGCCGGCTCCTTGCCCTTGGCGACGGCCTTGGTCCCGGCCGTGCCCGCGGCGGTGCCGATCGGGGCCATCGACTGGGCGGAGACCAGCGGCTGGCACTCCGGCTTGTCGCTCTTGGTGGCGGACGCGGCGGCGAGCTCGGCCGGGGTGGCCGCCTTGACCACGTGGTTGGGCAGGTCGGCCTGGACCACGAGCACGCCCGCCAGCTCGGCGGTGGTCTTCGCCTTGGCGGCCGGGGCGGCCGACGTCGCCGCCGCCTCGGACGGCTTGGCGTCCGCCTTGGTGTCGGCCTTGTCGGAGCCGCAGGCGGTGGCCAGCAGGGTCAGCGACACCGCGGACGCGGCCAGGACGGTACGACGGACAAGAGCGTTGCGCACGAGAAGACTCCCCCATGGATACGGCTGAGACAGGGCAGCCCGAACGGCGCCCCGGAAGCGGGGCGTGGACATGACTGCGGTGATCAACAATGTACGGGGCGCCGGATCACCCCGCCGCCCCGGGCCGCGATCACGGCGGATCGTGACCCGGACGAGACCCCAAGAATTTCCAATCGAAACCACCCGGCGTACAACCGGACCAGGACGGGCCAGGCCCTGTCCGACGGTGGCCCCTCCCGCTCCGCACGTGACCGACCACACCACCCACAACCGCCCCGGAGCCCCGACAATGGCGGTGTGATCACTTCGCCGCCACGAAGCAACACGCCGGACGACGCAACGGAGCGCACCGGCCGGGACGGGCCCCCCACACGCCCCGCGCACCGCCGGGGCCCCGAGGCCTCGCCCTACGTCGACCTCACCCGCGCCGAGTGGAGCGCCCTGCGGGAGCGGACCCCGCTGCCGCTGACCGCCGACGAGGTGGAGCGGCTGCGCGGCCTCGGCGACGTCATCGACCTCGACGAGGTCCGCGACGTCTACCTGCCGCTGTCCCGGCTCCTGAACCTCTACGTCGGCGCCACCAGCAACCTGCGCGGCACCCTCAACACCTTCCTCGGCGACGCGGGCAACGGGCACGGCGCCCAGCAGGGCACCCCCTTCGTCATAGGGGTCGCCGGTTCCGTCGCCGTCGGCAAGTCCACCGTGGCGCGCCTGCTGCAGGCCCTGCTGGCCCGCTGGCCCGAGCACCCGCGCGTGGAGCTGGTCACCACCGACGGCTTCCTGTACCCGATGAAGGAGCTCCAGCGGCGTGGGCTGACCTCCCGCAAGGGGTTCCCGGAGTCCTACGACCGGCGCGCGCTCACCCGCTTCGTCGCCGACATCAAGGCCGGCAAGGACGAGGTGCGGGCCCCGGTCTACTCGCACCTGATCTACGACATCGTCCCCGGCGAGGAGCTCGTCGTCCGCCGCCCGGACATCCTCATCGTCGAGGGCCTCAACGTGCTCCAGCCGGCCCTCCCCGGCACGGACGGCCGTACCCGCGTCGCCCTCGCCGACTACTTCGACTTCAGCGTGTACGTGGACGCGCGCCCCGAGGACATCGAGCGCTGGTACCTGAACCGCTTCCGGAAGCTGCGCGCGACCGCGTTCCAGAACCCCTTCTCCTACTTCCGCAAGTACACCCAGGTCTCCGAGGAGGAGGCCATGGAATACGCGCAGACGATGTGGCGCACGATCAACCGGCCCAACCTGCTGGAGAACGTGGCGCCGACCCGAGGACGGGCCACCCTCGTCGTCCGCAAGGGACCGGACCACAAGGTGCAGAAGCTGAGCCTCCGCAAGCTCTAGCGCGCAGTCGCTAGGGTGCGAAAATGCTGCATCTGCGGATGATCACCCCGCACCACCTCACCGAGCGGGTGGTGGCACTGATCGACCGGACGGTCGGGACCACCCACCTGGTCGTACTGACCGGCGCCGCCCGCGACCCCGAGGGCGATCTCGTCCTGTGCGACGTGGCCCGCGAGGCGGCCGACGAACTGCTGCAGGAGATGCGCTCGCTCGGCATCGACGAGAACGGGTCGATCGCCGTCGAGCACATCGACCTGTCGATCTCCAGACGCGCCGACGACGCCGAGGAGGAGGCGCCCGGCGAGGCGGCCGACGCGGTGATCTGGGAGCAGCTCGCCGAGTCGACGCACGAGGAGTCCACCCTCACCATCACCTACAGCGCCTTCATGATCGTGGCGACGATGATCGCGGCCTGCGGTGTGGTCCTGGACAACGCGATCCTGATCGTGGGCGCCATGGCGGTCGGCCCGGAGTTCGGTCCGCTCGCCGGCATCTGCACGGGCCTGGTGCAGCGCGAGCCGCGGCTCGCCGGGCGCTCGCTCTTCGCGCTGTTCATCGGGTTCACGGCGGCGATCGTGGCGACGACGGTCTTCAGCCTCGGGATGAACGCGCTCGGCCTGTTCCAGGAGTCGATGCTGGAGAACCCCCGGCCGAACACCAGCTTCATCTGGCAGCCCGACCCGTTCTCCTTCGTCGTGGCGCTGCTCGCCGGTGTGGCCGGCATGCTCTCGCTGACCTCGGCGAAGGCCGGTGCGCTGGTGGGCGTGGCGATCTCCGTCACCACCGTCCCGGCGGGCGCGAACGCGGCGGTGGCCCTCAGCTACGGCGACCTGTCCCAGATGTGGGGCTCGGCTGTGCAGCTGGCGGTGAACCTGGGCGGCATCATCCTCGCCGGAACGGCCACCCTCATCTGCTGGAAACTGCTGTGGCGCACCCAGCAGGGCCGGATGGTCCGGAAGCCGGGTGCGCCACGCAGGCCGGGCGGAGCCCGTTAGAAACGGCCTAGCCGAGCGCGGACTTCACGACGTCCGCGAGGCGGCCGGCGACCGAGCGGGCGTGCTCGATGTCGGCGGCCTCGACCATCACCCGTACCAGCGGCTCCGTACCGGAGGGACGCAGCAGCACCCGCCCGGTGGTGCCCAGCTCGCGCTCGGCGTCGGCGACCGCCGCGGCCAGCTCGGCGGAGGTGGTGACGCGGGACTTGTCCACGTCGGGAACGTTGATGAGCACCTGCGGCAGCCGCTGCATGACGCCCGCCAGCTCGGCGAGGGACTTGCCGGTGGCCGCGACGCGCGCCGCCAGCAGCAGGCCGGTCAGCGTGCCGTCGCCGGTCGTCGCGTGGTCGAGGATGATCACGTGGCCGGACTGCTCGCCGCCGAGGGCGTAGCCGTGCTCCTTCATCGACTCCAGCACGTAGCGGTCGCCGACCCCGGTCTGCACGACCTGGATGCCCTCGGCCTCCATGGCCAGCTTGAAGCCCAGGTTGGACATCACGGTGCCGACCACGGTGTTCTCGCGGAGCTGGCCGGCCTCGCGCATGGCCAGGGCCAGCACGGCGAGGATCTGGTCGCCGTCGATCTCCTCGCCGGAGCCGTCCACGGCCAGGCAGCGGTCGGCGTCGCCGTCGTGCGCGATGCCGAAGTCGGCGCCGTGCTCGACCACGGCCGCCTTGAGCAGACCGAGGTGAGTGGAGCCGCAGCCGTCGTTGATGTTGAGGCCGTTGGGCTCGGCGCCGATCGTGACGATCTCCGCGCCGGCCCGGGCGAACGCCTCGGGCGAGACGTACGCGGCCGCGCCGTGGGCCTCGTCGAGGACGATCTTCAGTCCGTCGAGGCGGTTCGGGAGGACACCGATGAGGTGGGAGACGTACTTCTCGAAGCCCTCGGTGTAATCCGAGACGCGGCCGACACCGGAACCGGTGGGCCGGTCCCAGGGGGCGCCGGTGCGGTGCTGCTCGTAGGTCGACTCGATGCGGTCCTCCAGCTCGTCGGCGAGCTTGTGGCCGCCGCGCGCGAAGAACTTGATGCCGTTGTCGGGCATGGCGTTGTGGCTGGCGGAGAGCATCACGCCGAGGTCGGCGCCCAGCGCACCGGTGAGATACGCCACCGCCGGGGTGGGCAGCACACCGACGCGCAGGACGTCCACGCCCGCGCTCGCGAGGCCGGCCACGACCGCGGCCTCCAGGAATTCGCCGGAGGCGCGGGGGTCCCGGCCGACCACCGCGGTCGCCCGGTGGCCCTCAAAGGTGCCCGCCTCGGCCAGTACGTGGGCAGCCGCCACGGAGAGGCCGAGCGCGAGCTCCGCCGTCAGATCCGCGTTGGCAACGCCGCGTACACCGTCCGTCCCGAAGAGTCGTCCCACTGTTGTCCTCCCGAGTTTCCGCTTCGCGTATGACCGCTTGTGACAGATATTTGCCGCTTGTGGCGGTAAACGAACCGCCCCGGCAGCACAGAGAGTGCTGCCGGGGCGGTTTCGTTGCAGAACAGCAGGCGCAGATTAACGCTTGCTGTACTGCGGAGCCTTACGGGCCTTCTTGAGACCGGCCTTCTTGCGCTCGACCGCACGGTCGTCGCGGGAGAGGAAGCCGGCCTTCTTCAGCGCCGGGCGGTTGTTGTCCACGTCCGCCTCGTTCAGCGCACGGGCCACACCGAGGCGCAGGGCGCCGGCCTGGCCGGACACGCCGCCACCCGCGATGCGGGCGATGACGTCGTAGCGGCCGTCAAGCTCGAGGAGCTTGAAGGGCTCGTTGACTTCCTGCTGGTGCACCTTGTTGGGGAAGTAGTCCTCAAGGGTGCGACCGTTGATCTTCCACTTGCCGGTGCCCGGAACGATCCGGACGCGGGCGATGGCGTTCTTGCGACGGCCCAGGCCGGCGGCCGGCTGGGGGTCGCCGAAGCGACCGGCAAGGGACTCGGAGGTGTAGTCGCCCTCGACGACGACCTCAGACTCGCTGGTGTACTCCTCGACGTTGCCCTCGAACTCGTCGACGGGGGTCGTCTCGGCGGTGGTCTCGGCCACGATGCTCCTCAGAATTTTCTACGTCTTAGGGGGTGGCCGGAACTACTGCGCGACCTGGGTGATCTCGAACGGCACCGGCTGCTGGGCAGCGTGGGGGTGCTGGTCGCCCGAGTAGACCTTCAGCTTCGAGAGCATCTGACGGCCCAGGGTGTTCTTGGGGAGCATGCCCTTGATGGCCTTCTCGACGGCCTTCTCCGGGTTGTTCGCCAGGAGGTCGTCGTAGCGCACCGAGCGGAGACCACCCGGGTAGCCGGAGTGGCGGTACGCCATCTTCTGCGACGCCTTGTTGCCGGACAGGTGAACCTTGTCGGCGTTGACGATGATGACGAAGTCGCCCATGTCCATGTGGGGGGCGTAAGTCGGCTTGTGCTTACCCCGCAGGAGGGCAGCGGCCTGGGTCGCCAGACGGCCGAGGACAACGTCCTGGGCGTCGATGACGAGCCACTGGCGCGAGATGTCGCCGGGCTTGGGGCTGAACGTACGCACGCGTATGCCTTCGCTTCTTCAGTGGTGGTATCCCAAGGGCGCAAAGCCCCACGGGAAGGTCCTGACAGGGTCACCACGGACGATCACGACAGCCCTCGTTCACAGCGGGGACGCACCCGCGTGAAACTGCTGGTCATCGGTCCGGTGGACCGGCGCAAGGCCCTTTCACGTGAGAATGAGAAAGCCAATACGCATAACAAACCAGCAGGATACCCAAGCAAACCCGTACGGGTCAAAACGCGGTCCGCGATGCCGATTCTGCTGGCGTCGCGGCGCACTCCGGTTCGGTCCTGGGTGGGGACCCCGCAGTTGTTACGGGCTCCAGAGTAACCCGTCCCGGGCGCAGCGCACGACGCGCCAGCACGAACGCGAGCCCGCACAGGGTGGCGCAGTCCTTGAAGGCGCGCCGCTTGGCCTCCAGCTCGGACGGCCACGGAATGCCCGCCACCTGGGGCCCCAGCACCGCCCAGAACCAGGGCGAACGCGCCGCCGCGTCCGGCCGCACCACCGAGGCCATCAGCAGCGGCAGCACCACCAGCAGGTAGTGGTCGAAGGACGGCCGCGACACCAGGAATGCGGCGAGCATCACCATGCAGGACGTCTCCACCAGGCGCAGCTCGCCCCCGTCGGCGTCCTCCCGCCGCCACCGCACCCAGGCCGCCCACAGGCCCGCCCCGGCCCCCGCGAAGGCCACCAGCACCGCCACCGGCGCCGGCACGCCCAGCCTCGGCAGTACGGCGATCGGCGAGGCGTCCCACGGCAGCGCGTACGAGTCCTGCCCCTGGAGCAGGAAGGGCAGGGTCTTGGTGAAGAACAGCGACGGGCTCGGCATCACCAGCGCACCGGCCAGCGAGAACCCCAGCGGCACCAGCACGGCGGCGGCCAGCGCCCGCCACCGCCGGGCGACCAGGAAGAGCAGCCCGAGCGGCACGAGCATCGGCTTGCACGCGATCGCGAGCCCCACCACCAGCCCGGCCGACCCCCACGAGCGCCGCTGCGCGAGCAGCAGCGCCACCGGCAGGGCGGCCGCCGAGATGGCGGTCCAGTTGCCGATCAGCACGAGGTTGACGTACGGCTTGTAGACGAGGGCGAACACCGCGAAACCGCCGACCGCGAAGCGCGAGCGCAGCGGCACCGCGAATATCCGCAGCGCGGCCAGCCAGCCGGCGCCCAGCAGCCCCGACATCCCGAGCGGCAGCAGCCACCGCAGCACCTCACGCGGCAGCAGCGCCTCGGGAACCGCCATGAGCACGGCACTGGGCAGGTAGAGGAAGCGCTTGTCCTCGTACGGGGATCCTCCGGCCAGCAGCGTCTCCGCCGCCTTGACCACGAACGCGTTGTCGGAGCCCCAGTTCGCCCGCAGGCTCGTGGAGACGGCGATCCCGAGGAGCACCGCGAGGGAGACCAGCTGCCAGGACCGGGCGGCCGGCTGCAGCAGCCAGCCGATCACCCTGCTGCCCGCTCCCCCGCCCCCCGTGTCCCCGTCCCCGGCGCCCTCGTCCCCGGCACCCCGGTTCCCGGCGACCTGGTTCTCCCACTTCATCAGCCAGATGCTAGGCCGCAGCCCCACGACGCCTGCCCCTCACTCGACCGAGGGGGCCACGGTCGCCCCCCTAGCGCTTGCGTTCGACTCTACGTTCGTCCCAGACGGGTTCCTGAGTCTCCCGCACAACACCGTCCGAACCGAAGACCAGGTAACGGTCAAATGTGCGCGCGAACCAGCGGTCGTGCGTGACGCACAGCACAGTGCCGTCGTACGCCTCCAGTCCGTCCTGCAGGGCCTCCGCCGACTCCAGGTCCAGGTTGTCCGTCGGCTCGTCCAGCAGCAGCGCCGTGGTGCCCGCCAGCTCCAGCAGCAGGATCTGGAACCGCGCCTGCTGCCCGCCCGAGAGCTTCTCGAACGGCTGGTCGCCCTGGCGCTCCAGCTCGTACCGGCGCAGGGCGCCCATCGCCTGCCCCAGGGGCTTCGCCGCCTCCGTCCACAGGATGTCGACGAGGGTCCGCCCGAAGAGTTCGGGGTGGGCGTGGGTCTGTGCGAAGTGGCCGGGAACCACCCGCGCGCCCAGCTTCCACGTACCCGTGTGCTTGACGTCCTCGCCCGCCATCAGGCGCAGGAAGTGCGACTTGCCCGAGCCGTTCGAGCCGAGGACCGCGACCCGCTCCCCGTAGAAGACCTCCAGGGAGAAGGGCTTCATCAGGCCGGTCAGCTCCAGGTTCTCCACGGTCAGGGCGCGCACGCCCGTGCGCCCGCCCTTGAGCCGCATCTTGATGTCCTGCTCGCGCGGCGGCTCCGGCGGCGGGCCGGCGTCCTCGAACTTCTTGAAGCGGGTCTGCATCGCGTGGTACCGCGAGGCCATGTCGGGGCTGCTCGCAGCCTGGTTGCGCAGCCGCAGCACCAGCGCCTTCAGCCGCGCGTGCTCCTCGTCCCAGCGCCGCTTGAGCTCCTCGAAGCGCGCGAAGCGCTCCTTGCGGGCGTCGTGGTACGTGGCGAAGCCGGCGCCGTGCACCCAGACGTCGGAGCCCGTGGGGCTCGCCTCCAGGCTGATGATCTTCTCGGCGGCCTGGGTCAGCAGCTCCCGGTCGTGGGAGACGAAGAGCACCGTCTTGCGGGTGGCCTTCAGCTGCTCCTCCAGCCAGCGCTTGCCGGGCACGTCCAGATAGTTGTCCGGCTCGTCGAGCAGCAGCACCTCGTCCGGCCCGCGCAGCAGCGCCTCCAGCACGAGGCGCTTCTGCTCACCGCCCGACAGCGTGCGCACCTCGCGGAACTGCGCGGAGTCGTACGGGATCGCCAGCGCGGCCATGGTGCAGACGTCCCACAGCGTCTCCGCCTCGTACCCCTGGACGTCCGCCCAGTCGCTCAGCGCCTGTGCGTAGGCCATCTGGGCGGCCTCGTCGTCCACCGTCAGGATCAGCTGCTCGGCGCGGTCCACCGCCTTGGCGGCCTCCCGGATGCGCGGCTGGGCCACCGAGACCAGCAGGTCCCGCACGGTCGTCTCGTCCCGCACCGAGCCCACGAACTGCGACATCACGCCGAGTCCGCCGGAGACGGTGATCCCGCCGCCGTGCGGCTGGAGCTCGCCGGAGATCATCTTGAGCAGTGTGGTCTTGCCGGCCCCGTTCGCCCCGACGAGCGCGACGACCGACCCCTCCCCCACGCGGAAGGAGACGTCAGGGAGCAGTACCCGCCCGTCGGGAAGGTAGTACTCCAGGTGGCTGGCTTCGAGATGTCCCATGCCGCGCATTGTCCAGGTCCGGCGCCGATCCGCCCAAACGGATTAGCCGGACGCCCGCGGGCCCGGTCAGCAGCAGCCGGCGCCCGGCAGGGTCCGCACGTTGCGCGCTTCCTTGCTGCGGGCGGCCAGCAGCTCGTCCGCGGGGTAGCCGACCTCCTCCAGGGTCAGGCCGTGCGGCTTGACCACGTGCACCGAGGAGTCCCGTACGGCGGCCGCCAGCACCTTGCCGGGCCAGTCCGTGGGCCGGTGCCCGTCGCCGACGTGCAGCAGGGCGCCCACCAGCGAGCGGACCATGTTGTGGCAGAAGGCGTCGGCCCGGACGGTCGCGGTGACGATCCCGTCCTCGCCCCGCTCCCAGCTGAGCTGCTGGAGGGTACGGATGGTCGTGGCACCCTCGCGCTTCTTGCAGTACGCGGCGAAGTCGTGCTCGCCGAGCAGCGGGGCGGCGGCCTCGTTCATGGCGTCCACGTCGAGCGGCCACTGGTGCCACAGCACGTGCCCGCGGCGCAGCGGGTCGACACCGCCCTGGTGGTCGCCGACACGGTAGGCGTAGCGGCGCCAGATGGCCGAGAAACGCGCGTTGAAGCCCTCGGGGGCCTCGGCGACCTTCCACACCCGTACGTCGTGCGGCAGCCGGCCCGCGAGGCGGCGCAGCAGCTTGTCGTGGTGCTCGGCCCACACCTCCCCGGCGAGGTCGAACTGGGCGACCTGCCCGCGCGCGTGCACACCCGCGTCGGTCCGCCCGGCCACGGTCAGCTCGACCGGCTCGGACAGCCGCATCACGGTCTGCAGGGCCGACTCCAGCTCGCCCTGGACGGTCCGCAGCACGCGCTGCTTCGCCCAGCCGGAGAAGTCCTTGCCGTCGTAGCTCAGGTCCAGCCGCACCCGGACGTGCCCGGGCTCCACCTCGTCACTCACGTGACCGATCCTCTCAGAAAGCCGATACCGCCAGGCAAAAGCAGAACGGGCCCGCCCCGGAAGGGGGCGGGCCCGTTCAGAGCCGTTCAAGCAAGCGTGATCCCGGGGGATCAGGCCTCCTTGGTCTCCTCGGCGGGGGTCTCGACAGCCTCCGCCTCCTTGACCGCGCGCTTGGTGGCGGCCTCGGCCTCACCGGTGGCCTGCTGGGCGACCGTCAGGGCCTCGACCAGCTCGATCACGGCCATCGGGGCGTTGTCGCCACGACGGTTGCCGATCTTGGTGATGCGCGTGTAACCACCGGGGCGGTTCTCGTAGCGCGGGGCGATCTCGGTGAACAGCGTGTGCACGATGCTCTTGTCCGTGATCGTCTGCAGCACCAGGCGACGGTTGTGGATGTCGCCCTTCTTGGCCTTGGTGACCAGACGCTCGGCGTAGGGACGCAGGCGGCGGGCCTTGGCCTCGGTGGTGGTGATGCGGCCGTGCTCGAAGAGCGACTTCGCGAGGTTCGCGAGGAGGTGCTTCTCGTGCGCGGCGGAACCGCCCAGGCGGGCACCCTTTGCGGGACGCGGCATGGTGTTACTCCTTCATATCTGCACCGGCCGTGTCAGGTACCGGTGTCAGTTCCCCCGAGGCGGATGCCGCGGGAAAGATTTCACTCCAAGCCCGGCCGGCGACCCAGGCACAAGGCCTCAGCCGCCGGCGGCGGGGTGGATCAGTACTGCTCGGTCTCGACGAAACCGGCGTCCGCGTCGTCGTCGGCGCCGAAGGCGTCGGCGGCGGCGGTCGGGTCGAACCCGGGCGGGCTGTCCTTGAGGGCCAGGCCCATGCCGGCCAGCTTCGCCTTGACCTCGTCGATCGACTTCGCACCGAAGTTGCGGATGTCGAGCAGGTCGGCCTCGGAGCGGGCGACGAGCTCACCCACGGAGTGGATGCCCTCGCGCTTGAGGCAGTTGTACGAGCGGACCGTGAGCTCGAGCTCCTCGATCGGCAGCGCCAGGTCGGCGGCCAGGGCCGCGTCCGTCGGCGAGGGGCCCATGTCGATGCCCTCGGCGTCGATGTTGAGCTCGCGCGCCAGACCGAACAGCTCGACCAGGGTCTTGCCGGCGGACGCCATGGCGTCACGCGGGCGCATGGCCTGCTTGGTCTCGACGTCGACGATCAGCTTGTCGAAGTCGGTGCGCTGCTCGACTCGGGTCGCCTCGACCTTGTAGGTGACCTTGAGGACCGGGCTGTAGATGGAGTCGACCGGGATGCGGCCGATCTCCTGGCCCAGCTGCTTGTTCTGGACGGCGGAGACGTAGCCGCGACCGCGCTCGACGGTCAGCTCCATCTCCAGCTTGCCCTTGCCGTTGAGCGTGGCGAGGACCAGGTCCGGGTTGTGCACCTCGACACCGGCCGGGGGCGCGATGTCGGCAGCGGTGACCAGGCCGGGACCCTGCTTGCGCAGGTACATCACGACCGGCTCGTCGTGCTCCGAGGAGACGACCAGCTGCTTGATGTTGAGGATGATGTCGGTGACGTCTTCCTTGACGCCCGGCACGGTGGTGAACTCGTGCAGGACGCCGTCCACGCGGATGCTGGTGACAGCGGCACCCGGGATGGAGGACAGGAGGGTACGGCGCAGGGAGTTGCCGAGGGTGTAACCGAAGCCCGGCTCCAGCGGCTCGATCACGAACCGCGAGCGGTACTCGTCGACGACCTCTTCGGTCAGCGAAGGACGCTGAGCGATAAGCATGTCTGTGTTCCTTCATTCGTGGACGCCCACTATTTGACGCCCGACGGGACGCCGTACCGGGGGTACGGCTACTGCAAGGGTACGGGCGGTACGTCCCCCGAAGGGGTCGTACCGCCCGGACACTCAAGAACGCACAGGTGCGTCCGCTGCGTCAGACGCGGCGGCGCTTCGGCGGGCGGCAGCCGTTGTGCGGGGTGGGGGTGACGTCCTGGATCGAGCCGACCTCGAGGCCGGTGGCCTGGAGGGAGCGGATCGCGGTCTCGCGGCCGGAGCCCGGACCCTTCACGAAGACGTCAACCTTGCGCATGCCGTGCTCCTGCGCGCGACGGGCGGCCGACTCGGCGGCCATCTGCGCGGCGAAGGGGGTGGACTTGCGCGAGCCCTTGAAGCCGACGTGGCCGGCGGAGGCCCAGGAGATCACGTTGCCCGAGGGGTCGGTGATCGAAACGATGGTGTTGTTGAACGTGCTCTTGATGTGGGCGTGCCCGTGAGCGACGTTCTTCTTTTCCTTGCGGCGCACCTTCTTGGCAGCGCCCTGACGACCCTTGGGGGGCATCTAAATCTCCTACGGGAGGTGGTCGGTCCTACAGCGCAAGACCGCTGAACAGGACTACTTCTTGCCCGGCTTCTTCTTACCGGCGATCGCGCGACGCGGGCCCTTGCGGGTACGCGCGTTGGTGCTGGTGCGCTGACCGTGCACCGGGAGGCCGCGACGGTGGCGGATACCCTGGTAGCACTGGATCTCGATCTTGCGGCGGATGTCGCCCTGGATCTCGCGGCGGAGGTCACCCTCGGTACGGAGGTTGGCGTCCACGTACTCGCGGATCTTGACGAGGTCCTCTTCGGCCAGGTCACGAACGCGGGTGTTCGGGTTCACGCCGGTGGAGGCGAGGATCTCCTTGGACCGGGTGCGCCCGATACCGAAGACGTAGGTGAGTGCGATCTCCACGCGCTTTTCGCGCGGGATGTCAACACCGGAAACGCGTGCCATTCAATGGCTCCTGTGTGTTCGGGGGTCTTCAGCAGAACCGACCCCGACCGCCGACCACCCCGAAGTGGGTGATGGTACGTCCGGGTCCCCGGCCCCCGCCGGAGGTACCGCCGGCCCCGTGAAGGGCTGGGCGGGTTCTGCGTATGTACGTTTTCTTACGTCGCGCGAAGAACTGCGGAAGGCAGGTCGGTCGGCGTGCGTCAGCCCTGGCGCTGCTTGTGGCGCAGGTTGTCGCAGATGACCATGACCCGGCCGTGACGGCGGATCACCTTGCACTTGTCGCAGATCTTCTTGACGCTCGGCTTGACCTTCATGTTGGTGAGGTTCTCCGGGTCAGTGCCACCACCCGCACCGGGACGGATGCCCAGGCAGGAGTGAGAGCAAGATCTACTTGTATCGGTAGACGATCCGGCCACGCGTCAGGTCGTACGGAGACAGCTCCACAACGACCCGGTCATCGGGGAGGATGCGGATGTAGTGCATGCGCATCTTGCCGCTGATGTGCGCGAGGACCTTGTGACCGTTCTGGAGTTCCACCTTGAACATCGCGTTCGGGAGGGACTCGATCACGGTGCCCTCGATTTCGATGGCACCTTGCTTCTTGGCCACGCTTCGCCTTTCGAATCGGCTACCTTGATCAGCTCCGTGCGCCATGCAGGCATGGAAGTGCACGAGAGCCGACGAGTCAGTCTACGTCAGGGCACCCAGAAAGACGAATCCGGAAAGTTTGCCCCAGAGTCTAGATCATTAACCGAGGGGGTCCGGAGCCGTGGTGACTCCGTACTCCGCCAGCTTCGCCTTTCCGCAGTCCGGGCTGGTCAGGACGATGGGGCCGGCCTCCGTCAGCGCGATGGAGTGCTCCCAGTGCGAGGACCAGGTGCCGTCCGTCGTGATGACCGTCCAGTCGTCCGAAAGGACCTCCGTCTGGGCGGTTCCCAGGGAGACCATGGGCTCGATCGCCAGGCAGAGGCCCGGAACCAGCTTGATCCCCTTGCCCCGCTTGCGCGAGACGTAGTTCAGCAGGTGGGGGTCCATGTGCATCTCGGACCCGATGCCGTGGCCGCCGTAGTCCTCGATGATCCCGAACTTGCCGAGGCTGTGCTCACCGGTGGAGGGGCGGGGCTGGCGCTTGATGTACGTCTCGATCGCCTTGGAGATGTCCACGAGGCGGTTGCCGAGCTTCATGGCGGCGATACCGGCCCACATGGACTCCTCGGTCACCCGGGACAGCTCCACGAGCTCAGGGGCGTGCCCGGTGCCCACGAAGGCGGTGTACGCGGCGTCGCCGTGCCAGCCGTCCACGATCGCGCCCGCGTCGATCGAGATGATGTCGCCGTCCTTGAGGACGGTCTTGTCGTCCGGGATGCCGTGGACGACGACCTCGTTCACCGAGGTGCAGATGGTCGCGGGGAAGCCGCCGTAGCCGAGGAAGTTCGACTTGGCCCCGGCGTCCGCGATGACCTTGCGGGCCACCATGTCCAGATCCCGCGTCGTGGCGCCCGGCACGGCCGCCTCACGGGTCGCAGCGTGGATCGCCGCGACGACCAGCCCTGCCTCGCGCATCTTCGCGATCTGCTCGGGGGTCTTGATCTGGACCATGGGAAATGCCTTCCACCTTCGGATCTGCGTTGTTCAGGTCTTCTCAACAGTACGGCCGCGATGTCCCGGGGACACCGCGGCCGTACCTGCACACGAAGAGTTACTACTTCTTGAGGGCGTCCATCGCGCGCTTCGTGACGTCCGCGACCTCACCGAGGGCCGGGATGGTCACCAGCAGGCCCTGGGCCTTGTAGTAGTCGATGATCGGCTCGGTCTGCGTGTGGTAGACCTCCAGCCGGTTGCGGACCGTGGCCTCGGAGTCGTCGCCGCGCTGGTACAGCTCGCCGCCGCAGGTGTCGCAGACACCCTCGGCCTTCGCCGGGGCGTACGTCACGTGGAAGACGTGCGAGGAGTCGTTGCGGCAGATCCGCCGGCCGGCGATCCGCTTGACGACCTCGTCCTCCTCGACCTCCAGGTCGAGGACGGCGTCGAGCTTCATGCCCTCGGCCTGGAGCATCACGTCGAGCGCCTCGGCCTGCGAGACGTTGCGCGGGAAACCGTCGAGCAGGAAGCCGTTCACGGCGTCCGGCTGCTCCATGCGGTCCTTCGCCATGCCGATGGTCACCTCGTCGGGAACCAGGTCGCCGGCGTCCATGTACGCCTTCGCCTGCTTGCCGAGCTCGGTGCCCTGGCTGATGTTGGCCCGGAACAGGTCACCCGTGGAGATGTGCGGAATCGACAGGTTCTTGGCAAGGAACGCGGCCTGCGTTCCCTTGCCCGCACCGGGCGGTCCAACGAGGACGATTCGCATCAGCGGAGGAACCCTTCGTAATTACGCTGCTGGAGCTGGCTCTCGATCTGCTTCACGGTTTCCAGACCCACACCCACGATGATCAGGATGCTCGTCCCGCCGAACGGGAAGTTCTGGTTCGCTCCGAAGCCGGCCAACGCCATCGTCGGCACAAGAGCGATGAGACCCAGGTACAGCGACCCCGGCCAGGTGATCCGGTTGAGTACGTAGCTGAGGTACTCGGCGGTGGGCCGACCGGCGCGGATGCCCGGGATGAACCCACCATACTTCTTCATGTTGTCTGCAACTTCCTCGGGGTTGAACGAGATCGCCACGTAGAAGAACGCGAAGAAAACGATCAGGAGGAAGTACGCCGCGATGTAGTACGGGTGGTCGCCCTTGACGAAGTGCTTCTGGATCCAGACGGCCCAGCCTGCCTGGGAGCCGCTGAACTGCACGACCAGCGCCGGGATGTAGAGCAGCGACGAGGCGAAGATGACGGGGATGATGCCCGCCTGGTTCACCTTGAGCGGGATGTAGGTCGAGGTACCGCCGTAGGCACGGCGGCCGATCATGCGCTTCGCGTACTGGACCGGGATCCGGCGCTGCGCCTGCTCGACGAAGACCACCAGGCACACCATCGCCAGGCCGACCAGGATGACGACGCCGAACTCGACCCAGCCGTCAGCGATCTTGCCCTGGAGCTTGATCTGCCAGAGGGCGCCGATGAAGCCGGCGGCGATCGAGATGAACATGAGGATCGACATGCCGTTGCCGATGCCGCGGTCGGTGATGAGCTCACCGAGCCACATGACGACGCAGGTACCGGCGGTCATGGTGATCACCATGACGACCGTGGTGAAGATCGACCGGTCCGGGACGATCTCGCGACCGACCGGGCAGGTCCCGAAAAGGGCACCGGTGCGGGCGGTGGCGACAAGGCCGGTGCCCTGCAGGATCGCAAGGGCAACCGTCAAATAGCGCGTGTACTGAGTGATCTTCGCCGTGCCGGACTGTCCCTCTTTCTTGAGGGTCTCCAGCTTCGGGATGACCACGGTCAGCAGCTGCAGGATGATGCTCGCCGTGATGTAGGGCATGATGCCGAGCGCGAAGATCGTGATCTGCAGCAGCGCACCGCCGCTGAACATGTTGACCAGGCCGAACAGCCCACTGCTGTTGCCTGCCTGCTCGACACAGATCTGAACGTTCTTGTAGCTCACGCCGGGTACCGGTACATGGGACCCGAGCCGGAACAGCACGATGATGCCGAGCGTGAAGAGCAGCTTCTTGCGCAGGTCGGGCGTCTTGAACGCCCGGGCGAACGCGGTGAGCACGGTGCCTCCTGCGACCCCCGCGCTACTGCGTCAGAGGTGACGGTCTGAGGGATCGACGAATACGACAAAGCAAAGGTGCACGCCACCTTACCGGCGAGTGTGCCTTCCGTGGAACGACCGACCGGGGATGCCCCATATGTGAGGCATCCCCGGTCGGGTTTCGAGCTATTCAGCCACTGAAATCGTCTTAGACGAGCTCGGTGACGGTGCCGCCGGCAGCGGCGATCTTCTCCTTGGCGGAGGCGGAGACGGCGTCAACCGAAACCTGCAGCGCCACGGAGATCTCGCCCTGGCCCAGGACCTTGACGAGGCTGTTCTTGCGAACCGCGCCCTTGGCGACCAGGTCGGCCACCGTGACTTCTCCACCCTCGGGGTAGAGAGCGCCGAGCTTGTCCAGGTTCACGACCTGGAACTCGGTGCGGAACGGGTTCTTGAAGCCCTTGAGCTTCGGCAGACGCATGTGGAGGGGCATCTGCCCACCCTCGAAGCGCTGCGGGATCTGGTAGCGGGCCTTCTGGCCCTTCGTACCACGACCGGCCGTCTTACCCTTCGACGCCTCACCACGACCGACACGGGTCTTCGCGGTCTTGGCGCCGGGGGCGGGACGGAGGTTGTGGGCCTTCAGCGGGCTGTTCTCAGCCATGATTAGTCAACCTCCTCAACCGTCACGAGGTGGCGGACGGTCTGCACCATTCCGCGGAACTCGGGGCGGTCCTCCTTGACGACGACGTCGTTCAGGCGCTTGAGCCCGAGCGAACGCAGCGTGTCGCGGTGGTTCTGCTTGCTGCCGATGTACGACTTCGTCTGCGTGATCTTGAGGCGAGCCATTACGCACCCGCCCCAGCACGTGCACGAAGCAGAGCCGCGGGGGCGACGTCCTCGAGGGGCAGACCACGGCGAGCCGCGATCTCCTCGGGACGCTGCAGGCCCTTCAGGGCCTCCACGGTCGCGTGCACGATGTTGATCGCGTTGTCGGAGCCCAGGGACTTCGACAGGATGTCGTGAACGCCGGCGCACTCCAGAACGGCGCGCACCGGGCCACCGGCGATAACACCGGTACCGGGGGAAGCAGGCTTCAGCAGGACGACGCCCGCAGCCTTCTCGCCCTGGATCGGGTGAGGGATGGTGCCCTGGATGCGCGGAACCTTGAAGAAGTTCTTCTTGGCTTCCTCGACACCCTTGGCGATGGCCGCGGGAACTTCCTTGGCCTTGCCGTAACCGACACCTACAGTGCCGTCACCGTCGCCCACCACGACCAGCGCGGTGAAGCTGAAGCGGCGACCACCCTTGACAACCTTGGCGACGCGGTTGATCGCGACAACGCGCTCAACGTAAGCGGTCTTCTCGGCGGCAGGGCCACCGTCGCGACCCTTCCGGTCCCGCCGCTCGCCGCCACCGGCACCGCTTCCGCGGCGCTGGGGTCCAGCCATTGGATTACCTCTCTCTGTTACGTCCGTGAGTCCCGGAACCGGGGCTTAGAACTTCAGCCCGGCTTCGCGGGCGGCGTCAGCCAGAGCGGCAATGCGCCCGGCGTATCGGTTGCCACCGCGGTCGAACACGACGGTCTCGACACCCGCAGCCTTGGCACGCTCGGCGACGAGCGCGCCGACAGCCTGGGCCTGCGAGCTCTTGTCGCCTTCGCCACCGCGGATCGAAGCATCCAGGGTCGACGCGGACGCCAGGGTGTGGCCCTGGAGGTCGTCGATGACCTGAGCAACGATGTTGCGGTTCGAACGCGTCACGACGAGGCGCGGACGCTCCGCCGTACCCGAGACGTTCTTGCGGATGCGGATGTGGCGGCGAGCCTTGGCAGCGCGCTTGTACGCGTCGCCCTTGGCGATCTTCACACCGTATGCCATGGCTACTTACCAGCCTTTCCGACCTTGCGGCGGATGACTTCGCCGGCGTACTTGACACCCTTGGCCTTGTACGGGTCGGGCTTCCGCAGCTTGCGGATGTTGGCGGCGACCTCGCCGACCTTCTGCTTGTCGATGCCCTCGACCGTGAACTTGGTCGGCGACTCGACCTTGAAGGAGATGCCCTCGGGCGCCTCCACCAGGATCGGGTGGCTGTAACCCAGCTGGAACTCCAGGTCGGAGCCCTTCGCCAGGACACGGTAACCGACACCGCTGATCTCGAGAGCCTTGACGTATCCCGTGGTCACACCGGTGATCATGTTCGCCACCAGCGTGCGGGACAGGCCGTGCAGGGCCTTGTTCTGACGCTCGTCGTTCGGACGGGTGACGTTCAGAACGCCGTCCTCGCCCTTAACAACGGCGATGGGAGCCTTGACGGTGTGGGAGAGGGAACCCTTGGGGCCCTTAACCGCAACCGTGCTGCCATCGATGGTGACGTCCACACCGGCGGGAACCTGGATGGGGAGCTTGCCGATTCGCGACATTGCTTTTCCTCCGTTCCCGACTACCAGACGTAGGCGAGGACTTCCCCACCTACGCCCTTCTTGCCTGCCTGCTGGCCGGTGAGCAGACCGTGCGACGTGGAGATGATCGCCACGCCCAGGCCGCCGAGCACCTTCGGCAGGTTGGTGGACTTCGCGTACACGCGCAGACCGGGCTTCGAGATCCGCTTGATGCCCGCGATGGAGCGCTCACGGTTCGGCCCGAACTTCAGCTCGAGGACGAGGTTCTTGCCGACCTCGGCGTCCTCGACCTTCCAGCCGGTGATGAAACCCTCCTGCTTGAGGATCTCTGCGATGTGCGACTTGATCTTGCTGTGCGGCATCACGACGGTGTCGTGGTACGCCGAGTTAGCGTTACGCAGACGGGTCAGCATGTCTGCGATCGGGTCAGTCATGGTCATGAAGTGGCCTTCGGCCTCTCTCGCCGGGGTTTCCTGTATGCGCCATCCCTCTCCCCACTCAGTGGCGGGACGGGTGCGGTGCGGGGACCTACGGCGTAGTAAGTCGATAGGGCGGCGGACGCCCAACCCCACAAGCCTACGGCATGCGGAGCTGGGCACCCACCGACCAGATGCTTACCGAGAGTCTCTGGAACTTCCCAAGTCCTTACGGACGGAAGGGAATTACCAGGAGCTCTTGGTCACGCCCGGCAGCTCGCCACGGTGAGCCATCTCACGAAGGCAGACGCGGCACAGGCCGAACTTGCGGTACACGGAGTGGGGGCGACCGCAGCGCTGGCAGCGGGTGTACGCACGCACACCGAACTTGGGCTTACGGGCAGCCTTCGCGATGAGAGCCTTCTTCGCCATCTCGCTTACGCCTCCTTGAAGGGGAAGCCGAGGTGACGAAGGAGCGCGCGGCCCTCAGCGTCGTTGGTCGCCGTGGTGACCACGGTGATGTCCATACCCCGGGTACGGTCGATCTTGTCCTGGTCGATCTCGTGGAACATGACCTGCTCCGTGAGACCGAAGGTGTAGTTACCACGGCCGTCGAACTGCTTCGGCGACAGACCACGGAAGTCACGGATACGCGGCAGCGCGAGCGACAGCGTACGGTCCAGGAACTCCCACATGCGGTCACCACGGAGGGTGACGTGGCAGCCGATCGGCTGACCCTCGCGCAGCTTGAACTGCGCGATGGACTTGCGGGCCTTCGTGACGGCCGGCTTCTGACCGGTGATCGTCGTCAGGTCCTTGATGGCGCCGTCGATCAGCTTGGAGTCGCGGGCGGCGTCGCCCACACCCATGTTGACCACGATCTTCACGAGGCCGGGGATCTGCATGACGTTCTCGTAGGAGAACTCCTCACGCAGCTTGCCGGTGATGTCCTCGCGGTACTTCGTCTTGAGACGCGGAGTGGTAGCCATCAGATGTCCTCACCCGTCCGCTTGGCAACGCGGATCTTGTTGCCCTCGTCGTCGAAGCGGTAGCCGACGCGGGTGACGACCTTCTTGCCGTCCTTCTCCACAACCAGCTGAACGTTGCTGACGTGGACCGGGGCCTCGGTGATCACAATGCCACCGGCCTGGTTCTGCGCAGCCTTGGTGTGCTTCTTGACCCGGTTGACACCCTCGACGAGGACACGGTTCTCAGCGGGGAAGGCAACGATGACCTTGCCCTGCTTGCCCTTGTCCTTACCGGTGATGACCTGGACCAGGTCGCCCTTCTTGATCTTCATGCTTACAGCACCTCCGGCGCGAGCGAGATGATCTTCATGAACTTCTTCTCGCGCAGCTCACGGCCCACCGGGCCGAAGATACGGGTGCCGCGAGGGTCGCCGTCGTTCTTCAGAATGACGGCGGCGTTCTCGTCGAAGCGGATGTACGAGCCGTCCTGGCGGCGACGCTCCTTGACGGTGCGAACGATGACCGCCTTGACGACGTCACCCTTCTTCACGTTGCCACCGGGGATCGCGTCCTTGACGGTGGCGACGATGACGTCACCGATGCCCGCGTAGCGGCGACCCGAACCACCGAGAACACGGATGCAAAGGATTTCCTTCGCACCAGTGTTGTCGGCGATACGCAGTCGCGACTCCTGCTGGATCACGTGTATCTCCTGTTTGTCTGCCGGTTCCCGGCGGGGGCTTCACTCCGGAGAGCGTCGCCCCCACCGAGCCTGGCGGAACGAATCCGAGGGAAACCCCTCAGACTGTGTCTGTTTGGAATTCGCTTGCGCGAATTGCCTTACTTGGCCTTCTCGAGGATCTCGACGATGCGCCAGCGCTTGCTCGCCGACAGCGGACGCGTCTCCATGATGAGGACGCGGTCGCCGACGCCGGCAGCGTTCTGCTCGTCGTGCGCCTTGAGCTTGTTCGTACGGCGGATGACCTTGCCGTACAGGGCGTGCTTGACGCGGTCCTCGACGGCGACGACGACGGTCTTGTCCATCTTGTCGCTGACGACCAGACCCTCACGGGTCTTGCGGAAGCCGCGCTCGGTCTTCTCAGTCACGTTGTTCTCGCTCATCAGGCGCTCTCCACCGTCTCGATACCGAGCTCACGCTCGTGCATCAGGGTGTAGATGCGAGCGATGTCCTTACGGACGGACTTGAGCCGGCCGTTGTTCTCCAGCTGACCCGTGGCCGCCTGGAAGCGGAGCTTGAACAGCTCCTCCTTGGCCTCGCGCAGCTTGCCAACGAGCTCCTCGTTGCCGAGCTCACGCAGCTCGGACGCCTTGGTTCCCGTCGCCATCACGACTCACCTGCCTCGCGCCGAACAATCCGGCACTTCATCGGAAGCTTGTGAGCAGCGCGGGTGAGCGCCTCACGAGCAATCTTCTCGTTCGGGTAGGACAGCTCGAACATGACCCGACCCGGGTGCACGTTGGCGATCCACCACTCGGGAGAACCCTTACCGGAACCCATGCGGGTTTCGGCCGGCTTCTTCGTCAGCGGGCGGTCCGGGTAGATGTTGATCCAGACCTTGCCGCCACGCTTGATGTGGCGGGTCATCGCAATACGAGCCGCCTCGATCTGGCGGTTCGTCACGTAAGCCGGGGTCAGCGCCTGGATGCCGTACTCGCCGAACGTGACCTCAGTACCGCCCTTGGCCATACCGCTGCGCTTCGGGTGGTGCTGCTTGCGGTGCTTGACCCTACGAGGGATCAGCATGTCGGTCAGGCCTCCGTTCCGGTGCTCTCGGCCGGAGCGGCGGCGGGAGCGTCGGCCTTGGGGGCCTCGACACCAGCAGCCTGCTGCGGCTTGCGGCCACCACGGCCGCCGCGCTCGCCACCACGGCCACCACGGCCGGCGGGACGGTCGCCAGCGCCCTGCGCGCCACGGGCCGGGCGGTTACCCGCACGGGCCGCAGCGTTCTCGGCGCGAACCTCGGCGATGTTCTTGACGTCGCCCTTGTAGATCCAGACCTTCACACCGATACGGCCGAAGGTGGTCTTGGCCTCGAAGAAGCCGTAGTCCACGTTCGCGCGCAGCGTGTGCAGCGGCACACGACCCTCGCGGTAGAACTCGGAGCGGGACATCTCGGCGCCGCCGAGACGGCCGCCACACTGGATCTTGATGCCCTTGGCGCCGGCCTTCATCGTGCCCTGCATGCTCTTACGCATGGCGCGACGGAAGGAGACGCGGGAGGAGAGCTGCTCGGCAACGGCCTGGGCAACCAGCTGAGCGTCAAGCTCGGGGTTCTTGACCTCGAGGATGTTCAGCTGGACCTGCTTGCCCGTGAGCTTCTCGAGGTCACCGCGGATGCGGTCGGCCTCGGCGCCACGGCGGCCGATGACGATGCCCGGACGAGCGGTGTGGATGTCCACACGCACGCGGTCACGGGTGCGCTCGATCTCAACCTTCGAGATGCCGGCGCGCTCCATGCCGGACGTCATCATCCGACGGATGGCGACGTCTTCCTTGACGTAGTCCTTGTACAGCTTGTCGGCGTACCAACGCGACTTGAAGTCGGTGGTGATGCCGAGCCGGAACCCGTGCGGGTTTACCTTCTGGCCCATTACCGGGAACCTTCCTTGCTGCTGACGACCACGGTGATGTGGCTGGTCCGCTTGCGGATCCGGTAGGCACGGCCCTGCGCACGCGGACGGAACCGCTTCAGGGTCGGGCCCTCGTCCACGTACGCCTCGCTGATGACCAGCGTGGAGGCGTCCGGGTGGTTGTAGTTGTGTGCGGCGTTGGCGATGGCGCTGTCAAGCACCTTGCCAACCGGCACGCTCGCGGCCTGCGGGGCGAAACGCAGGACCGCCTGAGCCTCCGTGGCATCCATGCCACGGATAAGGTCCACCACTCGGCGGGCCTTCATGGGCGTGACGCGGATGTACCGCGCCTGGGCCCTGGCTTCCATGGTTGTCCCTTCGGTGTAAGTCATAGTCATAACCACCCCGCCTTTAGCGGCGCTTCGACTTCCGGTCGTCCTTGACGTGGCCGCGGAAGGTGCGAGTCGGCGAGAACTCGCCGAGCTTGTGGCCGACCATCGACTCGGTGACGAACACCGGGACGTGGGTCTTGCCGTTGTGCACCGCGATGGTGTGACCCAGCATGCTGGGGATGATCATCGAGCGACGGGACCAGGTCTTGATGACGTTCTTGGTGCCGGCTTCGTTCTGGACGTCCACCTTCTTTACGAGGTGGTCGTCGACGAAGGGCCCCTTCTTGAGACTGCGCGGCATCTAAACCCGCTCCTAGCGCTTCTTGTTCGTCTTGCGGCGGCGGACGATGTACTTGCTCGAAGCCTTCTTCGGCGAGCGAGTACGACCCTCCTTCTGACCCCACGGGGAGACCGGGTGGCGACCACCACTGGTCTTGCCCTCACCACCACCGTGCGGGTGGTCAACCGGGTTCATCGCGACACCGCGGACGGACGGGCGAACGCCCTTCCAGCGCATACGGCCGGCCTTGCCCCAGTTGATGTTCGACTGCTCGGCGTTGCCGACCTCGCCGACCGTGGCGCGGCAGCGCGCGTCGACGAGACGGATCTCACCGGACGGCATACGAAGGTGGGCCATCGTGCCCTCCTTCGCCAGCAGCTGCACGGAGGCACCCGCGGAACGGGCGAACTTGGCGCCACCACCGGGACGGAGCTCGATCGCGTGGATCGTGGTACCGACCGGGATGTTGCGGAGGGCCAGGTTGTTACCGGGCTTGATGTCGGCCGTGGGGCCGTTCTCAATCCGGTCGCCCTGCTTCAGAGCCTTCGGCGCGATGATGTAGCGCTTCTCGCCGTCCGCGTAGTGCAGGAGCGCGATGCGCGCGGTGCGGTTGGGGTCGTACTCGATGTGCGCGACCTTGGCCGGCACGCCGTCCTTGTCGTGACGACGGAAGTCGATCACGCGGTAGGCGCGCTTGTGTCCACCACCCTGGTGGCGAACGGTGATCCGACCGGTGTTGTTACGGCCGCCCTTGCTGTGCAGGGGGCGAACCAGCGACTTCTCCGGCGTGGACCGCGTGATCTCGACAAAGTCGGCGACGCTGGAGCCACGACGGCCCGGGGTCGTCGGCTTGTACTTGCGGATACCCATTTCTCAGTCCTCGTCCGATTCCGGACGACTAGACCTCCGTTAGGAGGCCTGGCCGCCGAAGATGTCGATACGGTTGCCCTCGGCAAGGGTCACGATGGCGCGCTTGGTGTTCGCACGCTTGCCGAAACCGGTCTTGGTGCGCTTGCGCTTACCCTGACGGTTGATCGTGTTGACCCCGGTGACCTTGACCGAGAAGACCGCTTCCACGGCCTGCTTGATCTGGGTCTTGTTGGCGCCGGGCGCGACGATGAACGTGTACTTGTTCTCGTCCAGCAGCGCGTAGCTCTTCTCCGAGACAACCGGCTTGATCAGCAGGTCGCGCGGGTCAGTGAAGGTCTTGCTGGTAACGGTCGCCTCAGACATCAGGCGTCGCTCCCTTCGGTCTCATCGGCCTTGGGGCCAGACACGAAGGACTCGAAAGCGGCCTGAGTGAAGACCACGTCGTCAGAGACGATCACGTCGTACGTGTTCAGCTGGCCCGGCTCCAGGATGTGAACCTGGGGCAGGTTGCGGGCGGACAGCCACGCGGCCTCGTCGGCGCGCTCGACGACCAGGAGCAGGTTCTTGCGCTCCGAGATCTTGCCGAACAGCGTCTTGGCGGCCTTCGTGGAGGCGGAACCCTCGACCACGCCGGTGACGACGTGGATGCGGGAGTGACGCGCACGGTCCGAGAGGGCACCGCGGAGGGCGGCGGCCTTCATCTTCTTCGGGGTCCGCTGGGAGTAGTCACGCGGCTGCGGGCCGTGGACGACGCCACCGCCGACGAACTGCGGCGCACGGGTCGAACCCTGGCGCGCGCGGCCGGTGCCCTTCTGGCGGTACGGCTTGCGGCCACCACCACGGACTTCGCCACGACGCTTGGTCTTGTGCGTGCCCTGACGGGCAGCAGCCAGCTGAGCGACAACGACCTGGTGGATCAGCGGAACGCTGGTCTTCGCGTCGAAGATCTCCGCGGGGAGCTCGACGGTACCGGCCTTGTCGCCTGCCGGCGAAAGGATGTCAATGGTGCTCATTACCTCAAGCCCCCTTGGCCGCGGTACGGACCAGGACGAGGCCGCCGTTCGGACCGGGGACCGCACCCTTGATGAGGAGCAGACCCTTCTCCGCGTCAACCGCGTGGATGGTCAGGTTCTGGGTGGTGACACGCTCGTTACCCATGCGACCGGCCATGCGCATGCCCTTGAAGACACGCCCAGGGGTGGCACAGCCACCGATCGAACCGGGGGAGCGGTGCTTGCGCTGCACACCGTGACCGGCGCCGAGGCCCCGGAAGTTGTGCCGCTTCATGACACCGGCGAAGCCCTTGCCCTTGCTGTTGCCCGTGACGTCAACCTTGACGCCGGACTCGAACACCTCAGCAGTGATCTCCTGGCCGAGCGTGTACTCGCTGGCGTCGGAGGTGCGGAGCTCCACCAGGTGGCGGCGGGGGGTCACGTCGGCCTTGGCGAAGTGGCCCTTGAGGGGCTTGTTCACCTTGCGCGGGTCGATCTCGCCGAAGGCGATCTGGACCGACTCGTAGCCGTCGATGTCGTTCGTACGGACCTGGGTAACGACGCAGGGTCCGGCCTTGACCACGGTCACCGGGACGACACGGTTGTTCTCGTCCCAGACCTGGGTCATGCCGAGCTTCTCGCCCAGGACGCCCTTGATCTGCTTTGCCATCTTCTCGACGCCTCTCAGAGCTTGATCTCGATGTCAACGCCGGCCGGAAGGTCCAGGCGCATCAGCGAGTCAACGGTCTTGGGAGTCGGGTCGAGGATGTCGATCAGGCGCTTGTGCGTGCGCATCTCGAAGTGCTCGCGCGAGTCCTTGTACTTGTGCGGCGACTTGATGACGCAGTACACGTTCTTCTCAGTGGGCAGCGGCACCGGGCCCGCGACCGACGCACCAGTGCGCGTCACCGTCTCGACGATCTTCTTCGCCGAGGAATCGATGACCTCGTGGTCGTAGGCCTTGAGCCGGATGCGGATCTTCTGTCCCGCCATGGCTACTCCGTAGTCCTGTCTGTATGTGGAAACGCTCTGGCTCCCGGTCGGCTGCGGGATGGATCCCGCGGCCTCTCCTCCGACCCACGCGGTCGGGCGTGTCGCACTCCCTCTACAGAAAATTCCCATACGGAAATTCCCTCATCCAAGGGGGTACGGTCCCAATGACCGCGATTCGGGGGAGAAACACCCACCGAGTGCCTGGTGGGCACCGTGCTGACACTTCCCAGAAGATTCCCGTACGTCCGCCCCCATTGCTGCCCCGAGAGGCAGATTAAGGACGACGAGTACTGTGGGACTCGCTTCCGGTCCTCCCGGCGGGAGGCGCGCAGCATCGGCACTCAGCCGAGCAACTTGAGTAGTCTGCCATACGAGGCACGTACCTGGCCAATCGGGCCGAAGAGAATACCCCGCCACGCTGAGTGGTCAAACTGCACCACGCCCGGGGCGCGGCAGGGCCTCTCCCCCGGTCAGGAGCGGGTGACCGTCCCGCACGCTCCGCCCTTGATGTCCGTGCTGCGGTCGTACGGGTCCGTGGCGGGCCCGGTGGGTGCCGTACCGGCCGGCGCGTCCTGCGGGAACATCGGGTGCACGTAGCCGCCGGCCGCCTCGCACTCCACGTTCGACCGCTCCGCGTGGTACTCGCTCAGCTGGAGCCGGTTCCCGTCGGCCTTCCAGCGCGCCGGGTCGAGCAGGGAGAAGGTGATCTGCCGGCGCACGATCGTGCGCTGCACGCTCGTGCCCCCCTTGGTCATCGGGTGGACGAAGGTGTGGTCCGTCACCACGCGCACCTCCCCGGGTTCCCCCTGCTCCACGCGCATGCTGCCGCGCACCTTGACCACGTTGCCGACGGGCTTGACCTCGGCCGGGTCGAAGCGGGTGAACAGCAGGGTCGGGTTGTCCTGCGCCGTGGGTTTCGTCAGGTACTGCTCCAGCCGCTGCGGGACGTCCGGCTGCTGCGGGTCCAGGAGCGCCAAGGCCGCGGCGGGGCGTTCGCCGCGCAGGGTCGCCGGGTCCAGGTTGGCCGCGACGAGGAACTGCCTGACGCGCTGCAGCGCGTCCGCGACCTTCTCCTTCGGCATCCAGTCCACGGCGGTGGCCTCGGGGACCTCGATCCCGGCGGCACCGTCGGCCCACCGCAGGGCCGGCGAGCCCCGGAAGGGCTCCGCCAGGGTCGGCAGGTCCGGGGGCACGGCGCCCGGGGCCGCGGTCGGCCGGGCCGTCTCCGCGGGCAGCAGGGCCTTCGCGTCCTGCCGGGCGGCGGTCTTGCCCGTGACCCGGTCGATCACCAGCTCGGGCCGTACGGCGACCAGCGCGAGCCCGGCGATGAAGACGACGGCCAGGGTGATCTTGATCCCCCGCTTGGCCCGGCCCCGCCCGCCCCGCGTCCCCCGCCCGGTCGGACCGGTGCGCCAGCCCGGCGGCTCCTGCTGGTCGCGCAGCCGCGCGGTCACCATCCGGGCCCGCGCCGACGGCTCCCGCGGCGCCTCCCCGGCACCCGCGGCGGCCCGCTCCAGGAACGCCGCCAGCTCCTCGTCGGATATCCCCGAGCTCCGCGCGTTCTCGTCTTTCCCGCCCATGTCCCACCCCGTGTGCATCCGCATGTGTCCGATACGGCCGAGAGGCCCCGCACCGTGCGGTGCGGGGCCTCTCGGCCACCGATCGGGCGACTGGTCGCGTCACCCGATCGCAAGATCGTACTCCTGGACGATCAAGCCGGCGGGGCGGCACGCCCCGCACGGAAGTGACCGTCACGTCAATGGGGTCAGACCCCGGTGAGCTGTCCGTCGGGTGCCGGTGCCGCCGTACGGCGCGGCACGGCCCCGCGCAGGGTCAGCAGCATCGCGGCGGCGGTGGCCAGCGAACCGACCGCGTAGCCGAGGCCCACGCGCAGCGCGATGTCCCCGGGTACCAGCGTGATGCCGAGCAGCACCGCGGTGCCGAACGCCCAGCAGGCCAGCTGCGCGCGGTGCTTGTGCAGCACCATCTGGGCCTGGCCGAGCACCATCGCCAGCATGTAGCAGGTCGTCCCGATGGAGAACCAGAGGAAGTCGAGGTGGAAGAGCTGGCCGGGCTCGGCACGGAAGAGGACCTCGATCAGCCAGGGGCCGAGCAGCACGGCCGGCACACCGCCGACGGCGCCGAGGCCGAGCACCACCAGGCAGGCCTTGCGCAGCATCCGGGCGAAGCCCTGGTGGTCTCCGGCGGCCACCACGGTGGACAGGCCCGAGAGCAGCGAGGCCTGCAGCGAACCGAAGACGAACAGCGGCACCCGGGCCAGCACCAGCGCGCTGAGCAGGGCCGAGATCAAGGCGGTGCGGGTCGGCTCCAGCAGCTGGGTGCTCATCACCGCCGCGTTGACCACCACCTGCGCCAGCAGCGTGGAGGCGGTCAGCGGCCCGAGGCCGCGGGCCAGCTCCCGGGTGGGGAACACGGCGCCGGGCCGCGCCGCGCGCAGCGTCGGGGCCAGCGTGACCAGCAGGGCGACGAACGGCGCCACCACGAGGATCAGGCTGAAGGCGAGCGCCGAGTGGAGCCCGGCGGCGGCGCAGGCGAAGGCCAGCACGATCCGCAGGCCGCCGTCGACCGCGAGCTGGGAGCCGTACGCGGTGAAGCGGCCGACGCCGGCCAGGATGCCCCGGGTGAGGTAGCACAGGGCCATCCCGGCGAAGGCCCCGCCGAGCACGGCGACCATTTGGAGGTCGCCGTGGAACAGCCGGTCGGCGATCGGCCGGGCGAAGACGGCGAGCGCCGCCAGGACCGCGCCGAGGACGCCCCCGGTCAGCAGTCCCGCCTTCCGGAGCACCGGCGCGGCGCCCTCACCGCGCACCACACGGGCGGCGACGATCCGGGTGAGCTCCTGCTCGATCGGGAAGAACAAGCCGATCCCGACGGACATCACCAGGGTCCACAGCACCGAGACGCCGGCCTTGTCGGCCTCGGAGAGGCTGTGTCCGGCCACCGCGAGGTGGATGTAGGAGGCGGCGCCGAGTACGGCGGTGCCCCCCGCGACCATCGCGGTCCCGGGGGGCAGGGCTTTGAGCAGTTTCGCGATCGGGTTCATCCCGTGGCTTTCATCGGCCGCACGCTCAGCGCGTGGCGTGGCGGAGCATGGCACTGACACCGGGCCGGCCGGCGTGCTTCACGGCGCCGGGCAGCAGGGTGATGGCGTGCAGCCGGGAGGAGAGGTGCAGCCGGGAGACCTTGGCCGCACGCGGCCAGCCGTGCCGCTCCAGGCGGTCGGCGGTCTCCACGAAGAAGCGCTTGGCCTCCTCGAAGCGGTGGCCGGTGTAGGCCTTGGCGGAGGACTCGCTCCCGGCGTGCCGGCGGTAGCTGAAGCAGACCTCCGGCGTGGTGGCCAGGGTCTCCCCCGCCACCAGCAGGTCGACGACCAGGGCCAGGTCCTGGATCACGCCCAGGTCGTCGCGGAAGCCGAAGCGCTTGACCGCCTCGGTGCGCCAGCAGATCGACGGGAAGTACAGCCAGTTGCCGCGCAGCAGGCTGACGGCCAGCTCCTCGCCGCCGAGCAGGGCCCGGCCGGGGCCCTTGGGCGAGTACAGCTTGCGCTTGGTCCGGTCGACCAGGGTGTCGTACTCCTGGCCGTCGGTGCCGATCACCAGGACGCCCGGCTGGATCATCGCGGCGGCCGGCTCGCGGTCGGCCGCGGCCCGCACCACCTGCAGGTAGTTCGGGTGCATGAGGTCGTCGCAGCCCATGAGCACCAGGTACTCGTACTCGGCGAGCTCGACGCAGCGGTTGAAGTTGCCGGTCACACCGAGGTTGCGTTCGTTGCGCAGGTAGCGGACCCGGGGGTCGGCGAGCTGCTCGAACCACTCGGGGACGCCCGGCTCACGGCCGTCGTCGACGACGGTCAGGCGCCAGTCGTCGCCGTCCTGGGCCAGGACGCTGCGGACGGCGTCCTGCATCAGCGCGACATCGCCGTAGTACGGCAGGAGGATCTCGAAACGCGACATGTTCTCCGCCTAGGCCCGGGTCAGCTCGCGGGCGACCAGCTCGGCGGTGCGCTGCTGGAAGGCGGCGTACGCCGGGGTGCCGGGCGTGAACGCCTTGAGCTCGCCGGGCATCCGGCGGATCATCGCGAGCAGCAGCACGAGGCCGGCCCGGGTGAGGTAGACCATCGCCCGGAACGGGGAGGCGCTCGGGCGGCCGGTGGTCCGTTCGCGCATCGCCACGGGGATCTGGCGCACGGTGAAGCCGGAGCGGGCGGCGCCCACCATCGACTCGATGGTGTCCCCGAGGTACTCCACGGGGTACCAGCGGGCGAAGAACTCGATGAGCGGCCGGTTGCAGGCGCGGAAGCCCGAGGTGGTGTCGGTGAGCTTGGTCCGGGTGATGCGCGACAGCACCACGGACAGCAGCGACATCGCCCACTTGCGCGGGCCGCGCACGGTGTAGTCGCCGTCGCCGGCGAACCGGGCGCCTATGACCAGGTCGGCGTCGCCGACGGCGAGGCGCTCCAGCAGCGCCGGCACGTACGCCGGGTCGTGCTGGCCGTCGGCGTCCACCTGGATCGCCACGTCGTAGCCGTGCTGCTGCGCGTAGCGGTAGCCGAGCCGCATCGCGCCGCCGACACCGAGGTTGAAGGGCAGCTGGGCGACGGCCGAGCCGGCCGCCCGGGCCACCTCGGCCGTGTTGTCCGCCGAGCCGTCGTCGACCACGAGGGTGTCCACGTAAGGCAGTTGCTGCTGGATCTCGCGCAGGACGGAGGGCAGTCCGTCCTCCTCGTTCCAGGCGGGAAGAATGATCAGGACGCGACGACCGTCGTTCACGAGTTCACCTGTGCCTCGATGGCGCCGGCCTCTTCCGCGCGCGGCGACGTACTGGGGTAACCGCCCTGCTGGACGAGGTGCGCGCGGATCAGCGCGACGTCCTCCGCCAGGGTGCGCGTCTCCGCCTCCAGCCGGCTGGTCTCCCAGCTGAGGTGCAGGCTCACCAGCAGGACCAGGACGAAGCCGATGAAGAACACCAGGCTCACGCCGGATGCCACGCCGAGGCTCCGGGCCACCGGGTCCAGCAGGTCGGGGACGAAGCCGAGCGGGGCGGCCAGCAGTCCGATGGCGAGCCATATCGCCGCGTACTTCTCCCGCAGTTGCTGGCGGCGCAGCAGCTCGAGGATGTACCCCAGCACCAGAAGACCGGTGATGGAGGTCAGAACGGAGAGTCGCACAGCGGACGGCGCCTTTCGCGCGAAGGGGCCAACATCTTTATAGGAGAAGCATATGGCACGGCACATGACGCCAACGGGGCCCGAAAGGTTGCATCCCGGGCCCCGTCTGCGACGTGCGTGTGTGATTGATCAGCCTCGCCGGCTCACCTCGTGGAGGGGAGTCCCAGCAGATCAGCGAAGGCCGGGCGGGTGATCGCCTCGGCGAGCTGCGCCCGCCAGTCGGCCAGTGGTTCCAGCCCGGCGGCCGACCAGCCGTCGTGAGCAAGGACACTGAAGGCCGGTCGCACCGCGGGGCGGACGAACGCCTCGGAGGTCGTCGGCCGGATCCGCTCGGGGTCGAGTCCGCTCAGCCGGTACGCCTCGCGCGCCAGCCCCATCCAGGTGGTACGGCCGCTCGCGGTGCCGTGGTAGACCCCGCCCGGGGCCTTGCCCGCCAGCGCGGCGAGGCCGAGGTCGACCAGGTGACGGGCCAGCGCGTAGGACCAAGTGGGCTGGCCGTGCTGGTCGTCGACCACGTCGAGGGTGTCCCGCTGGGCGGCCAGCTTCAGCATGGTGGCGACGAAGTTCGCCCCGTGCTCGCCGTACAGCCACGCGGTCCGCACGATGTAGCCGTCCTGCGGGAGCAGCTCGGCGACGGCCTGTTCACCGACCAGCTTGGAGCGCCCGTAGGCGTTGACCGGACCGGTCTCGGCGTCCTCGGGGTACGGCTGCGCGGCATTGCCGGGCAGCACGTAGTCGGTGGAGACGTGCAGCAGGCGCGCACCGGCGTCGGCGCAGGCCGCGGCGAGGACGCGTACGCCGGTGCCGTTGACGGCGGTGGCGGCTTCCTCGGCGGTCTCGGCGCCGTCCACGTCGGTCCAGGCCGCGCAGTTGACGACGACGGCGGCACCCTCGACGGCGGCCCGGACGGCTGCCGGGTCGGTGATGTCGAGATCGGCGCGCCGCAGGCCCGCGGCTTCGATGCCGGCGTCCTTCAGCGCGGCCAGGACGTCCTGGCCGAGCATTCCGGCGGCGCCGGTGACGAGCCAGCGGCCGGCTTCCGGGTTCGCGGTCACTTCTGCAGGGCCGCCTTCGCCTTCAGCGGCTCCCACCAGGCACGGTTCTCGCGGTACCACTCGATGGTGGCCTTGATGCCGTCCTCGAAGGTGACCTGCGGGGCGTAGCCCAGCTCGGCGCCGATCTTGCTGATGTCGATGGAGTAGCGGAGGTCGTGGCCCTTGCGGTCCTCGACGTGCTCGACCATGTCCCAGCCGAGGCCGGCGGCCTCCAGCAGGACACCGGTGAGCTCCTTGTTGGTGAGCTCGGTGCCGCCGCCGATGTTGTAGACCTCGCCGGCCCGGCCCTTGCGCATGGCCAGGTCGATGCCGCGGCAGTGGTCGGAGACGTGCAGCCAGTCGCGGACGTTGCCGCCGTTGCCGTACAGCGGGACCTTCTTGCCGTCCATCAGGTTCGAGACGAACAGCGGGATGACCTTCTCCGGGAACTGGTAGTGCCCGTAGTTGTTGGAGCAGCGGGTGACCACCACGTCCATGCCGTGCGTGCGCGCGTAGGCCAGCGCCAGCAGGTCGGAGGACGCCTTCGAGGCGGAGTACGGGGAGTTCGGCACCAGCGGCCACTCCTCGGTCCAGGAGCCCTCGCTGATCGAGCCGTAGACCTCGTCGGTGGAGATGTGGACGAAGCGGCCGACGCCGTGCTTGCGGGCGGAGTCGAGCAGCACCTGGGTGCCCACGACGTTGGTCATCACGAACGGGCCCGCGCCGGCGATCGAGCGGTCCACGTGGGACTCGGCCGCGAAGTGCACGACGACGTCGTGACCGGGCATGACCTGGTCGACGGCGTCCGCGTCGCAGATGTCGCCCTTGACGAAGGTGTATCCGGGGTGGTCGGCGACCGGGGCGAGGTTGGCCTCGACGCCCGAGTACGTCAGCTTGTCGAAGACAGTGATCTGCGCCGTGGCATCTGCAGCGAGCTGCTGGCGGACGAATTCTGAACCGATGAAGCCGGCGCCGCCGGTCACGAGGATGCGCATAATACGAAGAGTCTAGCGGTCCGCCCAACGTCACATGTGCTGAACTCTGCTCCCCCACGCCCTCTCGCATAGGGTTCTCCCCATGCGTGGAATCCTCTTGGCCGGTGGCACCGGATCTCGACTCTGGCCGCTGACCCGGGCCGTCTCGAAGCAGCTGCTGCCCGTCTTCGACAAGCCGATGATCTACTACCCCCTTTCCACCCTGGTGATGGCGGGTATCAGCGAGATCCTGATCATCACCACCCCGGACGACCGCGACCAGTTCGAGCGACTGCTCGGCGACGGCTCGCAGTTCGGCCTGCGGCTGGAGTACGCCGTCCAGGAGCGCCCGGAGGGCATCGCCCAGGCGTTCGTCCTCGGCGCCGACTTCATCGGCGACGAGTCCGTCGCCCTGATCCTCGGCGACAACATCTTCCACGGCAGTGGCCTCGGCACCCGCCTCGCCCAGCACACGGACGCCAAGGGCGGCCGCGTGTTCGCGTACCCGGTCGCGGACCCCACCGCCTACGGCGTGGTCGAGTTCGACGAGGACGGCCAGGCCATCTCCATCGAGGAGAAGCCGGAGAAGCCCAAGTCCCGCTACGCGGTGCCGGGTCTGTACTTCTACGACAACCAGGTCGTCGAGATAGCCCGCGGCCTGAAGCCCAGCGCCCGCGGCGAGCTGGAGATCACCGCCGTCAACGACGCGTACCTCCAGGCCGGCGAGCTCAACGTGACCATCCTCGACCGCGGTACCGCGTGGCTGGACACCGGCACCTTCGTCTCGATGGTGCAGGCCTCCGAGTTCGTCCGCGTGATCGAGGAGCGCCAGGGCTTCAAAATAGGCTGCATCGAGGAAGCGGCCTGGCGGGCCGGCCTGATCGACTCCGCGCAGCTGCGCGCGCTCGCCGAGCCGCTGACCAAGAGCGGCTACGGCGACTACCTGCTGATGCTGCTCGCCGAGGAGGACGCCCGATGAAGTTCCGCGAACTCTCCATAGCCGACGCCTTCGAGGTGACCCCGCAGCTGCACGGCGACCCGCGCGGCCTGTTCACCGAGTGGTACCGCTTCGACCGGCTGGCCGAGGTCGTCGGTCACCCGCTGAACCTGGCGCAGGCGAACCTCTCGGTCTCCTCCGCGGGCGTGGTCCGCGGCATCCACTTCGCCGACGTACCGCGCGGCCAGGCCAAGTACGTGACCTGCGTACGCGGCGCCGTGCTCGACGTCATCGTCGACCTGCGGGTCGGCTCCCCCACCTTCGGCCAGTGGGAGGGTGTCCGCCTCGACGACGTGGACCGCCGCGCGGTCTACATCCCCGAGGGCCTCGGCCACGGCTTCTGCGCGCTGAGCGACGACGCGACGCTGTCGTACCTCTGCTCGGAGACGTACAACCCGACCGGCGAGCACTCCGTGCACCCGCTCGACCCCGACCTGGGCATCGAGTGGCCGGCCGACGTGCCGCTGCTGTCCGCCCGCGACGAGGCCGCCCCCTCGCTGGCCGACGCCCTCGCGACCGGCCTGCTGCCCGACCACGCCGCCTGCGTCGAGTTCACCGAGTCCCTGCGCGTGAACTGACCCACCGCCGCCACGCGACCGAGGGCCGCACCCCGAACGGGGTGCGGCCCTCGGTCGTACCCGCCGCCCTGCCCACCCGGCATGAGGGGACGCGCGGACATGCCGAAGGGCCCCGTACCACCGCCGAGGCGATGGGCCGGGGCCCTTCAGTACAACTTGGTGCCCGATGAACGGGCTACCAGGTCAGAGCACGAAATTACTTCGTGATCTTGGTGACCTGGCCGGCGCCCACGGTACGACCACCCTCACGGATGGCGAACTTCAGGCCCTCCTCCATGGCGACCGGCTGGATCAGCGCGACCGTCATCTCGGTGTTGTCGCCCGGCATGACCATCTCCGTGCCGGCCGGCAGGGTGACGACACCCGTGACGTCCGTGGTACGGAAGTAGAACTGCGGACGGTAGTTGTTGAAGAACGGGGTGTGACGGCCACCCTCGTCCTTCGACAGGATGTAGGCCTGGGCCTCGAACTCGGTGTGCGGGGTGACCGAACCGGGCTTGATGATGACCTGGCCGCGCTCGACGTCCTCGCGCTTGATGCCACGGAGGAGCAGACCGACGTTCTCACCGGCCTGGCCCTCGTCGAGGAGCTTGCGGAACATCTCGATACCGGTGACCGTGGTGGTGGTCTTGGTCTCCTTGATACCGATGATGTCGACGGTCTCGTTGACCTTCAGGACACCACGCTCGATACGGCCGGTGACGACGGTACCGCGACCGGTGATCGTGAAGACGTCCTCGACGGGCATGAGGAACGGCTTCTCGGTGTCACGCGGCGGGGTCGGGATGGCCTCGTCGACGGCGGACATGAGGCCGAGGAGCTTCTCGCCCCACTCCTTGTCGCCCTCGAGCGCCTTCAGCGCGGAGACGCGGACGACCGGCAGGTCGTCGCCCGGGAACTCGTACTCGGAGAGGAGCTCGCGGACCTCGAGCTCGACGAGCTCCAGGATCTCCTCGTCGTCCACCATGTCGGCCTTGTTCAGGGCGACGACGATGTAGGGAACGCCGACCTGGCGGGCCAGGAGCACGTGCTCCTTGGTCTGCGGCATCGGGCCGTCGGTGGCGGCGACCACGAGGATCGCGCCGTCCATCTGCGCGGCACCGGTGATCATGTTCTTGATGTAGTCGGCGTGACCCGGGCAGTCGACGTGGGCGTAGTGACGCGCCTCGGTCTGGTACTCGACGTGCGCGATCGAGATGGTGATACCGCGCTGGCGCTCCTCAGGAGCCTTGTCGATCTGGTCGAAGGCCGAGGCCTCGTTCAGGTCCGGGTACGCGTCGTGCAGCACCTTGGTAATGGCGGCCGTGAGGGTCGTCTTACCGTGGTCAATGTGACCGATGGTGCCGATGTTGACGTGCGGCTTAGTCCGCTCGAACTTCGCCTTCGCCACGGGGTCCTCCTGGAGAGTGGTTCTGTACGCCTTACAGATCGGCGCCAGGTGATCTTTGCTGGAAAGCCGGCCCCCCGGGGCAACGGATTGTTACTCCTGTTGCCCCAGAGGCTCCGGTGACAAGCCTAAAGCGTGTACTCGGAAGAGTTACTCGCCCTTGGCCTTCGCGATGATCTCCTCGGCGACGTTCCGGGGAACCTCGGCGTAGGAGTCGAACTGCATCGAGTAGCTGGCGCGACCCGAGGTCTTGCTGCGGAGGTCTCCGACGTAGCCGAACATCTCCGAAAGGGGCACGAGGCCCTTCACGACGCGAGCACCGTGACGCTCCTCCATGGCCTGGATCTGGCCACGGCGGGAGTTGATGTCACCGATGACGTCACCCATGTAGTCCTCGGGCGTGGTGACCTCTACGGCCATCATCGGCTCGAGGAGCACGGGAGAAGCCTTGCGCGCGGCCTCCTTGAAGGCCTGCGAACCGGCGATCTTGAAGGCGAGCTCCGAGGAGTCGACCTCGTGGTAGCCACCGTCGAGAAGCGTGACGCGAACGCCCGTCATCTCGTACCCGGCCAGGATGCCGAACTGCATGGCTTCCTGCGCACCGGCGTCGACCGAAGGGATGTACTCCTTCGGGACGCGTCCACCGGTGACCTTGTTCACGAACTCGTACGCCGGACCGTCGGTCTCGGTGATGGGCTCGATCGCGATCTGCACCTTGGCGAACTGACCGGTACCACCGGTCTGCTTCTTGTGCGTGTAGTCGTGACGCTCGACGGCCTTGCGGATCGTCTCGCGGTACGCGACCTGCGGCTTGCCGACGTTGGCCTCGACCTTGAACTCGCGCTTCATACGGTCGACCAGCACCTCGAGGTGCAGCTCGCCCATACCGCCGAGGATGGTCTGGCCCGTCTCCTCGTCCGAGTGAACGTGGAAGGAGGGGTCCTCCTCCGCGAGACGCTGGATGGCGACACCCAGCTTCTCCTGGTCACCCTTGGACTTGGGCTCGATGGCGACCTGGATGACCGGAGCCGGGAAGTCCATGGACTCCAGGATCACGGGTGCCTTGTCGTCACACAGCGTCTCACCGGTCGTGGTCTGCTTCAGGCCCATGACGGCGACGATGTCACCGGCGCCCACCGCGGCGATCTCTTCACGCTTGTTGGCGTGCATGCGGTAGATCTTGCCGATGCGCTCCTTCTTGCCCTTGACGGAGTTCAGCACCGCAGTGCCGGCCTCCAGGCGGCCCGAGTAAACCCGGACGAAGGTGAGCTTGCCGAGGTGCGGGTCGCTCATGATCTTGAACGCGAGCGCGGCGAGGGGCTCCTCGTCGGACGGCTTGCGCTTCACGACCACCTCGGCGTCGCGGACGTCGTGGCCCTCGATGGCCTCGATGTCCAGCGGCGACGGCAGGTAGCGGACGACGGCGTCGAGCAGGGGCTGAACGCCCTTGTTCTTGAACGCCGTGCCACAGAACACCGCGGTGATCGTGGGCTCGCCCTTGCCCTTGCCGGAGTTCAGGATGATCCGACGGACGGCGGCGTGCAGCTGCTCGACGGTGGGCTCGTTGCCCTCCAGGAACAGCTCCATGATCTCGTCGTCGTTCTCGGCGACGGTCTCGACCAGCTTGCCGCGCCACTCTTCAGCAGCCTCGGTGTGCGTGGCCGGGATGTCGACGATGTCGTACATCTCGCCCTTGGTCGCCTCGGCGGACCAGACGAACGCCTTCATGGTGACCAGGTCGACAACGCCCTGGAAGTCCATCTCGGCACCGATGGGGAGCTGCATGACGATCGGAACCGCACCGAGGCGGTCCTTGATCATGTCGACGCAACGGTGGAACTCGGCGCCGGTGCGGTCGAGCTTGTTGACGAAGCAGATGCGCGGCACGCCGTAGCGGTCCGCCTGACGCCAAACGGTCTCGGACTGCGGCTCGACGCCGGCCACACCGTCGAAGACGGTGACGGCGCCGTCGAGGACGCGGAGCGAACGCTCCACCTCGACGGTGAAGTCGACGTGACCCGGGGTGTCGATGATGTTGATCGTGTGGTCAACGTCTTCGAGGGGCCAGTGGCAGGTCGTCGCGGCAGACGTGATGGTGATACCACGCTCCTGCTCCTGCTCCATCCAGTCCATCGTGGCGGCGCCGTCGTGGACCTCACCGATCTTGTACGACACACCGGTGTAGAACAGGATGCGCTCGGTGGTGGTCGTCTTGCCCGCGTCGATGTGGGCCATGATCCCGATGTTGCGGACCTTGGCCAGGTCAAGCGAAGTGGTAGCCATAAGGCTTCGGTCTTCTCTCGGTCTCGATGTGGGGTGGGACTACCAGCGGTAGTGCGCGAAGGCCTTGTTGGACTCGGCCATCTTGTGCGTGTCCTCGCGCTTCTTGACGGCAGCGCCAAGACCGTTGGAGGCGTCGAGCAGCTCGTTCATGAGGCGCTCGGTCATGGTCTTCTCACGACGGGCGCGGGAGTAACCCACGAGCCAGCGGAGGGCCAGGGTCGACTGGCGACCCGGCTTGACCTCGACGGGGACCTGGTAGGTCGCGCCACCGACACGGCGGGACTTGACCTCGAGGGACGGCTTGACGTTCTCCAGCGCGCGCTTCAGCGTGATGACCGGGTCGTTGCCGGTCTTCTCGCGGAGGCCTTCCATGGCGCCGTAAACGATGCGCTCGGCGGTGGAGCGCTTGCCGTTCAGGAGGATCTTGTTGATGAGCGACGTCACCAGAGGAGATGCGTAGACCGGGTCGATGATGACCGGGCGCTTCGGGGCGGGGCCCTTACGAGGCATTCTTACTTCTCCTTCTTGGCGCCGTAGCGGCTGCGGGCCTGCTTGCGGTTCTTGACAGCCTGGGTGTCAAGCGCACCGCGGATGATCTTGTAACGAACACCCGGCAGGTCCTTCACACGGCCACCACGCACGAGCACGATCGAGTGCTCCTGCAGGTTGTGTCCCTCACCCGGAATGTAGGCGGTGACCTCGATGCCGGAGGTCAGACGCACACGCGCGACCTTACGGAGCGCCGAGTTCGGCTTCTTCGGGGTGGTCGTGAACACACGCGTGCAGACGCCGCGACGCTGGGGCGAAGCCTCAAGCGCGGGGGTCTTTGTCTTCTCGACCTTGTCCTGCCGGCCCTTACGGACCAGCTGCTGGATCGTAGGCACTACTTCTCCGGTTTCTGTGTGCCGTGTAGTGAAACTAACCTGGAACTTCCCCGACCCACGCGGTCGGGTGTGTCGAACACTGCACGCTTTCACCGAAGTGAGTCGGGCGCAGATTGCGATGTGGTCTTCTCGGCTCTCCGCGGGGTCTTAAGCACACGCGGGAGCCCAGGGCACACCCCAGGCACAAGGTCAGAGCGTACCTACCTCACAGAGGTAGGTCAAAACAAATGCCCAGCACGAAAACCCGCCGCGCGCAAGTGGGGAACGGCCGGATCGGCCCTCCGCCCGGCCCCGGCGCCCTAAACTGACGGCTTGACCGGCGCGGGACGCCCGCGAGTCGATCAGCAGGGAGCAGGACATTGGGGACCGTGGCACCCGAGCCGACCACAGTCGACGCCCGTCCCGCCGCCCCGCGCAGACCCGCCCCGCGCGGACCGGCCGTCCGCCGGATCACCCGTTCCCGCGGTCCGCTGCTGGCCTTCCTGATCACCTCGGGCGCCTTCTGCGCCGCCTGGGTGGTGCGCGGCACCTTCCCCTTCGGGAACACCGGCCGGGCCCTGAACGACCAGGCCAACCAGTACGTGCCCTTCCACCGGGCGCTGTGGGACCTGGTCCACGGGCAGGCCGCCGGCGACGTCCTGTTCACCTGGCGCGCCGGCTTCGGACAGCAGTTCCTCGCCGATTACCACACCTACCTCGGCAATCCCTTCTCGTGGCTGGCCGTCCTCGTCCCCCGCGCCCACGTCGACCTGGCGGTCTTCGCGATCACCCCGATCACCATGGGCACCGCCGCCGCCGTGATGACGGTGTACCTCGGCAAACTGCACCCCGGCCCGTGGTGGCAGCGGGGCGTGCTCGGAGCCACGTACGGGCTGTGCGGCTGGGCGCTGAGCGACGCCTCGTACATCCCCATGTGGCTCTGGGGCCTGGTCGCGCTCCCGATGCTCGGCATCGCCGTCGAGTGGTGCCTGGAGGAGCGCCGCTGGCCGGGCGTGGCCCTGCTGGTCGCGCTCGCCTGGTTGGGGAACTTCTACACCGCGATGATGGCCACGATGGCCGCGTGCGTCCTGCTGGCCATCCGCATGGCCACCCGCGAGATGACGGCGCGCGACCGGCTGCGCGCCCTGTGGCGGGCCGCGACGGCGACCGGGACCGGGATCCTGCTCACGTTGCCCCTGCTGCTGCCCTCGTTCCTGTCCAGCGGGGCCGCGCAGCCGACGAAGGCGTCCGCCTTCGACCCCGTACGGATCGAGCTCTTCCTCGCGGGGATGCTCCCGGCCACGCACCTGTGGGGCGGCCGCCCTCGGCTCTACGTCGCCTCGCTCGGGCTGATCCTGGCCGGCGCCTTCGTCCTCAACACGGCGGTCGCCCGGCGGACCCGCCTGGTGTGGGCGGCGGCGACCCTGCTCGTGGTCGCCTCCTTCCAGTTCCCGCCCACGCAGTACCTGTGGCACGGGCTGGCGGTGCCGAACGGCAACCCGTACCGCGAGGCCTTCGTCTTCAGCGGGATGGTCGTGATCGTGGCCTGGCTGGCGCTGGCCAACCGGCCGCGCCCGCTGCACCTGGCCCTGGTGGCGGCGCTCCTGGTGGCGGCCACCTGGGTACTGCGGCGCACCGACGACTTCGGCGGCTGGACCTGGCCGGCCGTGCTCGGCGGCGGTGCGGTCTCGCTGCTCGCCCTGGTCCTGCTGCGGCTCGGCGAGAAGCGCCGGTTCCTGATCCCGGTGGCCGCCGCGCTGATGATCGGCGTCGTGTTCGCCGAATCCACGGTGGCCGCCGCGAACGCGGACGCCCGCCGGGCCCGCGAGCGCTGGGCCAAGCCGGTCACCACCTCCAGCCGGTCGATCGGCGACCACTTCGAGGCCGTCCGCGATGTGGCCGGCTGGCCCGCCTACCGGACCGACTCGGGCGCGCCCCAGAGCGCGTACAACGACGCCCTGGCGCTGCGGGCGGAGGGCCCGCAGTACTACAGCAGCTACCTCCCCCAGGCCACCTACGAGGCCCTGGAGCCCCTGGGATACGGCTTCAAGAACGACGGCCGGACCTTCTTCGGCGACGACGACCCGGTACTCGACGCGATCTTCTCGATCGGCGCGCGGGTCCGCCCGGGGACCGCCCCGGGCACCTGGACGGCCTCGAAGTTCCCCGCGCCCCCGCTGGTCACCGTCCGCAGCGCGCCGTACACCTCCCCCAACCCGGCGGACAGCGTCTACGCCCGCCAGGAGAACGTCCTGGGCGCCACCGTCCACCAGGTCCCGCCGGTCACCCGCGGCGGAACCGCCACCGAGCAGACGTACACCTCCCGGTGCACCCCCGGCTCCGAGGCCTACTGGTACTCCCCCGCCCTCTACGGCACGGTCCGCGCCGGCGACGGCCCCCAGCGGCTCCTGGAGGACCGGATGACCGGCGTGACCCCGCTGGGCACGGTCCCCGCCTCGGGCCGGGTCGACGTCACCGTGCAGACCCGTACGAACGACGCGGACGCGGGCGCGCACCCGCTCGGCTGCCTGGACCGCGCCGCGCTCGACGCAGCCGTCCACCACCTCACCGCCACCGGCGCCACCACGGTCCGCCCCGCCGGCCACACCATCGAGGCCACCCTCCCCACGCCCGCCGGGGGCACGGCCGTCATCGCCACGACCGCCATCCCGGGCTGGCAGTGCTCGGCTCCCCTGAAGCCCTTCCACGGCCTGCTGGCCGTGGACCTCCCCCCGGGCACGACCAAGGTCTCCTGCACCTTCACCCCGAAGGGCCTCACCCCCGGCCTCGCAGGCGCCGCCCTGTCCCTCCTGGCCCTCACGGCGGTCCAGGTCACCACCCTGCGCCGTCGGCGCCGCTGACCACCCACCCGGGGGCCCGGGATCTCCCCGCGGCCCCCTGGGAACGAAGAAGCCCCCCGCCGCTCCTCTCGGAGCGGCGGGGGGCTTCTTCTTACGAGCTCTTAGCCGTTGTACGGGCCGTAGTCGTAGTCCTCCAGCGGGACAGCCTGGCCGGAGCCGGAGCCGAAGGGCGAGTAGTCGATGTCGTCGTAACCGACGGCCGAGTACATCGCGGCCTTGGCCTCTTCGGTGGGCTCCACCCGGATGTTGCGGTAGCGGGCGAGGCCCGTACCGGCCGGGATGAGCTTACCGATGATGACGTTCTCCTTGAGGCCGATGAGGCTGTCGGACTTGGCGTTGATCGCCGCATCCGTCAGGACTCGGGTCGTCTCCTGGAAGGAGGCGGCCGACAGCCAGGATTCCGTCGCCAGCGAGGCCTTGGTGATACCCATCAGCTGCGGACGGCCGGAGGCGGGGTGACCGCCCTCGGTGACCACACGACGGTTCTCGGTCTCGAACTTCGACCGCTCGACCAGCTCGCCCGGCAGGAGCTCCGCGTCGCCGGACTCGATGATCGTCACGCGGCGCAGCATCTGCCGGATGATGATCTCGATGTGCTTGTCGTGGATCGACACGCCCTGCGAGTTGTAGACCTTCTGGACTTCGCCGACCAGGTGGACCTGGACGGCACGCTGGCCGAGGATGCGCAGCACGTCGTGCGGGTTGGTGGCACCCATGGTGAGCTTCTGGCCCACCTCGACGTGGTCGCCCTCGTGCACGATGACCTTGGCGCGCTTCGAGATCGGGAACGCCGTCTCGTCGCTGCCGTCGTCGGGCGTGATGACGATCTTCTTCGTCTTCTCGGTCTCCTCGATCCGCACGCGGCCGGCGGCCTCGGAGATCGGGGCGACACCCTTCGGGGTACGGGCCTCGAAGAGCTCGACGACACGCGGCAGACCCTGCGTGATGTCGTCACCGGCCACACCACCGGTGTGGAAGGTACGCATCGTCAGCTGGGTACCGGGCTCACCGATGGACTGGGCGGCGATGATGCCGACCGCCTCACCGATGTCGACCAGCTTGCCGGTGGCGAGCGAGCGTCCGTAGCAGAAGGCACAGGTGCCGACCGCGGACTCACAGGTCAGGACCGAGCGGGTCTTGACCTCCTCGACGCCGTTGGCGACCAGGGCGTCGATGAGCACGTCACCGAGGTCGACGTTGGCCGGCGCGATGACCTTGCCGTCGATGACGACGTCCTCGGCCAGCATGCGGGCGTAGATCGAGGTCTCGACGTCGTCGGCCTTGCGCAGCACGCCGTCCTCGCCGCGAACGGCGATCTTCAGCTTCAGACCGCGCTCGGTGCCGCAGTCCTCCTCGCGGATGATCACGTCCTGCGAGACGTCCACCAGACGACGGGTCAGGTAACCCGAGTCGGCGGTACGCAGGGCGGTGTCCGCCAGACCCTTACGGGCACCGTGCGTGGAGATGAAGTACTCCAGAACGGTGAGGCCCTCACGGAAGGACGCCTTGATCGGACGCGGGATGGTCTCGTTCTTCGCGTTCGACACCAGACCACGCATACCGGCGATCTGTCGCATCTGCATCATGTTTCCTCGGGCACCCGAGTCAACCATCATGAAGATGGGGTTCGTCTTGGGGAAGTTCGCGTTCATCGCCTCGGCAACCTCGTTGGTCGCCTTGGTCCAGATCGCGATGAGCTCCTGCGTGCGCTCGTCCTTGGTGATCAGACCGCGCTCGTACTGCTTCTGGACCTTCTCGTCCTGCGCCTCGTAGCCCGCGACGATGGCCTTCTTGGCCTCGGGCACGACGACGTCGGAGATGGCCACGGTGACGCCCGAACGGGTCGCCCAGTGGAAGCCGGCCGCCTTCAGGTTGTCGAGCGTCGCCGCCACGATGACCTTGGGGTAGCGCTCCGCCAGGTCGTTGACGATCTCGGAGAGCTGCTTCTTGCCCACCGAGTAGTCGACGAACGGGTAGTCCTCGGGCAGCAGCTCGTTGAAGAGCGCGCGGCCCAGGGTGGTGCGCAGACGGAAGCTGTCGCCCGGCTGGAACTCCTGCTCGCCCTCCTCGGCGACCGGCGCCACCCAGCCGCGCGGCGGGATGGTGCCCACCGGGAAGCGGATGTCGACGGACGACTGGAGCGCCAGCTCGCCGTTGTCGAACGCCATGGTCGCCTCGGCCGTGGAGCCGAACGCTCGGCCCTCGCCCTTGGTGTCACGGAGCTCACCGTCGGTGGTCAGGAAGAACAGACCGAGGACCATGTCCTGGGTCGGCATCGTGACCGGACGGCCGTCGGCCGGCTTGAGGATGTTGTTCGAGGACAGCATCAGGATGCGGGCCTCGGCCTGCGCCTCCGCGGAGAGCGGCAGGTGCACGGCCATCTGGTCACCGTCGAAGTCCGCGTTGAACGCGGTGCAGACGAGCGGGTGGATCTGGATGGCCTTGCCTTCGACCAGCTGGGGCTCGAAGGCCTGGATGCCGAGGCGGTGCAGCGTGGGCGCACGGTTCAGCAGAACCGGGTGCTCGGCGATGACCTCTTCGAGGACGTCGTAGACGACCGTGCGGCCGCGCTCGACCATCCGCTTGGCGCTCTTGATGTTCTGCGCGTGGTTCAGGTCGACCAGGCGCTTCATCACGAACGGCTTGAAGAGCTCCAGCGCCATGGCCTTGGGCAGACCGCACTGGTGCAGCTTCAGCTGCGGACCGACGACGATCACGGAACGCGCGGAGTAGTCCACACGCTTACCGAGAAGGTTCTGACGGAATCGACCCTGCTTGCCCTTCAGCATGTCGCTGAGGGACTTCAGGGGACGGTTGCCGGGACCGGTCACCGGACGACCACGACGACCGTTGTCGAAGAGGGCGTCCACGGCCTCCTGAAGCATGCGCTTCTCGTTGTTCACGATGATCTCGGGGGCACCGAGGTCGAGAAGGCGCTTCAGACGGTTGTTGCGGTTGATCACGCGGCGGTACAGGTCGTTCAGGTCGGAGGTCGCGAAGCGGCCACCGTCCAGCTGCACCATCGGACGCAGGTCCGGCGGGATCACCGGCACGCAGTCCAGAACCATGCCCTTGGGCTTGTTGCTGGTCTGCAGGAACGCGGAGACGACCTTGAGGCGCTTGAGCGCACGGGTCTTCTTCTGGCCCTTGCCGGTACGGATGATCTCGCGGAGGCGCTCGGCCTCCTCCTCGAGGTCGAAGGACTCCAGGCGCTTCTGCAGCGCGGCGGCGCCCATGCAGCCGTCGAAGTACGTACCGAAGCGGTCACGCAGCTCGCGGTAGAGGAGCTCGTCGCCCTCCAGGTCCTGGACCTTGAGGTTCTTGAAGCGGGCCCACACCTCGTCGAGGCGGTCGATCTCGCGCTGGGCGCGGTCACGGAGCTGCTTCATCTCACGCTCGGCACCTTCGCGCACCTTGCGGCGTACGTCGGCCTTCGCGCCCTCGGCCTCGAGCTCGCCCAGGTCGGTCTCGAGCTTCTTGGCCCGGCCTTCGAGGTCCGCGTCACGACGGTTCTCGATCTGCTGGCGCTCGACGGAGACGTGCGCCTCCAGCGACGGGAGGTCGCGGGTGCGACGCTCGTCGTCGACGAACGTGATCATGTACGCGGCGAAGTAGATGACCTTCTCGAGGTCCTTCGGCGCGAGGTCCAGCAGGTATCCGAGGCGCGACGGGACGCCCTTGAAGTACCAGATGTGGGTGACGGGAGCGGCAAGCTCGATGTGGCCCATCCGCTCACGGCGCACCTTGGCGCGCGTGACCTCGACGCCACAACGCTCACAGATGATGCCCTTGAAGCGGACACGCTTGTACTTGCCGCAGTAGCACTCCCAGTCCCGGGTAGGACCGAAGATCTTCTCGCAGAAGAGTCCGTCCTTCTCGGGCTTGAGGGTGCGGTAGTTGATGGTCTCCGGCTTCTTGACCTCGCCGTGCGACCAGGTTCGGATGTCGTCCGCGGTGGCAAGGCCGATCCGCAGCTCGTCGAAGAAGTTGACGTCGAGCACTGTGCGTCAATCCCTCTTTCGGGGTCGAGTCTCAATCATGGTCTGAACGGTCCCGGGGATGACGGGGGGCTCTTGAGCGAGCCCCCCGTCAGGCCCGTCAGACCTCTTCGACGCTGCTCGGCTCGCGCCGGGACAGGTCGATACCGAGCTCCTCCGCCGCGCGGAAGACGTCCTCGTCGGTGTCGCGCATCTCGATGGACATGCCGTCCGAGGACAGCACCTCCACGTTGAGGCACAGCGACTGCATTTCCTTGATGAGCACCTTGAAGGACTCGGGAATGCCCGGCTCGGGGATGTTCTCGCCCTTGACGATGGCCTCGTAGACCTTCACGCGGCCGGTGACGTCGTCGGACTTGATGGTCAGCAGCTCCTGGAGGGCGTAAGCGGCGCCATAAGCCTCGAGCGCCCACACCTCCATCTCACCGAAGCGCTGGCCACCGAACTGCGCCTTACCACCCAGCGGCTGCTGCGTGATCATCGAGTACGGACCGGTCGACCGAGCGTGGAGCTTGTCGTCGACCAGGTGGTGGAGCTTGAGGATGTACATGTACCCGATCGAGATCGGGTCCGGGAACGGCTCGCCGGAGCGGCCGTCGAACAGGCGCGCCTTACCGGACGGGAGGACCAGGCGGTCACCGTCGCGGTTCGGGATGGTGTGCTCGAAGAGGCCGGCGAGCTCATCCTCGCGGGCACCGTCGAACACGGGGGTGGCGACGTTGGTACCGGGCTCGACACGGTCGGCCCCGATGACCTTCAGACGCTCGGCCCACTCCTCGCCGAGCCCGGAGACGTCCCAGCCGCGGCTGGCGAGCCAGCCGAGGTGGATCTCCAGGACCTGTCCCGGGTTCATTCGGGACGGGACACCCAGCGGGTTCAGGATGATGTCGACCGGCGTGCCGTCCTCAAGGAAGGGCATGTCCTCGATCGGAAGGATCTTGGAGATGACACCCTTGTTGCCGTGGCGGCCGGCGAGCTTGTCACCGTCGGTGATCTTGCGCTTCTGGGCGACGTAGACGCGGACCAGCTGGTTCACGCCCGGAGGAAGCTCGTCGCCCTCCTCGCGGTCGAAGACGCGGACACCGATGACCTTGCCGATCTCACCGTGAGGGACCTTGAGCGAGGTGTCACGCACCTCGCGGGCCTTCTCACCGAAGATCGCGCGGAGCAGGCGCTCCTCCGGGGTCAGCTCGGTCTCACCCTTGGGCGTGACCTTGCCGACCAGGATGTCGCCGGCGACGACGTCCGCACCGATGCGGATGATGCCGCGCTCGTCGAGGTCGGCGAGGACCTCCTCGGAGACGTTCGGGATGTCCCGGGTGATCTCCTCGGGGCCCAGCTTGGTGTCACGGGCGTCGACCTCGTGCTCCTCGATGTGGATCGAGGAGAGGACGTCGTCCTGTACGAGGCGCTGCGACAGGATGATCGCGTCCTCGTAGTTGTGACCTTCCCACGGCATGAACGCGACGAGCAGGTTCTTGCCGAGGGCCATTTCGCCCTCTTCGGTCGCGGGACCGTCGGCGAGGACCTGGGACTCGATGATCCGGTCGCCCTCGTTGACGATGACCTTCTGGTTGACCGAGGTGCCCTGGTTCGAGCGGGAGAACTTGGCGACGCGGTACGTGGTGTACGTGCCGTCGTCGTTGGCGACGGTGATGTAGTCGGCCGAGACCTCCTGGACGACACCGTCCTTCTCCGCACGGATCGAGTCACCGGCGTCGACCGCACAGCGGTACTCCATGCCGGTGCCGACGAGCGGGGCCTCCGCCTTGATGAGCGGAACGGCCTGGCGCATCATGTTCGCGCCCATGAGGGCACGGTTGGCGTCGTCGTGCTCCAGGAAGGGGATCATCGCGGTCGCGACGGACACCATCTGGCGCGGGGAGACGTCCATGTAGTCGACGTCGTCGCCGGCGATGTAGTCGATCTCGCCGCCACGACGGCGCACCAGCACGCGGTTCTCGGTGAAGCGCATGTCCTCGGACAGGCCGGCGTTGGCCTGGGCGATGACGAAGCGGTCTTCCTCGTCGGCCGTGAGGTAGTCGACCTCGTCGGTGACGACACCGTCGATGACCTTGCGGTACGGGGTCTCGACGAAACCGAACGCGTTGACGCGACCGTAGGAGGCGAGCGAGCCGATCAGACCGATGTTCGGGCCTTCAGGGGTCTCGATCGGGCACATGCGGCCGTAGTGCGACGGGTGGACGTCACGGACCTCGAAGCCGGCCCGCTCACGGGACAGACCGCCGGGGCCCAGCGCCGACAGGCGGCGCTTGTGGGTCAGGCCCGAGAGCGGGTTGTTCTGGTCCATGAACTGCGACAGCTGGCTGGTGCCGAAGAACTCCTTGATGGAGGCGACGACCGGCCGGATGTTGATCAGGGTCTGCGGCGTGATGGCCTCGACGTCCTGGGTCGTCATGCGCTCGCGGACGACGCGCTCCATACGAGCCAGACCCGTGCGGACCTGGTTCTGGATGAGCTCGCCGACGTTGCGCAGACGACGGTTGCCGAAGTGGTCGATGTCATCGGTCTCGACCACGATCGAACGGCCGGACTCGCCGGTCGTCTCGGTCTCGCCGGCGTGCAGCTTGACCAGGTACTTGATCGTCGCGATGACATCGTCGGTGGTGAGCACACCGGCGTCGAGCGGCTCGTCGGCGCCGAGCTTCTTGTTCACCTTGTAGCGGCCGACCTTGGCGAGGTCGTAGCGCTTCGGGTTGAAGTAGAGGTTCTCGAGCAGCGTCTGAGCGGCCTCACGGGTCGGCGGTTCGCCCGGACGCAGCTTGCGGTAGATGTCGAGCAGCGCGTCGTCCTGCCCCTGGGTGTGGTCCTTCTCCAGGGTGGCGCGCATGGACTCGTACTCGCCGAACTCCTCGAGGATCTGCTCGGTGGTCCAGCCGAGAGCCTTCAGGAGGACGGTGACGGACTGCTTGCGCTTGCGGTCGATGCGGACACCGACCATGTCGCGCTTGTCGATCTCCATCTCCAGCCAGGCACCCCGGGACGGGATGATCTTGGCGGAGAAGATGTCCTTGTCGGACGTCTTGTCGATGGAGGAGTCGAAGTAGACACCGGGGGAGCGGACAAGCTGCGACACGACGACACGCTCGGTGCCGTTGATGACGAAGGTGCCCTTGTTGGTCATGAGCGGGAAGTCGCCCATGAAGACCGTCTGAGACTTGATCTCTCCGGTCTCGTTGTTCGTGAACTCGGCCGTGACGAACAGCGGAGCCGCGTACGTGAAGTCGCGCTCCTTGCACTCGTCGACAGAGTTCTTCGCCGGCTCGAAACGGTGGTCGCGGAAGGTCAGCGACATCGACCCGGAGAAGTCCTCGATCGGCGAGATCTCCTCGAAGATCTCTTCCAGACCGGACTTGGTGGGGACGTCCTGTCCACTCTCAAGCGCCGACTCGACGCGAGACTTCCAGGCGGCATTGCCGAGAAGCCAGTCAAAGCTCTCGGTCTGCAGCGCCAGGAGGTTCGGAACCTCGAGGGGCTCCTTGATCTTTGCAAAGGAGATGCGCAGCGGGGCGGTGCTGGCACCGTTGTTCGTATTGGTCGAGGCGTTGCGCGAGGCGGCCAAGAGGGGGTCCTTCCGAGGGCTCGGACTCACTACGCGCGTACCGGTCCCAGCAGACACAGAAGACAAGCCCCCCGAATCCAACCGAAAAGGCCAGGTCAGGGTGGATCAATCAAGTGTGCTCAAGCGTGGGCATGTCCCTGGCGACGGGCAGGGGACAGCTAACAGGCAGCGCAAAGGGTCAGTGTAGCCACTCGGCTCACTGATGTCCAGACCAGGTTTCCGGAAACCGGCAACAGGCCTTCCCCATGTCGTTCAACCAACACTGTTTCCAACGCTGCGGCGCCCGTACTCGTGCACAGAGCGCGTATCAGTACTGCCCTCTTCGTAGTCGATCCATGCCTCGGATCTCGGATCCAGGTGGTCGACCTCTCGACGGGACTGAGAATTGCGCGCCGCGTCCCGTTCGTCAAGGCCCCCTGCTCCGAGCGGATCATCTTCGGACCCTGCGTCGGAGCAACGATGATCACCCTACTCCCCAACGGGACCAGGGCAAATCAGGCACTGCGGGTACGCCAAAGGGCGACCACCCTTACGGGTGATCGCCCTTGGTTGAGGCCCTGGAGGGCCTCAGAGGTGTTACTTGACCTCGACAGCCGCGCCGGCAGCCTTGAGGGCCTCGGCGGCCTTGTCAGCGGCCTCCTTGGCGACCTTCTCGAGGACCGGCTTCGGGGCGCCGTCCACGAGGTCCTTGGCCTCCTTCAGACCCAGGGAGGTCAGCTCGCGCACGACCTTGATGACCTGGATCTTCTTGTCGCCGGCACCGGTGAGGATGACGTCGAACTCGTCCTGCTCCTCAACGGCGTCGGCAACGGCGCCCGGGCCGGCCGGACCGGCAACGGCGACGGCCGCGGCGGCGGTGACGTCGAACTTCTCCTCGAAGGCCTTAACGAACTCGGAGAGCTCGATGAGGGTCATCTCCTCGAACTGGGCGAGGAGGTCGTCCTGAGAGAGCTTCGCCATGATGGGCGATCCTTCCACTAATTCGGCAGGTGCCGGATGTATATAGAGGCGGGCGTAACGGCCCGCTACGACCCACGCACTAGGCGGCGTGGATCAGTGCGCGAGCCGAATTACTCGGCACCGCCCTGCTCGGCGAGCTTGACGCGAAGCGCTTCCGCGGTGCGGACGAACTTCGACGGCAGCGCCTGGAAGAGCGAGGCAGCCTGAGACTGCTTGCCCTTGAACGCGCCGGCCAGCTTGCTGAGCAGAACCTCGCGGGACTCGAGGTCCGCAAGCTTCTTGATCTCATCGGCGGTGAGCGCCTTACCATCAAGGACACCCGCCTTGATGATGAGGTTCGGGTTGTCCTTGGCGAAGTCACGCAGGCTCTTCGCCGACTCCACCGGGTCACCGGTGATGAAGGCGACCGCGGTCGGACCAGCGAAGTGCTCGTCCAGCGCGGTGATCCCGGCCTGGTTGGCCGCAATCTTGGTCAGCGTGTTCTTCACCACGGCGTACTGGGCGTTCTCACCAAGGGAGCGACGCAGCGTCTTGAGCTGCGCGACGGTGAGACCCCGGTACTCGGTCAGCACGGCGGCGTTCGAGCTCTGGAACGCGTCCTTGAGCTCGGCTACCGATGCAGCCTTGTTGGGCGTCGGCATGGTGCGTTCGCCTCCTTCCGGGTGATGAGGACCGCTCAGAAGGGGCCAAACAAGAAACGCCCCGGCGCAGGCGCCAGGGCGTGGCTCGACCGGAACGAATTCCGGGAACCTTCCACAGTCACCTACGCGGGTCGTCCGTGTTCAACGGATCCTTCGGCCACCGAACCCTTGCGGGCACGGCAACGACCAGCGGTCTTTGGCTTCTGGGGAAGACTACGTGAAGGGGTGCAGCCGAGGCAAATCGCCTCAGGAGGCGGCGTCCAGGCCGCCCAGTCCGGCGTCCCGGAGCTTCTGGTCGGCCTCCTTCAGCTTGCGGTCGGTCTCCTTGTTCATGTCGTCGAAGGAGACGACCTGCTCGGCCGGCGGGGCCTGGACCGGGGTGGCCGCGGCGAAGTCGGAGAACTTCGCCGTGGTCTTCGTCGTGCCCTCGGCGTCCGTGCTCACGGTGTCCGCGCGGACCGGGTAGCCGTCCTTGCCGATCCACAGGTCCACCTCGAAGGTGGTGATGTGCTTCACGGCCTCGTGGAGGTACTGGCGGTTCGCCTCTTCCATGACCTTGGTGGACTCGTCCGCCTTGAGCAGGTCCGCGGTGGTGAAGCTGCCCTTGTAGTGCTCGGCGTCGACACCGTCGGCCGTCTTCTCCGCGCCGACGTGGGTGAGCTTCTCCTGACCCAGCAGCATCGCGAGGTACTCCGCCGGGTCGTCGTTGAGCCGGACCCCGGGCTTGCCGTCCTTGGCCAGGTTCATGCTCATCCAGGCCTTGCCGTCCCGGGGCTGGGCCAGGCCGGAGTAGGTCATGTCGCCGATCATGATCGAGCGGGTGTCGGGCTTCTCGCTCTTGAGGATCACGTCGTGGCTGGAGGGGTACCAGCCCTTGGTCCCGGACTGACCGCGGGTCTTGCCGTCGGCCCCGGCGATGGACAACTCCGCCTTGGCGAACTTGGCGGCCACCGTCTTCAGGTAGGACGCCTTCACCGCCTCCACGGAGGAATGCGCCTTCGTCTCGCCGCCCTTGCCCCCGTCGGCCTTGGCGGTGCCCCCGTCGGCCTTGTCGCCACCGCAGGCCGTGAGGCCGCCCACGAGCAGTGCGGTGCCCGCCACCGCGATACCGGCCCGGGTCCGGACAGCCTTGTTCATCTGGTTCTCCCCCATGAGTGGATCTTCGTTCCGAAAATGCGTACGGCTCGCGGCGCGCGGGACGGTCAGGCCCCCGCGCCGCGCCCGCCCAGTTCCTTGAGCATCGCGAAGAGGTCGAAGGTCTCGTTCTCCGGCGGCGTCCGGACCGTGGCCGCGGAGCCGTAGTCCGAGTAGGAGGCGTCCATGTTCAAGATCCCCTGCGGCGTCCCGATGCCGACCTTCATGCGGACCGGGTAGCCGTCCTTGTCGACCCAGGCGTCCATGTCGTAGCCCTTGATGCCGGCCTTCTTCGTGGCCTCGACGAGCTTCGCGCGCTCGGCGTCGGACAGCACCTTGGCGGACCCGTCGGCCGCCAGCATCTCCTCGAAGGTCAGGGTGCCCTTGTAGTGCTCGGCGTCCGCGCCCTCGACCTTCTCGGCTCCGAGGTGCTTCACGTTCGGCGAGCTGAGCAGGAGGGCGAGCTGCTTGGCCGGGTCCTGGTTCTGATCCATGCTGCCCATGCCGCTGAGCTTCTTGAGCGCCTCGGCGTCGCCGGAGGCCTGCGCCGCGGCATTGAGGTCCAGCTTCATCCAGCGCTTGCCCTCCAGACCCCCGGTCATCGGGGAGTCCTTCGGCACCTCCATGAACATGACGTTGTTCGACATGACCATGCGCATGGAGTCGGCGCCCGCCCCCGGGGCGAGCGCGCCCTTCACGGTGACGTCCATGATCTGCGGGTCCCAGCCCTGGACACCGGTCATCTCCACGGTGCCGCCCGCACCCAGCGACCCGGGCATCGACATGGTCATGCGGAACTTGGCCGACTTGGCGGCGGAGGTCTTCTTGTACGCGGCCGTGAGCGCCTCGGTGGTGGCACCGCTCACCACGGGCCGGTCCGGCGCCGCGGATCCCCCGACGGCGGCCTTGCCGGCATCGTCCTTCCTGCCGCTCTCGCACGCCGTGGCACCGCCGACGAGCAGTACGGCGGCCAGCGCCGCGCCGATGGTCTTCTTCCGGTACGCGGACACGCGCATCCCCCCACCCCTTGATCAATCGCTTGTTCGAACCGACCCTACGTTCCCCCTCGGCCGGATCGCGCCCCATTTGAGCCCGCGTCGAGGGATATGTGGCCCTGAACACGGAAGCGGGCCCCCCGCCACCCTGTGAAGGGGGCGAGGGGCCCGCTGAGCCACTCGGTGAGCCGTCAGGCTCAGACAGCAGCCGGGTCTTCCTCGACGAGGAGGTTCCGGGTGCGGTTCGAGTCCAGCTGGATGCCGGGGCCCATGGTGGTGCTGAGGGCGGCCTTCTTGATGTACCGGCCCTTCGCGGCGGACGGCTTCAGACGAAGGATCTCGTCCAGGGCCGCGCCGTAGTTCTCGACCAGCTGCTCATCGGAGAAGGAGACCTTGCCGATGATGAAGTGCAGGTTCGAGTGCTTGTCGACGCGGAACTCGATCTTGCCACCCTTGATCTCGGTGACAGCCTTCGCGACGTCCATCGTGACGGTGCCGGTCTTCGGGTTCGGCATCAGGCCACGGGGACCGAGCACGCGGCCGAGGCGGCCGACCTTGCCCATGAGGTCCGGGGTGGCCACAACGGCGTCGAACTCGTTCAGGCGGTTGCCCTTGGCGATCTCGTTGATCAGCTCGTCGTCGCCGACGATGTCGGCGCCGGCGGCTTCCGCGGCCGCAGCACGGTCACCGGTCGCGAAGACCAGGACCCGGGCGGTCTTGCCGGTGCCGTGCGGGAGGTTCACGGTGCCGCGGACCATCTGGTCGGCCTTGCGCGGGTCGACACCCAGGCGGAAGGCGACCTCGACGGTGCTGTCGAACTTGGTCGTGGAGGTGTCCTTGGCGAGACGGACGGCCTCGAGCGGGGCGTAAAGCTTCTCCCGGTCGACCTTGGCGTCCGCAGCGCGGAGAGTCTTGCTGCGCTTCACTTCTGCTCCTGTGTTTTGGCTTCAGGCATGGAGTCGTGGTGCGGACCAGCGCTTGGTCCTACCACTGATGGTGCTGGGGTGGCTGGATCAGCCTTCGACGGTGACGCCCATCGAACGCGCGGTGCCGGCAATGATCTTGACGGCGGCGTCGATGTCGTTGGCGTTCAGGTCGGGCATCTTCAGCTCGGCGATCTCCTTGACCTGGGCAGCCGTGAGCTTGGCGACCTTGGTCTTGTGGGGCTCGCCGGAGCCCTTCTCGATGCCCGCGTGCTTCAGGATGAGGCGCGCGGCCGGCGGAGTCTTGGTGATGAAGGTGAAGGAGCGGTCGTCGTAGACCGTGATCTCCACCGGCACGACCATGCCACGCTGCGACTCGGTCGCGGCGTTGTAGGCCTTGCAGAACTCCATGATGTTGACGCCGTGCTGACCGAGCGCGGGGCCGACCGGCGGAGCCGGGTTGGCCGCACCGGCCTTGATCTGGAGCTTGATAAGCCCCGTGACCTTCTTCTTCTTGGGAGGCATTGCTCTCTCCGGGTCCTAGTGAGAGTTTTCAGCCGCCCATCCGGTCATCCGGATGGAGGCATACCGCACCACGATAACGGGTATCGGTGCGGGGCTAAAAACCGAGCAGGTCAGACCGCCCTTCACGGGGCGATCTGACCTGTCCGGAAGCTGTCGCTCAGAAGATCAGTTCTTCTGGATCTGGTCGAAGCTGAGCTCGACCGGGGTCTCGCGGCCGAAGATCTCGACGAGGCCCTTGACCTTCTTCGAGTCGGGGTTGATCTCGTTGATGGTCGCCTGCAGCGTCGCGAACGGGCCGTCGGTGACGGTGACCGAGTCGCCGACCTCGAAGTCCAGGACCTCGATGGTGCGCTTGACGGCGGGCGCGGGCAGACCGGCCTCTTCCGCGGCGGCCTTGGCGGCCTTCTCCTGCGCCTCCGGGGCGAGCATCTTGACGATCTCGTCCAGCGTCAGCGGGTACGGGTCGTACGCGTTGCCGACGAAGCCGGTGACGCCAGGCGTGTTGCGGACGACACCCCAGGACTCGTTCGTCAGATCCATGCGGACGAGAACGTAGCCGGGCAGCTTGTTCTGCCGGACGTTCTTGCGCTCGCCGTTCTTGATCTGGACGATCTCTTCCTCGGGCACCTCGGCCTGGTAGATGAACTCCTCGACGTTCAGCGAGACGGCGCGCTGCTCCAGGTTGGCCTTCACGCGCTTCTCGTAGCCGGCGTAGGTGTGGATCACGTACCACTCGCCGGGGAGCAGGCGCAGCTCCTCGCGCAGGGCCTGGATGGGGTCGACCGGCTCGGCGGGCTCGACCGGAGCGGCCTCTTCGGCCTCTTCCTCGTCGGCCTCGGCGTCGTCAGCAGCCTCTTCGGCCTCGGCGTCGACCTCGACCTCGGCGTCAACCTCGGCGTCGTCCTCGTCCTCGTCCTCGTCGGACTCGACGTGCATCGCGGCCTCTTCGGCGGCGACACCCGCCTCGACGTCGGCGAGCTCGGCCTCGTCGGGCTCCACAGCGTCCGCCGCCTCGACGATGTCGAGCTCGTCCTCGACGGACTCGACGGAGTCGTGGCTCGCGTTCAGGTTCGGGTCAGACACGGTGGCTGCTTCTTCCTGGATACAAAAGGTGGTGGTACATGCGAAAACGGGCGACACCATCAAGGCGCCGCCCTCCGCGGGGATCAGCCGAAGACGAACTTGATGGCTTTTTCAAACCCAAAGTCAATCACGGTTACCAGACCGATCATGATGATCACGAAGACAATCACCACGGTGGTGTACGTCGTGAGCTGGTTGCGAGTCGGCCAAACAACCTTGCGGAGTTCCGCGACAATCTGGCGGTAGAAAAGCGCAAGCCGGCCCAGGGGGCCCTTCTTGCCGCGCTTGCCGCCCTTGCGGGCCTTCTTCTCGCGCGTCTCGTCCTCGGCGTCAGGCATGTCGATGGAGCCCAGGGCGTCCGTCACGTCTCTCACCTGAATCCGGGTCGTGGCCGTACCGCGCCCGGTTGCGCCGCACGGCGTTGCATAAGTACGTACCTGCGCACACACGTCCGAGATGGAGTGTGGAGCAGGGCCGGAGGGACTCGAACCCCCAACCGCTGGTTTTGGAGACCAGTGCTCTACCAATTGAGCTACGACCCTTTGCGTCCCCCAACCTACCGCATCCGAGCGAGTGCACGGAGTGCTCGCGCTCTGCAGCGGCTGGTGAGGTCCAACGACAGGTGAGTGTACGTGAACCGGACCGTGACGTCGAACAGCACCCGAGCTGACATGCGCCGGTCCGTTGACTGAAACGGTGTGCGGCGCTTCTTTGCCGTCTGGGACGATTGCTCACATGACCTCTGCAACGCCTTCCTCCGAGCGCCGGGTGTCCGCCCGTATCGGCGCCATTTCCGAGTCCGCCACCCTCGCCGTGGACGCCAAGGCCAAGGCCCTCAAGGCCGCCGGTCGCCCGGTGATCGGCTTCGGTGCCGGCGAGCCCGACTTCCCGACCCCGGACTACATCGTCGAGGCCGCGGTCGAGGCCTGCCGCAACCCCAAGTACCACCGCTACACGCCGGCCGGCGGTCTGCCCGAGCTCAAGGCCGCCATCGCGGCCAAGACGCTGCGCGACTCCGGCTACGAGGTCGAGGCCTCGCAGGTCCTGGTGACCAACGGCGGCAAGCAGGCGATCTACGAGGCCTTCGCGGCCGTCCTGGACCCGGGTGACGAGGTCATCGTCCCGGCTCCGTACTGGACCACGTACCCGGAGTCGATCCGCCTCGCCGGCGGTGTCCCGGTCGAGGTCGTCGCCGACGAGACCACCGGCTACCGCGTCTCCGTCGAGCAGCTGGAGGCCGCGCGCACCGAGCGCACCAAGGTCGTCCTGTTCGTCTCCCCGTCCAACCCGACCGGCTCGGTCTACAGCGAGGCCGACGCCCGCGCGATCGGCGAGTGGGCCGCCGAGCACGGCCTGTGGGTGCTCACGGACGAGATCTACGAGCACCTCGTCTACGGCGAGGCGAAGTTCACCTCGCTGCCGGTCCTGGTCCCGGCCCTGCGCGACAAGTGCATCATCGTCAACGGCGTCGCCAAGACGTACGCGATGACCGGCTGGCGCGTGGGCTGGGTCATCGCCCCGCAGGACGTCATCAAGGCGGCGACCAACCTCCAGTCGCACGCCACCTCCAACGTCTCCAACGTGGCCCAGGTCGCCGCGCTGGCCGCCGTCTCGGGCAACCTCGACGCGGTCGCGGAGATGCGCAAGGCCTTCGACCGCCGTCGCCAGACGATGGTGAAGATGCTCAACGAGATCGACGGCGTCTTCTGCCCGACCCCCGAGGGCGCGTTCTACGCGTACCCGTCGGTCAAGGAGCTCATCGGCAAGGAGATCCGCGGCAAGCGCCCGCAGTCCTCCGTCGAGCTCGCCGCCCTGATCCTGGACGAGGTCGAGGTCGCGGTCGTCCCGGGCGAGGCCTTCGGCACCCCCGGCTACCTGCGCCTGTCCTACGCCCTGGGCGACGAGGACCTGGTCGAGGGCGTCTCCCGCATCCAGAAGCTCCTGGCGGAGGCCAAGGCCTAGAGCGGCCCGCAGCCCGAACCTGAGCGGCGTCTCCCCTGCACGGGGCGGCGCCGCTCAGGCATATCCCCCCGCCCCCACCATCCAGCCCCGCCTGGCCACATCCGGCCCCGCCGGCCCACATCCAGCCCCGCCTGGCCACATCCAGCCCCGCCGGCGTTTGAGGCGATCTTTCAGCCCCGCCGGCGTTTGAGGCGCGGGTCCGGGGCGGCGCCCGGAAGGCCCCCGCGCAGCGGATCCGCGCCCGCTCACGCGTTCGCGCAAGCCCCCGATCGGTAAAACCCCCTCCCGCCGAGCGCAGCGGTACGGCAGGATCACCAGATGGAGCACGCACGCGATCTCACGCTTCTGCCCAAGGCCCACCTCCACCTGCACTTCACCGGGTCGATGCGGCCATCGACCCTGCTGGAGCTCGCCGACAAGTACGGCGTGCGCCTTCCCGACGCCCTCACGGCCGGGGAGCCGCCCAAGCTCCGCGCCACCGACGAGCGCGGCTGGTTCCGCTTCCAGCGGCTCTACGACGCCGCCCGCTCCTGTCTGCGCGAGCCCGACGACATCCGGCGCCTGGTCCGCGAGGCCGCGGAGGAGGACGTACGGGACGGCAGCGGCTGGCTGGAGATCCAGGTGGATCCCACCTCCTACGCCCCCCTGCTAGGCGGGATGATCCCGGCCGTCGAGATCATCCTCGACGCCGTCGACGCGGCCTCCCGCGAGACCGGCCTCGGCATGCGGGTCCTCATCGCCGCCAACCGCATGAAGCACCCCCTCGACGCCCGTACCCTCGCCCGCCTCGCCGTCCGCTACGCCGACCGCGGCATCGTCGGCTTCGGCCTCTCCAACGACGAGCGCCGCGGCATGGCCCGCGACTTCGACCGGGCCTTCGCCATCGCCCGCGAGGGCGGTCTCCTCGCGGCACCGCACGGCGGCGAGCTCACCGGCCCGTCCTCCGTCCGCGACTGCCTCGACGATCTGCACGCCTCCCGCATCGGGCACGGGGTGCGGGCCGCCGAGGACCCCCGGCTGCTCAAGCGGCTCGCCGACCGGCAGATCACCTGCGAGGTCTGCCCGGCCTCCAACGTCGCCCTCGGGGTCTACGAGCGGCCCGAGGACGTCCCGCTGCGCACCCTCTTCGAGGCCGGGGTCCCCATGGCGCTGGGCGCCGACGACCCGCTGCTCTTCGGGTCCCGGCTCGCGGCCCAGTACGAGATCGCCCGCCGCCACCACGCCTTCACGGACGCGGAGCTCGCCGAGCTGGCCCGCCAGTCGGTGCGCGGCAGCGCGGCGCCCGACGAGGTGCAGGCCAAGCTGCTGTCGGGGATCGACCACTGGCTCACCGGGTGAGCCGCAGGTCCCCCTCGTAGCAGTCGGCGCGTACCCGCCCGCCGTCCAGGAAGCCGATCTCCAGATGGGTGCGGCCCTGCTCGGGCAGGGCGAACTCGGCGACCGAGGCGACGGTCTCGCCGAGGTGCTCCAGGAAGGGGTGGTCGCCGAGGTCCTCGCCGACCTCGATGCGGCCCCACTCCCCCATGTCGTACGCGGCGTGCGGGGTGGCGGACTCGACGATGAGGCACTGGTCGGATCCGGTGGTGATCCGGATGGTGTCGCCGATGCTGTCGATCAGCCAGACGTCGAGGGGCGCCTCGGAGCGTTCGCCGTCGCTGATGTGCCAGGACGCGACGACTCGGCTGAGCGTGCGCCCCACGAGACGGGTGGGGTCCGTACCGGCCCCGTGCAGGGGACAGAGCATGGGCGGCCGGGGCTCCTCAGATGCTGACGCCGACCGTCACCGGTTCGTTGACCAGGGTGACGCCGAAGGCCGCGTGGACGCCCGCGACGACCTCGCGGGCCAGGGTGAGGAGGTCCTCGGTGGTGGCCTCGCCGCGGTTGGTGAGGGCGAGGGTGTGCTTGGTGGAGATGCGCGCCGGGCCGGTGCCGTAGCCCTTGGTGAAACCGGCCTTGTCGATCAGCCAGGCCGCGCTGGTCTTCGTACGGCCGTCGCCGGCGGGGTACGCGGGCGGGGCGGTGGCGGGGCCGAGGCGGTCCTGGGCGCGGGCGAGGAAGGCGGCGTAGGCCTCGTCCGTCAGGATCGGGTTGTGGAAGAAGGAGCCGGCCGACCAGGTGTCGTGGTCGGCGGGGTCGAGGACCATGCCCTTGCCGGCGCGCAGCCGCAGCACCGTCTCGCGGGCGGTGGCGGCGGGGACCCGGTCGCCGGCCTCGACGCCGAGGGCGCGGGCGGTCTCGGGGTACTTGATCGGCGCGGACAGGCCGCCGGCGTCCTCCAGGGCGAAGCGCACGCGCAGGACGACGTAGCGGTCGGGCTGGTCCTTGAAGGTGCTGTTGCGGTACCGGAAGGCGCACTCGGAGGCGCTCAGGGTGACCGTTTCTCCGGTGGTGCGGTCGTAGGCGACGACCTCGGTGATGGTGTCGCAGACCTCCTGGCCGTACGCACCCACGTTCTGGATCGGGGTGGCGCCGGCCGAGCCGGGGATTCCCGCGAGGCACTCGATACCGGCGAGGCCGACCTCGACGGTGCGGGCGACGGCGTCGCTCCAGTTCTCGCCCGCGGCGAGTTCCAGGGTGGTGCCGTCGAGGGTGAAGCCGGTGGTCGCGATGCGCAGGGCGGTGCCGTCGAAGCCCCGGTCGCCGATGATCAGGTTGCTGCCGCCGCCGATGATCAGGAGCGGGGTTCCGCTCTCGTCCGCGGCGCGCACGGTGGCGACGACCTCGGCGTCGGTGGTCGCGGTGACCAAGCGGGCGGCGGGACCACCGAGACGGAAGGTGGTCAGCGGGGCGAGGGGGGCATCGTGGAGTTCCTGCACGTGGACAAGAGTACGGTCCGTGCCCCTCGCATCCCTGCGTGGCCACGGACCGTACTCTCTCGTCCCCCCTGCCGGCGGGGTCAGTGGTCCGGCTTCTGCTCGGCGAGGCGGCGTTCGGCCTCGGCCCAGGTGAGGGGGAGCTCGTCGGCCCGCACGGTCCAGTAGGTGAACGCCGATTCCTTCATGTAGGCGCTGGCGGCGCGGGAGCTGGAGCGGTGGGGCTCGCTGCGGGCGAAGCGGTAGAGCGCGTCGCGGTCCTGCCAGGCGGAGAGGGTGAGGAAGGTACGGCTGAAGACGCGGGCGCGCAGGGCGACGCCGTGGGCACCGGGGGCCTTGCGGATCTGGAGGATGATGCCGGGCGCCTTGAGGAAGAACTTGACGGCGCCGGCGAGCGTGGCGGTCTCGAAGCGGGAGGCCATGACGTAGACCTCGGCGTCGGGGGCGGCCTGGGTGGGCGTGGACCAGGGGATGTCGGGCATGGCGGGCTCTCCTTGGCGGTCGGGGCCGTGTGCGGGTGGGGTGGGGTCAGCCGGCCGCGGGGACCTTGTCCGGGACGGCGGCGGTCCGGCTCGCGGGAGCCTGGGCGGCCTTGGCCTTACGGGGCACCAGCAGGGCCAGGCCGGCGGCGAGGGCGACCGCGCCGGCGCCGATCCACAGGGCGGGGACGGTGCCGTCGGTGAAGGCCTGCGGGGATTCGTAGCCGCCCTGGGAGGAGAAGACCGAGGCCAGGACCGCGACGCCGAGGGCTCCGCCGACCTCGCGCAGTGCGTTGTTGGTGCCGGAGGCCTTGCCCTGGTCGGCCGGGGCGACGGTGGACATCAGGACGTTGGCCGCGGGGGCGAAGTAGAGGGCCATGCCGATCCCGCTGAGGATCAGCGGCGGGAGCTGGGCCGCGTACGAGACGTCCGCGCTCAGGATCGCCGCGAACCAGCCGAGGCCGAGGGCCTGGAAGGCGAGCCCGGCGGCGACGACGGGGCGGCCGCCGATGCGGTCGGAGAGGATCCCGGCCAGCGGCGCGATGATCATCGGCATTCCGGTCCAGGGGAGCATGCGCAGGCCGGCCTCGGTGGGCGAGTAGCCGGCGACGCCCTGGAGGAACTGGCTGAGCAGGAAGATCGAGCCGAACATGCCGAGGAACATCAGCAGGCTGGCCAGGTTGATCCCGAGGAAGCCGCGGTCGCGGAAGAGCCGCATGGGGAGCATGGGGTTGGCGTTGTTGAAGCCGTGGTGGATGAAGCCGCCGACGAGCGCGGAGCCGACGATCAGGCCGGTCAGGACGGGGGCGCTGGTCCAGCCCTCGGAGTTGGCGTTGACCAGGGCGTAGACGATGCCGAAGAGGCCGCCGCTGATCAGCAGGGTGCCGGGGATGTCGAGGCGCGCGCCGGGGGCGGTGGACTCGGCGAGGCGCAGGCGGGCGAGCGGGATCAGGGCGAGGCCTATCGGCACGTTGAGCCAGAAGATCCACTGCCAGGAGATGTGCTCGGTGAGGCTGCCGCCGATGAGGGGGCCGCTGGCGACGGCGAGGCCGGTGACGGCGCCGTAGATCCCGAGGGCCATGCCGCGGCGGGCGGCGGGAACGGCGGCGGTGAGCAGGGTGAGCGTGAGCGGCATCATGATCGCGGCGCCGACGCCCTGCACGGCGCGGGCGGCGATGAGCGCGTCGATGCCGGTCGAGAGGGCGGCCGCGGCGGAGGCGCCGGTGAAGACCGTGAGGCCGACGATGAACAGCCGGCGGCGGCCGAAGCGGTCCCCGAGGGCGGCGCCGAACATCAGGAGGACGGCGAAGGTGAGCGTGTACGCGTTCACCGTCCACTCCAGGTCCTCCAGCTTGCCGCCGAGGTCCTCGCGGATGGCGGGGAGGGCGGTGGTGACGACCAGGTTGTCGAGTGCGGCCATGAAGCTGGCCACGCCGGTGAGGACGAGGGCCCAGACGGCGGGCCCGCGGAGCTTGGTGTCCGTGGTGTCTTGCGTGTGCACGGTTTCCCCCTGCGATTTGTTAGTTATTGCTGACTAACTTTCATGGCCATGAAAAGGCGCGCGAGCAGATCTCGCGCACCGGTCACTTCTCCAGACGCCCCTTGGCACCCGCCGACGGGTAGAGACCCTCCCAGACCCGGTGCCCGGGAGGGAAGCCCATGGCGGCGAGAGTGTTGATCAGCATCCCGTACGCCATGAAGGTCGTGGCCTCACCGACGTCCCCGCCGAAGGGCACGTTGACCGTGTCCCAGAGCTCCATCCAGCCCTTGCGCACGAGCTCGCCGAGCTCGCGGTCGCCGGCCGCCTCGGCGGCGGCGACGCTGACGTACATCTGGAGCTGCATCTGGAGCTTGTCGGGATCCTCAGCGATCAACCGGGTGTAGGCGTTCGCCATCGCCTGCGTGGCCTCCTCCCCCTGCAGCCCTTCGGCTGCGGCGGCGAAGAGGTCGCGCGTCTCCATCAGGCAGCGCTCGGCAGCCGCCAGGAAGATCGCCTGCTTGCTGGGGAAGAGCCGGAAGAGATACGGCTGCGAAACCCCCACCCGCTTGGCGATCGCCTCGGTGGAGGTCCCGTAGTAACCTCCACGCGCGAACTCATGCACCGCCGCCCGAATGACGCTCTCACGCCGCTCATCTGCGCTCATCCTGACCATGAGACAAAGTTAGTACTCAATCACTAACTAAGTCAAGGGGTGGGGTGGGTCGGGGCTTCGGGAGGTGGGGGCTTCGGTGGGCGGGGCGGGGGCTTCGGTGGGCGGGAGCCTCTCGGTCGGTATCAGAGTGGCGTGTGGGGGTTTCCCGTCAGTCCGATCGTCTCCGGGTCGGGCCGGTCCCTCAAGGGCGCTCCTTCGTCGCGTCGCTTCGCGATGTCGCTGCGCTCCACCCTTGACCGACCGTCCCGCCCCGGAGGAACGAAGACTGCCGGGAAACCCCCAAAAGAACGGGCCGGGCGTTCAAGGATCAGGACGGGGCGATCAGAGATGCCCAGCCCTGTCCCGGCGAGCATGTTCTTGAGACGGGACCCATCCGGACCAGGGCCCGGGTCGGTGGGGCGCGCCAGATCGCTACGCGCTCCTCATCTCTCAGCGTCTCCACCCCGCCCTGGGCTGGACATAGGCCGCCCACGAGCTCGGTCCGGCGCTCGACCCGCGTCCGACGACCGTCTGCGGCTGGCCATAGGCCGCCCACGCCCCTTGGACGCTCATCTCGGGAGGCGTCCGACGGTCATCCGGGGCGAAAAGACCTGCGACAGCGGCTATTTCGTAGTGGGTGCGGGTCAGCGCACGTGGGCACCCCGAAAGGCCGACCGTTTGCCCCAATTACACCTATTTGGTAGCGGCTTTGTGGTGTCCTGCTCGCACTGACCCGGCCCCACTACGGAATAGGTGAAGTCCCGGCGGTCAGCCCCTCCCAGCAGCGCTCCTCAGCCCTGTCAGCCGTCGGTCGCGGTCATGGAGAAGCACGTAGCGATCTGGGGCGGCCTATGTCCGGCCACGGCCGGTCATCGGACGCAGGTCGAGCGGCGGACCGAGCTCGTGGGCGGCCTATGTCCAGCCCCAGACGGCCGTCGGACGCTGAGAGATGAGGAGCGCGTAGCGATTGGACGCGCTTCCCCCGACACAGGCCCTGGTCTCGATGACCCCGCCTGCCGGACATGCCCCGCCGGAACCGGGCTGGGCATCTCTGACGGGCCCGTCCCTGGAAAGGAACGCCCGGCCCGTTCTTTTGGGGGTTTCCCGGCAGTCTTCGTTCCTCCGGGGCGGGACGGTCGGTCAAGGGTGGCCGAAGGCCATCACGCAGTGACGCGACCGAAGGGAGCGCCCTTGAGGGACCGTCCCGACCCGGAGACGATCGGACTGACGGGAAACCCCCACACGCCACTCTGATACCGACCGAGAGGCTCCCGACCACCCCAGCCCCCGCCCCGCCCCCCTCGACCCCACCCAGCCGGCTCCCCCACCCCCACCCCCACCCAGCAAAAAGGGGCGGAGGCGCCACCGGCGCCCCCGCCCCTCCCGCTTCACTGCGCTTCGCTTCGCTGCGCCGCACTGCGCCGCTCTGCGCCGCGCTTCGCGTCGAGCCGTCGGCTCAGGCCAGTTCGACGACCGCACGGGACATGCCCAGGACCTTCTGGCCCGCGCTCATGGCCGTCAGGTCGACCCGGACGCGGTTGTCGTCCAGCTTCGCGGCGACCTTCGCGGTGACCTCGATCAGCCCGCCCTGGTCGTCGTTGGGGACCACGACAGGCCTGGTGAAGCGGACGCCGTACTCGACCACCGCGCCCGGGTCGCCGACCCAGTCGGTGACCACGCGGATCGCCTCGGCCATGGTGAACATGCCGTGCGCGATCACGTCCGGCAGTCCGACCTCCTTGGCGAACTTCTCGTTCCAGTGGATCGGGTTGAAGTCGCCCGAGGCGCCCGCGTACTGGACGAGCGTGGCGCGCGTCACGGGGAAGGACGCCGCCGGCAGCTCGGTGCCGACCTCGACCTCGGCGTACTGGATCTGCGCTGCCATGTCAGGCCTCCTCGGGGGCGCGGGAGACGAGCTTCGTCCACGCCGTCACCACGTGCTCGCCGGTCTCGTCGTGGACCTCACCGCGGATGTCGATGACGTCATTGCCCGCGAGCGACTTCACGGACTCGATGGTGGAGACCACTGACAGCCGGTCACCGGCGCGCACCGGCCGGGAGTACGCGAACTTCTGGTCACCGTGCACGACGCGGCTGTAGTCCAGTCCCAGCTGCGGGTCCTCGACGACCTGGCCGGCGGCCTTGAAAGTGATCGCAAACACAAAAGTCGGCGGAGCGATCACATCGGGATAGCCGTACGACTTCGCGGCTTCGGGATCGCTGTAGACGGGATTGGTGTCACCCACCGCGGCCGCGAATTCGCGGATCTTCTCCCGGCCGACCTCGTACGGATCGGTGGGCGGGTAGCTCCGCCCCACGAAGGACTGGTCGAGAGCCATGACTCACTACCTCCTGTTGAAGGGACACGAATGACGCAAGAAGAAAGACAGGAACGGGCACGGAAACGACACAAGGCCGCCCCCCGATGAAGGGGACGACCTCATGACGGTGCCTGTTATTCGAGACTTCGCTAGGGTCAGCGGGTCTCGCGGTGCGCGGTGTGCGAGTTGCAGCGCGGGCAGTGCTTCTTCATCTCAAGACGGTCCGGGTTGTTACGCCGGTTCTTCTTGGTGATGTAGTTCCGCTCCTTGCACTCCACGCAGGCCAGCGTGATCTTCGGGCGGACGTCGGTGGCAGCCACGTGAGTGCTCCTTGACGGACTATGGGACGGATGAACGCATAAAAGAGTAGCCGATCGGGAGACCGACCCCGCAATCGGCTACTGTGTGTAGCGGCGACCGGACTTGAACCGGTGACACAGCGATTATGAGCCGCTTGCTCTACCGACTGAGCTACGCCGCTTTGATGTGATCAGCTCCCCACCCGAGGGTGGGGAACCTCTCTCACCAGAGCCCCAATGCGGAATCGAACCGCAGACCTTCTCCTTACCATGGAGACGCTCTACCGACTGAGCTATTGGGGCGAGCGATGAAGACATTACACGGTTGCCTGCCGATCGCCCAAATCCTTTGCGGGGACAGGGCTCCGAGGGGGTCCGCCAGTCGCTCTCGATCAACCCACCGATCACTTCCACCCCACTTCTCGGGCGAAATGTGGGCGGGCTCACACTCCGGCGCCCGCCGGTCGGAGCCCTGGAGCCCCTCGGGCGCACGCGCGAGCGCCCCGGCGCGTGGCACCACACCGGTACGACTATTGCGCTCTTCCGCGAAGCGGGGTGCGCCGCGCCCTAGGCTCTGAGCACGCTGCGTGATCTTGGGCCGCGGGCCACGGCTCCAGGAACCGCCCGAGCCACCGCAGGAGCGCGATGTCCGACAGCCAGCCGCCGCAGCCGTTCCAAGCGCCCCGCGGCGGAAACGGCAACGCGGCCGCCGCCGAGGCCACCACCCTGCTGCTCGCGGGGGCGCGCCTCACCGACGGCCGCACCGTCGACGTACGCCTCGGCGGCGGCCGGATCCAGGCCGTCGGCACCGCGGGCAGCCTCCCCTCCCCCGCGCCGGCCCGGGTGGACCTGACCGGCTATCTGCTGCTGCCCGCCCCCGCCGAGCCGCACGCCCACGGGGACACCGCGCTGACCGCCGACGCCGAGGGGCCCGTCTCCTACGCCCCCGACGAGGTTCAGCGCCGGGCCACCGAAGCCGCCCTGCTCCAGCTCGGGCACGGCGCCACCGCGGTCCGCTCCCACGTCCGCATCGGCGACGTGCACGGCCTCGGCCCCATGGAAGCCGTGCTCCAGGCCCGCCGCTCCCTGCGCGGGCTCGCCGACCTCACCGCCGTGGCCGTACCCCGGCTGCTGACCGGGGCGGCCGGCGCGGACGGGCTGGCCATGCTGCGGGACGCGGTCAAGATGGGCGCCTCCGTGATCGGCGGCTGCCCCGACCTGGACCCGGACCCGACGGGCTTCCTCGAAGCCGTCCTGGAACTCGCCGCCGAGCACGGCTGCCCCGTGGATCTGCACACAGACGGTGACGACCCGGGCCGTCTCGCCCGGCTCGCGGCGATGGCCGGCGGGCTGCGCCCCGGAGTGGCCATCGGCCCGTGCGGCGGCCTGTCCCGGCTCCCGCTGGACGCGGCCGCCCGCGCCGCCGATCAGCTGGCCGCGGCCGGCGTACGGGTCACCTGCCTGCCCCAGGGCGACTGCGCGGCCCTGGAGCGCCGCGGCCTGCGCACCGCCCCCGTCCGGCTGCTGCGGGCCGCCGGTGTGCGCGTCGCGGCCGGCAGCGGGGCGCTGCGGGACGCCGGGAACCCCGTCGGCCGCGGGGATCCCCTGGAGGCCGCGTACCTGCTGGCCTCCCAGGGAGGGCTCCGGGCCGGCGAGGCGTACGAATCCGTCAGCCGCTGTGCCCGCGAGGCCATGGGCCTGCCGGAGGTCCGGGTGGAGGCCGGTTTCCCGGCGGAGCTGCTCGCCGTGCGCGGGGACCGGATCGCGGGCGTGCTGTCCCTCGCCTACAGCCGGATCGTGATCCACCGCGGGCGCGTGGTAGCCCGTACGAGTGCCGTACGGGAGTACTGCGACTCCGCCGTCGCGGTGGCCCTGGACCTGCCCCGGCAGGGCCGTACGGAGGCGGGGCCCTGAAGTTCGCCGTCCGCTCGCGGGCGTCGGCGCCCGGCTCGTCGTACGGTCGGGTCATGCGCATCGTCATCGCGGGTGGACACGGTCAGATCGCGCTGCGGCTGGAGCGCCTGCTCGCCGCGCGCGGGTACGAGGTCGCGGGCATCGTCCGCGACCCGGCACAGGGCGACGACCTGAGGCATGCGGGCGCCGAGCCGGTGCTGTGCGATCTGGAATCGGCCTCGGTGGAGCATGTGGCGGGGATTCTGCAGGGCGCGGACGTGGCGGTGTTCGCGGCCGGTGCGGGCCCCGGCAGCGGAATCGGGCGGAAGGACACGGTGGACCGGGGCGCGGCGGTGCTGTTCGCCGATGCCGCCGAACGGGCCCGCGTGCGGCGCTTCCTGATGGTCTCTTCGATGGGTGCGGACGCGCACCACGGCGGTGACGAGGTCTTCGACGCGTACCTGCGGGCCAAGGGCGAGGCCGATGACCACGTACGGACCCGGCTGGGCCTGGAGTGGACCGTCCTGCGCCCCGGTTCGCTGATCGACGACGCCGGGACGGGCCTGGTCCGTCTGGAGGCGCAGACGGGCCGCGGGGCCGTCCCGCGCGACGACGTGGCGGCGGTGCTGGCCGAGCTGATCGAGACCCCGGCGACGGCGGGCCTGACGCTGGAGCTGGTCTCCGGCTCGACGCCGGTCCAGGTGGCCGTGAAGGACGTGGCGGGCAACTGAGGCCGACGCCCCGGCAGTCCGGCGACCTGGTGGCCCGGCAGCGCGGCGGTCCGGTGGTCCGGCGGTTCAGAACCCGGCGCTGACCTTGTCGTCGGACCGGCCGACGGAATCCTGCTGGTACCGGTCCTCGTACGCCTGCCGGATCCGCTCGATGCGCGTGCTGCGCTCGTCGGCTTCCTTCTCCGGGTAGAGCAGGACCACCTCGTACGAGGTCTCGCGGACGATCTTGCCGTCCTGGCCGCGCCACTGGCCGTACCCGTCGTGGAGGGTCAGCCCCTCGGGGAAGGCGGGGGTGATCTCCAGGTCCAGGAAGCGCATGAACTCGCGTTCCTCCACCGGGTCGCGGCCGTCGGCCCGTTGGGTGCCGAAGTACAGCCGGGTCTCCTGGTAGGGATCCCCCACGTCCGTGTGGAGAGCCGCTCCCACCAGAGCCGGGATCCCTGCGCCGAGCAGGGCCGCGAGCACCCCGCCGCCGACCTTCCCGCGCGTGTCAGATGTCCATTTCACCCCTGGTGAACGAACAGGGGCTGCCGACGTTGCGGCCGTGGCCGGTACGCCGTCGGGCGACGGCGGCCGGCGGCGGGAAGCCCGCCCGTCCGTGGTGGCGGGCGGGACGGGCTTCCGGTCGGTGCTGTGGTGCGGCAGTGCGGAGGTGCGGCTACCAGTAGATGACTACGTAGCCGTCGCCGCCGTCCTTGCCGCGGGAGCCGGAGTTGCCGATGGCCCGGTTGGTGCCGCCGCCGCGGCCGCCGTCGCCGCCCACGGCCGTGCCGTCCGGGAGCTGGACGATGCCGTCCGCGGTGCCGCCGCCGGTGCCGTCGGGGTTGCCCGGGTCACCGTCGTGGTTGACGCCGCCCGAGGAGCACGTTCCGGTGCCGCCCAGGCCGGGCGTGCCGGGCTCGCCGGGACCGCGGTCCGCGGCGCCGCCGCCACCGCCGCCCCCGCCGCCGGTGGCGGTGAGGAGCACGGTGTTGCTCGACGCCACGGTCAGCGACGTGGTGGTGCCCGCGGTGCCGGCGGTGCCGTTGGCGCCCGGCGCGCCGCCGAGGCCGTTGGCGCCTCCGGTGCCGACGTCCACTCCGTAGTCCGTCAGCGGGGTGACCGGGATGACGCACCAGGTGAAGCCGCCGCCACCGCCGCCACCGCCGTGGCCACCGACGTTCCGCGCGGCCGCGGCTGCGTCCGTGTCCGCGGCTCCGTCGGCCCCACCGGTCGGGTTGTTCGAGTTGTTGGGGTTGTTCGGGTTGCCGCCGCCACCGTTGTTGCGCGCGGACCCGCCGCCACCGCCGCCGCCACCGCCGGCGCCCCACGCCTGGACGAACACCGAGGTGACGCCCGGCGGCGGGGTGAAGGTGTTGTCCGAGGTGAACTGCCGCAGGCCGTGCACGACCAGGGGCGAGTGCTTCTTGTGCTTGTCGTGCTCCGAGAGCCCGTGCTTGTTGCCCTCGACGGGCTTCACGTCGTGGTGGCCCGTCGGCTTGGGCCCGTCCGCGGATGCGGCCGGCGCCAGCGCGATCAGCTGGCCGGTGAGGGCCGCCGCGGCGGCGATGGAGGCGAGCAGAACCCGGGAGCGCCCCCGGGGCCGTTGAATCGTCGCCGGCTGATGGTTCAGGTTCATGGCTTCCTTACCCGCCGGCGCCGAGGGCTGCCGCGGGATGCGATGGGAGGGGTGCGTGCGTCACGCGCCGCCCATCCGACCTGGCCACGGCCTCGCTGTGGCGCTGGCAGGGCCGGGGCTGTGGCCCAGTCAGGTGAGTAGTTCATCTGACCGGAGCAACCCGGGATACGAAAGAACCCCCGCTCACTGTGATTCCACAGATGAACGGGGGTTCCACTCGCGTGGCGGCGCCAGGGTTCGAACCTGGGTAGGCTGAGCCGGCAGATTTACAGTCTGCTCCCTTTGGCCACTCGGGCACACCGCCAAGAGTTGCTGCCATTTTTTCCGCCTTGCGGCGGCGCTCCCTGGCAACGACGTAAACGATACCTGATGACCGGGGGTGCTTCACCACCGGATTGATCAGCACCGCGGGTGGGCGCGGTGGCTAGGCTTTGCCGAGCGGGCCGGGCATGTCCGGCCCCGCCCTCCGGGGTGATCACAACCGACTTCAAGGAGCCACAGCACATGGCCGACTCCAGTTTCGACATCGTCTCGAAGGTCGAGCGGCAGGAGGTCGACAACGCCCTCAACCAGGCCGCCAAGGAGCTCTCGCAGCGTTACGACTTCAAGGGCACCGGCGCCACCATCGCCTGGTCCGGCGAGAAGATCCTCATGGAGGCGAACTCCGAGGAGCGCGTGAAGGCCGTCCTCGACGTCTTCGAGACCAAGCTGGTCAAGCGCGGGATCTCGCTGAAGGCGCTGGACGCCGGGGAGCCGCAGCTGTCCGGCAAGGAGTACAAGATCTTCGCCACGATCGAGGAGGGCATCTCCCAGGAGAACGCCAAGAAGGTCGCGAAGATCATCCGGGACGAGGGTCCCAAGGGCGTCAAGGCCCAGGTCCAGGGCGAGGAGCTGCGCGTCAGCTCCAAGAGCCGTGACGACCTCCAGGAGGTCCAGGCGCTGCTCAAGGGCAAGGACCTGGACTTCGCGATCCAGTTCGTGAACTACCGCTGACCCTGTTCCGCGACCTGCCCCACGCCGGCCCGGCGGTCTTCACCGACCGCCGGGCCGCGGCGGTCGTGAAGGGGGTGTGTGCGGGGCGTGTGCGGCGCACGCGCCACCGCGGACTCCTGTGGGCACTTGGGACACGATGAGTACGCCCACCACGCTGGATGGCATCACATCACCGCGTGGCAGGGGGTTCTCGCATGGCTGGGGCCGGCACGTTCCGTGATGACTTCGGGGCATCCGTGGTCGTCGCGCTGGTCGCTCTACCCCTGTGCGTCGGGGTGGCGGTCGCCTCCGGGGTGCCGGCCGAGCTGGGGATCGTCACCGGGGTGGTCGGCGGGCTGGTCACCGGATGGTTCCGAGGGAGCTCCCTGCAGGTGAGCGGGCCCGCGGCCGGTCTCACCGTCCTCGTCTACGAGGCGGTGCAGGCCTACGGGCTTCCCGCGCTCGGGGTGCTGGTGCTGGCCGCCGGGGTGGCGCAGCTGGGCATGGGGATGCTGCGGCTCGGGCGGTGGTTCCGGGCGATCTCCGTCGCCGTCGTGCACGGGATGCTGGCCGGGATCGGGCTGGTGCTGATCTCCGGGCAGCTGTATGCCCTGGGCGGTGTGGAGGCGCCGGGGCAGACCCTGGCGAAGCTGCGCGGGGTGCACGAGCTGGGCGCGCAGGCCGACTTGGCCGCCGTACTGCTCGGGGTCGGGACGATCGCCGCCATGGTCGCCTGGCGCCGGGTGCCCGCCCGGCTGCGGATCGTGCCCGGGGCGCTCGTCGGGGTGGCCGCCGCCACCGCCGCGGCCATCCTGCTGCGGCTGCCCGTCGAGAAGGTGCGGGTGACGGGCGTACTGGCAGCCGTGTCCCCGCCCGGCTGGGGGGACTTCGAGGTCCTGGCCTCGGTCGGCGCGGTCGGCACCGTGGTCGCGCTGGCACTGATCGCCTCCGCCGAGACGCTGTTCAGCGCCGCGGCCGTGGACCGTATGCACGACGGGCCGCGGACCGAGTACGACAAGGAGCTCATCGCCCAGGGTGTGGGCAACAGCGTGTGCGGGCTGCTCGGCGCGCTGCCGATGACCGCGGTCATCGTGCGCAGCGCCGCCAATGTGGAGGCCGGGGCGCGGACCCGCGCGGCCAGGGTGCTGCATGGCGGCTGGCTGCTGCTCTTCGCCGTGGCGTTCCCCCAGCTCCTGGAGAGTGTGCCGCTGGCGGCGCTGGCCGGGGTGCTGCTGCACGCGGGCTGGAAGCTGCTGCCGGCCAGGGCGGTGGCCGCGTTGTGGCGGACGCACCGGGGCGAGGCGGTGGTGCTGGTGGTCACGGCCTCGGCGATCGTGGTCACCAATCTCTTCGAGGGCGTGCTGATCGGGCTGGGGCTCGCTGTCGCCAAGGCGGCCTGGGAGACCTCCCACGTGCACATCGAGGAGGTGTGGGAGGACGAGGAGCTGTGTGTGCAGGTCCTGGGGAACGCCAGTTTCCTGCGGCTTCCCAAGCTGCTCGACGCCTTGGACGCGCTGCCGCACGGGCAGCCGGTGCGGCTGGATCTGAGCGGGCTGCGCCACCTGGACCATGCCTGTCTGACCGCCCTGGAGGGCTGGGAGCGCACGCGGACGCCACTGACCGGCCGGGAGGGCGTCATCTAGCGGGGTTACCCTCCGCCCGTGGAAAACGAGTTGAAGCGCACCCTGGGGGTGTCCGACGCCGTCGCCGTCGGACTCGGCGCGATGGTGGGCGCCGGTATCTTCGCCGCGCTGGCTCCCGCGGCGCGGGCGGCGGGTGGCGCTCTGCTCGCCGCTCTGGGCGTGGCGGGTCTGGTGGCCTACTGCAACGCGCACTCCTCGGCGCGGCTGGCCGCCCGGTACCCGGCGTCCGGCGGCACGTACGTCTACGGGCGGGAGCGGCTCGGGCCCTTCTGGGGGTATCTGGCCGGCTGGGGGTTCGTGATCGGCAAGACGGCGTCCTGCGCGGCGATGGCCCTCACGGTGGGGGCGTACCTGTGGCCGGGGCGGCAGCACGCCGTGGCCGTCGCGGCGGTGGTGGCGCTGACCGCCGCGAGCTACGGCGGCGTGCAGAAGTCGGCCCGTATCGCCCGGCTGATCGTGGCGGTGGTGCTGGCGGTGCTGGCCGGGGTGGTCGTGGTGTGTCTGTCCTCCGAGGCGGCCGACCCGGGGCGGCTGAGCGGGTCCGACCGGGGCGTCCTCGGGCTGTTGCAGGGCGCGGGTCTGCTGTTCTTCGCCTTCGCGGGCTACGCCCGGATCACCACCCTGGGCGAGGAGGTGCGCGATCCGGAACGGACGATCCCACGGGCGGTGCCGATCGCGCTGGGGATCGCGCTGCTGGTGTACGCCGCGGTGGCGGTGGCGGCGCTGTCGGTGCTCGGTGTGGAGGGGCTGGCGCAGTCGCCGGCGCCGCTCGCCGATGCGGTGCGGGCGGCCGGTTGGCCCGGACTGGCCCCGGTGGTCCGGGTGGGCGCGGCCCTGGCCGCGCTGGGCTCGTTGCTGGCGCTCGTGCTCGGTGTTTCGAGGACGGTCCTGGCGATGGCCCGGGACGGCCATCTGCCGCGCGCCCTGGCGGCCGTACATCCTCGGCATCAGGTGCCGCACCATGCGGAGCTGGCAGTGGGTGCGGTCGTGGCGGTGCTGGCGGCCACCGCCGATCTGCGGGGCGCGATCGGTTTCTCCTCCTTCGGAGTGCTCGTCTACTACGCGATCGCGAACGCCTCCGCGTGGACTCTCGATTCAGCTGTCAAGGGTCGGGCCGTGGCAGTGGTCGGGCTGTCCGGCTGTGTGGTGCTGGCGTGTGCGCTGCCCCTCGCGTCCGCGGCGTGGGGGGCGGCGGTGCTGGTGGTGGGCGTACTGGTCCACGGGGTGCGGGGGCGGCTCAGATCCGGGATCTGAATCCGTCCCAGGGCGCCAGCTCCAGGTCGTACTCCTCCCCCGCCGGGGACCCGTCGCAGTACCAGGCGGTGCCGTCGAGCCAGCCGTGCAGCCAGGCCGCGAGGCTGGGGGTGTCGATGGACCAGGCGAGCTCCGGCTCCCCGAGGCCGGGGTCGAAGAGCAGGACCTGGGCGGTGTCGGAGCGGCAGTCGACGCAGACGGACATGGAGCAGCCGAAGTCGGCTATCGGCAGCACGCCCTCGGGCCAGCGCCAGGCCGACGAGCGGCCCGCCCGGTAGGCACGGACGGAGTCGTGCAGTGACAGCAGTCCGCACTCCGGGCCGAATCCGCCGTCGCCGACGCGGGTGTACAGCGCGGCGAGCAGGGGCGGCAGGGCGAAGCCGAGTATGCCCTCGGCCCGGGTGATCTCCTGTGCGCCCAGGACGGCGGGCAGGGGCTTTCCGTGCCCCTGCGCGGAGTTGCGTGCCCGCACGGCTACTTGCTCCAGCAACTGCTCGGTCTCGTTCATGCGTTCATGGTGACGCACCCCACCGACAGTCGCCCAGGCCTGTGGACAACTCCGCCCGCAGGCCGATCCGGTCGGCCTGCGGGCGGGTGTGCTGCGGCGTTCACGACGCCGTGGGCTGCGTCAGCGCGAGGCGAAGGGCGCGTCCGTCGGGACGATCTCGCGGCCCAGCGGGAGCAGGGAGAGCGGGACCATCTTGAAGTTGGCGATGCCGAACGGGATGCCGATGATCGTGACGCAGAGGGCGATGCCCGTGACGATGTGGCCGAGGGCCAGCCACCAGCCGGCCAGCACCAGCCACAGGACGTTGCCGATGCAGGACGGGGCGCCCGCGTCGTGGCGCTCGACCGTGGTGTAGCCGAAGGGCCACAGGGCGTAGACCGCGATGCGGAAGGCGGCGATGCCGAACGGGATGCCGATGATCGTGATGCAGAGCAGCACACCCGCGAGGAGGTAGCCCAGGAACAGCCAGATGCCGCTGAGGATGAGCCAAATGATGTTGAGGATTGTCTTCATCGGCGGCGGCCTGCCATCTGTTCGAGCCGGGCGATGCGCTCGGCCATCGGAGGGTGTGTGGAGAACATCTTAGAAAGGCCCGCACCTGGGCGGAACGGGTTGGCGATCATCATGTGGCTCGCCGCTTCCAGCCGAGGCTCCGGGGGCAGCGGGAGCTGTTTGGTGCCCGCGTCGAGCTTGCGCAGGGCGCTGGCCAGGGCGAGCGGGTCGCCGGTGAGCTGGGCGCCGGAGGCGTCGGCCTCGTACTCGCGCGAGCGGCTGATGGCCAGCTGGATCACGGAGGCGGCCAGCGGGCCCAGGATCATGATCAGCAGCATGCCGAGGAGGCCGGGGCCCTCGTCGTCGTTCGAGCGGCCGATCGGGATCAGCCAGGCGAAGTTGACCAGGAACATGATCACCGAGGCGAGGGCGCCGGCGACCGAGGAGATCAGGATGTCGCGGTTGTAGACGTGGCTGAGCTCGTGGCCGATGACCCCGCGCAGCTCGCGCTCGTCGAGGATGCGCAGGATGCCCTCGGTGCAGCAGACCGCGGCGTTGCGCGGGTTGCGGCCGGTGGCGAAGGCGTTGGGGGCCTCGGTGGGTGAGATGTACAGGCGTGGCATGGGCTGGCGCGCGGACGTGGAGAGCTCGCGCACCATGCGGTAGAGCTGGGGAGCCTCGAACTCGCTCACGGGGCGGGCGCGCATCGCGCGTAGAGCCAGCTTGTCGCTGTTCCAGTACGCGTAGGCGTTGGTCCCGAGGGCGACGAGGACGGCGATGATCAGGCCGCCCCGTCCGAAGAAGCTTCCGATGAGGATGATGAGTGCGGACAGCCCGCCGAGGAGTACGGCGGTCTTCAGCCCGTTGTGCCGGCGGTGCACGGTACGCCCTCCAAGTGGTGCGGCAGGGGAGCCCGTCATGGATTTGAGGGTCTACGGTCCAGTGGACCCTCCCTTCCTGGTCAACGCGAGGTGAGGGCGTCTGGTTCCCAGGGCGCGCAGGGGCGGCCGCCCGCCGCCGCCCCTGCGCGGGGGGCGGCGGGGACGCGGCGGGCGTTGCTCCGTACGGATTACAAGCGCCCGTTACTGGGCGAAGAGGCTGCCCGAGGTGACGCGCAGGATGAGCTCCGGGGCGGCCGAGACGACGAGCGCCGTGATCGCCGTGACGACGATGGCCGCCGCCACCGGCCAGGGGGCGCGCGTACGGGTCTGCGCGCCCTCGGGGGTGCGGAAGAGCAGGGCCGTCCAGCGCAGGTAGTAGTACAGGGCGATGACGACGTTGATCGCCATGACCACGGCCAGCCAGCCCAGGCCCGCGTCGACCGCGGACCGGAAGACGGTGACCTTGGCGAAGAGCCCGATGATGCCCGGCGGCAGTCCCGCCAGGCAGAGCAGGAAGAAGCCGAGGGAGAGGGCGGCCAGCGGGCGCTCGGCGTAGAGCCCGCGGTAGTCGCTGATCCGGTGGAGCGGCTTGGTACGGGCGACCAGGGCGGCCACGGCAAAGGCGCCGAGGTTCACGGCGGCGTACATGAGGGCGTAGGCGACGGTGGAGCCGATCTGGTCGCGCCCGGAGTACGCGGCCGCGGCGATCGGGACCAGCAGGTATCCGGCCTGGCCGACCGAGGACCAGGCGAGCAGCCGTACGGCACTGTTGGGGCGGTCCGGGGACTGCCGCAGGGCGGCGGCGTTGCCCAGGGTCATGGTGAGGGCGGCGAGGACGGCCAGGGCCGGGCCCCAGACGTCGGAGTACGCCGGGAAGGCGATCACCGTGACGAGGATGAGGCCGGTGAAGCCGACGGCCTTGCCGATCACCGAGAGGTAGCCGGCGATGGGCAGGGGGGCTCCGACGTAGGTGTCGGGGACCCAGAAGTGGAAGGGGACGGCCGCGGTCTTGAAGGCGAAGCCGACGAGGGTGAGGACGACGCCGGCGATGGCGAGGGTGTCGAGCTGCCCGGGGACGTCTTCGAGGCGGTCGGCGACCTGGGTGAGGTGCAGGGAGCCGGTGGCGGCGTAGACGAAGCTGACGCCCATCAGCGACACGGCGGTGGCGGTGACGGAGGACAGGAAGAACTTCAGGGCGGCCTCGGAGGAGAGCCGGTCGCCGCGGCGCATGCCGACGAGGGCGAAGGCGGGCAGCGAGGCGACTTCCAGCGCGACGATCAGGGTGGCGAGGTCGCGGGAGGCGGGCAGCAGGGCCGCTCCGGAGGCGGAGGAGAGCAGCAGGAACCAGTACTCGCCGGCCGGCATGCGGGTGTCGTGGACGGCGGTGACCGACACCAGGGCGGTGACCAGTGCGCCGGCCAGCACCAGGAACTGGATGACGAGCGTGAAGTGGTCTGCGACGTAGCTGCAGGCCGCGGGGTCGCCGGTGAGGCAGAAGGTGGCGCGGTCACCGGCGCGCAGCGGCAGCAGGGTGGCGGTCGCGGCGGCGAGGCCGGCGACCGAGATCCAGCCGAGGACCGGCTTGTGGCGTTCGGTGAGGAACAGGTCGGCGACGAGGACGACCAGGCCGACGGCGGCGGTGATCACCACGGGTGCGATGGCGAGCCAGTCGACGGACTGGACCAGGCTCGGGGCCTCGGCGGAGAGGACCGTCAGGGCCGTCATGGCCGTCATGAATTGCCTCCTGCGAGGAGCTTCTGGACGGCCGGGTCGGTGAGGCCGAGGAGGACCGCGGGCCACAGGCCGGCGAGGACGGTGAGGGCGACGAGCGGGGTCCAGGCGGCGAACTCGTAGCGCTGGATGTCGGCGACGGCGAGCTCGGGACCGGCTTTCGGGTCTCCCATGCAGACGCGCCGTACGACGATCAGGAGGTACGCGGCGGTGAGCAGGGTGCCGAACGCGCCGACGGCCACGTAGGTGAGGAACGCGGGGCGGGAGAGGCCCTCGGCGGGGTCGAAGGCGCCGAAGAGGGCCAGCATCTCGCCCCAGAAGCCGGCGAGGCCCGGCAGGCCCAGGGAGGCGACGGCGGCGAAGGCGAGGAGTGCGCCGAGGCGGGGGGCGCGGCCGTAGAGGGCGGCGCCGGTGGCTCCGGCGAGGGTGTCCAGGTCGGCGGTGCCGTAGCGGTCCTTGAGGGCGCCGACCAGGAAGAAGAGGAGGCCGGTGATCAGGCCGTGGGCGATGTTGGCGAAGAGCGCGCCGTTGACGCCGGTGGGGGTCATGCTCGCGATGCCGAGGAGGACGAAGCCCATGTGGCCGACGGAGGAGTAGGCGATCAGGCGCTTGAGGTCGCCCTTGTTCCCCTTGCGGGCCAGGGCGAGGCAGGCGAGCGATCCGTAGACGATGCCGACTGCCGCGAAGGCGCCCAGGTAGGGGGCGAAGGTGGCCATGCCGTCGGGGGTGATGGGCAGCAGGATGCGGACGAACCCGTACGTGCCCATCTTGAGCAGGACGCCGGCCAGCAGGACGGATCCGACGGTGGGCGCGGCGGTGTGGGCGTCCGGCAGCCAGCTGTGCAGGGGCCACATCGGGGTCTTCACGGCGAGGCCGATGCCGATGGCGAGAACGGCCAGGAGCTGGGTGGTGTGGGACAGTTCGCGGCCGTTGTCAGAGGCCAGTGTCACCATGTCGAAAGTGCCGCTGTTCAGTCCGATCAGGAGCAGACCGAGCAGCATGACGACGGAGCCGAGGAGCGTGTAGAGGATGAACTTCCAGGCGGCGGCCTGCCGCTGAGCACCGCCCCAGCGGGCGATGAGGAAGTACATCGGGATGAGGACCATCTCGAAGGCGAGGAAGAAGAGCAGCAGGTCGAGGACGGCGAAGGTCGCGAGGGTGCCGGACTCCAGGACCAGGAGCAGGGCGACGAAGGCCTTCGGGGAGGGGCCCGCGGGCAGCTTGAAGTAGCTGTAGAGCGCGCAGAGGAAGAACAGCAGCGCGGTCATCAGGAGGAGGGGGAGCGAGATGCCGTCGACGCCGAGGTGGATCCGGACGTTCAGCGCCTGGATCCAGCTGATGTCCGTCGTCGCCTGGATGCGGGACGGGGCGTCGTGGTCGAAGCCCAGGGTGAGGGCGACGGCCGCGGCGAGGATCACGCTGGTCACGGTCACGCCGTGGCGGAGCACGGCCTGCTCGGGGCTCTTGCCCTTGAGGCCGGGCGGGGCCGGCAGGAGCGCCGCGGCGGAGCCGAGGAGCGGTGCGGCCACGATGAACGCCAGAAGGAACTGCATCACGGACGGGCTGATATCAATCACGGCTGACTCACGGCTCACGATCCGGCGTTGACGTTGGCGAGGACGGCGGTGGCGATCGCCAGGACCACGGCGCCGGCGAGCAGGGCGCTCAGGTAGCTCTGCACGTTGCCGGTCTGGGCGCGGCGTACGAGGCTGCCGAGCAGCTGGGTGCCGGTGCCCGCGCCGCGGACGTATGTGTCCACGACCTCGCGGTCGAGGAAGCGGACGAGGCTCGCGGCGGCCCGGACGGGCCGGACGAACAGCCGGTCGTAGACGGCGTCGAGGTGGAAACCGACGGCCGCGTGGCGGTGCAGCGGGCCGAGGAACGCCTTGCCGGGGTCGGCGGCGGGGCCGGCCGGGACGGCGGGGTGATCGTGGGTCACCTCGGCCACCTCCGGGGCTTCCGCGGCGGATTCGGCGGCGGCGACTGCGACGGTTGCGGGTACTCCGGCACCGGCTGCGGCACCGGCTCCGGTGCCGGCGGCGGTCGCGAGGGCGGCCTTCGCCGAGGCGCGCTGCCAGAGGGCGTAGGTGAGCATCGCGCCGATGGCCGCGGCACCCGTGCCGAGGACGGAGGTGACGAGGGTCGGGGTGAGTTCCCCGCCGTCGAACCAGTCGGAGAGGGGGCCGGCCGCGAGGCCGAAGCCGATCGACGGGATCGCCAGCAGCCACAGCACGCCGGTCATGGCGAGGGGCTCCTTGCCGTGGTCGGGGGCGGCGGCGCCCCGGCCGCGGAAGGCCATCAGCCACAGCCGGGTGGCGTAGGCGGCGGTGAGCAGCGCGGTCAGCAGACCGGCGACGAGCACCAGCCAGCCGGCGGCGCTGGGCGCGAACTCCGAGTGGCCGGTCGCGGTGTGCTCGGCGGCGACGAGGACGGCTTCCTTGGAGAAGAAGCCGGCGAAGGGCGGCACGGCGGCGAGCGCGAGCAGCGCGATCGTCATCGTCCAGAAGGCGTCGGGGATGCGCTTGGCCAGGCCGTCCATCCGGGACATGACGCCCAGGGAGTTCGTACCGGCGGCGTGGATGATCACGCCGGCGCCGAGGAAGAGGAGCGCCTTGAAGGCGCCGTGGGACAGGAGGTGGAACACGGCGGCGCCGCGGTCGCCGACGGCCAGGGCGCCGACCATGTAGCCGAGCTGACCGATCGTGGAGTACGCGAGCACCCGCTTGATGTCGTCCTGGGCGATGGCGGCCAGGCCGGAGCCGACCATCGTGACGGCCGCCATCACGGCCATGACCACCAGCGCGGCCCAGGAGGACGCGAAGACGGGCAGGAGGCGGGCGATGAAGTAGACACCGGCGGCGACCATCGTCGCGGCGTGGATGAGCGCCGAGACCGGGGTGGGGCCCGCCATGGCGTCGGGGAGCCAGGTGTGCAGGGGGAACTGCGCGGATTTGCCCGCGACACCGGCGAGCAGGAGCAGCGCGATCAGGGTCGGGTGGTCGAGTCCGCCCGCGGCGACGGTGCCCAGGATCTTCGGGATCTCGAAGGAACCGGCGTCGGCCGCGAGCGCGAACAGGCCGATCAGGAAGGGGACGTCGCCGAGCTTGGTGACGAGGAAGGCCTTCAGGGAGGCGGAGCGGGCCGCTTCGGTCTCCCAGTAGTGGCCGACCAGGAAGTACGAGCAGATGCCCATGACCTCCCAGCCGACCAGCAGCACCATCAGGTCGCCGGAGTAGACGACGAGCAGCATGGCGGAGGTGAACAGTGAGACGAGAGCGGCATACGACGGGTAGCGCGGGTCCTCACGGAGGTACGCCGTCGAGTAGACCTGTACGCAGGTGGCGACCACCCCGACCAGGACGGCGACCAGCGCGGCGAAGCCGTCGATGTAGAGCGACAGGTCGATCGGCACCGAGCCGGTCGGGGTCAGCTCGGTCGCGGCATAGATCGTCTCGCCGCCGCCCTGGCGGAGGGCGACGAGTACGGCCAGTACGGCGGCCCCGAGCGTCGGCAGGATCGCGAGCGGCCGGACGAACCCGGGGGCGGTGCGGCCGAGCAGCAGTCCCGCCACCGCGCCCAGGAAGGGGAGCAGCGGGACGAGGGCGGCGAGGGTCGTGGTGCTCACGCGGTGACCTCGCTCTGGTTGTTCGCGGCGGGCTCGTGGCCTTCGGCGGTGTCGCGCAGCCGGTCGACGTCGGAGGTGCCCCGGTTGCGGTACACCATCAGCACGATCGCGAGGCCGATGCCGATCTCGGCGGCGGCGATCGCGATGGTGAAGAGGGTGAGGGCCTGGCCGGCGTGCAGGGCGTCGCGCAGCCAGACGTCGAAGGCCACCAGGTTGAGGTTGACGGCGTTGAGCATCAGCTCGACGGACATCAGGACCAGGATGGCGTTGCGGCGGGCGAGTACCCCGTACAGGCCCGTGCAGAAGAGGAGCGCCGCGAGTACGGCGGGGTAGGCGAGGTGCATCAGCGCTGCCCCTTGTCGCTGGCGTCGGTGGCGTCGGTGGGTTCGTTCCTGCGGGACAGCACGATGGCGCCGATCAGGGCTGCGAGGAGGAGGACGGAGAGCGCCTCGAACGGCAGCACCCAGTGCTGGAAGAGGATCTCGCCGGAGACCTTGGTGGAGCCCTGGGCCGGTCCGTCGAGGTCGATCCAGGTGGTGCGGAAGGCGTCGACGACCACCCAGACCAGCGACACGGCCGCGACGACGGCGACGCCGAGCGCGATCCAGCGGTTGCCGGAGTCGGCGTCCGGGGAGCGGCCGATGGGGGCCTTGGTGAGCATCAGCCCGAAGAGGAGGAGGACGACCACGGAGCCGAGGTAGATGAGGACCTGGACCCAGGCGATGAACTCGGCGGTCAGCAGCAGGTACTCGACGGCGATGCCGCCGAGCGCGACGACCAGCCACAGGGCGGCGTGCACCAGCTGCTTGGTGGTGACCGTGACGAGGGCCGCGCCGAGGGTGGCGAGTCCGACGAGGAGGAAGGCGATCTCGACGCCGGCCGGGGAGAGGAAGCCGGGCCCGGTGGTGGTGGCGGCTTCGGCCAGGGTGGCGGCGGGGCTCACGCGTCTCCCTCCGGGGTCGGTTCGGTCGGCGGTTCGGTCTCGGCCGCCTGGGCGGCGGCTTCGGCTGCTGCGGCTTCGGCGGCGGCTGCCGCCGCGGCTGCGGCTTCGGCCTTCTCCACCGCCTTGCGGGCGGCGGCGATCTCCTTGGGCTCCTCGGCCGCCGGGTCCAGCGCGGGCGGCGCCGGGACGGTCCACATCCACTCGCGGAGCTTGTCGCGCTCGTGGGTCAGCTCGTGGATGTCGGTCTCCGCGTACTCGAACTCCGGCGACCAGAAGAGGGCGTCGAAGGGGCACACCTCGATGCAGATACCGCAGTACATGCAGAGGGAGAAGTCGATGGCGAAGCGGTCGAGGACGTTGCGGCTGCGCTCGCGGCCACCGGGGGTGGACGCCGGGACCGTCTCCTTGTGGGAGTCGATGTAGATGCACCAGTCGGGGCACTCACGGGCGCAGAGCATGCAGACGGTGCAGTTCTCCTCGAACAGACCGATGACCCCGCGGGAGCGGGGCGGCAGTTCGGGCTGGACCTCGGGGTACTGGGCCGTGTGCGAGCGCTTCGTCATCGTGCGCAGCGTGACGGCCAGGCCCTTGGCCAGGCCGGATCCGGGGATGGGCATTACTGGATCGCCACCTTCACGATGCCGGTGAGCGCGATCTGGGCGAGCGCGAGCGGGATGAGTGTGGTCCAGGCGAGCTTCTGGAGCTGGTCCTCGCGCAGGCGCGGGTAGCTCACGCGGAGCCAGATCACGACGAAGGCGAGGATCGCGATCTTGAGCAGGGTCCAGACCCAGCCGAGGTCGTCGCCGAACGGGCCGTGCCAGCCGCCGAGGAAGAGGACGGTGGTCAGGGCGCAGAGGACGACGATGCCGGCGTACTCGGCGAGGAGGAACAGTGCGAAGCGCAGGCCGGTGTACTCGGTGTACGCGCCGAAGATGATCTCCGAGTCGGCGACGGGCATGTCGAAGGGGGGCCGCTGCAGTTCGGCGAGGCCGGCGACGAAGAAGACGAGCGCGCCGGCGATCTGCCAGGGCAGCCACCACCACTCGAAGGCCTCGACGATCCCGGGGAGCGAGACCGTACCGGCCGCCATGGCGACGGAGGCGGCCGCGAGCAGCATCGGGAGCTCGTAGGCGAGCAGCTGCGCGGCGGTGCGCAGGCCGCCGAGCAGGGAGAACTTGTTCGCCGAGGCCCAGCCGGCCATCAGGGAGCCGAGGACTCCGACGCCCATGACGGCGAGCGCGAAGAACAGGCCCGCGTCGATGAGCTGGCCTACGGCGCCCTCGCCCGGGCCGATGGGGATGACCAGGAGGACGAGGAGGTACGGCAGCAGCGCGACGGCGGGGGCGAGCTGGAAGATCCGGCGGTCGGCGCCCGCCGGGACGATGTCTTCCTTCTGCGCGAACTTCACCCCGTCGGCGACGAGCTGGGCCCAGCCGTGGAAGCCGCCGGCGTACATGGGGCCGAGGCGGCCCTGCATGTGGGCCATCACCTTGTGCTCGGTCTGCCCGACGACGAGCGGGAGCACCAGGAAGACGGCGAAGACGACGATCAGCCGCAGGGCGACGTCGAGGACGTCGTTCACGCGTCGCCTCCGTTGTCGGGGTCGGTGGTGGGGTCGGTGGTGGGTCGGGTCCCGTCGCCCGCAGCGGGCCCGGTTTCCGGTTCTGCCTTGGGTGCGGCCTTGGGGGCCGGCTCGGGTCCGGTCCCCGGCTCCGCCTTCGGAGCCGACCCGGGAGCCGGTTCCTCGAAGGCGGGCTTCGGGTCGTGCCAGGGGGCGTCCGAGCTGCGCGGTGCCGGGCGGCGCGGCGCGGCGGCCGCCTCCTCCGCGTCCGGGGCGGCGCCTGCGGCAGCTTGGCTCGCGGAGCCCTCGGATGCCGAGCGAGTGCGGCGCGGCGCGGCGGCCGCCTCCTCCGCGTCCGGAGCCGGGGCCGGGGCCTGGCTCACCGAGCCGTCGGCGACCGAGCGGGTGCGGCGCGGCGGGCGGGGGGTGGACTCCGCAGCCGTGTCGGTGGCGGCGTCGGCCGGGGCCGACTGGCTTGCCGAGCCCTCCGACACCGAGCGGGTGCGGCGCGGCGGGCGGGGGGCGGCTTCCGCGCCCGTCCCGGTGGCCGCGTCGGCCGGGGACTGGGTGGCCGAGCCCTCGGTGACCGAGCGGGTGCGGCGGACCGGGGCGCCCTCGCGCGGGGTGCGCGCGGCGGCGCCCGCCGCGCCGGCCGCACGCGGGGTGCGGGCCGGGCGGGACGGGGCCGGCGGGAGCTGGCCCTTCATCGGGCCCCAGTCGTTGGGGTCCGGTACGCCCGGCGGGAGCATCTGGCGGCGCTTGGGCGCGTCCGGGTCGTGCGCCTCGCCGGGCTCCTTGGCACCGGGCCAGGCCTTGGCGACGCGCGCGGCCAGGACGAAGTCCTTGCGCAGCGGGTGGCCCTCGAAGTTCTCCGGGAGGAGGAGGGGAACGAGGTGCGGGTGGTCGGTGAAGGTCACCCCGAACATCTCGAACGTCTCGCGCTCGTGCCATTCCGCCCCCGCGTAGACGGCGACCGCGGACGGCAGGGAGGCGGCGCCGTGCGGGACGGTCGTGCGCAGCAGCAGTCGGCGCACCCGGTGGTTCTCCAGGGACGCGACGTGCGCGCAGATCCGGAAGCCGGTGCCGGGCTCGTCCACCGCGCTCAGCCAGTCGAAGTACGTGCAGCCCAGCTTGTCCCGGGCGATCTCCAGGGCGGAGATCCAGCTGCCGACGGGCACGTCCACCGTGAGGACGTCGTACGAGATCTCGGCGACGGCCTCGGCGCCGAAGACCGTTGCCGCCGCGTCGGGAAGGGAGTCGTAGAGGTTCACGCTCCGGCCCCCTGCGCGGGTGCCGGAGGGGGCGTGACCAGGCCGCTCGTCAGCTGGGACACGGACGGCCCGGCCGCGTAGCGCTCGGCCAGCGACTCGCGGGCGATCTTCTCCTGCAGTTTGAGGATGCCCTGGAGGAGGGCTTCGGGGCGCGGCGGGCAGCCCGGCACGTAGACGTCGACCGGGATGATCTGGTCGACGCCCTTCGTCACCGAGTACGAGTCCCAGTAGGGGCCGCCGCAGTTGGAGCAGGCGCCGAAGGAGATGACGTACTTCGGCTCCGGCATCTGCTCGTAGAGCCGCTTCACCGCCGGGGCCATCTTGTCCGTGACGGTGCCCGAGACGATCATCAGGTCGGCCTGACGCGGCCCCGGTGCGAAGGGGATGACGCCGAGCCGGATGAAGTCGTGCCGGGCCATGGACGCGGCGATGAACTCGATCGCGCAGCAGGCCAGGCCGAAGTTGAAGACCCACAGGCTGTACCGGCGGCCCCAGTTCAGGACCACCTTCATCGGTTCCGGGGCCAGGCGGGAGAGGACTCCGAGGCGCTTGGGCTCCGGGAGCAGCACGCCCTCGGTCGGCGTCACAGCCGGTGTCACGTCCATTCGAGGACGCCCTTCTTGTACGCATAGAGCAGGCCGACGGCCAGGAAGCCCAGGAAGATGAACATCTCCACCAGCGTCGTGGCGCCGTAACCGGCGGCGGCGAACACCGTCGCCCACGGGAACAGGAAGATCGAGTCGACGGCGAAGATGACGTAGAGGAACGCGTAGACGTAGTAGCGGACCTGGGTGTGCGCCCAGCCCTCGCCGACCGGGTCCACACCGCATTCGTAGGTCAGCAGCTTCTCGGGGGTCGGGACGACGGGCCGCAGCAGGCGGCCCGCGCCGAAGGCGACGGCCACGAAAAGCACACCGAGCGCGGCCAGCAGGCCGACGACCGAATAACTCCGGAAGTAGTCCGCCGCGAGCACGGTTACGGTCGATACCGTTGGTTCAGGCACGTCCGTTCCTCGCTCCTCGGTCACTGTCGACGATCTGGTACGGACGGGAGTCTAGGGCCTGCCTCACACAGGGTGGGGTTATCCCCCGTTCACAGCACCCCGGCCACCCCATGGCATCAGCGGGTCGTACTTGACAGGGTGTGGCCCATGACCATGAGCCATGCCGTGCCCGACAACGATCGACCTCCCCCCGTACGCGCCGTCTTCAGCGGCGTGACGTGGAAGGAGATCGCCTATCTCGTGAGCAACCTGCCGCTGGCGATCGTCGGTTTTGTTTACGCGGTTGTCATGGTTTCCACGGCCGGCGGTCTTTCCGTGACCGCGGTCGGAATTCCCCTGCTCGCGTGCGGTCTGTATCTGTCTCGGCAATTGGGACGGCTGGACCGGGCGCGCGCCCGCGGGCTGCTGGGCGTACGGGTGGACGAGCCGACCCCGATCCCCGGTCCGAAGCGGGCCGGCGGATTCTTCCCCTGGCTGTGGACGAGCATCAAGGACCCGGTCGGCTGGCGGACGGTGCTGTACCAGCTGATCCGGTTGCCGTGGGGAGTACTCACCTTCACGGTAGCGCTGACCGGCCTGTTCGTGCTGTGGCCGGTGCTGCCGTACCTGGTGCGGCTGATGGCGAACGTGGACCGGGCGATGGTACGGGGGCTGCTGTCGCCCTCCGACGACCTGGAGCGGCGGATCGCGGAGCTGGAATCCGACCGGGGCGTGGTGGTCGACACGGCGGCGGCGGACCTGCGGCGCATCGAGCGGGACCTGCACGACGGGGCGCAGGCCCGGCTGGTGGCGCTGGCGATGGGGCTGGGCCTGGCGAAGGAGAAGCTGCTGGAGGACCCGGAGGGCGCGGCGGCGATGGTCGACGAGGCGCACGGGGAGGTCAAGCTGGCCCTGCAGGAGCTGCGGGACCTCGCACGGGGGATCCACCCCGCGGTGCTGACGGACCGGGGGCTGGACGCGGCGCTGTCGTCGGTGGCGGCGCGGTGCGTGGTGCCGGTGAAGGTGGTGGTGGATCTGCCGGCGGATCCGCCGGGGGCGCGGCCGGCGGAGGCGATCGAGGGGATCGCGTACTTTGTGGTGTCCGAGCTGCTGCAGAACGTGAGCAAGCACGCGGGGCCGGGGGCGCGGGGCGCGACGGTGGAGGTGTGGCGGGCGGGTGCGCGGCTGATGATCCGGGTGTCGGACGACGGGCGCGGCGGGGCGAGTCCCTCCGGGGGGAGTGGGCTGGCGGGGCTCGCGGAGCGGTTGGGCGCGGTGGACGGGGTGCTGGTGGTGGACTCGCCCGCGGGGGCGGGGACGGTGGTCACGGCCGAGCTGCCGTGGCGGGACCGGGGCTAGGCCCCCCGGGCCCCTTGTTTCGTAGGTGAGCGGGACTCCTGTCCAGGGTGGGCGGGGGTCCCGTTCGTGTGTCCGGCTCGCCGCCGTTTCCCGGGGCTCCGCCGTGCGCCTCGCCGGCGGGGCTGCGGGGATGGGCCGGGTCCCGTACGGATTCCGCTGCGCCGCCGATTCCCAGGGCTCCGCCCCGGACCCCGCGCCTCAAACGCCGGCGGGGCTGAATGTGGCGACGCCGCGTCGGATACCGGCGGGGTGGGTGGGTCGCCTCAAACGCCGGCGGGGCTGAATGTGGCGCGGCCGAGGGGTGGGGTTAACCCCCCGGTGGAGATGCCGACCCGCCGCATGGTTGTGGGTGGGCGGGGGCGGCAGGGTGGGGGTGTCATGGAGGACCGGAAGGGCGGGGCGGGATCATGGGCAACGGCACAGGCACGGGCGGCGGGATCGGCGCGGTGCTGCGGGCTCCGGTCGCGGGGCGGACCTGGCGGGAGTTCGGGTACCTGCTGATCGGGCTGCCGCTGAGCACGCTGTACTTCTCCCTCGTCATCGCCGGCGTGAGCCTCGGCGCCGGACTGCTCGTCACCTTCCTCGGCGTTCCGGTCCTGGCCGGCGTGCTCGCCATGGGCCGCGGCTTCGGGCACGTGGAGCGGGCCCGGGTGCGCGCGCTGCTCGGGACGGACATCGCCGCCCCCGCGCCGATCCGGGCGAAGAAGGCCGGGCCGCTGGCCGCCATGGGTGCGCTGCTCAAGAGCGGGAGCGCCTGGCGCCACGCGCTGTACTCGGTCATCCACTTCCCGTGGGCGGTGTTCTCCTTCTGCCTGTCCCTGACGCTCTGGGCGTGCGGGTGGGCGTACCTGCTGTACCCGCTCTGGTTCTGGGTCTTCCCGGCCTACACCGACCAGCCGGGTCTGCAGCTCTTCCAGAACGACGACTACACCTTCTACCTCGACTCGCCGGCCATGATCGTCCTCACCTGCCTCGTCGGGCTGGCCGCCACCCTCGCCACCCCGTGGGTGGTCCGCGCCCTGACCACCGTGGACCGGGTCATGGTCGGCGGGCTGCTCGGGGCGTCCAGCCTGGCCACCCGCGTCAGCGAGCTGGAGTCCGACCGCGGGGTGGTCGTGGACACCGCGGCCGCCGACCTGCGGCGCATCGAGCGGGACCTGCACGACGGGGCGCAGGCCCGGCTGGTGGCGCTGGCGATGGATCTGGGGCTGGCGAAGGAGAAGCTGACCGAGGATCCGCAGGCCGCCGCCCGGATGGTGGACGAGGCCCACGGCGAGGTGAAGATCGCCCTCCAGGAGCTGCGCGACCTGGCCCGCGGGATCCACCCGGCCGTGCTGACCGACCGGGGGCTGGACGCGGCGCTGTCCTCGGTGGCCTCGCGGTGCGCGGTGCCGGTACGGGTGGCCGTGGACCTGCCGGCCCGGCCCGCGGCGGCGATCGAGGGGATCGCGTACTTCACGGTCTCGGAGCTGCTGCAGAACGTCAGCAAGCACGCGCTGGCCCGGTCGGCCTCGGTGGACGTGTGGAAGTCCGGGGAGCGGCTGCTGATCCAGGTCGCCGACGACGGCCGGGGCGGGGCCGGGCCGCGGGAGGGGACGGGGCTGGCGGGGCTGACCGAGCGGCTGGACGCCGTGGACGGGGTGCTGGTCGTCGACTCCCCCGCCGGCGGCGGGACGACGGTCACGGCCGAGCTGCCCTGGCGCCCGTAGGGGCTGGGCGGAGCCGCCGACGGAAGGGCCGGGCCGGATGGCCCGGCCCTTCGCAACTCCCGGCGCGCGCGGCGCCCGTTTGCGGTATGCGACCTTCCAGTACTCGAAAACTCCCCCCGTACGGCGACGCGTTGTCCCGGCTCTGCCTTCACCGGGAGCCAAGACTGGGATGCTTGGCTGAGTCGGGTAGTGCATGAACGAGTGGACGCGGGAGCTGCTGAGTCGTGGAAGACAGGGTGCGGGTGGTCATCGCCGAGGATTCAGTGCTGCTGCGTGAGGGCCTGACCCGGTTGCTGACCGACCGGGGGCATGACGTCGTGGCGGGCGTCGGGGACGCAGAGGCCCTGATCAAGACGGTGGCGGACTTGGCGGCCGAGGGGGCGCTGCCGGATGTGGTGGTGGCGGACGTAAGGATGCCGCCGACCCACACCGACGAGGGGGTACGGGCGGCCGTGCGGCTGCGCCGCGACCATCCCGGGATAGGTGTGCTCGTGCTGTCCCAGTACGTGGAGGAGCAGTACGCCACCGAGCTGCTGGCCGGTTCCAGCACCGGGGTGGGGTATCTGCTCAAGGACCGGGTGGCCGAGGTGCGGGAGTTCCTGGACGCGGTGGTGCGGGTGGCCCGGGGCGGTACGGCCCTGGACCCCGAGGTCGTCGCCCAGCTGCTCGGTCGCAGCCGGAAGCAGGACGTCCTGGCGGGCCTGACCCCGCGCGAGCGCGAGGTGCTCGGGCTGATGGCCGAGGGGCGGACGAATTCCGCCGTGGCCAAGCAGCTTGTCGTGAGCGACGGCGCGGTGGAGAAGCACGTCAGCAACATCTTCATGAAATTGGGCCTTTCGCCGAGTGACGGGGATCACCGGCGAGTACTGGCCGTTCTCACCTATCTGAAATCTTGATCGACTGACACTCTGTCAGATATGGCATACCGGCAGGGCCGTCTCAAGGGGCGGTCCTACGGTCCAGAATGTGGTCGCTCCTGGGGACCTCATCCCTGCCGACGTAGGGTTGGTTCCGGGGGTGCTCACGCCTCGAAGGAGGTCCAGTTCAGTGACCAGCCAGGTCAGCAGCCCAGCCGAGCAGGCCGACGGGGCCGGGGGTGCGGTTGTCGGTGGACAGCGCACCCCGGAGAGTCCGGGCGGCAAGGAAGTGCGCCGCCTCGATCGTGTGATCATCCGATTCGCGGGTGACTCCGGTGACGGTATGCAGCTCACCGGTGACCGCTTCACCTCGGAAACGGCGTCCTTCGGGAACGACCTGTCGACGCTGCCGAACTTCCCCGCCGAGATCCGCGCCCCCGCCGGAACCCTCCCGGGCGTCTCCTCCTTCCAGCTCCACTTCGCCGACCACGACATCCTCACCCCGGGCGACGCCCCGAACGTGCTGGTGGCGATGAATCCGGCGGCCCTGAAGGCGAACATCGGGGACCTGCCGCGCGGCGCCGAGATCATCATCAATACGGATGAGTTCACCAAGCGCCCCATGGCCAAGGTCGGCTACGCCACCTCGCCGCTGGAGGACGGCTCCCTCGACGCCTACAGCCTGCACCCGGTACCGCTGACCACCCTGACGGTCGAGGCGCTGAAGGAGTTCGGCCTCTCCCGCAAGGAGGCCGAGCGAAGCAAGAACATGTTCGCGCTGGGCCTGCTGTCGTGGATGTACCACCGGCCCACCGAGGGCACCGAGAACTTCCTGCGGCAGAAGTTCGCGAAGAAGCCCGAGATCGCCGAGGCGAACGTCGTCGCCTTCCGGGCCGGCTGGAACTTCGGGGAGACGACCGAGGACTTCGCGGTCTCCTACGAGGTCGCCCCCGCCACCCGCGCCTTCCCCACCGGCACCTACCGCAACATCTCCGGGAACCTGGCGCTCTCCTACGGTCTCGTCGCCGCGAGCCAGCAGGCCGACCTGCCCCTCTACCTGGGCTCCTACCCGATCACCCCGGCCTCGGACATCCTGCACGAGCTGTCGAAGCACAAGAACTTCGGCGTGCGGACCTTCCAGGCCGAGGACGAGATCGCCGGCATCGGCGCGGCGCTCGGCGCGGCCTTCGGCGGCGCGCTCGGGGTGACCACCACCTCCGGGCCCGGTGTGGCGCTCAAGTCGGAGGCGATCGGCCTCGCGGTGTCGCTGGAGCTTCCGCTGCTGATCGTGGACATCCAGCGCGGCGGCCCCTCCACCGGACTGCCGACCAAGACGGAGCAGGCGGACCTCCTCCAGGCCATGTTCGGCCGCAACGGCGAGGCACCCGTCCCGATCGTGGCGCCGCGGACCCCCGCGGACTGCTTCGACGCCGCCCTCGACGCGGCCCGGATCGCGCTCACCTACCGGACCCCCGTCTTTCTGCTCTCCGACGGCTACCTCGCCAACGGATCCGAGCCCTGGCGGGTCCCGGAGGTCGCCGACCTGCCCGATCTGAAGATCAAGTTCGCCACCGGCGCGAACCACACCCTGTCCGACGGCACCGAGGTGTTCTGGCCGTACAAACGGGATCCGAAGACCCTCGCCCGACCCTGGGCCATCCCCGGCACCCCCGGCCTCGAACACCGCATCGGCGGCATCGAGAAGCAGGACGGCACCGGCAACATCTCCTACGACCCGGCCAACCACGACCTCATGGTCCGCACCCGCCAGGCCAAGGTCGACGGCATCCGGGTGCCCGACATCGACGTCGACGACCCGGACGGTGCCACCACCCTGGTCCTGGGCTGGGGTTCCACCTACGGCCCCATCACCGCGGCCGTCCGCCGGCTGCGGGGCGCCGGACTCCCCATCGCCCAGGCCCACCTGCGCCACCTCAACCCCTTCCCCAGGAATCTCGGCACGGTCCTGGAGCGTTACGACAAGGTAGTGGTGCCGGAGATGAACCTCGGGCAGCTCGCCACCCTGATCCGGGCGAAATACCTGGTCGACGCCCAGTCGTACAACCAGGTCAACGGAATGCCGTTCAAGGCGGAGCAGCTCGCCACGGTTCTCAAGGAGGCCATCGATGACTGAGGTGACCGAAGGGGAGCGGACGCTGCTCTCGCTGGTACCGAAGGCCGAGAGCAAGCAGTCGATGAAGGACTTCAAGTCGGACCAGGAGGTCCGCTGGTGCCCCGGTTGCGGTGACTACGCCGTGCTGGCCGCGGTTCAGGGCTTCATGCCCGAACTGGGCCTCGCGAAGGAGAACATCGTCTTCGTGTCGGGCATCGGCTGCTCCTCCCGCTTCCCGTACTACATGAACACGTACGGGATGCACTCGATCCACGGCCGCGCCCCGGCCATCGCCACGGGCCTCGCCACCTCCCGCCGGGACCTGTCGGTCTGGGTGGTCACGGGCGACGGCGACGCGCTGTCCATCGGCGGCAACCACCTCATCCACGCCCTGCGCCGCAACGTCAACCTGAAGATCCTGCTCTTCAACAACCGGATCTACGGGCTGACCAAGGGCCAGTACTCCCCCACCTCCGAGCTCGGCAAGATCACCAAGTCGACCCCGATGGGTTCGCTGGACGCGCCCTTCAACCCGGTGTCGCTGGCGATCGGGGCCGAGGCCTCCTTCGTCGCCCGGACCGTCGACTCCGACCGCAAGCACCTCACCGAGGTGCTGCGCCAGGCGGCCGACCACCAGGGCACGGCGCTCGTGGAGATCTACCAGAACTGCAACATCTTCAACGACGGCGCCTTCGAGGTCCTCAAGGACAAGGACCAGGCCCTGGAGGCCGTGATCCGGCTGGAGGACGGGCAGCCGATCCGCTTCGGCGCGGACGGCGCGAAGGGTGTCGTACGCAACCCGGCCACCGGAGACCTGGAGGTCGTGGACGTCACCGCGGCCAACGAGGCCCGGATCCTGGTGCACGACGCACGCAACGCCAGTGCCACCACGGCGTTCGCGCTCTCCCGCCTCGCCGACCCCGACACGCTGCACCACACCCCGATCGGGGTGTTCCGCAGCGTGGAGCGGCCCGTCTACGACACCCTCATGGCCGACCAGCTCGACGCGGCGATCGACCGCAGCGGCAAGGGCGACCTCGGGGCGCTGCTGACCGGCAACGACACCTGGACCGTCGTCGGGTAGCGCGGCGCATCTCCCGCTCGCGACGGAGCCCGGATCCTGCACCAGGATCCGGGCTCCGTCGCGTCCGGCGCGGCACCGCGGCCCCGCCGGGCCCCACCAGGCCTCGCCGAGCCCCGCCGGACGCGCGGGCCCCGAAGGATGTCATGAGTATCTCTTGATTACGGGCATGACATCTGAGCCGTACGGCGATACCGTCGTGAAGTTGGCTGGAAGTCGTACAGGAGGCCCCGTGAAGGCAGAGAACGAGCAGCGCACGGGTTTGCTCTACGGATTCGGCGCTTACGGGATGTGGGGGCTGGTCCCCCTCTTCTGGCCGCTCCTCAAGCCCTCCGGGGCGATCGAGATCCTCGCCCACCGCATGGTGTGGTCCCTGGCCGTGGTCGGTCTGGCGCTGCTCGCGCTGCGCCGCTGGGGCTGGATACGGGAGCTGCTCCACCAGCCCCGCAAGCTCGGCCTGACCGCGCTGGCCGCCACGGTGATCAGCGTGAACTGGGGCCTGTACATCTGGGCCGTCAACAACGAGCACGTCGTCGAGGCCAGCCTCGGCTACTTCATCAACCCCCTGGTCAGCATCGCCATCGGCGTGCTGGTGCTCGGCGAGCGGCTGCGCCGGGCGCAGTGGGTGGCGGTCGGCCTCAGCTTCGCCGCCGTGCTGGTGCTCGCCATCGGTTACGGGCGGCCGCCGTGGATCTCGCTGATCCTCGCCTTCTCCTTCGCCACGTACGGGCTGATCAAGAAGAAGCTCGACATGGGCGGCCTGGAGTCGCTGACCGCCGAGACGGCCGTGCTGTTCCTGCCCGCCCTCGGATACGTCCTGTGGCTCGGCGCGCAGGGGCAGTCCACCTTCGCCTCGCACGGCGTCGCCCACTCGCTCCTGCTGGCCGCGACCGGGCTGGTCACGGCGATCCCGCTGGTGTTCTTCGGGATGGCGGCGGTCCGGGTCCCGCTGTCCACCCTCGGACTGCTCCAGTACATGGCCCCGGTCTTCCAGTTCGGCCTCGGCGTCCTGTACTTCCACGAGGCCATGCCGCCCGAGCGCTGGGCGGGCTTCTCCCTGGTGTGGGCCGCGCTCGTGCTCCTCACCTGGGACGCGCTGCGTACGGCGCGGCGGTCCCGGGCCAGGGTGGAGGCGGCACCGGCCGTCCTGCCGACGCCGGCCCGCGAGCCCGCGTAGCACCGCCCGCCGTGGCGCCGCCCGCCGGACTCGCGCCGGCAAGCCCTCCACACCCTCGATCCCCGGTACGGACCACCCGTACCGGGGATCGTCCGTTTTCCGAACTGCCCTGACCGAATTGTGGTCTTGACGGACAGTCATACTCTCGCTGAACATCAGGCTCGCACTGACGCACTAACGCTCACCCGCTCTATCCCCACTCGTTCCGTCATATCCCCGCGGAATCCCGGAGCCCCCACATGAGCCTGTCCGTCTCCCGGCGCCTTGCTGCCGTGACCGCGTTCGCGGTCGCCGGCCTGTTCGCCTCCGCCGTCCCCGCCGCACTCGCCGCCCCCACGGCGGTCGCCGCGGCGCCGACACCGCCCGACATACCGCTGGCCAACGTCAAGGCCCACCTGTCGCAGCTCTCGACCATCGCCGCCAACAACGGCGGCAACCGCGCCCACGGCAGGGCCGGCTACAAGGCCTCGATCGACTACGTGAAGGGCAAGCTCGACGCGGCCGGCTTCACGACCACCCTGCAGACCTTCACCTCCAGCGGTGCCACCGGCTACAACCTGATCGCCGACTGGCCGGGCGGCGACCCGAACTCGGTGCTGATGGCCGGCTCGCACCTGGACTCGGTGACCGCGGGCGCGGGCATCAACGACAACGGCTCCGGCAGCGCGGCCGTCCTCGAAACGGCCCTCGCCGTATCCCGGGCCGGTCTGCAGCCCACCAAGCACCTGCGCTTCGGCTGGTGGGGCGCGGAGGAGCTGGGCCTGATCGGCTCGAAGTACTACGTCAACAACCTGCCGGCGGCCGAGAAGGCGAAGATCTCCGGCTACCTGAACTTCGACATGATCGGCTCGCCGAACCCGGGCTACTTCGTCTACGACGACGACCCGACGATCGAGCAGACCTTCAAGAACTACTACACCGGCCTCGGCATCCCGACCGAGATCGAGACCGAGGGCGACGGCCGCTCCGACCACGCCCCCTTCAAGAGCGCGGGCATCCCCGTCGGCGGCCTGTTCTCCGGCGCCGACTACACCAAGACGGCGGCGCAGGCGCAGAAGTGGGGCGGCACCTCCGGTCAGGCCTTCGACCGCTGCTACCACTCCTCCTGCGACAGCCTGACGAACATCAACGACACCGCCCTGGACCGCAACTCCGACGCCGTCGCCTACGCGGTCTGGACGCTCGGGGCGGCCACTCCGGTCCCTCCGGGCCAGTCCTTCGAGAACACGGCGGACGTGAACATCCCGGACTCCCCCGCGGCGGCGGTCTCCTCGCCGATCACGGTCTCCGGCGTGACGGGCAACGCTCCCGCGACCACCAAGGTCGACGTGAACATCGTCCACACCTACCGCGGTGACCTGGTGGTCGACCTGGTCGCCCCCGACGGCACCGTCTACAACCTGCACAACCGCACCGGCGGCAGCGCCGACAACCTCGTCCAGACGTACACCGTCAACGCCTCCAGCGAGGTCGCCAACGGCGTCTGGAACCTCCGGGTCAAGGACACGGCGGCGCAGGACGTCGGCTACATCAACAGCTGGAAGATCACCTTCTAGGCCTTCCGCCTGCTCAGGCGTCCTCGGCGCGGGACTGCGAGGACGCCTGGAGCGGCTCCTGGATGCGGGCGCGCAGCTCCTCGGCCACGGCGGCGATGTCCGCGCGGCCCAGCTTCGCGGCCTCCACCAGGTCGCCGAGCTCCTCCGGCGAGGGCAGCTGCTTCGCCCCGGCCACCCGCAGGTACGAGCGGGTGGCCGCGGCCGCGTAGAACTCGTTCATCGGGGATTCCAGCGCGGGGCACACCGCGAGGGTGTGCAAAAACGCGGCGGCCCGCCACGCGGTGTCCGGGGCGGGCTGTTCGGGCACCAGGACGAGGTCGTTCTGGTGCCGGGCGACCGCGGCGGCCACCCCGGAGGGATCCCACACGGCGGGATCGGACGGGAGATGGTGGGCCAGAGCCGTCCAGGCCCACTCCATGGTGATCTTCAATTGCCGAACCGCTGCTGGAAGTAGCCCCAGTGGTCGGCGAACTCCTCTATGCCGGAGAGGAAGTTCTTCCGGTCCTCGTCGAGTTCGCGCTCCGTGACCTCGGTGATCAGCGCGGTGACCGTCGTCCCCAGTGCCGCCGCACGCGCCTTCAGACGTTCGTGGAACTCTTCGTCCAGGCGGATGGTGACGTGTCTCGACATGTCCAACACCGTACAGCGGGTGTGCTGTACGGGGAGCGGGAACGCCGCAAGGGTGGGCAGGGACACAGTCCCGGTCCACCCTCGCGGCTGCCCGTGCGGCTGCCGGCTACTTGTTGGCGTCGGCCGCCTTGACCAGCGCGTCCTTGGTGACCGCGCCGACGTAGACCTTGCCGTCGTCGGTGATCAGGGCGTTGACCAGGCGGGTCGACAGGACGCGGCCCTCACCGAACTTCCCGGTGACCTTGTCCCCGAGGGAGTCGAGGAACTGCTTGGCCTCCTTCGGGGCGTTCTTGTCGTTCTGCAGGTCCTTCAGGCTCCGGCCCTCGCCGCTGTCGATCCGGGCGATGGTCGACCAGCCCTCGCCGAGCACCTTCACGTCGCCCTTGCCGCCCGCGCCGCCGGCCAGACCGCCGAGGCCCGGGAAGGACTCCAGCGCCTTCCAGTGCTCGTCCGCGCCACCCTTGCCCTTGCCCTTGCCCGCCCCGTCCACGCCCTCGGTCAGCTTGGCGCCCTTGGATGCGGTGAAGGAGAAGGTGTCCGCGGCCGGCTTGGCGAAGTCGACCTTGGTGAAGCCGGCGTCCACGATCGGCTTGCCGCCCTGGGCGGACAGCAGCTGCACGCGCAGCGGCACGCCGTTCTTGGCGTCCACCGCGATCTGGACCGAGCCGACCGTGGAGCCGGACTGCTTGGGCTTCAGCACCAGCTGGTAGGCGTCCCGCCCGGCCACCTGCGCGGTGTCGCCCACGCTGACGTCCGTGGTGGGGCCGGCGGCCTTCAGGATCTCCTCGGCCAGCTTCTGCGGCGAGGCGGCCAGCCGGTCGCCGGTCTTGTGCTCCTTGCCGCCCTCCTTGCCCTTGCCCTGGCCGCCCTCGGCGTTCTTCTCGTGGAAGACCTCGTTCGACTTGGAGTCGTAGCCCCACACGTCGTCGCCGTTGTGGATGAGGCTGTACTCGTCCTTGCCGTCGAGGAAGGTCAGCCGCTGGCGGTCCGGGCCGTCGGCCGCGACGCGCAGGGTGTGGCTGCCGTTCGCCAGCTGGGCGACCTTGTCCTCCGGGTTGGCGGAGCCGCCCGCGACGCCACCGCCGCCGAGCAGCCCGCTCGCGATCTTCGGCAGCCCGAGGTCGGTGGTGATCCGGGCGGTGCCGGACAGCTGCTGCACGTCCGAGGCGGCGACCTTCTCGATGAGCTGTTGCGCCGTCACCTTCGGCAGGTCGGGCCCGCCGGCGTTGGCGAAGGCCGGGACCATCGCAACGGTCGCCGCGGCCACGCCCGCCACCGCTACCGGTACGGCGTACCGGGCGGCCTTGCGGGAAGTCTTGGTGTTCGGTGCCATGTCAGTGCCCTGCCCTCTGTGTCGACTGCGGTGACCACCGTGTCGCCGCGCTCACCCGATCTGGTGGGGTTTGATGACTCCATCTGACCAAATCCGCGGCCCCGGGGCGTCAGTCCCCGGACGCAACTCCGCGTACGCCCGTGGGATGACATGGAAAGGGCCCTCCTCCCCCGACCCGTAGGGGTCGCCGGGGCGGAAGGGCCCGTTCCGCAGTCGTTGCCGTTACCCGGCGCGGTGCACCACCGCGTCGCAGAGCTCTTCGAGCGCCGACTTGGCGAAGCACTCGGGCAGCGGGGCCAGCATGGCCCGCGCGTCCTCGGCGTACTGGATGGTGTCGCGGCGGGCCCGCTCCAGGGCGGGGTGCGCCCGCAGCCGGGTGAGCACCTCGGCGTGGCGGGCGTCGTCCGTCAGGTCGCCGTCCAGGAGCTGTACGAGCTCCAGGTCCGCCGGGTCGCCGCCCTGGGCCGCCATCTCGCGCAGCCGCAGCACGGGCAGCGTCGGGATGCCCTCGCGCAGGTCGGTGCCCGGGGTCTTGCCGGACTCGTGCGCGTCGGAGGCGATGTCGAGGACGTCGTCGGCGAGCTGGAAGGCGGTGCCGAGCCGCTCGCCGTACTGGGTCAGGATGTCGACGACCGACTCGTCGGCGCCGGACATGAGCGCGCCGAAGCGGCCGGAGACCGCGATCAGCGAGCCGGTCTTGCCGGCGATGACGTCGAGGTAGTGGGCGACGGGGTCGCGGCCGTCGCGCGGGCCGGCCGTCTCCAGGATCTGGCCCGTCACCAGCCGCTCGAAGGCCTCGGCCTGGATGCGTACGGCCTCCGGCCCGAGGTCGGCCAGGATGTGCGAGGCACGGGCGAACAGGAAGTCACCCGTGAGGACCGCCACCGAGTTGCCCCAGCGGGCGTTGGCGCTCTCCACCCCGCGGCGGACGTCCGCCTCGTCCATGACGTCGTCGTGGTAGAGCGTCGCGAGGTGCGTGAGCTCGACCACGACGGCGGACGGCACGATGCCGGGCGCGTAGGGATCACCGAAACGGGACGCGAGCATCACCAGCAGCGGCCGGAACCGCTTGCCTCCGGCCCGGACCAGGTGCTGTGCGGCCTCGGTGATGAAGGGGACTTCGCTCTTGGTGGCTTCCAGCAGACCCGCCTCGACGGCGGCCAGTCCGGCCTGGACATCGGTTTCAAGAGCCTGGTCCCGCACGCTCAGTCCGAACGGCCCGACGACGGTCACGAGGGGTACTCCTGTCTGCTGACGATCACGCTGACGATCACATGGATTGTCGATGTGTCGCTGCCATCACTCAAGCCAGCGTATCGGGTCTGTTTTCGATCACCGAGAGCGCCTTCCCGGCCACCACCCGCGCACTGTCCGATGAGCACCGGTATGTTCTGGAGGAGACGAAACAACCGGAGAAGGCGTTTTGCCCAGAACTGCGACCGAGATGGACGAGCCCGCGGATCCGGAGGCCGACCGGCAGCCGCCCCAGGTCGACCATGCCTTCCCCGGGCACCGCCGCCTCCGTCCCGGCGGCCCACGGGACCATGGTCCACCCCGTCTCCCTTGCCGGCGGATGGCTCGCCGACCGCATCCCCGGTTCGTGCCGGGCCGTGCTGTGGGGCGGCATCCTGATCGCCTGCCCTCCATTACGCCATGGCGGTGGCCGCCGTCCGGCCGGCCGCAAGCGCCCCGTCCGCCGGGGCCGGGTCCGAGGCGATACGTCCGAGGCGATCGGAGGCTGGGAGCAGATGATCATCCGTACCGACTTCCCGTACGACACCACCCACGAGGATGTCCGGATCCCACTGCCCGACGGTGTCGAGCTGTACGCCCGGATCTGGCGCCCGGTGACGGACGAGCCGGTTCCGGCGCTGCTGGAGTACCTCCCGTACCGGCTCACCGACTGGACCGCGCCGCGCGACCGGCAGCGCCACCCCTGGTACGCGGGGCACGGCTACGCCTCCGTACGGGTGGACATGCGCGGGCACGGCTGCAGCGGGGGCCTGCCGGGTGACGAGTACGACGCCCGCGAGCTGGCCGACGGCGTGGCGGTGGTGGAGTGGCTGGCGGCGCAGCCGTGGTGCACGGGATCGGTGGGGATGTTCGGGATCTCGTGGGGCGGGTCCAACTCCCTCCAGATCGCGGCGCTGGCCCCGGAGCCGCTGAAGGCGGTCGTCTCGGTCTGCTCGACGGACGACCGGTACGACAACGACGTCCACTACATGGGCGGCTCGGTGCTCGCCGTGGACATGCACGCGTGGGCGGCGACCATGCTGGCCTTCGCCTCCCGGCCGCCGGACCCGCAGTTCGTCGGCGACGACTGGCGCCGGCAGTGGCTGGAGCGGCTGGAGGCCGTGGAACCGCTGATCCACACCTGGCTCTCCCACCAGACGCGCGACGCCTACTGGCGCCACGGCAGCGTCTGCGAGGGCTATCCGGCCATCGGCGCGGCCGTGCTCGCCGTCGGCGGCTGGCACGACCCGTACCGGGACACCGTGCTGCGGCTGGTCGAACACCTGCCGTCCGCCCGCGTGCGGGGCCTGATCGGCCCCTGGTCGCACCAGTACCCGGACCGCGGCCTGCCGCCGGGGCCGGCCATCGGCTTCCTGCAGGAGACCCTGCGCTGGTGGGACCACTGGCTGAAGGGTGCGGACAACGGGGTGATGGAGGAGCCGCTGCTGCGCACGTGGATCAGCGAGTCGCACCCGCCCGCGACGGTGTACGAGGAGCTCCCGGGCCGCTGGGTCGGCGAGAGGTCCTGGCCGTCGGCGTCCGTCATCCCCGTCCCCTACGTGTTCCAGGGCGCGCCGGTGGAGGTCGCCTCCCCGCAGCACACCGGGCTGGACGCGGGCCGGTTCTTCCCCTTCGGCAACGACGCCGACCTGCCGCCGGACCAGCGTGAGGAGGACGCGAAGTCGGCGTGCTTCGAGTTCCCGGTGGGGCGCGAGGAGCCGGTGGAAATCCTGGGACGGCCGTCGGTCACCCTGCGGCTGCGGCTCGACGTGCCGTACGGGCAGGTGGTGGCCCGGCTGTGCGACGTGGCCCCGGACGGCTCCTCGACGCTGGTCACGCGGGGCGCGCTGAACCTCTCCGCCCGCCGGGGCCGCGACCGGGCGATGCCCTGGCCGGTGGGCGCGTACGAGGACGTCGCCTTCGAGCTGAACGGCATCGGCCACGCCTTCGCGCCGGGGCACCGCATCCGGCTCGCCGTGTCCTCCGCGTACTGGCCCTGGATCTGGCCGCGGGCCGGGTCCGAGGCCGGCTGGACCCTGGACCCGGCGGGCAGCGCGCTGACCCTGCCGGTGCGGGCGGGCTCCGCGGCGGACGGCGGGATCGTCTTCGAGGCCCCGGAGCAGGCGGAGCCGCTGGGTGTGGTCTTCCCGGAGACGCTGGACGAACGGCGCCCGGAACGGCTGGTCGTACGGGACGTCGCACGCGGGACGTGGCGGCTGGAGGTGGACCCGCGGTACGGGGGCACCCGGGTGTACCCGGACGGCCTGGAGTACGACGAGGACGCGCAGGAGGTGTACGAGATCCAGGACGCGGACGCGCTGTCGGCGCGGACGCGGTCGCGGTGGCGGATCCGGCTCCACCGGCCGGAACTGGGCTGGGACGCGAGGGTGGAGACCCGGTCGGAGATCAGTTGCGACGAGGGCGGTTTCCTGACGTCGAACGAGGTGGTGTGCCGGGAGGGGGACGAGGTGGTCTTCCACCGGACGTGGGAGCGCCGGCTGCCGCGCGCGGCGGGCTGAGCAGGACGAACCGCCCTGGCGGGCGGCCCCGGGGCGCCGCCCCGGACCCCGCGCCTCAAACGCCGGCGGGGCTGAACCACCAGCCCCGCCGGCGTTTGAGGCGCGGGGGTGCGGGGGCGGAGCCCCGGAGACGGCGGTCAGCCGTACAGGCGTTCCAGTACCACCGCGATGCCGTCGTCCTCGTTGGACAGCGTCAGCTCGTCCGCGACGGCCACCAGCTCGCGGTGCGCGTTCGCCATCGCCACCCCGTGGGCCGACCACGCGAACATCGGGATGTCGTTGGGCATGTCGCCGAAGGCGATCGTCCCGGACGGGCAGACGCCGAGGACGTCCGCCGCCCGCGCGAGCCCGCTGGCCTTGTCGATGCCCGGCGGCTGGAGTTCCACCGTGTGCTCGCCCGCCATCGTGACGTTCACCAGGTGGCCGACCACCGACCGCGCCACCTCCGTCAGCTCGTCGTCGTCCAGCTCCGGGTGCTGGAGCAGCACCTTGTTGATCGGCGCCGACCACAGGTCGCAGCGCCTCGGGACGCGGACCGTCGGCAGGTGGGGGTGCCACATCCGGTAGCCCGGCCCTATCAGCATCTCCGCGTCCAGGCCCTCCTGGTTGACCGCCGCGTAGACCTCGCCGACCTCCGCCTCGATCTTGCCGAGGGCCACCTCGGCCAGCTCCCGGTCCATGGACACGGAGTGCAGCAGGCGCCCGCGCGCCGCGTCGTACACCTGCGCGCCCTGCCCGCACACCGCGAGCCCCGTATATCCGAGCCCGTCCAGGACGTGTCGGACCTGGGGGACGGGGCGTCCGGTGACGATGATGTGCTGGGCGCCGGCCGCGCGCGCCGTCGCGAGTGCCTCGTACGAGCGGGCGGAGACGGTGTCCCCGGCTTGCAGCAGAGTCCCGTCCAGGTCTGTGGCGATCAAGGCATAGGGAAGGGCCGGAGGCGGGGCGGAAGTCACGGCGCCTAGGATACGGACCCCTTTGGACAAGTCCTACAAATAGAGCCCGAATCCGGCCTCCCCCACGTCCCATCCGTCACTTTGGCGCGCTCCCGCGTCGAGCGGGACAGGGGCGGGGCAGGGAAGTGCACAACCCCGACGGTAGAGCCCTCGATCGACCGCACGCACCAAAAGATCAGATATGACCGGAACTGTGGATACCTGACCACAGGAGTCGCCGCGGGGTGTGTTTCATCTCCGACCGGGTACCCGCGCGTTCCCGCGGGATCCTGAGTAGCGTGTCCCGCACCGTGTCTACCGGGACACCCCCGGACCGCGTCGAAAGCGAGGCAGTACCCCATGCCCCAGCAGAGCCCCCTCGATGTCCCCGAGGGCGACCCGTTCGGGCCGCACAACCTCCCCTACGGCGTCTTCTCGACCGCCGCGGACGACCGGCGGCGGGTCGGCGTGCGCATCGGCGGATTCGTCCTCGACGCGGGGGCGGCCGCGGCCGCGCTCGGCTCCCCGTTCGCGGGCCTGCTCGGACAGGCCTCCCTCAACCCCCTGCTGGGCGCCGGCCACACCGCCTGGCGCGACGTGCGCCGCGCGCTGACCGCCTGGGTGACCGACCCCGGCCACCGCCCCGCCGTCGAGCCGCACCTGGTGCCGCTCGACGAGGTCACCCTGCACCTGCCGTACGAGGTCGCCGACTACGTCGACTTCTACGCGAGCGAGCACCACGCCACCAACGTCGGGAAGATGTTCCGCCCCGACGGCGACGCGCTGACGCCCAACTGGAAGCACCTGCCCATCGGCTACCACGGCCGCTCCGGCACCATCGTGGTCTCCGGCACCGACGTCGTGCGCCCGAGCGGCCAGCGCAAGGCGCCCACCGACCCGGCGCCCGTCTTCGGCCCCTCCGTCAAGCTCGACATCGAGGCCGAGGTCGGCTTCGTCGTCGGCACCCCCTCCCAGCTCGGCCGGCCGGTGGCGCTGGGCGACTTCGAGGAGCACGTCTTCGGGCTGTTCCTGCTCAACGACTGGTCGGCGCGCGACATCCAGGCCTGGGAGTACGTGCCGCTCGGCCCCTTCCTCGGCAAGTCCTTCGCCACCTCCGTCTCCGCCTGGGTCACCCCGCTGGAGGCCCTCGACGCGGCCCGGGTCGCCCCGCCCGCCCGGGACTTCCCGCTCCAGCCCTACCTGGACGACAGCGACTTCGACCGCCCGGGCGGCTTCGACCTGCGCATCACCGTCTCCATCAACGGGCAGGAGGTGGCACAGCCGCCCTTCGCCACCATGTACTGGACGGCCGCCCAGCAGCTCGCCCACATGACCGTCAACGGCGCCTCCCTGCGCACCGGCGACGTCTTCGGCTCCGGCACCGTCAGCGGCCCCGAGGTCGGCCAGCGCGGTTCGCTGCTGGAGCTCACCTGGAACGGCCGCGACGCCATCGAGCTCACCGACGGCAAGCGCACCTTCCTGGAGGACGGGGACACCGTCACCCTCACCGCCTGGGCCCCCGGCCCGGACGGCACGCGCGTCGGCCTCGGCGAGGTCACCGGCCGCATCGTGGGCTCCCGCTAGTCCACACTTCGGTCGGCGGGGTGGCGGATCTTTCCGCCACCCCGCCGAAACCGCAGGTCAGAGCATTGCATAAGTGCCGTCAGGTGGCGCAACACTGCGGCAACACCACCGGCGCCGGGCCGCCGGTACGTTCCCTGCCATGCCAGCCGAACGAACCGCCACGCACACCGTCCCGGTCGCCGCCGCGCGCCGCCGGCGACTGCGCGCGGACCAGGCGCGGCAGCTCGCCGACCTGCTGCGCCACCAGATCCTGGTGGGCGGCTACCCCGGCGGGGTCCTCCCCCTGGAGGGCGAACTCGCCGACTCCTACGGCGCCGGCCGCAACACCGTCCGCCAGGCCCTCGACCTGCTGCGCGGCGAGCGGCTCGTGGAGCGCCGCCCGGGCGTGGGCACCGTCGTGGTCTGCGAGAAGTACCCGCACGGCCTGGACCGCCTGCAAGGCCTGGCGGAGACCTTGAACGAGCACGGCCGGGTGACCAACGAGGTCCGCACCGTCGGCCCCGTCCGCGCCCCCGCCCCGGTCGCCGGGCGGCTCGGCCTGCCCGACCACGCCGACGTGCTCTACATCGAACGGCTGCGGCGCCTGAACGGGCTGCCGCTCTCCCTCGACCTCACCTACGTCCCCATGGACATCGGCGCCGGACTGCTCGGCTGCGACCTGGAGAACACCGACGTCTTCCGGCTCCTGGAGCAGCTGACCGGACAGCCGCTCGGGCACGCCGAGATCACCCTCGAGGCGGTCAACGCCGACGCGCACTCCGCCGCCGTCCTCCAGGCCCCGCGCGGGGCCGCCGTCCTGATGCTGGAGCGCCTCACCCACCTCGGCGACGGCCGGCCGGTGGACCTGGAGTTCATCCGCTTCCGCGGCGACCGGATCACCATGAGCGGCCTGCTCCGCCGCTCCCTCTGAGCCCTCCGAGCCCCCTCAGCCCCCTCCGACACCGAACGTACCCACCTTCCTGGAGACAGCCATGCCCGTGGTCCCCCAGCGCGGCGACGTGCCCGTGACCATCGACGAGTCCCTGTGCATCGACGGCTGCACGCTCTGCGTCGACATGTGTCCGCTCGACTCGCTCGCGATCCGCGAGGACAACGGCAAGGCCTACATGCACGTCGACGAGTGCTGGTACTGCGGCCCGTGCGCCGCCCGCTGTCCCACCGGCGCGGTCACCGTCAACATGCCCTACCTGCTCCGGTGAAAGGTCCCCTCCCCATGCGTACGACGCGCACGACGCGTACGAAGGCACTCGCGCCCGCCGCGCTCGCCCTGCTCCTCGCCCCCGTGGCCACGGCCTGCTCGGGCTCCGCCGGGGCGGCCGGCTCCACGACGGTCACCGTGACCGTCGGCTACCAGTCCAAGACCATCAACACCGTCACCGCCGGCACCCTGCTGCGCTCGCTCGGCTACTTCGAGGAGGAGCTCGCCGCGCGCGGCAGGAAGGACGGCATCACCTACCGGGTGGACTGGCAGGACTACGCCACCGGCGCCCCCATCACCGCCCAGATGACGGCAGGGAAGATCGACATCGGCTCGATGGGCGACTTCCCGCTCCTCATCAACGCGGTGCGCGGCAAGGAGCTGAAGCAGCCCACCCACCTCGTCTCCGTGACCGGCTACAACCTGCACGGCGGCCTCAACACCGTGGTCACCGAACCGGATTCGAAGCTGGAGTCCCTGGCCGACCTGCGCGGCAAGAAGGTGTCGACGAGCGTCGGCTCGGCGGCCGACGGAACGCTCGTACGGGCGCTGCAGCGCGCCGGGATCGATCCGTCGGGCGGCATCGAGAAGCTCAACCAGCAGCCCAGCGTGGGCGCTTCGGCGCTCCAGGCGGGCAGCGTCGACGCGCTCTCGCAGTTCGTGGCGTGGCCGGGCCAGCTGGCGTACGAGGGCCGGGCCAAGGCCCTGTACGACGGCGCCGAGTTGAACCTGCCGACCTTCCACGGGGTCACCGTGCGGGAGAAGTTCGCCAAGGAGCGGGCCGGCGTGCTGGACGACTTCCTGCGGGCACAGCGCCGGGCCACCGACCACCTGCGCGCGGAGCCGGTCGCGGCCGCCGAGTCGGTGGCGAAGGAGACCGGGCTGCCGGCGGAGGTGGTGTACCTCTACAACGGCGCGAACGGCATCGCGACCTTCGACCCGGCCCTGCGCCCGGAGCTGATCGACGCGCTGAAGCAGGACGTCCCGGTGCTGAAGGACGCCAAGCTGGTCGGTGACGTGGACGTGGACGCGTTCGTGGACCCGCAGCCCCTGGCGCGGGTGGCGGCCGGGGCCGCGGAGTACCCCAAGGCGGTGGCCGCCCGCCCCGAGCTGTGGCTGAAGGGCCAGGCCCGCACGCAGTCCTTCGACTCCCCGCGCGAGCTGCTGAAGGCGGCGCGCGGCGCGGACGTCCGGGCCGCGTACGTGCCGGACGCGGTGACGGGCACGCTCTGGTTCGCGGACAAGGCGGTGTGGGTCGCCGAGGGGACGGAGCTGCGCGCCTTCGTCACGCCGGCGGGCGCGAAGGCGTACGTGGCGGCGCACCAGGGGTCCGGGGCGCGGATCGTGAGCTTCGCCGAGGCCGGGACCCTGGCGTCATGACGGGCGGTCGCCGGCTGCTGCGGGTGGCCTCGCTCGGCGCGGCCCTGCTCGTGTGGCAGGGGCTGACCTCGCTGGACGTGAACGTGTGGCTGCGCTTCGAGCAGTTCCCGACGGTGGGCGAGGTCGCCGGGGCGTTCGCCGAGCGGGCCGGGACCGGGCCCTTCTGGCAGGACCTGGCCTCCAGCCTGCGCCGGATCGTGACGGGCTTCGCGCTCGCCGCGGTCCTGGGCGTGGCGGTGGGCACGGCGATCGCCCGGTCGCGGATCGCGGCCGATGTGCTGGGCCCGCTGCTGGAGGTACTGCGTCCGGTACCGGCGATCGCGCTGGTACCGGTGGCGATCCTGCTGTTCCCCTCCAACGAGCAGGGGATCGTGTTCATCACCTGCACGGCCGCCTTCTTCCCGGTGCTGGTCTCGACGCGGCACGCGGTGGGGGCGCTGACCCCGGTGTGGGAGGAAGCGGTCCTGACCATGGGCGGCGGGCGGGCGCGGATCCTCTTCTCCGTGGTGCTGCCGGGGGCCCTGCCGGGCATCTTCGGTGGCCTGTCGGTCGGGATCGGGGTGGCCTGGATCTGTGTGATCTCGGCCGAGATGATCTCCGGCGAGTACGGGGTCGGCTACCGGACCTGGCAGGACTACACGGTGATCGACTACCCGGGCGTCTTCGTCGGCATGGTCACCATCGGCGCGCTGGGCTGGCTGACCTCCACGGCCGTGGAGCGCGCGGGCCGACGGCTGACGCGGTGGCTGCCGGCGCGCGAGGGTGCGGGCACCGCACGCACCCGTACGGGGCGGGGCCCCGGCCGATCGCCCCGGGCCCCGCTCCCGGCCCCGGCCGGCGTGGCCGGCGTGGCCGACGCGCGTTCCGGACCGGGGACCTTCCCCGGCCAGACCCGAGAGGTGACCCCATGAGCGTGACCCGGGCAGATGCCCGGACCGGTACCGGCGCCGCATCGCACCCCGCGCCGCACGGGGCGCGGCTCGCGCTGCGCGGCGTACGGCTCGGGCACCGCGGGAACGCGGTGCTCGACCGGGTCGATCTGACGGTCGAGCCCGGGGAGGTGCTCGCCGTCGTGGGCCCGTCCGGCTGCGGCAAGTCCACGCTCCTGCGCACCCTCGCGGGGCTGCTGCCGCCGCTCGACGGCGCGGTGGAACAGGACGGCGCCCCGGTCCGCGGCCCGGACGGCGACCGGGCGCTGGTCTTCCAGGACGACGCCCTGCTCCCCTGGCGCACGGTCCGCGCCAATGTCGAACTGCCCCTCGCCATCCGCGGGCACGGCCGGGCCGAGCGCCGGCGGACCGCCGGGCAATGGCTGGAGCGGGTCGGCCTGGACGCGCACGCGCACAAGTTCCCGCACCAACTCTCGGGCGGGCAGCGCCAGCGCGTGCAGCTGGCCCGCGCCCTCGCCGCGCGCCCACGCGCCGTCCTGATGGACGAACCCTTCGGGGCGCTCGACGCCCAGACCCGCGCCGGGATGCAGGACCTCCTCGTGGACGTCCTCGCGGGCACCGGCGCGACCGTCGTCTTCGTCACCCACGACGTGGACGAGGCCCTGTTCCTCGGTGACCGCGTCGCACTGCTCGCCGCCGCGCAGGTGGTCCCCGTACCGCGGCCGCGCGACCGCGGGGCCGCGTACGCCGGGCTCCGGCAGCAGATCATCCACTCACTCTGAAGGGCCGCACCATGGACATCCCCGCCATCGGCGACGCCGAGGAACTCTCCTGCGACGTCCTCGTCATCGGCGGCGGCACCGCCGGCACGATGGCGGCGCTGACCGCCGCCGAGCGGGGCGCGCGGGTCCTGCTCCTGGAGAAGGCGCACGTCCGTCACTCCGGGGCGCTCGCCATGGGGATGGACGGGGTCAACAACGCCGTCGTCCCCGGCCGCGCCGAGCCCGACGACTACGTCGCCGAGATCACCCGCGCCAACGACGGCATCGTCGACCAGTCCACGGTCCGCCAGACCGCCACCCGCGGGTTCGCGATGGTGCAGCGCCTGGAGTCGTACGGGGTGAAGTTCGAGAAGGACGAGCACGGCGAGTACGCGGTGCGCCAGGTGCACCGCTCGGGCTCGTACGTGCTGCCCATGCCCGAGGGCAAGGACGTCAAGAAGGTCCTGTACCGGCAGCTGCGGCGCCGCGAGATGCGCGAGCGGATCCGGATCGAGAACCGGGTGATGCCGGTACGGGTGCTGACCTCGCCCGAGGACGGCCGGGCGATCGGCGCGGCCGCCTTCAACACCCGCACCGGCGCCTTCGTGACCGTGCGCGCGGGGGCGGTGATCCTGGCGACGGGCCCGTGCGGACGGCTCGGTCTGCCGGCCTCCGGTTACCTGTACGGCACGTACGAGAACCCGACGAACGCCGGTGACGGCTACGCCATGGCCTATCACGCGGGCGCCGCGCTGACCGGGATCGAGTGCTTCCAGATCAACCCGCTGATCAAGGACTACAACGGCCCGGCGTGCGCGTACGTGGCGAACCCCTTCGGCGGCTACCAGGTCAACCGGCACGGCGAACGCTTCGTCGACTCCGACTACTGGTCGGGGCAGATGATGGCCGAGTTCGCCGCCGAACTCGCCTCGGACCGGGGGCCGGTGTACCTCAAGCTCAGCCACCTCCCGGAGGAGTCGGTGGCCTCCCTGGAGTCCATCCTGCACACCACCGAGCGGCCGACCCGCGGCACCTTCCACGCGGGCCGCGGCCACGACTACCGCACCCACGACGTCGAGATGCACATCTCGGAGATCGGACTGTGCGGCGGCCACTCGGCGTCCGGCGTCCGCGTCGACGACCACGCCCGCACCACCGTGCCGCGGCTGTACGCGGCCGGGGACCTGGCGTCCGTACCGCACAACTACATGATCGGGGCGTTCGTCTTCGGCGATCTGGCGGGCGGGGACGCGGCCCGGTACACGGCGTACGAGGGCGCGCTGCCGGCCGACCAGCTGGCGGCGGCCCACGAGCTGATCTACCGGCCCCTGCGCCATCCGGAGGGGCCGCCGCAGCCGCAGGTGGAGTACAAGCTGCGCCGGTTCGTCAACGACTACGTGGCCCCGCCGAAGACGGGCGCGAAGCTCTCGCTCGCCGTGGCGGCCTTCGACCGGATGACCGGTGAGATCGCGGAGATGGGGGCGAGGACCGCGCACGAGCTGATGCGGTGCGCGGAGGTGTCCTTCATCCGGGACTGCGCGGAGATGGCGGCCCGCTCCTCGCTGGCCCGTACCGAGTCCCGCTGGGGCCTCTACCACGAGCGTCTCGACCACCCGGAGCGCGACGACACGGGCTGGCTGCACCACCTGGACCTGCGCAAATCGGCCTCGGGGGCGATGGAGTTCACCGCCCGGCCGGTGGAGCCGTACCTGGTGCCGGTCGACGGGTTCGCCCCGGCCGGCGGCCCCGCACGGCACCTGGGCGAGGTCGGCCTGGTCCCGGTGGCCACGGCGGGCCCCCGGGAGGCGGCCCCGGCGGCCCGCGCGCAGGCCTCCCCGGCCCCGGACGGCCCGGACGGCCCGGACGCGGTACCCGCGCCCGCGCACGGCTCCGCTTCCTCGCCGCGGATCCTGGAACTGCTCGCCCTGGCCGAGGAGTCGCCCGACCTGGCCGCCCTCACGCCCTATCTGGCCGACCCCGATCCGGCGGTACGGGCCGCGGCCGTGGCCGCGCTCGGCGAGACCGTCCCGGCCGGCGCCGGGCCGGCGCTGGCCGCACGCCTGGCCGACGCCGCCCCGGTCGTACGGGCGGCCGCCGCGGCCGCGCTGCGCGAGCTCGTGGAGGTCCTGCCGGGCGGGCCGGAGCTGGGCACGGGCCTGCGCGCCGCCCTCGCCGTGCCCGACCCCGCGGTGCGCTCCGCCGCGCTCGAAGCCCTGCGGGCGCTGCGGCTCGGCGACGCGGAGCTGTACGCCGCCTCGCTGGCCGACACCGACCCGGAGGTCCGCATCCACGCGGTCCGCGCACTGGTCTCGGTGGACGCCGTCCCGGAGCTGGCCGCGGCGGCCGCGGATCCGGCCCGCGAGGTCCGGGTGGCGGTGGCCAAGGGACTGGCCTCGGTGCACGCCCCGGCCCCGGCCCCGCTGGACCCGCTGCTGGCCGACCCGGACCCGCTGGTTCGGGGCGCCGCGCTGGGCGCGCTGGCCTCGGTCGGCTGCCCTGGCGGGTACGCCCGTACCGCGGTGGCTGCCCTTGCCGACGCGGCCTGGCAGGTCCGGGCGGGGGCGGCGGCCGGACTGTCCGCGGCCGCCCCGGCCGCGGCGGTACCGGCTCTGGCGAAGGCCCTGGCCGACGCCAACGCGGACGTCCGCAAGGCCGCGGTCCTCGCCCTGCTGGCGCATCGGGACACCCCGGAGGCCCGGGCGGCCCTCACCACGGCGGTCTCGGACCCGGACGCGGACGTCCGCGCGTACGCGGGGCGTGCGGCCTGACCCTCACGCGGTGTCAGGCGGCGGTGCCGGACCCCCGTTCGGGGGTCCGCGGCGTGCAGGGCCCGCGGGGCGCCGGGATGGTGGACGAAAGCCCGTCGACGGCAGGAGTCCCCATGTCCCCCGATGTCCGCAAGACCGCCCTCGTGATCGCCGCCGCCGTGTCGCTGGGCCTGGCCGCCGTGGTCCCGGCGCACGGAGTGGAGGGTCCCGCGCCCGACCCGCGGAACAAGCAGGCCATGCGGGACATGGCCACGGCGATCGCGGTGACGGCCAAGTACGCGGACGAGCGGGCGGCGCTCAAGGACGGGTACGTCCCGCACGGCGAGGCGTGCATGACCAACCCGTTCGGGGTGGGCGCCATGGGCTACCACTACGTGAAGCAGGCCAACTGGGGTTCGATGGACCCCGCCAGGCCGACCGCGCTCCTCTACAGCAAGGACAAGGACCGCAACGGCCGCCGCAGGCTCGAGACGGTGGAGTGGATGTCGACCGACCGGGACCAGGACCTGAAGACCAGCGACGACCGGCCGAGCATGTTCGGCCTCCCCTTCGACGGGCCGATGCCCGGCCACTGGGCGGGCATGCCCAAGCACTACGACCTGCACATGTGGGCGTACAAGGAGAACCCGGCCGGCCGCTTCCACAACTGGAACCCGGCGCTGACCTGCCCGAAGAAGGCCCCCACCCCGGGCAAGCCGGCCGCCGCCCACCCGCACGGCCACTAGGCCGTCTCTTCCGGATCTTGCCGGGCCCGCGACGCCCGGCACCGCACCTGGCCGCGTTGTCGGGGCACCCGAGTACGTCCAGTACACGGCACGCCCCTCCGCCTTGCCATCTACGGCACCGGACGCCGCGGGCTCGGCCGACAAGATCCGAAAGAGACGACCCAGGCCGCGTCCGGACGGGGATCTTCCACGACCGTCCGGAGAAGGAGCCCCGCGCAACGGGCGAAGGGCCCGGCTCCCCAAGGGGAGCCGGGCCCTTCCTCCGGGCCGGACCGGTCAGCGGACGAAGGTGCTCGCCTGCCCCGCCAGGTCCAGGAAGTACTGCGGGGCGAGGCCCAGGACCAGGGTGACGGCGACGCCCACCGCGATGGTGGTCATCGTCAGCGGCGAGGGGACCGCCACCGTCGGGCCGTCGGCCTTCGGCTCGCTGAAGAACATCAGGACGATCACCCGGATGTAGAAGAACGCGGCGATCGCGGACGAGATCACACCGACCACGACCAGCACCCCGGCGCCGCTCTCCGCCGCCGCACTGAACACGGCGAACTTGCCCGTGAAGCCGGAGGTGAGCGGGATGCCCGCGAAGGCGAGCAGGAACACCGCGAAGACGGCCGCCGTCAGCGGCGAACGCCGGCCGAGCCCGGCCCACTTGGACAGGTGCGTGGCCTCGCCGCCCGCGTCGCGCACCAGCGTGACCACCGCGAAGGCGCCGATCGTCACGAAGGAGTAGGCGGCCAGGTAGAAGAGGACGGACTGGACGCCCTGCGCCGAGGTCGCGATCACACCGGCCAGGATGAAGCCCGCGTGCGCGATCGAGGAGTAGGCGAGCAGCCGCTTGACGTCCGTCTGGGTCACGGCGATCACCGCACCCGCGAGCATGGTGACGATGGCCACCGCCCACATCACCGGACGCCAGTCCCAGCGCAGCCCCGGCAGGACGACGTAGAGGAGGCGCAGGAGGGCGCCGAAGGCGGCCACCTTGGTCGCCGCCGCCATGAAACCGGTGACCGGGGTCGGGGCGCCCTGGTAGACGTCCGGGGTCCACATGTGGAAGGGGACCGCGCCGACCTTGAAGAGCAGGCCCATCAGGATCAGCGCGCCGCCGATCAGCAGCAGCGCGTCATTGCCCATGGTGGAGGCCAGCGCCGGGTCGATCTTCGCGACCGTGCCGTCGACCACGTCTGCGATCACCGCGTACGAGACCGAGCCCGCGTACCCGTAGAGCAGCGCGATGCCGAAGAGGAGGAAGGCGGAGGAGAAGGCACCCAGGAGGAAGTACTTCACCGCGGCTTCCTGCGACATCAGCCGCTGGCGGCGGGCGACGGCGCAGAGCAGGTACAGCGGGAGGGAGAAGACCTCGAGGGCGATGAACAGCGTCAGCAGGTCGTTGGCCGCCGGGAAGATCAGCATGCCGGCGATCGCGAACAGGGCCAGCGGGAAGACCTCGGTGGTGGTGAAGCCCGCCTTGACGGCGGCCTTCTCGCTGTCGCTGCCCGGCACGGACGCCGCCTGGGCGGCGAAGGAGTCCACCCGGTTTCCGTGCGCCGCGGGGTCCAGCCGCCGCTCGGCGAAGGTGAAGACCGCCACGACCGAGGCCAGCAGGATGGTGCCCTGCAGGAAGAGCGCCGGGCCGTCCACGGCGACGGCGCCCATCGCGGCGATGTGCGCCTTGCCGGACCCGTACCCGCCGGCCGCGAGGCCGACGACCGCGGCGAAGGCCGAGGCCAGCGCGGCGAGGGCGAGGAACACCTGGACGTAGTAACGGGACTTGCGGGGCACGAAGGCCTCGACGAGGATCCCTAGCACCGCCGCGCCCACCACGATCAGCGTGGGCGCGAGCTGTGCGTACTCGATGGTCGGTGCCGGGATCCGTTCGGCCGGTGCCTCGGCCGCCAGTGTCCACAGGCTGTGGGCGGAAGTCAGCGTGCTCACTTCGCCACCTCCCCATTCTTGGCGTGCTCGGCTTCGACGTCGACCTCGGGCTGCGGGTCCGTCTGCTTCACGTCCGACATGGTGTGCTCGACCGCCGGGTTGACGATGTCGGTGAGCACCTTCGGGTAGACGCCCAGCCCGATCAGCAGGGCGATCAGCGGGGCGACCACCAGGACCTCCCGCAGGCGCAGGTCCGGCATGGTGCGGACCTCCTCCTTCACCGGGCCGGTCATCGTGCGCTGGTAGAGCACCAGGGTGTAGAGCGCGGCGAGCACGATGCCGGTGGTGGCGATGATGCCGACGGCCGGGTACCGGGCGAACGTGCCGACCAGGACCAGGAACTCACTGACGAAGGGCGCGAGGCCCGGCAGCGAGAGGGTGGCGAGGCCGCCGATCAGGAAGGTGCCGGCGAGGACCGGGGCGACCTTCTGGACACCGCCGTAGTCGGCGATGAGCCGCGAGCCGCGCCGCGAGATCAGGAAGCCGGCCACCAGCATCAGCGCCGCCGTCGACAGGCCGTGGTTGACCATGTAGAGGGTGGCGCCGGACTGGCCCTGGGAGGTCATCGCGAAGATGCCCAGGATGATGAAGCCGAAGTGCGAGATCGAGGCGTAGGCGACCAGCCGCTTGATGTCCCGCTGGCCGACCGCGACCAGCGCGCCGTAGACGATGCTGATCAGGGCCAGGACGAGGATCACCGGCGTGGCCCACTTGCTGGCGTCGGGGAAGAGCCCGAGGCAGAAGCGGAGCATCGCGAAGGTGCCGACCTTGTCGACGACGGCGGTGATGAGTACGGCGACCGGGGCGGTGGACTCGCCCATCGCGTTCGGCAGCCAGGTGTGCAGCGGCCACAGCGGGGCCTTGATCGCGAAGGCGAAGAAGAACCCGAGGAACAGCAGCCGCTCGGTGTTGGTGGACATGTCGAGCGTGCCCGCGGCGCGGGCTGCGGTGATCTCCTGGAGAGAGAAGTTCCCCGCGACCACGTAGAGGCCGATGACGGCCGCCAGCATGATCAGGCCGCCGACCAGGTTGTAGAGGAGGAACTTGACCGCCGCGTACGAGCGCTGCGTGGCCGCGTTCTCCTCGGAGCCACCGTGGGCCCGGTCCCCGAAGCCGCCGATGAGGAAGTACATCGGGATGAGCATGGCTTCGAAGAAGATGTAGAAGAGGAAGACGTCGGTGGCCTCGAAGGAGATGATCACCATCGCCTCGACCATCAGGATCAGGGCGAAGAAGCCCTGGGTCGGCCGCCACCGGGAGCTCTTGGTCTCCAGGGGGTCGGCGTCGTGCCAGCCGGCCGCGATCACGAAGGGGATCAGCAGCGCGGTGAGCCCGATGAGCACCACCCCGATCCCGTCCACGCCCAGTTCGTAGCGGACGCCGAAGTCGGCGATCCAGGGCCGGGATTCGGTGAGCTGGTAGCGGTCACCGCTCGGGTCGAAGCGGACCGCGACGAGCACGGCCAGGGCCAGTGTCGCCAGCGAGAAGAGCAGCGCGAGCCACTTGGCGGCGGTCCTGCGGGCGGCCGGTACGGCCGCCGTCAGGACCGCGCCGACCGCGGGGACCGCGGCCGTCACCGTCAGAAGCGGGAAACTCATTTCACACCGCCCTCATCAGCAGGGTCGCGGCGATCAGGACCACCGTGCCCCCGAACATCGAGACCGCGTAGCTGCGGGCGTAGCCGTTCTGCAGCTTGCGCAGGCGGCCCGAGAGCCCGCCGACCGAGGCGGCCGTCCCGTTGACCACCCCGTCGACCACGCTGTGGTCGAGGTACACGAGCGAGCGGGTCAGGTGCTCCCCGCCGCGCACCAGCACGACGTGGTTGAAGTCGTCCTGGTAGAGGTCCTTGCGTGCCGCCCGGGTGAGGAACGAGCCGCGCGGGGCGACGACCGGGACGGGGCGCTTGCCGTACATCGCCCAGGCGATGCCGACGCCGACGAGGAGCATCACCATGGTGGCCGCGGTCACCGTCATGGCGCTGACCGGCGGGTTGCCGTGCGAGTAGCCCGTGACGGGCTCCAGCCACTTCAGGAAGCGCTCGCCGATCTCGAAGAAGGCTCCGGCGAAAACCGAGCCGAAGGCCAGGATGACCATCGGGATGGTCATGGACTTCGGGGACTCGTGCGGGTGCGGCTCGTGGCCGGCATCGTCCGGCTGCCAGCGCTTCTCGCCGAAGAAGGTGAGGAGCATGACGCGGGTCATGTAGAAGGCGGTGATGCCGGCGCCCAGCAGGGTGACCCCGCCGAGGATCCAGCCCTCGGTGCCGCCCTTCGCGAAGGCCGCCTCGATGATCATGTCCTTGGAGAAGAAGCCGGACAGGCCCGGGAAGCCGATGATCGCCAGGTATCCGAGGCCGAAGGTGACGAAGGTGACCGGCATGTACTTCCGCAGACCTCCGTACCTGCGCATGTCGACCTCGTCGTTCATCCCGTGCATCACGGAACCCGCGCCGAGGAAGAGGCCCGCCTTGAAGAAGCCGTGCGTCACCAGGTGCATGATCGCGAAGACGTAGCCGATCGGGCCGAGGCCCGCGGCGAGGATCATGTAGCCGATCTGCGACATCGTCGAGCCCGCCAGGGCCTTCTTGATGTCGTCCTTCGCGCAACCGACGATCGCACCGAAGAGGAGCGTGACCGCGCCCACGACGGTGACCACCAGCTGGGCGTCCGGCGCCCCGTTGAAGACGGCGGCCGAGCGGACGATCAGGTACACGCCCGCGGTCACCATGGTGGCCGCGTGGATCAGGGCCGAGACCGGGGTCGGGCCCTCCATCGCGTCCCCGAGCCAGGACTGCAGCGGGACCTGGGCCGACTTGCCGCAGGCGGCCAGCAGCAGCATCAGGCCGATGGCCGTCAGCATGCCCTCGGAGGTCTTGTCCACGGAGGCGAACACCGGCTCGAAGGCGAAGGTGCCGAACGTGGTGAACATCAGCATGATCGCGATCGACAGGCCCATGTCGCCGACGCGGTTGACCAGGAAGGCCTTCTTCGCGGCCGTGGCCGCGCTGGGCTTGTGCTGCCAGAAGCCGATCAGGAGGTACGAGGCGAGGCCCACGCCCTCCCAGCCGAAGTACAGCAGCAGGTAGTTGTCGGCGAGGACCAGCAGCAGCATCGCCGCGACGAACAGGTTGAGGTAGCCGAAGAAGCGGCGGCGGCGCTCGTCGTGCTCCATGTACCCGATCGAGTACACGTGGATGAGCGTGCCCACCCCGGAGATCAGCAGGACGAAGGTCATCGACAGCTGGTCCAGCTGGAAGGCCATGTCCGCCTGGAAGCCCTCGACGGGGATCCAGGTGTACAGGTTCTGGGTCAGGGTCCGGTCCTCGGCCGTGCGCCCCAGCATGTCGGCGAACAGGACGACGCCGATCCCGAAGGAGACGGCCGCGAGCAGGGTGCCGATCCAGTGACCGACCTTGTCGAGGCGCCGGCCGCCGCAGAGCAGCACCACCGCTCCGAGCAGGGGCGCCGCGATCAGCAGCGCAATCAGGTTCTCCACAGCGACCCCTTACAGCTTCATCAGGCTGGCGTCGTCGACCGAGGCCGAGTGGCGGGTACGGAACAGCGACACGATGATCGCCAGGCCGACCACGACCTCCGCGGCGGCGACGACCATCGTGAAGAACGCGATGATCTGGCCGTCGAGGTTGCCGTGCATCCGGGAGAACGCGACGAAGGCGAGGTTGCAGGCGTTGAGCATCAGCTCGACGCACATGAACAGCACGATCGCGTTCTTGCGGATCAGGACCCCGGTGGCACCGATCGTGAACAGCAGGGCCGCCAGGTACAGGTAGTTGACCGGATTCACTTCGAGGCCTCCTCACGGCCGAGGCGCTCCGAGGAGGCCTGCTCCAGTGCCTTGAGGTCGTCGATCGCCTGGCTGGAGACGTCCCGGATCTGGCCGCGGGCGCGCAGCGTGCGGTTGACGGTCAGCTCGGACGGGGTGCCGTCCGGCAGCAGTCCGGCGACGTCCACCGCGTTGTGCCGGGCGTAGACGCCGGGCGCGGGCAGCGGCGGGAGCTGGACGCCCTCGCGGACCCGCTTCTCGGCGAGTTCGCGCTGGGTGGCGGCCCGTTCGGTGCGCTCGCGGTGGGTGAGCACCATCGCGCCGACGGCTGCGGTGATCAGCAGCGCGCCGGTGATCTCGAAGGCGAAGACGTACTTGGTGAAGATCAGCTGCGCCAGGCCCTCGATGTGCCCGCCCGAGTTGACCCGGCCGAGCCCGTTGAAGTGGGTGAGCCCGGCGTTGGCGATGCCGGCGATCAGCAGGATGCCGAAGCCGAGCCCGCACAGGGCGGCCAGCCAGCGCTGCCCCTTGATGGTCTCCTTCAGGGAGTCGGCGGCGGTGACGCCGACGAGCATGACCACGAAGAGGAAGAGCATCATGATCGCGCCGGTGTAGACGATGACCTGGACGACGCCGAGGAAGTACGCCCCGTTGGCGAGGTAGAAGACGGCCAGGATGATCATCGTCCCGGCCAGGCTGAGGGCGCTGTGCACGGCCTTCTTCATCAGGATCGTGGCCAGTGCGCCGATCACGGCGACCGTGCCGAGGATCCAGAACTGGATCGCCTCGCCCGTGGAGGTCATGGAGGTGGCGGAAGCGGCGATGGCGCTCATGCGTCCACCTCCTCGGACTGCCCGTTCTCCGGAGCGACTTCGCCCTTGGAGACCGCGACCTGCCGGACGGTGCCCGGGGCGGCCCCGGTCACCAGACCCCGGTAGTAGTCCGTGTCGTCCGTGCCGGGGAAGATCGAGTGCGGTGCCTCGACCATGCCCTCGGTCAGGCCGGCCAGCAGCTGCTCCTTGGTGTAGATGAGCGATTCGCGGCTGGAGTCGGCCAGTTCGAACTCGTTCGTCATGGTCAGCGCGCGCGTCGGGCACGCCTCCACGCACAGCCCGCACAGGATGCAGCGGGCGTAGTTGATCTGGTAGACCCGGCCGTACCGCTCACCCGGGGAGTAGCGCTCCTCCTCGGTGTTGTCCGCGCCCTCCACGTAGATCGCGTCGGCGGGACAGGCCCAGGCGCACAGCTCGCACCCGATGCACTTCTCCAGACCGTCGGGGTGCCGGTTGAGCTGATGCCGTCCGTGGAAGCGCGGTGCGGTCGTCTTCTGCTGCTCCGGGTACTGCTCGGTGAGGCGCTTCTTGAACATGGCCTTGAAGGTCACGCCGAAGCCCGCCACCGGGTTCTGCCACTTCTCGTCGGACATCTCTCAAGCCTCCTCTCGGTCACTGTCAGTATTCGTCCCACCACTGACAATCAGCTCCCGCTCGGTGCGGGACCGCCTGCGCGGTACGGGTGCCAGGTGCTGGCCGGGCTTGGGCGGTACGGGGAAGCCGCCCGCCAGCGGGTCGAAGGGCTCGGCGTCGTGCACCGCTTCGGCGGCCGCCGTCTTCTTCTCCCGCTTGTCGCGGAAGACGTCCGCGACGAAGGAGAGGAGCAGGATCGCCACGACGGCGCCGCCGACGTAGAGGACGATCTCGCTGAAGTCGTACGCCTCGTTGCGCAGCGCCCGGACGGTGGCCACCAGCATCAGCCAGACCACCGAGACCGGGATCAGTACCTTCCAGCCGAGCTTCATCAGCTGGTCGTAGCGCACGCGGGGCAGCGTGCCGCGCAGCCAGATGAAGAAGAACAGCAGCAGCTGCACCTTGAGGACGAACCAGAGCATCGGCCACCAGCCGTGGTTCGCGCCCTCCCAGAAGGAGCTGATCGGGTACGGGGCCCGCCAGCCGCCCAGGAAGAGGGTGACCGAGACCGCCGAGACGGTGACCATGTTGACGTACTCGGCCAGCATGAACAGCGCGAACTTGATGGACGAGTACTCGGTGTTGAAACCGCCGACCAGGTCGCCCTCGGACTCCGGCATGTCGAAGGGGGCGCGGTTCGTCTCGCCGACCATCGTGACGACGTAGATGATGAAGGACACCGGCAGCAGGACGATGAACCAGCGGTCCGCCTGGGCCTCGACGATCGCCGAGGTCGACATCGATCCGGAGTAGAGGAAGACCGAGGCGAAGGCCGCGCCCATCGCGATCTCGTAGGAGATCATCTGCGCGCAGGAGCGCAGGCCGCCGAGGAGCGGGTAGGTGGAGCCGGAGGACCAGCCCGCCAGCACGATGCCGTAGATGCCGACCGAGGCCACCGCGAGGATGTAGAGCATCGCGATGGGCAGGTCGGTCAGCTGCATCGTGGTGCGCTGGCCGAAGATGGAGATCTCGTCGTCCGCGGGCCCGAAGGGGATCACCGCGATGGCCATGAAGGCCGGGATCGCCGCGATGATCGGGGCCAGGACGTAGATGACCTTGTCGGCCCGCTTGACGATCAGGTCTTCCTTGAGCATCAGCTTCACGCCGTCGGCGAGCGACTGGAGCATGCCCCAGGGTCCGTGCCGGTTCGGGCCGATGCGCAGCTGCATCCAGGCGACGACCTTGCGCTCCCACACGATGGAGAAGAGCACCGTCACCATCAGGAAGGCGAAGCAGAAGACCGCCTTCAGGAGGACGAGCCACCAGACGTCCTTGCCGAACAGGGACAGGTCCTCGGCAGCGAGTTGAACGGTGTTCACGCGCCCACCTCCGCAGTGGTGTCGCCTGCGCCGGCCGGGGTCGCCGGGCCGATGCGTACGAGGGTGCCCGGGCGGGCGCCGGCGTCGGCGAGGACGCCGGAGCCGGTGGAGTTCAGCGGGAGCCAGACCACGCGGTCGGGCATCTCGGTGATCCGGAGCGGGAGTTCCACGGAGCCGGCCGGGCCGGTGACCGCGAGGACGTCGCCGTCCTTGACGCCGGTCTCGGCTGCCGTGGCGGCCGACAGCCGGGCGCTCGCCTCGTGCCGGGTGCCGGCCAGGGCGTCGTCGCCCTCCTGCAGCCGGCCGAGGTCCAGGAGGAGCCGGTGGCCCGCGAGGACCGCCTCGCCGGTGCCCGGACGGGGCAGTGCCACCGTGTCCGCGCTCTGCGCGGCGGCCCGCTCCCCGGCCCACGGACCGAGCCGGTCGATCTCCCGGCGTACGGCGTGCACGTCGGGCAGGGCGATCGGCCGGTCGGCGGCGTCGGCCAGCATGTGGAGCACGCGGGCGTCGGCCGGGGCGAGCCGGCGGGTCATCTGGTCGGGCTTGAGCGCGGCCTCGAACGGCCTGACCCGGCCCTCCCAGTTGATGAAGGCGCCGGACTTCTCGGCGACCGCGGCGACCGGGAGGACCACGTCCGCGTGGTCGGTGACCTCGCCGGGCCGCAGTTCCAGGGAGACCACGAAGGCCTCCTGGAGGGCGGTCCGCGCGCGGGCCGGGTCCGGCAGGTCGGCGACCTCGACGCCCGCGATCAGCAGGGCCGAGAGCTCCCGGGTCGCCGCGGCCTCGACGATCTGGCCGGTGTCGCGGCCGTAGCGGTGCGGGAGTTCGTCCAGGCCCCAGGCGGTGGCGACCTCGTCGCGGGCCCGCGGGTCGGTGGCGGGGCGGCCGCCCGGCAGCAGGGACGGCAGCGCGCCCGCCTCGATGGCGGCCCGCTCACCGGCCCGGCGCGGGATCCACACCAGGGTGGCTCCGGTGACCCCGGCGGCCCGTACGGCGGCGGTCAGCGCGCCCGGCACTCCGGCGAGGCGCTCCCCTACGAGGATGACCGCGCCGGGCTGCCGCAGCGCCTCGGCGGCTTCGGCGCCGCCGGTCTCCAGGCCCGTCCGGGAGGCCAGCGCGTCGAGCCACTCGGGCTCGGTGCCGGGGGCGGCGGCCAGCAGGGTGCCGCCCGCCTTCTGCAGGCCGCGGGTGGCGAAGGGGGCGACGGAGAAGGTCCGCTGCTTCCGCTTGCGGTGGGCCTTGCGCAGCCGCAGGAAGACGCCGGGGGCCTCCTCCTCCGCCTCGATGCCGACGAGCAGCACGGCCGGGGCCGCCTCCAGGGCGGTGTACGAGAGCCGCTGCCCGCCGAGGTCGACCCCGTACCCGGCGACCTCCGAGGCCAGGAAATCGGCCTCCTCCGCGCTGTGCACGCGGGCCCGGAAGTCGATGTCGTTGGTGTCGAGCACCACCCGCGCGAACTTGGCGTACGCGTAGGCGTCCTCGACGGTGAGCCGGCCGCCGGTCAGCACCCCGGCCCGGCCGCGCGCGGCGGCGAGTCCGTTGGCCGCGGCTTCCAGGGCCTCGGGCCAGCTCGCCGGCTCGAGCACCCCGGCGGCGCTGCGCACCAGCGGGGTGGTCAGCCGGTCCGGGCGCTGCGCGTAGCGGAACCCGAAGCGGCCCTTGTCGCAGATCCACTCCTCGTTGACCTCGGGGTCCTCGGCGGCGAGGCGGCGCAGCACCTTGCCGCGCCGGTGGTCGGTGCGGGTCGCGCAGCCGCCCGCGCAGTGCTCGCACACGCTCGGGGAGGAGACGAGGTCGAAGGGGCGGGAGCGGAACCGGTAGGCGGCCGAGGTGAGGGCGCCGACCGGGCAGATCTGGATGGTGTTGCCCGAGAAGTACGACTCGAAGGGGTCGCCCTCGCCGGTGCCGACCTGCTGGAGCGCGCCGCGTTCCAGCAGCTCGATCATCGGGTCGCCGGCGATCTCGTTGGAGAAGCGGGTGCAGCGCGCGCACAGCACGCACCGCTCGCGGTCCAGCAGCACCTGGGTGGAGATCGGGACCGGCTTCTCGTAGGTGCGCTTCTTGCCCTCGAACCGCGATTCGGCGTTGCCGTGCGACATCGCCTGGTTCTGCAGCGGGCACTCGCCGCCCTTGTCGCAGACCGGACAGTCCAGCGGGTGGTTGATGAGCAGCAGCTCCATCACCCCGCGCTGGGACTTGTCGGCGACCTCGGAGGTCAGCTGGGTCTTGACGACCATGCCGTCGGTGCAGGTGATGGTGCAGGAGGCCATCGGCTTGCGCTGGCCCTCGACCTCGACGATGCACTGGCGGCAGGCGCCGGCCGGGGAGAGGAGGGGGTGGTCGCAGAACCGGGGGATCTCGATGCCGAGCTGCTCGGCGGCCCGGATGACGAGGGTGCCCTTGGGCACGGACAGTTCGACCCCGTCGATGGTCAGCGAGACGGTGTTCTCCGGTGGAACCGCCGCTCCGCCCCCGGAGGCCGCTGGAGTGGTGACGGTCATGCGTTCACCTCCGTGTCGGCCCAGAGGGTCGACTTCCTGGGGTCGAAGGGGCAGCCCTTGCCCGTGATGTGCTGCTCGTACTCCTCGCGGAAGTACTTGAGCGAGGAGAAGATCGGGCTGGCCGCGCCGTCGCCGAGCGCGCAGAAGGACTTGCCGTTGATGTTGTCGGCGATGTCGTTCAGCTTGTCGAGGTCGGACATGACGCCCTGGCCGGCCTCGATGTCGCGGAGCAGCTGGACCAGCCAGTAGGTGCCTTCGCGGCACGGGGTGCACTTGCCGCAGGACTCGTGGGCGTAGAACTCGGTCCACCGGGTCACGGCCCGCACCACGCACGTCGTCTCGTCGAAGCACTGCAGGGCCTTGGTGCCGAGCATCGAGCCGGCGGCGCCCACGCCCTCGTAGTCGAGCGGGACGTCGAGGTGCTCGTCGGTGAACATCGGGGTGGAGGAGCCGCCCGGGGTCCAGAACTTCAGCCGGTGCCCGGGGCGCATGCCGCCGCTCATGTCGAGGAGCTGGCGCAGGGTGATGCCGAGCGGGGCCTCGTACTGGCCGGGGCCGGCCACGTGCCCGGAGAGCGAGTACAGCGTGAAGCCGGGGGACTTCTCGGTCCCCATCGACTTGAACCAGTCCTTGCCCTTGTTCAGGATCGCGGGAACCGAGGCGATCGACTCCACGTTGTTGACGACAGTGGGGCACGCGTAGAGCCCCTCGACCGCGGGGAAGGGGGGACGCAGCCGGGGCTGGCCGCGCCGGCCTTCGAGGGAGTCGAGCAGCGCCGTCTCCTCGCCGCAGATGTACGCGCCCGCGCCCGCGTGCACCGTGATGTCGAGGTTGCGCCCGGTGCCGTCGATGTCCTTGCCGAGGTATCCGGCCGCGTACGCCTCGCGCACGGCTTCGTGCAGGCGCCGCAGTACGGGCACCGTCTCCCCGCGCAGGTAGATGAAGGCGTGCTCCGAGCGGATCGCGTAGCAGGCGATGATCATTCCCTCGATGAGGGAGTGCGGGTTGGCGAAGAGGAGGGGGATGTCCTTGCAGGTGCCCGGCTCCGACTCGTCCGCGTTCACGACGAGGTAGTGCGGCTTTCCGTCGCCCTGCGGGATGAACTGCCACTTCATTCCGGTGGGGAAGCCCGCGCCGCCGCGTCCGCGCAGGCCCGAGTCCTTCACGTAGGCGATGAGGTCGTCCGGGGTCATCGCGAGCGCCTTGCGCAGGCCCTCGTACCCCTCGTGGCGCCGGTAGGTCTCCAGCGTCCACGACCGCGGCTCGTCCCAGAAGGCGGACAGCACGGGGGCGAGGAGCTTCTCCGGGCTGGTACCGCCGCCGGCCGCCGGATGGGAGGTGCTCCCATTGCCCCCGTTGCTCAGTTCGGAAGACACCGACATCACTCCCCTCCCTCGGTGGTGGCCTCGCCGCGCGGGTGGACGATCGGGGTGTGCGCGGACTCGCCGCGCGCGATGCGCAGCCCGATCAGGGAGGCGGGGCCGGCGCCGCCGGTCGCCTCGACCGCGCCCTCGCGCTCGTCCGGGAAGCCGGCCAGGATCCGGGCGGTCTCCTTGTACGTGCACAGCGGCGCGCCCCGGGTCGGCGAGACCTCGCGGCCGGCCAGCAGGTCGTCGACCATGGCCTTGGCGGACTGGGGGGTCTGGTTGTCGAAGAACTCCCAGTTGACCATCACCACGGGGGCGTAGTCGCAGGCCGCGTTGCACTCGATGTGTTCGAGGGTGATCTTGCCGTCGGGGGTGGTCCCGTTGTTGCCGACCCCGAGGTGCTCCTTGAGCTCCTCGAAGATGGCGTCGCCGCCCATCACCGCGCACAGGGTGTTCGTACAGACGCCGACCTGGTAGTCACCGGAGGGCCCCCGCCGGTACATCGTGTAGAAGGTCGCCACGGCCGTGACCTCGGCGGTGGTCAGGCCCAGTACCTCGGCGCAGAAGCGGATGCCGGTGCGCGAGACGTGGCCCTCCTCGGACTGGGTCAGGTGCAGCAGCGGCAGCAGGGCGGAGCGGCTGTCGGGGTAGCGGGCGATGACTTCCCTGGCGTCGGCTTCGAGGCGCTCGCGTACCTCCGCCGGAAAGTCGGGGGCCGGCAGCTGGGGCATGCCCAGCGAGACCCCTTGGTTCGAAGGACTGGCGGTCATCGGTCGACGCCTCCCATCACGGGGTCGATGGAGGCGACGGCGACGATGACGTCGGCGACCTGGCCGCCCTCGCACATCGCGGCCATGGCCTGCAGGTTGGTGAAGGACGGGTCGCGGAAGTGGACCCGGTAGGGGCGGGTCCCGCCGTCGGAGACGACGTGCACTCCGAGCTCGCCCTTGGGTGACTCGACGGCCGCGTACGCCTGGCCGGGCGGTACCCGGAAGCCCTCGGTCACCAGCTTGAAGTGGTGGATGAGGGCCTCCATGGAGGTGCCCATGATGTTCCTGATGTGGTCGAGCGAGTTGCCGAGACCGTCCGGGCCCATCGCGAGCTGCGCCGGCCAGGCGATCTTCTTGTCGGCGACCATCACCGGTCCGGGCTCCAGGCGCTCCAGGCACTGCTCGACGATCCGCAGCGACTGGCGCATCTCCTCCAGGCGGATCAGGAACCGCCCGTAGGAGTCGCAGGTGTCGGTGGTCGGCACGTCGAACTCGTAGTTCTCGTAGCCGCAGTACGGGTCCGACTTGCGCAGGTCGTGCGGCAGGCCGGCGGAGCGCAGGATCGGGCCGGTGGCGCCGAGCGCCATGCAGCCGGTGAGGTCGAGGTAGCCGACGTCCTGCATGCGGGCCTTGAAGATGGGATTGCCGGTGGCGAGCTTGTCGTACTCCGGCAGGTTCTTCTTCATGGTCTTGAGGAACTCGCGCAGCTGGTCGACGGCGCCCGGGGGGAGGTCCTGGGCGAGGCCGCCGGGGCGGACGAACGCGTGGTTCATGCGCAGTCCGGTGATCAGCTCGAAGATGTCGAGGATCAGCTCGCGGTCGCGGAAGCCGTAGATCATGATCGTGGTCGCGCCCAGCTCCATGCCGCCGGTGGCGATGCACACCAGGTGGGAGGAGAGCCGGTTGAGCTCCATCAGCAGGACGCGGATGACGGTGGCGCGGTCCGGGATCTGGTCGGTGATGCCGAGCAGCCTCTCGACGCCGAGGCAGTACGCCGTCTCGTTGAAGAACGGCGTCAGGTAGTCCATGCGCGTCACGAAGGTGGTGCCCTGCGTCCAGTTCCGGAATTCGAGGTTCTTCTCGATGCCGGTGTGCAGGTAGCCGATGCCGCAGCGGGCCTCGGTGACCGTCTCGCCGTCGATCTCCAGGATCAGGCGCAGCACTCCGTGGGTGGAGGGGTGCTGCGGACCCATGTTGACGACGATCCTCTCGTCGTCGGCCTTGGCCGCGGACTGGACGATCTCGTCCCAGTCGCCGCCGGTGACGGTGTAGACGGTGCCCTCGGTCGTCTCGCGCGCGGAGGCGTGATCGGCGGAGGCGTGATTTGACGTGGACATCAGCTGTACGACCTCCGCTGGTCGGGAGCCGGGATCTGGGCGCCCTTGTACTCGACGGGGATGCCGCCGAGCGGGTAGTCCTTGCGCTGCGGGAAGCCCTGCCAGTCGTCCGGCATCATGATCCGGGTGAGGGCCGGGTGCCCGTCGAAGATCAGGCCGAAGAAGTCGTACGTCTCGCGCTCGTGCCAGTCGTTGGTCGGGTAGACGGAGACGAGCGAGGGGACGTGCGGGTCGCCGTCCGGGACGGACACCTCCAGCCGCAGGATCCGGCCGTGCGTGAGCGAGCGCAGGTGGTAGACGGCGTGCAGCTCGCGGCCCTTGTCCCCGGGGAAGTGCACGCCGGAGACGCCGGTGCAGAGCTCGAAGCGCAGGGCCGGGTCGTCGCGCAGGGTGCGCGCGACCCGGACGAGGTGCTCGCGGGCGATGTGGAAGGTGAGCTCGCCCCGGTCGACCACCGTCTTCTCGATGGCGTTCCCCGGGACCAGGTCCTGCTCCTCCAGCGCACCTTCGAGCTCGTCGGCCACCTCGTCGAAGTAGGAGCCGTACGGCCGGCTCGTCGCGCCGGGCATGGCCACGGTCTGCACGAGGCCGCCGTAGCCGCTGGTGTCCCCGCCGCCCGCGGCACCGAACATGCCCTTGCGGACGCCGATGACCTCGGGGCCCTGGTCACGCGGCGCAGGGACGTTGCTTCCGTTGCTGCCGTTCTCCGGCTCTTGGGTCTCGCTCACCGGAGCAGCCCCTTCATCTCGATGGTGGGGAGGGCCTTGAGGGCCGCCTCCTCCGCCTCACGGGCCGCTTCCTCCCGGTTCACGCCGAGCTTTCCGCCCTGGATCTTCTGGTGGAGCTTGAGGATCGCGTCCATCAGCATCTCGGGGCGCGGCGGGCAGCCGGGCAGATAGATGTCCACCGGGACGATGTGGTCGACGCCCTGGACGATCGCGTAGTTGTTGAACATTCCGCCCGAAGATGCACAAACCCCCATGGAGATGACCCATTTGGGAGCGGGCATCTGGTCGTACACCTGCCGCAGCACCGGCGCCATCTTCTGGCTGACCCGCCCGGCCACGATCATCAGATCGGCCTGGCGCGGGGAGCCGCGGAAGACCTCCATGCCGAAGCGGGCCAGGTCGTACCGGCCCGCTCCGGTGGTCATCATCTCGATGGCGCAGCAGGCCAGACCGAAGGTCGCCGGGAAGACGGACGACTTGCGCACCCATCCCGCGGCCTGTTCGACGGTGGTCAGCAGGAAGCCGCTCGGCAGCTTTTCTTCCAGTCCCATGGAAAATTCAGCCCCTCAGTCCCATTCCAGGCCGCCGCGGCGCCACACGTAGGCGTAGGCGACGAAGACGGTGAGCACGAAGAGCAGCATCTCGACGAGCCCGAAGATCCCCAGGGAGTCGAAGGTGACGGCCCAGGGGTAGAGGAAGACAACCTCGATGTCGAAGACGATGAAGAGCATCGCCGTCAGGTAGTACTTGATGGGGAAGCGGCCGCCGCCGGCCGGCATCGGCGTCGGCTCGATGCCGCATTCGTAGGCTTCAAGCTTTGCCCGGTTGTACCGTTTTGGACCGATCAGCGTGGCCATGACCACGGAGAAGATCGCAAACCCTGCGCCGAGGGCGCCGAGCACGAGGATGGGTGCGTACGCATTCACGCTCCTCGCTCCTTCCAGTCGTCCTTGACCGTTGGACCGCTGCCGGCCGGGGGCACCTCCCAGCGACAGCTGGGGGCGTGCGCCGCCCCACGAAGATCACGCCCCCGATCGAGCGCTCGCATGTGAGGCAGTTCACAAGCCGGACTGGTGCGCATCTTATGCCTGCTCGTCTGTGATCTGCGACACGGGCAACAACACCGAGTTTGTGATCTCCACCACCTGACGAACGATCATGAAGCGCGATGAGTGGTGATCTTCATACGCGAAGCATCCGCATGGTTACCAAAGGTGACATCCGAGCTTGTTACCGCAGGTAGAAGGCGGCTCGCCCTATCAAACGATGCCAGGTGCAGGCAAATTGGCAAGGGGGGTGCGGGGGTGATAAAGGGATCGGCGTCCCCCGGTCGGGGGAGCCCGTGTGTACGGAGGTGGACACGGGGCAGGCGCGGGGGTGGATGCGGGGCGGGCGGGAGCGCCGACGGGGGAGCGGAGGGTCACCCGGAGGCGTGTCGACGCCCCCGCCGCCGCCGGCCCGGGGGACCGTGCGAGTGCGTGCATCCGTTCACGAACCTCTCGGCACGCTCACAGGAAGGTCACGGGAGGGGCACAGCGTCCGCATGACGTGACACGGCTGTGACCTGCGCCACTCCGAATCGAGCCTTCCGAAAGAGGGCTTGGCCATCTGTGCGGAGTGATGGTAGGTCAAGGATCAATTAGGACTTAATACCGAAACCCCATGATCACAGCCTTGTGAGGGCCTGTCCGATTCGCCCGTTACGGCGTCAATAAGAAGTCGGACGCGCCCGGTTCGCGCCTTTCTCGCGCAACTGTGGCGCACCCCACGTTTCTTGAAGGGAACCCGGACGCCCTGATAGCGGTTGTCCTCATGTCCCACACCGCTCACATACCCAGCCACCGGAAGCCCCGCCGCAGCGCCTCGAAGCTCGCGGTCCGCGCCGGAGTTGCCGGTGGCGTCCTCAGCACCCTGGCCATGGCCGGCACCGCGAGCGCGTCCCCGTCCGCCGAGCCCGTGGCCGAGACGACGCTCGAAATGCCGGTCCTCAACCTGGACCTGGGCGCCGACGTCTCCTCCGCCGTCACCGTGGCCGCCGAGAACACCCGTCTCGCGGCCGTCGAGGGCGAACTGACCGCCCAGGAGGAGAGCGCCCGTACCGGCGCCGCCGCCGAGGCGAAGCAGGCCAAGGAAGAGGCCCAGAAGAAGGCCGACGCCGAGAAGGCCGAGAAGACGGCGAAGGAAGAAGCCGTCCGCAAGGCCGAGGCCGAGCGCTCCAGCCGCAGCTCCGACCGCACCACGCTGAAGAGCACCGCCGCCCCGCAGGGCACCGGCACCGTCTCCGCCCCGGCCACCGGCTCCGCCGCGGCCATCGTCAACTTCGCCCGCGCGCAGGTCGGCAAGGCGTACGTGATGGGCGGCACCGGCCCCTCCTCGTTCGACTGCTCCGGTCTCGTCCAGGCCGCCTACCGCCAGGCCGGCGTCACCCTGCCGCGCATGTCCCAGGCGCAGTCCTCGTTCGGCACCTCGGTGTCGCTGGACGCCCTGCAGCCGGGCGACATCCTGTACTGGGGCTCCAAGGGCAGCGCGTACCACGTCGCCATCTACGTCGGCGGCGGCAAGTTCGTCGGCGCGCAGAACCCCAGCACCGGCATCGTCGAGCGCAACCTCAGCTACGACAAGCCGACTGGCGCCGTCCGCGTCCTCTGAGCACCGCTCGGACCGGGGCACCAGGCAAGGCCGGGAGACACGCCTAGGTCGTCTCTTTCGGATCTTGTCGGCCGAGCCCGCGGCGTCCGGTGCCATGGGGCCTCCCCAGGCCCGCCAGGGCCGAGGGGAAGCATGGCAAGGCGGAGGAGCGCACCGTGTACTGGACGAACTCGGGCGCCCCGACAACGCGGCCAGGTGCGGTGCCGGGCGTCGCGGGCCCGGCAAGATCCGAAAGAGACGGCCCAGGGGCCGGTACTCCCCCGCTCGGGGGCGGAGTACCGGCCCTGGGGCCGTTCTTCGTGCTTCCGGGCCGTCAGGGGGTGCCCCGGGGCCTCCCGGGCCCTTCTCAGGCCAGCGAGGCCGCCAGCTTGAAGCGGGCCTCCCGCTGCTCCCTGTAGAGCGCGAGCGTCTCGGCGTGCTCCTCGACGAGCCGCTCCTGGTACGCCTTCTCGACCGCGCCCCAGATGCCGACGAGGTTCACCTCGCGCTTGCACGCGACATCGGCCTTGGCCGCCGTCACGGCCTTCGGACCGCCCGGGGCGTCCTGCAGGCCCAGCTTCTCCACGACGTCGTACGGCGATTCGATCCCGGCGTATCCCGCCGCGGCCATGCATGACGACCACTTCCCGAGGGCGTCGACGACCCGGGAGTCCTGCCGGGAGCGGTCGTGCGCCTCCGAGGCCAGGCCGAACGCGAACATCAGGTCCACGCTGTCCTTGGTCGGGGCGTACAGCTTGCGGAACCCCTCGCGCCCGCACCCGCCGGCCGGCACCTTCTGCCCGGCCGCCGTCAGGCCGCTGTCCACCAGCGCGGCCTCCTCCTCGGAGTTCGCGTCGGGAGCCGTGCCGCCCTGGGCACCCGGCCGCTCGCCGTTCATCACGACGTACGCGCTGTCGCTCAGCTGCGGGGCGGCGGGCTTCGCCGGGCTCCCCGCCCCCGCCGACTTGTCGTACCCGTGGGCCGCCGCGTACGCCGGATCGGCCAGGCCGAAGAGGTACGCGTGCCGGTCCTCGGCGCCGGCGCCGGGGGCCTCGGCCGCGCGCACGCCCTCGTAGGTGAACCCGTACCGGGCCATGCACCGGGAGACCAGGGCCTGCTGGACCCGGCCCATCCGGATCCGCTCGGCCTCGGTGTCCGTGTACGCGTCCATCGGGAGGGACAGCGCGGCCGTCGCCGGGTTCACCTCGACGGGGCCGAGCTCCGGTTCACCGCCCCCGGAGCCGCCGGTCCCTGCGCAGCCGGCCAGGAGGGCGGCCGACAGCAGAGCCGCGGCCGGGGCGGCGGGCCGGCGGCGCCGGGAGGTGTCCATCGCGTGGCACTCCTTCTGCTGGTTCCGGACTACGGGTGGAGGGTGTACTTGGCCGAGCTGATCTTGTTCTTGAAGTTCGCCGAGGCGTTGCCCGCGTAGTTCGACGGGATCTCCCCGACGTTGCCGCCCAGGTCCTTGTCGGTGCCGACCTTCCAGGCGTAGACGTCCCGGTTCCGGTAGGACTCGGTGGTGTCGTTGATCCAGTTCCCGCTGGCCGAGCAGGAGCCCTGGTACTTGTCGTCGCTGAAGTTCACGTCGCTCGTCACCAGGTCGAAGACGCAACCGGACTGGTTCTGCCAGTAGAAAAGCCCGAACTCCTGGTTCTCCAGATTTCCGTCGCGCCCCCAGGCGGTCGCCGGACCCGCGGTTCCCAGCAGAATGGCACCCACCGAAACGGCGGCGACGCAGCCGGCCGTCAGCTTGCTCATTGCGTTGCCCATCACGCTTACCTCACTCTTCGGGTGGAGATCGGGGCTGTTCGGGCGGACCGGGGTGGCGCATTTCCGCCCGGCAGGGGATTCAACAGCGAACCCCCTGCCGGTTCAAGCTCCTTCTCAGCTGATGGATCGTCAACTCTCTTGTCCGATAGGTAACTTGTCCTGCCCGACCACAGGTCCCTACTATCTGGCGCGCGCTCCCCCACCCGTCGTACGGATGCGCCCGATCCACTCCTACCGACGCAAGGGGAAACCCGTCGTGCACGCGAGATATCTGCCCCCTCTCCTTCTCCTGTGCATTTCACTGACGGGATGCGGGGGCGGCGACAAAAAGCCTGTGACGAGCGACAGTCCGCCACCCACCGCGGAGGAAATCGCTTACTACGACTGCCTGAAGAAGCAGGGAGTGGCGATCGTGTACACGGAATACGGTGCTCCGCGCGAGGACAAGTCGAGGCCCTGGAACGACGAGGCGCACAAGACCTGCGCGCCGATGCTGCCGCCCCCGCCGAAGCCCCAGCCGGCCGCGCCCGTCCGGATCGCCGCCGCGCAGCAGGAGTCCGCGTGCCTGCGGGCCGAGGGCATCTCCTGGTACCCGGACCCGGACCCGGTCACCGGCCAGATCGACGAGCGCAAGGGCACTCCCGAACAGTGGAGCTCGCTCAAGCGCGACCACCTCGACGCGTTGAAGAAGTGCCGGCCGGAGGGATGAGCGGACCGGAGCGGCTCGTGGGGCAGCCCGAGAACCCGGCCCCGGACCCGGACCCGGCGGTCCCCGAGGACGACCGCGGCGGACTCGCGCGCGGGCGGCGCGTGGTGCTCGCGCTCGTCGGCGGGGCCGCGCTGATGGCGGTCGGCGGGCTGCTGGCGACCACGCTGGTGAAGTCCCCCGCGCAGGTGGCCGCGGAGACCGGCCCGCCCGCGCAGGGGCCCCTGACCGCGGACGTCGAGCGGCGGGTGCTCGCGCAGACCGTGGTCATGCGCGGGACGGTGGTCGCCGACCAGAGCGTCGCCGTGTCCCCGCAGGGGGTGCGCTCCGGCGAGGGGACGGGCGCGGCCCTGGTGACGAAACTGCCGCTGAAGGCCGGGGACCCGGTCACGGCGGGGCAGCTGATCGCCGAGGTGTCCGGGCGTCCGGTGTTCACCCTGCACGGCGCGCAGCCGATGTACCGAGACCTGAAGCCCGGGGCCACCGGCGACGACGTCGCGCAGCTGCAGCGGGCCCTGCGCGAGCTCGGGCACGGGACCGGCGGCGACGCGACGGGCGTCTTCGGGGCCGGTACGAAGGCCGCGCTCGCCGCCCGCTACCGGGCCGTCGGGTACGAGCCGCTGCCCGCGGTCGCCGACGGGGGCGCGGCTCTCAGGTCGGCGCGGGATGCCGTGCGGTCCGCGACGTGGGCCCTGGAGGACGTGAGCGGCCCCACCGGCTCCGTGGGCGCGCCCGCGGAGGGCGGATCCGGCAAGGGCGGGGCGACGCCGGGCCCCGGCGCGGCGGCCAGCCCCGGCGCGGCGGCCAGCCCCGGCTCCGGCCCCCGTCCCGGCGCGGGCTCCGGCCGGGAGCTCGCGCGGGCCCGGCAGGCCCTCGGCGAGGCCCAGGCCGCGCTCGCCGCCGCCGAGGCGGCCGACGGGCCGATGCTGCCCGCCGCCGAGAGCGTGTTCCTGGGCTCCTTCCCGGCCCGCGTCAGCTCCGTCGGCGCCCGTGCGGGCTCCCCCGTGTCCGGGCCGGTGCTCACGCTCTCCGGCGGCGAGCTCGTCGTCGAGGCCTACCTCAAGGACGACAAGCGGCAGCTGCTGCGTGCCGGGATGACCGTGGTGATCTCCTCCGAGCTCGCCGGCACCGATGTCCGCGGGAAGGTGGCGCTCGTCGCCACCGAGCGGTCCGCCGCGCAGCCCGCCGGACCGCAGCCGCAGCCGGACCCCGGCCAGAACCCCAAGGGCGGCGGGAGCGGTGGCCCGGGCGGCGGCGCCGACCTCGGCTACCGGATGGTGGTCCGCGCCGACCAGCCGCTGCCGGCCGGCTTCGCCGGGCAGGACGTCCGGCTGACCGTCGAGTCCGCCGCCACCGACGGCGAGGCGCTCGTCGTCCCGGTCACCGCCGTCTCGGCGGGCGCGGACGGACGTACGGTCGTCACCGCCGTGTCCGCCGAAGGCACCCAGCGGCGCATCGAGGTACGGACCGGCACCCGCGGCGACGGCTTCGTGGCCGTCACCCCGGCCCAGGCGGGCGCCCTCGCCGCCGGGACCAAAGTGGTGATCGGGGTCGCGCCCCGCGAGACCCGGGGAAAGACCGGATGAAGCTCCTGTCCCGACGGACCCGGCCGTCCCTGCCGTCCCGGCAGCCCTCCGGCGGCGAGGGCGGCGGCGACGGCGACGGCGACGGCGGAAAGGGCACCGGCGAAAGCCCCGTGATCGAACTCCGCGGGGTCGGTCTCACCTACCCCGGGCCGCCGCCCGTCGAGGCCCTGCACCCCTGCGACCTGACCGTCCGGCGCGGCGAGTTCGTCACCGTCGTCGGCCCCTCCGGCTCCGGGAAGTCCACCTTCCTCAACGTCGCCGGGCTGCTCGACTCCCCCACCAGCGGCCGGTACCTGCTGGACGGGATCGACACCGCGGCCCTCCCCGACCGGGAGCGCACCGCCCTGCGCGGCCGCCGGATCGGCTTCGTCTTCCAGTCCTTCCACCTCCTCCCCCACCGGTCCGCCCTGGAGAACGTCGCCCTCGCCATGCTCTACACCGCGGTCCCGCCCGCCCAGCGCCTCGTACGGGCCCGCGAGGCCCTCGCCCGGGTCGGTCTCGGACACCGGGCCGGCGCCGTGCCCGGCCGGCTGTCGGGCGGCGAGCGCCAGCGGGTGGCGATCGCCCGCGCCCTGGTCGGGCGCCCCTCGCTGCTGCTGTGCGACGAGCCGACCGGCAATCTCGACTCCGTGAACGCCGCGTCCGTCCTCGGGCTGCTGGACGAAGTGCACGGCGCCGGGATGACCGTCCTCGTCATCACGCACGACCCCGGGGTGGCCCGGCGCGGCGCCCGGACCCTCACCATCCGCGACGGGCGGCTGGATCCGTGAGCGCCGTCGCACCCACCCGGCTGGCCGTGCGCGACGCCCTGGCCGAGGCCGTCGCCGGGATGCTGCGCCGCCCCGGCCGGGCCGTGCTCACCGCCCTCGGCACCGTCCTCGGCGTGGGCAGCTTCGTGGCGGTGCTCGGCCTCACCGCCACCCTCTCCTCGCAGATCGACGCCAGGTTCGACGTCCTGACCGCCACCGAGGTCGGCGTCGAGGACGTCGCCGCCCAGCAGGACGAGTTCGCCGGGACCGGCTTCCCCGCCGACGCCGAGCAGCGGCTGCGCGCCGTCGCGGGCATCGAGCACGCCGGGGTGCTGTGGACGGTCCGGCTCGATCCGCGCACCGCCGTCGCCACCCTGCCGTCCGGCGCCGGCGACCCGGCCACCGGCGCTGCCGTCGTCGCCGCCTCCCCCGGTGCCGTCGCCGCCCTCGTGCCGACCCTCCAGCAGGGCCGGCTCTACGACGACTTCGCCGAGCGCGGCCACGAGCGCGTCGTCGTCATCGGCAGCGGGCTGGCCACCCGCCTCGGCATCACCACGCTGGCCACCCGGCCCGCCCTCTACATCGGCCAGGAGCCCTTCACCGTGGCGGGCATCGTCACGGACCTCCGGCGCCGGCCCGAACACCTGATGTCGGTCCTCGTCCCGCGCTCCACCGCCGAGCAGCTCTGGGGGCCGCCCCCGCCCGGTGCTGCGACCATGCTGATCTCCACCCGGCTCGGCGCCGCCCGCCAGGTCGCCGGCCTCGCCCCGCTCGCGCTGCGCCCCGACCACCCCGAGTACCTCAAGGCCGTACCGCCGCCCGATCCGCGGACGCTGCGCTCCGGCGTCACCGCCGACCTGAGCGCGCTCTTCCTGCTGCTCGCCGGGATCTGCCTGGTCGTCGGCGCGGTCGGGATCGCCAACACCACCCTGGTCGCCGTACTGGAGCGGACCGGCGAGATCGGGCTGCGCCGGGCGCTCGGCGCGCGGGGGCGGCACGTCGCGGCCCAGTTCCTCACCGAGTCGGCGGCCCTGGGGGGCCTCGGCGGCCTGGTCGGGACCTCGCTGGGCGAGCTGACCGTGGTCGCCGTCGCCCTCGCCCGGGACTGGACCCCGGTGATCCATCCGGTCACCGTCGCCGCGGCCCCGCTCGCCGGGCTGGTCACCGGGCTGCTGGCCGGGCTCCATCCCGCCTGGCGGGCGGCCCGTGTCGAACCGGCCGAGGCCCTGCGAAGATAGCGGGAGCGCGCGCCCGACCCTCGGGGCCGCCCCGACCCGCCCCGACCCGCCCCTGGAGCTGGTGGTCCCGTGAACCCGAAGCCGTACCCGTCCCACGGCGCCGGCGACCCGACCGCGGTCCCGGCCGCGCTCGGACTCGGCCTGCTCGCGGTGGGCGGCTGGCTGCTGACCACCGCCCGCCCCTGGCACAAGCCCGGCCACCCGCTCACGCTGGGCCTCGGCTGGACCGCCTCGGGGGCGCTGCTGGTGTGCGGGCTGGTCCTGCTGGCCAGGTGCGTCCGTACCGTCCACGGCCGCCCGGAGCCGGACGCGGACGTGCCCGCCCCCACCGAAGCGGGCACGGGCACGGACGACTGACCGGTCGGCTCAGGCCTTCGGGGCCACCTTCGAGAGGCCGTTGATGATGCGGTCCATCGCGTCGCCGCCCGTCGGGTCGGTCAGGTTGGCGAGCATCTTCAGGGTGAACCGCATCAGCACCGGGTGGGTCAGACCGCGCTGGGCGGCGATCTTCATGACCTTCGGGTTGCCGATCAGCTTCACGAAGGCGCGGCCCAGGGTGTAGTAGCCGCCGTAGGTCTCCTTGAGCACCTTCGGGTAGTTGTGCAGCGCCAGTTCCCGCTGGGCGGGGGTGGCGCGGGCATGTGCCTGCACGATGACGTCGGCCGCGATCTGGCCCGACTCCATGGCGTACGCGATGCCCTCGCCGTTGAACGGGTTGACGAGCCCGCCCGCGTCGCCGACCAGCAGCAGGCCCTTGGTGTAGTGCGGCTGCCGGTTGAAGGCCATCGGCAGGGCCGCGCCGCGGATCGGCTGCGTCATGTTCTCGGGGGTGTAGCCCCAGTCCTCCGGCATGGAGGCGCACCAGGCCTTGAGGACCTCGCGCCAGTCCAGCTCCTTGAAGGCGGAGGAGGAGTTGAGGATGCCGAGGCCCACGTTGGAGGTGCCGTCGCCCATGCCGAAGATCCAGCCGTAGCCGGGCAGCAGCCGGTCCTGCGCGCCGCGCCGGTCCCACAGCTCCAGCCAGGACTCCAGGTAGTCGTCGTCGTGCCGCGGCGAGGTGAAGTACGTCCGCACGGCCACGCCCATCGGGCGGTCCTCGCGCCGGTGCAGGCCCATCGCCAGGGACAGCCGGGAGGAGTTGCCGTCGGCCGCGACGACCAGCGGGGCGTGGAAGGTGACCGGGGTCTTCTCCTCGCCGAGCTTCGCGTGCACGCCGGTGATGTGGCCGGTGCGCGCGTCGCGCACGGGCTCGCCGACATTGCAGCGCTCGTACAGCCGGGCTCCGGCCTTCTGCGCCTGGCGGGCCAGGGTCTCGTCGAAGTCGTCGCGCTTGCGGACGAGTCCGTAGTCCGGATAGGAGGCGAGTTCCGGCCAGTCCAGCTGGAGCCGCTGGCCGCCGCCGATGATCCGCAGACCCTTGTTCCGCAGCCAGCCGGCCTCTTCGGAGATGTCGATTCCCATCGCCACCAGCTGCTTGGTGGCGCGCGGGGTCAGGCCGTCGCCGCAGACCTTCTCGCGCGGGAACGCCGTCTTCTCCAGCAGCAGGACGTCCAATCCGGCCTTGGCGAGGTAGTAGGCGGTGGTCGAGCCGGCGGGCCCGGCCCCGACGACGATCACGTCCGCGGAGTGTTCGGAGAGGAGCTCGGTCACTGCGGGATCTCCCGAAGGCTCGATATAGGGTGCCAGGCGGCACCGGACATGTGCAGTCTATGCAGCGAGAGAGATCGCGATCCGAAGGGTGCCTCCGATGACCACCTCGCCGACCCGGCCGCTTCCGGCCGTTCAGCTCCGCGTGCCCACCGACGAGGACGCGCACGCCTGGCACGCGGCCTTCGCCGACCCCGACGTGATGGAGTTCCTGGGAGGTCCCGCGGAGCTGTCCGCGTACGAGGAGTTCACTGCGCGCCAGCGCATGCACGACGCCCAACTGGGTTACTGCCTGTGGACCCTGGTGGACGCGCAGGGCGCGGTGATCGGCTTCACCGGCGCCCAGCCGTGGCCCCGGGAGAAGGAGTGGGGCCCGGTCGGGGAGATCGAGATCGGCTGGCGGCTGGGTCGCTCCGCGTGGGGCCAGGGCTACGCGTACGCCGCCGCGCTCGCCACGCTGGAGCGGGTCCGCGCGGCCGGTGTCCCGCACGTGGTGGCGATGATCGACGCCCGGAACGCGCGTTCGGTGGCGGTGGCGGAGCGTCTGGGCATGACCCTGGCCGAGGAGTTCACCACGCCGGGCGGCAATCCGGCGCGGCGCTACGAGCTGGCGCTCGGCCGGGGCTGACGGGCCGCTGCGCGGAGCCGTCTCCCCGCCCCGCCCCGGACCCCGCGCCTCAAACTCCGGCGAGGCTGGAATGCCCAGCCCCTCCGGCGTTCAGAAAACGGAAAGCCCGGTGAGCGTCGTGAAGCGGTCGAGGGCGGCCACGCCCGCCACCGAGTTGCCCCGGGCGTCCAGGCCCGGGCTCCACACGGCGAGGGTGCACTGGCCCGGGACGACGGCGACGATGCCGCCGCCCACCCCGCTCTTGCCGGGCAGCCCGACGCGGTAGGCGAACTCGCCCGCCGCGTCGTACGTCCCGCAGGTCAGCATCACGGCGTTGATCTGCTTGGCCTCGCTGCGCGTCAGCAGCCGCGTGCCGTCGGCGCGCAGCCCGTGCCGGGCCAGGAAGCGCCCGGCGCGGGCCAGGTCGGCGCAGCTCATCTCGATGGAGCACTGCCAGAAGTAGTGCTCCAGCAGCGCGGGCACCGGGTTGTCGATGTTCCCGTACGAGGCCATGAAGTGGGCGACGGCCGCGTTGCGGTCGCCGTGCTCCTGCTCGGAGGCCGCGACCTCGGCGTCGAAGCCGATGTCCGGGTTCTGGCTCTCCTGCCGCAGGAACTCCAGCAGCTCGCTGCTCGCGTCGCCCGTCAGGGTCTGGAGCCGGTCGGTGACCACGAGGGCGCCCGCGTTGATGAATGGATTGCGAGGAATGCCGTTTTCGTACTCCAGCTGTACGAGTGAGTTGAACGGGTTGCCGGAAGGCTCCCGGCCGACCCGTTCCCACAGGCTGTCGCCGCCCTCCGCCAGGGCCAGGGCGAGCGCGAAGACCTTGGTGATGGACTGGGCGGAGAAGGGGACCCGCCAGTCGCCCACCCCGAAGACGTTGCCGTCGAGGTCGGCGATGGCCATCCCGAACTGCCGCCGGTCCACGGAGGCCAGCGCCGGGATGTACTCGGCCGGGGTGCCGCTGCCGATCAGCGGGGCGATGTCGGCGGCGATCCGCTCCAGCAGGGGCCCGTAGTCCGTGGGCGCGACGTCTGGCACGGCGGTCAGTCCTTGATGCCCCGGTGGAGCGCGACGATGCCGCCGCTGAGATTGCGCCAGGCGACCTTGGACCAGCCGGCCTTCTGCAGCAGCGCGGCCAGCGCCGGCTGGTCGGGCCATTCGCGGATGGACTCGGCGAGGTACACGTACGGGTCGGGGTCGGACACCACCGTGCGGGCCACCGGCGGCAGCGCCCGCATCAGGTACTCCGTGTAGACCGTGCGGAACGGCGCCCAGGTGGGCTGCGAGAACTCGCAGATGACGACCTGCCCGCCGGGCTTGGTCACCCGGTACAGCTCGCGCAGGGCGGCGTCGGTGTCCTGGACGTTGCGCAGCCCGAAGGAGATCGTGACGGTGTCGAAGGCGTCGTCCTTGAACGGCAGCTTCGTCGCGTCACCGGCGGTCAGCGGCAGCCAGGAGTGCTTCTTCTTGCCCTCCATGAGCATGCCCAGGGAGAAGTCGCAGGGGACGACGTACGCGCCGGTGGCGGCGAAGGGCAGCGAGGAGGTGGCGGTTCCGGCGGCCAGGTCGAGGACCACGTGCCCGGGGCGCGCGCCGACCGCCTTGGCGACCTCCTTGCGCCACAGCCGGGCCTGGCCCAGCGAGATGACGTCGTTGGTGAGGTCGTATTTCGCCGCGATGCCGTCGAACATGGAGGCGACTTCGTGCGGCTGCTTGTCCAGGGAAGCCCTTGTCACTGGCGTTCGCCCCTCGGTGTGCGATGCGGATCGGCGGGTACGCACCCATCCTCTCAGGCCCCGCCCCCCGCGAGCCGCGGGGGCTCCGCCACCCCGGCACCCCCGGCCCCCCTTCCCATCGGACGGGTGTCGGAAACTGTTCCGAAGGACAGTTACGCCGCGCCCCGGCGGACACGTTGACTGACAGGGTGCGGCCCGGTGAGGGTCACCCACCGGATCGGTGACCGAATCGTGGCCGGTCCGGCAGCGGCCGCCGCGAACAGGAAGCTTCACGATGCCGCCAGGCCATTCCACCGGTCGCTCAAGCCGCACCAGCCCGCGCGCCCAGCGCCGGGCGGAGCGGCGCAAGCGGCTGCGGCGCACCATCCTCCTCGGCTCGGCGGCACTGGCCGTGGTCTCGGCGACGGCGTACACGCTGCTGCCCCAGGACGACGACGCGAAGGCCGCCGCGGGCCGGGCCGCGGCCAAGCCGGACCCGACGGCCGGGGAATCCGCCGACGGTTCCGCGAACGCGCTCCCGCAGGGCGGCCAGGAGTCCCCCTCCCCGCAGCCGTCCGCCTCACCGGCGGCGCCTCCCCCGGCCTCGCCCACGCCGTCGCCCGACGCCGCGACGCCCGCCCAGCCGGGCGCCTTCAAGGCCTCCACCACCGCCGGCAAGGCGCAGGGCAAGGGACCCGCGCGCCGCTGGCGGATCGAGGTCGAGGACGGCAGCGGGGTCGACCCGGAGTCGGCCGCCCGCTCGGTCGAGGCGATCCTCGGGGACCGGCGCGGCTGGACCCAGGACCCGAAGTACGGCTTCCAGCTCGTCGGGGCGGGCCAGCCGGTCGATTTCACCATCAAGATCGCCACGCCCAAGACCACCGACCGCCTGTGCGAGGTGGTCACGCCCGAGCTCATCGGCGAGACCAACTGCAGCACGGGGCACACCGTCGTGGTCAACCTCAAGCGCTGGCAGGAGGGTTCGCCGCAGTTCGACGGCTCGCCCGAGGAGTACCGGGCCCTGATCGTCAACCACGAGGTCGGGCACGAGCTCGGCCGCGGGCACGAGACCTGCCCCGCCCCCGGAAAGCCCGCTCCGGCGATGATGCAGCAGATCAAGGGGCTCCTCGGCTGCAAGTCCAACGCCTGGCCGTACGACGCGAAGGGAACCTACCTGTCCGGTCCGTCCGTCCCATAGGGGGAGAGGCGGCCACAGGACGGGCGCCCGGGGGCTAGGAGAAAACGTGCGCGTCGTCAGCTTCAGCGTCCCGGCGTGGTTCCCCTCGTACGAGGAGCCGGGCGCGGAGGAACAGGCGCCGCACGAGGACGTGCCGGGGGCCGCCGTGCCGGACGGCACCGCACCGGACGGGGACCGGCCCGCCGAAGCCCAGCTGACCGAGCAGGAATCGGCGGTGTTCCTGTGCCTGGCCACCGGCGCCTCCAACCGGGAACTCGCCGTCGAGCTTCAACTCTCCGTCAGCACGGTCAAGTTCCACGTGGTCAACATACGGGCGAAGCTGGGCGGCATCAGCCGCCTGCAGGCCTGCCTGCTGGCCGCCCTCGCCCGGGAGGACACCCGGCGCGCCGAGGACACCGCCCGCGGCGGGGAGAGCGGGCTCAGCGGCGGCGGTGGAGCAGCCGCCCGCTGATGACCGTGGCCACGCACGTGGTCGCACCCCGCTCCAGCAACTCGGCCCCGTCCGCCACCGCGAAGACCGCGAAGCGCGCCGGGACCCCCGCCTCCAGGATCCCGTGGAAGGCCTCCGCCGCGGCGCCCCGCCCGGCGAAGGGATCCAGTGCGGGCGGCCCCTCGTAGGCGGCGGGCGGCAGGATCGTGAGCCCGGACCGGGACACCGCCGTGCGCACCGCCGGGATCGTGAAGCGGCCGCAGACCGCCACCACGCCGCGGGCCAGCAGCCGCTGCGTACCGCGCCGGGCGCTGTGGCCCCACCGCGGCTCGGTCATCTTCAGCGCCTCCAGCGCGGCCGCCCCCCGGATCGGGTCGGCGCCGAGCTCGGTGACCTCGTACGGGTCGTCCGGGTAGTACGTGCGCTCCAGCAGCTCGTCCGCCCCGCGCACCACCAGCCCCGGGGTGATCACCCCGGGCCAGCGACGGGTCCGGGCGTGCGGGTGGGCCGCGGCGACCTCCTCGTACGGCCCCACGCGGGCGATCCGGTCGCCGTCGACGAGGACCGCACCGCCCGGCAGCGGCGCGGATCCCGGCCCGGGGAGCAGGAGTTCGGCGGTGTGCAGCGTCAGCATCGGTCGGCGGGCGTCGTCAGTTCGTGGAGATGAGCTTCAGCTCGGGGTGCGCCGTTCCGCCTTCGATGGCGGTGGAGGAGATGTGCGAGACCACGCGCTCGTCGACCGGGTCGTTCGCCGGGTCGTCGTGCACGAGCAGGTGCTCGTAGGTCGTCGCGCGCTGCGCCGGGGTGCGGCCCGCCTTGCGGATCAGGTCGATGATCTCCTGGCGGTTGGAGCGGTGCTTGGCACCGGCCGAGGAGACGACGTTCTCCTCCAGCATGATCGACCCGAGGTCGTCGGCGCCGTAGTGCAGCGAGAGCTGGCCCGCCTCCTTGCCGACGGTCAGCCAGGAGCCCTGGATGTGGGCGATGTTGTCGAGGAAGAGGCGCGCGATCGCGATCATGCGCAGGTACTCGAAGATCGTCGCCTGGGTGCGGCCCTTGAGGCGGTTGTTCTCGGGCTGGTAGGTGTACGGGATGAAGGCGCGGAAGCCGCCCGTACGGTCCTGCGTGTCGCGGATCATCGCGATGTGCTCGATGCGCTCGGCGTTGGTCTCGCCGGTGCCCATCAGCATGGTGGAGGTGGACTCCACGCCCAGCTTGTGGGCGATCTCCATGATCTCCAGCCAGCGCTCGCCGGACTCCTTGAGCGGCGCGATCGCCGTGCGCGGCCGCTCCGGCAGCAGCTCGGCGCCGGCGCCCGCGAAGGAGTCGAGGCCGGCCGCGTGGATGCGCTGGATGGCCTCTTCCGCCGAGACGCCCGAGATGCGGGCCATGTGCTCGACCTCGGACGCGCCGAGGGAGTGGATGACCAGCTGCGGGAAGTCCTTCTTGATGGCCGAGAAGTGGTGCTCGTAGTACTCGACGCCGTAGTCCGGGTGGTGCCCGCCCTGGAACATGATCTGGGTGCCGCCGAGCTCGACGGTCTCCGCGCAGCGGCGCAGGATGTCGTCGAGGTCGCGGGACCAGCCCTTCTTGGCGTCCTTGGGGGCCGCGTAGAAGGCGCAGAACTTGCACGCCGTGACGCACACGTTGGTGTAGTTGATGTTGCGCTCGATGATGTACGTCGCGATGTGCTCGGTACCGGCGTAGCGGCGGCGGCGCACGGCGTCGGCCGCCTGGCCCAGCGCGTGCAGCGGCGCATGGCGGTAGAGGTCGAGCGCCTCTTCCTTGGTGATCCGGCCCCCCGCGGCGGCGCGGTCGAGGACAGACTGGAGAACGGCCTGGTCGGTCACCGGTGAGTCACCTTTCGGCGGTGTGTCTGTGTCAAGGTCCGGACCGATCCAGCCTACGCCAGGGTCCGGCGACGGAATTCAGGGGCTGCGCGTGAGGTCGCCTTCGGGGTTTCCGGCCGCGGCGTCGCCCGACTTGTAGTGGAGCGTCCCGTTCTCGTTGAGCGTGAAACGCTCGTCGGCGGAGCCGTTGGAGCACATGCCGGGCGCCGGGTTGGGGCCGGCGGAGGTGTCCAGGACGAGGGAGCGGTCGGTCGCCGCGGCGAGCCTCCAGTCACCGCTGCAATCGGTGCCGAGGATGGGGATGACCGACTTGTCGCGGCCGACGGCGTCACCGACCTTGCCGGCCTTGATGGTGATCTCGAACTCGGTGGCCAGGCGCGTGTGGGCGGTGGTGACCGTGCCCTTCCACGTGCCGATGAGCTCCTTGGGGACATCGGTGCGGGTCCCCTTGGGTGCGGCGCTCCCCGTCGGGGCCGAGGGGCCCGTGGCCGCCGGGGCCGGCGCGGACGCCGAGGTGGAGGGGTGCGCTCCGGCGTCGGCCAGGTCCCGCTCCCTGCCGCCCTGGCCGGGCAGCACGTCCAGCCAGTACAGCCCGCCGGACAGCACCGCCAACGCGGCCGCCGCGGCCAGGACCAGGGTGCAGCTGAACCGCCGCCCGGCCGCCCTGACGGTGACCTGCCGCCCGCCGGAGGGGGTCCGCTGCCCGGGCAGCCCGCCACCGGCGGTCTCGGTCGGCAAGCCGTACGGACCGGCCGTCGGGCCGGAGCCGCCGGTGGGCGCGCTCCCGTACGGACCCGCCGCCAGGCCGGAGCCGCCGGTGGGCGCGCTCCCGTACGGGCCGGCCGTCCCGGGCTGAGCGCCGGGCGAGCCGGGCGGGGCATACGGGCCGACGCCGCCACCGTACGAAGGGTCCGGCGCCCCGAAGCCTGCGCCGGCGGGGGTGTAGTACCCGGCGGTGAAGGGGACCGGGCCCGACGCGGCCTCCGGTGCCGCCGCGACCCCGGCTCCGGCCGGGGCAGGCCCGCCTCCCGCACCGCCCTCGGAGGCATCGGCGTCCAGGTCCAGCAGGGCCACGGCGGCCCGGCTGGCCTCCTCGACCAGCGGCCCGGGCAGCCAGCCGGGCGCGCCCAGCGCCCCGCCGAGGGCCGCCGCGACCGCCTCGGGGGCCGGCCGGTCGGTCGCCGTCTTGGCCAGGCAGGCCTCGATCAGGTCGCGCAGTTCCCCGGCGGGCAGCGCGCCCAGCTCGGGCGGCTCGTGGACCACCTTGTAGAGGAGGGTGGCCGAGTTGTCCCCGGTGAACGGCGGCCGGCCGGTCGCCGCGAAGGCCATGACCGCGCCGAGCGAGAACACGTCGGCCGCCCCGGTGATCCCCTTGCCGAGGATCTGCTCGGGCGACATGTAGCCGGGCGAGCCGACGGATACCCCGGTGGAGGTCAGCGAGGCGGTGCCGTCCGTGGCCCGCGCGATGCCGAAGTCGATCAGCCGCGGCCCGTCGAGGGTGATCATCACGTTCGACGGCTTCACGTCCCGGTGGACGAGGCCCAGGCCGTGCACGGCCACCAGGGCGCGGGCCAGGCCCGCGCCGACGGCCCGTACGGAGGCCTCGGGCAGCGGGCCGTGCGCGGCCAGCGCGCGGTCCAGGGAGGGCCCGGCCACGTACCCGGTGGCCACCCACGGCACCGGGGCCTCGGGGTCCGCGTCCAGGACCGGCGCGGTCCACTCGCCGCCGACCCGCCGGGCCGCCTCCACCTCGCGGCGGAACCGGGCCCGGAACTCCTCGTCGGTGGCGAAATGCGGGTGCACGATCTTGACGGCGACGGTCCGGCCGCCCGCGCTGCGCCCGAGGTAGACCCGGCCCATGCCACCCGCGCCGAGCCGGCCGAGCAGCCGGTAGGCGCCGATGGTCCGCGGCTCACCGGCTTCGAGCGGCTGCATCGCGTCCCCCAATTCCCCTTGATCCCGGGCGCCTTGTGCCGCCCGGCCGAGCAGCAGCCTAGGCGGTGCCGGGACGGGCCGGGGACCGGGCGCGGTCATCCTTTCTGCATTTCCGCCCCCGGGCCGGAAATGCAGAAAGGGCGGGAATTCCCGGTAAACCGCACATCCGCCCGTCCGCCCTTTGGACTACCGCCGGGTAAACCCGGTCAGCACTCCTGGACCACCGTGCTCAGCAGCTCCACGTCGACATCCGCGGGATACCCGGTCGTCGATCCCGTACGGCGTGCGAATTCACGTACACCGGCCAACTGCTCGGGACCGAAGCGGAAGTCGAGCGTCGTGAAGTACCGCTCCAGCAGCTCCGCGTCGAAGGCCTCCCAGCGGGCCGCCTGCTCGGCCACCTTGGTGACCTCCTCCAGGGAAACGTCCCGGGAGGAGAGGAAGGCCTCGTGGACCTCCCGTACGACGGCGGGCTCGCGGGCGAGGTAGTCCTTGCGGGCGGCCCAGACGGCGAAGACGAACGGCAGCCCGGTCCACTCCTTCCACATGTGCCCCAGGTCGTGGACGGTCAGCCCGAGCCGGGGCGCGTCGTGCAGGGAGGCCCGGAGCGCAGCGTCCCCGATCAGTACGGCCGCGTCCGCTTCCTGCATCATCACGCTCAGGTCGGGCGGGCAGGTGTAGTAGTCGGGCCGTACGCCGTACTGCTCGGAAAGCAGCAGCTGGGCGAGGCGCACGGACGTACGGGAGGTGGAGCCGAGTGCGACGCGGGCTCCGTCGAGCTGCTCCAGGGGGACCTGCGAGACGATCACGCAGGACATGACCGGACCGTCGCAGCCGACGGCGATGTCGGGGAAGGCGACGAGCTGGTCGGCGTTGCGGAGGAACTCCACGAGGGTGATCGGGGCGATGTCCAGGTCCCCCTGGACGAGGCGCTCACTGAGTTTCTCGGGGGAGTCCTTGGTCAGCTCCAGGTCCAGCAGAGTGCCGGTTCTGGCCAGCCCCCAGTAGAGGGGCAGGCAGTTCAGGAACTGAATGTGGCCGACGCGGGGCCGGCTGCGATAGACGTCCACATCGCGAGACTAGCGGCCGGGTCCGCGTCAGCCTTGCGGCGGGTCTCAAACGTCCGGGTGACGTGATCTTTCCCTCTGGTCTCGGCCGCAGGGTGCGTGCTAGGCTCGACGCAAGTTGCAGTTTGGTTTCCCTTGCAGTACGAGGCCTGCGGAGAATGTGACCCGCAGGCTTTTGTAGTTTTCAGACTTCTTAGCAGGTTCTGGAGCAGGGCGACCCTTTGGCCCATAGGAGGGCTCATGGCTACCGGAACCGTGAAGTGGTTCAACGCTGAAAAGGGCTTCGGCTTCATCGCCCAGGACGGCGGCGGCCCGGATGTCTTCGTCCACTACTCCGCGATCAACGCCTCTGGCTTCCGCTCCCTCGAGGAGAACCAGACGGTGAACTTCGACGTCACGCAGGGTCCGAAGGGCCCGCAGGCGGAGAACGTCACCCCGGCTTAGTCGCCTGGGCCAACCTAAATCGCGGGTTGGAAAAGCAGTACCCAAGGAGCCCTGTCCCCTCTGCGCGAGCAGATCCGGCAGGGCTCCTGCCTTTCCCCTCTCTCCCCGGCGGGGCGGAGCGGGGCGGGCAACGCAGTGGCCCCCGGCACCGTGGGAACGGTGCCGGGGGCCACTGGCGTACGTACGGCCTCAGGGGCGGGCCGGCGCCTTCGCGGGAACCGGGGTCTTCGTCGGGGTCGTGGGCGTGGTCGGCGTCGTGGCCGGAGCCGTGATCTTGAGCTCCAGGACCAGGGTCACCTTCTCCTTGGTGGTCAGGCGCACGAAGTAGGTGCCCGGGGCCACGTCCGTGGTGAACAGCTCCGGCAGGACGATCTTGCCGTCGGCGCCCGCCTTGGCCAGCAGCCGGCCGAAGACCGGCTTCCCGGCCTCGTCCTTGAAGAACGGCCCCTTCGCGGTCTCCGGGTCCACCGGGACCCACGTGCCGTCCGCGTCCTTCACGACCAGGTCGGCGATGACCTCCGTACCCGCGACGGGCTTCCCGGCGGCGGTGGCGAAGACCTCCACCCCCGTGAAGCTCTTGCCGGCGACCGCCTCCAGCGGCTTCGCGTCACCCGCGCGGGCCAGCTTGTCGGCGACCGTCACCGTGACCTTGCCCTCGAACTGCACGGTGATCCTGCCCTGCGGGTCGTAGGCCGAGGCCCGCAGGGTGAAGGTGCCGGCCTTGGGGCCCGCCTTGAGCCCGGGCGCGGCGGCGATGCCGTCGGCGCCCGCCTTGACCACCAGGGAGTCCGCCGTCCCGAAGAGCGTGCCGCCGGTGGTGTCCCCCTCGACCGCGAAGACGACCTCCTGGTTGACGGCGGGCTTGCCGTCGCTGAGGAGCACCTTGACCTTCGGGACCTCCGCGAAGGCCGCACCGGCCTCGGCCGTGAGGCCGGGACCGCCGAGGAGCGTCAGCTCCGCCAGGCGCGGGGTCGTCGGCTTCGGCTGCTCCGGCGTCGGAGTCGGCGTGGGCGTCGGCTTGGGGGTGGGGGTCGGCGTCGGCTTCGGGGTCGGCGTCGGGGTCGGCGTCACCGGGTTCGACGGCGTGACCGGCACGCGCGGGGTGGGCAGGGTGCCCGGCGGCTGCGTCGGGTAGTCCCCGACGGGCGGGTTCGGCACCTCGCCCGCGCCGCCGGCCTGGTACTGGCGCATGTAGCCGAGCACGGTGTTCACGTACTCGCGCGAGTTGTTGTAGCTGAGGATCGCCTGGTCGAGCTTGGCCGCGTTCGACAGGTCGCGGTCGCCCGCGCACAGGTAGAGGCCCGCGCCCAGTGCCGCGTCGTAGATGTTGTTCGGGTCGCGCTTGGAGTCGCCGTTGCCGTCGGCACCCCAGGTGCGCCAGGTGGACGGGATGAACTGCATCGGGCCGACGGCCCGGTCGTACACCGCGTCCGCGTCCCACTCGCCCTTGTCCGTGTCCCGGATCTCGGCGAAGCCGTTGCCGTCGAGGCGGGGGCCGCGGATGGGCTTCTCGGTGTAGCCGTCCGCCTTGAGCCCGTAGCCCGAGGCGTGGACGGACTCCACCCGGCCGATGCCCGCGAGCAGCTGCCAGGGCAGCTTGCAGCCGGGGAGCGCGGCGGCCACCGACAGCTCGGCACGGTTGTAGGCGTCGAGGGCGGTCGCGGGTATCCCGCTGGCCCCCTCCGGAGCGCCCACCCCGGCGGGCGGCGGGTCGGCGATGATGTCGGGCAGATCCAGCCGGGCGTCACCGCGGTCGGCGGCCTGCGGACTGTCCGGAGTGGGCTCGGACTCTCCCGCGTCGGCGGTCGACGGGCTGGTCACGACCGCGGCGGTGGTCAGGCTGGCCGCGAGCGCGGCCGTGCACAGGACCTTGCGCGAGGTGTTGACGAGGTGGCGGTGAAGCGGCTTCACAGTGCGGCGATCCCCCCAAGGAGCCGTCAAAGGTACATGGCTGGTCGAGCCGTGAATATCCACTGTCTATCAGGTATTCGCCCCCGACTCGCCGTCCCTCCGGGAGATGTGACGCACCATTCGTCTCGGCTTCACCCGGGTCTCACGACCGAATGGACAACCGGCCCGGACCCTCGCCCGAATCACCCCGATGACAGACCATTTCTACCACCCCTCATCGAGGGTGTGACCCAGCTCACTCGACAAGGCCCGGCCGGGTGCGATGAATTCCGGGGAGCGCGGCGGTCTCCCTTGCGTACACACCGGACCGAGGCGGAGGAACAACCCCATGCGTATCGTCATCACCGAGTTCATCAGCCTGGACGGCGTCGTACAGGCCCCGGGCGGCCAGGGCGAGGACAACGACGGCGGCTTCGCCCACGGCGGCTGGTCGCACCCGTTCTTCGACCCGGAGGTGGTCGGCGGCTCCTTCACCGAGGCGATGGAGAACGCCGAGGCCCTGCTGTTCGGGCGCCGCACGTGGCAGACGATGGCCGGGGCCTGGCCGGAGCGGGCGGGCGACCCGTTCGCCGACCGGATGAACTCCGTCCCGAAGTACGTGGTGTCCCAGACCCTGGGCGAGGCCGATCTGACGTGGAACAACACCACGCTCATCGCCGGCGACAAGGCCGTCGACCGGATCCGGGAGCTGCGCGAGGCCGAGGGCGGCGACCTGGTGGTCATGGGCAGCCCCACCCTCGTACGCACCCTGCTGGGCGAGGGCCTGGTCGACGAACTCCGCCTGATGGTCATGCCGGTGCTGCTCGGCGGCGGCAAGTCGATCTTCCCCGCCGACGGCGGACTGCGCACGCTCGAACTGGTCTCCACGGCGATCAGCCCGGCCGGCGTCCACGTGTGCACCTACCGCCCGGCCGCCCGGGCCTAGGCCGTCTCACCGGTTCATTCTCCGGCCGGGCAGGAGCGGGTTCCGGATGGGAGGCGTCCGTAGATGAGGAAGTCGTCGGCGTACTCCTGCACGCAGCGCGAGGTCGAGTAGCCGGTGTGGCCGTCGCCCTTGTGGTCCACGATCACCGCCGAGCCCAGCCGCTCGGCGGTCTCCTCCGTCCACTCGTACGGTGTCGCCGGGTCGCCGCGGGTGCCGATCAGCAGCATCGGCGGGGCTCCCGGGTGGTGGATCTTCTGGATGAAGTCGGTGCCGGCGGGCCGTCCGTAACACGTGAGCACGGACAACAGCTGTGGCACCCCGAACACCTCGGAGACCTTCAGGAACTCCTCCGCCCGTTCCTCGATCTCCTTCTCCAGTGCGGCCGGGGTGGCCTTCTCGATCGACCGGTCCGGGTCGTCGGCACAGGTCACGGCGGCGAGGGCGGCGGCGAGGTTGTCGGCGGGCACCGGATCGGAGCCGCCTGCCTGGGCCGGGTCGGTCGGGTCCGGCGGGGCGGTCGGGTCCGTCGGCTCCGCCCCCAGGCCGAGCAGGGCCAGCATCCCGGCCGGGTCGCGCTCGCGCTCCGCCTGCGCCAGCGCCTTGGCGAGCGCGGGCCACGCCAGCGGTGAGTACAGGGCCTGGCCGATCGCGAGGACGATGATCGGGCCGCTCACCTCCGTGCCGTCGTCGCCGACCAGCGGCTGCGTGTCGGTCCGCTCCACCAGGGCCGCCACCTTTTCCCTGGCGGTACGGGTGTTCGTCCCGTAGACGCAGTCGTTCTGGTGGGCGCACCAGGTCAGGAAGTTGTCCAGGGCCCGCTGCTGACCGCGGGCCGATACCAGCGCCTGTTCCATCAGCGGTTCGGTGAGGGTGTCGACGCCGTCCAGGACCATGCGGCCGGTGTCCCGGGGGAACAGGGCGGCGTACACGGCGCCGAGCCGGCTCCCGTAGGAGAAGCCGAGGAAGTTGAGCTTCTCGTCCCCGAGGAGGCGGCGCATCACGTCCATGTCGCGGGCGACGTCCATGGTTCCCATGTGCGCCAGGACCGGGCCGGAGTTGATCTCGCAGCGCTTGACCTCGTCCCGCAGGGCGGACAGCGCCGCGGCCGTGTCGGCGCTCGGGTCTCCTACGGTGTCGCCGGCGCCGCAGGAAACCGGATCGCTGTGGCCCACGCCGCGGGGGTCGAAGCCGATCAGGTCGTAGCGTTCGCCGAGGTCGGCGAACGTCTTGGGATCGGCGGCGAGGCCGGCCAGGCCCGGGGCGCCGGGGCCGCCGAAGTTGATCAGGATCGAGCCGATGCGCCGGTCCGGGTCCGTGGCCGGGAGCCGGCCCAGGGCCAGCTTGACCGTGCCCTTGCCCGGGGCCGCGTAGTCGAGCGGGACCTCCACGACGGTGCACCGCATCTCGGCGGGCACGGGCTTCTCGGGGCAGTCGCCCCAGCGCAGGCGCTGGTCGTGGAACCGCGCCAGGGGGTCGTCGCCCCCGGCGGGCGCGCTGGAGGTGGACGCGGGTGTGGGCGCGGGTGCGGACGCGGGTGTGGGGGTCGGCGCCGCCCCCAGCGAGGCCAGGAGCATCGCGCCGACAGCTGTCCCGCCGGCTATGACCCTACGGACGCGGGAACGGTGCACGGCGCCCTCCTCGGGCGGCCCCCCGGACCCATCTGTCCACCATAGAACGGGTCCGCGGGGCCCGCCGCTCAGGCTTCGCGCGGCCCCCGGTACAGCTCCTGGATCCGGTCCGCGTAGTCCCGGGCGATCGCGCCCCGCCTGAGCTTCAGCGACGGGGTGAGGTGGCCGCGCGCCTCGGTGAAATCGCCCGGCAGGACGGCGAAGCGGCGGATCGACTCGGCGCGCGAGACCAGCCGGTTCGCCTCGTCCACCGCCCGCTGGAGGTCCGCCCGCAGTTCCTCGTCCCGCACCAGCTCGCGCATCGGCACGTTCTGCTTCTTGTGCATCTGGCGCCAGTGCTGCAGCCCGTCGGATTCCAGGGTGATCAGCGCGGTGATGTAGGGCCGGTTGTCGCCGACCACCATGCACTGGCCGACCAGCGGATGGGCCCGCAGCCAGTCCTCCAGCGGCGCCGGGGCCACGTTCTTGCCGCCGGAGGTGATGATCAGGTCCTTCTTGCGGCCGGTGATGGTGAGGTACCCGTCGGCGTCGAGCTCGCCGATGTCGCCGGTGGCCAGCCAGCTCCCGTACGGGAGGGCGTGCCCGCTGTTCCAGTAGCCGGCGAAGACGTGCCCGCCGCCCAGCAGCACCTCCCCGTCGTCCGCGATCCGTACGGCCGTGCCCGGCAGCGGCCAGCCGACCGTCCCCAGGCGGGGCCGTAGCGGCGGGGTCACGGTGCTCGCGCCGGTGGTCTCCGTCAGCCCGTAGCCCTCGAAGACCTCGATGCCGGCGCCGGTGTAGAAGGCGGCGAGCCGTCGGCCCAGGGGGGATCCGCCGCTCAGGACGTAGCGGACGCGGCCGCCGAGCGCGGCCCGGATGCGCCGGTAGACGAGCGGGTCGTAGAGGGACCGGGCGAGGCGCAGCACGGGCCCGGGGGTCCTGGCCTCGGCGGTCTCGGCGAAGCGCTGCGCGATGCGGGCGGCCCGGTCGAAGGAGGAGGCCCGGCCCATCTTCTCGGCGGTGGCCCGGGCGGTGTTGTAGACCTTCTCCAGTACGTAGGGGATGGCCAGCAGGAAGGTGGGCCGGAAGCCGGCGAGGTCGGCGAGGAGGTCCTCGGTACGGATGCTGGGGGCGTGCCCGAGCTTGACGCGGGCCCGCATGCAGCCGACGGCCACCATCCGCCCGAAGACGTGGCTGAGCGGCAGGAACAGCAGGGTGGAGGCGGGGTCCTTGCTGACGGACTTGAAGACGGGGTGCAGCAGCTCCACCGCGTTGTCCACCTGGGCGAAGAAGTTGGCGTGGGTGATCACGCATCCCTTGGGCTGCCCGGTGGTGCCGGAGGTGTAGATGAGGGTGGCGACGGAGTCCGGGGAGCGGGCGGCCCGCCGGTTGTGGACCACCGCGTCCGGGATGCGCTCCCCGGCCTTGACCAGCCGGGCCACCGCGCCGGTGTCGAACTCCCACAGGTGGGCCAGCCAGGGCAGGTTGGCGCGCTCGGCGCTGATGAGCCGGGCCTGCGCGGTGTCCTCCACGGCGCAGGCCACGGCCCCGGAGTCCTGGATGATCCAGCGCGCCTGGAGGGAGGAGGAGGTCGGGTAGATCGGTACGGTGACCAGGCCGGCGGCCCAGCCGGCGAAGTCGAGCAGGGTCCACTCGTACGTCGTACGGGCCATGATGGCGAGCCGGTCGCCCTCCCGGAGCCCTTCGGCGATCAGGCCCTTGGCCACGGCGAGCACCTCGGCCGCGAACTGCGCCGCCGGGACGTCGTGCCAGACGCCGTCCTGGTCCTTGCGGGCGAACACCGCCTCCCCGGGGGCCTCCCAGGCGTTGACGAAGGGGAGGTCCCCGAGGGATCCCCGGTCCGGAGGGCCCACCAGCGCGGGCACCCGTACCTCGCGGACCACTCCGTCGATCAGGGTCTTGACGGGTTCGACCGGTTCTACGGCCCGGACCGGCCTCAGCTCGGCTCCCACGGCGCACTCTCCTTGGCTCGGCACGAGTGTTACCGCCGGTAATTTACGTAGCGGTAACCCGCTCCGACCAGCCCCTGGAGCCGTTCTTCACGGACGCTCCACGCCACCGCCACCGCCCCACACCCCGGTTGCGGCGGCGGTCCGCACGTAGGCCTCGAAGTCTCGGGGCTCCCGGCCGAGCACCCGCTGCACGCCGTCGGCGAGGGTGGCGAAGCGGCCCTCGGCAATCCAGCCGTAGAGCAGGTTCAGCAGGCCGGCGAACTCCTCCGGCACGCCCTGCGCCACGGCGTGGGCGGCGAACTCGCCCGCCGGGAGCGGACGGTAGGTGATGACCCGGCCGGTGGCGCGGGCGATCTCGTCGACCACGGACGCCAGGCTCAGCAGCCGCGGGCCGGACAGCTCGTAGGCCTGCCCGCCGTGCCCCTCCTCGGTGAGGGCGGCCACGGCCACCTCGGCGATGTCATCGGCGTCGATGAAGGGCTCGACACCGCCGCCGGTCGACATCACGAGCTCGCCGCCCTGGACCTGCCCCGTGATGAACGGGTCCTCGCTGAAGTTCTGGAAGAACCAGGACGGTTTGAGGATGGTCCACTGCGCGCCGGACTCGCGGACCGCGCGCTCGCAGGGGAGCTTCTCCTGCCCTTCCGGCACCACCCAGTCGCGGGCGGACAGCAGCACCAGCCGCTCGACGCCGAAGGCCACGGCCAGCTTGCCGAAGGAACGCATCGACTCGGCGGCGTCGGGGAGCTGCGAGTCGACCAGGTAGGCCGCGCCGACCCCCTCCAGCGTCCGCTCCCAGGTGTTCTCGTCGGTCCAGTCGAAGGCGACCGGCCCCTTCCGGGAGGCCCCCCGGACTTCGTGGCCGCGCTGCCGCAGCTGCGCGGCCACCCGGCTTCCCGTCTTGCCGGTGCTGCCCAGGACCAGGATCGGCTTGGCGGTCATGTCGTTCGCCGTCGTGTTGTTCGTCTTCGTCGTCATGCGACCAGTCAATCCGGCGGCGCCCGGACGCGAAATGGCCGTCCCGCTCAGGTACATGTCCCAGCGTCCAGGCTCCGGCCCGGCCGTTCTCGATCCCTGTCGGCAGCGGGAGGTAGCGTAGGGGCGGCGTAAAGACCACGGGCAGGCATGCGTCGGTGCGTTGCGACTGCCGGGCCGTTGTTGCGTCCCACCCTCTGAGCAAGGAGCTCCACACGCATGTCCATACCACCGCAGCCCCCGTCGTCCCCCGGCCCGTACGGGCAGCCCGGACCGTACGGACAGCCGGGGCAGCCCGTTCCGCCGCCGTACGGCGGCGCGCCGCAGGGCTGGTACCCGCCGCAGCAGCAGAAGACCAACGCGCTGGCCATCGTCGCGTTCGTCATGGCGCTCGTCTGCGGCATCCCGCTGGTCCCGCTGATCCTCGGCATCGTCGCCCTCTCCCAGATCAAGTCCCGCGGTGAGAAGGGCAAGGGCCTCGCCATCGCGGCGATCGTCATCCACAGCCTGGTCATCGTGCTCTGGATCGTCGTCGTGGCCCTCGGCCTCGTCGGATCGCTGGGCGACAACGCCCCGAAGAAGCGCGACACCACCGGCCAGATCACCGGACCGGCCGCCACCGGACCGGCCGCCACCGGACCGGCCGCCACCCGCCCGGCCTCCAGCGGCTTGACCGAGATCCGCAAGGGCGACTGCTTCAACACGAAGGACGATCTGGCCGAGTACGGCGACGAGGACGGCACCCAGGCCGCCCGCTCGGTGAGCATCGTGCCCTGCACCCAGCCGCACAAGGGCGAGGCTTACGCCGTCTTCAACCTGGACGCCGGTGCGTACCCGGGCAACGAGAAGGTCACCAAGAGCGCCGAGGAGAAGTGCAGCGGCACCGCCCTCACCTCGTACGTGGGCAACAACCCGAAGGTCTCGGAGAAGCTGGAGGTCTACTACTACTACCCGCAGGCCGCCAGCTGGCTCCTCGGCGATCGCGAGGTCACCTGCTTCGTCGGCGACCCCAGCGGCCCGACCACCGGCTCGGTCCGCGCCGCCGGCTCCTGAAGGACCCGGGCTCCTGAGGGACCCGGCAGGGCCGGGCCCGCTCACGCCGCCGCCGCGTCCTCCTCGGGCGGGCAGTCCCGGCAGCGGCCGGGGCGTGGGGCGCGGAAGGCGCGCTCGCAGCCGCCGCAGTTCTGCAACGGGTCCGGCCGTCTGCCGTCCCGGACCTCCGGGGCCGCCGGGGCCGGGGGCAGGTGCGGCGGGAGGAGCGCGGTGAGGCGGTACGCGAGTACCGACGCGGGGCGCCGCATCCGCTCGGGGAGGTCTGCGGACAGGGCTCTCGCGACCACCTCCGGGGTGATCCCGCGCTCCAGCCAGGCCGATACGTCCGGCGCGAGCTGCCGTACGTCGCGCTCGGAGAGCAGGAGCCGCGGGTCGTGGCGCCGCAGCCCTGCGAGCAGTTCGGCCGCACCGGGGTGCACGCGCCGGGCAGGGGGCGGAGCAACGGCTTCCGGCCCGGGCGCGGGCTCGGGTGCAGGCTCGCGCGTCGGCTCGGGCATCGCCTCGGGTTCGGCTTCCCGGGCCACCGGCGGAGGCGGCGGAGGTGAAGCCGTGGGCGGCTCCGCCGAGGTGCTCCCCGGCTTGTTGTACGAGTACGTCCGGGTCACCACCCGCCCGGACGCCAGCCGCTCGCGCCGCCGCTCCAGGTAGCCGTGCCGCTCCAGCTCCCGCAGGGCGGACCCGATCCGGATCGCCCCCTCCGGGAACCGTGCGGCCAGCGCCTTGATGCCGATCGGCGCCCCCTGCGGCAGCGACTGGATGTGCGCCGCGATCCCGATCGCCGTCGCCGACAACTCCCGGTGCTGGAGCAGGTGGTTGCCGACCACGGTGTAGTGACTCGCGTGCCGCGCGTTGACGTGGATGACACCGGATCGGGGGATCGCGGTGGGAACGACGGGCGAGAGGCGCGAGGGCGCGCTAGGGTTCTGATGAGCCATGGGGAAGTGGGTCAACTTCCTACGTTGGTGAGGCCCTCGCCGGGATTGCGCTCCCGTCGGGGGCCGTCTCATGTCTGCGGTGGTCGAGGCGAGCATATGCCCGGCAACCCGTATGAAATCCAGCCCAGTTGGCATGATTCACCCGACCGAGCGACGCGCCCCCGGCCGCCGGGGTTGGGTCGGGTCGGTTGGTTCTTTCCCCCGGTCCTTTGGGGTCTTATGCGGCTAAGCGCCCCGGATCTCGGCCCCCCGTGACCCGGTCCGGGACCGCCTCCCCCGCACCGCCCCGGGCCGCGTCGCGGGTCCCCGGGATCCGGCCGGCCCCGGCCCCCCGCGGAACCGGACGGGCGCCTACCGCGTCTCCGGTCCATATCGGAACCACGAGGTTCCGCATGCGGAAATCCCCGTATTAGCATGCACATGACCAGCTGATTCTGGCCATGTCCAGTTATCAACTATCCAGGGGATACATGTCGTTCGACGCGGAATGGGCCGAGCACAAGGCCGCCGCCCTCGCACAGCAGTCACCCGTCATGCGCCTCAACCACGCGCCGGGGGACGGCAGCGCGCCGGGCAGCCCCGCCGGGAGCCTGGTGGCCGGGGCCGCCTCCATCAACGGCAACGCCAACCTGCTGATCGAGATCGCCGCCCTCCTCCACGAGGGCCGGCCCGACGGCGACGCCGGCACGATGGCCCGCGCCCCGCGCGCCCACGCCGACGTCTCGGCGCAGGTCCTGCGCTTCGCCCAGTTCGCCGACGACCAGTTCAAGGACACGATCAGCCTGCTCGCCGCCCTGGCCACCCGCCTGAAGACGACCGGCACCGACTTCGCCCGGGTGGACGACGGCACCGCCCGGTCCTTCCTCGCGGGCCTCCTCGAATCGGGTCGGTACGTGAAGCCGGAGGCCAAGTGAGCGGGCTCAGCCACCGCAAGGACGTCCAGTTCCTGGAGGAGTGCAACCCGGCACTCGTGGAGCGCAACGCCGCCGAGTTCAAACGCCTGCGCGATCTGCTCGTGCAGGTCGAGGAGCCCGCCCGGCGCGCCGAGACCGGTACGGAGTGGCACAGCGACGGCAGCCACACCTACACCGCGCGCCTGTCCGAGGCGCGGCAGCTCGTGCAGCACATCGCCGAGGGCTACGACAAGGCCGCGAGCGCCCTGCACGCGTACGCGGCGGCCCTGATGACCGCCAAGTCCCACTACGCGAACGGCAAGGGCTCCGAGCGCAAGCTCGCCGCCCTGATCGCCACGAAGGGCACCGCGGTCACCCGCACGGCCCAGGAGGCGGAGCCGATGTGCCAGTGGGAGGACATGCGGGCGACGACCGGGTTCCTCGACGGTCTCGCCGAGCTCACGATGGACGTGGACGACATCCGTGACGAGGCCAACCGCCTCCACGACGACGCGGGCGGCAACTTCCAGCTGGCGAAGACCACCGAGCAGGAGGCGCGCAGCTCCTGCGTCCACGCGCTGAAGCAGGCGTACGAGCTGCTGCCCGAGTTCCGGCTGAAGGGCGGTGCGAGCGGGGTCGACCTCTACGCGGCCATGGCCGACATCCGCCGCGAGGCGGCGGAGGCCCGCACCAACCCCCTGACCCGGCTGCCGGGCAGCGGTCCGAAGAAGGACATGGCCGGCCCGGTGGGGCCGGACACCCCGGTCTCCCCGCAGCTGCGCGACATCCGGCTGCAGGTCGCCGGGCTGCCGGGGGACGCCGCCGACAACTACTGGATCCCGCTGGTCACGGACGGCCAGCACGCCGACTGGATCTCCCAGAACAAGGAGATCCTGCGGGCGGCTGCCAAGAACGCCGGTCTGCCGGAGGAGCTGGTCGCGGGCGTGGCCTGGCAGGAGATCGGCGGCTACCAGCCCGGACTGCTGGACGACGTCACCGGCACGATCCGCGAACAGGCCGCGGCCCCGTGGGGCCTGAGCCCGGTCACCCCCGAGAACCTTCCGTGGCGGCTCGGCGGAAAGCTGGACGAGACCTCGTACGGGCCGATCGCCATCCAGCTCCGGCGCGGCGCCGAAGTGCTCGGCTACGATCCGGCGAACCTCACCGACCACCAGCGGACCCTGGTGGAAGAGGCGCTCCAGGACCCCAAGCAGAATGCCTTCATAGCGGCCGGCTTCCTGGCCCAGATCAAGGCGGAGAGCGGTCTCGCCGACGTCCCGGCCGACCGGATGACGGAGGCCCAGATGCGGGAGATCGCCGCCCGCTACAACGGAGGCCCCTACTGGGACCTCCCCAAGGCCCAGGGCTACGGCGACCGGTTCGTCGGGAACCTCGCCCAAGCGAAGGACGCAATGCGATGACATACCCCCGTGAGGGCATCGACCTGCCCGAGGACCAGGGCTGCCTGCGGTGGGTACTGGGCGTTCCGCTCGGGATCGTCCACCTGCTGAACGGCGCCGCCGTGTTCGGGGCCCTGTTCGCCGGGCCCCAGGGCGAGTGGGACGACCAGGGATACGAGAACGTCGGCGCGCTGTGCCTCGTCTCCGTGTCGCTCAGCGTGCTGGGCCTGCTCATCACCGCCGTACCGAGCGTGCGCCGGACGATGGGCCCCTGGTGGTTCGCCCCGCCCCTCCTCCTCGGGCTGACCGCGTTCCTCCGCGGCGCGACGCTCGGGTGAGGTCCGGATGAGGCTCCGGCGCGAGAACATCGACCTGCCCGAGGACCGCGGCTGCCTGCAGTGGGTCCTCGGGATACCGCTCGCCCTCTCCTACGTCCCCGCGGTGTTCACCTGCTACCTCGCCCTGTCGCTGAGCCCGGAGCCCCACGACGACGTGCTGCGCGAGGACGTCCGCTTCCTGGCCGGCTGCTGCCTGGCACTGTGCCTGGCAGGACTGCTGATCACCATCACCCCGCTGTTCCGGCGGACCATGGGCCGGTGGTGGTTCGCCCTGCCGTTCCTGCTGGCGACGGTCGCCTACGTCCGCGCGCAGACGGTCTGACCGGAGGGGGCCCCGGCGCGGGCCGGGCGAAGGCCGCAGCCCCCGCCCGGTCGGGGGCGGGGGCTGCGGCAGGTGGTGCGTGGTGTGCGGTGCGGGTCAGGCCGCGACCGCGACCGCCTCGGCGGCCGGGGCGGGCTCGTCCAGCGGGGAGGCCGAGGCGGAGGCGTAGGCCTCCTTGTCCAGGATCCCCTCGCGGGCCGCGACGATGACCGGGACCAGGGCCTGGCCGGCCACGTTGGTGGCGGTGCGCATCATGTCCAGGATCGGGTCGATCGCCAGCAGCAGGCCGACGCCGGCGAGCGGCAGGCCCAGCGTGGACAGGGTCAGCGTCAGCATGACGGTGGCGCCCGTCAGACCGGCCGTGGCTGCGGAGCCGATGACCGAGACGAAGACGATGAGCAGGTACTCCTTGATGCCGAGCTGCACGTCGAAGATCTGCGCGATGAAGATGGCGGCGAGGGCCGGGTAGATCGCGGCGCAGCCGTCCATCTTGGTGGTGGCGCCGAACGGGACGGCGAAGGAGGCGTACTCCTTCGGGACGCCGAGGCGCTCGGTTACCTTCTGGGTGACCGGCATGGTGCCGACCGAGGAGCGGGAGACGAAGGCCAGCTGGATGGCGGGCCAGGCGCCCTTGAAGAACTGGAGCGGGCTGACCTTGGCGACCGTCGCGAGCAGCAGCGGGTAGACGCCGAACATCACGAGGGCGCAGCCGATGTAGATGTCGGCGGTGAAGGTGGCGTACTTGCCGATCAGGTCCCAGCCGTACGTGGCGATCGCAGTGCCGATGAGGCCGACGGTGCCGATCGGGGCGAGGCGGATGACCCACCACAGGGCCTTCTGGAGCAGCTCCAGGGCGGACTCGGCGAGGTCGAGGACCGGCTTGGCCTTGCCGCCCAGCTGGAGGGCGGCGATACCGGCGACGACGGCCAGGAAGACGATCTGAAGGACCTTCAGCTCGGTGAACGGCGTGACGATGTCGGTGGGCACGATCCCGGTGAGGAAGTCGATCCAGGAGCCGGTCTTCTTCGGGTCCTTGCCGTCGGCGGCGGTGAGGCCGGTGCCGGAACCGGGGTCGGTCAGCAGGCCGATGGCGATGCCGATGCCGACCGCGATCAGCGAGGTGATCATGAACCAGAGGAGGGTGCGGGAGGCGAGGCGCGCCGCGTTGTTCACCTTCCGCAGGTTGGTGATCGACACCAGGATCGCGAAGAAGACGAGCGGGGCGATGGCCAGCTTCAGCAGCTGGACGAAGAGGTCGCCGGTCTTCTCCAGCGTGGTGGCGAGCCAGCTGATGTCCTGGCTGCGGGCTATCCAGCCGAAGAGGACACCGAGGGCGAGACCGGCGACGATCTGGGCCCAGAAGGGGAACTTGAACGAGGCCTTGGCAGGGGCCTGGGGGGTCGCGGACACGGACACTCTCCGGAGGTGGCGCACGAAGACAGGGGGGAAGTACTGCGGTGGTGAAGCGGTGCGGCAGCAGCCAGAAGGGCCGGCCGGGACGGCTGCTGTATCGATTCAGCTCAACAGCAACAGGCCGCGGACGCGCGGCGGCAGAGGTCGACGTGCAGGCGCGTCACGAGCGGACGGCTCGCGATCATGGGGTGCGCAACTGTGGTCAACATGTTGAACACGCTAACACTTTCCCTTTGGGAATCTCAAAGGGGCGCTTTGAGACAACGGCGCACGAGGCCCTCTTGCGCAGGCCCGGAAAACACCACCGCCCCAGCGTTACGGGCGGTATACCCGGTGCTGGGGCGGTTCGATGTGTGATGAAGCCAACTGGGCCGTTACGAGGTGACGCGTGCCGCGTCGTCCGCCTGGTCCTCCTGGCTGCGGTTCGCGGCGAGCCGCTCCTTCGCACCCGCGACGCGCCCGGAGATCTGCGTGGACATCTCGTCGCGCTGCTTGCGCAGAAGGACGAAGGAGAGCGGGGCGGAGATCACGATGGCGAGGAGCACGACCCAGGCGACATTGGCGTCCCCGAGCCCTGCGGGCACCCAGCCGAGCCGGACGAAGCCCGCGACGGCGACGAGGCAGCCGACGAAGATGCCCAGGCGCATCGCGGTGTAGCGGATCGTTGCGCTCGTCTTGAGGGACACGGTGACCCCTTCTCTCTCGTCGTCTGCGGTGGCCGGTGCCCGTCCAGTGAAGCACGCCGGGGTGCGGCCGCGGGCCTCCGGGGTCCGGCGGCGGGCCCGGCCGCACGTCAGTGCAGCGGCAGCAGCATCGTGATGTCGTCGCGGTCGTCGCCCGGGGCCACCCGGATGGCGCCGGGGACGCGGCCGACCTCCTTGTAGCCGCAGGAGGCGTAGAAGTGCTCCAGGCCGAGACCGCCGCGGCAGCCGAGGCGGATCGCGTCGATGCCCTCGATGGAGCGGGCCGCGGCTTCGGTCGCGGCCATCAGCTCGCGCCCGTACCCCTTGCCCTGGTGCCGCGGATGGACCATCACCGTGTAGGCCCACAGCCAGTGGAGCTGGAGCCGGTGCGTGTTGCGCGCGAGGACGGCGGTCGCGGCGACCGCCCCGCCCCCGTCGTGCCCGACCAGCAGGCGGCAGCTCCCGTCGGCGACGCCGGCGAGGTGCCTGTCGAGCGCGGGGCGGACGTCGTCGAGGGTGACCGGGGGCACGAAGCCCACGGCACCCCCCGCGTTGGAGACGTCGGCCCACAGCGCCAGGATTCCCTCACGCAGGCAGGGGTCGACGACCGGGTCCAGAGTAAACGTAAGGGTCATTGAGTAAGATTATCCATTACCTCATCGGCTCGTCCAGAAAAGCCGGACCCCGGCCCACGGGCCGGGGTCCACCACACCTGGAACGGTCGGACGAGGGGTCAGACGCGCATCGCCTGCGGGGTCTCGCGCAGGCTCGCGTCCGGACCGGGGTACTCGCGGATGATCTCGTAGCGCGTGTTGCGCTCGACCGGGCGGAAGCCCGCTTCCCGGATCAGCTCCAGGAGATCGTCACGGCCCAGCTTGTTGGGGGTGCCGTAGTTGTCCGCGTCGTGCGTGATCTTGTACTCGACGACCGAGCCGTCCATGTCGTCCGCGCCGTGCTGCAGCGCGAGCTGGGCGGTCTGCACACCGTGCATCACCCAGAAGACCTTGACGTGCGGCACGTTGTCGAAGAGCAGCCGCGAGACGGCGAAGGTCTTCAGCGCCTCGGCGCCGGTCGCCATCGTCGTACGCGCCTGGAGCTTGTTGCGCACCTTGCCGTCCTGCATGTCCACGAAGTCGTGCTGGTACCGCAGCGGGATGAAGACCTGGAAACCGCCGGTCTCGTCCTGGAGCTCGCGCAGCCGCAGCACGTGGTCCACGCGGTGGCGCGGCTCCTCGATGTGCCCGTAGAGCATGGTCGAGGGGGTCTTGAGACCCTTCTCGTGGGCGAGCCGGTGGATGCGCGACCAGTCTTCCCAGTGGGTGCGGTGGTCGACGATGTGCTGCCGGACCTCCCAGTCGAAGATCTCCGCGCCGCCGCCGGTGAGCGACTCCAGACCGGCCTCGATCAGCTCGTCGAGGATGTCGGAGGCCGACATCCCCGAGATCGTCTCGAAGTGGTGGATCTCGGTCGCCGTGAACGCCTTCAGCGAGACGTTCGGCAGCGCCTTCTTCAGCTCGGAGAGCGAGCGCGGGTAGTAGCGCCACGGCAGGTTCGGGTGCAGGCCGTTGACGATGTGCAGCTCGGTGAGGTTGTCGTTCTCCATGGCCTTGGCCAGGCGCACGGCCTCCTCGATGCGCATCGTGTACGCGTCCTTCTCGCCCGGCTTGCGCTGGAACGAGCAGTACGCGCACGAGGCGGTGCACACGTTCGTCATGTTGAGGTGCCGGTTGACGTTGAAGTGGACGACGTCACCGTTCTTGCGCGTGCGCACCTCGTGGGCGAGGCCACCGAGCCAGGCCAGGTCGTCCGACTCGTAGAGGGCGATACCGTCCTCACGGGTCAGCCGCTCGCCGGAGCGGACCTTCTCCTCCAGCTCACGCTTGAGCCCAGCGTCCATGTGCCGGTCGCCTCCTCTAGATGCCTCTGCCTGTCCTGCGAACCCTGGCCAACCGTACTCTCAGGCTTCCTCGGGAAGTTCCCCGACCCGGTTCTCCCACTTGGTGGAGAGCACGATGGTGGTGCGGGTGCGCGATACGCCCTTGGTGCCGGAGAGCTTGCGGATGATCTTCTCCAGGCCGTCCACGTCGTTGGCGCGCACCTTCAGCATGAAGGAGTCGTCGCCCGCGATGAACCAGCAGTCCTCGATCTCCGCGAGGTCGCGCAGCCGCCGGGCCACGTCCTCGTGGTCCGCGGCGTCGGAGAGCGAGATGCCGATCAGCGCCGTGACGCCGAGGCCCAGCGAGGCGGAGTCGACCGTCGCGCGGTAGCCGGTGATGACGCCGGCCGTCTCCAGCCGGTTGATGCGGTCGGTGACGCTGGGGCCGGAGAGGCCCACGAGACGGCCCAGCTCCGCGTACGAGGCACGGCCGTTTTCCCGGAGTGCCTGGATGAGCTGCCTGTCCACCGTGTCCATTTACGTGGAGCCTTCCATTATTCGGCGATCCTGCAAGTCTAGGTATAGAATCTAAGGCACACAGGGTCAACACCCTGTGAAATCTTTCAGCTGATCAATGACGATCTTCAGGAGTGGTTCACCGTGTTCACGATCGAGATGGCCTACGCACACATGCGGGAGCTCCAGGAGCTGGCCAACCGATCCCGTGCCCACCAGCCCGCCGCAGCCCACCGCGTCGACAAGGCCCGCAAGCCGCTCGGCCGCAAGAAGAAGGCCTAGTCACCGGCGCTTGCCTCCCGGGGAGTACGGGAGCCTCCCAGCTCCCCCTCCCACCGGCGGTACAGCTGGTGCGGCACCCCTGCCGCGTCCAGCACCCGCCCCGCGACGAAGTCCACCAGATCCTGGATGTGCGTCGCACCCGTATAGAACGCCGGAGAGGCGGGCAGCACGACCGCGCCCGCCTCGTCCAGCGCCACCAGATGGCGCAGCGTCTGCCCGTTCAGCGGGGTCTCCCGCACCGCGACCACCAGCCGGCGCCGTTCCTTGAGCGTCACGCTCGCCACGCGCTGGAGCAGGTCCTTCGACAGTCCGAGCGCGACCCCCGCCACACAGGCCGTGGACGCGGGGACGATGAGCATCCCCTTGACCGGATACGAGCCCGAACTCGGGCCCGCCGCCAGGTCCCCCGCGCCCCAGTACCGGACGTCGTCCAGTTCCGGCCGCGCGAAGGTCCCGGGCTTCCCGTCGGCACCGCGCTCCAGCCACTCCCCCAGGTCCTCGCGCCAGTGCGCGTCACGGAAGGCGATCCCGGTCTCGTCCAGCAGGGTGAGACGCGAGGCGCGGCTCACCACCAGGTCGACACTCTCCCCCGCGGCCAGCAGCCCGCGGAGCACCGCCGCCGCGTACGGCGTCCCGGACGCCCCGGAAACCCCGACCACCCACGGGGTGCGCTTGCGCTCAGTCATACCTCCGAGACTATCCGGCCACCACCGGTGGGCACTCAGTAAGGTGTCGGGACGTTCCCGTGACGGGACACGACGAGGGGGCGAAGATGAGCACGACGGTCGATGACGGCTGGACGCAGACCGACCGGGCCAAGGCGGCGGCCAAGCTGATGCTGGGCTGGGTGGCCCTGCTGTGGGCCCTGGAGGCCGTCGACCACGCCACCGGCCACGCCCTCGACCAGTACGGGATCGTCGCCCGCGACCCGGACAGCCTGACCGGCGTCGTCACCGCGGCCTTCCTGCACCTCGGCTTCGACCACGTCGCCTCCAACAGCGTCCCGCTGCTGGTCCTCGGCTTCATCGCGGCCCTGTCCGGGATCCGCCGCTTCCTCGCGGTGTGCGGCCTGATCGTGCTGGGCGACGGCCTCGGCACCTGGCTGGTATCCCCGTCCGGCACCCTGACGCTGGGCGCCTCCGGCGTCGTCTTCGGCCTCTTCGGCTACCTGCTCGTACGCGGCTTCGTCGAGCGCAAGGTGCTGGGCGTCGCGGTGGCCGTGGCCGTCACCGCCGTCTGGGGCACCTCGTTCTTCGCCGGCATCCTCCCGACGGACACGGGCGTCAGCTGGCAGGGCCACCTGTGCGGCCTCGTGGCGGGCATCGCCACGGGCCTGTACTTCCGCCGCCCGGCCCGCCGGCAGCCCGCCCTCACCGGCTGACGGCGCAGGGGTCCACGGGCAGGGTGGAGGTGTCGACCGTCAGCTTCCCGAGACCGGTCCCGACGACGACCTTCCCGCCGTACGGGATGGTGTCCCGGCCCCGGTAGCCGTCCGGACCCGGATTCCACAGCGCCACGCAGTGCGCCTGGTACTGATCGAAGACCAGGTGGTTCGGAATGCCCCGCCGGGCGTAGGCCCGGTCCTCGATGGCAGGCCGCACGCTGCTCAGACCGTCAGACCCCGCACCACGAGATCCAGCAGCGCACACACGAAAAGGGCAATGCCGATGAAGCCGTTGACCGTGAAGAAGGCCCGGTTCAGCCGGGACAGGTCGTGCGGCTTGACGATCGTGTGCTCGTAGAGGAAGGCGGCGACGACGACCGCCAGGCCCGTCCAGAACAGCACGCCCGCGTCGGTGGCCAGCGCGTACCAGGCCAGCAAGGCCGTGGTCACGGCGTGCGCGCCGCGCGCGCCCCAGAGGGCGGCCGGGACGCCGAAGCGGGCCGGGACGGACTTGACGCCCTCCGCACGGTCGGCGGCCACGTCCTGGCAGGCGAAGATCAGGTCGAAGCCGCCGATCCACACGCCCACCGCCAGGCCCAGGACGACCGCGTCCCAGGACCACTCGCCGGTGACCGCGAGCCAGGCCCCGACCGGGCCCATCGCCTGGGCCAGCCCGAGGATGGCGTGCGGGAAGTTCGTGAACCGCTTGCCGTACGGATAGACCACCATCGGGATCACGGCGACCGGCGCGAGCGCCAGGCACAGCGGGTTCAGCAGCGCCGCCGAGCCGAGGAAGACCAGGAGCGCGATCCCGGCCCCGGTCCAGGCCGCGCGGACCGACACCGCGCCGGTGACCAGCTCGCGGCCGGCCGTCCGCGGGTTACGGGCGTCGATCTCGCGGTCGATGATCCGGTTGGCGGCCATCGCGAAGGTCCGCAGCCCCACCATGCAGATGGTGACGAGCAGCAGGACGCCCCAGTGGATGCGCCGGTCGAGCTGGAACATGGCGGTGAACGCCGCGATGTAGGCGAAGGGCAGCGCGAAGACCGAGTGCTCGATCAGCACGAGTCTCAGGAACGCCTTGACCTTGCCGGTCGGCTGCGGCGCCGGGCTCTGCCCGATCACCCCGTCGGCGGTCGTCATCATGCGAGGGCTCTCCGGAAGTCTTCGAGGTCGGCCAGCAGTTCCGCCGCCGGGAGCGCACCGAGCTCCAGGGTCCGGGGGCCGGCGGCGCCGTCCTCCTCGTCCTCGGGCGGGGTGACCCGGGCGGTGACCACCCAGTCGCCGCCCGAGGGGCGGGCTTCGAGGCTCAGGAAGTTGCCGGCCTCGACGGTGAACGGCTCGGCCGCGGACAGGGCCTGCTGCAGCTGCTCCGCGAAGGCGTCCGCCTCCACGTCCCGGGCGCCGGGCAGTTCGAAGCCGTCGCCCTCGCCGTCCACGTCGTACATCAGCGTCCAGACGTCACCGGTGCCCGCGAACTCCTCCGGGCTCACGCCCGCGTCGCGGGCGGCGATGAGCACGCCGGGCTGGGTCGGGTCGATCTCCGGGCGCATCAGGGCCACGTAGACCTCGGCGGTGCCGATCAGCAGTTCCGGGCCGTCGACGGCGATCGGGCTCACAGGCCGTACTCCTTCCAGCGGCGGTCCACCAGGGCCGCGGTGTCCGGGTCGGACTCGACCATGTCGGGCCAGCCGCCGTCGCGGGTGTAGCCCTCCTCGGGCAGCTTCTTGGTGGCGTCGATACCCGCCTTGCCGCCCCAGAACTGCTGGTACGAGGCGTGGTCCAGGTGGTCCACCGGTCCCTCGACGACGGTGAGGTCGCGGGAGTAGTCGGTGTTGCCGAGGGCCCGCCAGGAGACCTCGTGCAGGTCGTGGACGTCGCAGTCCTTGTCGACCACGATGATCAGCTTGGTCAGCGACATCATGTGGGCGCCCCAGATGGCGTGCATGACCTTCTGGGCGTGCTTGGGGTACTTCTTGTCGATCGAGACGATCGCGCAGTTGTGGAAGCCGCCCGATTCCGGGAGGTGGTAGTCCACGATGTCCGGCACGATGATCTTGAGCAGGGGCAGGAAGAACCGCTCCGTCGCGCGACCGAGCGGGCCGTCCTCGGTCGGGGGCCGGCCGACGACGATCGACTGGATGAGCGGACGCTTGCGCATCGTCACGCAGTCGATCTTCAGGGCCGGGAAGGGTTCCTGCGGGGTGTAGAAGCCGGTGTGGTCGCCGAAGGGACCCTCCGGGAGCATCTCGCCGGGCTCCAGCCAGCCCTCGATCACGACCTCCGCGTTGGCCGGGACCTGGAGCGGAACCGTCTTGCAGTCGACCATCTCGATCCGCTTGCCCGCGACGAAGCCGGCGAAGAGGTACTCGTCGATGTCGCCCGGCAGCGGCGCGGTGGACGCGTACGTCACGGCGGGCGGGCAGCCGAAGGCGATCGCGACCGGCAGACGCTCGCCCTTCGCCGCGGCGACGGCGTAGTGGTTGCGGCTGTCCTTGTGGATCTGCCAGTGCATGCCGATGGTGCGCTTGTCGTGGCGCTGGAGCCGGTAGAGGCCGAGGTTGCGGACGCCGGTCTCGGGGTGCTTGGTGTGGGTCAGGCCGAGGTTGAAGAAGTCGCCGCCGTCCTTGGGCCAGGTGAAGAGGGCCGGGAGCTGGTCGAGGTCCACGTCGTCGCCGGTGAGGACGACCTCCTGGACGGGCGCGGAGTCGCCCTTCACCTTCTTCGGCGGCACGTGCACCATCGAGCCGAGCTTGCCGAAGGCCTCGCGGACCCCGATGAAGCCCTGCGGGAGCTCCGGCTTGAGCAGGCCGCCGATCTTCTCGCTGATCTCGCCGTACGACTTGAGGCCGAGGGCCTTCAGGAGGCGGCGGTCGGTGCCGAAGACGTTCATGGCCAGCGGCATCGCCGAGCCCTTGACGTTCTCGAAGAGGAGTGCCGGGCCCCCCGCCTTGTTCACTCTGTCGACGATCTCCCCGACCTCCAGGTACGGGTCGACTTCGGCCTTGATGCGCTTGAGGTCGCCCTCCCGCTCCAGAGCCCGGAGCAGCGAGCGGAGATCGTCGTAAGCCATAGGGGTCAGTATCCGTCACCAACTACCCTGGAGGCGTCACCGGGGCCCTGACGCGGGCCCCCCGTCACTGACTGGGAGTCGGTCCCACACCGTGCTGCGCTATCTGCCGTTCCTGCTGATCCTCGCGCTGACCATCTACGCCTTCATCGACTGCCTGAACACTCCGGAGCCGGAGGTCAAGCACCTCCCCAAGGTGGTCTGGGTGATCATCATCCTGCTCTTCTCCATCGTGGGGCCGGTCGTGTGGCTGTTCGCGGGCAAGGACCGGGCGGCCGCGGGCGGGGGCCGGGCGCGCCGGACGCAGTGGGTGGCGCCCGACGACAACCCGGAGTTCCTGAAGTCGCTGCGCGACGAGCAGGAGAAGAAGAACAAGGACCAGGACAAGGACCAGGGCCCGAGCTAGGCCGTCTCTTTCGGATCTTGTCGGCCGAGCCCGCGGCGTCCGGTGCCGTGCCTGGCAAGGCGGAGGAGCGCACCGTGTACTGGACGTACTCGGGCGCCCCGACAACGCGGCCAGGTGCGGTGCCGGGCGTCGCGGGCCCGGCAAGATCCGGAAGAGACGGCCTAGGCGCGGGCGAGGGAGGCGTAGGCCTCGCGGAGGGTCGTCCAGCGGATGTCCGTCCAGGTGGACCAGTCCGCCGGCCGCCCGGCCAGGGCGGAGTCCAGCAGCTCGAAGTGCTCGTGCCAGCCGGCCAGGCAGTCCAGGCGCTCGTCCTCGGTCCCGTCCCGCTCGTTCACGAACCGGATCACGGTCGAATCGGTCCCGACCGGCTCCAGGTGGAAGCGGATCCGCCCGTGCTCGGTGACCGTGTACTCGGCGACCCGCTCCACGTCCCAGGCGGTGACCCGCCCGGTCGCCACGGTCCCGGTGTTCAGCCAGCGCAGCGTGACCGCCCCGCCGAGCCTGCGCTCCAGGACGTCCGCCGCCGCCAGCCAGCCGCGCAGCCCGTACGGCGTGGTCAGGGCGGGCCACAGGGCCGCGTAGGCGTGCGGCAGGTGCAGCTCGAAGCGGAGCAGCCAGCGGTTCTCGCCGCGCTGCTCGCTGGTGGCATGGCTCACGAGAGACATGCCACCAGCGTCCCACTCCCGCCGGTCAGACGCCCGCGTACGAGTGCTTGCCGCTGAGCAGGATGTTCACGCCGTAGTAGTTCCAGATCCAGCAGGCGAAGGCGAAGAGCGCCAGATAGGCGGCCTTGCGGCCCTTCCAGCCGGCGGTGGCGCGGGCGTGCAGGTAGCAGGCGTAGGCCACCCAGGTGACGAAGGACCAGACCTCCTTGGGGTCCCAGTTCCAGTAGCGGCCCCAGGCGTCGCCGGCCCAGATCGCGCCCGCGATGATCGTGAAGGTCCACAGCGGGAAGACGGCCGCGTTGATCCGGTACGAGAACTTGTCGAGGGAGGCCGCCGAGGGCAGCCGCTCCAGTACCGAGGTGCGGAACCTGCCCGGCGTGCGGCCCGCCTCCAGCTGGCTCTCGTAGGAGTCCCGGAAGAGGTAGAGGACCGCGCCCGCGGCCCCGATGTAGAAGACCGCGCCGCAGAAGATCGCCGTGGAGACGTGGATCCACAGCCAGTACGAGTGCAGGGCCGGGACCAGCTGGTCGCTGTCGGTGTAGAGCCAGGTGACCGCGATGCCGAGGTCCAGCAGGACGGTGGTGACCAGGATCAGGCCGAGCCAGCCGACGTTCTTCTTCAGGGCGAGCAGCACCAGGTACACGCCGACGGCCACCGTGGAGAAGGTGATCGAGAACTCGTACATGTTGCCCCAGGGGGCCCGCTCCACCGACAGGGCGCGGGCGACCACTCCGGCCGCCTCGACGAGGAAGGCGAGCGCGGTCAGCGAGACCGCGATCCGCCCGTACAGGTCGCCCTGCACGGTGCCGCCGGCGGCGCCGGGGCCGTCCGGGACGTCGCGGGTGCCGACGGCGGAGCGGGTGGTGACCTTGGGCCGGTCCAGGACGGCGGTGGCGCCGCCCTTGCCGCGCACCTGCACGGCCGGGGCCGCGGCCGCGTCGGCGCCGGTCAGCGCGGCGGCCGTACGGCCCACCTTGCTGCGGCTGCCGAAGGTCCACTCGGCGATGTGCGCGAAGAAGGCGAGCATGTAGACCGCCATCGACGAATAGATCAGGTAGTTGCTGATCTCAGCCAGGTTCTCGTTGGCTGCGGCTGCGAGCGGCGTCATCCGCGCTCTCCTTCAGGGGTTTCTTCGACAGGATCAGACGCCGTGGGCGCCTGCTGGTGCAGCTGGGCGGCGAGCTCCGCCAGCTCCTGCGGGAGCCTGGTGGACTCGCTGCGGCCCAGGCCCGCCATCTCGACGACGGTCACGCCGTCCTTGCCGGTCACCGCGCGGACCCAGACCCGGCGGCGCTGGATGAACAGCGATCCGGCCAGGCCCGCGATGGCTGCGATCGCACCCGTGAGGGCGAGGCCGCTGCCGGGCTGGTGGGTGACGGAGAAGGTGGCCCACCGCTCGATGCCCTCGAACTTCACGGTGCCCGCGCCACCGGGCAGCGTCATCGTGTCACCGGGCGCCAGCTTCTGCTTGAACTGCCCGCCCGACTCGTCCTTGAAGGGCTCCATCTTGGTGGTGGTGAGCCGGTAGACGTTCTGCGGCAGACCCGAGTCCACGCCGAGGCTGCCGTGCCACGCGTTGAGCATGAGCTGCGGGTTCAGGAGGGCGGGGAACTGCGAGAACATCGTGCCCATGCCCTCACCGGCGAAGCTCGGCACGAAGACGGCGTTGAAGCCGAGCTGCTCCTTCTTGCCGTCCTTGTCCTTGTAGCCGTCGGTGACCTTGACGGCACCGGTGGAGGTGAGGTTGGCGTCCTGCGGGAGCATCGGCACGGCGTCCTTGAAGATCACCTTGCCGGTGGGGTCGGTCACCGAGATGATCGGCGCGTAGCCGTGGCCGAGCAGGTAGACCTTGGAGCCGTCGACCTCCAGGGGCTTGTTGACCTGGATCTCACGCTTCTGCGGAGCGCCGTGGGCGCCGTCCGAGAAGGTGACGTACGCCTTGAAGTCGCGCGGGGTGCCCCGCTGCGGGCCGGTCATCTCGTACGTCGCGTCGAACCGGTCCAGCGTGAAGCTGAACGGCGGCAGGTCGTCCGGGTCGAAGAGGGTGCCGGACTTGAAGTCGTCGTACTGGGTGAGCGTGTTCGAGAAGCCGGTGCCGCGCAGGACCAGCTTGCCGCCCTCGGACTTGAAGTACTGGCCCCAGGCGAAGGCCACCAGCATCACGATCAGCGCGACGTGGAAGATCAGGTTCCCGGCCTCGCGGAGGTAGCCCTTCTCCGCGGCGACGTGGCCCTCGCCGGCCTCGGTGCGGAAGCGGCTGCCGCGGAGCACCGTGCGCGCGTACGAGAGGACCTCGTCCGGGGTCTTCCCGGTGCGCCAGGTGGTGTGGGCGGGCAGCCTGTCCAGGCGCCGGGGGGCGGCCGGCGGGCGGCCGCGGAGCTGGCCGACGAACTGCCAGGAGCGCGGCACGATGCAGCCGATGAGCGAGATGAACAGCAGCAGGTAGATCGCGGAGAACCACACCGAGCTGTAGACGTCGAAGAGCTGGAGCTTGTCGGCGACGGTCACCCAGGAGGGGTTGTCCCGCTTCCAGTCGGCGACCTTCATCGCGTCGACGTTGTTCTGCGGGATGATCGAGCCGGGGATGGCGCCCAGGGACAGCAGGAAGAGCAGGATCAGCGCCACCCGCATGGAGGTGAGCTGGCGCCAGAACCAGCGGGCCCAGCCGATCACACCGATGCCGACGGGCGGCCCGGTGGGGCTGTCCTCCAGCGGGGCGGTGGAGAGCTGGGCACCGGCGGCGGCGTCGGCGGAGTCCGCCGCGGCGGACGTGTGCGAGGCCTCGTCGGGCGTCTCAGTGGTCGCTTTGTCTGTCGTACTCATGTGCCTTCAGTCCTCAGATCCCCACCGTGAAGCCTTGGGTCCCGCTCTGTGTCGCTGACGATGCTGTCCCACGAACCTGTGATGCGGAACGTCCGCATCGCCCGGGCGGTCACTTCTCCGCGAGGACCGGCTCGATCATCGACCGCAGCTGCTCGGCGTTGACCGGGGCCAGGGTGCGGGCGGCGATCTTGCCCTCCTTGTCGAGGACGATCGTGGAGGGGATGGCGTTCGGGTTGAGCGTGCCCTTGGGGAAGCGGAGCATCAGCTTCCCGGCGGGGTCGTAGAGGCTCGGGTAGGTGATCCCGTAGGTCTCTTCGAAGGCGATCGCGTTCTGTTTGCTGTTGTCGCGGGTGTTGATCCCGACGAAGGCGACGTCCTTGCCGGCGTCCGCGTACTCCTTGGAGACGGTCGCGAAGTGGCCGGCCTCGGCGCGGCACGGCGGGCACCAGGAGCCCCACACGTTGAGGACCACGACCTTGCCCTTGAGCGCGGCGGTGTCGAGGGTCCCGTCGTCGACCGTCTCGCCGTCGAGCTTGGGGGCCTCGGCGCGCTCCTCCTTGGACACGGTGGAGATGCCGCTCGCACCCGTGACGTAGTTGCCGCCGGACCCGCTGACCGGCTTGCCGCCGTCCGGCCCCCCGCACGCCGACAGCGTGAGGGCGCCGGCCAGGGCCGCCACGGCCAGCAGGGTGGCACGGCCGCCGGTCGAGCGGCGGCTACTACGACGGATACGCGCGCGGCTAAGGCTCATGTGAAAAGTTTCGCATGAGCAATTCGCGGATCTTCCGCACCCCCCGGAGCGGTGCCGGCGCCCTGGTCAGGCGGCGATCCGCCGCCCCGTCAGGCGGCGGTCATGTACGCGCTCCAGCCGCCGGCCGGTGACTGGCCGGGGCCGAGGCCCCGGAGCCTGGCGAGCACCTTGGGGTCCTGGACCTCCAGCCAGTCGGTGAACTGCCGGAAGGATACGAGTCGAACATCCCTTTTGTCCGTCATGCCCTTGAGCGCCTCCTCGACGGCGTCCATGTAGATGCCGCCGTTCCACTCCTCGAAGTGGTTGCCGATGAACAGGGGCGCGCGGTTGGTCTCGTAGGCCCGCCGGAAGCCGCCCAGGTAGGTGGCCGTGGCCTGGGTGCGCCAGCCCGGGTAGTTGGCGGGCACGCCCCTCGTCGTGCTCTTCGACTGGTTCGCGAGGATGTTGTAGTCCATCGAGAGGACCTCGAAGGAGTGACCGGGGAAGGGCAGGGACTGCAGCGGCAGGTCCCAGACGCCGGACCGGCGCACCGGCCAGACCTGCAGGCCGCCGGGCGAACTGGAGTCGTAGCGCCAGCCCAGCCGCTGGGCGGTCGGCAGCAGGCCGTCCCGGCCGAGGAGGCAGGGGGTGCGGGCGCCCTTCAGCTCCTTGGCGTAGTCGAACGGCAGGGGGTCGAGGTCGGTGAAACCGGTGTTGGTCCGCCAGTTGGTGACGAACGACACGGCCTGGTCGATCTCGCTCTGCCAGTCGTCCGGCGTCCACCTGCCGACCGAGCCGGAGCCGGCGCAGAAGTGGCCGTTGAAGTGGGTGCCCATCTCGTGCCCGTCGAGCCAGGCCTGACGGACGTACGTGAGGGTGGAGCGGACGTTCTCGTCCTTGAGATAGCCGATGTCCGAGGCCCCGACGGGGTTGTTCGGCGGCCGGTAGAGGTGCCGCTTGGACTCCGGCAGCAGATAGATGCCGGAGAGGAAGAAGGTCATGGCCGCGCCGTGGTCCTTGGCGAGCTTGAGGAAGCGCGGGAAGAGACCGTTGCCGATCTCCCCCGCGCCGTCCCAGCTGAAGACGACGAACTGCGGCGGGGTCTCGCCCGGCTGGAGCGGCACGGGCGCGTCCGGCTGGTTGGGCTGGGGGCCGGTGTCGGCGGTGGAGCCGTCACCGATGGGCCTGGCCGCCGGTTTCTCGCCGGGCTTCGGGTTCTTCGGGTTCCTGACGGGTCCGGGAGCGCCGGGACCGGAGGTGTCCGATGAGCCGCAGCCCGCGATTCCCATCGCGGCGGCCGCACCAAGTCCCAGTCCCAGCAACCCCCTCCGACTGACTCCCCTGATGTCGCGCATGTCACCGTCCCCACTGTCGATCACCCATACCGACCTGAAGTCCATATAAACGGACAATCAGATTTGATATGCGAGCTGACACGGTGATTCCCGCGCGACCTCTCTTTAGTTGTGCAGAAACGTAACGGCCCGTAACAGTCCGTCGATCAAGACCCGATCAGGGGCCGCCGCCCCCGATCAGGCGCCGAACGCCTTGGACGCACCCTTCACCGGCTTGGCCCCGGCCAGCAGATGGGCCGGGACCAGGTCCCGGGCCGGCTCGCTGTAGCCCACCGACACCAGCTTGTCGCCCTGGAAGGTGAAGGAGGTCATCGAGGCGAGCGTGCACTGCCGGCGCCGCGGGTCGTGCCACAGCCGGCGCTTCTCCGCGAAGCTGCGCACGATCCAGATCGGCAGCTGGTGGCTGACCGCCACCGCCTCACGGCCGCGGGCCGCGTCGCGCGCCGCCTCCAGCGCGCTCATCATCCGGACCACCTGCTCGACGTACGGCTCGCCCCAGGACGGCTTGAACGGGTTCGTCAGGTGCTTCCAGTTGCCGGGCTTGCGCAGCGCGCCGTCACCGACACCGAAGGTCTTGCCCTCGAAGACGTTCTCCGCCTCCAGCAGCCGCGCGTCGGTCGCCAGGTCCAGGCCGTGGACCTTGGCGATCGGCTCCGCCGTCTCCTGCGCGCGCTCCAGCGGGGAGGACACCACGTAGGCGATGTCCCGGCCCTTGAGGTGCTCGGCGACCCGGTCCGCCATCTGCCGGCCCAGCTCGGAGAGGTGGTACCCGTCACGGCGCCCGTAGAGCACGCCCTCGGGGTTGTGCACCTCGCCGTGGCGCACCAGGTGCACGACGGTGAGCTCGGGGGTGGCGGGCGTGGCGCTGCTGCTCATGCGGTGGCCTCCGCGGCGGCTCGGGCGGCGGCCGGCAGCGCCGCCGCGATGCGCTCGATCGCCTTCTCGTCGTGGGCGGTGGAGACGAACCAGGACTCGAAGGCGGACGGCGGCAGGTAGACGCCCTGAGCCAGCATCGAGTGGAAGAACCCGTTGAAGCGGAAGCTCTCCTGCTTCTTGGCGTCGTCGTAGTTGCGCACCTCGTCCTCGGTGAAGAAGACGGAGAACATGTTGGACGCGGTCTGCAGCCGGTGCGCCACGCCCTCCTTGGCGAGCGCGCCGGTGACCAGGCCCTGGATCTCCTTCGAGACCGCGTCGACCTTCTCGTACGCGGCCGCGTCCAGCAGGCGCAGCTGCGCGAGACCGGCTGCGGTGGCGATCGGGTTGCCGGAGAGCGTGCCCGCCTGGTAGACGGGCCCGGCGGGGGCCAGGTGGCCCATGACGTCGGCGCGGCCGCCGAAGGCCGCGGCCGGGAAGCCGCCGCCCATGACCTTGCCGAAGGTCATCAGGTCGGGCTTGACCCCGTCGACGCCGTACCAGCCGGCGCGGGAGGTCCGGAAGCCGGTCATGACCTCGTCGGAGATGTAGAGCGCGCCGTTCTCCCGGCACAGGTCCGCGAGCCCCTGGTTGAAGCCCTCGGCGGGGGTCACCACACCCATGTTGCCGGGCGCGGCCTCGGTGATCACACAGGCGATCTCGCCCGGGTGCGCGGCGAAGGCCGCCCGCACCGCTTCGAGGTCGTTGTAGGGGAGGACGATCGTGTCGCCGGCCTGCGCACCCGTCACACCGGGGGTGTCGGGAAGCGCGAAAGTCGCCAGACCGGAACCGGCGGCGGCCAGCAGCGCGTCCACGTGACCGTGGTAGCAGCCGGCGAACTTCACGACCTTGGCGCGACCGGTGAAGCCGCGGGCCAGCCGGATCGCCGACATGGTCGCCTCGGTGCCGGAGGAGACCAGTCGGACCTGCTCCACGGGTTCGATGCGCGCGACGATCTCCTCGGCCAGCGCCACCTCTCCCTCACCGGGCGTACCGAAGGAGGTACCGCGGGCGACGGCCGCCTGGACCGCCCCGATCACCTCGGGGTGCGAATGGCCGAGGATCATCGGCCCCCACGAGCACACGAGGTCGACGTACTCACGACCGTCGGCATCGGTGAGGTACGGACCGGTCCCGGACACCATGAACCGGGGCGTACCGCCCACGGCGCGGAAGGCGCGCACGGGAGAGTTCACGCCGCCGGGGGTCACGAGGGAGGCGCGCTCGAAGAGCGTCTGCGAAACTGGGGCTTCATACGGGTACGGGTAGCTCACACCTGCCATGGTCTCAGAGGCCGCGACAGACTTGCGGACGGGCGTTTCACCGCGTCGCCGCGGGGGAGGTCACTGCCATGATGATCAGGCTGCGTGGCGGGGGCCGCGGGGCCGGGGCGAGCAAGACCAGTCGGGTGGAGATATGCAACGCGGTGGTGGACCGGGCGAGGGTACGGACGGCCTCGATCCGCAGCGCGCCCGCGAAGCCCGCGAGGCCCGCCGACGGGGCAAGCACCGCCGCCACGGCATGGAGGCGGCCGACGCCGTCCCCGGGCCGGCGACCCCGCCCGAGGACCTGCCCAAGGGCCGCGGCATGGGAGTGACGTACAAGTACTTCGGCGCCCCCGACGGCGCCACGGCGGCCCGGGTCCCGGTCACGATGCGCCCGGAAGAGCTCGGCGGCGACGAGCTCGGCATGGGCGGCCTCTTCACCAAGATCAAGCCGGAGACGGTGGCCGCGATGGTCCTGACCGGCATCGAAGGCATACCTCTCCACAAGGTGCCCCCGCTGGAGCTGGTCGTCCTCCACCCCGACTACGCGGTGGTCAAGCTCCCGATGACCGTGGTCGACCCGCTGCGCGGGATCGGCGAGGAATCGGTGGGCGCGGCGGCCTTCATCTGGTCCACGGTCCCGGACCGCGGCGGCCCGAGCGACGCCTTCAACGTCTACCAGCTGCTGCACGAGTGGCAGGATTTCAGCCACCGCCTCCACGAGGCCGGCCACCAGCCGTACTGCCTGGTCTGGCCCTGACCGCCGAAGGCGTCCGGCGCGCGGGCATCCCTCAGACACCCGCGCGCAGGGTTTCGGCGGGGAGGATGCGGGCGGCCGCCAGGGCCGGGTAGAGGCCTGCGGCCAGGCCCACCACCAGGCCGACCAGCGGGCCCGCGGTGGTGAGGGCGGGGTCGAGGACCACCAGCCAGTTCTTGGCCAGGCAGGTCACCGCGGTGATCTGGATGCCGAGCACCGTGCCCACCACGCCGCCGGCCAGCCCGACCAGGCCGCTCTCGACGCAGAACTGTCCGGCGACCGCCCGCCGCGAGGCGCCCAGGGCCCGGCGCAGGCCGATCTCGGAGCGCCGCTCCAGCACGGACACGTAGGCGGTGTTGCTGACGCCGAGCGCGCCCACGCCGAGGGAGACGGCGGCCAGGCCCAGGAACAGGGCCCGGGTCTGCGACTCGACACCGTGGCGCAGGGACCGGGGGTCCGGCGGCACCAGCGCGACGAGCTTGTCCGGGGCGCCCGGGGCCAGGGCGAAGGGGGCCTCTTCGCCGACCTGGTCGGCGGCGCCCAGATCCGTACGGATGATCATTTCCGCGGGGGCGAAGCCCAGTCCCGCCGGGTCCTGCAGGGCGGCCCAGTAGGGGATGACCACCGAACCGGTGAGGTTCGTGTCACCGGTGGGAGCCCGGAAGACGCCGAGCACGCTGAAGGCGACCCCGTTGACGTGGATCACCGAGTTGCCGGCCCCGCCGTCGACGGTCAGCCGGGAGGCGGCGGCCGTGTCGATCAGCGCCACCCGCTCGCGCCGGGCGTCGTGCCCCGTGTCGAACCAGCGGCCCTGGGTGAGCTCGGCCGACATCGCGAGCAGCGCTTCGGGCTGCGCGGCCATGACCGTGCCCTCCGGCAGGTCGTTGCCCTTGCCGCCGGGCAGCCGCGAGACGGCCGGCTGCTCGCCGGCCCTGCTGACCAGACCGGCGCTGCGGACGCCGTTCAGGTCGCGCACCCGCTGGGTGTCGGCGCCGTCGGGCCGCGGCCGGACCCCGGCGACGGCCTCCGACGGGTACTTGACCGTCACCCGCGTCGCCTTGAGCGCGTCGAACTGGTCGGAGACGGCACCGGCCGCGCTGGCCGTGATGCCGAGCGTGGCGAGGGCGGCGGCCAGCCCCACGGAGATCCCCACCATGGTGAGCAGCGTGCGGAACCGGCGGCCGAACAGCGCGAGGAACGCCTGGACGAGCAGATCCGCCGCCGACGTCCGGGGGTGCCCGGGCGGCCGGCCCTTCGTACGCCTACGCCACACGGCCGTCCACCACCTTGAAGACGCGGTCGGCCCTGGCCGCGACATCGGGTTCGTGCGTGACCACGACCACGGCCCGGTCCTGCGCGACCAGGCCGGTCAGCAGGTCCATCACGCGGGCCGAGTTGGCGGTGTCCAGGTTGCCGGTCGGCTCGTCGCACAGGACGACCGCGGGCCGGTGGACGATGGCCCGCGCGACCGCGACCCGCTGGCGTTCCCCGCCGGAGAGGGTGGTGGGCTTGACGTCGAGCCGGTGCCCGAGGCCCACGGACTCCAGTGCCCGCACGGCCTGCGGCCGCCGCTCGGCGCGCGGCACGCCCAGGTGCACCAGCGGCAGCGCCACGTTCTGCACGCAGGTCAGGTGCGGGACCAGGTGGAACGCCTGGAAGACGAAGCCGAGCGTCGAGGCCCGCAGGGCGGTGCGGGCCCGTTCGGACAGGGCGGTGGTGTCGTTGCCCTGCAGCAGGTACCGGCCGCGGGTCGGGACGTCGAGCAGTCCGAGCACGCTCAGCAGCGTGGACTTCCCGGAGCCCGAGGGGCCGACGATGGCCGCGAGCCGGCCGGGCCGGATGTCGAGCGTGACGTCGGCCAGCGCGTGCACGGGCGGCGGTCCCGGATACGTCTTCGCGATGCCGGTCATCTCGATGACGGGGGGCGGGGCGTCCTCAGTCACCGGTACCGCCCGAGGTACCGCCGGAGCCGCCGGAGCCGCCCGAGCCGCTGCCCGGGTCACCGCCCGGGTCACCGCCCGCCGGGCCTCCGCGGCGGACGAGGACGACCGTCTGGCCGACGGCGAGGTTCTCGTCGAGCGCGTGGACCGCGCTGAGGCCCTCATGCGTGAACAGCACCTCGACCGGGATGTTCCGCTCCTTGCCGCCCTCGGTGACGGTCACCGTGGACGAGCCGCCGAGGTCGGTCCAGACCGCCGACACCGGAACGGTCAGCGCGCCCTTGGGGCTGCGCCTCAGTTCGACGCTGATCTGCTGGGCCGAGCCCTCCTTGGCCTCCGCGCCGGTGGGCACGAACAGGGCCTCGTGCTGGCCGCCCGCGGTACCCGAGCCGTTGCCGGTGCCGTTGCCGCCACCGGCTCCCGCGCCCGCTCCCGCCGTTCCGGCCGTGGCCGCGCCGTCCTGTCCCCCGCTCTTGCCCTGCTGGTCGCCGCTCTTGCCGTCCGAGGGGCTGTTGAGGGAGCCCAGGGTGCCCTCCCGGCCCTCGTACGGGCCGGTGCCGAAGCGGATGACCGCGTCGGCCGGCAGATCGCGCAGCCGCGTGCGCTGGTCCGCGCTCAGGGCGGCCCGCACCTGGCGGCCGCCGCTGCCGAGGACGACCAGCGGCTTGTCGGCCGCGTCGCCGATCGCTGCGGCGACCTGCACCACCGTGGCGGGCAGGGCGCTGACGTACGCGACCTCCGCGGCCGGCAGCACCTCGCCGGGCTTGGCCGGCCCGGCGGCGGGCGGCGTGTCCGCACCGCGGGCGGGCGGCGCGCTCGCACCACCCGTGCCGTTCGTACCGCCCGTGCCGTTCGTGCCGGGGGCCGCGCCGGTGCCGCCGTCGGTCTCCGCGCCGCCCCGGGGAGCCGTGCCGCCTCCCGGGGACGCCCCGCCTCCACGGGCCGTGCCGGAGGTGGAACCGCCACCGCCGGTGGTGCTCTGCCCCTGCCCTGCGGGCGCCTCGTACCCGGCCGCCGCGTACAGCTTGCGCACCGCCTCCACGGTGGCCGGGCCGTACGTGCCGTTCACCGCCGTCCCGTACAACGGCTGCAGCGCGCGCTGCAGTTGCTGCACGTCCGGTCCCTTGTCCCCCGCCTTCAGGTCCCGGTACGCGGGGAAGCGCCCCGGGAGCAGCAGGACCGGCCGGCCCGACACCTCCGCGACGACCGCCCCGGCTTTGAGGCTCTTGCCCGCGGCCGCGGGCAGGGCCGTCACGACCGCGCGGCTGGTGCCCTGCGGCTGGACGCCGGTGATGGTGGTGCGGGAGGCCGTCTCGACCTTCCCGGTGAGTTCCATCCGCTCGACGAGCTGCTGGTCGGAGACCTTCCCCGTGATCTGGGAGGGCGGGGGCGCGGCTGCGTTCGAGGCACGCTGCTCGGGGGTCCTGGCCTGGGAGGCGATCCACCAGACGGAACCGGAGCTGCCGAAGAGCACGACGGCGACGGCGGCGACGACCAGGCCCCGCCTGGACCTCCGCCGCGCACCCGCCGCCCGCCCGCCGGACGGCTGGTCCACCTGTGTCTCCACCTGTGTCTCATCGGGGTGTTCGAGGCTCATGACAGTATTAGGACGTCTCTCGCAGTAGATCCTGGGCCTTGCCCTTGGCCTTCGTGATGAGTTCCAGCCACGCCGTGATCTCCGCTTCGTGCTTCACCAGCGAAGCGGCCGAGGCCTTGCTCTTGGCCTCCCGCGCCTTCGTGTTGAGACCGGCCTTCGTGCCGCACTCGGCATCGGTCGTGGCCTGCTTGATCTCGGCGCGCTGGGCGTTGTCGAGCGCCGCGGTGTCACCGTCGGGAATATTCGCGTAATGCGAGAGCGCCGATTCCCTGGCCTTCTCCGGAGTCGGAATTTCCGGATATCCGCCGGACTTCATGCAGGAGGCCCACTCGGAGAGCGCCTTCTGATATCCGTCGTCATCGGCGAGGATATGCGCGCTGTTCTGCTTGACGCTGTTGTAGACCGTCCAGTTGAGACGGAGGTATTCCTTCACGTCCCCGTACACGGCCTTGAGCGTTTCACCGCGGCAGCCTTTCGACGGCACCATGACCTTGCCGCCGCCGAAGTCGAACTCCACGCCGCCCTCGGGCTTGTCGACGTACCCGTCCATGGCCATGCTGTGGGCCCGCTTGACGTCCTCGGGCAGCGCGTCGAAGTCGTCCAGGCCCTCCTGGGCCTTCTGGTTGTCCGACCGGCGCGGGTCCGCCCCGTAGCCCACGGTGCGCGCGGTCTCGGCCGACGGGGAGAGGTCCTCGCTCCGCTTCTTGCCGCTGTTGGTGGCGGTGCCGCTCGCGGGGAAGACCTTGAAGCCCTTGTCGTTCATGCACTTGCGGATCAGCTTGGTCTCCGCGTCACGCTCCTGGTCCAGCGCCGCGTTGGCACTGTCGAGGGCCGTCTGCGCCCTGCGGGCCGTCTCCAAGTCCCGCGGGGCTTCCTCCGAACAGGCGGAGGCGGCCGCGCCCAGCAGCACCGTCACCGCGATCGCCGTCATACACCGGGTGCGCTTCTTCAATGTCCGTGTCCTCTTGAAGGTGCGGCCGGGCCGCCCCGCGACGCGGGGGCGGCCCGGCCTTCAGGCGGTGATCAGCAGCTGTTGCCGTCGTTCAGGGTGTTGCTCGCGCCGTCGTCGTTGGCGTCCCAGTAGTAGTTCACGGAACCGCCGGGGACGAGGCAGATCTCCACGCCCCACGTCATCCAGCGACCGCCGTAGGTCTTGGACGACTGTCCGCGCCGGTTCCACCAGGAGCTGTCGTTCTCGTAGACGGCCGGCATGTCGATGTCCCAGCGGGCGGACTCGTACTTCGTCCGGTACATCGAGTTGTCGGTGCTGTAGTTGCTGTCCTTGTAGATGCAGAAGTTGCCGTCGTAACACGTACGGTCCACGGCCGCTGCGGACGGTGCCGCGGCGATGACGCCGGCCACGGCCGCCATCGCGATGAATCCGGCCGAAATCCTCTTACTGAGCACTCGTGACTCCCCCTCGTCGGGTGGTGACTGATGCAGTGAGAGGGCAGGGCAGCCGAAGCCCTTCCCCCCGGTCGGCTGACATCAGGCTAGGCCACGCCCACCGGAAACAAAAGGTCAATTCTCTTTACCCGAGGGGCTGTTGGTGATTGGAATTGATCATTCACCGATCGGTGCCCGCTACGCGAATCCACCATTCCGGCCCACCGCCACCCGCCTCGGAAATGGGGGTCGGCGCAGGTCAGCCCCACGGACGCCGGGACGGGGCGGCGAAGCGCCGGCGGAGCCGCACCACCCGGACGCACACGGTCCGGAAAAACCCCGAACACGCCCTGAAAATCGACGCGTTCACGACCCGCGCCACGCCGCGGAGGCCGAAACCCGTGGAGGGGCCGCGCGCGCCTCCGTAGGGTGGCCCGATGCAGACTCACGTACGACTGGAGCCCTGGTCCGCCGGGGACTTCTGGCTGCTGGAGCGCAAGAACGAGCCCGCCATGACCCGGTTCCTGGGCGGCCCGGAGCCGGTCGCGAAGCTCGTCGACCGGCAGCGGCGCTACGAGGCCCTGAGCGCGCGGGAGCCGGCCGCCGGCCGGATGTTCCGCGTCGTGTGGAGCCCGGCCGGGGAGGGCGCCGACGGCGGCGGACGCACCGAGAGCGTCGGATCCGTCGGCTTCTGGGAGCGCGAGTGGCAGGGCGAGCCGGTCTACGAGTCCGGCTGGGGCATCCTGCCCGAGTTCCAGGGACACGGGCTGGCCGTGGCGGCGCTCACGGAGCTCCTGGCGTACGTCCGCGCCCACGGCACCCGCGACAGCGTCCACGCCTTCCCCGGCACCGACCACCCGGCGTCCAACGCGGTGTGCCGGCGGGCCGGCTTCACCTACCTGGGCGACGTCGACTTCGAGTACCCGCCCGGCGTGCCCCACCCGAGCTGCGACTGGCGCTACCGGGTGGGGCGTCCGCAAGGCGGCCTCACACCGTCAGGATGATGCGGCCGCGGACCCCGGGCGTCGCCAGGTGGGCGTGGGCCTTGGCGGCCTCGCCGAGCGGGAAGGTGTCCGCGACCCGCAGGGTCAGCGCGCCCTCGTCGACCAGGGCCACCAGGCGGGCCAGGTGCGCCCCGTCCGCCGCGACCTCCTGCTCGACCACCCGCACACCGCGCTCCGCGGCCGGGGCGTGGTTCGGGATCAGGCCCACGTAGACCCCGCCGTCACGCACGGCGCCCAGCGCGGCCCCGCCCAGTACCGCCGCGTCCAGGACTCCGTCCACGGGCCCGGCCGGCACCGCGCCGCGCGGGACGAACCCGGTCGCGCCCAGGGACCGTACGAGCTCCTCGTCCTCGGCGCCCGCCAGGGCCGTCACCACCAGGCCGGCCCGCACGGCGAGCTGGACGGCCAGGCCGCCGACGACGCCCGCGGCTCCGGTGATCAGCACCGAGGAGCCGGGGGCGAGCCCCAGCAGGTCCACGGCGCGAGCGGCGGTGAGGCCGGCGAGCGGGAGCCCGGCCGCGGTCACCGCGTCCACGGTGGCCGGGGCGGACGCGACGGCGGTGGCGTCGAGGACCGCGTACTGCGCGTGCGTGCCCAGCGGCTTCAGCTGCCCGTAGTGCAGGCCCACGACCCGGTCGCCGATGCGCCGGCCGGTCACCCCGGCGCCGATCTCGTCGATCTCCCCGGACACGTCCCAGCCGAGGCCGAGCCGCTGCCCGGCGCCGCCGAAGACCCCGGCGACGACCGCGCCGTCCACCGGGTTGAGCCCGGCTGCGGTGACCTTGATTCGGAGCTGGCCGGCCGCGGGGCGGGGCGCCGGGACCTCGGCCAGTTCGACCCGCTCCGGGCCGCCGAACCCGGTCACCACGGCCGCCAGCATCGTCTGCTCGCTCATCTTCATCTCTCCCGTTCACCGATGCGCTCGTTCGATCGCGTGTTCTCGCGTTCCTGATGAGCACTAACTTAAGGAGAGGTACTCTCTTTTCGTAAGTACGCACTCGAAGGTGCGTACCCGACCCGGAAGTGGGGCACCCATGGCCACCAGCACCGCCGCGGCCCGCCGCGAGGAAGCCCGTACCGCCTACGACGCCTTCCTCAAGGAGTGCCCCACCAGCCAGCTCCTGGCCCGCATCAGCGACAAGTGGGTCGGCCTCATCGTCAGCGCCCTCGGCCAGGCCGAGAACCGCTCCATGCGCTACAGCGACCTCGGCCGCAAGATCCCCGGCGTCAGCCAGAAGATGCTCACCCAGACCCTCCGCTCCCTCGAACGCGACGGCCTCGTCACGCGCACCGTCACCCCCACCGTCCCCGCCCGCGTCGACTACCGGCTCACCGATCTCGGCAGCAGCCTCGGCTGCCTCCTGTCCTCCGTGAAGCTCTGGGCCGAGAACCACTTCGACGAGGTCAGCACCCACCGCGACACCTACGACCAGGCCACCGCGACCTCATAATTCGGCCGCGGCCACCACCCCGGAAATGGCATGCTGAGCGGGTGAACGGACCCGGCATTCAGCTCACCCTCGCCCCCGAACTGCGCCTCTTCGCCCCGCCCAGCCGGCGCGCGGACCGCGTACCGACCGCGACCGACGGCGCCTCCAGCCTCGGCCACGTCGTCGAATCGGCCGGCGTCCCGCTCACCGAGGTCGGCCGCCTCCTCGTCGACGGCCACGAGGTACCCGTCTCCTACGTGCCCCAGGACGGCCAGAACGTCGAGGTGTACGGCGTCGAGCGGCCCCAGCAGATCCCCGGCGCCCCGCTCCGCTTCCTCCTCGACGTCCACCTCGGCACCCTCGCCCGCCGCCTGCGCCTGCTCGGCGTCGACGCCGCCTACGAGAACGAGGACATCGGCGACCCCGCCCTCGCCACCCGCTCCGCGGCCGAACGGCGCGTCCTGCTCTCCCGCGACCGCGGACTGCTGCGCCGCCGCGAGCTGTTCGCCGGCGCGTACATCTACAGCGACAACCCCGACGAGCAACTGCGCGACGTACTCGGCCGGTTCGCGCCCGCCCTCGCGCCGTGGACCCGCTGCACCGCCTGCAACGGCCCGCTCCACGAGGCCGACAAGGAGAGCGTCGGCGACCGCCTGGAAGACGGCACGCACCGCTCCTACGACGTGTTCGCGCAGTGCACCGAGTGCGAGCGCGTCTACTGGCGCGGCGCCCACCACGCCCGCCTGGAACGGATCGTCGACGAGGCCCTCGTGGAGTTCGGCACGGCCTGAGCCACCGGGCGGGCGGTCACACGACGGCCTAGAACGCGTAGGCGTCTCCCGTGTCCAGCGCGAGCACCACGTGCTCGTTGTTGGTGCGGTTGCGGTCCGTCGCACCGCCGTTCCACCACGTGTCGACCCGCACCGCCACCTCCGGCTCCCGGTCCCGCAGCTCCAGCAGCAGCCCGATGTGCCGCCCCCGCCCGTGCAGCGGCAGCGGCCCCGTCTCGCACACCACCTCGCGCAGACCCGCCCGCGCGCAGCCCTCCGCCAGCTCCTGCCGGTCCGCGAGCTCCGCCGACAGCCGCACCCGCACCGTCGCGTTCGGCAGCGCGGCGGGCCCGTCGTTCTCCGGGACCAGCCAGATCCGCAGCCGCGTCCCCGACAGGGCCACCCGGCCGTGGTAGGCCACATCGGCCTCCGGCCCGTCCCACTCCGGCACCGGCGCCCGGACCGGTGCCTGCACCGACGCCTGGGCCGACGCCTGGGCCGACCCGGGGACACCCGCGCCGAGCGCCAGCAAACCCGCCACCACCACACTTCGTACGGCACCACGGCGCACCGACACCACCTCCTCGCGCGGAGGCTAGCCACCGGCGACCCCGACCGGTCGGACCATCACACGGACGAGGGCGCGTCCACCCCCATCTGCCGTGCGCACGGCAGGGCCCCCGCACACAAGGGCCGGGCCCGGATCGGCGCCGGGCCGATCACCCTCGGCCCGTACGGCGGCAGCCGTGATCACGCGCACCCCGCGCGGCCCCCCGACCCACGCCTATGCTGGCGGGTAATCGCCCGTACGAACGACCGAGGAGCCCGCACATGAGCACGGCCGCCACCCGAACCGCCGTAGTCACCGGCGCGAGCAGCGGCATCGGCGCGGCCACCGCCCGGCAGCTCGCCGCAGCCGGCTACCACGTCGCCCTCACCGCCCGCCGCAAGGACCGCATCGAGGCCCTCGCCGCCGAGCTCACCGCAGCCGGCCACCAGGCCACCGCGTACGCCCTCGACGTCACCGACCGCACCGCCGTCGACGCCTTCGCCGCCTCCCTGGACCGCTGTGACGTCCTCGTCAACAACGCGGGCGGCGCCATCGGAGCCGAGCCCGTCGCCACCGGCGACCCCGCCGACTGGCGCACGATGTACGAGGTCAACGTCATCGGCACGCTCCACGTCACCCAGGCCCTGCTGCCCGCCCTCACCGCCTCCGGCGACGGCACGGTCGTGGTCCTCTCCTCCACCGCCGGCCACTCCACGTACGAGGGCGGAGCCGGCTACGTCGCCGCCAAGAACGGCGCCCGCGTCCTCGCCGAGACCCTGCGCCTGGAGATCGTCGGCCAGCCCGTACGCGTCATCGAGATCGCCCCGGGCATGGTCAAGACCGAGGAGTTCGCGAAGACCCGGTTCCGCGGCGACGCCGAGAAGGCCGAGAAGGTCTACGCGGGCGTCGCGGAACCCCTGTCCGCCGACGACGTGGCCGACACCATCACCTGGGCGGTGACCCGCCCCAGCCACGTCAACATCGACCTCCTCGTGGTCCGCCCCCGCGCCCAGGCCTCGAACACCAAGGTCCACCGCGAGCTCTAGGGGGTGTCTTGCCGATCAGGCCGGGCTCGCGGGCCCTGGTGCCGCGCCTCGCCGCGTTGTCCTCGGTCGGCGACGCTCCGCGTCGCCTCCCTCGTCCGCCTTGCGATACACGGCACCAGACCCCGCTCCCTGATCCGCCCTGATCGACAAGACACCCCCTTCCCCCGCCGCCTTCAGGTGCGGCATGAGGGCCGCCGGCTTCAGCCCGGCGGCCCTCGCCGCGTCCAGGGCCCGCTGCAGGTCCGCCGCCAGCGTCGGCGTGAAGTGCAGCAGCACGATGTCCCCGGCCTGCAGCCGCGGCGCGGGCGGCGTCTCGCCCCAGGTGGTGAAGTCGTGCGTCCAGGTGACCAGCGCCTTCACCCCGCACGCCTTGGCCGCGAGCCGCACATCGTCGTTCACCGCCCCGTAGGGCGGCCGCAGCAGCTTCGGCGTCCGCCCGAAGACCGCCTGGAGCTGCTCCCCGGCCCCGCACACCTCGGCGTCCCGGCCGGCCGCGTCGAGCGTCGTGAGGTCCGGGTGATCGACGGTGTGGTTCTCGACGGTGACCCGCCCTTCCTCCGTGAGCCGGGTGAAGTACCCGGTGTCGTACGAGGTCGCCCCGGGCAGCAGGAAGAGCGCGGCGGGCACCCGTTTCTCCAGCAGGATCCGGGCCGCGGCCGGATCGTGGTTCCAGCCGTCGTCGACGGTGATGAAGACGACCTTCTCCCGGGTCGGCACATGCGACACGACGGGCGGCAGCCCCACCTTCGCCTGGGCGGACCCGACGGCCCCGAGGGCGAGCGACAACGACGCGAGCGCGGCGGTTAGCACGCGGGATCTCCACATGCGGCAATCTTTGGTCCAGACCAATCCCTCGGTCAACCCCCTTACCCCAAGCGGAAGTTGGCGTCCCACATCCGGACGTGCGCGATGCAATGTGAAATTCCGTCACACGTTCGAGCGATCCTCGGGGAATCCGCCGGATCCGCCGGGAATCCGTGCCTAAGTTCAGCCACAACGCGAACGGCCCCCGACCGGGATGGCAGTCCCGGCCGAGGGCCTCACCAACAAGGAAGTAGGACCTTCCCCATGGCTGAACAGGACCCTAGCGCCGCCGCGCGCTTCATGGACCTCACCGACCCCCGCTACGCCTACATGTTCGGTTTTCTCCAGGCCGACGGGCACCTCGCCCAGGGCGCGGGACAGAAGGGCAAGCTCACCGCCGAGATCAACGCACGGGACATCCACATCCTCCGCGAGTTCCAGCAGCTCACGCCCTACTTCAGCTCCATCACCGAGCGCGTCAGGAGCACGAACTTCGCCGAGACCCACCCCTCCGCGACGTGGAGCCTCTGCTCCCTGGAAGCCCGGAGCACGATCAACAGGCTTGGAATGCCCTACGGACGCAAGTCGAGGACGATCAAGCCGCCCCGCGTGGAGTTCTCCCGCCGCGACTACCTTCGAGGGATCATCGACGCCGACGGATCCGTCGGCTACACGGGCAAGGGCCATCCGTTCCTCTCGCTCACCACCGCCAGCACGGCAGTGGGCGCATACCTGTGCCACTTCGCCAGGAAGGTCACCGGCGCACAGCGAACCATCAAGCGCAATGCCCGGGACGGGGTCTACAACGTCCTCTATACGAAGGAAGCGGCGATGGAGCTGGCCGCACACCTGTACTACGACGGCTGCCTGGGCCTGGAGCGCAAGAAGGCCAAGGCAGCCGAAATTCGCGGCTGGCTCCGACCGGCTGACATGCGGGTCGCTCCGCCCCGCCGGCGCTGGACCCCGAAGGACGACGAGACCCTTCTACAGCTGGACGACCCCGCGGCAGCCGGAGTCGCCCTCAACCGCACCGAGCAGAGCTGCTCCATGCGCCTCTGGCGCCTGCGCACCGGCAAGGCATAGATAGCGACATGCGGGAGCCCGGACCGATCTCCATCGGTCCGGGCTCCCGCATTCCCCCGACATCCGCGCCCGGGCCTCAGCCCTTGACGCAGATGACCTGCTTGAGCTTGGCCACGACCTGCACCAGGTCGGTCTGCTGGTCGATGACCTGCTCGATGGACTTGTACGCACCCGGGATCTCGTCCACGACGCCCGAGTCCTTGCGGCACTCCACGCCCTTGGTCTGCTCCGCGAGGTCACGTGCCGAGAACCGCTTCTTCGCCGCCGTCCGGCTCATCTTCCGGCCCGCGCCGTGCGAGGCCGAGTTGAAGGACTTCTCGTTGCCGAGCCCCTTCACGATGTACGAGCCCGTGCCCATGGAGCCCGGGATGATCCCGTAGTCACCGCTGCCGGCGCGGATCGCGCCCTTACGCGTGACCAGCAGGTCCATGCCGTCGTACCGCTCCTCCGCCACGTAGTTGTGGTGGCAGCTGATCTCGCGGTCGAAGGAGACCTTCGCCTTCCGGAACTCCTTGCGGACGACCTCCTTGAAGAGGCTCATCATCGCGGCGCGGTTGTACTTCGCGTACTCCTGCGCCCAGAAGAGGTCGTTGCGGTACGCCGCCATCTCGGGCGTGGCCGCGAGGAAGACCGCCAGGTCCCGGTCGACCAGGTTCTGGTTGTGGTCGAGCCCCCGGGCCACCTCGATGTGGTGCGCCGCGAGCTGGTTGCCGATGCCGCGGGAGCCGGAGTGCAGCATCAACCAGACCGAATCTGACTGATCGAGACAAAATTCGATGAAGTGGTTGCCTTGTCCGAGCGTTCCAATCTGCTTCATGGCACGTTCATGACGGAATTTGACCGAATCAGCGAGGTAGTCGAACCGGCTCCAGAGGCCCTCGTACCCCTCCACCGAGAACCCGTACAGCCGCGACGGGTCCAGCGCCTCCCGGTGCATCCCCGCCCCCACCGGAATCGCCCGCTCGATCTTCGACCGCAGCCCCGACAGGTCCCCCGGCAGGTCGTTCGCCGTCAGGGACGTCTTCACCGCCGACATTCCGCAGCCGATGTCCACGCCGACCGCCGCCGGGCAGACCGCGTCCTTCATGGCGATCACCGAGCCGACGGTGGCTCCCTTGCCGTAGTGGACGTCCGGCATGACGGCCAGACCCTTGATCCAGGGGAGGGTGGCGACGTTGCGCAGCTGCTGCATCGCACTGTCCTCGACCGACGCCGGGTCGGCCCACATCCGGATCGGGATCTTCTCCCCGGACACCTCTACATACGACATAAGGAACCAATCCCCCGAAAATCACAGAAAAGTCAGAATGCGCAAAAGCCTCGCTCTTGATCCCAAATACGACAGGGGACCGGCGCCAGCACCAGCGTGTGCGATAGACATTGTGTCCAGCCGCGCCCAAGTCGCGGCAACGCATTTTCCTGACCGTCGGGGGGCCCGCCGGTCGAAGGGAGCCAGTGGACGTGCAGCGCAAGGCGGTACGGGGGCGAGTCCTGCCGGGCATCGCGATGCTCACCGCGCTCGCCGCCGGGGCGGCCGGTCTGACCGGGTGCACCGGCGGGAGCAGCGGCGGAAGCACCAGCGACTCGAAGGCCGGCGGCAGCTCCGCCGCGCCCGCCCAACCGGGGAAGTACCGCAGTCTGCCCGCGCCCTGCAAGGCCGGCGCCGACAGCAAGAAGCTCAAGGGCATGCTCCCGGCCGGGGACAGCCTCACCCCCGAGCAGCGGGACCAGATGTACGCCGGTGTCGCGGACGCCTCGTACGACGGCGACCGGCACGTCGGCTGCCGCTGGACCGGGCAGAGCCCCGAGGAGACCCGGCTGCTGGCGGTCGGCTTCGAGCGCGTGGTCTCGTACGACCGGACCGCCACCAGCGACGACGACAAGGCCAAGCAGGTCTACGTACGCCGGCTCACCGACGCGAAGCTGCCCTTCCCCGGCCCGACCGCGAGCCCCACCCCGGCGGCCCCCACCCCCGCCGCCCCCGACCCGGCGGCCCCGCCCCAGAGCGCGCCCGCCCCCGGCGGCCCCGCCCCCGGAGCACCGGCGTCCCCGGCCGCGAGCCCGTCGGCGCCGGTCGAGCTCGGCTCACGCGTCCTGGAGGGCCTGGGCAGCGACGCCTTCCTGGAGGACAAGCTCAGCCCCGCCGGGGCCAGCGCCGCACAGTCCCGCACCGTGCGCATTGTGTTCCGCACCTCGAACGTCATCGTCACCATCGAGTACAGCGTGCAGCCCGCACTGCCCGGCACGGTCCCGCCGAGCACCGAAACCCAGGACAAGGCACGGCAGTTGGCGCAGGCCCTGGCCGAGCGTTTCAGCGAATGAGCGGTGCGCGCCGCACTCTCGCGTGATGGCGCGCACAGCAGGCGGGTACCCGGTCGGGCTACCGTTGCCCGGGTCCCGCGTCCGAAGAACAACCGACAAACGTACTGAAGGAACCATGCACCGATCAGCCTCGCGCCTCACCCGCGTTCTCGCCTGCGCAGCCGTCCCGGTGATCCTCACCGTCGCCGGGTGTTCGTCCGACTCGGGCAAGGACACGAGCTCGAACGGCGAGAAGAAGTCCGGTTCGTCCTCGTCGGCCAAGCCCAACCCGAAGTCCTCCAAGGTTCTGGAGAAGGCGGCGTTCGCCACGCTCCCGGACCCCTGCAAGGCGCTGGCGACGGCGACGATAGACACGCTCGTCCCGGAGGCGAAGGACAAGAACGGGACGGCTACCAAGTCGAACGACCTGGCCACCCGTGCCAGCTGCTCCTGGAACGGTCTGGACGAGGACGGCCTGAAGGGCTCGCAGTACCGCTGGCTCTCGCTCTCCTTCTTCCGCTACGACTCCCACGCCACCCTCGGTGACGCCAACAAGCGCGCGGAGGAGCAGTACAACAAGGAGGTCGAGACGGCGAAGACCGAGGAGGGCGCGCAGGACCCGAAGACGGAGGCGGTGGCCGGGATCGGCGACCAGGCGTCGTCGGTGATCTACAAGGTGAAGAAGGACGTCGACTCCTTCAACACCTCGATCGTGGCGCGCACCCAGAACGTGGTCATCCGGATCGACTACAACGGTGCCGCGTACGAGGGGGCCGGCGCGCCGGACCACGGGAAGCTGCTCCAGGACGCGATCAACGCGGCCAAGGAGACGGTGACCTCGGTGGGCGCGGCCAACAAGGCTCCGGCGGAGCAGTCGCAGTCCCCGCAGCCCCAGTAGGGACGGGTGCGGGTCGGGGCCTCCTGGGGCACTGACATCCAGTCACCCGTACGCTGTGCCTGCCGCAGCTCTGTAAAGGCTCGGTAAGTACCCAGTACCGAGTACCAGCACGCTGCGCTCGGTATGTGCTCGACAAGGGGAGGGGATCGCGGGTGGCCGCGATGCAACTGACTCGTACGCACCGGATACTCATAGGCGTGGTGGTCGCGGGAGCCGTGGTCATCGCCGGGATCGGGTTCGCGGGCTCGTATTCCGCGGTGCGTGCGCTCGCCCTGCAGAAGGGGTTCGGCAGCTTCTCGCTGGTGTTCCCGATAGGCATCGACGCGGGCATCTGTGTGCTGCTCGCGCTGGACCTGCTGCTGACGTGGCTCCGGATCCCCTTCCCCCTGCTGCGCCAGACGGCGTGGCTGCTGACGGCCGCGACGATCGCCTTCAACGGTGCGGCCTCGTGGCCGGACCCGCTGGGTGTCGGGATGCACGCCGTGATCCCGATGCTGTTCGTGGTGACGGTGGAGGCCGCCCGGCACGCCGTGGGCCGGATCGCGGACATCACCGCGGACCGGCACATGGAGGGTGTGCGGATCACGCGGTGGCTGCTGTCGCCGGTGCCGACCTTCAAGCTGTGGCGCCGGATGAAGCTGTGGGAGCTGCGCTCCTACGAGCAGGCGGTCGGCATGGAGCAGGACCGGCTGATCTACCAGGCCCGGCTGCAGGCCCGGTACGGGCGTTCGTGGCGGCGGAAGGCTCCGGTGGAGGCGCTGATGCCGCTGAAGCTGGCCAAGATCGGTGTGCCGCTCGCGGAGACGACGCCGGAGGCGCTGGCGGCGACGGGTATCGAGCCGGCGGTGCTGCCCCCCGTCGAGCAGCAGGCGCAGCAGGTCCAGCAGGCGCAGCAGGCTCCGGCGCTGGCGGCCGCACCCGAGCTCGCACAGCAGGCCCAGCAGGCCCAGCAGGCCGCCCAGCAGATGCAGCCGGTGCAGAACCCGGCCGGCGCGCCCGGTGCTGCGGGCGCTGCGGGCGCTGCGGGTGTTCCCGGTGCCGTCCAGCCCGCCCCGCCGCCCTTCGCGGTGGACCCGACGGCCATGCCGGCGGCGCACAACAGCGCGTGGTTCGCCGCGCCGCTGGCGCCGCAGGCGGCGTACGAGGGCGGCTACAACCCCCAGTACGTGGAGGGCCTGGAGCCGACCCCGGTCCTGCCGCCGATGGGCCCGGACGAGGAGCAGGAGCTCACCGTCCCGGCTCCGCGCCAGGAGGAGGCCCCGGCCGAGGGTCCCGAGACCCCTGACGAGGCCGAGTTCGCCGAGGCGGCGTACAAGGTGTTCTGCGCGCTGGTCGACGAGAAGCAGGACTACCCGTCGGCGGAGGCCCTCGACATACACCTGTCGGACGGTTACGGCGTGACCCACCCGCGCAGCGGTTCGCTGCTGCGCCGGATGATCCCGGCGTTCAAGCAGCGCTACCACAAGGACCGTGAGGCCGAGCACATCGCCTGACGGCCACGGACAGCGGGAAGGGCCCGCACCCCGAGGGGTGCGGGCCCTTCCGCGTTCCGGGCGGGCCGGTCGGCCCGCTCAGACGGCTCAGACGGCTCAGACGGCGAGCAGCTTGCGCACGCGGTCGGCGCCCACCGCCAGCAGCAGCGTGGGCAGTCGCGGTCCGGTCTCCCGGGTCACGAGGAGCCGGTAGAGCAGCGCGAAGAAGGTGCGCTGCGCGACCTTGAGTTCCGGCGTCGGCTTGGCGTCGGGTTCGAGGCCGGCCATGACCTTCGGGACGCCGTAGACGAGGGTGGTCAGCCCGTCGAGGGACCAGTGCGAGTCCAGGCCCTCCAGGAGCAGCCGCAGCGACTCGCGGCCCTCGTCGTCCAGGGACGACAGCAGCTCGGTGTCGGCGTCCTCGCGCACGAGGGTGCGCTGGTCGGCCGGGACCTGGGTGGTGATCCAGTTCTCGGCGCGGTCCAGGCGCGGCCGTACCTCGTCGAGAGAGGTGAGCGGCTGCGTCGGGTCGAGGTCGGTCAGGATGCGCAGGGTCTGCTCGTCGTGGCCGGCGGTGATGTCGGCGACGGAGGCGAGCGTCCGGTACGGGAGCGGGCGCGGGGTGCGCGGCAGCTCGGCGGCGGCGGTGCGCACGGCGCGGGTGTGCGCGGCGGCGTCGGCGGGCAGCACGGAGCCGTCGGCGACCTTGGCCTCCAGCTTGTCCCACTCGTCGTAGAGCCGCTGGATCTCCTGGTCGAAGGCGATCTTGAAGGACTGGTTGGGGCGCCGGCGGGCGTAGAGCCAGCGCAGCAGCTGCGGCTCCATGATCTTCAGCGCGTCGGCCGGGGTCGGGACCCCGCCCTTGCTGGAGGACATCTTCGCCATGCCGCTGATGCCGACGAACGCGTACATCGGTCCGATCGGCTGCTCGCCGCCGAAGATGTGCACGATCTGGCCGCCGACCTGGAAGGAGGAGCCGGGCGAGGAGTGGTCGACGCCGGAGGGCTCGAAGATCACGCCTTCGTAGGCCCAGCGCATCGGCCAGTCGACCTTCCAGACGAGCTTGCCGCGGTTGAACTCGCTGAGCTTGACCGTCTCGGTGAACTCGTCCTCGGTGCAGACGTAGGTCATCTCGGTGGTCTCGTCGTCGTACGAGGTGACCTTGGTGAAGTCCTTGCCGCACTGGCCGCAGTACGGCTTGTACGGGAAGTAGCCGCCCTCGCCGGTGCTGCCGTCGTCCTCGGCGGCGGCGCCGGAGCCCTCGGCGGCCTCCAGCTCGGCCTCGTCGACCTGCTTCTGCTGGGGCTTCTTGCCGCCCGGCTTCTGCTTGGTGCGGTACTGGTCGAGGACCGCGTCGATGTCGCCGCGGTGCTTCATCGCGAACAGCACCTGCTCGCGGTAGACGCCGTTCGTGTACTGCTCGGTCTGGCTGATCGGGTCGTACTCGACGCCCATCTCGGCCATGGCCTCGACGAAGGCGGCCTTGAAGTGCTCGGCCCAGTTCGGGTACGCGGACCCGGCCGGGGCGGGCACGGAGGTGAGCGGGCGCCCGATGTGCTGGGCCCACGACTCGTCGATGCCGGGCACGCCCGCGGGCACCTTGCGGTACCGGTCGTAGTCGTCCCAGGAGATGAGGTGGCGGACCTCGATGCCCCGGCGGCGGATCTCGTCCGCGACCAGGTGCGGGGTCATGACCTCGCGGAGGTTGCCCAGGTGGATGGGGCCGGAGGGGGAGAGTCCGGACGCGACGACGACAGGTTTGCCGGGTGCTCGGCGCTCCGCCTCGGCGATGACCTCGTCCGCGAAACGGGAGACCCAGTCGGTCTCGGTGCTGCTCTGAGCCACGACACGTCCTTCTATCTCGAATGCTGGCTTCAGCCATTCTCCCAGACGGAACGGGTCGCTCAGAGGTTGCTTTTCCACCGGGAAACGGTTTGCCCCCGCGTGGGATACTCGGCTCTTGTCGGAACAACCAAGTGCACTCACCGGCACGACCTCACAGGAACGGCAGCTCATGGCCTCGGTCCCTTCCCTCGCTTCTTCCGTCAATCAGCGCGTCGCGGACGCCCTTGCCTCCGCCCTGCCGGAGGCCGGTGGCGCGGACCCGCTGCTGCGACGAAGCGACCGGGCCGACTTCCAGGCCAACGGCATCCTGGCGCTCGCGAAGAAGGCGAAGGCCAATCCGCGCGAGCTGGCGGCGACCGTGGTCGAGGGCATCCCGACCGGTGACCTGATCCAGGAGATCGAGGTCTCCGGCCCCGGCTTCCTCAACATCACCATCACCGACCGGGCGATCGTCGAGACCCTGGCCGCGCGGGCCGGTGACGACCGTCTGGGCGTCCCGTTCGCGGCGAACCCGGGCACCACGGTGATCGACTACGCGCAGCCGAACGTGGCCAAGGAGATGCACGTCGGGCACCTGCGGTCCGCCGTGATCGGCGCGGCGATGGTGGAGATCCTGGAGTTCACGGGCGAGAAGGTGGTCCGCCGCCACCACATCGGCGACTGGGGCACCCAGTTCGGCATGCTCATCCAGTACCTGCTGGAGCACCCGCACGAGCTGGACCACAAGTCGGACGAGGAGGTCTCCGGCGAGGAGGCCATGTCCAACCTGAACCGGCTCTACAAGGCCTCGCGCGCGCTCTTCGACTCCGACGAGGAGTTCAAGACGCGGGCCCGGGCGCGGGTGGTCGACCTCCAGGCCGGCGACGCGCAGACCCTCGACCTGTGGCAGCGGTTCGTCGACGAGTCGAAGATCTACTTCTACTCCGTCTTCAACAAGCTGGACATGGACATCCAGGACCCCGACGTGGTCGGCGAGTCCGGCTACAACGACATGCTGGTCGAGACCTGCAAGCTGCTGGAGGAGTCGGGTGTCGCCGTCCGCTCGAACGGCGCGCTCTGCGTGTTCTTCGACGACATCAAGGGCCAGGACGGCAACCCGACCCCGCTGATCGTGCAGAAGTCGGACGGCGGCTTCGGCTACGCGGCGACCGACCTGTCGGCGATCCGCGACCGGGTGGGCAACCTGGGCGCGACCGAGCTGATCTACGTGGTCGACGCGCGGCAGTCCCTGCACTTCAAGATGGTCTTCGAGACGGCGCGCCGGGCGGGCTGGCTGAACGACGAGGTCAAGGCCGTGCAGCTGGCCTTCGGCACGGTGCTCGGCAAGGACGGCAAGCCGTTCAAGACCCGTGAGGGCGAGACGGTCCGACTGGTGGACCTGCTGGACGAGGCCGTGGACCGGGCCGCGTCGGTCGTGCGCGAGAAGGCGCAGGACCTCACCGAGGCGGAGATCGCCGAGCGCGCGGCACAGGTCGGCATCGGCGCGGTGAAGTACGCGGACCTGTCCACTTCGGCGGCCCGTGACTACAAGTTCGACCTCGACCAGATGGTGTCGCTGACGGGTGACACCTCCGTGTACCTCCAGTACGCGTACGCCCGTATCCAGTCGATCCTGCGCAAGGCCGGGGACGCTCGGCCCGCCGCCCACCCGGAGCTGGTCCTCACGCCGGCCGAGCGTGCGCTGGGCCTGCACTTGGACCACTTCGGCGAGCTGATCGCCGAGGCGGCCGCGGAGCACGCCCCGCACAAGGTGGCGGCGTACCTCTACCAGCTGGCGTCGCTGTACACGACGTTCTACGCGGAGTGCCCGGTGCTCAAGGCCGACACCCCGGAGCAGGTCGAGAACCGGCTGTTCCTGTGCGACCTGACGGCCCGCACGCTGACGAAGGGCATGGCTCTCCTCGGTATCCGGACCCCCGAGAAGCTCTGACCCGGCTCGATCCGCGCCACATGCGTCCGGCCCCGGCAGCTGCTGCCGGGGCCGGACGCATTTCGTGATCCATCAAGCGCATGGCTGCCGTGGCCGCGGTGGCCGTGGCCGGCCCGACCATCCCGACCGCGACGCCCGCGTTCACCCGTACGGCGTGTCGTGGGACCGTACATATTTCGCAATCCTGTAGCCCTCTGCAAGCTCCGCCTGTCTCACTAACCTGGGCGCCTCCCAAGGGGTTTGGGGCGGTTCCGGTCTGATGTCCGGAGCCCGGGGAGGTAAAGAGCATGCAGTTCAAGCGCATGGCCGTCGTGGCAGCAGCCGCGATGGCCGGCCAAACGCTCCTGATCGCCGCACCGGCGATGGCCGAGGAGCATCCGGCGGTGACCGCGCCGGACGCGGTACCCGCAGACGCCGCCGGACCGACGGAGGCAGCGGAGCAGGAGCAGGCCGGGGAGAAGGAACAGGCCGAGGGCACCGGCCCGCAGCAGCCCGCCGCGCAGGCCGTGGCCGCACCGGAGACGCCGGAGAGCCCGGAGAGCCCGGAGACACCGACCGTCCCGGCCGCGGCCGAGGCACAGCCGCCGACGCAGACACAGGTGCAGGCGCAGGCGCTGCCCGAGGCCGTCGAGGACGAGCCGGGCACCGGGTCCGACCGGATCCTGGTGGGGCCCGAGGTCACGGTCGCAGGCATCCCGAAGGACGGTTTCAAGGCCGACGGCAGCTGGACTCCGCTCACCGTGACCGTCGACAACTCGGGCCACGTCGCCGTGGCGGACTACACCCCGAAGCTGGGCGTCTCGCAGGCCGCCGGACAGTTGGGGCCGGCGCACGTCAAGGTCGAGTACCGCAGCGCGGGCGGGCCGTGGACGGCCGCCGCGCCGGTCCCCACCGCGGCCCCCACGCTCGGCTATGCCCTCGGCAGTGCCGGCCCGGTCCCCGTCGGCCAGGTCCGGACGATCGACGTCCGGATCAGCTTCGCCGCGGACACCCCTGTCGTCCCGTTCGACCTGACGGCGGACGGGACGGGCCGGGTCGGGGCGACCACCGGCAGCTCCCCCACCTCCCTCTACTCGACCAGGATCGCGGGCGCACCTGGCGGCGACGAGGACCCGCTGTTCACCGAAGGTCCCGCCCTGACGGTGAGCGGGGTCCCGGAATCGGTACGTGCGGGCGGCGACTGGACGGACCTCTCCGTCCGGGTGGACAACGCGGGGAAGGGTGAGCTGGCCGCCTTCTACCTGGGACTGGTCCTGGCCCGGCCCGACTTCGTCTCCATGCAGGTCTCGCAGATCTCGGTCGAGATCCTGCGGCCGGCCGCGGACGGACAACCGGCGGCCTGGCAGGCCGTGGAGATCACCTCGGACGAGGACGGCTACTTCCTCGCGGGCGGCCTCGTCCGTGGCCCGATCGGCGCGGGCGCGGCCTTCGACGTCCCGGTCCGCGTCCGCTTCTCCGCCGACGCCCCGACCGGCTCGGTCTCCTTCTTCGCCTGGGGCACGTCCCAGGTCGACGCGGAAACACCCCCGCCCTGGGCCGGCTCCCGCTCGAAGCGCCAACTGGCCACCCTCCTGCAACCGGCCGCCACCCCGGGCGGCGAAGCCCCGGGCGGGGGGACTCCGGGCGCCGAGACCCCAGGTGGGGAGACCCCGGGCGGAAGCACACCCGGCGGAGCCACCCCAGGCGGAGGCACACCCGGAGGGGGCACCCCAGCGGAGACCCCCGGCGGAGGCACACCCGGCGGGGACTCCCCGGGCAGCGCAACCCCCGTCGCAGGCACCCCGGACAGCGGAACCCCCGGGGGCGGCAGCCCGGGTGGGGAGACTCTCGGGGGAGGAACCCCGGGGGGTGCACCCGGTGGCAACGTGCCGGAGCCGAACGGCGGCACCGTCACCGTCCCCACCGGCGTCAGCGCCACCGCGCTCGCCGCCACCGGCGCCGACCTGGCCACCGGCTGGGCGCTGGGCGGTGCGGGGACGGCCTTGGCCCTGGGCGCCGCCCTGGTCGCCGGCACCGGCCGCCACCGCCGCCGCACCCACTGACGCCCCGCCCGGTTTCACCCGTACGGCCCGATTCGGGCCGTACGGGCCGGGTAGGGGACGGCCCGTCCTTCCCCCACGCGACACCGGAGGCCTCCGTGCCCGACATGAACGGCCCCTACAAGCCCGGCACTCCCTGCTGGATCGACCTGATGGTCCCCGACCAGCAGGCAGCCCTCGACTTCTACTGCGACCTGTTCGGCTGGCAGGGCGAGATCGGCCCGGCCGAGCAGGGCGGCTACTCCGTCTGCACCCTCAAGGGCCGGCCGGTCGCCGGCATCATGAAGGCGATGAACCCGGACGGCACCGTCCCGGACCCGATGCCGCCGACCGTGTGGACCACGTACCTGTCCACCGACTCCCTCGACTCCACCCTCAAGTCGGTCACCGACGCCCACGGCACCGTCATGATGGGCCCGATGGACGTCATGGACCTCGGACGGATGGCCGTCGTCACCGACCCGACCGGTGCCGTGTTCGGCCTGTGGCAGCCGGGCTCCTTCGACGGTGCCGGCATCGTCAACGAGCACGGCGCGCTCATCTGGAACGAGCTCAGCACCAGCGACGTCCCCGCCGCCGCCGCGTTCTACTCCGCCATCCTGCCGATCACCACGGCCGCCTCCCACATGCCCGGCGCCGAGGGGTACACGGAGTTCAAGGCCTCCGGGCGCGTGGTGGGCGGGATGATGAACCTCGACCAGTCGCCGCCCGGCACTCCCCCGAACTGGCTGCCGTATTTCCACGTCGACAACGTCGACGAGATCCAGGCCGCCGCCGTACGGGCCGGGGCCAACGTCCTCGCCCCCGCCTTCGACATGGTGGCGGGCCGCATGGCCGTCATGACCGACCCGCAGGGCGGACCCTTCGCGGTGATCACCTCGACGGTCACGGAGCAGCCCGCCTGACGCGGCCGGGCGCACAGGGAATGTCCCCCTGTGCGCCTCCTCCTCCATCCGTCTGCCACGCGATCCGCGGCAGACGGAAGGATCCCGGACGCGAATACCCCCCGACTGATTTCGGCAGCCGGGGGGCATTCGCTCGATTACAGCAAGCGCGACATTCTCCGACCGGCACGCAAGGCGATATCAGCACGACCCCGAGCGCTGATCAAATCGGCAACCAAAACCACCCCGGCCGCGACCGAGAATTCCACACACCCCGACCCGATCGGATCAGATGGCCTCATCGGGGTTGGCCGGCTGGTAGAAGTTCCAGCTCCCCGGACCGTGGTGCTGCCCGTCCGGGGAGTTGCCCGAGGGGCAGGCTCCGTTGTCGGCGCGACCGTTCCACCACATGGAGCAACAGTGGTTGCAGAAGCGCCAGTTGTCCTGGAACGCCGTCACGTCGCTGGGAAGGGGGAGGGCCATGGAAGCCTTCTTTCTGGAGTGGAGATGGCGTGAACCCCTACGCGATGAGCCCGATATGGCGAGCCTGCACATGGGGTCGCGATCCGAACAAGGGAATACTACGCACCGAATAGCTGGAACTCGGGCGCGCCACGTCGCCGCATCTTCGCCTTTAATCACCTCACGCGCTACCATTTCACGAAGAAACGAATCTCTTGAGGGTGGAATTCATTTCCATTTAGAGATTTCAGGAAAGCTTATTCAGGAAAAGTGTCACGGGCGCCCGGTTCGGAACTCGCACCAGACGACCTTTCCGGGGCTCCGCGCCAGCACCCCCCACTCGTCGGCGAGCGCGGTGACGAGGGTGAGGCCCCGGCCGTGCGGCCGCTCGCCGATCCGTGTCAGTCCGGGCCCGCCGTCGTGCACCTCGATGCGGATGGTCGCGTCCTCGAAGCCGAACAGCCGCAGCAGGTAACCGCGGCCGCGCGGGACGCCGTGCCGCAGGGCGTTGGTGGCCAGCTCGCTCACGCAGAGCAACATCTCGTCCTGGCGCTCGGCCACCCCCCACGCCCGCAAGGTGTCACGTGTGAACTGGCGCGCAGCTGCGACGGTTCGGGGTGAGCGCAGGTAGAGACGCTCGCGTACGAGCGCCGCCTGAATAGTTGGATTCACGGGACGATCGTCGCGTTGCGTGACTAGCGTGTGGCTGAGCGCGGACCCGTACTCCTTCATGAGTACGGGTCCGCGCGGGGTATTCCGCGTGCGTGGGTGGGGAGTTCGCTGTCATGCCACCGAGGAAACGAGTACGGCCGAACGCGACGACCATGAAGATGGTCGGCGCGATGGTGGCCGCAGCCCGCATCGCCAAGAACCTGACCCAGAAGCAGCTGGGCGAACTGGTCCGGCTGGACGCGGAGACCATCGCGTCGATCGAGCAGGGCCGCCGCGCGCTGATGCCGAACGTCGCCGAGCTGATGGACTTCCACCTGGGCCTGCCGGGACTGCTGACCGTGGCGGCCCTGGAGATGCCCGAGCGGGATGCGAGCCCTCCCTGGTCGGAGGAGTACATGGAGCTCGAGAAGGAAGCCATCGCCCTCGACTGGTACGAGGCCATGGTCGTTCCGGGAGTCCTCCAGACCGAGAACTACATGCGGGCACTCTTCCGCTGCCGCGTACCGGCATTCCTCCCGGAGGAGATCGAGGCGCTGATCGTCCGACGGCTCTCCCGGGTGCAGATGCTGCATCAGCAACACCCGCCGAGCTTCTCCTTCGTGATCTCGGAAACGGTACTCCGCGACCGGATCGGCGGCGACGCAATCTGGGTCGAGCAGGTACGCCACCTGCTGGCCTGCATGGAGATCCCCCACGTCACCATGCAGATTCTGCCTCTCGGCCAGACGTACCATCCAGCCCTTTCGGGCTCGTTCACCATGCTGGAAACACCTGAACACGTGCACCGCGGCTACTTCGAAGGGCAGCGTGGCAGCAAGCTCGTAACCGACCCTGATGACGTCAGCATCCTGGCCCAGCGGTATGCAATGCTGCGAACCCAGGCCCTCAACCCCCACGAGACAAGGGGTCTGTTGGACCGCATGCTAGGAGAGCTATGAGCGCCGCACTGAAGTGGTTCAAGTCCAGTCACAGTAGTCCCGACGGCGACCAGTGCGTGGAAGTCGCCCATGGTGCGACCCAGGTCCACGTCCGGGACTCGAAGGTCCAGGACGGCCCCGTCCTGGAGCTCGGGCCGGCGAGCTGGGCGGCGCTGACCGGGTGGGTCGGCCGGTAGCCGACGGTCAGCGGCGGAGCGCCTCGGCGGGCTCGATGCGGGCGGCCCGCCAGGCCGGGTAGAGACCGGCCAGCACGCCGGTGACCAGGCCGAGGAGGGGCGCCGACGCGACGGTGGCCGGGTGGATGACCGGGGTCCATTCGCGGATGACGGCGACGCCCACCACCGTGAGGGTGCCCAATGAGGTGCCGACGAGCCCGCCCAGGGTGCCCAGCGCGCCCGATTCGGCCAGGAACTGGGTCGTGATGTGGCGGCCGCGGGCGCCGAGGGCGCGGCGCAGACCGATCTCGCCGGTGCGTTCCAGGACGGCGACCAGCGTGGTGTTGGCGATGCCGACGGCGCCGATGACCAGGCAGATCCCGGCCAGGATCAGGAAGAGCTGCTCCAGGTCGGAGGTGACGCCGGAGCGCAGGGTGCGCGGGTCCGGCGGCGGGAGGGCCTTGAGGTACTCGGGGTGGTCGGGACGCAGCGCCGTGGGGGCCAGGCGGGCGACCTGCTGGGCGGCACCGACATCGGTCGAGATCAGCATGGTGGTGCCGCTGCTCTGGGGCGGGCCCCAGATCTCCTCGGCGGTGGTGCGGGGTACCGCGACCGAGAGGAGCAGGTCGGACTTGCGCCGCACGTCCTGGACGATGCCGATCACGGTGAAGGGCTCGGAGCCGATGAAGACGGCCGGCCGGGTGTCCAGGGTGGTGATGCCGAGGCGGGCGGCGACGGCCGAACCGAGGACGGCCACGCGCTGCTTGGTCCTGGAGTGGTACTCGTCGTAGAGGCGGCCCTGGGCCATTTGGGGGACGGCGGCCTGCAGCGCGCCGGGGGAGGCGGCGATCACGTCGGTGTTCTCGCTGCCGCCCTTGGCGCCGCCGACCGGGGCGGAGCGGACGCCTCCGGTGGTGGAGTCGAGGCGGACCTTGAAGAGGACGCCCGCGTGCTGGACCCCGCCCAGCCGCTCGACGCGGAGGTCCGCGTCGGCCGGGAATCCGGGGCCGGCGAAGTTGTTCTTCTCGCGGGCGATGTCCTCGACGGTCACCTCGGTGGCGGTGAGCAGGTTGAAGCGGCTGTCGATCTGGGACGAGGTGGTGGCGGTCAGGCCGAGGACGGCGACGAAGGTGCCGACGCCGAGGACCGTCCCGAGTGCGGTCAGCGCCGAACGGGCCGGTCGCTGCAGTACTCCGGCGAAGGCCTCCGAGACGTTGTCGCGGGCGGCGAAGCGGGAGGGCTCGACGCGGACGGTGGTGCGGGACCGGCGGAGCTGGGGCAGTTTCATGCGGGGGCCTGTTCGCGCAGTACGCCGTCGCGGATCGCGACGGTCCGGCCGCCGTGTGCGGCGACCTCCTGGTCGTGGGTGATGACGAGCACGGTCATCCCGTCGGCGTGGAGCTCGTCCAGGAGGGCCAGCACGGTGTCGGCGTTGGCGGAGTCGAGGTTTCCGGTGGGTTCGTCGCACAGCAGCAGCGACGGCCGGGCGACCAGGGCCCGGGCGATGGCCACGCGTTGGCGTTCGCCGCCGGACAGCCGGGAGGGCACCGCGGAGAGGCGGTGGCCGAGCCCGACCCGGGTCAGGGCCTCCCGGGCGCGGGCGGGGCGCTCCTTGCGGGGTACGCCGTTGTAGAGCATGGCGAGGGCGACGTTCTCCAGGGCCGAGCGGTGCGGCAGCAGGTGGAAGGACTGGAAGACGAAGCCGATGCGGCGGCCGCGCAGGGCGGTCCGGTCGTTGTCGCCCAGCGCGCCGGTGTCGATGCCGTCGAGGAGGTAGTGGCCGGCGGTGGGGGCGTCGAGCAGGCCGGCGATGTTGAGGAAGGTGGACTTGCCGGAGCCCGAGGGGCCGACGACGGTGACGAACTCACCGCGCCGGATGGTGAGATCGCACGGTTTGAAGGCGGCCACCGGTGGCGGGCCCGGGTACGTCAGGCCCACCTGCCGGAACTCGATGACGGGCGTCTCGTCCTCGGTCGTGGCCTCGGTCGTGGCCTCGGTCATGAACCGCCGCCACTCTTGCCGCCCCCGCCGGTCCCGCCGCTCTTCCCGTCGTTCTGCTTGCCGGGCTGCTTGTTCGCGACGCCGGGGTTGACGCCGATGACCACGGAGTCGCCGTCCGCGAGGGTGCCGTCCCCGGTGGGCCGGACCTCCACGTAGCCGTCACCGGTGGTGCCGGGCCGGACCTCGACGCGGTGCTGGGCACCCGTACCGTCGACCACGGTGACGATGGTGCGGCCGTCGGCCTGGGCGGAGACCGCGGACACCGGGACGACGAGCGCGTTGCCGTCGGTCGCGGCGGCTTCCACGGTCAGCCGGACGTCTTGGCCGACGAGCTTGGTGTCCAGCGGGGCGAGGGGGCGTACGAGCATCTCGTAGCCGCTCGGCCCGCCGGGGGCGGGAGCCTGCTGGCCCTGCCCCTGGCCTTGGCCCTGGCCCTGTCCCTGGCCGCCGTTGGACCCGGTGCCCGGCGCGGGCGCCGACTGCGCGGTGTCGGCGACCGACTGCACCTCGGCGGCTGCCGTGACCCCGCTGATCTCGGAGAGGATCTCGACCTTCTGGCCTGCGTGGACCAGGCCCTTCTGGTGTTCCTGGAGCTGGCCGCGGACGACGAGCGCACCCGCCGACAGGGACATCGCGGAGCCGCTGACCGGGGAGCCGGGGCGGACGGTGACCGAGTCGGCGCGGGCCGGGAAGGACTCCAGGAAGACGACCTCGCCGACCGGGAGCATGGGGCCGGCAGCCGCCCGGGCCTCGGCGAGGCGCTCGCGGGCCTTGCGCAGGTCCTCCTGGGCACGGGCGACCGCGCGGGCGCCGTCCTGGCCGGATCCCTTGCCACCACCACCGCTGCCGCCGGAACTCTTGGTGCCCGAGCCGCCCGTGGTACCGGTACTTCCCGTCGTACCCGTGGTGCCGGAGGTGCCCGTCGTACCCGTGCTGCCCGTGCTGCCCGTGCTGCCCGTGCTCCCGGTACCGCCCGTGCCGCCCGTGCCGCCGGTGCCGGTGTTCGCGGCGGCGGCCTTGGCGTCCTCCAGGGAGCGCTCGGCGGAAGTGACCGCGTCCTCGGCGGACTTCACGGCCTCGCCGCGGTCGGCCACCGCGGGCAGCGGGTCGTAGCCGATCGACTTGTAGAAGGCGCCCAGCGCGGCCTTGGTACCCGCGCCGAAGGTGCCGGCCGCGTCGGATCCGGTGCCGTGGCCGAGCCCGGCCAGGGCCTTCTGCAACTGCTTCACGTCGTCGCCGGTGGCACCCGGCTTCAGGTCCCGGTACACCGGCAGCCCGCCGGGGAGCGCGAAGACGGGGCGCCCGGACACCTCCAGGAGCACCTTGCCCGCCTCGACCTTGTCGCCCTGGCGGACGGCGACCTTGGTGACCACGGCCGGGCCCGCACCCTCCCCGCCCGTGACGGTCGGGGTGACCTGGACGGCCTGCGCCGAGGTGACCGTGCCGCGCAGGATGACGGTGTCGCGCAGCACGCGCTTCTCGACGCGTGCGATGAGTACGTCCAGGGGCGGCGGACCCGCCTCCGCGGCGGTCTGGGCGGGCGACTTGATCACCAGCGAGGCGGCGACGCCGGCGGCGGAGAGCAGGACCGCCCCCGCCGCGACGGCCGCCACCCAGGTGCGGCGCCGGGACAGACCGGCGGAAGCCTCGGCGCCGTCGGCCTCTTCGGCCTCTTCGGCGTCCTCGACCTCCTCGACCTCCGCGGCCTCCGCAGCCTCCGCGGCGGGTTCGTCGGGCGCGACTTCCCTTGTGTCCTCCGTCATCCGGCGCTCTGCCCGCCGGTCAGCGAACCGCCCTTGCCACCGCACTTCTGCAGGGCGGCGAAACCCTCCGGCGACTCCTTCAGACGGAGCTTCTCCATGTCGTGCTCGGCGGTCTTCGGGTCGGGATCGGGGAAGTCGGCAACGCCGTTCGATCGCATGCACGCGGTGAACGTCTTCGCTTGGGCCAACTGTTCGGGGGTCACCGGCGGAACCGATCGACGGCTGTCGCAAGCGGATTCGGCTTCCTTGACCTTGGCGGGATCCGCCTTGCTCGAATCCACGACCGGAATTCCGGAATCCGTTTCCTTCATGGGAAGCCCCTTTTCCTTGAGGCACCGGAAGAAGTCGGCCTGCTTGGGATCGACCGCCCCCTTGGCCTGCCCGGACTGCGGAGCGGCAGCGGAAGGAGAAACGGAACCAGAAACGGAGGGAGAGGAAGACGGAGACGGAGATGCGGAATCCTCGCCCGCGCATCCGGACAACAGGAAAATCGCCGACAACAGCGCGGGGGCGGCCACGGATCGGGCCCGTCGAAATGGCACAGCAGGCCTCCAGAGGCATGTGGGATCAGCAACACCCTAGGGGAAAAACAAGATCACGCACCTGTACCCGAGGACAGTTGTGAAATCCCGGGATGGCGTGATCCACTCCTTGACGTTCGGGGCTCGACCCGCAATGGACGAGTTCTCGGACACCGAAGATCTCAACGCTTCCACCGAAAGAGATGAATGATGAAGCTCCGTAATTCCCTGCGTGCCTTCGCGGCCGCCGGCCTCGTCATCGGCGCCGTGGCCGTCGGCGCCGGTTCCGCTTCCGCCGCCGCCAAGGACGGCTGGCTCACCTCCGGCGAGCTGGGCCTGTTCTGCGGATCGAACCAGACGAACTCGGTCTTCGACCTCTACAGCTCCGACGAGGACTTCTCGAACGACTACTTCAAGGGTTCGCAGAGCTGCGCCGGCCACACCACGAACGACTACACCGAGTCCTTCATCAACCAGGACACCTACACCTGGGACGTCTACACCAACTGGAAGGGCCAGGGATACGGCGGCTACCTCTCCGCCAACACCCGCGGCAACCTCGCGGGGACCTGGGTCAACTCGATCTCCTCGGCGTACCCCCGCTAGGCCTCACCGCCTGGACCGCACACGAGAGACGGCAGCTCCGCCCGTAATCGCCGGGCGGAGCTGCCGCTCCTGCATCCTAGCCATCCCTCATCGGAGCCACCATGTTCTCGACGCGTTCACCCCGCCCCGTCCTGACGGCTTCCGCAGCCGTGCTGGCACTCCTCCTGACGGGATGCTCGCAGTCGGGCGGCGAAGACTCCGCCGAGGAACCCGCGATCGGCGCCGTGCCGACGCTGCTCGAAAGCCGGAGCCTCACCTTCCCGATCTCCGCCTACCTCCCGGACGAACAGCAACTGGGCGTGCTCGGCGAGGCCCAGGACATCCTCATCGACCAGTGCATGCAGCGCTACGGCTTCCGCTACCAACTGCGGCAGAAGGCCGACCCGGCGGTCAAGCACGACTTCGCCCGGCGGTACGGGCTCTCCGATCCGGCCGAGGCGGCCCGGTTGGGCTTCGAGAACCCTCAGCTCTCCGGCCGGGAGAAGCCCCCGCAGCCGCAGCTCGGGCCCAACGAGAAGCTGGTCCTGCACGGCCTCGAGGTGGACCCGTCCCTCCCGGTCCCCATGAGCCAGGAAGAGGCCGAGAAGTCCGACGTCGCCACCACGGTCGTCGCCGGCCAGAAGGTCCCCGCGGGCGGCTGCGCGCGCGAAAGCTCGCTGAAACTGCTGTCACCCACCAAGGACACGGTGGAATCCATGGTCGTGCAGGGCTTCGGTTTCGACGCCTACGCCCGCTCCCGGAAGGACAGCAGGGTCACCAAGGCGATCAAGTCCTGGAGCGAGTGCATGGGCAAGCACGGATACACCGTCGACAACCCGATGGACCGCCCGCCCGGCATCGAGGACGCCAACCTCAGCAGCCCGCAGGCGATCGCCATGGCCAAGCAGGACGTGGACTGCAAGAAGGAAACCAACCTCGTGGGCATCTGGTACACGGTGGAACTCGCCTACCAGAAGCGGGTCATCGAGCAGAACGCCGAGAACCTCGACCGGGCGAAGAAGCAGCTGGACGAGCGGATGAAGCTCGCCGCGTCCCTGATCGCCGGCGCCTGACCCGTGGGGAAGCGAGCCGCCGGCCTGACCCGGACCGAGGCACGGCGCAGGAGGAAGAAACGGACCCTGGCCGTCACCATCGTGGCGGCGGTGGGCTGCGCCGGGGCGGGGACCGCCCTCGCGCTCCTGCCCGCACCGTCCGAACCGCCCGCGCGCGCGACCCCGGCAGAGCCGACCGCCGGCCCGGCGACTCCCCCCGCGCCCCCGCCGCCTCCCCCCTCCGCGTCCCCCACGCCCTCCCCGTCCCCCTCGGCGACCCCCGGTGATGACGTACCGGAGACCGGCCCGGGCACCTTCACGGTCGTCCAGGCCCAGGGGAAGGCCCAAGGACAGGGGCAGATCCGGCGCTACCGGGTGGAGATCGAGGACGGGATCCGGTTACCGGGGCCGCAGACCGCCCGGGAGGTGTCCGACATCCTCGGGCACGCACGCGGCTGGACGAGGAACACGGCGTACGGCTTCCAGCTCGTCTCCTCCGGGCCCGTGGACTTCACCGTCAAAGTGGCGACGCCCGGGACCACCGACCGGCTGTGCGACGTGAGCACGCCGGCGAGCCGCGGGAACGTGAACTGCCGTACGGGACACACGGTCGTGGTCAACCTGAAGCGCTGGGTCCGGGGTTCGCCGCAGTTCGACGGGCCCGTCCAGCAGTACCGGGCCCTCATCATCAACCACGAAGTGGGCCACGAGATAGGCCGCGGGCACGAGAGCTGCGCCGGTCCGGGCGCCCTCGCGCCCGCGATGATGCAGCAGATCAAGGGCCTCGACGGCTGCCTGTCCAACGCCTGGCCCTACGACACGGCCGGGCGCTACATACAGGGTCCGGCCGTACCGTGAGCAGCCCCTCAGGCCATGTGTCCGGCGGGGCAGGTGGCGATCCGGTGGTGCACGGCGAGTAAGCACGCCTGGGTGCGGGAAATGCCGCCCAGTTTCCCGCGTATGTTCTCCAGATGGAATTTCACGGTGCGAATGGTCATGCCGAGCCTTTTCGCAAGCTCGCCGTTCGAGGGCCCGCACGTCATCTCATGGAACATCTGAAGTTCCCGGGCGGTGAGATCCGATATGCGCAGAAAGCCTTGACGAATCCATTCCGTTTCCTTGTCCCACCGCTCCCGCTCGCCGAGTTTGCAGTATGGGCAGTAGGGATGCCCCTCTCCCACTTGGTTGCCGTCGGCATCGAAATTCACTGAACGCTCCCCCGTGCAAAAAACAATGCACCGGATCATAACTTTCCGATACCGGTCAGAGCATTGGTCGTTTTCCACACTGCTGACGGGCTGTCACCATCGGTTCCTCCGAAGGACACCGCCCGGTTGCCGATCAGTGGAAAAGGGGGACCGGATAACGGACGTCGCTGCCGCCGCCGCCCGGTCCGCCCTCACGGTGCGGACCCGCTCCGGCTGTCGATCAGCCCGGCCAGACCGTCCAGCAGCCGGTCCAGGGCGAAGCGGAACTGGAAGTCCGGCTCGCCGGAGCCGCTGAAGGCGTCCGAATCCAGCAGCCGCGTCACGGCCGGGTGGCTCTCCGGGCCGGCGAGCAGCCGCAGGGTGCGGACGTACCGGGCCAGGGCCTGCTCGGGGGTCACGCCCGACTTCACGATGGCGTCGATCATGTCGGCGGCCATCGTGGCCTCGTTCCGCACCAGGCCGCCGATCAGGATGATCGTGGAGAGCTTCTCACCCTCCGCCAGATCCGTGCCGGCCATCGCGCCGAGGCCCCGGTCCATCCAGGCCAGCTGGTTCGGGGTCGCGGGCGGGGCCGTGATCGGGATGCGCAGGATCCAGGAGTTGGCCATGAGCACGGCCCGCTGCGCGTACGCCCAGTCGGTCAGCAGCTCGCGCCAGCCCCGTCCCTCCGCCTCCGGCGGCAGCGGCGGCGGGGTGCCGACCCCCGCGTCCGACATGAGGACGTACAGCTCCTCCTTGGCGGCGACGTACCGGTAGAGGGACATCGTCGAGACGCCCAGCTCCTTGGCCACCCGGCCCATGGAGACGGCGTCCATGCCCTCACCGGCCGCCAGCGTCACGGCCGCCTCCACGATCTTCGGCAGCGTGAGCGTGGGGCGCGGCCCCTTCCCCGGACGTTCGCGCAGGCCCCAGGCCATCTCCAGGCTGGCCGGGAGCCCGGTCCCGCCGCCCTCGTCGTCCTCGTCCGCCATGACCGCCCACTCCTCGATTGACCCCCATCCTAGTTCTGTGTATTACTTACACAGAAGAGCGTAAGGCATACGCAGAAGCTGGGAAGGGAGCACCGTCCCTCATGACCACGCACGCCTCCGCCGACCTCGGCATCCACGCCATCGGCCTCACCAAGTCCTACGGCGACCTCCGCGTCCTCGACGGCATCGACCTGGCCGTCCCGCGCGGCAGCGTCCTCGCCCTCCTCGGCCCCAACGGCGCCGGCAAGACCACCACCGTCCGGATCCTCGCCACCCTCACCGCCGCCGACTCCGGCAGCGTCCGCGTCGCCGGGCACGACACCGTCGCCGAACGCTCCCGGGTCCGCGAACTCATCGCCCTCACCGGCCAGTTCGCCGCCGTCGACGAACTCCTGACCGGCACCGAGACCCTGCGCATGATGGGCCGCCTGGCCGGGCTCTCCCCGCGCGCCGCCCGCACCCGCGCCGACGGGCTCCTCGCCCGCTTCGGCCTCACCGAGGCGGCCGGACGCACCGCGAAGACGTACTCCGGCGGCATGCGCCGCCGCCTCGACCTCGCCGCGAGCCTCGTCTCCCGCCCCGAGGTGATCTTCCTGGACGAGCCGACCAACGGCCTCGACCCGCGCAGCCGCCAGGACCTCTGGGATCTCGTACGGGAACTGCGCGCCGACGGCACCACGGTCCTGCTGACCACCCAGTACCTGGAGGAGGCCGACCGGCTCGCCGACCGCGTCGCCGTCCTCGCCGACGGCCGCATCGCCGCCGAGGGCACCCCGGGCGACCTCAAAGCCCGCGTCGCCGGACACCGCCTGGACCTCACGCTCACCAACCGGGCCGCCTACGAGGCGCTCGCCCCGCGCGCGGTACACCTCGACCCGGAAGAGCTCACCCTCGGCCTGGCCACCGACGGCAGCGCCGCGCACGTCCGGACCCTGCTCGACGAACTCGACCCGGACCGCACCGACATCGGCCGCTTCGCCCTGCGCAGCGCCACCCTCGACGACGTCTTCCTCGCCCTGACGGGAGCCGACCGATGACCGCCCCGCCCGTGCACGCCTTCGCCCTGGCCGGCCGCAGCCTCCGCATCAGCAGCCGCCGCCCCGACGCGCTGATCGCCGCCCTGATGCTGCCCGTCATGCTGATGCTGATCTTCGTCTACTTCTTCGGCGGTGCCATCGACACCGGCACGGCGTACGTGATGTACGTGGTGCCCGGCGCCATGCTGCTCTGCGCGGGCTTCGGCGCGGCCTCCACCGCCGTCAGCGTCAGCGAGGACATGGCGAACGGCGTCATCGACCGCTTCCGCTCCCTCGACGTCGGCGGCATCCCGATCCTCGCCGGGCACGTCACGGCCTCGGTGGTGCGCAACCTGGTCTCCACCACCCTGGTCCTCGCCGTCGCCCTCGCCATCGGATTCCGCCCGCAGGCCGGACCGGCCGCCTTCCTCGCCGCGGCCGGCCTGCTGCTGACGTACATCACGGCGATCTCGTGGCTGGCCGCCGCACTCGGGCTGCTCGCCAAGTCCCCGGAGGCGGCGGGCGGCTTCACCTTCCTGATGATGTTCCTGCCGTACCCGTCCAGCGCTTTCGTCCCCATCGAGACCATGCCCGGCTGGCTCCACGGCTTCGCCGACCACCAGCCGCTGACCCCGGTGATCGAATCCCTGCGCGCACTGCTCCTGGCGCAGCCCGCGGAGAACGCCCCCTGGGTGGCCCTGACCTGGTGCGCGGGCATCACGGCCGTGGCCGTGACCCTGGCGGCGGTCCTGTTCCGCGGCAGGACCCGCTGACGGGCTCCTTGCCGGAACCCGTCAGCGGGCCTGTGAGCGTGCCGCTCAGCCGTTGAGCGGGTAGGAATGACGGCCCGTGGCCTCATCGATCTCGGCGTGGGCCTTCTGCAGCATCTGCGACGCGAGATCCATGAGCGCACGCGCGCCCGCGATCTCTTCCCCGACCCTCAGCTGCTCCGGGTCGGAGGGATGACGCAAGGCATAGCCCCGCGCCTTGATCTCGGAGCCGTCCCCGAGCCTGACCAGGGCCGCCGCACTGGTGCGGTGGCCCTCCTCGGTGAATTCGAGCTCCACATGCCACCCGACGAGCGTGGCCATGGTGCATCACCTCCAGGGGGTCACCCATCTCTCCAGGGTGCGCCCGCAGCGCAGACGGCGCGAGCCGGGGCTCCTGGCGGTCAGCCCCCGGTCAGGGTCGCCGCCACCGACCGGAACCACGCTCCGTACGAGAACGGCTCGGGCGGATCGACCTCCATGCCGAGCTCCGCGGCGGCCAGGGCGTAGTCGCCTTCGTCCAGCGGGAGGGCGAGCAGCTCGTGGAGCTCGCCGACGAGGCGGGCGACGAGCTGCGGGTCGGTGGTGGCGGCGTAGTCCGCGACCGCGGCCTCGTGGTCGGGGAATTCGTCGACGATGTCCTGCGAGAACCAACCGCCCAGCAGCTGCCCGGTCTCCGGGAACCGTGCGTGCCACTCCCAGTGCGTCTGCGGGGTCGCCGGCGGCGGCACCTCGCCGTTCTCGACGCTCTGCTTGAGGTGGTCGGCGAGCACGAGGAGCCAGTCACCGATGGCGGGCTGGGGGATCCCGACGTCGGGGACGGCGTAGAACTCGTCGAGGTCGATCCGCAGGCGCCCCGGAGGGTTGCGGCCGTACTCGCGCAGCTGGCGCTCCGCCTCCGCGACGGCCCAGGGGCGGGTGTGCCAGGTGTGGCGCAGATAGGCGTCGAGCGCAGGGCTGCGCTGCTCGGCCGTGTCCTCGCCTTGGCGGCCGAGGTAGGCGCGCATCACCTGATCCAGCTCGCCGTAGCGCCGGTCGTGTTCGAGGGGCTTCATGGACACGGTCGGCTGCCTCTACAGGTAGAACGGGACGGTGGTCAGGACGACGAATCCGTACGGGCTGGCGGGCTCACGGCGCAGCACGACACGGGCGGCGCGGACATCGACGGGTTCCTGGCCGGCGAGCGCCGCCGCCTGCAGCTGCACCCGGCCCACGGGCTCTTCACGGGACGGCCAGGCGGCCTCCAGGGTGAGGCGGGCCCGCGTTCCCTGGGCGAGCCAGCGGTGGATGACCTGCTCGTTGGCGGTCACCACCTGCTGGGTGGCCCACTGGGCGGTCTCCCGGTCGGGGTAGGTGGCGGATCGGGTCAGCATCGGATCATTGTCTCAATTCGCGTTGAACGACCGGAAGACGGGCTCAGACGTCGCCGAAGGTCCAGAACAGCCCGACCTCCGTGTCGGAGACCACGACCAGGCCGCAGTCCTCCCCGTAGAAGGTCATCGGCGTCCAGCCCCGGGAATCGCCCCGGAAGTCCAGCGTGCCGTTGCGCGGGCCCGTGCTGACGTTGGTGTGGCAGGTGAAGCCGTCCCCGTAGCGGGCGAGGACGGTGCGGGCCATGTCCTGCAACTCCTCGAAGCTCTCGCTGAACCGTTCGAGGTTCCGCAGGGTGCAGCCCTCGTCGGTGAGTGCGAGGAGCAGGTTCTCGGCGCTCGCGCGGTCGATCTCCCACAGCCGTTCCCCGACGTCGGCCGGGGTGATCGGGCGGAGGGGATCGGCCTTGAAGGGCGGGCGGAAGGGATAGGCGGGGCGTTCCTTCCGCCCGGGGTCGTTCACGCCGTCGTCGAGCCCGGCCCAGCCGCGCGGGTCGGGGACGGCGCGCTCCATGACGGCGAGCACGTCGATCCGCCAGTCCTCGTGCTTGCGCGGACCGGTGGCGACGTACCCGTACGCGTCCTCGTAGAGGTGCCGTACCGCCGCCTCCCAGGACTCCTGGTCGATGGACATCTTCGAAGGGCCTTTCACTTGCTGGGCATGGACGTCATGACGGTGAACGGAGGATTGCGGCTGCTGTCGTACTTGATCCTCGTGTCGATGCCCTTCACGTCCTCGGCCTTGGCGTCCATGCCGCCCGTCTTGTATCCGGACAGCGGATCGTTCAGGTCGGTCGGCTGCTTGCTCACGCTGCGGCCGCTGACCTCACCGTTGGGCGCCGTCCCCTTGAAGTCCTTCACGTCGCCATCGCCCGGCGGCGGCGGGCCCTTGATCCAGGCCTCGATCGCCGCGGCGTTCTCGTTGAGGTTGTGCTGGGTGAGTTCCTGCGCCCGCTCGTAGTTCGGGAAGGCCGAGGAGGCACTCGGCTTCGGCTTGCCGAACGGCCAGGCCTGGGTCGGGCCGTTCGCCTGCTGGTCGCGCAGGCGCTGCGCCAGCTGCTCGTCCGTCTTGCCCACGTGCTTGTCCAGCGTGTGGCCGTCCGCCATGTACTCGTTGGCGCCCAGGTCCAGCACGTACTTGCCGGTGGCCGAGTCGATCTTCAACCAGGTCTGCGAGGTGCTCTTGAACTCCTCCAGGGACCGGGCGCCGAAGCCGTGGGCGCGGGCGACGCCGGCCTCGAACTTCGGGGCGCTGCGGTGCGCTTCGTCCAGGATGTCCTTGAGCGCTTCCATGCGCGTGGTGAGGCCGTCCACGATGCCGGTGTACTTGTCCACGATCCGGTTGAGCTTGGCCTTGTCCAGCTTCAGGACCGTTTTGACGTCGAACTTCAGCAGCAATCCGGCGGCCCCGCCGATCCCGCTGGCCACGCTGGTGACGGCACCGGCGATGCTCTTGAGGCTGGGCTTCTCCTTGGCCTTCTCGAGGTCCTCGATGATGCTCATGGCGGCCTGCTTCATGGCCCGCTTGAGCTCCTCGAAGACGTCGTGGTTCAGCTCGACGGCCGCTTCCGCGTACTCGCGCAGGCAGTCGCTGATCTTGACCGCCACGTCCATCAGGACGGTCATCACCGGCTGACTGCCCGTGGCGGCCTGCGCCCCGTACGGCCCCGTGGTGTGCGCCCACTGGAGGCCGTGCCGGGTCTGGCCCCATGCCGTACCGCCCCACAGCGCACTGCAGAACGTGCGCATGGCCTCTTCCCAGTCGGCCTTCTGGTGGTTGGTGATGGTGCCGACGATCATCGTCAGCTCGGCTGCCGTGTTGCCCGGGACGGTCGAGGCGTTCATCCAGCTGTGGCAGTGCGAGTTGAGGTAGTGCTGCTGCGGGAAGGGGTGGACGTCCGCCACCTTGCCGACACGGAAGACGTGCTTCGCGACGGGCTGCAGGACGTCCCGGACGATCTCCGGTATGCCCTCCATCGCGCCGCGGATCAGGTCGTCACCGCCGTCGTCGTCACCCCACTTGATGTCGGGGACGTCGCCGAACTTCGGGTCCTTGTCGATGACCGTGGGCAGCGGGCGCTGCTCCGGGGCCTGTCCGGGCTTGGGGTGGGCCGCCGCATCGGCCTTGGTGTAGGCGTTGGCGGTCTCCGTGAAGCCGACGGCGACGCCCCCGATGCTCACCACGCTCTTGCCCAGCACCTCCAGCCAGCGGTTGCCTATCTTCTTGTAGGCCTGCGCGAACTTCTCGGCGCTGGTGCCCGCCCCGCCGGCGTCCGGGTACTTCTGCAGCTCCTGCACGAGGGTGTTCCCGCCGCGCATCATGGGGTCCTGCTGACCGGCGACCCGGCCGGAGACGTTCCACAGGCTCGACGGCTTGACGTCGATGTTGCCGCCTCCGGCGGGCGGCTGCGCCGGGCCGGGGCCCGGGGTGGGTCCGGCCATCAGGCGCCGCCTCCCCAGCCCTGGAGCACGGACCTGTTCGCAGCGGCGTAGTTGAGGTGGCCCTTGACCACGACCTCGTGGAGCCAGGCCTGCGCGGCCTTGAGGTCCTGGGCCGAGCGGTCCCACTTGTCCAGCTCGTCGATGAAGGCCTGCCGGGCCTCGCCGTCCCAGCCCAGAACGGCCTTCTTGGCGCGCTCGTAGAGCAGGTCCAGCTTCTCGTTGAGGTCCTTGAGGATCTCCTCCAGGTCACCCGACAGGCGCTGCAGGGTGGCGAAATCGACAGTTATCCGGTCGTCGTCCGACATGGTGGTGCTGTTCCTCGCTGCTCTCAGATGTCCTGCAGACGGCTGTGCGGGGCGGCCGGCTGGTCCGGCACGGTCAGCTCCGCGGCCGACGCGGACACGTCCTCCTGGCTCTGGACGCGCTTGAACGCGGCCAGGACCTCCAGCTCTTGGGCCGTGAAGCCGTCACGGGAGGCCCTGGTGGCGTCTTCGAGGAGGGAGAGCACCTGCCGGATCCGCACGGCGTCCTCGGCGGCTCCCCGGTGCAGGGCGCGGTACGCCGTGGCCGTGGGCCCTTGCCAGCCCGCCGCGATGCTGTCGACCACCCGGTCCATGTTCCGGATCTGGCGCTCCAGATGACCCTGCATCGCGTCGAGGTCGTCCGCGAGCCTGGTGAGGCCGTCCTCCGAAACGCTGAGATCGCCGTCCGTCATGTCCACCCCCTCTTCGGCACTGCCACGCCACATGCGTGCGTACGTACATACATACGCACGCCTAAGAGTTTCGCAGGTGGGCGAGGGGGGTCAGCTGAGTACGCGCACTCATGTTCCATGTCTTTGCAAGGAGTTCACTGGATCCATGACACCGGACACCGCCCGCCACCCCCGCGCGTTCGTCGCGCCGCTCGTCTCCACCCTGCTGACGCTGCCGCTCGCGGCCGTCGCGTTCTTCTTCGCCGGGCTGTCCCCGATGGCCTGCGACTCCTGCGGCGACGCGGCGAGCGACCGGTTCGACGCCTCGTACCACGTCGCCTTCCCCGTCTTCGGGTTCGGCCTGCTGGTGGTTCTGGCCGTGCTGGTCGCCGCGTGGGGGCTGCCCTGGCAGCGGCGCTACGCCGCCGCCAGGGTGTGGTTCGCGGTGGCCGCTCCGGCCGCCGCCGTCTTCGACTTCGTCGTCTTCCACGGCCTCGTCGACTGGCCGTAGGACAGACCGTCAGCGGGTCTCGCGCAGCCAGCCCGCGACCTCGGTCGCCCAGTAGGTGAGGATCGTGTCGGCACCCGCCCGCTTGATGCCCAGCAGGGTCTCCAGGATGGCGCGGTCGCGCTCGATCCAGCCCTTCTCCGCCGCCGCCTCGATCATCGCGAACTCGCCGCTGATCTGGTACGCCGCCACCGGAACGTCCACCGCCTGCGCGACCCGGTACAGGATGTCGAGGTACGGGCCGGCCGGCTTCACCATCACCATGTCCGCGCCCTCCTCCAGGTCGAGGGCGAGCTCCCGCAGCGACTCCCGGGCGTTCGCCGGGTCCTGCTGGTACGTCTTGCGGTCACCCTGCAGCGAGGAGGCGACGGCCTCGCGGAAGGGGCCGTAGAAGGCGGACGAGTACTTCGCCGTGTACGCGAGGATCGAGACGTCCTCGTGCCCGGTCTCGTCCAGCGCGTCACGGATGACGCCGACCTGCCCGTCCATCATCCCGCTCGGCCCGACCACGTGGACGCCCGCGTCCGCCTGGACCTGCGCCATCTCGGCGTAGCGCTCCAGCGTCGCGTCGTTGTCGACGCGCCCGTGCTCGTCCAGCACACCGCAGTGGCCGTGGTCGGTGTACTCGTCCAGGCACAGGTCCGACATGATCACCAGGTCGTCCCCGACCTCGGCCTTCACATCGCGGATCGCGACCTGCAGGATCCCGTCCGGCTCGGTGCCCGCCGTGCCCAGCGCGTCCTTGTTCTCGTCGGCCGGGACACCGAACAGCATGATCCCGGCGACCCCCGCCTCGACCGCCTCGACGGCGGCCTTCCGCAGCGTGTCCCGGGTGTGCTGCACCACGCCCGGCATCGCGGAGATCGCCAGGGGCTCGCTGATGCCCTCCCGGACGAACGCCGGGAGGATCAGGTCCGAGGGGTGCAGCCGGTTCTCGGCGACCATCCGCCGCATCGCCGGGGTGGTGCGCAGCCGGCGGGGCCGCGAACCGGGGAAGGATCCGTACGCGCTCATCTTCAGTCGCCTCTTCGAGCATCGACAGCAGTCCGGACAAGGGTAGAGCCCGGGCCCCCCGTTCCCGGGCTCCACCCGTGCGGCCGGCAGCAGGTCAGTTCGAGACGTCCACCGACAGGTACGGCGCCAGCGCCCGCAGGAAGTCCGGCGCGTCGAACATCGCCGCGGCCGAGGCCACGCCCGTCGTCCGGGTGCGCCCGGACAGGATGCGCTCGACGGCCTCCACCGCCAGGGGCGCGGTGACCGCGTAGATGTCCCGGCCGTGGGCGGTGGCGCGGCGTTCGACGCCGCCCGCGCGGACCAGGACGTCGACGACGAAGGTCTGGTCCGACCGCCCGAGGTCGTCGACGGCCTCCGGCGCCGGCGTGTCCGCCCCGGCGAGGTCCCGGGCGGCCTCCACGGCCATGTACGTACGCACCTCCGGCACGGCGACGTGGCTGGGCACGGTGACGACGTCGGCCATGGTGAACTCCGCGATCACCGCCCGCCGGCCGAGCGGCTCCGGGAAGACCCAGTCCTGCTGCGACAACTGGTCGTCGTGGTACTGCAGGGCGCCGTCCGCGAACCTCACCCGGCGGCCCCCGCGGCGCTCGTGGGACACCTCTCCGGCCTTCCTGGTGCCCGCCGTGGGCTGCCAGCTGCTCAGCCCGTACGCGACGTGCACCTCGTCCGCCGCGGTCCAGCCGCCCATCGCCGCGCCGGCCAGCAGGTCGCCCAGGCCCCCGTAGAAGGCCATGGCCGGCACCACGGGCACCCCCGCCGTACGGGCCGCTTCCGTGTGGTCGGCGAACATCGCCGCGTTCGCCTCGATCTCCGCCGCGACGTCGACGTAGGGGATCCCCGCGCGCAGGGCCGCCTCGACGACCGGACCGCCCGTCACCGCGAACGGCCCGGCGGCGTTGATGACGGCCGCGGCTCCGGCGAGGGCGCGGTCCAGGGAGACCGGGTCGTCCACGGAGGCCGGGCGGACGAGCACGTCCCCGTCCTCGGCCGCCAGCGCCTCCAGCCGGGCTCCGTCACGGCCGGAGACGACCGTGGCGATGCCGCGCCTGCGCAGCTCGGCGACGATGAAACGACCCGTGTGCCCCGTCGCCCCGTAGACCACCACCGCACCCGCCGCGCCCGCCGTACCCACCGTGCTCATCGCTCTCCCCGTCCCCTGCGTCCGCTGCGGCCCGTGCGCCCCGTGCGGCTCGATGCACCCAGTCTCGGCGCGGGCCGTGCCCGAACGTGATGGTCCGGAACGACATCACCCGTACACTTTCGGACATGCCCACTGTCGCCCTGGCGGCCGCCGGCCGCCTGCTGCACTTCGAGCTGGCGGTGGCCTACGAGATCTTCGGCAACCCCCCGCCCGACGCCCCCCAGGGCTGGTACGACGTACTGCTCTGCGGCCCCGGACCGGTGCGCGTCGGCCCCTTCACCGTCGAGCCCGACCACGGTCTGGAGCGCCTGGTCCGGGCCGACACCGTGATCGTGCCCGCCTGCGCCGACGTGGACGAGCCGCCACCGCCCGAGCTGGTCGACGCCGTGCGCGCGGCCCACGCCGCGGGCGCCCGGGTCGCCTCCCTGTGCACCGGGGCCTTCGTGCTCGGCGCCGCGGGCCTGCTGGACGGGCGGCGGGCCACCACCCACTGGGCGCACGCCGCGGAGCTGAGCGCACGCCATCCGCTGGCCGAGGTCGACCCGGACGTGCTCTACACCGACAACGGCAGCGTGCTCACGGCCGCGGGCAAGGCCGCCGCCGTGGACCTGTGCCTGCACCTGATCCACCTCGACCACGGCGCCGCCGTCGCCAACTCCATCGCCCGCCGCCTGGTCATGGCGCCGCACCGGCCCGGCGGCCAGGCGCAGTTCGTGGCCACCCCGGTGCAGGTCACGGGCGGCGACCACCAGCTCGCCGGGCTGCTCGCCTGGGCCCAGCAGCGCCTGGACCGGCCGCTGACCGTCACCGACATGGCGCGCCGGGCCAGTACGAGCCCGCGCCACCTGGGGCGGCAGTTCCGGGCGGTCACCGGCCAGACCCCGCTGCAATGGCTGCTGACCCAGCGCGTACGCCGCGCACAGGAGTTGCTGGAGGCCACCGACGAGACGATAGAGGCGGTGGCGGTCGCCACCGGCATGGGTACGGCGACGACGCTGCGCCGCCAGTTCAAACGGGTCGTCGGCGTCCCGCCCGACACCTACCGCCGCGCGTTCCGCAGCGCGAACCCCACCTGATCGGTGGTCCGGTCGGGCGCGAGGGGCCGGCGCAGGCTTCGGGCGGCGCGCCGTGGTGTGGGGTTGCGTGGTCATGGGATGCCCCGGCGCCGGCGGTCCGAGGGTGGGTGGCCGGCGCCGGGGCGTTCGTCATGCCGGTGTGCGGCTACCGGGGGCCGGGGCGGTGGCCGTGGTCGGGCCGGTCGTGGCCGGGCTTTCCGTGACCCGGCTTGCCGTGGCCGGGCTTCCCGTGGCCGGGCTTCCCGTGACCCGGCTTCCCGTGACCCGGCTTGCCGTGGCCCGGGCGGTCGTGGTGCGGGGGCTTGGGCTGCTGCTTCCTGTCGACGGTGGTGGTCGCGGTGGCGATGCTGGTGCCGGTGGCGCCGCCGCCGGTGACGGTGGCGGTGTTGGTGACCTGCTTCGGCGCGTGGGGAGCGATCCGGACGGTGAGGGTGAGGGGCGGGTAGCCGGCGCCGGGGGCGAGGATGTCGCTGCGGGTGCAGGACAGCGGGGTGAGGGTGCAGGTCCATCCGGTGCCGGAGAAGCCGACCGGGGTCAGGCCGGCGGGGAGGGTGTCGGTGAGGGTGACGGTGCTGCCGTCGGTGGGCAGGTCGCCGGTGTTGGTGACGGTGAGGGTGTAGGTGCCCTGCCCGCCCTGGGTGAACGTCCCGCCGGCGGTGAGCTTGATCAGGGTCAGCGCCGGAGCCGGCCGGGGCACGACCCCGATCGCCACCCCGAACGGGAGGTCGTCGACGGGGACGGTGGCCACGACGATATTGGTGGCGGTGTCGATCACGGACACCGTGCCGCCGTTGGCGTTGGTGACGTAGGCGTGGGTGCCGTCCGGCGACAGCGCCACCTCTCGGGGCGCATCGCCGACGGAGACGGTGGCGACGACCGTGTTCGTCGCCGTGTTGATCACGGACACCGTGTCGGCGTCGGCGTTGACGACGTAGGCGCGGGTGCCGTCCCGCGACACCGCCACCCCCTGGGGCGCATCGCCGACGGAGACGGTGGCGACGACCATGTTCGTCGCCGTGTTGATCACGGACACCGTGTCGGCGCCGTAATTGGTGACGTAGGCGCGGGCGCTGTCCGGCGACACCGCCACCCCGAACGGGGAGTCGCCGACGGGGACGGTGGCCACGACGGTGTTGGTGGCGGTTTTGATCACGGACACCGTGTCGGCTTCGGAATTGGTGACGTAGGCGCGGGCGCCGTTCGGCGACACCGCCACCCCGATGGGCGCATCGCCGACGGGGATGGTGGCGACGACCGTGTTGGTGTTCGTGTTGATCACGGACACGGTGTCGGCGCCGTAGTTGGTGACGTAGGCGCGGGCGCCGTTCGGCGACACCGCCACTCCGAGGGGCTCAAGGCCGACGGGGACGGTGGCGACGACCGTGTCGGTCGCGGTGTTGATCACGGACACCGTGCCACTGGTGCGGTTGGTGACGTAGGCGCGGGTGCCGTTCGGCGACACCGCCACTCCCCACGGCGCATGGCCGACGGGAACCGTGACCACCACCGTGTTCGTCGCCGTGTCGATCACCGACACCGTGTCGTCCTGGAAGTTGGCGACGTAGGCGTAGGTGCCGGGCGGTACGGCCTGGGCGGGCTGCGGGGCCACCACGGGCAGGGCCAGGCCGGCCATCAGGACGAGACCTGCCACCAGCGCCCGCAGCAACCCACCCCGCCACGAGCGACGCACCCGAAGACCAGGCGGCTCCGACGGCGGGAGGGCCTCCTGCACGCCCACCCCGCTCACGGTTTGACAGATAGTCACAGCAATCCTCCCGACCGGACTGACAGAATCGGACGGATTATGACAGTTCGCCACATTTGGCATGGCTGGGACACGCGACCACAAAGGGATTGCGCCCGGGTACGCGAGAGGGGCCCGGGCGCTCACCGCACCCGGGCCCCTCTCCGACCGGTCGATCCGGCCTTAAACCGCTCACGTCGTGCGACGCCGCCGCGCCCCCGGACGTCGCTCGCTCGGCCGGAACACCGTCTCGCCGGCCTCCTTGGCCGCCTCGCGGCGCGCCGCACCGTACTCGGCGAGGGCCTCCGCCAGCTTCGACACCGACGGCTCCGGGGACAGTACGTCCACGCGCAGCCCGTGCTCCTCCGCCGTCTTGGCCGTCGCCGGCCCGATACAGGCGATGACGGTCACGTTGTGCGGCTTCCCGGCGATCCCGACCAGGTTGCGGACGGTGGACGAGGACGTGAAGAGAACGGCGTCGAAACCGCCGCCCTTGATCGCCTCGCGGGTGTCCGCCGGCGGCGGCGACGCGCGCACCGTCCGGTAGGCGGTGACGTCGTCGACCTCCCACCCGAGCTCGATCAGCCCGGCGACCAGCGTCTCGGTCGCGATGTCGGCGCGCGGCAGGAACACCCGGTCGATCGGGTCGAAGACCGGGTCGTACGGCGGCCAGTCCTCCAGCAGTCCGGCCGCGGACTGCTCGCCGCTGGGCACCAGGTCCGGCTTCACGCCGAACTCCACGAGGGCCGCGGCGGTCTGCTCGCCCACCGCGGCGACCTTGATGCCCGCGAAGGCGCGCGCGTCGAGCCCGTACTCCTCGAACTTCTCGCGGACGGCCTTCACGGCGTTGACCGAGGTGAAGGCGATCCACTCGTAGCGGCCCGTCACCAGGCCCTTCACCGCGCGCTCCATCTGCTGCGGGGTGCGCGGCGGCTCCACGGCGATGGTCGGCACCTCGTGGGGCACCGCGCCGTACGAACGCAGCTGGTCGGAGAGCGAAGCGGCCTGCTCCTTGGTCCGCGGCACGAGGACCCGCCAGCCGAACAGCGGCTTCGACTCGAACCAGGACAGGTCTTCGCGCCGCGCGGCGGCGCTGTGCTCACCGACCACGGCTATGACGGGCCGGGCGCCCTCGGGCGAGGGGAGCACCTTGCCCTGCTTGAACACCTGGGCGATGGTGCCCAGCGTCGCGCACCAGGTCCGCTGCCGCGTGGTGGTACCGGCGACGGTCACGGTCAGCGGGGTGTCGGGCTTGCGCCCGGCGCTCACCAGCTCGGCGGCGGCCGCCGAGACGGTCTCCAGCGTCGCGGACACGACGAGGATGCCGTCGCTCGCGCCCACCTCGCTCCAGCAGCGCGCCGAGGCGGTCTTCGCGTCGACGAACCGCACGTCCGCGCCCTGCTTGTCGCGCAGCGGGACGCCGGCGTACGCGGGCACGCCCACCGCGGTCGCGACACCGGGCACCACCTCGAAGGGGATGCCGGCGGTGGCGCAGACGAGCATCTCCTCGGCGGCGTTGCCGTCGAGCCCGGGGTCGCCCGTGACGGCACGCACGACCCGCCTGCCGGAGCGTGCGGCCTCCATGACAAGATTGGCCGCGTCCCGGATCACCGGGACCCCGGCGGCCGCTGACACTTCATCAGCAATCGTCAGCTGCGGCGTGTCGACGTTCGCCCGCGCATGAGTCCGTACGACCTCGAGCACCTCGGGCTCCGCGATCAGTACGTCCGCGGCGGCGAGCGCCTCGACGGCGCGCAGCGTCAGCAGACCCGGGTCGCCCGGGCCGGCACCGAGGAAGGTGACGCGTCCGTGGGCGGCGACGGCCGGATAGGCGGAGGTGGTCGGAATTGAGGGGTTCAAAGCGATCGCTCCCCCATCAGACCGGCCGCGCCCTTGGCCAGCATCTCGTCCGCGAGTTCGCGGCCGAGCGCCATGGCCTCGTCGTACGACTGGGGCACGGGACCGGTGGTGGACAGCTGCACCAGCGTCGTGCCGTCGAGGGTTCCGACGACGCCGCGCAGGCGCATTTCATTGACAATCTCCCCGTCGGCCAACAGGTCGGCGAACGCGCCCACGGGTGCGCTGCAGCCTGCCTCCAGGGCGGCGAGCAGGGAACGCTCGGCGGTCACGGCGGCCCGGGTGTGCGGGTCGTCGAGTACACCGAGCGCGGCGACGAGGTCCGTGTCGGACGCGAGGCACTCCACGGCCAGGGCGCCCTGGCCGGGAGCCGGCAGGACGCTGTCGACGGACAGCAGGTCGGTCGCTTCGTCACCGCGCCCGATCCGGTTGAGGCCGGCGGCCGCCAGGACGACGGCGTCGAGCTCACCGTCGTGGACGAAGCCGATCCGGGTGTCGACGTTGCCGCGGATGGGCACCGTCTCGATCCGCTTGCCGAGCGACAGCGCCAGGTGGTTGAGCTGGGCGGTGCGCCGCGGCGAGCCGGTACCGATCCGGGCACCGTCGGGCAGCTGCTCGAAGGTGAGACCGTCCCGGGCGACGAGCGCGTCCCGCGGGTCCTCGCGGCGCGGCATGGCCGCGATCACGAGGTCGTCGGGCTGCGCGGTCGGCAGGTCCTTCAGCGAGTGCACGGCGAAGTCGACCTCGCCGCGCAGCAGCGCGTCGCGCAGGGCGGTGACGAACACGCCCGTCCCGCCGATCTGCGAGAGGTGCTCGCGCGAGACGTCGCCGTAGGTCGTGATCTCCACGAGCTCGACGGCCCGGCCGGTGACGGCCCGTACCGCGTCGGCGACGTGCCCCGACTGGGACATGGCCAGCTTGCTCCGCCGCGTACCGAGCCGCAGCGGCTGGTCGGGACGTGTGTTCATGATGCCCGTCCTGGGTCGTCGTCGTTCATCGGATCGGCCGCGTCCGCCCGGCTGACGGAAGCAACCGTCTGAGGGTCGAGGTCGAAGAGTTCGCGCAGCGCTTCCGCGTACCCGGCGCCGCCGGGCTCGCTGGCGAGCTGCTTGACGCGCACGGTCGGCGCGTGGAGGAGCTTGTCCACGACGCGGCGCACGGTCTGGGTCACCTCGGCGCGCTGCCGTTCGTCGAGGTCGGGCACCCGCCCGTCGAGCCGCGCCACTTCCATGGCCACGACCTCGGCCGCCATGGCGCGCAGGGCGACGACGGTGGGAGTGATGTGCGCGGCCCGCTGCGCCGCCCCGAAGGCCGCCACCTCCTGGGCCACGATCCCGCGTACGGCGTCGACGTCGGCCGCCATCGGGGCGTCGGCGGACGCCTCCGCGAGCGACTCGATGTCCACGAGCCGGACGCCCGGGATCCGGTGCACGGCCGCGTCGATGTCCCTGGGCATGGCCAGGTCGAGCAGCGCGAGCCGGACGGTGGTCGCCTGGGGCTGCGTACGGGTGCTCCTGCGGGGCTGCCGCTGTGCGGCGGCCTCGCCCTGGTCGGCCCAGGTCCCGTGCAGTTCGAGGGAGTTGGCGTCGACCCCGGTCAGCGCGGAGCGCCCGTCCGGCCCGACGGGACAGCCGTCGGCCTCGACGCCACCGGCGATGGTCCGCACGGCCCCGGCATCGGCGAGCCGCCCGTGCGTCTGCGCGGCAACAGCCAGCCGCGCGACCACATCGGCCAATTCCAGCCCCGCCGGCGTTTGAGGCGCGGGGGTCCGGGGGCGGAGCCCCTGGTCGGCCTGGGGCGCAGCCCCCGCCTCTCCCTGCTCCGCCGGCGCGAGCCCACCGGCGCCCCAGGAGACGGCGGCCAGCACGTCGTCGGCGCTCAGCACGAGCCCCGTCGCACCGGTGCACGAGACGACCACGTCGACTCGTGTCAGCTCATCGGCCACCCGAGCCATCGGCACGGCCACGGCCGAGACCCCGGTGCCCGAGGCAACCAGAATCTCCGCGAGCCGCTCCGCCCGGTCGGCGGTCCGGTTCGCCACGACGATCTCGGCGACCCCGACCCGCGCCAGCGTCGCCGCGGCCAGCGAGGACATCGACCCGGCGCCGATGACCAGCGCCCGCTTGCCCGCGGCCCACTCGCCCACCGGCACGTTCACGGCCAGCTGCTCCAGCCCGAACGTCACCAGCGACTGACCGGCCCGGTCGATCCCGGTCTCGGAGTGCGCCCGCTTGCCGACCCGCAGCGCCTGCTGGAACAGGTCGTTGATCAGCCGCCCGGCGGTGTGGAGCTCCTGCCCCAGCGCCAGCGCGTCCTTGATCTGGCCGAGGATCTGCCCCTCGCCCACGACCATCGAGTCCAGGCCGCACGCCACCGAGAACAGGTGGTGCACCGCCCGGTCCTCGTAGTGCACGTACAGGTACGGGGTGAGCTCCTCCAGCCCGACCCCGCTGTGCTGCGCGAGCAGCGTGGACAGCTCGGCGACGCCGGCGTGGAACTTGTCCACGTCCGCGTACAGCTCGATCCGGTTGCAGGTGGCCAGCACGGTCGCCTCGGTCGCCGGTTCGGCGGCGAGGGTGTCGTGCAGCAGCTTCACCTTGGCGTCCGCGGACAGCGAGGCCCGCTCCAGCACGCTCACGGGCGCGCTGCGGTGGCTCAGCCCTACGACGAGCAGGCTCATGCCGGCATCACCGCCGGCACGTCGCCCTCGGGCCCGCCCTTGCGCTGCTCGGCGGCGGTCCGCCCGGCCGGCGGCACCACGGCCGCGGCGGCCGCGGCGCCGCCCACGGAGGAGGAGCCGCCGGCGGCAGCGGCGGCCGCTTCCTCACCGGCCTTGCGCTGCTCGTGGAAGGCGAGGATCTGGAGCTCGATGGAGAGGTCGACCTTGCGCACGTCCACGCCCTCGGGCACGGACAGCACGGTCGGCGCGAAGTTCAGGATGGAGGTCACGCCCGCCGCGATCAGCCGCTCGCTGACCTGCTGCGCCGCACCCGCGGGAGTCGCGATCACGCCGATCGAGACGCCGTTCTCCGAGATGATCTTCTCCAGATCATCGGTGTGCTGCACGGGCATGCCGGCGACCGGCTTGCCGGCCATCGCCGGGTCGGCGTCGATGAGGGCCGCGACGCGGAAGCCGCGCGCGGAGAAACCGCCGTAGTTGGCCAGGGCGGCGCCGAGGTTGCCGATACCGACGATGACGACCGGCCAGTCCTGGGTCAGGCCGAGCTCGCGGGAGATCTGGTAGACGAGGTACTCGACGTCGTAGCCGACGCCGCGGGTGCCGTAGGAACCGAGGTACGAGAAGTCCTTGCGCAGCTTCGCGGAGTTGACTCCGGCGGCGGCCGCGAGCTCCTCGGAGGACACCGTGGGCACCGATCGCTCGGAGAGCGCGGTGAGGGCACGCAAGTACAGCGGAAGCCGGGCGACAGTGGCCTCGGGAATACCTCGGCTGCGGGTCGCCGGTCGGTGAGTTCGGCCAGTTGCCACGATGCTCCTGCGGGATGAGCGGGGCTGCAGGCGGCCACTTGTCCCAGGACCGCCCCGTCGACAGCAGGCTATGCCTTTGTGAACGCGTGCACAAAGATTGTGTCCGGTTTGTCCGACCAAAGTGACCGGGGTCACGCGACTCCGGCACGTAAAGCCGGAACCATCGGTACGCCGAACCCGTTCAAATCCCAAAGGGGGCAAAACCGTGCACACTCCTCACAGATACGCCCCCGAGACCCCATAAATCGCCCATGATGGTAACCGGGAAGAGGGTCAGGCCCCCAACGCCCGCCGGAGCCGGTCGGGGTTCACCCTCCAGAAGGTGTGCTGCTCCCCGTCCACGAGCACGACCGGAATCTGCTCCCAGTGCAGCCGGTAGAGCTCCTCGTCCTGCGAGATGTCCTTCTTCTCCCACTGCGCACCCGTCTCGGCGCACACTTTCGCGACCACCTCCTCCGCCTCGTCGCACAGGTGACACCCCGGCTTCCCGATGAGCGTCACCGTCCGCTCGCCGGGACTCTTCTTTTCCTTACGGCGCAACAAAGGGCTCATGCCACCCATTCTCCCGCGCCCTCACGTAACAGCAGCGCCCCGAAGAGTTCACGCCTCCGCATCCCATCGGTTCGGGAACTCCCGAACACAGTGGCTATGCTCGCGTCATGGCCGCTCTCGGATGGCTCCCCCCTCGTCGGCGCTCCGCCACCGCACGCAGCGTGCTGGCGGGCGAGGCCTCTGCCGAGGCCGCCCGCAAGACCGCTCTGACCGAGGCCCCCGCGCTCACCGAACCGGAAACGGAACCGGAAGCCCTCGCCGAAGAGGGCTCGGAGCAGACCCCGGACGAACCCGCCTTCCCGGTCGCCGGCGACGATCTCGCCGCGGCCTTCTTCGACCTCGACAACACCGTCATGCAGGGCGCCGCGATCTTCCACTTCGGCCGCGGGCTCTACAAGCGCGAGTTCTTCCGGCGCCGCGAGCTCGCCCGCTTCGCCTGGCAGCAGGCCTGGTTCCGGCTCGCCGGGGTCGAGGACCCCGAGCACATGCAGGACGCCCGCGACAGCGCCCTGTCCATCGTCAAGGGCCACAAGGTCTCCGAGCTGATGGCGATCGGCGAGGAGATCTACGACGAGTACATGGCCGAGCGGATCTGGCCGGGCACCCGTGCCCTGGCGCAGGCCCACCTCGACGCCGGCCAGAAGGTGTGGCTGGTCACGGCCGCCCCCGTGGAGACGGCAACGATCATCGCCCGCCGCCTCGGTCTGACCGGGGCCCTGGGCACCGTCGCCGAGTCCGTCGACGGGATCTACACCGGCCGCCTGGTCGGCGAGCCGCTGCACGGCCCCGCGAAGGCGGAGGCGGTCCGCGCCCTGGCCGCCGCCGAGGGGCTCGACCTCGAACGCTGCGCCGCGTACAGCGATTCGCACAACGACATCCCCATGCTGTCGCTGGTCGGACATCCGTACGCGATCAATCCCGACACAAAACTGCGCAAGCATGCCCGCACCAACGACTGGCGACTGCGCGACTATCGGACCGGCCGCAAGGCCGTGAAGGTCGGCGTCCCGGCGGCCGCCGGCGTCGGCGCGATCGCGGGCGGCGCCGCCGCTGCCATCGCCCTGCACCGCCGCCGCAAGTAACAACACCAGGCCCGGGGCCCGCGAGCCCCGGGCCCGCCCGGACCGCGGCCCCGCCCCGGACATTCGCACACCCCTACCCGCGCCCCCGGCGCGGCACTCCGGCATGCCCGACTCGGTCGCGGGACCTCTTGGAAGCGTCCATTCCGCGCATCCAAGCGATCAAGAATCGATCACCAACTGCGACTGAATATGCCCTCGACACGCAACAGAAGTGTCGGAACCGGTGATTTGAGCAACTGGGTGTAGCGCTGCCTGTACGAAGCGTTATTCTCCTCAAACGCATGCCACCGGCCATCTGTCGCCACGACGGGTGAACGGTTCCGCACTGCACGTGATGGAAGCTCTGCCTCTGGGAGTCCCGTGTACCCACCTGTCGGGGTTGACGCCTCGGGCCTGGCTCAGCTGCGCGCAACGGTCCTCGACCACCTGCGCGGCTTCGTCCCCACCGCGTACGCCGCCCCCGCCTTCGCCGCCGCGGTCCCTGCCGGCCTCGGCCCGGCCGGTCCTTGCTATGCCCTGACCGACGGCGGCGCGACGGTGGGCAGACGAGGTCGCGCCGCCGGCGGCTCGAACGCCACCGGCACCGGCACCCAGACCACCCACCGCCGCCCCACGGCGGACAGCGACCAGGCCCGCATGATGGATCTGGTCGAACGCGCCCAGGCCGGCGAGGCCGAGGCCTTCGGCCGCCTCTACGACCAGTACAGCGACACGGTCTACCGGTACATCTACTACCGCGTCGGCGGTAAGGCGACCGCGGAGGACCTCACCAGCGAGACGTTCCTGCGCGCCCTGCGCCGGATCTCCACCTTCACCTGGCAGGGCCGCGACTTCGGCGCCTGGCTCGTGACGATCGCCCGCAACCTGGTGGCGGACCACTTCAAGTCCAGCCGCTTCCGGCTGGAGGTCACCACCGGCGAAATGCTCGACGCGAACGAGGTCGAGCGCAGCCCCGAGGACTCCGTCCTGGAGTCCCTCTCCAACGCGGCCCTGCTGGAGGCCGTGCGCAAGCTCAATCCGCAGCAGCAGGAGTGCGTGACCCTGCGCTTCCTGCAGGGCCTCTCGGTCGCCGAGACGGCCCGGGTGATGGGGAAGAACGAGGGCGCCATCAAGACGCTCCAGTACCGGGCGGTGCGCACCCTGGCCCGCCTCCTCCCCGAAGACGCCCGCTGACCCTCCGACACCAGACAACCTCACATTCGGTGACCCCTCGATGACGCTGTGGTCAGATCATCCTTCGTCCGTAACCCAAGTGCCGCGACGCTCGTTGTGCGGAATGCAGGCTCCCTGTGGACACGCTTTGCCCGAAGCCGCTCACTCGAAAGTGTGGATGCGCTCAAGGAAGGCAACCTTCCGGACACCTTGGGGAGTCGATCGTCATGACGAGAGGAGGTGCCGCCAGTGATCGCGAACGTGACCCCGCACCGGCGGGCGAACGCCTTCGCCCAGGCCCTGGAGGATCGGACCCCGTCCGACCTTCCAGATCCGGACTCGGCGGCCGAGCAGTCCGAGGCACCTGCCGAACCTGCCGACCACGACCGGCTGTTGGCCCTGGCGAGCGTGCTCGGCGAAAGAATGCCGCGCCCAGTGCTGGACCCCGAGGTCAAAGTGGTGCAACGAGCCCAGCTCATTGCCGCCATGGAGGCCATGGTGCTGGAGGAGAGGGCCGGGGGCGGTGCGGCCTCGGACCCTCAGGTGCCCGAACAGCGGACCGGCCGCGGCGCCCACCGGGCGACCCCGCTCCGGAAATTGCGGCCCCGCTCCCGCTGGTCCAAGGGCATCGCAGCGGGCGGCCTCACCGTGGGTGTGGCCGCGGGGGCCTTCAGCGGAGTGGCCGCTGCCAGTTCCGACGCCCTGCCCGGTGACCACCTCTACCCCGTGAAGCGGGGCATGGAGGACCTGAAGCTGGGGATGGCCGACGACGACTCGGACCGGGGCGAGCTCTATCTCGACCAGGCCTCGAACCGCCTGTCGGAAGCCCGCCGGCTGATGGAACGGGGCCGGCTGGGCGACCTGGACCACGAGTCCCTGGGCGCGATCCGCCGGGCCCTGGCGGGCGTGAAGCACGACGCGGAGGAAGGCCACCGCCTCCTCCAGGCCGCGTACGAACGGGACGGCTCGCTCGGCCCTATCCAGAAGCTGTCGTCGTTCTCCCGCTCCCACCGCGACGCGTGGGGCAAGCTCCGCGAAAAGCTCCCGGCGCAGCTCACGGACGTCGGCGGTGAGGTGGAGTCGGTCTTCCAGGCCATAGACGAAGACGTGGCGCCGCTGCAGAGCCTGCTCCCCAAGGCACCGGAGCAGACCCACCGCACCGGAGGCACCCCCGGCTCGTCCGCCAAGCCGGGCACCCCCAGCGGCGCCCGACCATCCGCCCCGGCGGCCGGCAGCACGCCCTCCGGCAGCCCCGCGACGCCGTCCCCCTCGGGCAGCTCCCGGCCGCCCGCCGGCGGCCTCCTCGGCGGTACGGGCGACCTGCTCAACCCGCCCGCGGGACAGTCGACCCCGCCCCCCTCGGGCACGCCGGAGAATCCGAAGCCGGACATCACCATCCCGCCCCTGCTCCCGGGGCTCCTCCCGGGCCTGGGCCTGGGCGCGGAGGACGCCGAGTAACAGGAAAGGGCGGGGCTGCCGAAGCAGCCCCGCCCTTTCCTTCGGCCTCCGCCGACCGTGCGTCAGAAGAACACGGACCGCCGCTGCACCAGCAGCTTGTAGAGCGTGTGCTGGATCTGCTCCCGCACCTGGTCCGTGAGGTTGAACATCAGCATCGGGTCCTCCGCCGCCTCCGCGGCGTACCCGTCCGTCGGGATCGGCTCCCCGAACTGGATCGTCCACTTCGTCGGCAAAGGCACCGCGCCCAGCGGCCCCAGCCACGGGAACGTCGGCGTGATCGGGAAGTACGGGACCCCCAGCAGCCGTGCGAGCGTCTTCGCGTTGCCGACCATGGGGTAGATCTCCTCCGCCCCCACGATCGAGCACGGCACGATCGGCGTCCCCGCCCGAAGCGCCGTCGACACGAACCCGCCGCGCCCGAACCGCTGCAGCTTGTACCGGTCCCCGAACGGCTTCCCTATCCCCTTGAAGCCCTCCGGCATCACACCGACCAGCTCCCCGGCCTCCAGCAGCCGCTGCGCGTCCTCCGCGCACGCCAGGGTGTGCCCCGCCTTGCGGGCCAGCTCGTTGACCACCGGCAGCATGAACACCAGGTCCGCCGCCAGCAGCCGCAGGTGCCGCTCCGCCGGGTGGTGGTCGTGCACGGCGACCTGGAGCATCAGCCCGTCGAGCGGCAGCGTCCCGGAGTGGTTGGCCACGATCAGCGCGCCGCCCTCCGCCGGGATGTTCTCGATGCCCTTGACCTCGACCCGGAAGTACTTGTCGTACAGCGGCCGCATCAGGGACATCAGGACCTGGTCCGTCAGCTCCTTGTCGTAGCCGAAGTCGTCGACCTCGTAGTCCCCGGTGACCCGCCGCCGCAGGAACGCCAGCCCGCCGGCGATCCGCCGGTCCCAGCTGTCACCGGGCGCCGCGGCCGGCGCCGGCTCGGGAGCCGCCGGCGGCTCCACCACCGGCTCGGCAGCGGGCACCGCCCGCACACGGCGGGGGATCCGCCGCCGCGGCCGGTCCTCGTCGAACGGAATGACCTTGGCGTCCGCCACTATCGCTTCGCTCCTTCAGCCGCGTAGGCGTCGTCCTCGAGCCCGTCGAGCCCGTCTGCGTCCAGCATGGCCGCCACCCGGTCCACGGCCCGTCCGACCCGCTCCGGCGGCAGCAGACCTGTCCCCCGGCTCCGCGCGAAGTCCGCGAAGGTCTCGGCGGTCGTGTAGAGCGGCTCGAAGCCGAGGACCTCGCGCATCTGCGTGGTCTCCACGACCCGGCCGTGGGTGAGCAGCCTTATCTGCTCCGGCGAGAAGTCACTGGCCCCGACCGTCCGCAGCGCGGCGCCCACCCAGTTCAACGCGGGCAGCAGCAGCGGCAGCGTGGGCCGGCCGAGCCGCCGCGAGCACTGCGACAGCAGCAGTACGCCGTCACCCGCGACGTTGAACGTCCCGCTGTTCAAGGTCCCGCGCCGGGGCTCCCGCGCCGCCAGCCGCAGCACTTCGAGGACGTCGTCCTCGTGCACGAACTGCAGCCGCGGGTCGTACCCCAGCACGGTCGGCATCACCGGGATCGAGAAGTACTCGGCGAGCGCCGAGTCCGCGAAGGGCCCCAGGATGTTCGCGAACCGCAGGACGCACACCGCGACGTCCGGCCGTCTGCGCGCGAAGCCCCGTACGTAGCCCTCGACCTCGGCGGCGTCCTTGGCGAAGCCGCCCGCCGGCAGGGACTTCGGCTCCGTGGTCTCGGTGAAGACGGCCGGGTCCCGGGGGGTGCCGCCGTAGACGCTGGTACTGGACTTCACCACGAGCCGTCGTACCGTCGGCGACTTCTGGCAGGCCCCGAGGAGCTGCATGGTGCCGATGACGTTCGTTTCCTTGACGGTGCTGTGCGCACCGCCCGTTCCCGCGCTGCCTCCGGTGACCGCCAGATGGACCACCGTGTCGACGGCGTGCTCGGCCAGCACTCTGGCGATCGCCGACCGTCTGATGTCCGTACGGACGAACTCCGCCGATCCGAGCCGGTGCGGCGGTGTCACGGCGTCCACCGCGATCACCCGCTCGACGTCCGGATCACGCTGGATCCGGCGCACGAAGCGGCCGCCCAACTGCCGGGCAGCCCCGGTGACGAGTACGACCTTCCCCACGAGCTCAGCGCCTCCCTCGAGAAGTCCCCCGGCTGCACCGCAGCCCCTCCACCAAGGATGGTGGAGGGGCTGCGGAGAACACGTACAGCTGCCGTTTACTTCTTGTTACGGCGCTGGACGCGGGTGCGCTTGAGCAGCTTGCGGTGCTTCTTCTTAGCCATCCGCTTGCGCCGCTTCTTGATAACAGAGCCCACGACTACCCTCGCTCACTTCTCTTCACTGGTGCGGGGCGTCTGGGCCCACACGACCTACGTCGGCCTAGCCTACCCGCCCGAGCTCTGAGCTTGTAATCCGAGCGCTTCCGCGTCGTAGCCAGGGGCGTCCCGAGCCTCAGTCTCAGGCCGACTCCACCCCCACATAGGACTCTCGGAGGTACTCGTGGACCGCGTTCTCGGGGACCCGGAAGGACCGGCCCACCCGGATTGCGGGCAGATGACCGTTGTGCACCAGCCGGTACACGGTCATCTTCGACACTCGCATCACCGAGGCGACCTCCGCCACGGTCAGGAACTGAACCTCACTGAGAGGCCTCTCGCCAGCAGCCATGACACACCTTGACCTTCCGCGCATGACGGGCACCGGCTTCCCCTCCGGTTACTCCTCGTCGTCGCACGCTCACTCCCCAGAGTAGGGGCGCGTGATACGAGTGGGGAAGAGGAGCTACGGCCACTCCTGCCGCCCCGTCAGACTCGCGCGGCCGAGGATGTACCGCGTGAGCGGTCGGTAGTAGTCCGCTCGCACCGCGTCATCAAGTGGAACGGCCACCGAGACTCGCCCCTCGGCCTCCCCGACGAACAGCGCGGGATCATCCGTATCCGCCAACCCGATGGCCTCCACACCGAGCTGACCTGCACCGCAGACCCACCCGTGGTCCCCCACCACCAGCTCCGGCAGCGGCCCGCCGGCCTCCGCGAGGGCCCCCAGCGCCACCCGAACCGGCAGCGGCGAATGGGTGTGCACGCCGGTCGCACTTCCCGGCACCCGCACGCCGGGTTCCCGCACCAGTGCGACCCCCCGTACGTATTCGATGCTGTGCGTGCGTACGCCGAACCGCGTCGTCATGTCGACACTCACCCCCTGCGCCGGGGTGAGGACATCACATCCCGCCGCCGACAGCGCCTCCGCCAAACCGGCGTAGAAACCCAGGAGTCGATGCGGATGGCCCGTCCCGAACAACACCGGCGACCGCGCCCTCGCCGCCTCGCACAGCCGCCCCGCGAAAGCCTCCAGCGCGGCCATCGTCCGCTCCGGATCGATCACGTCCGGCCCGCTGACGTGCGCCGGATCCGCCGAGACCCCGCACTTGTCCGCCATCAGCCTCAGCAGATCACCCTCGCCCCACGCCCACTCCGGATCCAGCCCCAGCATCACCCGCGGATCCCGCGCCGCGAACAGCCGGTAACTGCGCAGGCTCTCCTCCCGGGAGGTGGCGACGGGCCCGGCCAACCGGGCGGCCAGCAGATGCGCACGCAGCGCGCCGGTGCTCAACACCCTCCGATGCTGCCCCAACGCATCTGGCGGTTCATCAATTCCACCGAACAGCCCCACAGTTGGCGTAACGATGCGGCAGTTCCGTACCGCACGCTCAGGTCAGCATGCCGCGCAGCGGGAACACCGCCCGACGCGTGGCCAGAACGGCCTGATCCGTCCGGTCCGCCGGGTCGTAGCCCGCGTCCCAATCCGGCCACGACGGAGTCCGCCCGTCCGTCATCCGGGCCGGCGCCAACTGCCGCGTCCGCGCGTACGCCTCGTCCCGCCACGAGGCGGGCACCGCCGTCTCCGGATCCACCGGCCGGTGCGCCGCGATCCCCACCAGATGCGTCCACGACCGCGGGACGACGTCCACCACCGCGTACCCGCCCCCGCCCAGCGCCAGCCACCGCCCGTCCGCGTACTCGTGCGCGAGCCGGTGACAGGCCTCCTGGACGGCCCGCTGGGCGTCCAGCGACACCGCCAGGTGGGCGAGGGGGTCCTCGAAGTGCGTATCGGCCCCGTGCTGGGTCACCAGCACCTGCGGCCGGAAGTCCGCCAGCAGCTCCGGCACGACCGCGTGGAAGGCCCGCAGCCAGCCCTCGTCCCCGGTCCCGGCGGGCAGCGCGATGTTCACCGCCGACCCCTCCGCCCCCGGGCCGCCGGTCTCCTCGGGCCAACCGGTCTGCGGGAACAGCGTCCGCGGATGCTCGTGCATGGAGATGGTCAGTACCCGAGGGTCGTCCCAGAAGGCCGCCTGCACACCGTCCCCGTGGTGCACGTCCACGTCCACGTACGCGACCCGCTCGGCGCCCAGCTCCAGCAGCCGCGCCACCGCCAGCGAGGCGTCGTTGTACACGCAGAAGCCGGCCGCCCCGCCCGGCATCGCGTGGTGCAGCCCGCCGGCGAAGTTCACGGCGTGCTCGGCCTCACCGTGCCAGAGCGCCTCCGCGCCCGCCACGGACTGCCCGGCGATCAGCGCGGACGCCTCGTGCATCCCGTGGAAGGCCGGATCGTCCAGGGTCCCCAGACCGTACGAACCGTCCGCGACCCCCGGGTTGGCGGACACCGCGCGCACCGCGGCCACGTAGTCCTCCCGATGGACGAGCCGCAGCGTCGAATCCCCGGCCGCGGGCGCCGCCCGCACCTCCATCGCCCGGTCCAGCCCGAAGGCCCGCACCAGGCCCATGGTCAGCGCCAGGCGCACCGGGTCCATCGGATGGCTCGGTCCGAAGTCATACCCCGTTACCGCCTCGTCCCACATCAACAGCCCGGTCACCGGCTCGCCGCTCATGCCGGACACCGTATCGGGCGCCCTCGGAGCCGAACGAGCGGGCTTGGAAGAGTGTCACCAGGACCAGCGCCATCGGCACCAGCATCGCGCCCCGGTAGCTCCAGGCGTCGCCGACCGCCCCGACGAGCGGAGACCCGATCAGGAAGCCGACGTAGTTGAAGATGTTGAGCCGCGCGACGGCCGTGTCGGACGCCCCCGGGAACAGGCGTCCCGCGGCGGCGAAGGTCTGCGGCACGATCACGCACAGCCCGATGCCCAGCAGCGTGAATCCCAGCATCCCCACCCACGCCCCCGGCGCCGCCGCCACCACGGCGAACCCGGCGGCCGCCACCAGCGTCCCGGCCCGCACCACGGCCGCCGCCCCGAAGCGCCGCACGCCCAGGTCCCCGACGGCCCGCCCCACGAGGGTGGTCACCATGTACACGTTGTAGGGGACGGTCGCCATCTGCTCCGAGCTCCCGAGCACGTCCTGGAGGTACTTGGCACTCCAGTTCGCCACCGTGGAGTCCCCGATGTACGCGCACGCCATCACCAGGCAGAGCGGCAGCAACAGCTTGAACCCGCCGGCCCCCGCTCCCTTCCCGCCGGTCTCCCCCTGACCCGCCGTCCCGTCGACGTAGCGCCGGCTCCCCAGCAGCGCCAGCGGCAGCAGTACGGCCACGGCCGGCAGATAGCTGACGAAGAGGTTGAGCTGCCAGTGCGCGCCCGCCCACGCGGCCGAGGCCCCCAGGATCCCGCCGAGGCTGTACGCGGCGTGGAAGCCCAGCATGATGCTCCGCCCGTACGCCCGCTGCAGGCTGACCCCGAGCATGTTCATCGAGGCGTCCAGCGCACCCACCGACAGCCCGAACGCCCCCAGCGCCACCGCCACGTGCCACATCTGGCCGCCGGCCCCGACGGCCAGCAGGGACAGCAGCACCAGCGGCTGCGCCCACCGCAGTACGACGCTGGGCGGCACCCGTTTCACCAGGTGCTCGGTGGCCACGCTCGACGCCCCCGCGAGGACCGGCACCGCCGCGAGGAAGGCGGGCAGCAGGCCGTCGGATATCCCGTACCGGTCCTGGATGGCCGGGATCCGCGTCACGAGCAGCGCGAAGGCGACGCCTTGCACGAAGAAACTGAACCCCAGAGCGCCGCGGCCGCGCCGCAGCCGCACATCATCCGTCATGGCGGGTCAGCGTAGGGCCACGGGCTACCCGTGGGTAGAGAGATCACATACCCAGTCCGGCCTCCAGCCCGAGCAGTCCGGTGAGCTGCTTCATGTCACCGAAGTGCCCGGTGGCCCCGGGGAGCCGGTCGGCGGGCAGCATCGCCGTGAACGCGTACACGTCCATGCCCGCGGCGACGGCGGCCTGGACACCGAGCGGACTGTCCTCGATGACGACGCACCGGGCGGGCTCCACGCCCATCTGCGAGGCCGCGTGCAGGTACAGGTCGGGAGCCGGCTTCCCCTGGCCCACGTCCTGCGCGCTGAAGATCCACTCCTCCTCGAACCACCCGTCGAGCCCGGCCACCCGGTGCCCGACCCGGATCCGGTCGTGGCTCCCGGAGGAGGCCAGGCAGTACCCGACCCCCTGCGCGGTCAACGCCCCCAGCACCTCCTCCACGCCGGGGACGGGCTTCAGCTCCTGCTCGAACGCGGCGACGGTCCGCGCGTGCAGGGTCTCGTCGAAGTCGGCCGGCAGCTGCTGCCCGGTCCGCTCGACGACGAGGTCGTGCACCCGGTGCACGGCGGACCCCATGTAGTCGCGGACCGACTCCTCGTAGGTGGTCGGGTGCCCCAGCTCGGTCAGGTACCCGGCGAGGATGCTGTTGGCGAGCGGCTCGCTGTCCACCAGCACGCCGTCGTTGTCGAAGATGACGAGGTCGTAGCCCATACCCCCACAGTACGAACTAAAGGGACGTAGGGCCCGTCTCGCCGGGCCGCCGATGACGCGTCACCGGGCTGCTGCGGCCATTCGGACGACAGCCGGGAGGCGCCGGCCGGGGCGATCGAGGCCGGTCCGGCCGGACCCGGCCCCAGAACGCAGAAAAGCCCCGCACCATAAGGTGCGGGGCTTTCCCACAATGATTGTTCGGCGGCGTCCTACTCTCCCACAGGGTCCCCCCTGCAGTACCATCGGCGCTGAAAGGCTTAGCTTCCGGGTTCGGAATGTAACCGGGCGTTTCCCTAACGCTATGACCACCGAAACACTATGAAATTTGAACACGCTGGTGTTGACACAGCTGTTCGTTATTTCAGAACTAACACAGTGGACGCGAGCAACTGAGGACAAGCCCTCGGCCTATTAGTACCAGTCAGCTTCACCCGTTACCGGGCTTCCACATCTGGCCTATCAACCCAGTCGTCTACTGGGAGCCTTACCCTCTCAAGGAGGTGGGAATACTCATCTTGAAGCAGGCTTCCCGCTTAGATGCTTTCAGCGGTTATCCCTCCCGAACGTAGCCAACCAGCCATGCCCTTGGCAGGACAACTGGCACACCAGAGGTTCGTCCGTCCCGGTCCTCTCGTACTAGGGACAGCCCTTCTCAATATTCCTACGCGCACAGCGGATAGGGACCGAACTGTCTCACGACGTTCTAAACCCAGCTCGCGTACCGCTTTAATGGGCGAACAGCCCAACCCTTGGGACCGACTCCAGCCCCAGGATGCGACGAGCCGACATCGAGGTGCCAAACCATCCCGTCGATATGGACTCTTGGGGAAGATCAGCCTGTTATCCCCGGGGTACCTTTTATCCGTTGAGCGACGGCGCTTCCACAAGCCACCGCCGGATCACTAGTCCCGACTTTCGTCCCTGCTCGACCCGTCGGTCTCACAGTCAAGCTCCCTTGTGCACTTACACTCAACACCTGATTGCCAACCAGGCTGAGGGAACCTTTGGGCGCCTCCGTTACCCTTTGGGAGGCAACCGCCCCAGTTAAACTACCCATCAGACACTGTCCCTGATCCGGATCACGGACCGAGGTTAGACATCCAGCACGACCAGAGTGGTATTTCAACGGCGACTCCACAACCACTGGCGTGGCTGCTTCAAAGTCTCCCACCTATCCTACACAAGCCGAACCGAACACCAATATCAAACTGTAGTAAAGGTCCCGGGGTCTTTCCGTCCTGCTGCGCGAAACGAGCATCTTTACTCGTAGTGCAATTTCACCGGGCCTATGGTTGAGACAGTCGAGAAGTCGTTACGCCATTCGTGCAGGTCGGAACTTACCCGACAAGGAATTTCGCTACCTTAGGATGGTTATAGTTACCACCGCCGTTTACTGGCGCTTAAGTTCTCAGCTTCGCAACCCCGAAAGGTCACTAACCGGTCCCCTTAACGTTCCAGCACCGGGCAGGCGTCAGTCCGTATACATCGCCTTACGGCTTCGCACGGACCTGTGTTTTTAGTAAACAGTCGCTTCTCGCTGGTCTCTGCGGCCACCCCCAGCTCACGGAGCAAGTCCGATCACCAGTGATGGCCCCCCTTCTCCCGAAGTTACGGGGGCATTTTGCCGAGTTCCTTAACCATAGTTCACCCGAACGCCTCGGTATTCTCTACCTGACCACCTGAGTCGGTTTAGGGTACGGGCCGCCATGAAACTCGCTAGAGGCTTTTCTCGACAGCATAGGATCATCCACTTCACCACAATCGGCTCGGCATCAGGTCTCAGCCTTAATGAGGGACGGATTTGCCTACCCCTCGGCCTACACCCTTACCCCGGGACTACCACCGCCCGGGCTGGACTACCTTCCTGCGTCACCCCATCGCTTACCTACTACAAGTCTGGTTCGTCGGCTCCACCACTTTCCTTTCCCCGAAGGGTCCGGAACGGCTTCACGGACTTAGCATCGCCTGATTCGATATTGGGCGTTTCAAAGCGGGTACCGGAATATCAACCGGTTGTCCATCGACTACGCCTGTCGGCCTCGCCTTAGGTCCCGACTTACCCTGGGCAGATCAGCTTGACCCAGGAACCCTTAGTCAATCGGCGCACACGTTTCTCACGTGTGTATCGCTACTCATGCCTGCATTCTCACTCGTGAACCGTCCACAACTAGCTTCCGCTGCTGCTTCACCCGGCACACGACGCTCCCCTACCCATCACAGCAGGCGTTGGCCCTATTGCTGCAATGACACGACTTCGGCGGTACGCTTGAGCCCCGCTACATTGTCGGCGCGGAATCACTTGACCAGTGAGCTATTACGCACTCTTTCAAGGGTGGCTGCTTCTAAGCCAACCTCCTGGTTGTCTCTGCGACTCCACATCCTTTCCCACTTAGCGTACGCTTAGGGGCCTTAGTCGATGCTCTGGGCTGTTTCCCTCTCGACCATGGAGCTTATCCCCCACAGTCTCACTGCCGTGCTCTCACTTACCGGCATTCGGAGTTTGGCTAAGGTCAG